>NZ_LGIC01000061.1 GCF_001294535.1 Cypionkella psychrotolerans | reverse complement strand
GGCGGGTAAACCCCTCCAACGCCGCGTCAGCGGTGCAGCCGCGCATTTTGCTGAGAATGAGAAAGCGGGTCTTGCGCTCGACCACCGTGCCCACCGCCGAGCGGTTGAAGGCGCCCTTGATCAGATCGCCTTCCCAGTGGCCGGGCACCAGACGGGCCTCGATCTCTTCGGGGCGGTGGATGATCCTCAATGATTCCGGGGCGATGGAGCCGCCCGCCAGCGTTGTTCGCCGCAGTCCGCGGGAAGGTTTGTGCTGTCGTAAGGCCGCGATCATCTCGGCCTTCAACCCACCCCTCGGCTGCGCGTAAATCGCGGCGTAGATCGTCTCATGGCTGATCAGGCGGGTTGGATCGTCGGGGTGCATGGACTTGAGCCTGCACGCAATCTGCTCGGGAGACCAGCGCCGGTGGACCAGCTTGCCCCGCACAAAGTCATGAAGCCACCCACCCTTGACCAGCTTCTGCCGCCGTCCGCACCGCTTGCGCAGCACCCGGTATCGGTCCGCGCCAAGCTGCGGGCAATACGGCCGGGCGGGGTCTCCCTCCGGACGGCCACGCCCCAGTTCCCGCCCGACGGTCGAGGCGCTGCGCCCCAGCAACGCCCCGATCGCCCCAAGGCTTGCCCCGCGCCGATGCTCCGCCAAAATCACGCCACGTTCCTCGCCGTTGAGGTGCTTGTATCGTCTGTCCATCGCAACATCCTATGCCCTGCGGGCGCTGGGTGTTGCACTCGAAACTTGAGCCTAAGGAGTGTCCTTGATCCACAGCATTGCAAAGCAAACCACAACTCCCCAAATATCGCACAAGGCCACCGCGATGTGCTGGAGATCCGGGCATCGTTGGGGCGCTTAGCAAAAGGAGTGATACCGATGAATTTAGAGAAATTCACGGAACGGTCGCGCGGTTTCATCCAAGCAGCGCAAACCATTGCCATGCGGGAAAGCCATCAGCGGCTGGCGCCCGAACACCTGCTGAAAGCCATCATGGACGATGATCAGGGGCTGGCCAGCAACCTGATCCGCCGCGCTGGAGGAGAACCTTTGCGCGTCGTGGAATCTTTGGCTTTGGCGATGGGCAAGCTGCCGAAAGTCTCGGGTGACGCACAGCCGTTCATGGACCCGAACTTGGTCAAAGTGCTGGATGAGGCTGAGAAAGTCGCCAAGAAATCGGGCGATTCGTTTGTTCCGGTTGAGCGTCTGTTGATGGCGCTGGGCATGGTCAAATCTGCCGCGAAGGATGCCTTGGACGCAGGCGCTGTCAGCCCGCAGAAGCTGAACTCTGCGATCAATGACATCCGCAAGGGCCGCACGGCGGATTCTGCCTCCGCCGAGGAAACCTATGATGCGCTGAAGAAATACGCCCGCGACCTGACCGAGGCCGCCGAGCAAGGCAAGATCGACCCGATCATTGGCCGCGATGAAGAAATCCGCCGCGCCATGCAAGTGCTGTCGCGCCGCACCAAGAACAACCCGGTGCTGATCGGCGAACCCGGCGTCGGCAAGACCGCGATTGCCGAGGGCCTTGCCCTGCGCATCGTCAACGGTGACGTGCCGGAATCCTTGCGCAACAAGAAACTGATGGCGCTGGACATGGGCGCTTTGATTGCCGGTGCGAAGTACCGCGGCGAATTTGAGGAGCGTCTGAAAGGCGTTCTCAATGAGGTCACCGCCGCCAATGGCGACATCATCTTGTTCATCGATGAGATGCACACGCTGGTGGGCGCTGGCAAATCCGATGGCGCGATGGATGCCGCCAACCTGATCAAACCTGCCCTCGCGCGGGGTGAATTGCATTGCGTTGGGGCCACGACCCTCGACGAATACCGCAAATACGTCGAGAAAGACGCGGCTTTGGCGCGGCGTTTCCAGCCCGTTATGGTCAGCGAACCCACGGTCGAAGACACCATCAGCATCCTGCGCGGCATCAAGGAAAAATACGAACTCCACCACGGTGTGCGCATCAGCGACTCGGCATTGGTCGCGGCAGCCACGCTCAGCCATCGCTACATCACCGACCGCTTCCTGCCCGACAAGGCCATCGACCTGATGGACGAAGCCGCCAGCCGGTTGCGGATGGAGGTGGATTCCAAGCCCGAAGAACTCGACCAGTTGGATCGGCAGATCTTGCAACTGCAGATCGAAGGCGAGGCGCTGAAGAAGGAAGATGACGCGGCCTCCAAAGACCGTCTGGAAAAGCTGGAAAAGGAACTCTCCAACCTGCTGGAACAATCCGACGCGATGACCGCCAAATGGCAGGACGAACGTGACAAGCTGGAAGTCGCCCGCGATCTGAAAGAGCAACTCGACCGCTTCCGCGCCGAGCTGGATCAGGTCAAGCGCGATGGCAACTTGGGCCGTGCGGGTGAATTGTCTTATGGCATCATTCCTGGACTAGAAAAGAAGCTGGCCGAAGCGGAAGCCCGTGAAGGTGATCTGCTGGTGTCCGAAGCCGTCCGCCCGGAACAAATCGCCGAAGTCGTCGAGCGTTGGACCGGGATTCCCGTCGCCAAAATGCTGGAAGGCGAACGCGAGAAACTGCTGAAGATGGAGGAAGAGCTTGGCAAACGCGTGATCGGCCAACAGGCCGCTGTCACCGCCGTGGCCAATGCTGTCCGCCGGGCGCGGGCTGGGCTGAATGACGAGGGGCGGCCTTTGGGCAGCTTCCTGTTCCTAGGGCCAACCGGGGTGGGGAAAACCGAACTGACCAAAGCTGTCGCCGAGTATCTGTTCGACGATGACGCGGCGATGGTGCGGATTGATATGTCCGAATTCATGGAGAAACACTCGGTGTCCCGCCTGATCGGCGCGCCTCCGGGCTATGTTGGCTATGATGAAGGTGGCGTGTTGACCGAAGCCGTCCGCCGCCGCCCCTATCAGGTGGTGCTGTTCGATGAGGTCGAAAAGGCTCACCCCGACGTGTTCAACGTGCTGCTGCAAGTGCTGGACGATGGCATGCTGACCGATGGTCAGGGGCGCACCGTCAGCTTCAAGCAAACGCTGATCATCCTGACCAGCAACCTTGGGGCGCGGGCGCTTTCGGAACTGCCCGAAGGGGCAGATCAGGCGGGCGCGCGCGCGCAGGTGATGGAGGCCGTGCGGCAACACTTCCGCCCCGAATTCCTGAACCGGCTGGACGAGCAGATCATCTTTGATCGTCTGAACCGCGTTGATATGGCCGGGATCGTGGAAATCCAGTTGCGCAAACTCGAAGCGCGTCTGGCTAGCCGTAAGATCACGCTGGATCTTGACCCGCAGGCGAAGGCTTGGCTGGCCGATGAAGGCTATGATCCGGTGTTCGGCGCGCGTCCGCTGAAGCGGGTGATCCAGAACCATCTGCAGAACCCGCTGGCCGAGATGATCCTGTCGGGTGACGTACTGGATGGCGCGACGATTAAGGTCAGCGCCGGGGCCGATGGGCTGATCATCGGTGACCGGGTGTCAGCGTCTCGGCGTGAGCGTCCGGCGCAGGCAGTGGTGCATTAAACACCCCGCTTTGCGAAACCAAAGCAGCCCGCCCTTGTTTACAGGGGCGGGCCTTTCGATTCAATGCTAGGCAAGCTGCCCAAAACACTTGCGGGCGAGCCCGAGGCGCGCTCAGATGGTTTGCCAAACGCCTGTTGTTCAAGAACACTCGCCAACCTCTACTTAAAAGGCCAAACATGATCCGCCATATCGTCGCGCTGCGCTTTCCGGCCGGCACATCTCAGCAAACCAAAGATGATCTTTATGCGGCGCTGGCCGGGTTGAAATCGCAGATAGATGGTATCCTGTCATTCCACGCTTCGCGAAACGTCACCGTTGAGCCGCTGTCGCGTGGGTTTGATGATGTATTCTGGTTCGATTTTCGTGACACGGCGGTGCGCGACGCCTATCTGGTTCACCCCGCCCATCAGGCCATCGGGGCGAAGATCGTGGCTGCCACAGAAGGCGGCGCGGAGGGGGTGTTCGTGTTTGATGTCGCGGTGCCATGAGTCCCGAAGATCGCGCCTTTCTGACCCAGTTGTTCAGCACCGCCGTCCGCGCCGCTGACCCCACTCAGGCCCTGCGTGCCCATCTGCCTGCCCGTCCAAAGGGTCGTGTCGTGGTGATCGGGGCGGGCAAAGGGGCGGCACAACTGGCGGCGGCGTTTGAGGATTTGTGGGATGGGCCGTTAGAGGGCGTGGTGGTGACCCGTTACGGCTACGGCTGCGCGACAAAGCGGATCAAAGTAATGGAATCGGCGCATCCGGTGCCGGATCAGGCCGGGTTGGCGGCCTCAGCCGCGCTGTTTGAGGCGGTGCGGGGGCTTTCGGCGGATGATCTGGTGGTGGCGCTGATCTGCGGTGGCGGCTCGGCTTTGCTGCCCTTCCCGCCGGGGGATCTGACGCTGGAGGATGAGGCGGGGTTGAACCGGGCTTTGCTGACCTCGGGCGCGCCGATTTCGGTGATGAACGCGATCAGGAAGCAGGTGTCGGGCATCAAGGGTGGGCGGTTGGCAGCGGCCTGCCATCCGGCGCGGGTGGTTTCCTTGGTGGTGTCGGACGTCCCGGGGGATGATCCGGCACAGGTGGCCTCGGGGCCGACGGTGCCGGACCTTGTCAGCCGCGAAGATGCGCGGGCGATGGTGGCGGCTTGGCGGATTGAACTGCCGGAGAAGGTGGCGGCTTGGTTGGCGGGCGAGGCGGGGCGCGCGCCTGATCCGGGCGATGCGGTGTTCGCGGGGCATGAGGTGCGGGTGATCGCCTCGGCGCGGATCAGTCTGGAGGCGGCGGCGGCGGCCTCATCGGTGCCTGCGGTGATCTTGTCGGATGCGATCGAGGGTGAGGCGCGGGATGTCGGGCGGGTTCATGCCGCGATTGCGCGGGAGGTGGCGGGGCGGAACCGGCCATTTCAGCGGCCCGTCGTGATCTTGTCGGGGGGAGAGACCACGGTGACGTTGCGCGGCAAGGGGCGGGGCGGGCGGAACAGCGAGTTTTTGCTGGCGCTGGCTTTGGCTGCGGATGGCGTCAATTTCGCGGCTTTGGCGGCGGATACGGATGGGATCGACGGGTCGGAAAACAATGCCGGGGCCTTCGCGGATGGAGGCTCGATGGCGCGGCTGCGGGGGCTGGGGATGGACCCTGCGGCGCTGCTTTCAGGGAATGATGCCTATTCGGCTTTTGAGGCTTTGGGGGATTTATTCGAGCCGGGGCCGACCGGGACAAATGTGAACGATTTCCGGGTGATTTTGATCCGGTGAGGGATGGTCCCAACTCGGGACCATTTTTATGTGTTTTATATCAAAGGGATGGGGTGGTGGATTTAGGGATTTGTTAAGGAATGGGCGTTTGGAAGATGGGCGCGCGATTTGCTTTGTGAAGGTGGTCGTGCATGTTGCGAATGCCGTTCGCTGAAAGTGGCGGGGTAAACCCCGCCCTACGGGCGCCGCAAAGTGGTCAAACTGTCCGCCAATTTCCAGGCCACATCAAACTGACAGCAACAACGCACCCCATATCGTGAGCAAAAAAATGAAACTGACTCTTCTTGTCGCAGCAGTTGGTCTGCTCGTCGCGACCCAAGCGATTGCACAAGACAAGAAATTCACCGGCTATGTCATCAAGGCGAACACCGAAGTCGTCGAAGGTGTGATGCTGGTGGATGGATATTCGCCTGCCGAACTTATGGCTTTCATCCGTGAAGACTGTGCTTCCGGTGAAATCGGGGCGCTGAAGTATCTTGGACAGCCACAGAAAAAACGTGGCCATGTCTTTCAGAAGTTTCAAACAAGCTGTCTCGGCGGGCCCAGCCCGCGTATTGGGCAAACGTCTACTGCGTCGGTTGAGGTTGAGCGGATGCCAGATGGGCGCAACATGACCGAATATACCTATAGTGTCAGCGGAAACATGCTGTACTCACGCTACATCCGATAGGCTGCAATTCTGCTCGCCACACGGCTGCCCCGGTTTTGCGACGACATGTGAAACCGGAACTTGATCTGCGCAGCGTGGCTGTAAGTGATGCGACAGTCTGGGTGCTGCTTCGGATCTGCCGCCTGACCCTACCCTGCCAATGCCGCCTTCAGCGCTGCAACTTTCGCCCTGTCGGTGCGTTTTTCGTTGCCGGATTGGAAGCCGAAGGCGAGGGCTTCGCCGCCGCTGGGCTGCGGGCTGGAACAGGAGGCGTGGATTTCGCGCAGGCGGAGGTAGGATAATTTTGGCAAGGTTTCCAGTGAGATGCCTGATCCGGGCATGATGATCAGGTCCTGGCCTGCGATTTGCATCATGGCTTTGAGCGTTTCGGTGCCAGCGGCAGCGGTTAAGGCACCGCCGGATGTTAGGATGCGGCGGAAGCCTAGGGCTTTGGCGAGAGTGACGGCTTCGGGCTTGTTCGGGGTCAGGTCGATGCAGCGATGCAGCGTGGTGTCTAAGCCTGCGGCCTCGTCCAGCAGCACCCGCAGGACGGCTTCATTCAGGCGGCCGTCATGGTGGCTTGCGCCGAGGACGACGCCTTTGAGGCCCGCTTGCCGGGCGGCGCGGATGTCGGCGCGCATCACCTCGACCTCGGTCACGGTATAGGTGAAATCACCGGATCGCGGGCGGATGATTGGGTAGCACAGTGCGCCGGATTGCGCGGCCAGTTGCATCAGGCCAAGCGTGGGTGTGAGACCGCCGAGGGCGAGGGCGGCGCAAAGCTCGATGCGGTCGGCCCCGCCTGCGATGGCTTCGGTGAGGCCCGCGGGATCATCGACGCAGACTTCCAGCAGGATTTTAGCCATATTTGGCCTCCCCCGCAGCTGCGGCTCCGGCGAGGCCCGCGTCAGCAGAGACGGTGGCGGGAACGACCAGCGATGTATCGGTTTGGCGCAGGATGCGGGCGCGGGTGGCGGCATCGAGGGCGGCGATCAGGGTATGGTCGTTGGCAAGGCCGCCACCGACGGGAACGATGTCAGCCCCGATCAGGTTGACCACCATGGCGAGTTGGCCCGAGAGCAGATCAAGCCAACGCGTGACGGTTGGGCTGGGGCCGACTTTCCATGCGGCGAGGATGGCTTCGGCGCTGGCGTCTTGCCCGCTGAGGTGTTTGTGCAGGCGTTCCAACCCACGCGCGCCTCCGATGGTGTCAAGGCAGCCGATTTGGCCGCATCCACAGGCAAAGGCGGGGTCGTGGACGACGGGGCCATGGCCCCATTCGCCGGCATAGCCGCCCGGCCCGGTGACGATCTGGCCGTTCAGCACCAGGCCACCGCCGACCCCGGTGCCAAGGATGATGCCGAAAACGTTGCGGTGACCTTTACCCGCGCCCGTGGTGGCTTCGGCAATGGCAAAGCAATCGGCGTCGTTCAGGATCAGCACAGGGCGGTTCAGGGCGGCTTGCAGGTCGGCGGTGACATTGCGGCCATCCAGACAGGGGATGTTGGCTACTTTGATGCGGCCCGTAGCGGGATCGACGACTCCGGTGATTGAGATCGCGATGGCAGATTCGGTGCTGTGAAAGGCGGCGAGGGCGGCGGTGAAGGCGGCGAAATCCTGCGCGGGGGTGGCGGTTTCGCCTAAGGGTTCAAGGCTGCCGTTGTGGCTGCGCGCCGCTTTGATGCGGCTGCCGCCGATATCGAAGACTAGGATCATGTGGCGCACTCCTTGACAGGCTTCTCTGTTGGCCGCATGACGCCGGAAATCAAGGGAGATCGCAATGCCGGATGACCGTTTAATCGTGGCGCTGGATGTGCCGAACATCGTGCAGGGGCTGGATTTGGCCGCGCGGTTGGGCGATGCGGTGTCGTTTTACAAGATCGGGCTGGGGATGCTGACCGGGGGTGGTTTTGCTTTGGCCAATGAGCTGAAGCAGGAGCAGGGCAAGCGGGTTTTCCTCGACATGAAGCTGTTCGACATTGGCGCGACGGTGGAAGCGGCGGTGCGCGGCATTGCGCAGTATGATCTCGATTTTCTGACCGTGCATGGCGATCCGCAGGTGGTGCGGGCAGCGGCTGAGGGGCGGGCCGGGAGCGGCTTGAAGATTTTGGCGGTGACGGTGCTGACCTCACTCGACCGTTCGGATCTGGACGCAAACATGATCCGGGCTGGGGATCTGCGCGAGATCACGATTGAGCGGGCCGCTCGGGCGTTGGAGGCGGGGGCAGATGGGGTGATTGCCTCGCCGCAGGAAGCCGCTGCGATCCGAGCTTTGCCGCAAGCGATGGGTAAGCTGATCGTGACGCCGGGGGTGCGGCCTGCGGGGGCGGCTTTGGGCGATCAGAAACGGGTGGCGACGCCAGCGCAAGCGATTGCGGATGGGGTGGATCATATCGTGGTCGGGCGTCCGGTGTGGCAGGCGGCCGACCCAGCAGCGGCGGCGCGGGCGATTGTGGCGGAGATGACGTCACCGCAGGTAAGGGCACAAAATCGGTGAATTGGGCGGGTTAGAGACTGTTTTGGAGTGCTGCTGGATATGGCGAGCGGGGGTTTCACACCCCCGCACCCCCGTGGGATATTTGAGCGCAGAGGATAACAGTTTTAGATAAGTTTTAGTGACTGAACTCGGCGGTGGCGCCCCAGAGTTGTTTGATACGTTCGTCGCGGCCACAGCTTTCGCGGTAGAACTTGTAGGCGTTTTGCTTTTCCTTCGGGCCGCGCCGGGTCAGCACCAGATCGGTGCTTTTGTAGTAATCCTGATGATAGGCCTCGGCGGGCCAGAAGGTTTTCGCGCTCAGGACCGGGGTGACGATGGTTTGGCCAAGCACGGCTTGGGCTTTGGCGATTTCAGCCTTGGCGATCTGCTTTTCGGCGGTGTTAGAGACGAAAATGGCGGAACGGTAGGCTTTGCCACGGTCGCAGAATTGCCCACCCGCATCGACGACGTCGGTCGAGTGCAGGAACTTGTCGATCACTTCGGCATAGCTGATTTTGGCGTCGTCATAGGTGATCTTCACCGCCTCGTAATGGCCATCGTGATCGTCATAGGTGGGGTTTTGCGATGTACCACCAGTGTAGCCGGACACCACATCCTTGACCCCCGGCACGCTCTCAAAGTTCGATTCGACGCACCAGAAACAACCGCCTGCGAGCACGGCGGTTTGGGTTTTGGCTGGGGCGGCACTGGCGAACAGATCAGGGCGAGGCTGAGGCGGATCATTTTGAACTCCATTTCTTTGGATAAGCCAAAGGGTCGCGCGCAATCCGGGCAATTCACCCATCCGTGAGGTCACGCCATGGTGATGGCCCCCTTGGCCTTTCTTCTGCGCCGCAATAGCGTGGCGGGCAAACAGGAGATCGCCATGACCGACCACGTTTCCACCCATCAGGCCGAGGAAGACGCCCGCAACGAGGATATTCTGATCTATGTGAACGGGCGCATCGTGCCGAAAGCGCAGGCGGTGGTGTCAGTTTACGATTCAGGCTTCATGCTGGGCGATGGGGTTTGGGAGGGGATCCGGCTGTATAACGGCCGCTGGACCTTTTTGGATGAGCATATTGGGCGGTTGTTTGAGGCGGCGAAGGCGATTGATTTGGATATCGGCCTGACGCCGGAACAGGTGATTTCAGCCGTGTTAGAGACGCAAAAGGCCAATGGCATGGTCACGGACGCCCATGCGCGGCTGATGCTGACGCGGGGGGTGAAGACGCGGCCGTTCCAGCACCCGAAGCTCAGTCAGCGCGGGCCGACCATGGTGATTATCATGGAGCATTCGCGCCAGAAATTACCCCGCCCGATTCGGTTGGCGACGGTGCCGCATCTGCGGGGTTTGCCGATGACTCAGGACCCGAAGCTGAACTCTCATTCAAAGCTGAACTGCATTCTCGCCTGCATCGCGGCGGAAAAAGCCGGGGCGGATGAGGCGTTGATGCTGGATGTGCATGGTTTTGTGAACACCACCAATGCTTGCAACTTCTTCATCGTGCGCAAGGGGGCGGTTTGGACCTCGACCGGGGATTATTGCATGAATGGCATCACCCGCCAGAAGGTGATTGATCTGTGTCACGCCAACGACATTCCGGTGTTTGAGCGCAATTTCAGCCTTGTAGAGACGTATTCGGCGGATGAGGCGTTTCTAACGGGGACGTTTGGCGCGCAAACTCCGGTCGGCTCGATTGACGGGCGGGTGATTGGGTCCGGGCAGATGGGGCCGATGACGGAACGGCTGCGCGGGCTGTATAAGGCGATGGTGGGGGCATGAGCGGGGTTGGAAAACGCATCGCGATGTGGTCGGGGCCGCGCAATCTGTCCACCGCAATGATGTACAGCTTTGCGGCGCGCGGCGATTGCACGGTGTGGGATGAGCCATTTTATTCCGCTTATCTGGAATATACCGGGATTGATCATCCGATGCGCGACGAGATTATCGCGTCGCATGAGCCTGACCCGGATGTGGTGGCCTCTATCTGCAAGGGCCCAGTGCCGGGCGGCAATGCGGTGTTTTACCAAAAACATATGACCCTGCATATGATCCCGCAGTTTGATCGGCGCTGGATGCGGTCTTGCAGCAATGTCTTCTTGATCCGGCATCCGGCGCGGGTGGTGGCGAGTTATGCCAAAAAGCGCGAGGGCACGACGCAGGCGGATATCGGTTTTGTGCAGCAGGCGGAGCTGTTTGACGAAGTGGCTGCATGGTCTGGCGGGGTTCCGGTGGTGATCGACAGCGACGATATTCGCGCCGACCCGGAGGCAATGCTGCGCAAGCTATGCCTGGCGATTGAGGTGCCGTTTACCCGCAAAATGCTGCACTGGCCTGTGGGGGGAAATGAGGCCGATGGCGCTTGGGCACCGCATTGGTACGCGGCGGTGCATCGTAGCACTGGATTTGAAGGGGCCGAGGGGCCGCTGCCAAATTTGGGCGGGGTGTATGCGGATTTGGCGGCGCAGGCGCTGCCGTATTACGAAAAGCTGGCGGCACACAAGATTTAGCCGAGCAGTTTTGCCAGACCCATCGCAACGGCAGGATTGCCGGAAACCTTCAATTTTCCTGTCGCCAGTGCCATCATCGGGTTCAGCTTGCCTTTCAGCAGGCTGATCAGATTTTCTTGGCTAAGGCGCAGGGTGCAATCTGTGTCGCGGTCTCCGGTGCTGGCAGTTCCGTCGGCCAGAACGATCAACCCGTCTGCACCACAATCAAATTTCAAGCTGCCGGAAAAACTTTTGATTTCCAAAACCTTGCGTATCTCTGCCGCGATGTGTTCCAGTGCCATGATGCTCTCCGTGATCTGCGGAACAGGATAGGGTGGCAAGCATCACAAGCAAGCGTGCCGCCGCGTCACGGCAGCGGCGAAGGGGGCCAAGTTCAGCCCCCTCCGAAATTTAGCCCTTATCAGCAACCCGCGCGTTGCGGCTGGCGATCAGGCGGAGGCGCAGGGCGTTCAGGCGGATGAAGCCTTCGGCGTCTTTTTGGTCGTAAGCGCCAGCATCTTCTTCGAAGGTGACATGCTTTTCGGAATAGAGGCTGTAGTCGGACCAGCGCGCGACGGTGCGGGCGGAGCCTTTGTACAGCTTCACGCGGACGGTGCCGGTGACGTATTCTTGCGTCTTGTCGATCAGCGCCTGCATCGCCTCCCGCTCGGGCGAGAACCAGAAGCCGTTGTAGATCAGCTCGGCATAGCGCGGCATGATGCTGTCTTTCAGGTGGCCCGCGCCGGAGTCGAGGGTGATCTGCTCGATGCCGCGATGCGCTTCCAACAGGATGGTGCCGCCGGGGGTTTCATAAAGGCCGCGCGATTTCATGCCGACAAAGCGATTTTCCACCAGATCGAGCAGGCCGACGCCATGCTTGCCGCCGATGTCGTTCAGGCGGGCGAGGATGGTGGCGGGGGAGAGGGTTTCGCCGTTGATCGAGACGGCATCGCCATGCTCGAAACCGATTTCGACATATTCCGGGGTGTCGGGGGCTTTTTCCACCGGGGTGACGCGCTGATAGACGAATTCTGGGGCTTCCACAGCCGGGTCCTCCAGCACTTTGCCTTCCGACGAGGTGTGTAGTAGGTTGGCATCAACCGAGAAAGGCGCTTCGCCGCGCTTGTCTTTGGCGATTGGGATTTGGTTGGCTTCGGCGAATTCCAGCAGTTTGGTGCGGCTGGTCAGATCCCAGAGGCGCCACGGGGCGATGACTTTGATGGCGGGGTCGAGGGCAGCGGCGGAGAGTTCAAACCGTACTTGGTCGTTGCCCTTGCCGGTCGCGCCATGTGCGACGGCATCAGCGCCAGTTTCATGCGCGATGCGAACCAGATGCTGCGAGATCAGCGGGCGGGCGATGGAGGTGCCGAGCAGGTAGAGGCCTTCATACAATGCGTTGGCGCGGAACATCGGGAAGACGAAATCGCGCACGAATTCTTCGCGCACATCGACGACATGGATATTCTCGGGCTTGATGCCCATCAAAATCGCCTTTTGCCGCGCCGGCTCGAGTTCTTCGCCCTGCCCCAGATCGGCGGTGAAGGTGACGACCTCGCAGCCATATTCGGTTTGCAGCCATTTCAGGATAATCGAAGTATCCAGACCGCCGGAATAGGCGAGGACGACTTTCTTCGGGGCGAGCTTGGCGGTCATGGGGAACTCCACTGCGGGTTTCGCCCGCGATTATCGGGAAATGGCGGCGAGGGCAAGGCGGGGCGGTTGACAGGGGGGGATTGGGGTGAATCAGTACAACCAATGGTAGCGTTGGAGGTCCTCGTGAAGAGCTGGCTGATTTTAGTTCATTCCGTGCGGCAGGTGTTTGGAAATCTGGAGGCAGCGTTGCGCGTCTCGGGTTTGCTCTATCTTGCGCAGGTGTTGGTGCAGTTCTTAGTCTTGGGTTCGTTGCTTTCCCTGAGCGAAGCAGAGCGGCAGGCAATGGTTGAAAGTGGCCGCTTTCCATGGATAGGCATGTTTATCTTCCTGCTGGTGGCAGTGGTTGGTAGCCTGTGGATCGCCGTGGGCTGGCACCGCTACGTGCTGACTGAAGATCGCCCCGGTATCGTTCCGCCGTTTCATGGCGACCGGATGTTGGGGTATTTCGGTAAAGGCGTATTAATTGCGCTGATTATGATCGTTCCTTCAATGATTGCGGGCGCGGTTGGGGGCGCTCTGGCGAGTATTATTATGTCCCCCAGCAAGGGCGTCAGCTTTGTCGTCGGAACCCTGCTGATCTATGTGATTCTGCTGCCGATCGGTGCCCTGGCGCTGCGGCTTAGTACAATGTTGCCCGGGGCGGCCTTGCGCGCAGGTGTCCCTGTTTTCAGCGGATGGGAGGCAACGAAGGGCGAGACCGGAACGTTCATCGCTTTGGTGGTGCTATGGGCCGTAATCGCAGGATTGATCCAAGTGATCGGCACCTATGTTTTTGGCAGTTTCTTCATCCTCGCCTTCGCGTGGCAAGTGTTGTCCGAATGGGTGATCTTGATGGTTGGCATCTCGATCCTGACCACGCTTTACGGACATTACGTCGAAAAACGCCCCTTGGTCTGAGCGCGGTTGACAGGATCGTCTGCGGCTGACTCTGTAAAGCATTGGTTAAATCATGGAGGGTCCTATGAAAGGCGTGCAGATTTTCTCACATTCGGTGCGGCAGGTGTTGGATAATCTTGGCCCGGCGCTGAAAGTGTCGGGGGTGCTGTATTTGGTGCAGGTGGTGATCACTGGGGCGCTGGGTTATGCGGTGGCCTCCACCGGGATGAACGGAATGGGCGGCGGTATGGGACTGGGCGTGGTTTTGGTGCTGGTGGTCTCGCTGATCACGGGCATCTGGATCGCAGTGGCATGGCATCGCTACGTGTTGCTGGGGGAAGAACCCGCGGGATATGTGCCGCCGTTTATGGGCGAGCGGATGGGGTCGTATTTCATCAAATCTTTGCTGATCGGGTTGGTTTTGATGGTGCTGGGCATGATCCTGGGCATGGTGGTTGGGACGTTGTTTGGCCGGCTGCTGATGGGCAACATGCTGGTCGGGATGCTGCTGATGGCGGTGATGGTGCAGGTGCCGATGATTTATCTGGGCCTGCGGATGGCGGCGGCGCTACCGGGCACGGCTTTGGGGCAGAACCCACCGCTGATGGCGGGTTGGGAGGCAACGACAGGCGAATGGCGGCCGTTGCTGCAACTCGCGGCGATCATGGCTTTGGCGCTTTGGCTAGTGAATCTGATCAGTTGGTTCGTGTTTGGTGGCTATGGCGTGACGGCGCAGCTGTGGCAAGTTATCGCGGGCTGGCCTGTCACCATGGTCGGGCTGTCAATTTTGACGACGCTTTACGGCCATTACATTGAAAAGCGGCCGCTGGTCTGACTTGCTTTTCGGCCTCTGGCGGGCGTAATCGGGGATATGAGTGATTTTTCTGATGCCGCCCGCCAATCCACCCGTGCTTTGCGCGAGTTATTTCCGCGCACGCCGCTGCAGCGCAATGATTATCTGTCGCGGCGCTACGGTGCCGAGATTTGGCTTAAGCGGGAAGATTTAAGCCCGGTGCGCAGCTATAAATTGCGCGGGGCGTTTACGGCGATGCGCAAGGTGCGGGCTAATAATCCGGGGCAGACCGCGTTTGTATGCGCCTCGGCGGGCAATCATGCGCAGGGCGTGGCGTTTGCCTGCAAGCATTTCGGCGTGAAGGGCACGATTTTCATGCCGGTGACGACGCCGCAGCAGAAGATCGACAAAACCCGGGCGTTTGGCGGCGATGCGGTGCGGATCGTGCTGACCGGGGATTATTTTGACCAAACTTTAACAGCGAGCCAGAAGTTTTGCGCCGAGCAGGGTGCGCATTTCCTGTCGCCGTTTGACGATGAGGATGTGATCGAAGGCCAGGCCTCGGTCGCGGTGGAGATGCTGGAGCAGTTGGGCCGCGCGCCGGATTTGGTGGTGCTGCCGGTGGGTGGCGGCGGTCTGGCCTCGGGTGTCACGCGGTTTCTGCGGGTGGAAGCACCAGTGACTGCCTATCGTTTCGTTGAACCTGTCGGCGGTGCCAGCCTGACCGCGGCGCTGGCGGCGGCGGAGCCTGTGAAGTTGAAGTCGATCAACAGCTTTGTCGATGGCGCAGCGGTGGCGCGGCTGGGCGATAAGACCTTCGCGGCGCTGTCTTGGGTGAAACCCGCCGAAGTTCTGCTGGCCCCCGAAGACCGGATTTGCGTGACGATGTTGGAAATGCTGAATGTCGAGGGCATCGTGCTGGAACCTGCGGGGGCGCTTTCAGTGGATGTGTTGCAGGATTTGGCTGCAGAGATTGCTGGGAAAACCGTGGTTTGCGTGACTTCGGGCGGGAATTTTGACTTTGAGCGGCTGCCGGAAGTGAAAGAGCGCGCGCAGCGTTATTCTGGGGTGAAGAAATATTTCATCCTGCGGATGCCGCAGCGCCCAGGTGCGTTGAAAGAGTTCCTCGGCATGCTCGGGCCAGAGGATGACATCGCGCGGTTTGAATATCTGAAGAAATCGGCCCGCAACTTTGGCTCAGTTCTGATTGGGATTGAGACCAGCCAAGCCTCGAATTTCAAAAACCTGTTCGATCAGCTGGACGCCGCTGCTTTCACTTACCGCGACATCACCAATGATGAGATTCTCGCCGAGTTTCTGATCTAAGCCGCGCTGGCCTTTTGCCCCGCCACCAATGCCGTTTTGGACGCCTGATAGCTGCTGCAAACCTGGGCCAGATCCACGCCCGCATCACCAGCTGCCGCGCGGCGTTCGCCATCCTGACAAAACGCGGCAAATTGCGCGAAGCCTAGGTTCAGCGCTGCACCTTTCAGAAAATGCAGATCCGCCTCAAGTGTCTTGGCCCCGACGGTCTTGGAAATCCGCCCAATCACCTCATCGGCTTCTTCCAGAAACATCGCGACCACTTCGGCGAAATCATCTTCGCCGATCTCTGACCGAAGCTCATTCACCCTATCCCATGCGATCACAGCACACCTGCCTTTCACCACCCCATGAAGCCAGATTGCGCGCCATCGGTTAACAATCGGTAACTGCTAACATCCCAGATAGGCACAGTTTTAAGTTTCACTTGCCGTTAAGAGGTTGGGTGCAGACAGGGAAAAACCAAAGGTGAGGCCCGTGTTGTGAAATCCGCTTTTCTTCCGCTGACAGAGCTTGCCCGCAGGCCCAGCGCCTTTGCGCAGCTCCCGGTTTTGGTGGTGGATGACAGCAAGGCGCAGCGCAAAATCCTGCAAATGCAGCTGACCCGCTGGGGCTATCAGGTCACTGAGGCGGCTTCGGGGGATGAGGCTTTGGCATTATGCAGGGCGCAGGATTTCGACATTGTGCTGTCAGATTGGATGATGCCCGGCATGACGGGGCTGGAGTTTTGTAAAGCTTTCCGGGCACTTCCGCGCGAAGGTTACGGCTATTTCATCCTGCTGACCTCGAAATCCGAAAAGACCGAAATCGCCGATGGGTTGGAGAATGGCGCGGATGATTTCCTGACCAAACCCGTCAGCGCGGATGAGTTGCGCGCCAGGTTGCGGGCGGGCGAGCGGATTTTGGGGATGCAGAATGAGTTGGTCGAGAAGAACCGGCTGATTGGCAGCACGTTGCAGGAATTGCAAAAGCTGTATGATTCGCTGGACCGTGATCTGATTGAGGCGCGCAAGCTGCAACAGACGCTGGTGCGCGACCGTTTGCGGGATTTTGGAGCAGGGAAGGCGGCGCTGATGCTGCGGCCTTCGGGCCATGTTGGCGGCGATCTGGTGGGCAGTTTCGTGGTCGATGCGGCGCGAATCGTGGTCTATTCGGTCGATGTGTCTGGGCATGGCGTCGCCTCGGCGATGATGACGGCGCGGCTGGCGGGGCTGCTGTCGGGGGCGTCACCGGATCAGAATATCGCGCTGAAACTGACTGTCGATGGCGACCGGGATGCTTGGCCGCCGGCGATTGTGGCAGCTAGGCTGAACCGGATGATGCTTGAGGAGTTGCAGGTCGATCAGTATTTCACGCTGGGCTATGCCGAGATCAATCTCGAAACCGGGGGCGCGACTCTGGTGCAGGCGGGCCATCCGCATCCGCTGCTGATCCGGGCGGATGGGCGGATTGAACGCTTAGGCGATGGCGGTTTGCCGATTGGGTTGATTGAGGGGGCGGAGTACCCGCAGACCAGCTTTGCCTTGGCTCCGGGGGATCGGTTGTTTTTGGTGTCCGATGGCGTGACGGAGTGTCCAAACCCGGCAGGTGAGGAGTTGGGCAGCGAAGGCCTGATCAAATTACTGCAGCATAACAGCAGGTTACGCAGCCAAGACCTATTGGAAGCCTTACTGTGGGATCTGAACGTTTTCGTGGGTGGCGGGGTATTTCCCGACGATGTCTCGGGCCTGATCTTTGATTACCTTGGCCCCCAACCCGATTCGAGCTGACGCAACGCCAGCGCCAACATCGCCCGGTCGCCCGGATTGCCCAACAGCCGCAGCCCTGCCTCTGGCTGCATCCAGATCGCCTGATGACCGGGTTCCGTCGGTGGACCGATGCGCAACACCGGACGCGCGAGATAGACTGTGCAGATCTTTTCCTCCCACAGGTCGTATTCCGGCATGAAGGTGAAGCGGCGAAACGCCCCCAGCCGCCGGATACCCGCGATGTGATAGCCGGTTTCCTCCATCACCTCGCGGTGCAGGGCAGCTATGGGATGCTCGCCTTTGTCGATGCCACCGCCGGGCAGTTGATATTCGGGCTCAGGCTCGGCTTGAAACGTGGTCAGAATCGCGCCGCGATCCCACAAAACCGCGTAAACCCCCGGTCTGCGGGTATAGTGACGCCCCGCTTCCGGGCTGGTGCCATAGCGTTTGATCATGCTTGCCCCTTGGGTGTGCGGTTGCTCTGCCTATATAGGCGCGGTATGCCAAGCTTGGCACGTTTAGGAAACCCCATGACCTCCCCTTTGCAAATCGCTTGGGACGATACCGTCCTGCCCTTTCAACTCGACCGTTCTGACATCCGTGGCCGGGTGGCGCGGCTGGATGGTGCGCTCGACAATGTGCTGAAACAGCACAACTATCCGCCGGTGATCGAGGCTTTGGTGGCCGAAGCTGCGGTCTTGACCGCACTTATCGGCCAATCAGTGAAGCTGCGCTGGAAGCTCAGCTTGCAAATTCGCGGCAAGGGTCCGGCGCGGTTGATTGCGACCGATTACTATGGCCCTTCGGAAGAAGGTGAGCCTGCGCGCATCCGTGCCTATGCCAGCTATGACGCAGACCGGTTGGATCTGGAGGCCGAGCCGTTCAGCCAGATTGGCGAGGGCTATTTCGCGGTGATGATTGATCAGGGGCAAGATATGCAGCCCTATCAAGGCTTTACCCCGATTGCGGGCAAGTCTTTGTCGGATTGCGCAGAGACCTATTTCGCCCAGTCTGAGCAGATTCCGACGCGGTTTGCGCTGACGTTTGGCAAGAACCAAGTGCCCGGAGAAGCCGCGCGTTGGCGGGCGGGCGGCGTGATGTTGCAGCATATGCCGCCTGTGGGTGGCTCCGTTGCGGCTGAAGCAGGCTCGGGCGAGGGTGGTTTGCTGAATCACGTCGATATTTTGGCGGGGGATGAGGCCGAAAACTGGATCCGCGCCAACGCGCTGCTGGATACGGTTGAAGAGATTGAGTTGATCGGGCCGACCGTCGCGCCAACCGACCTTCTGGTTCGGCTGTTCCATGAGGAAGACCCGCGGGTGTTTGACGCGCAGGTGGTGCATTTCGGCTGTTCCTGCTCGCCCGATAAGGTGGTGCAGGCGATGTCGATCTATTCGGCGAAAGACATCAAACATATGACCACCCCCGAGGGTGTGGTGACGGCGGATTGCCAGTTCTGCGGCAAACATTACGAGTTCGACCCGAAAACCCTTGGGTTTGACGCAGTGAAAGCGCCGGGTGATGCGGGATGAGATTTCTCGCCTGAAAGATGCACTCGCCCGTCCTGCGGGCGAGTCGTCGGATTTTGACCTGAACCCAGTTTTGCTGCCCGATACCCGGATTCTGCGTGCGGCGGCGGTGCTGATTGCGGTTTGGCTGCGGCCAGAGGGCGCGCGACTGATCCTGACCAAGCGATCCTCGCATCTGAAACACCATCCGGGGCAGATCGCTTTTCCGGGTGGCAAGGTGGATGCGGGGGATAGCGGGCCAGAGGCGGCGGCTTTGCGGGAGGCTTGGGAAGAGATCGGTCTGCCGCCGGATCGGGTTGAGGTTTTGGGGCGTCTACCTGCGCATGAAACCGTGACGAATTACATGATCACGCCAATTTTGGGCCTTGTCAGAGACGATTTTAACCCTGTGCCCGAGGCTGGAGAGGTGGATGAGGTCTTCACCGTGCCGCTGGCGCATGTGCTGGATCGGGGGCAGTTTGTCATTGAGGGCCGGGTTTGGAAGGGCCAACCGCGCCGCTATTTCGCCGTGCCGTATGGGCCGTATTACATCTGGGGGGCCACAGCGCGGATTTTGCGCAATCTGGCCGAGATGGCGTCATGAAGATTTCCGGCGATTGGCTCGATCATCCCGGCACCCAGGCGCTGTGCGCCGTCTTGGCAAAGGCCGGATATCAGGCGCTGTTCGTTGGCGGATGCGTGCGCAACGCGCTGCTGGACGTACCAGTTGCGGATATTGATATTGCCACGGATGCAGCGCCAGAAATCGTCTCTAATCTTGCCGAAACAGCTGGATTTCGGGTGGTTCCGACCGGGATTGAGCATGGCACAGTGACGGTGATCGCGCAGGGTGTGGCGCATGAAGTGACCACCTTTCGCCGCGATGTGGAAACCGACGGGCGACGGGCTGTGGTCGCGTTCTCAACCAATGTCGCCGAAGACGCGGCGCGGCGCGATTTCACCATGAATGCGCTTTATGCGCGGGCGGATGGCACGGTGTTGGACCCTTTGGGCGGTCTACCTGATCTGATCGCACGGCGGGTGCGGTTTGTGGGTGAGGCAGAGGCGCGGATTCGCGAGGATTACCTGCGCATCCTGCGGTTTTTCCGGTTTTACGCGGTTTATGGTGATCCCGTGCGCGGGATTGATGTCGAAGGGTTGTCGGCTTGTGCGACCAATGTGAATGGCATTGACGGACTTTCCCGCGAGCGTATTGGGGCCGAAATGCGCAAACTGCTTGGCGCGCGCGACCCTGCACCAGCGGTGGCAACGATGGCACAAACTGGGATTCTTGCGCGGGTTCTGCCAGGATCAGATGCCAAGGCGCTGAGCGTTCTGGTGCATGTGGAGGGTGATCTACCACCGCGATGGCAACGACGTTTGGTGATTTTGGGCGGGACTGATCCGGGCGGAGCGTTGCGGCTTTCTAGGGCAGAAACAGGCTCTAATGTGGCTATTAGAGACGAAATTGGATCGACTTTGACGCCTGCCGCTTTGGGCTGGAAGCACGGACGCGCGGGTGCCACAGATACAGTGCTGTGCCGTGCGGCTTTGTTTGAAGCGCCGTTGCCGCGGAACTGGCAAAGCGAGATCCTGCGGGGTGTTACAAGCACACTCCCCGTGACAGCCGCCGATCTGATGCCCGCGCTGCAAGGCCCCGCGTTAGGCAAAAAACTGCACGAAATACAGGCGCGCTGGCTTGCCTCTGACCTTTATCTGCGCAAGTCTGACCTGCTGGCGTAAGGTTTCCTTCGCCCCCCTGCGGCGCTATATGCCAAGGGCAACGCGCGAGATCATCATGTTTAAGTTCTTTGAGGGTCTTGTTGACCCCTATGCCAGCTACGTCCAAACCGACACGCCGCCACGCAAGCTATGGCCGTTTCTGCGCGACTATGTGCGGCCCTTTAAGGGGGTTTTTGCTGTCACGGCACTGGTCGCGACGGCCAATTCGGCGTTTGATGTGGGGCTGATTTGGTATGTCGGGCGGCTGGTGGATATGCTCGCCAATGGAAATCCTGTTCAGGTCTGGGCTGATCATGGCAGCGAGATTATCCTTGTGGCGCTTGCAGTTCTGATCTTGCGTCCCTTGGTGGGCGGCACGGGTGTGGCGCTGCTGCACAACACCATTCTGCCGAATTTCGGCACGATGATGCGCTGGCGGGCGCATCGGCATGTGCTGCGCCAACCCGTGGGCTGGTTCGAGTCTGACTTCGCCGGACGGATCGCCAACCGGATCATGCAGGCACCTCCGGCGGCGGGCGAGGCGGTGTTTCAGACCTTTGACGCTGTGGCTTTTGCTTCGACGACACTGGTGGGGGCTGCGATCATGCTTGCCGGGGCGGACGTGCGGTTGCTGTTGCCGTTGGTGCTTTGGTTTGTGGGTTATGTCGCGCTGATGCGGTGGACAATTCGGCGGGCGGGGCCAGCCTCGACGGCGTCGAGCGAGGCGCGCTCGGCGGTGACCGGGCGGGTGGTGGATGCCTATTCTAACATCCATTCGGTGAAGCTGTTCGCGCATCACGACCTTGAGGAAAACTACGGGCGCGAGGCGATTGAGCGCGCGAGGCAGACGTTTTTCACCGAAATGCGCGTCGTCACCAAGATGGATATCATCCTGACTGGGCTGAATGGCTTGCTGATCGTGGCGGTGACGGCCTGGGCAATGTGGCTTTGGTATCATAGCCTTGCCAGCGTTGGCACGGTGGCGGCTGCGGTGACTTTGGTGCTGCGATTGAACAATATGACCTATTGGATCATGTGGGCGACGACCAATCTGGTGCAGAACCTTGGCACCGTGCAAGAAGGGATGCAGACCATCACGCAGCCGATCGCACTGGTGGATCAGCCGGGGGCCGGGGCGTTGCAGTTCCGTCAGGGGCGCGTGCAGATTGAGGGCGTCTCACACCATTATGGGCGCGGTTCGGGTGGGTTGCAGTCGATCTCGTTGGATGTAGCGCCGGGGGAGAAGATTGGGGTTGTCGGGCGATCGGGTGCGGGTAAGTCGACATTGGTGAAGCTGATGCTGCGGTTTTACGATGCCGAAGCGGGACGGATTTTGATTGATGGGCAGGATATCGCGCTGGTGACACAGAATTCAGTGCGCAGGCGGATTGGGATGGTCAGTCAGGACAGCAGTTTGCTGCACCGCTCGGTGCGCGAGAATATCCTGTATGGCCGGCCTGAGGCGACTGAGGCACAGATGATTGCGGCGGCGAAACAGGCCGATGCGCATGAATTTATCCTGACATTGCAAGACCCTGAGGGGCGGATGGGTTATGACGCCCATGTCGGGGAACGCGGCGTGAAGCTTTCTGGTGGGCAAAGACAACGGGTGGCATTGGCGCGGGTGATCCTGAAGGATGCGCCAATTTTGATCTTGGATGAGGCGACTTCGGCGCTGGATTCTGAGGCTGAAGCGGCGATTCAAGAGGCGCTGTTCGGCGTAATGCAGGGCAAAACTGTGATCGCGATCGCCCATAGGCTCTCAACCATTGCGGCGATGGACCGGATTGTGGTGCTGGAAGATGGCCGCGTGGCCGAACAGGGCAGTCATGCGGAACTGTTGAAGGCGAACGGGCTTTACGCTCGGTTCTGGGCGCGCCAATCCGGCGGGTTCATTGGGTTGGAGTTGGACGCATGAGGCTATTTCCCACCATCAAGCCGTTCCGCCCCGCATCCACCAATCCGCCTGCGACAACGTGGCGGTTCTTCCTCTGGGCGGTGCAGGGCGCTTGGCCGGGGATCCTCTGGGCGACGTTTTGGTCGGCCTGTTCGGGATCGCTGGAGGCGATTTCGGCGACGATTTTGGGCGATGTGATTGATGCCGCCAACACCGCCAATCCGGCGACGGTGTTCAGCGATCATATCTGGCTGTTCGTGGGATTTGTGGGGTTTTACCTAATCGCGCGCCCGCTGATTTTCGGCATGACCACCCATGCTGCGGCGATTATTGTCGAGCCCAACCTGTTCCCGTTGATTCTGTCGCGGATGCACCGTTGGACTTTGGGTCAGGCGGTTACGTTTTTCGACAATGATTTCGCCGGACGCATCGCGCAAAAGCAGATGCAGGTGGCGCGGGCGGCGACGGATGTGGTGTCGGGCAGTATTGAAACTATGGCGTTTTCGCTGGCCTCAGTCATCGGCTCGGTAGCGCTGCTGAGCACGATCAACGGCTGGATTTCGCTGCTGCTGGTGGCGTGGATCGCGGCTTATATCCTGTTTATCAAAGGTTTTCTGAAGAAGGTCCGGGGCGCTTCGGCCTCGCGGGCGGCGGCGCGGGCGATGGTGACCGGGCAGATTGTCGATACCGTCACCAATATGAAAACCGTGAAGCTGTTTGCGCATTCGCGGCATGAGGATGGCGTGGCCCTGGAGGCGATGAATGCTTTCCGCGATAAGGCGATTGAATATGGCATCATTTCCAGTTGGTTCCGACTCTCCCTGATGGCTTTGGCCGGGGTGCTGCCAGTGCTGCTGGTGGGCGCCACGGTTTATCTGTGGTCACAAGGCGGCGCGACCGCTGGTGATATCGCGGCGGCGGGGGCGATTGCGTTCCGTTTGGCGCAGATGACCGGGTGGGTGTCATTCAGCCTGATGGCGGTCTTTGGCAATCTGGGCGAGGTCGAGGATGGCGTGAAGACGCTGACGCCACCCTATACGTTGATCGACGCGGTGGGCGCTGTGGAGATGCCGCGCGTGCAAGGCGAAGTGCGGATGGAGCATGTGACCTTTGCCTATGGCCGCAAGACCGACGACGGGCGGGGCGGCGTGGATGATCTGAACCTGACGATCAAGGCCGGGGAAAAGATTGGCATTGTCGGGGCTTCAGGGGCGGGGAAATCGACCCTCGTGGCATTGCTTTTGCGGCTCTATGACGCCGAAAAAGGCCGGATTTTGATTGATGGCATTGATGTGCGGGCGGTGACCCAGGAAAGCTTGCGCCGTCAAATCGGTATGGTCACGCAGGAAACCGCGATGTTCAACCGCACGGCGCGCGAGAACATCATGTATGGCAACCCGGATGCCACCGAAGAGATGATGATTGCGGCGGCCAAGCAGGCCGAGGCGCATGAGTTCATCCTGAACCTGCGGGATTTTGCCGGACGCAAGGGCTACGACGCCTATTTGGGCGAGCGTGGGGTGAAGCTGTCTGGCGGGCAGCGGCAGCGGATTGCGCTGGCGCGCGCGTTCCTGAAAGACGCGCCGATTCTGGTGTTGGATGAGGCGACCTCGGCGCTGGATTCGGAAGTGGAGGCCAGTATTCAAGAGGCGCTGACCAAGGTGATGCAGGGCAAAACCGTGCTGGCGATTGCGCACCGTCTCTCGACGATTGCCGAGATGGACCGGATTGTGGTGCTTGACGCGGGCCGCGTTGTGGAACAGGGCAGCCATGCGGAACTGCTGGCGCAAGCTGGGCTATACGCGCGCTATTGGAATCGCCAATCGGGTGGTTTCATCGGCACCGAAGAAAAGGAAGCGGCAGAGTGAAAGTAACCATCGACCGGCTGGGCCACCTTGGCGACGGGATCGCGCAAGGGCCTTTGGGCGCTATTTTTGTGCCCGGAATGTTGCCGGGCGAGGAAGTCGAAGGTGATTTGCAAGGCGATCAGTTGGCGGATTTCCGCATTGTGACGCCCTCGGTCAACCGGGTGAAACCGCCGTGTGCGCATGCCAAAACCTGCGGCGGTTGCATGATGCAACACGCCTCGGATGCGTTTGTCGCCGATTGGAAGCTGGGCATTGTGAAGGGCGCGTTGGCTGGGCAGGGGTTGGAGGCTGAGTTCAGGCCGATCATCACCTCACCGCCGAAATCGCGCCGTAGGGCAACGATTGCGGCGCGGCGCACCAAGACCGGGGCGCTGATGGGCTTTCATGCCCGCGCCTCTGACATGGTGGTCGAGGTTCCGAACTGCCAGTTGCTGCATCCTGATCTGATCGCGACGTTTCCGGGACTGCAGGCGCTGGTGAAACTGGGCGGAAGTCGCACGGCTGAGGTATCACTGACAGTGACGCGCTCCTTGTCCGGGGCGGATGTGATGGTGGTGGGCGGCAAGCCGCTGGATGGGCAGTTGCAGCTGGAACTGGCGCGGGTGACGGAGACCTATGGCTTCGCGCGGCTGACCTGGAACGGTGATACGGTGGCCCTGCGCACAGCCCCGATGCAGCGGTTTGGCCGCGCTTTGGTGTCGCCTCCGCCCGGTGCGTTCTTGCAGGCGACTGTGGAGGGCGAGCAGGCGTTGCTGGGGACGGTGGCTTTGGCGATCGGTTCGGCGAAGAAGATTGTCGATCTGTTTGCGGGCGTTGGCACCTTTGCTTTGCCCCTGGCCGAGCGCGCCGAGGTGCATGCGGTGGAGGGTGAGGCCGCGATGACTGCGGCATTGGCAAAGGCTGCCAACAACACCGAGGGGCTGAAGCGCGTCACAGTAGAGACTCGCGATCTGTTCCGCCGACCGCTGGAAGATGATGAATTTAAAGGCGTTGAGGCTGTGGTGATCGACCCGCCGCGTGCAGGGGCGGAAGCACAGATGGCGGTGCTGGCGCGCAGCAAGGTTCCAGTGATCGCGTCTGTGTCCTGCAACCCGATCAGCTTTGCCCGCGATGCCAAGGTGTTGATTGCAGGCGGCTATCACTTGGATTGGGTGCAGGTTGTCGATCAATTCCGCTGGTCTGCGCATGTGGAATTGGTGGCAAAGTTCAGCCGCCCTTAAGCCTTTGTCACTTTTGTTGAAAAAACTGTGATCGGCCGTGCCGATTCGCAGACTAGGCAACCTACGGTTTTTTCGCTATTGCGCAGGGAAAATATAATAACGAACGGGCAGTCGATGCGGGTTTTGCGGATTCTTGTGGTGATTTTGGCTGGGCTGGCGCTGACCGCCTGCTCATCGAAATTCAAAACCTATCACGGACCAGAGATCACCTCGGTGCAGGTGCAGAAGGCCAATCGCAAGATGTATCTGCTGCACAACAGCAAGGTCATCAAGGCCTATGACATCGGTTTAGGCGGTGTTCCGGTCGGCGCGAAGGAATATGAGGGTGATCTCAAAACCCCCGAGGGCATCTATTACATCACCCATCGCAACCCGGATTCGCGCTACCATCTGTCGCTTGGCATCAGCTATCCCAACACTGAAGACCGCGCCCATGCCGCGTTGCTGGGCAAACCTCCGGGTGGAGATATCATGATCCACGGTGGGCCGCCGCGCAAAGCCAATGGCAAGCCGCGCAAGGTGTCCAGCCCGGATTGGACGGCGGGCTGCATCGCCGTGACGGATGAAGAAGTTGAACGAATTTACGCGATGATCAATCCGGGTACGCCGATTGTGATCCTACCCTAAGACATAAAAGGGGGCCGCACTGGCCCCCGTTTTCGTCTGCGTCGGCTATGAGTTCGCTTGGATCAGCCACCCAATACCAGCGTCCACCATATCTTACCGGATTCCTCTTGGAACCAAGCAAAGCCAATTTCGCGCGCTTTGGGATTCAGGATGACATCGCGGGTATCGGCTTCGCCCATCCAAGCGGATAGGGTTTCCAGCTCGGTTTGATAGGTCTCGGAAATCGTCTCGCCCAAGAACTGACCGGTGTAGCCGACGCGTTGCACCCGCAGCAGCGGCGACGAGCCGTCCGAACCAAAATGCCACGGCCGATTCTGCACCGACATATCGCGGGAGTGGGTGAGGGCGGCAGCGTTCAGAGCGGCATTATAGGCAAGCGATTGCACCCCTTTGGCGGTGCGCAATGCGTTCACCGAATCAAGCAAACGGAACGGGATCTTTTCAGCCTCGGCCGCCGTGATGCGATAGACTCGCGGCAACGCTGCGCCAGTGGCGTCCACCGGAGGGGCCGAACTCATAGCGCAGGAGGCGAGGAGTAACGTTGCGCTGCCCGCGACAAGGGCTGTTCGTCTGTTCATCTGCTTACACCCTATTCGGACCGCCTGTGGCCCTTTGTTTGCCTGTGCTTAGCGAAGTCCGTCCCCGGTTTCAAATCCAACCCATAGAAATTGTGTCAAACTTGGCGTCAGATCGCCTACTAACGCGTCTTTGATTTGCGGCGGGGCCGCCAAAGCGGTAAAAGCCGTCGCAGAGCAGATGAAAAATGGAGAAGCCGTATGGCCGCCGCACCCCGCAATACGCTGAACCGCCGCCTGTTTCTGGGCGGTGCCGCGACGGTTTTGACCGCCGCAGCCCTTCCCGCCGCAGCACAGCAGGCCGGCACAACCGAGATGGATAAGCCGCTGACGGGTCCGATCCGCAACAATATCTCGGGTTTTCGGATGCTGGACTGGCGCGATTACTTCGACAATACCCGCAACGGTGTCATCGTCGCCGATCTCGAATCACGTGCGCTGCATTACTGGTCGGAAGATCAAGCTGTCTATCGGCTTTACCCCAGCTCGGTGCCATTGAACGAAGAACTGACTCGGCGCGGCCACACCAGCGTGATTCAGAAGGTGGTCAATCCGACGTGGATTCCGACCGCAGGCGAGTTGGAGCGGAACCCGGATTGGCCGAAAGTCGTGCCCGGTGGGTCGCCCGAAAATCCGCTGGGGGTGCGCGCGCTGTACCTCGACTGGCCTGCCTATCGCATCCACGGCACGCATGACACCCGCAAGATCGGGCGGCGGTCGTCGAACGGCTGTGTTGGGCTGTATAACGAGCATATTCTGGAACTGTTTGCCTTGGCTAAGGTCGGCACTCAGGTTGTGTTCATCTAACAATTCGGCGCTGGTTTGATGGCCGCAGAACTGCCGTGTCAGGCGGTTTTGCGGGCCTACGTTGCCTTTGAAACCAAAGTGTTTTCGGTTCTGCCGCGCATTTCTGCGAACCCCTCTGCAAGGTGTTGCTAAATTGACGACAACCTGACGCGCTTTGGGCCTGATTTTGGTGCGACGTTGCAATTTCGATGAGAGCCGGGTTAGAGAGCAGATACGAGGAATATTCTTGGGTGCGTGCCGTCGCCTCTGCGAATTTGGCGGTATGCAGAAAACTGGAGATAGACATGAAAAAAATCGCTCTCGCTGCCGCTTTGTCGGTTGCTGCTACCACCGCTTTCGCTGGCGGCGTTGTTGAACCCGTAATGGAACCGGAAGTTGTCAAAGCGGCAACCACGTCGTCCTCGGGCGGCATCCTGATCCCGCTGCTGCTGCTCGTTATTGTGGCTGCTGCAGTTTCGTCCAACTAATCCTTGGATCGAATTTGGAAAGGGCGGCAGAGCAATCTGCCGTCCTTTTCTATTTTACGGGCTGAATCGAGGAAGCTCTGTTGTAGCCGACACTAATTTTAGAATTTCAAGCTAAACATGCACATTCACTAAGAACTGATTGATTGCTAAGGCGTTCGTCGCTAAATTTTCCGCACGGATGCACAGGTTTTATCTGGCCACGCAAAGCGCCGCGGTTATGTAGCCAAGGTGTTGTGATCAGGATCGGCGGCGCAACCGTGTGGTGCCTTTCGCAGGTGGTTTTTTTGAGGATGATCTGGTCGCGCAAACCCGCGCGGATTTGACGTTTATTGGAGATACCCATGAAGAAGATTGCTTTTGCTGCCGCTTTGTCGCTGGCAACAACCTCTGCTTTTGCAGGCGGTGTTGTCGAACCGGTGATGGAGCCGGAGGTTGTTGCGGCGCAAACCGCATCCTCGTCGGGCGGGGTCATTATCCCGCTGTTGCTGCTGGTGCTGGTCATCGCAGCGGTGGCGTCGAGCGGTGGCGGCGGTAGCGACCCGGTTGAAGTGGTTGCCACAGGCGGCTGATCGGGCAGAAAGCCCTGCCTCACACGGCAGGGCTGAGGCGCTAGATCCATCCGGCGAGGTTTTCCTCGATCACCTGCACCAGTGCGTTGATGTGGGCAGCTTCGTCGTTGAGGCATGGGATATAGGTGAACACCTCACCGCCCGCGTGTTCGAAAGACTCGCGGATTTCGCCGTTGATTTCTTCCAGTGTCTCGATGCAATCGGCTGAGAATGCCGGAGCCATGACCGCGATGCGTTTTTTGCCCTGCTTGGCCAGTTCGGCGACATGCTTGACGGTATAGGGTTTCAGCCATTCCTCGCGGCCAAACACTGACTGGAAGGTCACATCAATGGTGCCCTTGTCCCAACCCAACCGCTCACGCAGCAACCGCGTGGTTTTGGCGCATTGGCAGTGGTAGGGATCGCCCTGCATCAGATAGCGGATCGGCATGCCGTGGTAGGACGTGACCAGCACGTCGGGCTTGTGATCTAGGCGCGCATAGGCGCGTTCTACTGATTGCGCGAGGGCCTCGATATAGGCGGGGTGGTCGAAGTATTCCGGCACGGTGCGGGCGGCAGGCTGGCGTTTTTCTTTCATCAAAGCCGCGAAGAACGCGTCGTTGGCGGTGGCCGAGGTGGCACCAGCGTAATGTGGATAGAGCGGGAAGAACAAAATCTTCTCGCATCCCGCCGCGACCATGGCTTTGACCTTCGACTCGGTAGATGGGTTGCCATAGCGCATCGCGAAATCAAGCATAATGCTGTCGCCATGCTTGGCAGCAATAGCGGAGGCAATTGCCGCAGTCTGCGCTTTGGTGATCGTCAGCAGTGGGCTTTCGTTTTTCTCGTGGTTCCAGATCAGCTTGTAATTCGCCCCTGATGTGAAGGGCCGCTTGGTCAGGATGATCAGTTGCAAAAGTGGCTGCCACTTCCAATCTGGGATATCGACGACGCGCTTGTCAGACAGAAACTCTGACAAGTACCGCCGCATCGACCAATAGTCATAGCCATCCGGCGTGCCGAGATTGGCCAGCAGAATGCCGATCTTGGCCTGTTTCACCGGGGGGTGATCAGCGGGGGCAGCGGCGAGGCGTCCGGTTCCGGGGGCGATATCAGTCATGTTGGCTCCTAAAGCTGACCCCGAGATAACGCGGCGGGCTGCCACGTCAACCGTTCTTGACTGCGGCCTTTAGCGCGTCTTCCAGCCGGGCTGTGGCTGATCCGGGCCGCAGCGGTTTTTGCTGGGCTTCATGCGGCGCCCATCCGGTCAGGCAGATCACCTCAAACGTCGCCGGGATCAGGCCTTCGGATGTGGCAAAGGTTTCAGTGTAAATCTGCGCCGCACGAGTCATCACCGCGCGACGGGTCGGATGTTTCAACCGCGCGGCCAAGGCATTGCCCTCGCCCATCGCCCGCAGATCGGCCATCAGATGAAAGGCGTCGCGATAGAGCACGGTCTTGGTGAAGCTGTCGGCCACGGGCAGCGCAAAGCCCGCGCGTTGCAACAAGCCACCAAGGTCACGAATCTCGCCCATCGGCAGCACGCGGGGGGAAATCCCGCCTGTGGTTTCCGCCTCCGCCTGCGCCAGACAGGCGCGGAGTTCATGTAGGGTTTGGCCACCAAACAGCAAGCCCAAGAACAAACCATCCGGGCGCAGGGCGCGGCGGCATTGCACCAACTGCCCGACCGGATCATTTGCCCAATGCAGGGTGAGGGCGTTGATCACGAGATCCTGCGCCTCGATTTGCAGGTTTAGCGTCTCGTCATCGGCAATCGACGGAAAATCTGACCACAAATGCGGAAAAGCGGTCACCACGAGCGGATTTATAAACGACCTATTAACTTCGCTCAGGCGATCCTGCACTTCAGCGACCGCTTCTTCTTGCAGGAAGAAGGCGCTCGCACGGGCACGGTGCAGGGCAAGAGCTTTGCGGTCGGTCAGGGTTGGCGTCATGGGGCGCGACCATAGGGGGAAGGCATGGGATTGCAAGCCGCGCTGCATCTGATCTACCCGCCGCAGTGTCTGACCTGCGATGCGCGGGTGACAACCGATTTCGGCCTGTGTGGGGCCTGCTGGCGCGAGACGCCGTTCATCACCGGGCTGGTTTGCGATCACTGCGGCGTGCCTTTGCCGGGCGAGGAGACCGGCAAGCCCGAGCATTGCGATGACTGCCTGACCATCGCGCGACCGTGGTCGCAGGGGCGGGCGGCCATGCTGTACAAGGACAACGCGCGCAGGATCGTGTTGGCGCTGAAGCATGGCGACAGACTGGATCTGGCGCGGCCTGCGTCGCAATGGCTGCATCGAGTGGCGGAGCCGATGATCAAACCTGGGATGATCGTGGCTCCGATCCCGCTGCATTGGCTGCGACTGATCAAACGGCGCTACAATCAGGCGGCTTTGCTGTCGACGGCGGTGGCGAAGCTGGCGAGCCTCGATCATTGCCCCGATCTGCTGATTCGCCGTCGTCATACTGGCAGCCAAGAGGGCCGCAGCCGCGATGGCCGCTTTGCCAATATGGCGGAGGCTTTGGCGCTGCATCCGCGCCGTGCGAACCGGGTAGAGGGGCGGCATGTGCTGCTGATCGACGATGTGATGACCTCGGGCGCGACTTTTGCCGCCGCTGCCGAGGCGTGTATTGCAGGCGGTGCAATAGGGATTTCTGTTCTGGCCCTAGCCCGCGTTGCGAAGGATGCCTAAATCCTTATAGTCACTTCTGACTCTAAGGATTTGCTGATGAAAACCGTTGAGATTTATACCACCCAGACCTGCCCCTACTGCATCGCGGCCAAGGGCTTGCTGAAGAAAAAAGGTGTGGCTTACAAGGAAATCGACGTGGGTTCTGACCCCAGCTTGCGCCAAGCGATGACTGAACGCGCCGGACGCCGCTCGGTGCCGCAGATTTTCATTGGCGGTGCCCATGTTGGCGGCTGCGATGATCTGCACGCGCTGGACCACGCCGGCAAACTTGATCCGTTGTTGGCCTGATGCGCGCGGGGTTGGTACAGTTGACGGTTGGCGATGATCCGATTGCCAATCTGGCGGTGACGCAGGCGCATATCGCGGCGGCGGGGGACGGTGGTGCGGAATTTGTGCTGACCCCGGAGTGTACCAACCTTTTGTCCTCCAGCCGCACGCATCAACGCGCTGTGATGCGGCATGAGGATCAGGATGAAACCCTCGCCGCTTTGCGTGATCAGGCGGCTAAGGCAGGGATTTGGCTGCTGATCGGGTCTTTGGGCGTGCTGACCCACGATGCAGATGGCCGCTTTGCCAATCGGTCGTTTCTGATCGCACCCACAGGCGAGATCGTAGCGCGCTACGACAAAATCCACATGTTCGACGTGAATGTGTCGGAGACTGAGGTCTACCGCGAATCAGCAGGCTATCGTCCCGGCACCATGGCCGTTCTGGCCGAGACACCCTTCGCCAAAATCGGCATGACCGTCTGCTACGACGTGCGCTTCCCGCATCTCTATCGCCGTCTTGCGCAGGCGGGCGCGCAGATCATCACGGTTCCGGCGGCGTTCAACCACATCACTGGCGCTGCGCATTGGCATACGCTGCTGCGGGCGCGGGCGATTGAAACCGGATGCTTCGTGCTGGCCCCGGCGCAGAGCGGCTTTCATCCCGAGACTGACGGCAAGGGCCGCAACACCTACGGCCATTCCCTTGCGATTGCCCCTTGGGGTGAGGTTTTGGCCGATGCTGGCACCGAGCCCGGTGTCACTTTTGTTGACCTCGACCTTGATGCGGTAACCAAAGCCCGTGCCCGCGTCCCCTCTCTCAGCCATGATCGGGAGTTTACCGGGCCATGATCGACCCGCGCACCGACGAGATTGCCGTGGCACTGTTTGGCGAGCTGTTCATGGCGGATCAACTGGCGCGCAACCGCATCTCGAAGGCGCTACCGAAGGGCATGCAGTTGTCGCATTTCTCGGTGCTGAACCACTTGGCCCGGCTGAACGAGGAACGCACCCCGGCGCAACTGGCCCGTGCGTTTCACGTCACCCGCGGTGCTATGACCAACACCCTCGCTAAACTGGAATGGGCGGGTCATATCCATATCCGCCCCGATTGGGACGATGCGCGGCAGAAATTTGTCGCCATCAGCCCGTCGGGAAGGTCAGCCCGCGATACCGCCGTGGCCTCGGTTTCACCGCTGATTGCCGATGTCGTCAACGCATTGGGAGCCGATAAGGTCCGTGCAGTGTTACCCGTATTGCGCGAATTGCGTGTGCGGTTAGAAGGCGAAGACTGATGCGGTTGCGCCTTCTGCCCCCCAACGTCAACGCAGCGATCCTGCGCTATTATCGCCGCACCGAACAGGCCGAGTTGGACCTGATCGCGGCGGGCGTGGCCTTTTATGCCTTCCTCGCGATCTTCCCCGCTGCCGCCGCGATCATCGCGATTTGGGGATTTATTTCCAATCCTTCGGTGATCCGCGATGAAATCGAACTGCTGCGCGGCTTTCTCCCGCATGACGCCTATTCGCTGATCTTCGGTCAGGTTGAGGCTTTGCTGGCCGTGCCAGCCGGCAATCTCGGCCTGACCACATTGCTGTCCACCGCTCTGGCGTTGTGGTCGGCGCGGGCCGGGGTCGCGGCGCTGATCCGAGGCCTGAACGCCATTCACCACCTGCCGAACCGCTCTGGCCATTGGCACCAGCTGCGCGCGATCGTGTTGACCTTTGTGCTGGTCGGGCTGGTGCTGGCGGCGCTGGTGATGGCGGTCGTCCTGCCGGTGCTGATCGCCTACCTGCCCAGTGCCGTCCCCAGCTCGATGCTGGCCGATTCCAACCTGCTGCTGGGCATCGTGGCCGCCGTGCTGGCCGTGGGTCTAGCCTACCGCTTGGGTCCAAACTACACCAGCACCAAGCCGCCGCTGTTGTCGTGGGGCCTGCTGGTGGCGGTGATCCTGTGGGTGTTGGCGACGCGCGGCTTCACTTTGTATCTGGCGAATTTCGCGTCTTACAACCGGGTTTACGGCTCCATCGGTGCCGTGGTGGTGCTGCTGATGTGGCTCTACGTTAGCGCCTATGCGGTGCTTTTGGGAGCAGCGGTGGATGCCGAACGCAACCGCAACCGCCGCCCGTTTCAGTAGTCTTTTTCCAGCACGATGCCCAAGCCAGTATCGCCATCTGAGCCTGACTTCGCCCGCAGCGTCACAGATTTGCTGACATCCAAGTTCAGGTTAATCTCAGACTGGCCATTCTGATCCACCGTGACTTCGGAATAGACGTTCTTGGTGAGATACTTCCCCGCCGTTACCGCAGCCCCACCCGCCGCATCGGTTTTCACATCGAGATTGTCCAATCCGAAGCCCTCGCGCAGTTTTGAGACAATGCCCTGTCCGCCGCGCCCGGCCAAAGTCGCCACGGCATTGGCCAGTTGCAGCGCTTGAAACGCCGAGAGGTTCTCTAGGCCCTGCCCGAACAGCAGCTGAGCCAAGACTTCTTCCTGCGGCAGTTCAGGGGTGGAGGTGAAGGTCACCACCGGATCGGTCGCGGGGCCGTCGATCGTCACGCCGCTGGTGATGCCGTCGTTTTGCGTATCGGCAACGATATGGATATAGGGCACCAGGTCGCCTTGCATCTGCAACACCGCCTCAGAGAGAACGAGGCGCTTGCCCAAAAGCTCCAACCGCCCGCGGATCAGCTCGAACGCGCCCGAGGGCACCACGGCATCGGTGCTGCCCAGCAGGCGCAATTCGCCGCCCATCTCAACATCCAAACCCCGACCCCGGATGAACAGGCTGGGGGCCGACACGGTGATGTCCAAGCCATAGCCCAGTCCGCTGCCGCCTGCGCCGCCGTTTTTGCCGGTGGCAATCAGCCCTGCCCGTGCGCGTGTGGCGCGCACTGGTTTCGGCTCATTCTTATGCTCCAGCCCCGGCAAACCGCCCGCACCGCCAAATCCCGTCGATGGCACACGCAGCTCGGTTTCAGTCAATCCGATCCGGCCTGCGATTAGCGCGCCGCCCATCAGGGGGCCTTTGAGCGTGACAGCGCCGCTCAGCGTGGTTTGATAAAGATCAGGATCGCGCAACGTCACCTGCCGCACATTCACCGCCAGATCGCCCGCGTAGGGTGCGCTCAGGCCTGCGGTGCCGTTCACCGTCAAACTGCCGCCTGAAGAAACATTCGTCGTCACATCAATCGCAGCCTGCCCCCGCACGAGATTGGCGCGGGCGGCGATGTCCTGCAAGGCAAAGCCCAAGCTGGGGTCGGCCAGACGCCCACCCGACAGCGTCACCGGGCCAGACAAAGACTGCAGCCCCAGCGTGCCGTTCAGCCGCAGATCAAAACCCACCTGCCCGGAAATCGCCCTTGGTTGGATGAAGGCATTGGCCAGCGCCGCCTGCGCGGTACCCTTGATCGCCAGATCCCCCGAGCCGAACCCCGGTGCGATTTTGCCCTTCACCGTCGCATCAATCTGCCCCGGCCCTTTGCCCACCAGATCCAGCGTCAGGCCTGAGGCATCCTGCACCGCCGTGCCTGTCACTGATAAAGCGCCCGGAAACTCGGGCACGATCAGCGCAAGGTTCTTCAGCCGCGCCGTCAGATCAACCGTCTGCTTGTCGCCGGTCACACTGCCCGAGGCTTGCGCCTCCAGTTGCGAGTTAGACAGCGTGGCGCTGTCGACTTGGATCACGCTATCTTTCATCGACAGTACCAACCCCACGACAGAGTTGCCCGCCAACAGCTTATCCGCCTGCGGATTGCCAATCGACAAGCCGCGGCCATTGGCATCAAACGTCAGCTTGCCCGCCGCCAATGTCCCGGTCAGATGCGCTTCTCCGCCAAGCGCGCCGCGATACTGTCCGCCCAAACTGCCCAAATCGCGGAACAGCAGATTGGCTGTGATGTCGCTGCCCGTGCTCGCCAAGCTGCCTGCGGCTTTCATCTTCAACGACGATGCCTGCACCGTCAGATCGCGGAGCGTGGTGCCCTCGGTACTGCGCAGCACTGAGGCCGTCACAGTGGCCTGCCCACGCAACAGATTATCCAACTCGGCCTGACCAACCTGCATATCGGTGCCCGTGGCACTGCCCGTCAGATCGAAAGCCCCGGTGATCGGGCTGCCATTGCCACTGACCGAAACCTCTGCCGCGCCCGCCAGATTGCGATCTACCAAGCCCGACAGCCGCGACAGATCTTCCATCTTGGCGCTGGCTTTGCCGGTGATTGCAAAAGCGTCGCCCAGCCCTTCGATCTTACCATTCAGCAGCGCGGAATAATCCTCTCCGGTCAGGTTCATCCGTTGCACGGTGACGCTGCCATCGCCCTCGCGCCAATAGGCCGAGGCATCGCCCCAGACCACCGAGCCCAGTGCGCGGCCAAGGTTTAGATCGGTCGGCTCTAGCCCTTCGGCGGTATACTTGAAATTGCCGCCCACCTGCCGTTTGCCTGCAAGCCGCGCGATCCGGCCAGAACCGGAAAGACTAAGGCTGCTGGTGCGAAAATCGGCTGTGTCATAGCCCCGAATAGCGATGTTGGCGTTCCAACCTTCATCCTGCGTGGCATCATAGCCCAAAGCGATATCAGCCGAGTTAACCTTGACCGGAAGCCTGGTCGTCAGCGGCAACACCACCGGGCTGCCATCCGGCGCTGCGATCTTTCCGGTCAGGTTGAACTTCTGCGGCAAGCCATCCGAGGCCAACGACAGCGAGCCTTGCAGCGCCAGCGCTTTGGCCTTCACCGTCAGGCTGTCCAGCGCCAAACGGCCATCCGGCCAGCGTTGGCCCGCCGTAGTCAAGCTGACCGAATTGCCAAAAAACTCGGCATAAGACGGCAGGAACAACGGGGCCAAATCGCCCGCCAGATTGGTCGAAAACGCCGTGGCGCCATCTTTTTGACCCGTCAGGGTGATCTTGCCCGCCAACCGATCGACGCCATCGGTGGTCAGCGCGACATCGGCGGCGAAATCGGAAACCGGGCCTGCCCCCTTTACAGTCAGCGCCACCGAAGGCGCGCCGGGCAGCCGCAACTTGACCGAAGCAATGCCGCCAGCCGCTTCTTTCGCCGCCAGATCAATCGACACCTGCTGCGTGGCGTTGACGTAAGATGCGGTCAGCGAGACTTTGCCCGCCGGCCCCGCATCGGTGCGTTCCAGCACCAGACTGCCCTTGCCCTCGCCGCCGGACAAAGACATCGAGGCTTCCAGCGTCGCCTCCAGCCCGGTGCCCAGCACACTTGGCCCCAATACGATATGCTTGGCCGAAATCTGGTCAATCTCAACCGAAACCGGAAGTTCGGGCAGCGCGAAGGTCCCCGCTTCGGGCGATGGCGCGCCTGATCCGGCCACTGGCAGGCGATCCAGCACGATCTCTCCGGCGGTCAGCTCATTCACCACCACTTCGCCCGACAACAGCGCAGATCGGCTCCAGTCCAGTTTCACATCGCGCAGGGTCAGCCAGATGCCGTTATCGTCGGCAATGGTCAATTCGGTCAGGCTGGCTTGCGACGACAAAGCGCCCGCAAAGCCCGTCACCACCACCTTGCGGCCAGCACCCGACAGACTGTCTTCCAGAAACGCGGTTAGGTAATCGCGATCATCGGTTTGCGCGTGGCCGCTCAGCGGCATCAAAGCCAGACAGCTGGCAAGGAATAATTTCCGCATCAGAACGCCTGCCCCAAACCAACGTAAATCTGCACCCCGTCGCCAGTATTGCCGCCCACCGGCCCCGCCACATCCAACCGGATCGGCCCCACCGGAGTCGCATAGCGCACACCGACGCCCGCGCCTGCGTGCCAATCCCCGGAATCGCTGAAGAACTCACTGGCGTCGATCCGGCCGATATCGACAAAACCCACCACGCCGATGGAATCGGTCACCTTCATCCGCGCCTCAAATGAGCCGCCGATAAAGGTCTTGCCGCCGGTCTGGAACGTCCCGCCCAGGCCGTCACTTAACACATTCACGCCCAAGGATTGGTAGGGCTGCCCGCGCACCGTGCCGCCGCCGCCCGAATAGAACAGGTAATCGCGCGGCGTGCCCGCAAGGTTTGCGCCAAATACTGCGCCCGCCTGCACCCGCCCTGCCAGCACCAGCCGCTTCGCCTCGCCCAAAGCTCGATAGCCACGCAGATCAAACGTCGCTCGCACGCCGCTGTCGGTATCGCCAAAGCCTAAGAACGGCTTCACCTCGCCCGTGACATAGAAGTTCCGCGTCGCATCGGTTTTGCTGTCACGCCGATCCCAGATCACACTGATCGGCAACGACACAGCGCGGTAAGTGGACTCCCCAATCGGATCGGTGATGCGGGCGTAGTCATACGACAGCCCCGCTTTTCCCGACAGTTGTTCTGTCACCACCTGGCTGAGCGTCACGGTCGCGCTGAACAAATCGGCGTCGTAATCGGCCTCGTTCATCCTGCCATAGCTAAAGGCTACACCCGCCGTGGTATCCGGGCTAAAGGTGGCCGGACGCTCCAACGAGACGCCGAGCATATAATCTGCCCCACCCACTGCCGATCCAATATTGGTGACATCGCCGCTGATCTTCAGCCGCTCACCGCCGCCAAACAGGTTGCGATGCAGCCAAGCTGCGTTCAGCGTCAACCCGTCATTGCTGCTGATCTCCGCCCCAAAAGTATAGCGGCGCTTCTTTTCTTCCACCAAAGTCGCTGTAATCCCCAGCAAATCCGGCGAGGTGATGAAATCATCCTCGGTCAGCGTCACCGATTTGAACACGCCGGTACGGCGCAGACGCGCCGCCGCCCGGTCCACTTCAGCAGGGCTAAAAGCCTCGCCCTCCGGCAGGCCTGCAATCGCGCGCACCCGCGCCAGCCGCATCCGGTCTGCGCCTTTGATTGTTAGCCGCCCAAAGCGCAGGGCGGGCCCCGGATCAAGCACCACATCCGCCGCCAATTTAGCGCTGGCGTGGTCCGCTGTCAGCTTTTGGCTGGCCACCTCCGCCTTGGCATAAGAGCGGTCGCGCCAGCCGTTCACGCCCGCCGTCACCGCTTCCAGGATCACGCCACTTTCGGCGGTCTTGCCTACGGCAAAGCCCTCGGGCAGTTCGGTGCGTTTGGCCAAGGGAGCTATCCGCGCCTGACTGAAAGCAAATTCCGGCCCCGGCTCCACCACCACCTTGATCGCCGAGATCGCCCCCGGCGCGTCCAAAGGGGCAATACTGGCGGCCTCGACGCCATCGACATAAACGTGGATCACCGCAGAATAATACCCACGCGCATAAAGCGCGTTCAGCAAGCTGGCATATTCCGCCCGCGCATCAGTGAAAATATCCTGCGCCAGCGTGTTGCCAGCCTTTTCCGAGGCCAACAGAATCGAAGCCGCGCGCAGCTCTTCCTCCAACGCTTTCGGCGCGTCTGGCACAGTAAACTCAAGCCGATCAAGTGCTTGCCCGGCTGTGCCCGCGACCAGACACAGCATCAATGCCCCCGCGACGATGCGCGACGTTTTCTTGACCTGAACACTATACATGGATACTCCGCCTCAACTTATCCACACTATGCCGTGATCAGCCGCAAAGGGCAACGCCGCCGCCCATCACGATTTCTACGCATCGGCGGTTCGCCGCGCCCTTGACGCAAGCGCAGTTTGCGCCGAACTGTTAGCGCAAACCAAACAGAGGGCTCGCCATGTATACCGCTGCCGAAAACCGCTATGAGTCTATGCCCTACCGCCGCTGTGGCAACTCCGGCCTGAAACTGCCCGCGATTTCTTTTGGGCTGTGGCACAACTTTGGCGATGACACGCCGCACGCGACCAAACGCGCGATGTGTCAAACCGCTTTTGATCTGGGCATCACGCATTTTGATCTGGCCAACAACTACGGCCCGCCGCCCGGTTCCGCTGAAACCGCCTTCGGCGAGATCCTGAAATCTGATTTCAAACCCTACCGGGATGAGATGATCATCTCATCCAAGGCTGGCTATGACATGTGGGGCGGTCCTTACGGCGAATGGGGCTCGCGCAAATATCTTATCGCGTCGTGTGACCAATCGCTGAAGCGGATGGGGCTGGATTACGTCGATATCTTCTATTCGCACCGCTTTGATCCAGAAACACCGCTTGAAGAAACCATGATGGCACTGGATCACATCGTCCGTTCCGGTCGCGCGCTCTATGTCGGGATTTCCAGCTATAACACCCAGCGCACCCGCGAAGCCCATGCCATTCTGAAAGAATTGGGCACCCCCTGCCTGATCCATCAGCCAAGCTATAACATCCTCAACCGCTGGGTCGAAACCGATGGGCTGAAAGACGCGCTCAGCGAGCTTGGCATGGGGTCGATCGCCTTCGTGCCGCTGGCGCAGGGTTTGCTCACCAACAAATACCTCAACGGCATTCCCGCAGGCAGCCGCGCCGCGCAGGACAAGTCTTTGCACCCTTCCGTGGTGGAAAAGGCAATTGAATCGGTGAAAAAGCTGAACGAGATGGCGCAGGCGCGTGGTCAGACCCTTGCGCAGATGGCGATTGCTTGGGTGCTGCGTGGCGGCGGCATCACCTCGGCGTTGATCGGTGCCTCCAAACCTTCGCAGATCGTCGATTGCGTCGGGGCGATCAACAACCTTGATTTCACGCCAGCAGAACTTGCTACCATCGACGCAATTTCCGAAGAGAAATCCATCAACCTCTGGGCGAAATCCTCTGAGTGATCTGAGGGTTTGAAAACACAGGCGGGCCGGGGTCAACTAGCATCTCGGCCTGAAGAACACAGACCAACACGCGCACCACAACATGCCGAATTCGGGAAGCTCCCGTGCAGGGGTCTTCCATTCTGCAACATAACCTTAGGCAGAGAATTTAGAAAGTGGTGCCGCTGAAGAGACTCGAACTCCCGACCCCATCATTACGAATGACGTGCTCTACCAGCTGAGCTACAGCGGCACTTTCTGGTGGCTTCTCCTAGGTCGCGGCCAAAACGAAGTCAACCCCCGCCACGCCGTTCAATTTGCACTCCGCGCCACGGCGGCAAGGTCGATGATCTCGGGCTTTGCCACCACATCTGGCACCACAGCCGCCACAACTACGGGTGCGCTGACCAGCAGCGGCAACAACTCCGCCCCGGTCACACTGGGTCCGTTCACCTCGACCGGCTCACGCCAGCTGAGCGTGTCAAAGCCGCCGCAATTCTCACAGATCGGCTGCCACAGGCTGTGGATCGCCTGGCATTTATCGCAGCACCATTGCGGCCCGCGTGGGGCTGTCAGCGCCTTCGACAACCAGCCGCGCACCACCGCGTCATCGCTGCCTTCGCCACGTTCTATCGCCGCCATAATAGCCAAGGCGCGTTGTGTCGGATGCCGGGTGATCAGATCGCCCAGCGCGCGGCGCGCTGCGGGGAATTCCTCGGCGGTGATGTTCAACTCGGCGAGCAGCAGGCGCGTTTCGTCGCTGTCAGGGTGGATCGCCGTCAGCGCGCGGAAGCGTTTCAGGCGTTGCTGCGGCACTTCGTCGGGTTCAATCTCGGCAAAGGCGGCGGCAATCTCCGGATGCGGCAGCATCTCCCACGCCTTTTTCAGCACACGGGTGGCGGATTTCTTGTCACCCTTGTCGATCAATCCGCGCCCGGCCATCACCGCCGCCGGAATCAGATCGGGCGACTTCCTGTTAGCCTCAATCGCAGCTTCGCGCGCCTCGACCGTCGCGGTTTCATCCATCACCCCGCGCGCCTCTTGCAAGGCCAGCACGGCATCCCGCCGACGATATACGTCCTTCGGCAACGCCCCGCCCTTCAGCTTGGCTCCCAAAGTCACCCGCGCGCCCTTCCAATCGGCTTTCTCCGATTGCAGCTTCAGCAAAATATCCTGCGTCTCGGCGTGCTTCGGTTTTAGCGCAAACGCCTTCTCGGCCAAAGCCAGCGCGGTGTCGGTGTCGCCTTCCGCCAGCTTTTGCTTCATCAGCCCGCGAATCCCGACAAAGCGCGAGGAATCACTGGCCAGCAGGGTCTTATAGGCCTCGGTCGCGCGCTTGGTATCGCCCGCAGCCTCCGCCGCCTGCGCCACCAGCAACGTGGTCAATTCCGGTCGTTCCAGAAACTTCGCCGCCCGCTGCGCCCGCATCAGCGCCAAGCGCCCCTCGCCTGCGGCCAGCGCCATCAGCCCATCGTTCAGCGCCTGATAACCTTTGCGTTCGCGATTGCGGTCGAAATAGCGCGAGATCGCGGTTTCATCGCCATTCAGAAAGCGCAGAGTTGCGACAATGAAACCCACCAGCTTCATCAACCCCCATAGGGCCACCACCAAGAGCAGCAGCAGGATCGCGGTCTGCAATGGGCCAAGCGTAAACTCCCAGCCGCCCATCGAAATCCGCACGCCGTCGTCGCTGTGCAGCAGCATATCCGCGCCGTAGGTCAGACCCGCAATCGCGGCGATGAACAGCAGAACCTTGATCAGTGACCAGATCATCGCGTGCTCCTATTGCATCGCTGCGGCAAGGCCCGCAACTGCCGCGACTGCTGCCTGCCGCTTTTGCGCCATGGCCTGCCAATCGCTCAAAACCGTCGCCGCTTCGGGGGGAAGTGCGGCTATTTCGGTCAGTGCGGCAGGAATATCGCCCGCCGCCAGCGCGGCTTCGGCCCGCGACAAGATCGCATCGGGGTCATTGCCTTCATGCGGCGTCAAGGATCGCGCCCCGGTCTGGGTGCGCAGGAAATTCGCCACCCGGTCCGACCAACTTTCGCCCATATTCGCCCGCAAGGCCGCCTCTAAAGCTGCACGCGAGGCCGCCGGAAACGCATCTTGTAGCGCGGCCAAGGTCGGCAACCCGGTTTGCGCATTTTCCGCCAACACTGCAGGCACATCGCCCAAAACGGGCAAAGCCGAGGCATAGGCCGAGCCACTGTCCAAAGCCGCCTGCACCCGACCCAAAGCCGCGCGGGCCTCAGACGCTTTCGCCGTAGCTTCGGCATCTGCTTTGATCCGCGCGGCCGTGTCTTCAGCCTGCTTCAACACCGCATCCGCCGCCGCTTTCTGAGCCGCAAGCGCTGCAGCCGAGGGTGCATTGCCGCTGATCGGCATGGCTTCAATAGCCGTCAGCCGCTGTTCCAACGCCGCAATCTGCTGCTGAAGCGGTGCTATATCTGGGGCAGCCTGATCGGCCAACGCCGCCACCCGCGCCTCAAGGTCGCTATCCGGTCCGGCAATCGGCCGCGCTGCAAGTTCGGCAATCTGCGCCTTCAGGCTTTCCGTTTCGGCCTGTTGCGCGGTCAGCGCCGCTTGCAGCGCAGAAGTATCCTGAATGGGCCAGCCCCCCGGCAAATACTGCGCCAGACCATAGCCTAACCCCGCAGCGATCACCCCGCCCAATATAGGCGCGACCCAACCCGGCCTGCGTGCAGGGTCTGCGGGCTTGACCGGCTCCGACGCAATCACCGGGGGTGCCTCAAGCTCGCTCGTCTCTGTGTCAGTCATCGCAGACCTCGCTTTTGCGCTTTGGGCCATCGCACTGCGGCCGCTGTTGCTTTGAAGTTAGGCCGAGGACCGCAGTGGTTCAAGAAGTCATCCACGCCCACGCAGCGCCTGAACCGCCCGCTGCATCGCCGCACTGTCCGGGCGGCTGGCGATTTCGGTAAACACCGTAGTAAAATCAAAGGCTTCCGCCACAGCAGGGCTGAGTGCCGCCAGCCAGATCGGCGCTTTTGCCGCAATGCGCCGCAATTCGTCCGCCAGCAGTTTTGCAGAGCGCGGCGAAAAAATCGGCAGGATCACCGGGCCGGATTCTTGCAGCACCGCGATGGCTATGTCAGTCAAGCTTTGGACTATCTGCCGATAGATGACCAGTGAAACAGTCTCTATTCCTGCCGAAATCAGCCTTTTCTCCAAATCACCCGCGCTGTCTTGCCCCCGCAGCAACAGCAGACGCCCAACTGGCGCGGCCGCAATGATATGCGCCAGCAGATCATCGGCAGCGCCCGAAGCCGAGCTGGCCTTAAACCCCACCGCCCGTGCCGCCGCAGCCGTGCGATTGCCGACACAGAACGCTTGTTTCGGTAGCGCGGTCCCGGCAGCGGAAATCCGCCCGGCAGCTTCCACCCCAGTCTCAGAGGTCAGCACAATGGCGGTAAAATCGCCAGACGGCAGAGGAGGCGACAAAAATTCCGGCCGCATCAAGGGAGAAATCAACGCACCGCCGATCTGATCCGCAAACCGTTGGCTCTGCGCCAAGGGCCGCGTCAGCAGGATGGTGGGTTGGGATTGTCTGGCCATGCCCTTGGTGTTACCTGCGATATGGCAAGCAATCAACGGCGGACCATGGTGGAAACCCTTACCTTTCTGGGCATCGAGTCCAGCTGCGACGATACCGCCGCCGCCGTGATCCGTCATGAGCCGGGGCAGCTGCCGCAGATTTTGTCGTCGGTTGTCGAAGGCCAGACCGCCCTGCACGCGGCGTTCGGCGGCGTGGTGCCGGAAATCGCCGCCCGCGCCCATGCCGAGCGGTTGGATCATTGTGTGGAGCAGGCGTTGGCAGAAAGCGGCGTCACTTTGGCTGGCTTGGATGGCATTGCGGTGACGGCGGGGCCGGGGTTGATCGGCGGCGTGTTGTCTGGCGTGATGCTGGCGAAGGGGCTTTCGCTGGCAACTGGCTTGCCGATGGTGGGGGTGAATCACCTCGCAGGTCATGCCTTGACGCCGCGACTGACCGATCAACTGGCGTTTCCCTACCTGATGCTGCTGGTGTCGGGCGGGCATTGCCAGTTCTTGATCGTGCATTCTGCTGAACAGTTTCAACGGCTTGGCGGCACGATTGATGACGCACCCGGCGAGGCCTTTGACAAAACCGCCAAGCTTTTGGGTCTGCCGCAACCCGGCGGTCCCGCCGTGCAGGCCGAGGCCGCGCTGGGGAATCCGAAGCGTTTCACCTTCCCGCGCCCGCTGCTGGATCGCCCCGGCTGCGATATGTCGTTCTCGGGCCTGAAAACTGCTTTGCTGCGCGCCCGCGATGCGGTGATTGCCGAAAAGGGCGGGTTCACCCTGCAAGACCGCCGCGATCTCTGCGCTGGATTTCAACTGGCCGTGGCCGAAGTTCTGGCCGAGAAAACCCGCCGCGCCTTGGCGATCTATGCCGAGCTTTCTCCCGTCGAGCCTGCACTCGCCGTGGCTGGTGGTGTGGCCGCGAATACGGCCATTCGGGCAAGGTTAGAGACGGTTTGTGCGCAAGCTGGTACCCGCTTCCTCGCCCCGCCCTTGCAGCTTTGCACCGACAATGCGGCGATGATCGGCTGGGCGGGGATTGAGCGGTTTCGTGCGGGGGCTATTGACGGCATGGATCTGGTCGCCCGCCCGCGCTGGCCGCTGGACGCGACCGCTGCGCCCATGATCGGTTCCGGCAAGAAGGGGGCCAAAGCATGATCGGGATTGTGGGCGCAGGCGCGTTTGGCACGGCCTTAGCAGTGGCTTTGGGCCGCGAGGGTCGTGACGTGCGGCTCTGGGCGCGCGACGCAGCGCATATTGCCGAAATCGCCCGCTCCGGCGCCAATGAAGCGCGACTGCCGGGGATCAATCTGCCCAAAACAATCTCTGTTACGGCAGATATCGCAGATTTGACCGGGGCAGAGGTGGTGCTTCTCTCGCTACCGATGCAAGCACTTCGCGGCTTTCTTTTCGCCAATCGTGCGCTGAACGGCCTGCCGCTGGTGGCCTGCTGCAAAGGGGTTGATTTGACCACGCTGAAAGGCCCCACTGCGCTGATCGAGGCGGCCTGCCCGGAGTCACCTTTCGCCATTCTGACCGGCCCGAGTTTCGCCGCCGATATCGCGCGCGGCCTACCCACCGCGTTGACCTTGGCCTGCGCTGAAGGTGAGGCTTTGCAACATCTGCTGTCCACGCCGACGTTGCGCCTGTATCGCACCACGGATGTGATCGGGGCGGAACTGGGTGGCGCTTTGAAAAACGTCATCGCCATTGCTGCTGGCATCGTGATGGGCGCAGGGCTTGGCGATTCCGCCCGTGCGGCCTTGATGACGCGGGGGTATGCCGAGATGGCCCGACTTGCGCAGGCGTTGGGCGGGCGGGCGGAAACGCTGGCGGGGCTGTCGGGATTTGGCGATCTGGTGCTGACCTGCACCTCGACTCAATCGCGGAACTTCCGCTTTGGTCAGGCGCTTGGCGCGGGTCAGGCTTTCGACCCCAATGTCACCGTCGAGGGGGCGGCCACCGCAAAAGCAGTCTCTAACATGGCCAAAATCATGCAAATTGACATGCCGATCACCGCGATGATCGCCGCCTTGATCGACCAACACATCACCTTGCCGCAGGCGATCTCAGCCCTGCTGTCCCGCCCTTTGAAACAGGAGTAACCCATGCGCGTCGCCCTTATCTGCAAAGACAAACCCGACCATCTGCAAACCCGACTGGACAATCGCACCGCGCATCTGGCGCATATCGAAGCCTCGGGCGTGGTGGAAATGGCCGGGCCGTTTCTGGACAATGGCGCGATGACCGGCAGTCTCGTGGTGCTGAACGTCGAAACCCTGGCAGAGGCCGAAGCTTGGGCCGCAGCCGACCCCTATGCCAAGGCAGGTCTGTTTGATAGCGTGATGATCAGCGAGTGGAAAAAGGTCATCGGCTGATGGGTTTCTGGCTGTTCAAATCCGAGCCTGACACATGGGGCTGGCCCGACCAAGTCGCGCGCGGGGCTGCGGGTGAGGAATGGCATGGCGTGCGCAACTATCAGGCGCGCAACAACATGCGGGCGATGCAGGTGGGGGACCTCGGGTATTTCTACCACTCAAACATCGGCAAAGAGATTGTCGGGATTGTCGAGGTTTGCCGTGAGTCGCAGCCTGACAGCACGTCCGATGATCCGCGCTGGGATTGTGTTTGCATCCGGGCGGTGCAGCCCCTGTTGCGGCCTGTGACGCTGGAGACTTGCAAGGTGCAGCCGGGGCTGGAGAAGATGGTCTTGATCAACAACGCGCGGCTTTCGGTGCAGCCAGTGACGGCTGACGAATGGCGGATCATCTGCAATCTGGGCGGTTTAAGCTGATTGGAAACGGGGGGCCCATTACCCCTAAAGGACCCCCCATCCACCCCACGTGCTCCCTCAGCACCACACGTGTTCTGTAAAAGGTCCTAGGCTACTGCCTGTTCCTTCAAACTACGCAAAGCTGCCGAGTCGCGCAAACGGCAAGTGCTTGGGAATTATATCAAATCGAAACGATCAGGCCTTCGGCTCTGGCAGGAAAAACGCGGCCAGACCCAGCAACGGCAGATAGGCGCAGATTTTGTAAACCGCCACGATTCCCCACGCATCCGCCAGCACACCAAGCCCTGCCGCGCCAAAAGCGGCGATGCCGAAAGCCAGCCCGAACAACAGGCCGGCCACCATTCCGGTGCTGTGCGGCATCAAATCTTGCGCATAGACCACCATTGCCGGGAAGGCCGAGGCCAGCATCAGCCCGGCGAGCGCCGCGACCAGCACGGTTGGCACTAGTGGCAGCCACGGCATCGCCAAAGTCAGCGGCAGGATACCGAGGATCGACCACAGGATCACCTTGCGACGTCCGATCTTGTCGCCGATGGGCCCGCCAATGATCGTGCCAGCCGCCACAGCCGCCAGAAAGATGAACAAACAGATCTGCGATTGCCCGACACTGAGGCCAAAGCGCTCGATCAGGTAGAAGGTGTAATAGTTCGACAGCGACACAGAATAGAGGAACTTCGAGGTCATCAGCACGATCAGAATGAACATCCCCAAGCGCACCGTGGCTTTCGGCACTGCCACCGCTGACCGTGCCCTGCTCCGCCGCGCCACGGCACGCCCCGCGCCAACGGCAGTATACCAGCGCCCCACCAGCCACAGCAGCACCATGCCCAGCATCGCCACCCCGGCGAACCATTCAATCGAGACTTGCCCGCGCTCCATCACCACAAAGGCAGCCGCCAGCGGACCCAAAGCAGAGCCCGCATTGCCGCCGACCTGAAACAAAGATTGTGCGAATCCGGGTCGCATCCCGGCAGCCAACCGGGCGATCCGCGATGCTTCGGGATGGAAGATCGACGAGCCAAGCCCGATCATCGCAACCGACCCCAGCACCGCCGCGAAGGTTTGCGCATTGGCCAGCAGCACCAGACCAATCCCCGTCGAAGCCATGCCCGCCGCCAAAGCATAGGGTAGGGGTCGTTTGTCGGTATAAAGCCCGATCAGCGGTTGCAGGATCGAAGCGGTGCCCTGAAACACCAATGTAATCAAACCGATCTGCGCGAAGGAAAGCGCCAGATTGTCCTTCAGCAGCGGATAGGCTGCCGGGATCAGCGATTGCATCAGATCGTTCAGAAGATGCCCCAAGGCGACGGCCAGAATGATCGGCACGACCGTGGCGTCAGCGGTTTGCGAGGGGTGAGGTTCGGCAGACATTGGAAACCTTTCGCAGAAAGCCCCGCACCATCGCGCGGCTTTCTGGAAATGGCAATGTCTGGAGAGGCCTATCGCGGCCCGCAGATCATTTGGCGTAAACGGCTTCTTTGCTGAAATGCTTGGTCAGCATGTAATAGACCACGGCGCGATATTTGTTGCGCTCACCGCGACCATAGGTGTCGATCACCGCATTGATCGCTTCCATCAGCGCCGGGCTGTCAGCCAGACCCAGCTTTTTGATCAGGAAGTTATTCTTCACAGTTTCCAGCTCAGAGTTGTCCGAACCCGCGACAGTCGCGCTGTCGGCGTTATAAATCGCCGGACCGCAACCAATGGTCACTTTGGTCAGCAGATCCATATCCGGGTTGATCTTGCACTTGTTTTTCAAATCTTCGGCGTATTTCGCGATCAGATCGTCACGCTTGCTCATTCCAATAATCCCTCGTTTGTCGGACCGATAAAGCTGCCAGATGGGGCAGGGTGGCCGTACATTAGGCGATGGAGTAATTCACTCAAAGGGAAATATGGCTACAGGTTCCCCCTTCGGCGGAGACCATCTGACGCAACGTCACAACGCAAAAGGCCCGAGGTTTCCCCCGGGCCAGCGCTGGATGTGTCAGAACTCAGTAGCGGTAGTGTTCGGCCTTGAACGGGCCTTCGACTTTCACGCCGATGTAATCCGCCTGATCCTTGCGCAGCTCGGTCAGCTTGACGCCGATTTTCTTCAGGTGCAGGCGGGCGACTTTCTCATCCAGTTCTTTCGGCAGGATATAGACACCCGGTGCGTAATCTTCGCCCTTGGTCCAGAGTTCGATCTGCGCCAGAACTTGGTTGGTGAACGACGCCGACATCACGAAAGACGGATGCCCAGTGGCGTTGCCAAGGTTCAACAAGCGGCCTTCTGACAGCAGTATGATGCGATTGCCCGAGGGCATCTCGATCATATCGACCTGCTCTTTGATGTTGGTCCATTTGTGGTTTTTCAGGGCTGCAACTTGGATCTCGTTGTCGAAATGGCCGATGTTACCGACAATGGCCATATCCTTCATCTCGCGCAGATGCTCGATACGAATGACGTCGCGATTGCCAGTGGTGGTGATGAAGATATCGGCGTTGGCGACTTCATCTTCCAGCAGCGTCACTTCATAGCCGTCCATCGCGGCTTGCAGCGCGCAGATCGGATCGACTTCGGTGACTTTGACGCGGGCACCCGCACCACGCAGGGACGCCGCCGAGCCTTTACCCACATCGCCGTAACCACACACAACAGCCACCTTACCCGCCATCATGGTGTCGGTCGCACGGCGGATACCATCCACCAGCGATTCCTTGCAGCCGTATTTGTTGTCGAATTTCGACTTGGTGACGCTGTCGTTGACATTGATCGCCGGGAAGGGCAGTTGGCCCTTTTTGTGCAGATCATAGAGACGATGCACGCCGGTGGTGGTTTCTTCGGAAACGCCTTTGATCGCGGCTTTGGTTTTGGCGAACCAGCCCGGCGATTGCTTCATCCGCTTCTGGATTTGCAGCTTGATGACTTCTTCTTCTTCGGATTGCGGCACGGACAGCACGTCTTCACCCGCCTCCATCCGCGCGCCGAGCAGCACATACAGCGTCGCGTCGCCGCCATCGTCGAGGATCATGTTTGCACCATCAGGGAACATGAAGGAACGGTCAAGATAATCCCAATGCTCGGTCAGGGTCTGGCCCTTGATGGCAAACACCGGGACACCAGCTTCGGCGATGGCCGCAGCTGCGTGGTCTTGGGTCGAGAAGATGTTGCAAGACGCCCAGCGCACATCGGCACCAAGCGCGGTCAGCGTCTCAATCAAGGCAGCGGTTTGTATCGTCATGTGCAGCGAGCCGACAATCCGCGCGCCTTTCAGCGGCTTGGTGGTGCCAAATTCCTCGCGGCAGGCCATCAGGCCCGGCATTTCGGTTTCAGCGATGACCAGTTCTTTGCGGCCATATGCAGCCAGCGCAATATCCTTAACGATGTAATCTTTCGCCATCTGGCGCACTCCTTGATCCTATGGTTGCGGGGCAGATAGCATTTACAGGACCTCTCGACAACAGAGGCCGTGAGTGGCAGGAAAATGCGGCAGGAGGCCGTCATGAAACAACCGCGCGCATGGCAACGGATGCTATCTGGCCGCAGGCTTGACCTGCTGGACCCGACGCCGATGGATATCGAGATCGCCGATATCGCGCATGGCTTGGCGTTTGTGGCGCGCTGGAACGGTCAGACGCGGGGCGATTTTGCCTATTCGGTGGCGGAACATTCTTTGCTGGTCGAAGAAATCTACGCGCGCCAGAACCCTGCCAATCCGCGTTGGCAGCTAGCGGCTTTGCTGCATGACGCGCCGGAATATGTGATTGGTGATATGATCAGCCCGGTGAAATCTGCGGTGGGGCCAAGCTATACGGAACTGGATCTGCGGCTGACAGCGGCGGTGCATCTGCGCTTTGGTCTGCCTGCGGTGCTGCCGGTGGTAGTGAAAAAGGCCATCAAGGCGGCGGATAAAATCTCGGCTTGGCTTGAGGCGGTGCAGATCGCAGGGTTTTCGGAACCCGAGGCGGACAAGCTGTTTGGCAGGCCGGATACCGCGTTGTTGCGTGGGCTGGAGATAAAACTAAGACCGCCCGCACAGGTGCGGGCGGATTATGTCGCGCGGCATTTGGATTTGCTGGCGGCGCTCAAGACCTAAACCCGATCGCTGGTTTGCTTGGTCCAACGGGCTTCCGTCGGACGGCTGGGAAAGCGATCGCGCGGAGTTGGGGCCGGGCTGGCGCGCAGGGCGATCAGCAGGGCATCTGCGAGAATGTTTAACATGACTTGCTCCTATTTTCTTGTTGTCATAGCGTGTTTATAGCGCATTTCAGCCCAAGCCCCGAGTCAGCGATTTTTCCAAACTGTTAGATTGGCTATCATGTCTGTAGACTGGAAAAGCTTCCCCTCCCTCACTGCCTTGCGGGCGTTTGAGGCGGCTGCACGGTTGCAAAATTTTTCCCGCGCCGCCCGCGATCTGAACGTCACCCACGCCGCCATCGCGCAACAGGTGCGCGCCCTTGAGGCTGATCTGGGGCGCGAGTTGATCTATCGGCAGGGTCGCGGGCTGGCACTGACCGCTGAGGGCGCAAAGCTGGCGCAGGCGCTGACCGACGGTTTCCACGGCATTGAAGTTGCGGTGAATGATCTGCGCGGCGCCGATCCCAACGCGCCGCTGCGGGTGACGCTGACCCCGGCTTTCGCTGCGCAATGGCTGATCCCGCGTCTGGGGGCGTTCTGGAAGGCGCATCCCGAAATCGGATTATCGCTGCACCCCGAACATCGCGTGATGGACTTGCGCCGCGACAGCCTTGATCTGGCGATCCGCTTTGGCGATGGCAAATGGCCGGGAGTGGAGGCCGAGTTTCTGACCTCGGCGCATTACATCATTGTCGCCGCGCCGGCGCTGTTGCAGGAGCGTGAAGGACTAACCACCTCAGAAATGTCGGCAATGCCTTGGGTGATTGAACCGGATTGGCCCGAGGCTTTGATTTGGTTGCGCAGTTTTGGGCTGAAACCAGATGCGATGAACATCACCTACATTCCAACCGAAGAATTGGCACTTTCCGCTGCGCGGCAGGGTTTGGGCCTGCATGTTGAAGCCGCCGCCTTGATGGAGAAAGATCTGGAAAGCGGTGATCTGATCGCTGTGGGCGAGATTAAGGATGAAAGCCTTGCCTATTATTTGGTCACAAGGCCGGGCCCGAAACGCGCCGAGTTGAAAACCTTCATGAAATGGCTGAAGGCCGCCATTTGAGGCGGCCTTCGGTTTTCTTACCTGCGAAAGATCAGATCGACATTTCGTCCGGCTGCTTGCCCGCAGCCAATGCTGCTGCAAACCAACGCGGTTTGCGGCCACGGCCCGACCAGGTGTCCGATGAATCCGCCGGATTGGCGTATTTCGCGACAGCTGGCGAGCGTTTGCGCGCAACCGTCACGCCGGTCAGCTCAGCCAGAGAAAAGCCCTTCGCGCGGGCGAATTCTTCAATCTCGGCAAGAGCCTCTTTCTTTTTGCGATCCTCAAAGGACGCAATAGCCTTTACCACTTGCGATTGCAGATCTTTCAACTCTTTAAGAGACAGCCCGTTGATATCAATGGTCACGTAAGCATCCTTTCAGGACTATGGTAAAGCCATTTAGGCTGAAAGGATTATTCTTTCAAGTACTCGCTTATTTTGGGCTACGTTTGGCGAGAATCCGCTGCAAAGTCCGCCGATGCATCGAAAGTCGACGCGCGGTTTCTGAAACGTTGCGGTCGCACATCTCATAGACCCGCTGGATATGTTCCCAGCGCACCCGGTCTGCCGACATTGGATTTTCCGGCGGTTCCGGCATTGCAGCGCCTTTGGCGAGCAGGGCCTGCATCACATCATTCGCATCGGCGGGTTTCGAGAGATAATCCGTCGCACCGATTTTAACCGCCGCCACCGCCGTCGCAATCGCGCCATAGCCGGTCAACACCACGATCCGGCAATCCGGCCGACGCTCGCGCAGGGTTTCCACCACGTCCAGCCCATTGCCATCTTCCAGCCGCAGGTCAATCACCGCATAGGCCGGAGGACGTGCCAGCGCAATCGCCCGCCCTGCCGCCACGCTGCCTGCGGTTTCCGGCAAAAACCCGCGCTTTTCCATCGCTTTGGCGAGGCGCTTGACGAAAACCTCGTCATCATCGACCAACAACAAGCTGCGATCCGGTCCCAGTTCTTCGCCAAGATCATCTGCCATGAAATCCCCCGTTCATTCGTCTGCTAACCTAGGCCGCTAAAGGCTTATCGTCAAACGCGCCCTAGCTTTTCTCAATAAAGCAAGCAGCGCGGGTGGCGATTTGTTCGGCGGTATCATCACGGGTGAAGAAATCAGCGAAGCCACTGCCGGGCAGCATCAGATAGGTGAAGGTCGAATGATCCATCATGTAATACTGATCGCCGGTGTCCTGCTTTTTGAAATAGGTCTTATAAGCGCGTGACGCCGCCTGCACTTGCTCAAGCGTGCCGGTCAGACCGATCATGTCGGGATGCAGGTTGGCGGTGAAATCCTTCAGCACCGCAGGCGTGTCGCGTTCGGGGTCGATTGAGATAAAAACCGGGGTGACATCCAGACCCTTGGCCTTCAGCAAATCCACCGCCTCGGCATTGCGCGCGCCATCCAGCGGGCAAACATCCGGGCAAAAGCTGTAGCCAAAATAGACCAGCGATGGCTTGGCCAGCACATCTTTGTCGGTCACCGTCTTGCCGTCTTCATCCACCAGCGTAAACGGCCCGCCAATCTCGCCACCGCCCCCGGCAATAGCAGACGTGCGGCAATCGGCGAAAGGATCATTGGTGCGAGCCTCTCGGTCTTTGTTCCATAAGTATCCACCAAAGACACCGAAAAATGCGACAACGGCAACGACCGCCAGCTTTGCATAGTTCTCTAACATTACTCGCCCTCCTCATTGCGCATTGATCCGCGCCGAACCAACCCTTATCAATCGCAAAGCCGCCGTAATGGCCAGCCCCCGCCAAGGCATCCCATGTCAAACCAGCGTGACATAACCGCCCAATCCGCACATTTTCGGCCCGAGCGGGCGGATTGGCTGCGGCTGCGAACGTTGATCTTTCAGCGCTGGATGGCAAGCTTTGGTCAGTTGGCGGCGCTTTTGGTGGCAACGCGCTATTATGGCATGCAACTGCCTCTGGGCTTGTGTTTTCTGGCGGTTGGGCTGGCGGTCATTGCCAATCTGATCGCGATGTTCATCTTCCCGCAGAACAAGCGGCTGACCGAGCTTGAGGCGATGCTGACGCTGCTGTTCGATCTGGCCCAACTGTGCTTTCTGTTGTTCCTGACCGGCGGACTGGCCAACCCCTTTGCGCTGCTGGTACTGGCCCCAGTGACGGTATCTGCCAGCGCATTGGAACTGCGCAGCACCTTGATCCTTGGTGTGCTCGCGGCAGCCTTTGTCACCTTGATCGGCCTGCTCAACATCCCCCTGCGGCTGGCCGATGGCACCATATTCGCCATCCCCAGCCTGTTTACCTTCGGATTCTGGCTGTCTTTGCTGATCGGCATCGCCTTTCTTGGCCTGTATTCGCGTCGGGTGGCGACCGAGATGCGCTTGATGTCCGACGCACTTTTGGCGACGCAAATGGCTTTGGCGCGTGAGCAAAAGCTGACCGACCTTGGCGGTGTGGTCGCCGCCGCCGCGCATGAATTGGGTACGCCCTTGGCGACGATCAAGCTGATCAGCTCTGAGATGATGGATGAACTCGCGGATCACCCCGATCTCGCCGAAGACGCCCGGCTGATCCACGAACAAGCCAACCGCTGCCGCGATATCTTGCGCTCGATGGGCAAGGCCGGGAAGGATGATCTGCTGCTGCGGCAAGCCCCGTTGGAAACCGTGCTGCAAGAGGCCGCCGAGCCGCACATGGCGCGCGGCATCGAGGTGATCTTCACCATGGCAGGGGCAGGCCTGCCGCCCGTAGTGGTGCGCCGCCCCGAACTGATCCACGGGCTTCGCAATCTGGTGCAGAATGCGGTGGATTTCGCCCGCAGTACGGTCTGGGTTGATGCGCAATATGCACCGGATCGCATCCTGCTGCGCATCATCGACGACGGCGAAGGCTTTCCGGCGCAAGTGCTGGGGCGGATCGGCGACCCGTTCGTGCGCTCGCGCCGTGATGAGCAGGATCTGGCGCGGCGTCCCGAATATGAGGGCATGGGGCTGGGCCTATTCATCGCCAAAACCCTGCTAGAGCGCACCGGGGCCGAATTGTCTTTCGCCAATGCCGCCGACCCGTTCCTGTCGCCAGAAGAACGCCCGGCGCGATCCGGGGCGATTGTCGAGGTGACATGGAAGGCCGCAGATATTCTCGCTGAAACGGCAGGGGCTTTGGGTGAAAACCAGCGCTTTATCGGCTAGCGGCATAAAAGCCTGCATGACTGCGCTATCCTTAACCCCCTATTAACGATCTACTCCTTAGGTTGATCAAAACATGGGACCCTCCCATTAAGATGGGGCTTTCGGATGATTTTTCCGCTTATTCTCGCCGTGGTTGCGGCTTCGCTGATGGCGGCCTGTATTGGGATGCTGGCGTTGTGGCTGCTACCCGCCCGCGAGTTTCCGGTGCAAGCCAGCGTCTTCACCGATACCGGCAGTGAGACGCTGTTTATGTTTGATGGTGAGATTATGGTCGATAGTACCGCCAATGCCCGCGCACTTTTGGCGGCCAGCCCGATGAAAGGGCCCGCCTGGGGCCGGTTGATGGCGTTCCTGACCGCGCGGTTTGAAGATTTAGAGGCGCAGTTGCAGCGGCTGCAAAACGATGGCGCGATTGAACTGCCTTCGGTGGGAAATGCCACGCCCTTGATCCTGAAGGCGGAACATGCGGGCGGGTTGACCAAACTGACGCTGATTGATGCGAGCAAAGACGGCCATCTCTCGGCGGGCGATGCGATTGCCCAGCGCGCAATGCTGGATGAATTGGCGCTGCTGCGTGAAACCGTCGCGACCGCGCCGGTCTTGTTGTGGCGTGAGAATACGGCGGGTGACGTGGTCTGGGCAAATGGACCCTATCTGTTGCAGGCCTGTGACGTTCTGGGTGAGGACAAAGAATTGGGCTGGCCGCTGCCTAGGTTGTTTAACCGGTCGGCGGCGAAATCGGGCAAGGATCAAAGGCAAAGTCTGGTGGCTGTCGGCAAGCCTGCGCTCTGGTTCGATATCTCGAGCCGAGCCGAGGCGGACGGCGATCTGATGTTCGCTATCCCTGCCGATTCGGCGGTGCAGGCGGAAGGTGCGTTGCGCGATTTTATGCAAACCCTGACCAAAACCTTTGCGCAACTGCCGATTGGCCTTGCGATCTTTGACCGTCAGCGCAAATTGCAACTGTTCAACCCCGCTTTGATGGATCTGACCCAACTGCCCGCCGATTTTCTGTCGCTGCGCCCCTCGCTGCTGGCGGTGCTGGATGCGATGCGGGATCGCAAAATGCTGCCAGAGCCGAAAGATTATCGCGACTGGCGGCGGCAGATTGTCGAGATCGAAAAGGCCGCCGCTACCGGGCTTTATGAGGAAACCTGGAGCCTGCCCGATGGCCAAACCTATCGGGTGGTCGGGCGACCGCATCCGAATGGGGCCTTGGCGCTGTTGATCGAAGATATCTCGTCGGAAATGCTGCGCACCCGCCGCTACCGCGCCGATCTGGAGCTTGGCCAATCGGTGATTGATCATATGGATGAGGCGATTGCGGTGTTTTCGCAATCGGGGCAGTTGGTGATGTCGAACAACAGCTATGCCGCGCTGTGGGGCCATGATCCGGGGGAAACCTTGGGAGACAACACCGTCCGCACTTTGTCAGCACATTGGCGCGTGCAATCAGCCCCCAGTGCAATCTGGGCCGAAGTCGAAGAATACGTCGCCACCGTCGGTGACCGTGACAGCTGGCGCGGCGAGGTGCGGCTGCTGGATGGCCGTCTGATCGGATGCAAATTCGCGCCTTTGGCGGGGGGGTCAACGCTGGCAACCTTCCGGCCCGTGCCGCCCTCCGAGTCAGGCCAGACGAGATTGGCCGAAGGTGCGGGCCTGCGGCGCGCCTGAACTTCGCGACTTGCAGCGGCGGGTGGGGAGGGTAGACTTGGCGCATGACAAAGCCGCATGCCGTTACCGCCTTTTTGCCCTCTGAGGACGACACCGCCGATCTTGGCCGCTGGCTGGCATCGCGGCTAAGCGCGGGCGATTCTGTGTTGCTGGAAGGTCCGATTGGTGCCGGCAAAAGCCATCTCGCCCGCGCCCTGATCCGCGCCCGCTTGGGTCGGATGGAGGATGTGCCCTCGCCCACCTTCACCCTCGTGCAGACCTATCAGGCCGATGTCGAGATCTGGCACGCCGATCTTTACCGTCTGTCGCATCCCGATGAGGTTGCCGAGCTGGGGCTGGAAGACGCGCTTTCACAAGCGATTTGTCTGATTGAATGGCCGGACCGTTTGGGTCGCTTGACGCCCGCTCATGCTATTCGAATAGCGCTATCGACCAGCGGAGAGGGTCGGAATGTCACGCTGACTGCGCCGGACCACCCCGATCTGCTGGCAGAGTTCGCCCAAAGTTGGTCGCAATGAACGACCGCGCCGCCTTATCGCAGGCATTTCTGACCCAAGCCGGCTGGGGCAATGCCAATCGTCGGTTTCTCGCCGGAGACGCTTCGGATCGCAGCTATGATCGGCTTGAGCAAGGCGCGAAAACCGCCGTCCTGATGGATGCGCCGCCGGGAAAGGGCGATGATCCGGCAACATTTCTGGCAATTGCCGCGCATCTTTCGGCCATCGGCCTCTCTGCTCCAAGTTGCTACGCACAGGATCTGGAAAACGGCTTTCTACTGTTAGAGGACTTGGGTGACAATATCTATGCCACCCTTCTGAAAATGGCTCCGTCCCGAGAAAACAGTCTCTATACGGCGGCAACGCAGGTCCTTGCCCATCTGCAACGCCATTCACCCGCCGCCAACCTCGCCAATCTGACCGCGCAGGATTGGGCCGAGGCCGCCTGCTTTGCGCTCGATTGGTATCGTTTCGCAATCACTGGCGACCGCATCGAGCCTGCCGATTTCGGCAACATCCTCACCGATGCGCTATCGCGCCATGCCGACGGCCCGCGCGTGATTATCCTTCGCGATTATCACGCCGAAAACCTGCTTTGGCTGCCGGATCGGCCCGGCCTTGCCCGCGTCGGCGTGCTGGATTTCCAACTCGCCCAACTTGGCCAGCCCGGCTACGATCTCGTCTCATTGCTGCAAGACGCCCGAAGGGATGTTTCACGTGAAACGGAGGCCGCGATGATCCGCGCTTTCTGTCTGCAAACCGGCACCACGGCAGACAGCTTCCGCCCCACCTATGCCACGCTTGGCGCGCAGCGCGCTCTGCGCATCATCGGAATTTTCGCTCGCCTCTGCCTGCAGAGCGGCAAATCCAACTACGTTCGCTTGATCCCCCGCGTCTGGCACCACCTGCAGCGCAACCTCTCCGAGCCAGAACTCGCCCCGCTCGCCAAAATATGCGCCCGCCTGCTGCCCGAACCCACCCCCGAAGCCCTTGCCCGAATAGGTGCCCAATGCGGCCACTTCCGTTAATGCTTTTCGCCGCAGGCTTCGGCACCCGCATGGGTGCCTTGACCGCCCATCGACCGAAACCGCTGATCGACGTGGCCGGGAAACCGCTGATCGACCACGCCTTAGCTGTTGCCGACGCGGCGGGGATCGCAAAAATCGTGGTAAACCTGCACTATCTTGGCGATCAAATCGCCGACCACCTGAAAAACCGCGACGTCCTGTTTTCATGGGAGCGCAACCAGATCCTCGAAACCGGTGGCGGTCTGAAAGCCGCCCTTCCGCTGCTTGGCGATGGCCCGGTGCTGACCCTGAACACCGACGCGGTGTGGACTGGGCAAAACCCCCTCACCCAACTGCTCACCGCTTGGGATCCGGCTAAAATGGATGCGCTACTCCTGCTGCTTCCTGCCGAAAACGCCCTCGGCCACAGCGGCAAAGGCGACTTCCACCTTGATCCTAACGGCCGCATTTCCCGCGCAAACGGTGTCAACGCCCCGATATATCTCGGCGCGCAAATTCTCAAGACCCAAGGTCTTTCCGCCATATCAGATCCTGTTTTCAGCCTGAATCTCCTCTGGGATATTGCCATCGCCAACAACCGCGCCTACGGCCTGATCCATCACGGCGGCTGGTGCGATGTAGGTCGCCCCGAAGGCATTGCACTGGCTGAGTCCTTGCATGTTTAACCCTTACACCCCCCGCATTTTCGCCCTGCCGCCCGGCACAGATTTTCCCGCCGAACTGGTCGCGGGCCTGATCGAGCGTATGGCGCACCAGCCGCCAGAAGCCATGGCGCGCGTCACGATTTACCTCAACACCGCCCGCATGGTGCGCCGCGTCAGCGACCTATTCGCGACCCATGGCGCGCGCTTCTTGCCGCGCCTGCTGCTGCTCAGCGATCTCGCAAAAGATCCCAGCCTCAACCTTACCCCCACCATTCCCCCACTGCGTCGTCGCCTGCAAATGGCCGAACTCATCGCCAAACTGCTCGACGCCCAGCCCGATCTCGCCCCTCGCGCGGCGCTTTATGACCTCGCCGACAGCCTCGCCAATCTGATGGATGAAATGCAGGGCGAGGGCGTTCCAGCAGAGGCTATCGCCGCCCTCGATGTTTCAACCCATTCCAAACACTGGGAAAGAACCCAAACCTTCCTGCGCATCGTTGCCCCGCTGTTCAGCGATGCCGCCGATGCCGAATCGCGCCAACGCCTCGCCGTGCAGCAACTTGCCCAGCGCTGGCAAAGCGCCCCGCCGCAAGACCCGGTGCTGATCGCAGGCTCCACGGGCTCACGCGGCACCACCGCCCTGCTGATGCAGGCGGTCGCGGGCCTGCCACAAGGCGCGCTGATCCTGCCCGGCTTCGATTTTGACACACCCTCCAGCGTCTGGCAGGCGATGGACGATGCGCTCACCGCCGAAGATCATCCGCAATACCGCTTCCGCCACCTGACAGACCTGCTGCACATCTCCCCCAGCAGTATCAAACCCTGGCGAAACACCCTCCCGCCAGACCCCAACCGCAACCGCTTGATTTCGCTGTCCCTCCGCCCCGCCCCCGTCACCGATCAATGGCTGGTCGAAGGCCCAAACCTGCCCAATCTACCCCGCGCCACCGAAAGCCTCACCCTGATCGAAGCCGCCTCCCCGCGTGCCGAGGCCCTCGCCATCGCGATGATCCTGCGCGAGGCCGCCGAAGCTGGCACCAAGGCCGCGCTGATCACCCCCGACCGCAACCTAAGCCGCCAAGTCACCGCCGCCCTCGACCGTTGGGCGATCCTGCCCGACGATTCCGCAGGCCGCCCCTTGGCGCTCTCCGCCCCCGGCCGATTCCTGCGCCACACCGCCGCTTTGCTCGGTCAACGGTTGACCGCCGACAGCCTGCTGACCATCCTGAAACACCCGCTGACGGCGTCTGGCACGGCGCGCGGCCCGCATCTGCTGCTGACCCGCTATCTCGAACTCAAACTCCGCAAAACCGGCCCTGCCTTCCCCACTGGTCCCGATCTGCTGGAATGGGCGAAAGCGCGCACCGACAACGCTTTGCCATGGGCGCAATTCCTCGCCGACACGCTGCAAAACCTCGACCAAATTCCGCGTCGGCCGCTGGCCGATCACGTTTCCCAACACCGCGCCTTGTCCGAATCCTTGGCACGCGGTCTTGACCCCTGCGACACTGGCGCACTTTGGGATAAGGCCGCCGGGATCGAAGCCCTCGCCCTGATGGAAACCCTCGCCGCCGAAGCCCCCTACGGCGGCACTTGCTCCGTCACTGAATACCGCGATCTGTTCGAGGCTCTCGTCAACAAAGGCGAGGTCCGCGAACCCGTGCAAGCCCACCCCAACATCATGATCTGGGGCACCTTAGAGGCTCGCGTCCAAGGCGCTGATCTGGTGATCCTTGGCGGCCTCAACGATGGCATCTGGCCAAAACTTCCCGAACCCGACCCGTGGTTGAACCGCTCGATGCGCAAAAAAGCGGCTCTGTTATTGCCAGAACGTCAAATCGGCCTCTCCGCCCACGACTACCAACAAGCCATCGCCGCCCCCCATGTGATCCTATCGCGCGCCATCCGCAATGCCGAGGCGGAAACCGTCCCGAGCCGCTGGCTCAATCGCCTGATGAACCTAATGGACGGTCTGCCGCAGCAAAATGGCAAGCAGGCGCTGGCCGAAATGCGCGCGCGCGGCACCAAATGGCTCACTCTCGCTCGCGCCCTAGAACAGCCCACGCCTGCGCAACAGGCCGACCCCCGCCTGCACCCCGCTAAACGTCCCGCCCCGCAGCCGCCCATCGCCGCGCGCCCGCCCAAACTGTCGCTCACCAATATCGAACGCCTGATCCGCGACCCCTACGCCATCTACGCCCGCTACATCCTGCGGCTCAATCCACTCGACCCACTGCACCAAACCCCCGACGCCCGCGACCGTGGCATCATCGTGCATGAGGTGCTGGAGCGGTTCGTCAAAACCCGTCCCGAAACCGAAACCCGCGCTGAGGCCCGCACCCGCCTGCTCACGCTCGCCCGCGAAGTCCTTGCGCAAGAATCCCCCTTCCCCGCCGCCCGCGCTTTGTGGTTGGCGAAACTCGACCGCGCCGCCGACCATTTCCTGACCCAAGACGCCAAACACGGCGGAACCTCGCTTGCGCTGGAAACCCAAGGTGCCCTCAAACTCGCCCCCCTCGATTTCACCCTGTTCGGCACCCCCGACCGCATTGACCGCCTCCCCGACGGAACCCTGCATCTCATCGACTACAAAACCGGAGCCGCCCCCAAAGCCGCCCAGCAAAAGCAATACGCCAAACAACTTCTGCTCGCCGCCGTGATGGCCGACCGTGGCGGTTTCGCCGATCTCGGCCCCTCTGACGTCGCAAAAATCAGCTACATCGGTCTCGGCACCAGCGAGGACGTGGTGGAAACCGACATCACCGAGGCTCTGCTGACCGAACACTGGGAAAAACTGCTGACTCTCATCTCCCGCTACCTGCGCCGCAGCACCGGCTACACCGCCCGCCGCGCGCTGTTTGAGGTCCGCCACGCGGGCGACTACGACCACCTCTCACGCTTTGGCGAATGGGAAATGTCCGACCGCGCCGTGCCAGAAATGGTTGGACCAGAACAAGTCGGAGAGCCAGAATGACCCGCAACGATGCCTCCGAACGCCAAGTCCAAGCCTCCAACCCAGCCGACACCGTCTGGCTTTCCGCCAACGCAGGTTCCGGCAAAACCCGCGTGCTGACCGACCGCGTCGCCCGCCTGCTGCTGCGCGGCGTTGAACCCCAGCACATCCTTTGCCTCACCTACACCAAAGCCGCCGCGACCGAGATGCAGAACCGCCTGTTCCGCCGCTTGGGCGAATGGGCAATGAAGCCCGATGCCGACCTTCACCGCGCCCTCGCCGACCTAGGCGACGACACACGCCACGCCCCCGGTGCCCTCGCCAAAGCCCGACAACTGTTCGCCCGCGCGATTGAAACCCCCGGCGGCTTGCGCATCCAAACCATCCACAGCTTCTGCGCCACACTGCTGCGCCGCTTCCCCCTCGAAGCGGGCGTCTCCCCGCAATTCACTGAACTCGACGACCGCGCAGCCCGCCTGCTGCGCGAAAACATCGTCGAAGAAATGGCCGAATTTCGCGCCCCCGAAATCATGGCCGAAGTCGCCCGCGCCTATACCGGCGAAGATTTCACCGCGCTGATGGAGCAAGTCTCGGCCAAACGCGCAGGGTTCACCAAATCGCTGACCGAGGCCCAATCCCGTGATTTGTTCAATGTTCCCAATGTGGAAATCCCTCAAACCCTGCTGGCCGATGTGCTGCTCGGTATTGAATCCGATCTGATCGCCAACATCCTGCCCGCCCTGCAAAACGGCGGCCCCACCGATAGCAAAACTGCCGCAAAACTCGCCGCCCTCGATCTAACTGCCCCCAGCCTCGCCACCCTAGGCGCCCTAGAAAACACCCTGCTCTACGGCGGCACCGCCAAAGCCCCATACGGCGCGAAAATCGGCGCGCTGCCCACCAAACCCACGCAAAAGCTGATCGGCAACCACCTGCCGCAACTCGACGCCCTGATGCTGCGAGTCGAAGCCGCCCGCCCCCGCCGCATCGCCTTGCAAGCCGCCCAGAAAACCGCCATTCTGCACCGCTTCGCCGCCAGTTTCCTGCCGCTCTACGAATCCGCAAAATCCGCCCGAGGCTTCCTCGACTTCGACGATCTGATCACCCGCGCCAAGGCCCTGCTGACCGATCCTTCCGTCGCCGCATGGGTGCTGTTCCGGCTTGATGGCGGCATCGACCATATCCTCGTCGATGAGGCGCAAGACACCAGCCCCGACCAATGGCGCGTGATCGAACTGCTGTCTGCTGAATTTACCGCAGGCCAAGGCACCCGCGATGAAACCCGCACTTTGTTCGTCGTCGGTGATAAAAAACAGTCGATCTATTCCTTCCAAGGCGCGGACGTCGCCGCTTTCGACGAAAAACAGACCGATTTCCAAACCAAATTCCGAGCTGCGCAAAAGAACTTCGTCCGCCTCGATCTCGAATATTCCTTCCGCTCGTCCACCGCGATTCTGCGCGTCGTCGATGAAACCTTCGCCGACCGCTTCCCCAAAGCGATGGGCTCATCTGTCCACCACCTCGCCTTCAAATCCGATCTGCCGGGCCGGGTAGATCTCTGGCCGCTTCTGGAAAAATCCGAAGACCCCAAAGATGAAAACTGGGAAGACCCCGTTGACCTGATCACCGATACCCACCACACCGCACGGCTAGCCGAACAAATCGCCAGCCATATCAAAGCGCTGATCGACGCGGGCACCCAAATTCCCGTCGATAAAGAAGAAGACCCAAACCTAAGCCGCCCTCTGCACGCGGGCGATGTGCTGATCCTCGTGCAGCGCCGCTCCGCCCTGTTCTCCGAAATCATCCGCGCCTGCAAAAAAGCCAACCTCCCCATTGCAGGCGCAGACCGCCTGAAACTCGGCGCGGAACTGGCGGTGAAAGACCTCGCCGCCCTGCTGTCCTTCCTCGCCACACCCGAGGATGATCTGTCGCTTGCAGCCCTCCTGCGCTCCCCGCTCTGCGGCTGGACCGAAGCCGAGCTTTACGCCCTCGCCCAACCCCGCAAAGGCTTCCTGTGGGAAACCTTGCGCGATACCACCGACCACCCCGAAACGCTTTCCATGCTGCACGATCTGCGCAACAACGCTGACTTCCTGCGCCCCTATGATCTGATCGAACGCGCTCTGACCCGCCACGACGGCCGCCGCCGCCTGCTCACCCGGCTTGGCCCCGAAGCGGAAGACGGCATTGACGAATTCCTCTCCCAAGCTCTCGCCTTCGAACGCAACGAAGTCCCCAGTCTGACCGGATTTCTGATCTGGATGGAAACCGATGACATCGAGGTCAAGCGCCAGATGGACAGCGAAGGCCACCGCATCCGCGTGATGACCGTCCACGGCGCAAAGGGTCTGGAAGCACCCTTGGTGATCCTGCCAGACACCTGCGACCGCACCCCGCAAGACCGCGATGAGATTTACGCGATGGAAGATGGCATCCCCGTCTGGAAAACCCCGTCTGACGAAAGCCCGCCACCGATTGCCACCGCGCGCAGCTTGCGCAAAGATAAGGGTGAGGAAGAAAGCCTCCGCCTGCTCTACGTCGCCCTCACCCGCGCCCGCACCTGGCTTATCGTCTGCGGCGCGGGCGAAGCAAAGAAGGATGGCGCGTGGTATAAGCTGGTCCAGCAGGGCATGCAGGCCGCAGGGTCCGAACCCATCGCCGATGGCGCATTGCGCCACAGCTTTGGCAGTTGGCCTGATCCAGCACCAAAACAGTTTCTAATCTTGCCAAAATCGCCCGAAACCCCCCTCTGGGCAACGACTCTCGCCGCAACCCCCGAACGCCCCCCGCAGCCCCTCTCTCCCTCCAATCTCGGCGGCGCAAAGCTGCTACCCGGTGAAACCGATGGCTCTGGGGAAGACGCCGCCAAAGCCCGTGGCACCGCTTTGCATCTTCTGCTTGAATATCTGCCCAATACCCCCCGTGCCGATTGGCCCGCTCTCAGCGCCGCCCTGATCCCCGACCCCGGCCAATGCGCCGACCTCATAGCCGAGGCCGAAGCCGTTCTGACAACCCACCCCCATATCTTCGCACCCGAAGCCCTCGCCGAAGTCACCTTCACCGCCACCTTCAACGGCCAGCCCATGCAGGGCACCATCGACCGCCTGTTGATCGCCGCAGATCACATCCTCGCCGTCGATTTCAAATCCAACCACCGCACCCCCGCCACCGCTGTAGAAACCCCCGAAGGCATCCTGCGGCAGATGGCCGCCTATGCCGAAGCCCTGCGCCAAATCTACCCCAGCCACCGCATCGACACCGCAGTCCTGTGGACCCGCACCGCCACCCTGATGCCGCTGCCCCCCGATATTGTGCGGGCTGCTATGCAACGCAGCACTATCCCTTGACGTCCGCCCCCGCCGTCCCTAAGTTCAATGCCTGACATTTCCCCCTCAGGAGTTCCCATCATGGGTGCCAATACCGTCGCTGTAACCGACGCCACTTTCGACGCCGAAGTTCGTAAATCCGCGATCCCGGTCGTCGTGGATTTCTGGGCCGAATGGTGCGGCCCCTGCCGTCAAATCGGCCCAGCCCTGGAAGAACTCGCCGCCGAATACGCGGGCAAGGTGAAGATCGTGAAGATCAATGTCGATGAAAACCCCGACAGCCCCGCCGCCCTCGGCGTGCGCGGCATCCCCTCGCTGTTCCTGTTTAAAAACGGCGAAGTTGTGTCGAACAAAGTCGGGGCAGCCCCGAAAGCGGCCCTCGCCAACTGGATCGCCACCGCGCTCTGAACCCCGCGAAAATCGGATCAAAGGCTCCCCTCGGGGGGCCTTTTTTCACAGCGGCCAACCGTGCGCCCGCAAGCGATCCGCAATCTGCGCCTCATGGCCATCGCCCGACGATGCCAGCGCCTGCCGCTTGAAAAACCAATGCAGATAGGACGCATAGGGCTGTGGTCGATGCACCGCCTCAAACGCCCCCGCCACCCCCAACCGCCCCACCGATGCCGCGATATGGTGAAAATCAATCCGCGCAAACAGCACCGCTGGCTTGTCGGCAAAGAACCCGGTCAGCGCCATCGACGAATTCTCCGTCACCACATAATCGCAGCCCGCCAGCACCGGCAGCGAGCCCTGAACCAGCTCAAACCGCTCAATCCCCCGCAGCGCATCCAGCTCCGCCTCAGAATAAACCTCGCGCGGATGCAGTGTCGCCACGATCCGCCGCTCTGGGTCCGCCGCCAAAGTCGCCTGGATCATCTCAACCGGAGACGCGGTCTGAAAATGCCGCCGTTGCAACAATTTCCCCTGTAACGGCATGAAAATATAGCCCCCCCGCGCGGCGGTCAGCCCGCCAAACAGCCGCGCGCGCCAATAGCGCTGAAACCACGCCTGCCGCTCTCCACCCTGAAACGGCAGCCCCGCCACCGCCCAATCCCAGCGATCATTCGTCGCCTCAATGCGGTAGAATTTCTCAAGGTAACAGCGTCTTAGGCTAAAACAAAACGACCCCGCCACCGCGCGATTGTAAACAAGGTGATAGCCCTCACCCGCAACCTCCGCCGCGTGCCCAGCGTATCGAACCTGCCAGCCCGCCGCCCGCACCACTCCCACCACAGCACCAAAAATCCCGATCCCCGCCTCGGCGCGGGCGCGCTTGTCACCGTCCAGATAGAAATTCAAAATCCGTTCCATGGCAGCAAACTATGCGTTTTCCCTCCGCCTCACCAGCCGCCCGCTTGCGCCCGGCGCAGCCGCCTTCCATATAAAGCCCAGCAGATGGAGCGCAAAATGTCCGAAGACAAATTCCCCGGTTGGCATGGCACCACCATTCTGGCCGTGCGTCGCGGTGGCGAGGTTGTGGTGGCCGGCGATGGCCAAGTTTCCTTAGGCAATACCGTGATCAAAGGCACTGCCCGCAAGGTCCGCCGCCTCTCGCCGGGTGGCCACGATGTGGTTGCAGGTTTTGCGGGATCGACCGCTGACGCCTTCACCTTATTGGAACGGCTAGAGAAAAAGCTGGAAGCTGCCCCTGGTCAACTCGCCCGCGCCTGCGTCGATCTGGCGAAAGATTGGCGGATGGACAAATACCTGCGCAATCTGGAAGCCATGCTGATTGTCACCGATGGCCGCAATCTTTACGTGATCACGGGTGCCGGAGATGTACTGGAACCCGAACATGATGTGGCCGCCATTGGATCGGGCGGCAACTTCGCCCTCGCCGCAGCACGGGGCCTGATGACCACCGATCTGCCCGCCGAAGACGTCGCCCGCCGCGCCATGGCGATTGCTGCCGAGATTTGCGTGTTCACCAACGGCAACCTGACCGTGGAACGGATTTCCAAATGACCAACCTGACCCCGCGTGAGATCGTCTCTGAACTCGACCGCCACATCATCGGCCAACGCGACGCCAAACGCGCCGTTGCTGTGGCCCTGCGCAACCGTTGGCGCTGTCGCAACCTGCCGGACGATATTCGGGATGAGGTTTACCCGAAGAATATCCTGATGATCGGGCCAACCGGGGTGGGCAAAACCGAGATCGCCCGCCGCCTGGCAAAACTGGCGAAAGCGCCGTTCCTGAAGGTCGAGGCCACCAAGTTTACCGAGGTCGGCTATGTCGGTCGCGATGTCGATAGCATCATCCGCGATCTGGTCGATGCCGCGATGATCGACACCCGCGCGCGGATGCGGGAAGACGTGGCGGCGAAGGCGAAGCAAGCCGCAGAGGAGCGGGTGGTTGAGGCTTTGGCGGGCAAAGACGCGCGCGAGCAGACCCGCGAGATGTTTCGCGGCAAGCTGCGGCGCGGGGAATTGGATGCGACGGTGATCGAGTTGGAAATCGCCGACGCCGCCCCCGCGATGCCGATGATGGGCGGGCAGAGCATGGAAATGCAGATGCAAGGCCTGCAGGATTTGTTCAAAGCGTTCGGCGGGCGGACCACGCGCAAGAAGGTCACCGTGGCCGACAGTTATGATTTGCTGATCGGGCAAGAGGCCGACAAGCTGCTGGATGATGAGGCGGTCAAGACGGTGGCACTGGCGGCGGTGCAGGACAATGGCATCGTGTTTCTGGATGAGATCGACAAAATCTGCGCGCGGGCGGATGCGCGGGGAGCCGATGTGTCGCGGGAAGGGGTGCAGCGGGATTTGTTGCCGCTGATTGAGGGAACGACGGTTTCCACCAAATATGGCCCGGTTAAAACCGATCATATCCTGTTCATCGCGTCCGGAGCGTTTCATGTCGCGAAGCCTTCGGATTTGCTGCCGGAACTTCAGGGTCGCTTGCCGATCCGGGTGGAGCTGGCACCGCTGACGGAGGGAGACTTTGTCCGCATCCTGACCGAAACGGACAATGCGCTGACCCGACAATATGCGGCGCTGATGGGGACCGAGGATGTCGCGGTTTCCTTCACGGCGGACGGGATCGCGGCGCTGGCGCGGATCGCGGCAGAGGTCAACAAATCCATCGCGAACATCGGGGCGCGCCGGCTTTATACGGTGATGGAGCGGGTGTTTGAGGAGCTGTCTTTCACCGCCCCGGACCGCTCGGGGGAAGAGGTCGTGGTGGACGCCGCTTTCGTCGAGAAAAATCTGGGCGCGCTGGCGCGGTCGGCGGATATTTCGCGCTATGTTTTGTAGGCGCCACGCGTGGACAGGGCTGCGATTTATATGATTTCAAAGGGTTAGGGATATGTCCTTAACCCTTTTTTCATACTTGTCCCGGCTTCATCTTGGCCTAAACACTCACATGCCGTGGTGTTAACAAACCCTGAATGCAAAAGCCTAATCCCTTGAAAAGCATGCGATCTACGCCCACGCCACGCGTGGACAGCGGCATTTCTGCGCCTGCAATATAACGTCACTTGACCCGCCCCTTGAAACCCCAGACTTTGGCCAAAAAAGGCCCGCCAATGACCCGATTTCTGTTGATCCTTTCCCTAAGCTTCCTGCTGGCCTGCGCGCCACGCGGGCATGTCACACTTGACCCGCAGGCGGCCTCGGTGGGGCAGGTCCAGAAGATCTTCATCGGCACTACCCGCAAGCAAGAGCAAGACGGTTCGTTCGGAACTTACCGATCAGAACAGATCAACTTCGCCCGCTACGACGTTTCCGTGCCGCCCGACCGCAAGCTGGGTGAGATCAACTGGCCGCCCCGTCACGGCAAGGCCAACCCTTTAAAACATTTCCTGACCACCGATGAGATCGTCTATCAAGACGACGTGCCGTTCCGCAAAGATTTGAAAACTCAACTGGCCGCGAATGGCGGCGAAGCAGTGATTTTCGTGCACGGCTATAACAACAATTTCTCGGAGGGGGTCTACCGCGTCGCTCAGTTTGCACATGATCTGAAGCTGCCCGGCGCGGTGGTGCATTATGCTTGGCCCTCGGCTGCGGAGCCGCTGGGTTATGCCTATGACCGCGATTCTGCGCTGTTTGCGCGGGATGGCTTGGAATCTTTGATGCATGAGGTTGCGGCGGCGGGCGCGAAGCGGATTTTGATCGTGGCACATTCGATGGGCGCCGGGTTGACGATGGAGGCGCTGCGGCAGACGGCGATCCGGGGGGATAAGAAGACGCTCGGGCTGATCGGTGGGGTGATCTTTATTTCGCCGGATATTGATGTGGATGTGTTCAAAAGAAGCGCACATTCGATGGGGGCGCTGCCGCAGCCGTTTGTGATTTTTGGCTCGGATCGCGATAAATACCTGCGGTTGTCGGCGCTGTTGACTGGGCAGGATGAGCGGTTGGGGTCGCTAAAGGATGTGTCGCGGGTGGCAGATTTGAAGGTAACGTTCATGGATGTCGGCGCATTCTCGAAGGGGGCCGGGCATTTCGTGATGGGGGATTCGGCGGCTTTGATCGCGATTTTGGATCGACTGAGCGACGTTTCCAATGCTTTCGAGGCGGATCGGCAGGCGCGGATCGGGTTGCTGCCGGGGGTGGTTTTGACGGTGCAGAATGCGACTCAGATCGTGCTGCGGCCCGTGGCGACGGTGGCTTCGGATTTCACGCGGTAGGAGTGGTCCCGCCTTGGGACCTTTGCATAAATAACGTTAAATCAATCGTTTAGTTTGAGGCGTTAAGGGTTTCTTAAGGTTCTAGCGCCTGCGCAGGTAGATGTAATATGCACCGGAGCCGCCGTGTTTTAGGTGGGCTTCCGAGATTTGCAGCACTGCGGGGCCGAGAGGCGGTAGGCGCAGCCAGTGTGGAACTTGATGGCGAAGAGCGCCCATGCGTTGCGGGATGGGGCCCACGTCATGGCCGCGTTTGCCTTTTCCGGTGATCACCAGAACCAGCCGCATTCCGGCACTTTGAGCGTTGAGGATAAAGCGGATCAGTTCGGGGTGGGCTTCAGAAAGTGTCATGCCATGCAGGTCGATGCGGGCCTCGGGCGCGAGTTTGCCACGGGTCATTTTGCCATGGGTCTTGGCGTCCATTTGCAGCGGAGCAGCGGAAAGGGATTCTGACAGGGTGGGCAGAATGTCGTGACCGGGTTTGCTGCGGGATTTTTCGCCCAAACGGAAGTGCGGCAGACGTGGCGTTGCCGGAACTGCGGTTTGGGTCGGTTGTGGTTTTGGCTCGATCAGCTTTGGGAAAACGTGGCCCATCGGGTGCATCGGCTTGGCGGTGCGGGCGACAGTTTGCCAGATTTCTTCTTCTTCAGGGCGCAAAGTGCGGCGACGCATGGATCAGCCTTCCGGCAGCATGGCATAGGCGCGGTCGATGGGCAGCAGCAGGATCATGCGGCCGCCGTCTTTGATCGTGCCAGCGGCATCGCCTGCGCCGTCACCCGTGCCGAAGAAGATATCGGCGCGCTGGGGGCCTTTGATCGCGCCGCCGGTGTCTTGGGCGACCATCAGGCTGTGAATCGGGTTGTCGCCGGATTTCTCGATCCAGACTGGGACACCGAGCGGGGTGAAGGCGGGGTCGATGGCGACGGAGCGCATTGGGGTGATGCTGCGGCCCATGGCACCGATTGGGCCTTTGTCAGACGGCAGGTCGGCGATTTTGCGGAAGAAGATGTAGGAGGGGTTAACGGCGAGCAGGGCGTTGCCTGCCGTGGGGTTGGAGCGGACGTACAGTTTGATGTCTTGGGCGGAGACTTGATCGGGGGTGCGCATGCCGCGCGCGATCATTTCTTTGCCAACCGAGCGATAGGCGTGGCCGTTGCGGCCAGCGTAGCCGACGCGGATGACATGGCCGTTGGTCATTTTGATCCGGCCAGAGCCTTGGATTTGCAGAAAGAAAACCTCTACCGGGTCTTCGAGCCAAGCGATTTCCAAGCCCCGGCCCCGCAGTGCCCCGCCTTCGATGGTGGCGCGGTCGTAGTAGACTTGGCCATCTTGCAGCTCGGGTGGGCGGGCGTAGATCGGGTAGGCGAAGCGGGGGGTGCGGGTGTAGGAGCCGTTCAGTTCGGGTTCATAATATCCGGTGAACAGGGCGGGGGGTTGGCCAATCAGCACCGGTTTGAACATCAACTCGAAGAAGGCTTTGGCGGAGGCATCTGTCGCCCCGGCATCGGCGGCGAGTTTGCAGATCGGCTGCCAATCGGGGGCGTCGAGTGTATCGCAGGTCTCGCGGAAGGCAGTGAGGGCGGCAAGGTGGTTGTCCTCAGGCCAACCTTCCAGCGCCTCAAAATCCAGCATCTGCGCCGGGGCGGGCGTGGCTGTCATTTGCAGGGCCAGAAGGCAGGCGAGAACAACACGCATCCGCCTTAGTCGCTGGTGCCGACGAGTTGCCAGTTCGGGTCTTGCACGCCCATGCGGCGGGCGAAGGTCCAGCCGTCGCGTTGGCGTTTGACCTCGGTGGCGGAACCTTCGATGATCTCGCCGGCTTTGTTGCGGACGAGCGAGGTCAGCTCTCCGGTGTAGCGCAGGGTGATTTCGGCGGTGCGGGTGGTGGGATCGTATTCGGCATCCGACAGAGTCATTTCGCGCAGGCCGAGGAAGTTGGCCTCTACCGTCTGGCCCTCACGTTCGCGGGCGTTGATGGCTTGGGTGAAAGAGGCTTCAACTTCGTCGGCGAGGAAGGGGCGGACCGGGTCGATATCGCCGCGCTCAAAGGCCATCAGAATCATCTCATACGCGCCGCGCGCGCCGTGCAGGAATTCGCCGACGGAAAAGCCGGGTTCGGCTTGTTTCATCGCGGCGAGGGCAAGGGCTGCGGGGCTGCCTGCCGGGGCGTGATCGGTGATGTCGAGATCGACGCCGTCTGCGCCGACGGGCGGCACCAGTTTCGGCTGCGGGCGTGCGGGGTCTTGCGGCACGGCGGGCTTCTCGAAGCCCTCGCGGCTGCCTAACACGGAACGCAGTTTCAGGATCAGGAACACGGCGATTCCGGCCAGAACGAGCAGTTGAATCAAGGAGGAATTCATAAGCGCCTCAAAACGGGGCCCGAGGGGTTGGTGATCCGGGCGTTGGACCCTTATGTAGGGGCTGGGGGCCGCCAAGTCTATGGTTTGGCCGCTAGATTGCACGGAGGGTGCTGAGATGTGGGTTTTTGCGCTGATTTTGGCATGGCCTTTGCTGGAAATTGGGCTGTTTGTGGTTGTTGGCGGCTGGTTGGGGCTGTGGGCGACGCTGGCCTGGGTGGTGTTGAGTGCGATGCTGGGGGTCGGGTTGATCCGCGGGCTTGGCATGGGGGCTTTGCGCGAGGTGCGTGGCGGCGGCGGTATCGCTGCGTTGCAGCCGATGGCGCATAGTGCGTTGATCATGCTGAGCGGGATGTTGCTGATCCTGCCGGGGTTTTTCACCGATTTTCTCGGCTTGGTGTTGCTGGTTCCGTTTGTGCGGACGGCGTTGATTGCCATGCTGGCTGCCCGTGTGCAGGTGCATGGCTTTGCGCGGCGTCGCGGCGAGGCCGACTGGGTGGATGCGGAATATGAGGAAGTTGTGCCCGAACGCGATAAGATTGGTGGGGTGACGCGGCCTTCGAAGTGGCGTGAGGATTGAGGCCTTTGAGATGACCTGCTAGGGGTATGCAGGATTTTTCAGGGAGTGGGGCTTATGGCCGAGGAAAATGGCGGCGCGCCGCAGATCAAGATGTCGGTTCTGGCGCAGTTTGTGCGGGATATGTCGTTTGAAAACATGGTGGCACAGAAGGGGCTGACGGCCAATGAAGTGCAGCCGGATATTCAGGTGCAGGTCAGTTTGGACGCGCGCAAGCGCGCGCAGGATCATCAGTTTGATATTGTGACGAAGTTCAAGGTGACCTCGAAGAACAAGGTGAACGGCGATACGCTGTTTCTGCTGGAGGTCGATTACGGCGGGATCTTCCATGTTGAGGGCGTACCGGAGGAGCAGCTGCATCCGTTTCTGATGATCGAATGCCCGCGGCTGCTGTTCCCGTTTGTGCGGCGGATTATCTCGGATGTGACGCGCGATGGCGGCTTCCCGCCGCTGAACATCGACACGGTGGATTTCTTGGCTTTGTATCGGCAGGAAATTGCGCGGCGGGCGCAGCCTGCGCCGGTGGCGAACTGAGTTTAGAGCGTTGAATTTGAAGGGCCGACCTTGCGGGGTCGGCCTTTTGCGTTTCAGATCTGATAATAGTCGCGATACCAGCGCACGAAATTTGCCATGCCGTCACGGACATTGGTTTGCGGTTGGTAGTTTGTGAGGGTTTTCAACAGGTTGGCATCGGCCCAAGTGGCGACGACATCGCCGGTTTGCATCGGCATGTAGTTGCGGATGGCTTTGCAGCCGGTGGAGTCTTCGATGGCTTCGATGAAATCCAACAGTTTGACCTTGTCGGAGTTGCCGATGTTGACGACTCGGTAGGGGGCGGCGGGAGAAAGGCTGTCTCCGGGGAGTATGTCTTCTGGGGTGGCTGGACGTTGCGGCACGGCGTCGATCAGCAGGCGGATGCCGCGCACGAGGTCGTCGACATAGGTGAAGTCGCGCCACATCTCGCCGTTGTTGTAGATGTCGATTGGGGTGCCTTCGAGGATGCCTTTGGTGAACTTATAGGGCGCCATGTCGGGGCGGCCCCAAGGGCCGTAGACAGTGAAAAAGCGGAACATGGTGACGGGCAGGCCGTAGATATGGGCGTAGGAATGCGCCATCGCCTCATTGGCCTTTTTGGTGGCGGCGTAGAAGGTGAGTTGGGTTTCGGTTTTATGGGTCTCAAGGAACGGCATTTCAGTGTTGGCACCGTAGACCGAGGAGGTCGAGGCCATCAGGAGGTGCTCGACGTTGAGTTCGCGGGCGAGATCAAGCACGTTGAAGCCACCGACAAGGTTGGCATTCAGATAAGCGCGTGGGTTTTCAAGGCTGTAGCGGACACCGGCTTGGGCGGCGAGGTGGATGATCACTTGCGGATTGGCGGCACGCATCGCGGATTCGAGGGTAGTTTGGTCTTCCAGCAAAGCCTCGGTGTTGGTGAAGTTGGGGTTTTGCAGCAGCATGGCGAGGCGGCGCTGTTTCAGCGTCACATCGTAGTAATCGGTCATGCCATCGTAGCCTGCGACGCGAAAGCCCTCGGCCAAGAGGAGTTTGCAAAGGTGAAAGCCGATGAAGCCTGCGGAACCGGTGACAAAGATGGTTTTCATGGGGGCCTTTTTGGGGATGGGCGGTATAGGTTAATTTACGCTAATTTGAGGTTTTAAGCGATATTAGAGCCGCTTTTTCCAGATGGCCACCACGCCCATTTTTTCGACGAAGGCGGTGTGTGCGGCGGATTCTGCCTCGGTCAGACGGGGCGGTAGCGGGTTTGGGCGCGGGCGTGGACGCCAATCTGAGAGGGTTTTCGCGGGGCCAGAGGCGGTTTGCGTCGCAGGATTGAGCCCAAAATCCGGTTGCCTACCGCCGACAAGTTCGAGATAGACCTCGGCCAGGATTTCGGAATCGAGCAGAGCGCCGTGCTTTTCGCGGGCAGAATTATCGACGCCAAAGCGGCGGCAGAGCGCGTCTAGGGTGGCGGGGGAACCGGGAAACTTGCGGCGGGCCATCATCAGCGTGTCGGTGGCGCGGGTCATCGGCAGAGTCGGCAGTTTGACGGATGTTAATTCGGCGTTGAGGAATTTCATGTCAAAACTAGCATTGTGGATGATCAGTTGGGCCTCGCCAATGAACTCGAGGAAGGCTTGGGCGATGGCTTTGAAGACGGGTTTGTCGCGCAGGAACTCATCGCCGAGGCCGTGGACGTCAAAAGCGGCTTTCGGCATCAGGCGTTCGGGGTTGATATATTGGTGGTAGGTTTTGCCTGTGGGTAGGTGGTTGAACAGTTCGACCGCGCCGATTTCGACGATTCGATCGCCTTCGGAGGGTTCAAAGCCAGTGGTTTCGGTGTCGAGGACGATCTCACGCATGGCGGGCTCGGATATGGGCGATCAGGGATTTGACATAGGCTTCAGTGGCGGAAAGGTCCAGCGTTTCAACGATATGGGTGGCGAGGGAGCGTTTTTGGGCGTCGGGCATTTGGCGGCTGAGCAGGGTTTGGAAGTGCTGTTCGGTCATGCCGGGGCGTTGCAAAACGCGTTGCCGTTGCAGATCGGCGGGGGCGGTGACGAGGAGAGTGGCGTGGAATTCGGGTTGGCTGGATGTCTCGAACAGCAGCGGGGTGTCGAGGACGGCAATGTCGGCGGTGGTCTGCGCGAGGAAAGCGGCGCGGTCGGCGGCGACGAGCGGGTGGGTGATGGCTTCGAGTTTGGCGAGCAGGCCAGGATCGGCTGCAATCGCGCGTTTCAATGTTTCACGTGAAACATTCCCATCCATGGTGGCTTCGGGGCAGATTTCGCTGATTGGGCTGACCGCAAGACCGTCGCGGGCGTAGAGTTGGTGAACGGCGCTGTCAGCGTCCCAGATCGGCAGCCCCGCGGCGGCGAACATGGCAGCGGTGGTGGATTTGCCCATGCCGATGGAGCCGGTGAGGCCGAGGCGAAAGGTCATGCCGATAGCACGGCTTGGCGGGTGGCTTCGTCCACTTCTGGCCGTTGGTCGAACCAGCGTTCAAAGCCGGGGGCGGCTTGGTGAAGCAACATGCCGAGGCCATCGACCACGGTGCAGCCTCTGGCTTCAGCTTCGATAAGGAAGTGTGTTTTCAATGGGTTATACACTAAGTCAGTGACAAGCGCGTCGCGTTCGAGTCCATCCAGCGGCACCCGGAAATCCGATTTGCCAGACATGCCGAGCGAGGTCGTATTGATGACGGTGGCGGCACCCTCCAGCATATTTGCGGCCTGCACCCAATCGTAAATCTGCAGCTTTGCGCCAAAATCTGCGCGGAGGGCCTGAGCCCGAGGCTGGGTGCGGTTGGCGATGCGAATCTCTGGCGCCCCGACCTCGATCAAGGCGGCGACTATTGCACGGGCGGCGCCCCCGGCACCAAAGACAGCGGCGGGACCAGCAGTGGGATTCCAATGCGGCGCGTTTTGCCGTAGGTTAGCGATAAAACCAGCGCCATCGGTGTTATCGGCGTGAATCCGGCCATCTTTGCGAAAAATCAGCGTGTTGGCGGCGCCGATAAGCGCGGCACGGTCCGTCACAACATCGGCGATTTTCAGGATCGCTTCCTTATGGGGGATGGTCACATTAACACCCACGAAGCCAAGTTTCGGTAGGATTTCAAGCGCTTGCCGAAGATCCTGCGGTGCCACATCCATCGGGATATAGTGGCCTTTAATGCCATACCGCTTCAGCCAGAAGCCGTGCAGCGCAGGCGAACGGCTGTGCGCAATCGGGTGGCCGATGACGCCGGCAAGTGGGATTCGGGGCAAATCTGTCATGCTGCGATGAAGCCTCTGGTGCCTAAATAGCCGATCAAGGGAAGAAGGGGCAGGCCGAGAATGGTGAAGTAATCGCCCTCGATAGTGGAAAACAGCCGTATGCCTTCTTCTTCGAGTTTGTAGCCACCAACGGATTCGCGCAAGGAGTGCCAGTTGCGGCTGATGTAATCGTCAAGATAGCCCTCGGAGAGGAGCCGCATCGTCAGTTTCGCCTCTGACATATGCCGCCAAATCGGCTTGCCACCGTCATAAAGCACCAAGGCCGAGATCAACTGGTGGGTTTGACCGCGGAATTCGGTCAGTTGAGCGTGGGCCTCATTCTGGGTTTCGGGCTTGCCAAAAACCCGACCCTTGAAAGCGAGTATCTGATCGCAGCCCAGCACAAGCGCGTCGGGGTTTTTCTCGGCCAGTTTGCGGGCTTTCATTTCGGCAAGCGCATCGGCAATCTCGCGGGGCGGGGCGGCATCGACCTGAAGCGCTTGGCGGATGGCGTCTTCGTCGATGCGGGCAGGCTGCGCTGTAACCTCAAGCCCGGCGTTGCGCAAAAGCTGCAAGCGGATCGGCGATGCAGAGGCTAAAAGCAGCGGGCGCATGATGGGGGCGGCCTTGTGGATAAGCTGGGTTTGTTCCGGCAGGTGGATTTGGGGGTAAACCCGATTTAGCGTCGAAAAGGCGGGATGGGGAGGGTTTTGTCAAGCGCAGAGGCGAGGCTCGGCGGGTTTGCCCACATGGGGATGGCGTAAAGACTGGACTGTGCGCGAGAGATATATCCAGAGGCTGTGGAGCAAGATGTGCCGCGTGATTTTCGTGTATAATATTGATTTACAACGTATAAATGTGAATCACGAAAATCGTTCTATAGTTACGCACAGCCCGGACCTTGGGGATATAAGGCGGGAGAACCCGAGAAATTCCGTTATCCACGGCCCCTACAACAACATCTTTCTTTCTAGAATCTATTCTTTAAGAAGAAGCTAAGAAGTGAGGTGAACCTGTGGGCGACTTTCTGGCGACGTATTATCCTTGGATCAAGGCATTGCATGTGATTTCGGTGATCGCTTGGATGGCGGGCCTGTTCTACCTGCCAAGGCTGTTTGTATATCATGTGGAGCAGGTAGAACCCGGATCTGCCACAGACGTGATGTTTCAGCTGATGGAGCGACGGTTGCTGAAGGCGATCATCAATCCGGCATCTGTGGCGACATGGGCGTTTGGTTTGGCACTGGTGTTCACGCCTGGGATTGTGGATTGGACCGCAGCTTGGCCTTGGACTAAGGCGTTTTGCGTGATTGCCATGACGCTATTTCACCACTGGCTGGGGCGGCGGCGGAAGGATTTTGTCGCGGGGCGTAACAGCGTCACCGGCCGACAGTACCGCATGATGAATGAGGTGCCGACGCTGCTTATGATGATTATCGTGATCTCGGTGATCGTGAAGTTCTGAAATCCCCAATCTGAAATCCTTGACTTGGGCGCAGGCTGGTCTTAGGTGGTCCGCAGCGCGGCCATTCGGTCCTTCCGCTTTCCATTGACATTGCTGCTGCTGGCCCAAGCTTGGGGCCGCGCGCCTAAGGTGAATTCCACATGACCGTTGAGCATTTGAATCTTGCTGATCTGAAAGCCAAGACCCCGGCTGAGCTGCTGGCGATGGCGGAGGAATGGGAGATTGAGAACGCGCCCTCCATGCGTAAGGGCGAGATGATGTTCTCGATCCTGAAAGAACATGCCGAAGAAGGTTGGGAAATCGGCGGTGATGGTGTGCTGGAAGTGTTGCAGGATGGCTTTGGCTTTCTGCGCTCGCCATCTGCGAATTATCTGCCGGGCCCGGATGATATTTATGTCTCGCCGGATATTCTACGGCAGTTCAGCCTGCGGACGGGCGATACGATTGAAGGTACCATGGCGGCACCGAAGGAAAATGAGAAATATTTTTGTCTGACCAAGGTCACCCGGATCAATTTTGACGATCCTGAAAAGGCGCGTCACAAGGTTCACTTCGACAACCTGACGCCGCTTTACCCGGATGAGCGGTTGAAGATGGAAGTTGAAGATCCGACGATCAAAGATCGTTCGGCGCGGATTATAGATCTGGTTTGTCCGATTGGTAAAGGCCAGCGTGCGCTGATCGTGGCACCACCGCGGACGGGTAAGACGGTGTTGTTGCAGAATATTGCCCATTCGATCGCCACCAATCATCCGGAATGTTATCTGATCGTGTTGCTGATTGATGAGCGGCCGGAGGAAGTCACCGATATGCAGCGTTCGGTGAAGGGCGAGGTGGTGTCTTCGACCTTCGACGAGCCGGCGACGCGGCATGTCGCGGTGGCGGAGATGGTGATCGAGAAGGCCAAACGGCTGGTCGAGCATAAGCGCGATGTGGTGATTTTGCTTGATTCGATTACCCGTCTCGGCCGCGCGTTCAACACCGTGGTGCCGTCCTCGGGTAAGGTTTTGACCGGTGGTGTGGATGCCAATGCCTTGCAGCGGCCGAAGCGGTTCTTTGGCGCTGCGCGGAATATTGAAGAAGGCGGTTCACTGACCATCATTGCCACCGCGTTGATTGATACCGGCAGCCGGATGGACGAGGTGATCTTTGAGGAATTCAAGGGCACCGGCAACAGCGAGATCGTGTTGGACCGCAAGGTCGCCGACAAGCGGGTGTTCCCAGCTATTGATATTCTGAAATCTGGCACGCGGAAGGAAGATCTGCTGGTCGAGAAGACCGATCTGCAGAAGACCTATGTGCTGCGGCGGATTCTGAACCCGATGGGCACGACGGATGCCATAGAATTCCTGATCTCGAAGCTGAAGCAAACCAAGAGCAACGGTGAGTTCTTCGAGTCGATGAACGCATAAATTGCGTCTCTAATCAAAGGCTTGGCTATGGACACAATTTTCGCCCTCGCCTCTGCGCGGGGTAAGGGGGGCGTTGCGGTGATCCGGATCTCCGGGCCCTTGGCGCATGACGCGGTGGCTGGGCTGTGTGATTTGCCTTCTGTTCGGCAAGCAGGATTGCGGCGGTTGATCTGGCAGGGCGAGGTATTGGACGAAGCCTTGGTACTGCTGTTTGCGGCGGGGGCGAGTTTTACGGGTGAAGCCAGCGCCGAGTTGCAGTTGCATGGCAGTACCGCTGTGGTGGCGCGGGTGTTGCAGGCGCTGGCGGCGATAACGGGCTTGCGGATGGCTGAGGCGGGGGAGTTTACTCGCCGGGCACTGGAGAATGGCCGGCTTGATCTGACGCAGGTTGAGGGGCTTGCCGATCTGATTGATGCGGAGACCGAAGCGCAGCGCAAGCAGGCGTTGCGGGTGTTGTCCGGGGCTTTGGGGCGACGGGTGGAGACTTGGCGGCTGGATCTTGTACGGGCGGCGGCTTTGATCGAGGCGACGATTGATTTTGCTGATGAGGATGTGCCGCTGGATGTGACCCCCGAGGTTCAGACGCTGATTGATGGTCTGTTGGTCCAGTTGCGCCGCGAGTTGGATGGCGCGCGAGCTGCGGAGCGGATCAGGCACGGCTTTGAAGTGGCGATTGTCGGGGCGCCCAATGCCGGTAAGTCGACGTTGCTTAATGCGTTGGCGGGGCGGGAGGCGGCGATTACCTCGGAAGTTGCTGGCACAACCCGGGATGTGATTGAGGTTCGGATGGATATTGCCGGGCTGTCGGTGACATTGCTGGATACTGCGGGTCTGCGTGATTCGGTGGATGTGGTTGAGCGGATTGGCGTGGAGCGGGCGTTGGAGCGCGCACGTCAGGCTGATTTGCGGATTTTCTTGCAAGCCGACCCTGATGAGGTGCTGATGTTGTTGCCGGAGGTCGATGATCTTGTGGTGTTGGGGAAAGCGGATGTTCGCAATGGCGCGGCATTGGCGTCTTCAGGGGCGGTTTCCGGCAAGACGGGGGCCGGCATTGACTGGCTTATAGCTGAGATAGCGGCACGGTTGTCGGGGCGTGCGGCATCGGCGGGGTTGCTGATCCGCGAGCGGCAGCGTATCGCGATGCAGGTTGCGGTGTCTGGGTTGGAATCGGCACGGGGCAGAATGGGGCAAGCACAGAGTTTGCCAGAGCTGGTTGCGGCGGATTTGCGCGCGTCGATGCGGGCTTTGGAAATCATGGTGGGAAGAATCGATGTTGAGAATCTGCTCGATGAGATATTCTCCAGCTTCTGCATCGGGAAATGAGGTTGTTTCACGTGAAACATTTTGAGGTGATTGTCATTGGCGGCGGCCATGCCGGCGCGGAAGCTGCGGCGGCTTCGGCACGGATGGGCGCTCGGACGGCGCTGATTTCGTTGCGCCGTGATGGCATTGGGGTGATGTCGTGCAATCCGGCTATCGGAGGCTTGGGCAAGGGCCATCTGGTGCGTGAGATCGACGCGATGGATGGTATTATGGCTCTGGCGGCTGATCGTGCGGCGATTCAATATCGGATGCTGAACCGACGAAAAGGTCCGGCGGTGCAGGGTCCACGGGCGCAGGCCGACAGAAAGCTGTATCGGGCCGCTGTTCTGGATTTGTTGAGCGCTGAGGAAAATCTGACGATCCTGGAAGGTGAAGTCATTGCGCTGAAACAGCAAAATGGCAGAGTGACCGGAGTTACCTTGGCGGATTTGGTTGATTTATCGGCTGATGCCGTGGTGTTGACCGTTGGTACATTCCTGAATGGGGTGATTCATGTTGGCGATCAGCGGCGGCCTGGTGGCCGGGTCGGTGATCGGCCCTCTGTGTTGTTGGCCGAACAATTGGCAGCGTTGGGGCTGGCGCGCGGGCGCTTGAAAACCGGCACGCCGCCGCGTCTGGATGGCGGCACGATCAACTGGGATGTGTTGGAAATCCAGCCCGGCGACGAAGACCCGGTGGTGTTTTCTTTCCTGAACAAACTGCCGCAGGTGCGGCAGATTGCCTGTGGCATCACCCATACCAATGAGAAAACCCATACGATTGTGCGTCAGAATCTCAGTCGATCCGCGATGTATGGCGGCCATATCGAAGGGATTGGGCCGCGCTATTGTCCGTCTATCGAGGATAAGATCGTGCGATTCGCCGACAAAACCTCACATCAGGTGTTTTTGGAACCTGAGGGACTGGACGATAGCACTGTCTACCCGAACGGAATTTCGACCTCTTTGCCACAAGAGGTGCAAGAGGCCTATGTCCGCTCTATCCTTGGGCTTGAGAATGTGCGGATCATCCAGCCGGGCTATGCCATTGAATATGATTACTTTGATCCCCGTGCGCTTGACTTGTCGCTGCAGCTGAAAGCACTGCCGGGGTTGTTTCTGGCCGGTCAAATCAATGGGACCACTGGATATGAGGAGGCGGCGGCGCAGGGCTTGTTGGCTGGCTTGAACGCGGCGGCTTTGGCGCAAGCAAAAGATCCGGTGCATTTCGGCCGGGCTGAAAGCTATATCGGGGTTATGGTTGATGATTTGACCACGCGGGGCGTGACGGAGCCTTACCGTATGTTTACCTCGCGGGCAGAGTATCGTTTGACGTTGCGGGCGGACAATGCGGACCAGCGGCTGACACCGATAGGGCTTGCTTTAGGCTGTGTTCGGGATGATCGCAAAGCGGCATTTTTACGCAAGCGTGACAGTCTCGCGGCGGCGGCGGATGTGTTGCAACAAAGAGCGTTCTCACCGACCGAACTGAACAGGGTTGGGATTTCGCTTAGTCAGGACGGCACACGACGCACTGCGCAGGCGCTGATGGCACTGTCGGATGTGACGGTCGCGCAAATTGCCGTATTGGTGCCCGAGTTTGCCGAGTTTACCCCGGAGATTCAGCAACAGACGGCGACGGATGCGCTTTATGCTCAGTATGTTGAGCGACAAAGGTATGAGATTGCGGCTTTGAAGCGCGAAGAATCCGCGGAAATTCCAGGCGGCTTTGTGTTTACCGGCCTGCCGGGGCTCTCGACAGAGTTGGGCGCAAAGCTGTCGCATGTGCGACCGGCCAATTTGGCGCAAGCGGCGCGGATTGAGGGAATGACGCCGGCTGCGCTGACGCTGATCTTGGCGCATATCCGTAAGGCCCGTCGAGAGGTCGCCTCGCAATGAACCGTGACGAGGTTGAGGTCCCTGCTTGGTTGAATGTTTCACGTGAAACACTGGAGAGGCTTTTTGCCTATTGCGCGTTGGTCGAAAAATGGAATCCAGCCATAAATCTCATCTCCAAATCGGGAATTTCTGAAATTTGGGACAGGCATGTCATTGATTCTGCACAGCTTATTCGACAAGTACCCGCTGAAGTCGGCCTCTGGTGCGATTTGGGCAGCGGCGGCGGGTTTCCGGGCATCGTGCTGGCCATTCTTGCGAAGGAATTGCAGCCTGAGACGCGGATGATTCTGGTGGAAGCAGATCGTCGGAAATCGGTGTTTCTGTCCGAAGCCTCACGTCTCTTGGATATCGCTGTCAGTGTTAAAACCCAGCGTATTGAAGATCTTGAGCCACAGAATGTTGATGTCCTTACTGCGCGGGCATTGGCGCCATTATCTACTCTGTGTGGCTACGCATATCGGCATTTGAAGCCGCAAGGCGTGGCGATTTTTCCGAAGGGCGCCGCTGCGGCGCGCGAAATCGAGGATGCGCAGAAGCTGTGGCGGTTCAACTGTGATGCGATGCAAAGCCATACCGACCCTGAATCGCTTGTTCTGGCAGTGAGGGGCATTCAGCGTGCATGACCTTATTGGCGCGGATGGGCCGCATATTCTGTCGATTGCCAACCAAAAAGGCGGGGTGGGCAAGACAACCACCGCGATCAACCTTGCGGCTGCTTTGGTCGAGCAGGGCGCGCGGGTGCTGTTGGTGGATCTGGATCCACAGGGCAATGCCTCGACCGGCCTGGGCTTCGCACCGACAGATCGCAAAAAGACCACCTATGATTTGCTGTTGGAGGAGACCCCGCTGGTTGAGACGGTGGTTGGCACCGACTTCGCGGGCTTGTTGCTTTGCCCCTCCAGCGCTGATCTGTCTTCCGCCGATATTCAACTGGTCTCTAATGAGAAGCGCAGCTTTTTGCTGCATGATTCACTGCGCGAACCGCGGGTTGAAATGCTGGATCTTGACTTTATTTTGATTGACTGCCCGCCGTCGCTGAGTTTGCTGACGATCAATGCGATGGTGGCAAGTCATGCCGTGCTGGTGCCGCTACAGGCCGAGTTTTTCGCGCTGGAGGGCTTGTCGCAACTGATGTTGACCATTCGCGAAGTGCGGCGCAGCGCCAATCCGGGGCTTCGCATTGAAGGCGTGGTGCTGACGATGGTGGATGGCCGCAACCGACTTTCGCAGCAGGTCGAACATGATGCGCGTACGACCTTGGGGGATTTGGTGTTCAAAACCATGATTCCGCGCAATGTGCGGCTCAGCGAAGCGCCGTCTTATGCGCAGCCTGTTCTAAGCTATGACAGCGCGTCGAAAGGCTCAGAAGCCTACCGAGCTCTGTCGACCGAGATTTTGCTGCGGCATCCGGTGCGCAATCGTTTCAAAGAGGAGACCGTCTGATGGAAAAGAAGTTTGATCGACGCGGCCTTGGCCGCGGACTTTCGGCGCTGATGGCAGATGTGAATCTTGAGGCACCGTCAGCTGCATCCGAGACCCGGCGCTCCGAATTGATGCTGCCTGTCGAAAAGATTGTGCCGAACCCCGATCAGCCGCGGCGCGATTTCCAGCCGGAAGCGTTGAAGGATCTCGCGGATTCTCTGCGTCAGAAGGGTGTCATTCAGCCCCTCATCGTGCGCAAAAAGCCCGGTCAGGATCTTTACGAAATCGTCGCAGGCGAACGGCGTTGGCGGGCGGCGCAGATTGCGCAACTTCATGAACTGCCGGTGATTGTCCGCGAGTTCAGTGATTCGGAAGTGCTTGAGATCGCGATTATTGAAAACATCCAGCGCGCCGAGCTAAACTCTATCGAAGAAGCGCTGGCCTATCGCCAGTTGATGGATAGGTTCGGCCATACCCAAGAAAAGATTGCCGAAGCCTTGTCGCGCAGCCGCAGTCATATCGCCAATTTGCTGCGCTTGCTGGCACTGCCGGAAGACGTACAACAAATGGTCAAATCCGGCACTTTGTCTGCCGGACATGCCCGGGCGCTGATCACCACTGGCAATGCAACGGAGCTGGCGCTGCAAGTGGTTGGACGCGGTCTTTCGGTGCGCGATACTGAGGAACTGGTGCGAAAGTCTGCCATCGACCCCGCCAAGAGGCGCTCCCTACGGCAGCGCAGTGAGAAAGATGCGGATACGCGCGCGTTGGAATCCGATCTTTCGGCCAATCTGCATATGTCGGTGCAAATCGACCATCTTCCGGGCGGCGAGGGCGGCAAGCTGACGATCAGCTACCGCTCGCTCGATCAGCTTGATTTGCTGTGCCGGGTGCTGTCGGTGATCCCGCGCGACGCGGAGTTTTAGGCCCGTATCTTTTAGGCGGTCGCCAGATCGCGCAAGACAGCGTTCAGCACCATACGACCATTTGGTGTTGTGCGCAGTCGGTTTCCGGTGATTTCAATCATACCAATATCGGACAATTCGCAGATTTTTTGAGCGTTTAGCGCTGTGCCAGAAATATTCTGGTAGCGCGCCAGATCCAGCCCTTCGCTAAGACGCAATGACATCAGCAGATATTCCAAGCTGTGTTCTTCTGCGGTCAGGGCGCTGCGCGGCAGTTCGGGCATTTTGCCGGATTTAATCATGCCCAACCAAAGTGCCGGAGACTTCGGCGCCTCTGTTGCCCATCTTGTGCCCTGCAGAGTCATGCGTCCATGCGCGCCGGGGCCTATGCCAACATAGTCGCCACCGCGCCAATAAATTAGGTTGTGGCGCGATTCGCAGCCGCTTTTGGCGTGATTTGACACTTCATAACCGGGTAGCCCGGCCTTGTCGCAGAACTCTTGCGTCAGCTCAAACATCTCAGCCGAAAGATCCTCGCTTGGCAAGCCGCGCAGGCCCCCCTTGGCAAAGCGATCCGCAAAGGCGGTGCCATCTTCAATGGTCAACTGATACAGCGACAGGTGATCAATCGCCAGCTCTAGCGCCTTGCCCAACTCATCACGCCAAGCCGCAAGGCTTTGATCCTGCCGAGCATAGATCAGATCGAAGCTGACGCGATCAAAGCAATTTCGTGCGATTTCAAAGGCTTTGCGCGCTTCGTCGGCGCTGTGCTTGCGACCGAGGCGGCGTAAATCCTCATCGTTCATCGCCTGCATCCCCATCGAAACCCGCGTCACCCCAGCCTGCTGAAAGCCGCGAAAGCGCCCGGCCTCGACAGAACCGGGATTGGCTTCCAGGGTGATTTCGGGATCGTTCGACATCGGCCAAGTGGCCCGGATGCGCTCAATAATCGCCGCAACCAACTCCGGCTCCATCAACGACGGGGTGCCTCCGCCGAAGAACACCGAATTCAGAATCCGGCCGTTGGTTTCTTGCCCCAGCCGATCAATCTCTGACAGATAGGCCTGCTGCCACTGCTTTTGGTCAATGTGGCTGGCGACATGGCTGTTGAAATCGCAATAGGGGCATTTTGACTCGCAATACGGCCAATGCAGATACAGACCAAAGCCGCCATGCTGCCAGTCTTCCATCTCTAGCCCTTAAATGCCGTAACTTCGATTTCAACTTTCATCTCTGGGCGGATCAGTCCGGCGATCACCATCGTCGCGGCGGGCCGGATCTGCCCCAACGTCGAACCCAGCACCGGCACCAGCGTCTCAACCAACTCCGGCGCAACCACGGTATACTGCACCCGCACAATATCAGCCATCTCGAAGCCCGCCTCGGTCAAAACCCCCGCGATGGTGGCAAAACAATTTCGTGCCTGATCCGCGACGCCGTCAGGCATCTGCATCGTCGCGTAATCGTAGCCCGTGACGCCCGACACGAAACACCAGCCGCCTTTGACGATGGCGCGGCTATAGCCCATTGTCGTTTCAAACGGCGATCCGGTGGAGATTTGTTTCACGTGAAACATCCTTCTACAAGTTTACGAAACGCATCAGCACGGTGGCTGATCTGGTTTTTCTGCCAGCGATCCATCTCACCAAAGGTCTGATCGCTGCCCAAAGGCTGGAAAATCGGATCATAGCCATGGCCTTGATCGCCGCGCATCGGCCAAACAATCTGCCCCGCCATCATCCCTTCAAACACTTCATCATGGCCATCCGGCCAAGCCAAGACCAAAGTGCAGCGAAACTGCGCCAGCCGAGGTTCTGGCGCCGCAATCGCCTCCAGTTTGTCCCAGGTTTTCGTCATCGCCATGACAAAATCCCGGCCCGTCGGCGTTTCCGCCCAATCCGCCGTGTAGACGCCCGGAGCCCCATCCAAAGCCTCAATCGTGATGCCAGAATCATCGGAAAGCGCGGGCAGCCCGGTGGCCTGCGCAGCCGCATGGGCCTTGATCCGGGCATTGCCGACAAAGCTATCCTCGGTCTCTACCGGCTCTGGCAAGCCCAGATCGCCCGCCGAAATAACCGAAATCCCAAACCCTTCCAATAACTTGGCGATTTCCTCCAGCTTGCCGCGATTATGCGTCGCAACCAGCAGCCGATTGCCCGAAAACTTCCGCATCACGCGATCCCCAAAGCCGCCTTCTGCGCCGCAACCAGTCCGGCAACCCCGGCTTCTGCCAGATCCAGCAACTCACCCATCTCATCGCGAGAGAACGTCGCCCCCTCCGCCGACATCTGCACCTCAATGATCCGGCCGCGCCCGGTCAGGATGAAATTGCCATCCGTCCCCGCCGCGGAATCCTCGGGATAATCCAGATCCAACACCGGCTGCCCGGCATAAATCCCGCAAGACACCGCGGCAACATGGTCGATCATCGGGTCGCTGACAATCACCCCAGCCTTCAACAGCTTGTTCATCGCCAACCGCAACGCCACCCAACCGCCGGTGATCGAGGCACAGCGGGTGCCGCCATCCGCCTGAATAACATCGCAATCAATCACAATCTGCCGCTCACCCAAAGCCGAGCGATCCACACCAGCCCGCAACGCCCGCCCGATAAGCCGCTGAATTTCCTGCGTTCTACCCGATTGCTTGCCCGCAGCAGCTTCCCTGCGCACCCGCGAATTGGTTGCACGCGGCAACATGCCATATTCTGCCGTCACCCAGCCCAACCCGGTGTTCTTCAAAAACGGCGGTGCTTTATCCTCAATCGTGGCCGAGCACAAAACATGCGTCTCGCCCATCTTGATCAGGCAGGAGCCTTCCGCATGTTTCATCACGCCGATTTCCATCGAAACCGCGCGCATTTCGTTCAATTTTCGACCAGAGGGGCGCATCGCATCATCCTTTTCCGCTTTGCTCCAGATAGTCCCGCACCCCTCACCGATGCAACCCTCATTGACGTTCGCGCCAGAGCCTCCTTAATGGACGAGCCTCCCTATTGGACGGGCCGCGTTGATCGACCCCACAGAGAATGCAACATGACCGACGGCAGCAAGATCCTCACCGAGATGAACGAGCGCTCTCGCGAGGTGTTCCGCCGCGTCGTCGAAGGCTACTTGGCCTCAGGCGATCCGGTCGGCTCACGCACCCTGACGCGCAGCATGACTGAGCGGCTGTCTGCCGCAACCATCCGCAACGTCATGCAGGATCTTGAATTTCTCGGCCTGCTCGACAGCCCGCATATTTCGGCAGGCCGCATCCCGACCCAACTTGGCCTGCGGATGTTCGTCGATGGCCTGCTGGAAGTCGGCACACTGGCTGCCGAAGACCGCCAGCTGATTGACACCGCCTCCACCAGCAACGAGCCGGATATCACCAGCCTGCTCGACCATATCGGCGGCACCCTGTCCGGCATCACCAAGGGCGCGTCCGTCGTGCTTGCGCCCAAAGCCGAGGCGCCGATCCGCCATATCGAATTTGTCAGCCTTGCCGCCGAACGCGCCCTGGTGGTGCTGGTCTTCGCCAACGGCCATGTCGAAAACCGCGTCTTCACCCCGCCGCCCGGCCAAACCCCGTCGTCAATGCGTGAGGCCGCGAATTTCCTCAACGCGTTGGCCGAGGGCAAAACCCTCTCGGAACTCCGCCGCAGCATTGGCCAAGATATCGCCAAACGCCGACAGGAGATTGATTCGCTCGCCCGTGCCTTGGTGGAGAGCGGCATTGCGCTTTGGGACAATTCGGATGAGCATTCCGAGCGCCTGATCGTGCGGGGCCGCTCCAACCTGATCGAGAATTCAGCCGAATCCCAAGATATCGACCGCGTCCGTGTGCTGTTCGATGACCTTGAACGCAAGCGGGATATCGCCGATTTCCTCGAACTGGCCGAAACTGGCGAAGGTGTGCGCATTTTTATTGGCTCCGAGAACAAACTCTTTTCACTTTCGGGTTCCTCTCTGGTGGTCTCTCCCTATATGAACGCTGATCGCAAGATCATTGGCGCGGTGGGCGTGATTGGACCGACCCGGCTGAACTATGGCCGGATTGTTCCAATCGTCGATTACACTGCCCAACTGGTCGGCAGGCTTTTGTCCGAACGCGGTTCGGGCTAAGGCATGGCCAAAGACGGAACGAATGTAAGGAAGACGAAAATGGCGCAGGAAAACACCGCCCCAGAGGCTGACGATCTGGCGGGGCTCGAAGATTATGTCGCAGCCGAAGAACTCGACGCCCTGCGCGCCGAGCGTGACGACATGCGCGACCGCTTCATGCGCGCGCTGGCCGATGCCGAAAACGCCCGCAAGCGCGGCGAGCGCGATCGCCGCGAGGCCGAGCAATACGGCGGCTCGAAACTCGCCCGCGACATGTTGGCGGTTTACGACAACCTCAAGCGCGCGCTGGACGCTGCAACCGAGGAAACCCGCGCGCAGGCCGGAGCTTTGATTGAGGGGCTGGAACTAACCCTGCGCGAACTGACCAATGTGCTGAAAAAGCACGGTGTGGATGAAGTTAACCCCGCAATCGGCGACACCTTCGATCCGCAGCAGCATCAGGCGATGTTCGAAGCGCCGCTGCCAGGCACCAAAGCTGGCCAGATCATCCAGGTCATGGGCGTCGGCTTCATGCTGCATGACCGCCTTCTGCGTCCGGCACAGGTCGGTGTGTCCTCGAATACCCAAGGTTAAGCCCCTTGACGGCTCCCGGAGGGTTTCACACCCTCCGGTCCTGCCTTGGAGCATTTTGCCAAGACCAAGCTCAAGGTTTCAGCATTTCCTTTAGATCGTAGACCAAACGCAGCGCCTGCATGGGCGTCAACTCGTCCGGCAGCACGCCTTTCAGCGTTGCTTCCAGCCGAGACTCCTTCACAATGGCTTTCGGTGCAGGCGCGGGCATCGCCCGGAACAGCGGCAGATCATCAATCAACGCCTTTTGCCGCGAACCGCCCTCGCGCTCTCCGGATTCCAGCGCCTCCAGCACCACCTTTGCCCGTTCGATCACCGTGGCAGGCAGCCCTGCCAACCGTGCCACCTGCACGCCGTAAGAGCGATCCGCCGCACCTTTCTTGACCTCGTGCAGGAAAATTACCTCGCCGTCCCATTCCTTGACGGTGACAGTGGCATTCTCCACCCCCGCCAACTTTCCGGAAAGCGCGGTCATTTCATGATAATGCGTGGCGAACAGAGCGCGGCAGCGGTTGGTTTCGTGCAGATGCTCCATCGTCGCCCAAGCGATCGACAGCCCGTCATAGGTTGCCGTGCCGCGCCCGATCTCATCCAAAATAACCAAAGCCCGATCATCGGCTTGGTTCAAAATCGCGGCGGTTTCGACCATCTCGACCATGAAGGTGGATCGTCCGCGCGCCAAATCATCCGAAGCCCCCACCCGGCTGAACAACTGGCTGACCAGCCCAATATGCGCCGCAGTCGCAGGCACAAAGCTGCCCGCCTGCGCCAGCAGTGCAATCAACGCGTTCTGCCGCAGAAAGGTCGATTTACCCGCCATGTTCGGCCCGGTCAAAAGCCAGATCGCCGGCGTTGTGGCTTCCGTCAAAGCGCAGTCATTGGCGACAAATGCCCCGCCGCCCTGCCTGCGCAGCGCGCGTTCTACCACCGGATGCCGCCCACCGGTCACGATGAAAGCGTGACTATTATCGACGCGCGGCTCCGCCCAGTTTTCCGCCGCCGCCAAATCCGCAAAAGCGCCGCTTAAATCAATCTCGGCCAACCCGCGCGCGGCGGCTCCAATCGGGCCAGATTGATCCAAAATTGCGGCTCTAAGCGCTTCATAGTGCCGTTTTTCGATCTCCAAGGCGCGATTGCCCGCGTTGAGGATCTTGGTCTCAATTTCATTCAATGGCAGAGTGGTGAATCGCACCTGATTGGCGGTGGTTTGGCGGTGGATGAAGGTTTCTGATAGCGGAGCCGCATGCATTTTTTCCGCGTGCAGGGCAGTGGTTTCAATAAAATACCCCAGCACGTTGTTGTGCTTGATCTTCAGGCTTTGCACGCCAGACAGCGCGATATATTCCGCCTGCATCTGCGCGATCACGCCGCGCCCCTCGTCGCGCAGACGGCGCGTCTCATCCAGATCGGGGTCAAACCCAGCCGCGATATAGCCGCCATCGCGCACCATCAATGGCGGTTCGGCGATCAGCGCTTCATCCAGCAGGTCGATCAGCGCGCCATGCCCCACCAATACTTTCGCAGCATCAGCCAGCAGCGGCGGTACATCCACAAGGCGCGCAGCGATGCTCTCGGCTTGCGTCAGCCCGGCTCGAATCGCGGCTAAATCCCGTGGCCCACCACGCTCCAATGCCAACCGCGACAACGCGCGGTCGATATCCGGCACCTGGCGCAGATCGGCGCGGAGGTCTTCGCGTAAACGGCTCTGTTCTAGCAGAAATCGCACCGATTCCAGCCGCAGGTGAATCACGCCCAGATCACGCGAGGGGCTGGAAATCCGACGCCCCAACAGCCGCGCGCCTGCTGCGGTGGCGGTGCGATCCACAGCGGCCAGCAGCGACCCCTCGCGCCCACCCGACAAGGCTTGGCTGATTTCCAAGTTGCGTCGGGTTGAAGCGTCAATCTGCATCGCGCCATTGGCATTTTCGCGCAGGGGCGGGCGCAGCAGGGGCAGTTTGCCGCGTTGTGTCAGGTCGAGGTAATCGACCAACGCGCCTATTGCTGACACTTCAGCCCGTCCGAACGCGCCGAACGCGTCGAGGGATCCGACGTTCCACAGCTTGCACAACCGTTGTTCCGAGCTGGTGGAATCGAAACTGCCGCGTGATAGGGCGGTGAGCGCTGCCCCCGTTTCAGTCACGATCAAAGCCAAATCACGCTCTCTGGTCTCGGACACCAGCACCTCACGCGGTGCCAGTCGCGCCAGTTCCGGCCCAAGCCGCACTTCGGGACAGGGCATCACCCGCACTTCGCCGGTAGAAATATCTACCCATGCCAGAGCGCTTTCCTCGCGGACTTCGGCGAAGGCCACCAGATAATTGTGCCGCCGGGCCTCCAGCAGCGAATCTTCGGTCAAGGTGCCGGGCGTCACCAACCGCACCACGTCGCGCTTCACCACGGATTTCGCGCCGCGCTTTTTTGCTTCGGCGGGGTCTTCCATCTGTTCGGCAATCGCCACCCGAAAGCCCTTGCGGATCAGCGTCAGCAGATAGCCCTCGGCGGCATGATAGGGCACGCCGCACAACGCAATCGGTTTGCCGTTGTGAAAGCCGCGCTGGGTCAAAGTGATGTCCAAAGCCTCGGCAGCGGCCACGGCATCCTCGAAAAACATCTCGTAGAAATCGCCCAGACGGTAGAACAGCAAAGCGCCGGGGTTCTGCGCCTTGATCTCCAGATATTGCGCCATCATCGGCGTTACGCTGTCGTCGCTCACATTCATCCCCCTGATCGCCCGTCACCCTACAAAACCGGGGGGGCGACGGAAAGGCTCTATGCGTGCAAGCCTCGCATCGCTATCACCGTCAGACTTGCAGACAAACAGGATGGCCCCCTGATGACCAGAATGAAAATCACGCCGGAAGAGGCGCTTGCTTACCATTTGGAACCTCGCCCCGGCAAATATGAGGTGATCGCCTCAACCCCGATGGCGACGCAGCGCGATTTGTCGCTGGCGTATTCGCCCGGTGTGGCCGTGCCGGTGCAGGCGATCGCGGACAATCCGGCGGCGGCGTATGACTATACCGTCAAGGGCAATATGGTGGCGGTGATCTCGAACGGCACCGCGATTCTGGGCATGGGCAATCTGGGCGCTTTGGCGTCAAAGCCAGTGATGGAAGGCAAGGCGGTGCTGTTCAAGCGCTTTGCCGATGTGAACGCCATCGACATTGAACTCGACACCGAAGACCCCGAGGAGATCATCAAGGCGGTTAGCCTGATGGGACCGACCTTTGGCGGTATCAATCTTGAGGATATCAAGGCACCCGAGTGCTTTATCATCGAGCAAAGACTTAAGGAGATCATGGACATCCCGGTGTTCCATGACGATCAGCACGGCACCGCGGTGATCTGCGTGGCGGGGCTGATCAATGCGTTGGAGATCAGCGGCAAGAAAATAGACGAGGTGCGGATCGTGCTGAACGGGGCGGGGGCGGCGGGGATCGCCTGCCTTGAGCTGATGAAGGCGATGGGGGCCACACACGACAACTGCATCATGTGCGACACCAAAGGCGTGATTTATCAGGGCCGCACCGAGGGCATGAACCAGTGGAAATCCGCCCATGCCGCGCGCACGGATCTGCGCACTCTGGACGAGGCGATGGTGGGGGCGGATGTGTTTCTTGGCGTTTCGGCCAAGGGGGCGGTGACGCAAGCGATGGTTGCCAGCATGGCCGACAATCCGGTGATCTTCGCGATGGCGAATCCCGATCCCGAGATCACCCCGGAAGAAGCGCATGCCGTGCGGGCGGATGCGATTGTGGCCACCGGGCGCAGCGATTATCCCAATCAGGTCAATAACGTACTGGGCTTCCCCTATCTGTTCCGCGGCGCTTTGGATATTCACGCCCGCGCCATCAATGATGAGATGAAGATCGCCTGCGCCCGTGCTTTGGCGGCTTTGGCGCGCGAAGATGTGCCGGATGAGGTGGCGATGGCCTACGGGCGCAAGCTGTCGTTTGGCCGCGATTATATCATCCCGACGCCGTTTGATCCTCGGCTGATCTATGTGATCCCGCCTGCGGTCGCCAAAGCCGGGATGGATACTGGCGTGGCGCGTCGCCCGATCATTGATATGAAGGCTTATGAGCACAGCCTGAAGGCCCGAATGGACCCGACGGCGTCGATCCTGCAAGGCATCCATGCCCGCGCCAAGCAAGCCCAAGCCCGGATGATCTTTGCCGAGGGCGATGATCCACGGGTGTTGCGCGCCGCCGTGGCCTATCAGCGCGCCGGTTTGGGCAAGGCTTTGGTGGTGGGCCGCGAGGCCGATGTGAAGGAAAAGCTGGAAGCCGCAGGTCTTGGCGATGCGGTGCGCGAGTTGGACATCGTCAACGCCGCCAATTCCCGGCATCTCGAAGCCTATAAAGAGTTTCTGTACCAGCGCCTGCAACGTGATGGCTTTGACCGCCATGATGTGCATCGTCTGGCTGGCCGGGATCGGCATGTGTTCTCTGCCTTGATGCTGCAACACGGCCATGGCGATGCGCTGATCACTGGCGTCACGCGCAAATCGGCGCATGTGCTTTCGTTGATCAACCATGTGTTTGACGCCAAAGCCTCGGATGGCGCGGTGGGGGTGACGGCTTTGCTGCACAAGGGCCGGATCGTACTGATCGCCGATACCTTGGTGCATGAATGGCCGGATGAGGTTGATCTGGCCAATATCGCAGTGAAAGCCGCCGGGGTGGCGCGCAACCTGGGGCTAGAGCCTCGGGTGGCGTTTGTCAGTTTTTCGACCTTCGGCTATCCGGTGTCGGAACGCGCCACCAAAATGCACGCAGCCCCCAGGGTGTTGGACAAGATGGGCGTGGATTTTGAGTATGAGGGCGAGATGACGGTGGATGTCGCGCTGAACGCTGAGGTGATGGCGCAGTATCCGTTCTGTCGCCTGTCGGGCCCGGCGAATATTCTGGTGGTGCCCGCGCGGCACTCGGCCTCGATCTCGGTCAAACTGATGCAGGAAATGGCCGGGGCGACGGTGATCGGGCCGATCCTGACCGGGGTGAAGAAGCCTATTCAGATTTGCTCCACCAACTCGACGGTGAACGATATTCTGAACATGGCGGTGATGGCGGCGTGTAAGGTTGGCTAAAGATCGGTCAGCGCCACGGTGACGCGGTGCTGCAATTCCGGGATGGCGCGGGGGTGGGCAAGGTAGTCGGCCACCGCCATCATTTGCCAATACTGGCCCTCCTCGCCAAAGCGGATGGCTTTGATTTCGGCGGCGGAGATCCTGCCCGCGAAGAATACCGAAAGCCGGGTCGCGTCCATCATGCTGGGCCAAACCTTGCGCCAGATCAGCCGATCTGGTGGCAGAACTAGCCCAAACTCCTCGTGCAATTCGCGCAAAAGGCAAGCGTCGGGCGTCTCATCGCCCTCGCGCCCGCCACCGGGAAGATCCCACATCGCGGCCCAAGGCAGGCCGGGTTTGTCGTCGCGCAGATAGGTCAGCAAGGCGTCGCCGCACAGCAGCGCCACCTTTGCGCCAACAAAATCCATCAGCGCGCGTCAGTTGTCATTGATGTCTTTGTCCCACAGCTTGACCTGACCCTTTTTCACCCCAACCGTGGCGCGCAGGCCGATCCACGACGCCAGCGACAGCAGGGCAAAGATCAGCAGCGTCAGCGGTAAGCTCACCGACAGACCGATGCCCAGGAACACTCCCGTCAGCACCGCGCCCAGCGCAAAGCCAAGGAAGATGAAGCCGGGCAGCAGCACCTCGGCCACACCCAAGGCAAAGCCACCAGCGATCCAGACCCACCACACTGTCCACATTTATACACGCCCTTTCAACATCTTGAATGCATCGCCAAACGCATCCAAAGCCTGCGCTGGCACGATGATCATCTGCTTGCCCGCACCTTGGCCCACGGTGGTCAAAGCCTCGACCTGCTTCAAGGCGACCTGATATTGTGCGGCCTCGATACCGTTTTCCTTGATCGCACCGGCAATCACTTCGGTCGCATAGGCTTCGGCATCGGCAAGCACACGACGCGCCTTGGCGCCCTGTTCGGCGGCGTAAAGCTCGGCGTCGGCGTTCAACTCTACCGCGCGCTTTTTGCCCTCGGCTTCGGTCACTTGCGCCCGACGCGCGCGTTCGGCGTTCAACTGCTGCATCATGGCGTGGCGGGTGGCTTCATCTAGTGACACGTCGAGAATCTCAGCGCGGGTTACTTCGATGCCCCAATCTTCCACCATTGCACGCACATGCTCGCGGATATTCGCGGTCAACTCGTTGCGGTTGGATTGCACCTGATCCAGTTCCATCTTGCCGATCTCGGACCGCACGATCCCCGCCACGGTGGTCGCAATCGCGCTATCGACATCCTTGATCCGGTAGACGGTTTTTTCCGGCGCGATCACCCGATAGAACACCGAGGTTTCCACCTTGACCAGCACGTTATCGGTGGTGATGGCGTCTTGATGTGCTGTAGGCAGCTGACGCTCCAGGATTGAAACCTTATGCGCCACGCGGTCCAGAAACGGCACGGTAAAATTGATGCCTGGCCCGAGAACCGAGCGCAGGCGGCCCAGCCGTTCAACCACATACTTGTCGCTTTGCGGCACGATCCGCACCGCCTTGAACAAGGCCACGATGATAAACAGCGCGATGGCGGCAAACACCGCACCGCTGCCGAGGAACTGGTCGAAGTTCATGAAAATCTCCTGTGTCAAATCAAATGGCGGCTGTGGGGCCTGCACCAAGGTGCCCCTTTTTGCTGCGCTTCGCAACGGGCGGCTATTTTTGCGGTATGCGGCGGGATACCTTTCGGTTTGACCTTGCGCTATGTTATCGCTCACATTGCGCGGGGGAGGCGGCTTCATGTCATGCTTTGAAATCCTAGACCCAGCCTTTGGCCGCTTTGTGCTGGGCAATGCGGCTCTGAAACAACTGGCGACCGGGTTTGATTGGGTCGAAGGCCCGGTGTGGTTTGGCGATGCTGGCTGTTTGCTGTTTTCCGACATCCCGAACGACAAAATCCTGCGCTATACGCCGGGGGTGGGGATTTCGACGTATCGCGCGCCGTCGAACTATTCCAACGGCCATACGCGCGACCGTCAGGGGCGGCTGGTGTCCTGCGAACACGGCACCCGCCGGGTGACGCGCACCGAATTGGATGGCAGCATCACGGTGATTGCCGACAGTTATCAAGGCAAGTCCTTGAATTCGCCAAATGATGTGGTGGTGAAATCCGATGGTTCGATCTGGTTCACCGATCCGCATTACGGCATCGGCTCGAATTACGAAGGCTTTGCGGCAGACCAGGAATTGCCCTGCAACGTCTATCGCATCGACCCGGATGGAACGATAGAAGCCGTGCTGACCGATTTCAACTGCCCGAATGGTCTGGCGTTCAGCCCGGATGAGACGCTGTTGTATGTCGCCGATACGGGCCGGATGTATCAGGATGATCCGGCGCACATTCGCCGCTTTTCCATGGAGTCGGGGCGGCCGAAAAGCCTTGGCATCTTCCACACCATCGCGCCCGGCAAGGGCGACGGTATCCGCTGTGACATGGATGGTAATCTGTGGTCCTCGGCGGGCGATGGCGTGCATTGCATCGCACCTGACGGCCACTTGATGGGCAAGATCCTTGTGCCTGAGAAAGTCTCAAATATCTGCTTTGGTGGGCGGGCCAAGCATCAGTTGTATATCACCGCCACCACCAGCCTATACGCCATCACCTTGAACCGCGTCGGAGCACAAACACCATGACCCAATCGCAAATCGGCCTGATCGGCCTTGGCACCATGGGGGCGATGTTGGCCCTGAACATTGCAGAAAAAGGCTTTCCGATTGCGGTGTGGAACCGCACCGTGGCGGTGACGCATGGCTTTAAGGCCGAAGCGGGGGCGCTGGCGGATAAGATCACGCCATGCGAGACTCTTGCCGATCTGGTCGCAGCGATTGCGCCGCCGCGCGCGATCATTCTGATGGTGCCTGCGGGGCAGGCGGTGGATGACATGATTGTCGCCCTACGCCCATTGATGGCAGCGGATGATCTGATCATTGATGCTGGCAACGCGTTGTTCCACGATACTGATCGTCGCTCGGCTGAGGCGGCAGTGCAGGGGCCGCATTTCATGGGCATCGGTGTGTCGGGCGGCGAGGAAGGTGCGCGGCATGGCCCGGCGATTATGGGTGGCGGCTTGCGGTCGGATTGGGATCGCGTGGCGCCGATTTTGAACGCGATTGCGGCGAAATATAAGGGCGCACCTTGCGCCGATTATATGGGGCCTGCGGGGGCGGGGCATTTCGTCAAGGCAGTGCACAACGGCATCGAATATGCCGATATGCAGATGATCGCCGAGGTTTATGGCGTGATGCGCGATGGGCTGGGGATGGCTGCGGCAGAGATTGCCGAGACGTTCAAGGCCTGGAACCAAGGGCCGCTGCAATCCTATCTGATCGAGATTTCGGCGGAGGTTTCCGCGGCCACCGACACCCATTCCGGCAAGCCAATGCTGGATATGATCCTTGACCGCGCTGGGCAAAAGGGCACGGGGCGCTGGACGGTGATTGAGGCGCAGCATTTGGCGGCGACGATCCCCGCGATTGAAGCGGCGGTGATGGTGCGGAATTTGTCGTCGCGGTTGGAGGAACGGCTGGCGGGCGAAGCGGTGTTTGGCGCGGCGCCGCAAGCGGGTGCTGGTGTGACTTTGGCGCAGTTGGAACAGGCAATGATTGCTGGGAAAATCCTGTGCTATGCGCAGGGCTTTGCGCTGATCTCGGCGGCGTCGAAGGCGTTTAATTGGCCGATGCCGTTGCCGGAAATCGCGCGGGTCTGGCGCGAGGGTTGTATCATCCGCTCGTCGATGTTGAACGATATGGCGACGGCTTTAACCGAGGATTCGGCGCGCAATCTAATGCTGGCACCGTTCTTTGCCGACCATCTGAAAGCCACCCACGGCGGGCTGCGGCAGGTGATTGCGGCGGGGGCGCTCAGCGGTCTGCCGCTGCCCGCTTTGGCCTCGGGCCTTGCGTGGTTTGACATGATGCGCACCGGGCGCTCGACCGCCAATATGATCCAAGCCCAGCGCGATTTCTTTGGCGCGCATGGGTTTGAGCGGGTGGATGGCATCGCCGACAAGCACGGGCCTTGGGCCGGTCACGGCATCTGACGCCCGCGCAACCGATCTTCAAACGTGGCAAAGCGGGTTGCGTTTTGCCGCGTGATGGCAATGGCTTCGGCTGGCGTGATGGCCTGAAACATCACCGCATCGCGCGGGCGGCATTGCACGAAAGCGTCGAGATCATCAGCCAGAATGGTGGCGATCTTCGGATAGCCCCCGGTGGTTTGGTGATCTGACAGCAGCACGGTTGCGGTGCCATCACCCGAGACTTGGACAGAACCGCGCAGGATCGGCTCGGACGGGATCGAAAGCGCCGCGGCGGGGATCAGGGCCGGGCCGCGCAGCCGTAGGCCCATGCGGTCAAAAGCGTCGGTCGTCTCGAACCGCGCAGAAGTGAAAGTGGTTAGGGTTTCGGCGTCAAAGAAGCGCTCCTGTGGGCCAAGTGTGCAGCGCAACAAATGACGGGGGCGTGCCCAGACGGGGCAGGGGACCGGGCCTTCGCGGTCGGGGTGGATTTCTGGGTCCGTGATGGTCAGAGTTTGGCCGGTGGTCAGCTTGCCACCCCCGAACCCGGAGGAACCATGCGTGGCGTGGCTGCCCAGCCATGCCTTGGCTTGCAGCTTGCCCGCAACGGCAAGGTAGCTCCAACCGCCCCAAGGTCCGGGGCGGATGGTCAGGGTTTCGCCCGCGCGCAGGGTCAGCACGTTCCAGGCACCCAGCTTGCGCGCCTTAGTTTCAGCGATGAACCCGCCACCGACAAGCGCGAGAGTCACGTCTCCGGTCAGGCAATGCAGGCTGAGGCCACCGAGCGAGATTTCGATGCCGGGGTGATTGGCTGGGTTGCCCAAAGCCGCATTGGCGAGGGCGAAGCTTTGGCGATCCATTGGGCCAGAGGCGGGGACGCCGTAGCGCATCAGGCCTGGGCGGCCTGCGTCTTGGATGCTGACATGCGGGCCAGCGAAAGTGATGCGAAGGGTGGCTTCGGTCATTGAGCCGCCTCGTATTCCGCCCGGCTGATACGGCGGAATCGCACTTTATCGCCAACGTCGAACAGGAAGGGGCGGGCGGGGTCATGGGTCAGGATCGCGGTGGGCGAGCGGCCAATGATCCACCATCCGGTCGGCATCAGCAGCGTGGTCACCAAGCATTGCGCCCCCGCGATGATCACCGATCCCGCCGGGATATTGCGCAGCGGCGCGGGCTTGCGGTCCAGTCGGATCGCTTCCGGCACACCCCCGAGATAGGCGTAGCCGGGGGCAAAGCCATACATGAACACCGCGTAATCGCCAGACAGATGCGCGTCTATCACCGCCTCGGGCGAAAGGCCGGTTTGCTGGGCGACGGCTATCAGATCGGGGGCGAGGTCGGCATCGTAGCAGATCAGAACCTCGCGCTGCGTCGGTTGCGGGCGCGCGGTGGTTTTGGCGGTGAGCAGGCCGCTCAGATGGGCGATGGCGGTGGAGTGATCGGTGGTCAGGGCGTCAAACTCGACCAGCAGATTGACGAAAGCGGGGATGGATTCGCGAAAACCGGGGAACGGCTGTGCCGCAAGCGCCTGATCAAGGCGCAAGACGGCATCATGGGCGGCGTGCTCGAGTACCGTGCCAAACTCCACCAGCACCGCGCGTTCGGCGATGGAGCGGAAGATGGGGGCGTTTGGGCTGGGTTGCATGGCTTACAGGAAAGCGGCGATGGTGACGCCAGCCGCGCCTAGCCTGCTGCGGATGTGGCGGGCCATCTCGATCGCGCCGGGGCTGTCGCCGTGGACGCAGATGGATTGCGCGGCGAGGGGAATCGGGTCGCCACCGACCACGGGCATCAGGCCGGACTCAAGGAACGAGAGCAGGCGGGCGACTGCGGCTTCCGGGTCGTGAATCATCGCGCCGGGTTTTGAGCGCGGCACAAGTCGGCCATTGGTCAGATAGCCACGGTCGGCAAAAATCTCGGAGAACACGCGGATACCGGCAGAGCGGGCGGCGTGTTCCAACTCGGTGCCCGAAATCGCCAGCAGCGCGAGACCGGGTGAGATCGCTTTGACGGCTGCCGCTATCGCATCTGCCACAGCGCGATCATCGGCGGCGAGATTAGCCAGCGCGCCGTGCGGTTTGACATAGGCCACCTGCGTTCCCGCCAATGCGGCCATCGCCTGCAAGCTGCCGATCTGTGCGGCCACCATCCGCCCCACCTCTGCCGGGGTCATCGGGATCACCCGGCGGCCAAAGCCAAGCGGATCGTTATAGCCCGGATGCGCCCCCACGATGACGCCGTTCTGGGCCGCCAATCGCAGCGTCTGATACATCGTCTCGGGGTCGCTGGCATGACCACCGCAGGCGATATTGGCGCTGGTCACAAGCGCCAGCATTGCGGCATCGTCGCCCATCGCCCAAGGGCCGTAGCCCTCACCAAGATCAGAGTTCAGGTCAATGCGCATCCTGTCGCCCTCATTGCCATTGCGCGGGCAGCATAGCAATGAAACCGCCCGCTCTCCAAGCGCTTAGCCTTGGAAAGCGATGCTATAGCGCATCTTGGCCCGACCCTCGGCCAAAGCCCGCAAGGCGTCCGAGGCGTCTTGCAGCCGGATCACCTCAACCGGGCTTTCCAGCGGGGTCGCCTCATGCAACCGCATCAGCGCCGCCATCTGCGCGCGAGTGCCCACGCTGGTGCCGGTCAGGGTGATGCCGGTCCATGTCAGCCATTCTTGGCTCAGCGGCACGGGCTCGGCCACCATCGCCGCCGCGATGATCCGCCCCAAGGGCCGCGTCGCTGCCTGCATCGCGGGCCAAGTGCGGGGGGTGGGGGCGAAGTTGATCGTGGCATGGGCGCGCAGGGCGCTGGGCCAAGTGTCGGGCAGGGTGGCGGTGGCAAGTTCGGTGGCATGCGCCCCCATCCGCCGCGCCATGTCCAGCTTGGCGGGATCGGTATCAACGGCCACCACTGTCGCCCCCCGCCTCGCTGCCAGTTGCACCGCGAACAGGCCAAGACCGCCACAGCCAAAGATCGCGCAAGTCTCGCCCTGCGCCAGCTTTGCCCGCTCAATCGCGCCATAAGCCGTCAAGCCCGCGCACATCAGCGGGGCCAAGGCAGGGCCATCCCCCGACGGAACCTTCACCGCAAACGCCGCCTTCGCCACCACATATTCCGCAAACGTCCCTGGCACGTTGAAGCCATGCGCGCGCTGGGCAGCGCAGAAACTTTCCTCGCCCGCCAAGCACAGATCGCAGATGCCACAGGTATCGTGCAGCCAAGCCGCGCCGGCGCGCTCGCCCAGAACCCAACCCTCAACCCCCGCGCCGAGGGCCGCGACGGCGCCGACGCCCTCATGCCCAAGAATGAACGGATCGGGGGCAACAGGGGCTTGGGTGTCACCCTTCCAGATATGCACATCGGAATGGCACACCCCACTCGCCTCCAGCCGGATCAGGATTTCGCCGGGGCCGGGGGTGGGCATAGGCACCTCAACCAGCCGCAAGGGCTGGCCAAAACCGTTCATCACGGCAGCACGCATCAGGGCCATTTACAGACCCAGAGCGGCCTTCACCGCAGGCAGGGCGGGCTGGCCGTCAAAGGTGGTGACATCTTTCAACCAAGCCTGAACCATATCGGGGTGCTTGGCCATCATCGCACTGGCGGCGGCCGGAAACTCCATCCCATCGCCCATCACCATCTGCATCCCGGAGTTTTCATAATCAATGTTGAACGCAAGCTGGCTGAAGAACTTGGTCACATTCGGGCAGGTTTGCGCATAGCCCTTGCGCGCAATGGTATAGACCGACGCACCGCCGAAATTCGGCGTCGCCATCGGCAAGATAGTCAATCTGATAGACCACGTTCATCGGATGCGGTTGCCAGCCTAGGAACACGATCCAATCCTTGCGGGCGACAGACCGCTCCACCTCGGCCAGCATCCCGGCCTCGCTGCTTTCCACGATGGTCCAGTCGCCCAGACCATGCGCATTGGCCGCGACCATATCCAACAGCGGCTGGTTCGATCCCGGCTCGATCGCGTAAATCTTCTTGTCGAACTGCTCGGCATGGGCGGCCAGATCGTTGAAACTGTGCACGCCCGCGTCAGCCACATACTTCGGCACGGCCAAAGTGTATTTCGCACCCTCAAGGTTCATCCCCAGCCGCTCGACCGAGCCATCGTCGAAGAACTGCGCGTATTGCACGTCTTGGAAGGGCCGCCAGTTGCCCTGAAACACGTCAATATCGCCGCGCTGCATCGACACGAAGGTCACATCAAGGCTGAGCAGGTTCTGCGTCACCTCATAGCCCAACGCCTTCAACACGGTTTCCGCTGTCGCATTGGTCAGCCCAATGTCGGTCCAGCCCAGATCGGACATTCGCACCGCTTTACAGGCCTCGGACTCGCCCGCTTGCGCGGCCCCCGCCGCCATCGCCGTCATCAACAAGCCTGCCAGAACCTTGCGCATGGTCATCCTCCCGTTTGCTGTTCCAAACCTGCGCGCGCCAAATTTATACGTCAATATAAATTTTTGTATGTGCGTTCAGTTTTTTGATCTGCTACAAAAACCCATGACCAAAATCGCTTTCCGCACCCGTATCGAAGACCTCCGCCGCCGCGAACTCATTCAGGCCGCGCATCGCGTGTTCATGCAGCATGGCTTGGGCGGTATGACCACCAAGCGGATTTGCGAGGAAGCCGGGATGTCGCCCGGTATCCTGTCCTACTACTTCAAAGGCAAAGAAGACGTGCTGTTCGCGATGGTGCGGCTGAACAATCGGCTGCTGATGGAGGCGGTGGCGACAGGGCTTGCGCAGGCCACAACCCGATGGGGTAGGCTGGAGGCGATCATCGCGGGCAACTTCCCCGAAGGTTTGTTCGAGACGAACATCGCCAACGCCTGGCTGTCGGTCTGCGCGGCGTCGGCCACCAACCAACGCTATGCCCGTCTGCAACGGATTTTCTACGCGCGGCTGCAATCCAACCTCGCCTCGGTGTTCCGCGACGCGCTGCCAGATGCGCGCTTCAAGCAGATCGCGCTTGCGCTGGGCACGATGATCGACGGCCTCTGGCTGCGCCGCGCAACAGGAGAGGCGCTGTCGCCGCAGGACTCCACCACTTTGGTGCTTTCGGTCGCAGTGGCGCTGTTGACCGAGGCCGAACGCGCGCAGCTTGCTGCCTAAAGCGGCAGCGGCTTGCTCCCGGCCTTCGCCAGTAGATGATCTGACGCGCCAGTCACCGTGACCGCCAGCCCATGCCGCGCAAAACGCTCCCGCACTTTCTCCACCGCATCCAAGGCCGTGATGTCCCAGATGTTGGCGCGGCTCAGATCAATGCTGACCGGGCCGTCATGCTCCAGCGGATCAAACGCGTCGATGAACGCGGCAGCAGAGGCGAAAAACAACTGCCCCTCCACGGTATAATGATCGCCCTGCCGCGTCACATGCTGCATCCGTGCAACCTTCGCGGCAAAGAACACCCCGCTCATCAGCACACCCACCAGAACGCCAAGCGATAGATTGTGGCTGGCGATCGTCACCGCCACCGTGGCCAGCATCACCAGATTTGACAGGCCGGGATTTTGCCGTAACCGCCGCAGTGATCCCCAATCCAGCGTATCAATCGACACCATAATCATGATCGCCACCAGCACGGCCACTGGAACCTGCGACACTAACCCTTTCAGCGACACCATCAGCAGCAGCAAAATCCCGCCCGCCGCCAGAGTCGAAAGCCGCCCGCGCCCGCCGTATTTCACATTCGACACGGTTTGCCCGATCATCCCACAGCCAGCGATACCGCCAAATAGGCTTGCCGCCACATTCGCCAGCCCCAACCCGCGCGCCTCACTGTCTTTGTTCGAGGGCGTGCCGGTCTGATCATCCACCACGCCCGCCGTCATCAGCGATTCCAGAAGGCCGACCATCGCAATGGCCAAAGCGGGCATGAAGATGATGCGCAACAGGTCAAGGTCAAACGGCACATCCGGCAGGGCGAACACCGGCAAGCCCGAAGGCAACTTGCCCAGATCGGCCACCGTCGGCACATCAATCTGCAGCGCTGCGCACAACGCCGTCAGTACCACCACGCAAATCAGCGGCGCAGGGATCGCCGTTGTCAGCTTGGGTGCCAGATAAATAATCGCCAGCCCCGCCGCTATCACTCCATATCCCATCACCCCCGCATTCAGAATATGCGGCAGCTGCGCCGCAAAGATCAGGGTCGCCAGCGCATTGACAAACCCGGTGCGGACCGAGTTTGAAACGTAGCGCATCAGCGAACTCAGCCGCGCAAACCCGAACAAGATCTGAAACGCGCCGCCCAGCAGCCCTGCCGCAAACAGATACTGCACGCCATGTGTTTGGACCAAGGGGGCCACGACCAGCGCAACCGACCCTGCCGCCGCTGAAATCATCGCCGGACGCCCACCGAAAAACGCGATGACAATGCTGATCACGAAAGACGCATAAAGCCCCACCGCAGGATCAACCCCGGCGGTAAACGAAAACGCAATCACCTCGGGGATTAGCGCAAAGGTGGCGACGGCCCCCGCAAGAAGCTCGCGGACAGGATTCTGCTGCCACTGGCGCAGGTAGTGCGGCAAGATGTTCATGAATGTGACGACGCGCTATGATGCGTGGTCCGGCGGATAGGCGGCCGGAATAGCCACCCGGATTTACACCGGGTCCAAGTGAGTGCGCCGTTGATACGGCCTGCGCCGCGAAAAGCCAACCTGTGAGCTGTGGTGGCAAGACGATTTGCGCGCCCGTCCAATTCCGGGCCTGCCGCTAAGCGGAAATACCCGCATCGGTTTGCCCTTTGCCGCAAATCCACTAAGCTGGCGGCAAAACAAAACGGTGGAGGTTTTCATGCAGGTGTCTCGGCGCAATTTCTCACTCGGCATCGCAGCGCTTGGGCTGTCGGCCTGCGTCGGTGGCGGTTCCGCCTCCCGCCCCTCTGCGCCCGCAACCATGCCGATGGTCCCCGACGCGGGCTTTGACGTTTGGGTACAAGCCTTCCGCCCGCGTGCCTTGTCGAAGGGCATCTCGGACAGTACCTTCAGTTCCGCCTTCCGCGCCTCGGGCTTTATCCCCGGCGTGATCGAGAAAGACCGCAACCAGACCGAATTCACCCGCACGACAGAGGACTATCTGGCGATTGCCGCCAGCGATGAACGCCTGACCATGGGCCGCCAGATGCTGGCGCAGCAAATGGGCACCCTGCGCGCGATTGAGGCGCGTTTTGGGGTAGAGCCGCATGTTGTTGCCGCCTTCTGGGGCCTTGAAAGCTTTTTCGGCACACGGCGCGGCAATGTTCCGGTGATCTCGGCCTTGGCGACCTTGGCCTATGAAGGCCGCCGCGCCGCGTTCTTTGAACAGCAGTTGGTGGCGGCGCTGAAGATTCTGCAAAACGGCGATACCTCGGTACAGAACATGACCGGCAGTTGGGCGGGGGCAATGGGCCACACCCAGTTCATCCCGACCAGCTATCAAGCCTTCGCGGTGGATTTCAACGGTGATGGCCGCCGCGATATCTGGAGCGATGATCCCACCGATGCCCTCGCCTCGACCGCCGCCTATCTGTCCAAAAACGGCTGGACGCATGGTCAGCCGTGGGGCCAAGAGGTGACACTGCCCAGCGGCTTCAACACCGGGCTGGCAGGGCGCGGCAAGGGTCGCTCCGATTGGGCCGATCTGGGAGTGCGGGCGGTGAATGGTGGTTTGGGCGGACATGGTGCGGCGTCTTTGCTGCTGCCCGGTGGGTCCAGCGGCCCGGCTTTCCTGCTGTATCAGAACTTCAACGTCATCCTGCGCTACAACAACGCCGAGAATTACGCGCTGGGCGTCGGCTATCTGTCGGATCGCCTGAACGGCGCAGGGGCGTTGCGTGCGGCGTTTGGACCGGATGCGCAGGGTATGACGCTGCAAGATCGGCAGGCCTTGCAGCGCAAACTGACCGCGGCAGGCTACGACACCCAAGGTTCGGATGGCGTGATCGGTGCAAAAACCATCGCGGCGATCAGCGATTTCCAACGCGCGCGGGGTTTGCCGGTGACAGGCCAGCCCAGCATGGACCTGCTGCGGATGCTTTAAGGGGCGTTAACGATTCCTTCACCACTGTCATGGCAGCCTAGCCGCCATGAGCAAACCCCGCGCCTTTCATGAAGCCGCCTTGCCTCTGTTCGCCGCTGATGGCGATGAGGCCGTGGGTCAGGCTTTGCCGGATAGGTTGCCGTCCTACATTGCAGACCACCGCAAACGCCTGCGCACCCGGTTTATGGAAGGCGGTGCCACGGCGATCCCCGATTATGAACTGCTCGAACTGCTGCTGTTCCGCGCCATTCCGCGGCAGGATGTGAAACCGCTCGCCCGCGCCCTGCTGGATGAATTCGGCGACTTTAATCGCGTCGTCACCGCCGTTCCCGCCCGCTTGATGATGGTAAAAGGCGTCGGTGAAGCCGTGGTGCAAGAACTGAAGATTGTCGAGGCCGCCGCCCAGAGGATGATGCGGGCGCGGGTGATGAACAGGCCCCTGCTATCTAGTTGGGATGCCCTGCTGGATTATTGCCACACCGCAATGGCACACCGCGAAACCGAACAATTCCGCATCCTGTTTCTGGACCGCAAAAACGTGCTGATTGCCGATGAAGAACAGGCCAAAGGCACCGTTGATCACGTTCCGGTCTACCCGCGCGAGGTGGTCAAGCGGGGCTTAGAACTCAATGCTTCGGCGCTGATCCTCGTGCATAATCACCCCTCTGGCGACCCTACCCCTTCGCAAGCTGACATCACTATGACCCTGCAAGTGCAAGAGGCCGCGCAGGTGTTGGGCATCACCCTGCACGACCATCTCATCATCGGCAAAAGCCGCGAACTTAGTTTTCGGGCGGCGGGGTATCTGTAGCATCCGGCGTGAACGACGGTTTCAGCCAAACCTCAACCCGGCGATTCAGGCGGCGCCCCGCAGCGGTTTCATCACAGGCCATTGGCAGCGCCTCGCCAAACGCCTCCACCCGTGGCAAAGCGGCCGCGGGCACCGCAGCGGCCTGTTTCAGCGCCGCGAGAATACCATCGGCGCGATCTTGCGACAGATCAAGATTGGCCTTCGCCGCCCCTGAGCCATCCGAAAACCCGGCCAAGATCAGAGCCTTGTCGCGAAACACCCCCGCCTCAATCAACCGTGCAAGATCGGCCAGATTGTCTTGGCTCGCGGCATCCAGCGCCGAGGTGCCGTCCTGAAACCGGAAGGTCAGCGACAAGCGGTCGGCACCGTCCATCAGATCGACCAGCCGTTTCAGATCGGCCAAGGTGGTTTCCTCGCCCGCGCCTTGAATCGCGTTGATCAGCCGCAATCCGTCCGCCGTCATCGGCTGGCTTTCCGGGCCGCGATCAATATAGCCGCCACTGGCAATCGCCGCCTGGGCTGTCGGAAGCGCCAGAAAATCCAGAAACTCCCGCGCCATCAGCGGCAGGCGACGACGGGGGGTCAGCAAAAACACTGGCAAGGTCAGCGGATAATCCCCGGCCTTCACCGCCAACCCACTGGGCAAAAGCGGAAAGCCGCAACTGTCCGACAACGGCAGCGCCCGCGCCGCGCCCACCGAGGCGCGCCCGGTCAGCGCGATGGCCCAAGGGTCTTTGGAGACCGCATCAGCCAGCGTGCGCAGATCGGCATGGGTGACGCGCGCCGCCGGATCTCGCCCCAACCGCGCCGACAAGGCCCGTTGCAGATCGCTGTCAGCCGCCAGCCCGTGCAGCACCAACGGCATATCCGGGCCACCAACCTCGGACCAATTCTTCACCTCGCCCGCCAAAACCTTCGCCAAGTCAATCGTCGAAATCCCCGGCAGCGGATTGTCCGGCGCCACAATCGGCACCAGTGCATCCAGCGCCATCGCCTTTGATCCCAGATCAGGCTCCACCGCCGAGGCCACCATCAACTCGGCGCGCCCGGCTTTCAACTCGGCCCGGGCTTGATCGGGAGGCAGCGGGCGGAAGGAAATCTCGGCCAGAACCTTCGCCGTCGCGGGATCGGTCAGCACCGCAGCCGCATCCGGCGTGGCGGGGGCGCTATAGACCAGCCCGCGCGACTGCGCGAAAGCGGCGATCAGCGGCGGCAGCAGCGCCGCGCCTGCATCCGCCTCACCCACCAGCCGGATCACCGCTTTCGGCGCTGTCAGATCAGGGCAGGCCGGACCATCGCAGATCACGCCCGAGGCATCCAATGTCAGCGGGCCATAAGCGCTTTCAATACGGAAAAACTCACCGTCATAGCCTTGCAAGGTGCCCGCAATGCTCAGCGCCCCATCGCGTGAGGTCAGCGTGACATCCTGCGCCACAGCCACCGTGGGTAACACCGAACACGGCAAAAGCGCGGCGATGATCGCCGCGCGCCAGTAACCCATCATAAATCGCCCTGCCTGACCCTGAGTCTGTGACTCTTAGTTTGAGGAGGCGATAGTCATGTCCGGCACAAGATTTTTCAACACCAGATAATCACCCACCGCATCACAATCGGGCATCGCAAGCGACATATCACTCACCTTGACCGTGCCTGGGGCGGTTTGCAGCGTCTGGCCCAACAGTTCGCGGCCACAGGTGGCTTCGGTGACAGCGGCTTCCACCACGATCTCGGGCTTGATCTGGCTGTCTTTGGGATAGGTGTAGACCTGCGCCAGCATCGGCAGATCGGTACTGGCATCGCCCAACAGGGTCAGGAAACCACCCTTGGCAGGCGCGCCCGCGATCGGCTGATGCGGAGTGGCTGCCGAAACATCACCCGGCCCGCCGAAATCAGAGCCATCCTCGAAACCGTGCAGCTGGAAGGCATCATCTTGCTGCCATTGCACTGCAAAACGGCGCAACCCAGCCAGTTCCGGCACGGCAACCGAAGCTGCGACCGAGGTATTGTCCTTGAACATCACCTCAACCTTAGCGTCTTGCATCAGTGCGGGCATGTCGGCGAACAAGGCCCCGGTCAGTGTGGTTTTCGCGGTGACGGTCAGGCCCGCATGTTTCAGCACCACACGCTCATCAGCGTGACAAGGGGCGACCAGCGTCACCGCGATCAGCGCGTTGTCAGCATTGGAAAGTTCCAGCGAGACCGGGCAGGCATCGGCGAGTTCGGGTTTGGCGGTGATTTCGAGCTTCGGCGCTGGAACGGTTGCTGCGATGGGCGCTGCGGGTGTTTTGGGCACAACCGGAGCAGCTTTAGCGACAGGTTCGGGCGTCGCCACAGGGGCGGTCGTGCTGGCCATAACCGGAGCTTTTGCCTTCGGCGGTTCGGCTTGCGTATTTGCGGGGGCTTCCAGCGCCACCATCGGGGCAGGCTTGTCGCCAACCTCGGTCGCTGCGACGCGCTCGATGGCTTTGGGTTTCTTGGTCGTCTGGTTCTCTGCCGCATGCGGCGGCGGAGCTTTGCCCGACATGCTTTGCACCAGCTGCCCGGCCCCCAGCGCAATCGCGATCACGGCGACGCCACGGGCCAGTCTGCGCTTCATATCCACCGCCATCGGTTCCTCCATCGAATCCGTTTGCGCGCTTTTGGCCCTCAAACGCGGCGAGGGCGTGGCGCAATCAAGGAATGTTTCCGAAAATGCGGGCAATAAATGGGCAAGGGCGGCTAAAGCCGCCCCTGCGCCAACAATCCGAAATCAGATTAGACCAGCTTGCCGTGGCAAGCCTTAAAGCGCTGGCCCGAACCGCAGGGGCAAGGATCATTCCGCCCCGGATCACCCCAGGTCGTCGGATCACTTTCAACAAAGCCCGCCAGCGCCGTCATAACCGTGGCCGGAGCCGCCACTTCGGCCGGAGCCGCCGCGCGATCAGCGGCCTGTGCCGCCTGCTGCTGCGCGATGAACTGGGCCATCATGGCTTCTTGCTCGGCTTGGCTGATCGGTCGAATTTGCGCCAGCTTCTGCGTCACATCTTGGCGCAAAGAGTTCAGCATCGATTCGAACAGCGTGAAGCTTTCAGTTTTATACTCGTTCAGCGGATCGCGCTGAGCGTAGCCACGGAAACCGACGACCGAGCGCAGATGCTCCAACCGCAACAAATGGTCACGCCATTTCGCGTCAATGCTTTGCAACAACAGCTGTTTTTCGATGTTGCGCATGCTGTCCGGCCCGAAGGCCTCCAGCTTTTCGCCCATCAAAGTGTCGCTCGCTGCGATGATCCGCTCACGAATGGCGTCCTGATCGGTGCCTTCTTCGGCAGCCCAAGCGGCGACGGGCAGATCAAGGCCCATCTTTTCGATCAATGCCTCATGCAGCGCTGCGGTATCCCAACGGTCGGCGTAGGTTTTCGGCGGCATGTAGTGATCGACCAAATCCTCGGCAACCTGATGGCGCATATCCATCACGATCTCGCCCAGATCCTCGGCCTGCATGACTTCCATGCGCTGACCAAAGATCGCCTTGCGCTGGTCGTTCATCACATCGTCGAACTTCAGCAACTGCTTGCGGATGTCAAAGTTGCGGCCTTCGACCTTGGCCTGCGCGCGCTCCAGCGATTTGTTGACCCAAGGGTGAACAATCGCTTCGCCTTCCTTCATGCCCAGCTTCGACAGCACGGCATCAAGGCGTTCGCTGCCGAAAATGCGCATCAGATCGTCTTCCAACGACAAGAAGAACGAAGACCGCCCCGGATCGCCCTGACGGCCTGAACGACCGCGCAACTGGTTGTCGATCCGGCGTGATTCGTGGCGCTCGGTGGCCAGAACGAACAGACCGCCGGCCTTCTTCACGGCTTCTTCTTCATCGGCATGTTCGGCTTCGATGCGCGCGCGCACTTCATCGGGATGCACGGATGGGTCAGAAGCAATCGCCTCCATCACCTTGAACTCGACGTTGCCGCCCAGCTTAATATCGGTGCCACGGCCTGCCATGTTGGTCGCAATTGTCACCGCATTCAGCTTGCCCGCATCGGCGACAATCTGTGCCTCTTGCTCATGCTGACGTGCGTTCAGCACGTTATGCGGAATGCCCGCCGCCTTCAGCATTTCCGAAAGCGCCTCGGATTTGTCAATCGAGGTGGTGCCGACCAAGATCGGCTGGCCCGTCGCATGGGCTTCCTTTATGGTCTTGACCACGCCTTCAAACTTCTCACGCGCGGTGCGGTACACCGCGTCATGCTCGTCTTTCCGCTTCACTTCGCGGTTGGTCGGCACTTCGACCACGCCCAGCTTGTAGATTTCCATGAACTCGTCAGCCTCGGTCGAGGCCGTTCCGGTCATCCCGGCCAGCTTGTCATAGAGGCGGAAATAGTTCTGGAAGGTCACAGAGGCCAAAGTGACGTTTTCCGGCTGAATAGCCACGCCCTCTTTCGCCTCAATCGCCTGATGCAGGCCATCCGACAAGCGGCGGCCCTTCATCATCCGTCCGGTAAACTCGTCAATCAGCATCACCTCGCCATCGCGGACGATATATTGCTGATCACGGGTGAACAGCTTGTGCGCCCGCAACGCCTGCGTGACGTGATGCACGATGGTGGTGCTTTCAGGCTCATACAGGCTTTGCTCGGCGGGCAGAATCCCGGCTTCGTGCAAGGCGTTCTCGATAAACTCGTTGCCGTCTTCCGAATAGGTGACGTTGCGGGTCTTTTCGTCCAGCTTGAAATGCGTCTCATTCAGCAGCGGGATCAGCTTATCGACCAACTGATACAACTCGCTGCGATCCTGCGACGGGCCAGAGATGATCAACGGCGTCCGTGCCTCATCGACTAAAATGCTGTCAACCTCATCGACAATCGCATAGTTATGCCCGCGCTGGTTCATCTCCTCCAGCGAGGCTTTCATATTGTCGCGCAGATAGTCAAAGCCCAGCTCGTTATTCGTCGCATAGGTGATGTCGGCGCGATACGCCTCACGCTTTTCAACCTCACCCTGATAGGGATAGACGACGCCCGTGGTCAGGCCCAAAGCGCCGTAGACCTTGCTCATCCATTCCGCATCGCGCTTGGCGAGGTAATCGTTCACCGTCACCACATGCACGCCCTTGCCGGACAGCGCGTTGAGGTAAGCCGGGAAGGTCGCGACCAGCGTCTTGCCCTCACCCGTGCGCATTTCCGCGATATTGCCCTGATGCAGGAAGATCCCGCCCATCAGCTGCACATCAAACGCCCGCAGACCCAAGGCGCGCTTGGCGGCCTCTCGGCAATTCGCAAAGGCTTCTGGCAGCAGCGCGTCAAGGCTTTCGCCGCCCGCAATCCGCTTCTGAAACTCGGCGGTTTTCGCCTTGATCCCGTCATCGCTCAGTGCCGCAAATTCCGGCTCCAAAGCGTTAATCTTTGCCACCAAGGGGCGCACCGATTTGACCATCCGGTCATTCGGCGTTCCAAACATCTTCCGCGAAAGTGATCCAAGACCCAGCATGTGTTCTCCGCCCGGTCGTATTGACCACCGGTATTGACAATATCGTGTGAGGCTCTGGCTTGCCCGACCGCTGCTGCTTCCTTAGAAGGGCGTCAAAGCTTGGGCAAACCCGCATCACACGTGACCCGTGCGATGTAATTGTATGACCCGGCATAGTCAACGTCGCGCAGGGTTGCGGACCGATCAGGAGAGTGTGAGATGGCAAAAGCGATGCGGTTTATGGCAGGGATGGCACTGTGCTGCGCCCTTGCAACCCCGGCTTTGGCGCAAGACCCGACCGCCGATACGGTGATCGCTACGGTGAACGGCACCAACATCACCTTGGGCAATATGATCGTGGCGCGCGAAAGCCTGCCGGATCAGTATAAATCCTTGCCGCCGGATGTGCTGTTCAAAGGCATCTTGGATCAGCTGGTTCAGCAAACCGTGCTGGAACAGTCGATGGGCGACAAGCTGACCAAAAAAGACACGCTGCAACTGGAAAATGATCGCCGCAGTTATCTGTCCAACGCTGCTTTGAAGCCGGTTGTGACCGCCGCTGTCAGCGATGCCGCGCTGCAAAAGGCCTATGACGACAAGTTTAAAGACGCCAAGCCCGCCACCGAATATCACGCCGCCCACATCCTTGTGGATAGCGAGGAAAAGGCCAATGAGTTGAAGGCCGAACTGGCAAAAGGCGCTGTTTTCGCCGATCTCGCCAAGGCCAATTCGACCGATACCGGTTCGGGCGCGCAGGGTGGTGATCTCGGTTGGTTCGGTCTGGGCGCGATGGTCAAGCCGTTTGAAGATGCCGTCGTGGCCGCCAAAGTGGGCGAAGTCACCGGCCCGATCAAATCCGATTTCGGCTGGCACCTGATCTTGGTCAGCGAAACCCGTGTGGCCGCCAAGCCGACCCTTGATGAGATGCGCGATGAATTGGCGCAGGGCATCGAGCAGAAGGTGGTCGAGGATCACATCAAAACCCTGACCGAAGCCGCCAAAGTTGAGAAACCCGGTGAAGGCGTCGATCCGAAGTTCCTCGGCGACGCCACGCTGCTTGATAAATAACAGTTACGCAGCCTTGCTAAAGCGCTAATGATCGGCGCGCAGACCTCGGCGGTTTGCGCGCCGATTTCAGATAAACAACATAGTTAAACGGGGGCCAGCATGGCGAAGAAAGAGTTGAAAGCGAAGGTCAAGTCCTTGAAGGCCAAGCTGAAAGCCGCAACCGCCGCGCCCGAAGTAACAACGCCCGCAGGCGAGGCAAAGGTCAAGAAGGCCAAGCTCGTCTCGCCCCTCGCCCCCGCTGCCTTCCCAACCCTGCCGCAGATCGCAGGCGTGGAATTTGCCGCCGTTGAGGCAGGCATCAAATACCAAAACCGCAAGGATGTGATGCTGGTCCGTTTGGCCCCCGGCACTGCGATCGCCGGGGTGTTCACCCGGTCCTCCACCCGCTCGGCCTGCGTGCGCGATTGCCAGGCGAAACTGGCGCTGAAAGTCCCCGCGGATGCAGGTGCAGCTATCGTGGTGAACTCCGGCAACTCCAACGCCTTCACGGGCCGCGTCGGTGACGAAGCCGTCGCCGCCGTGACCATCGGCGTGGCCGACGCCTTGGGCATCCCCGCAGCGCGCGTGTTCTCGTCCTCGACGGGTGTGATTGGCGAGCCTTTGCCGTTCGAGAAAATCACCAATAAAACCGCCGAACTCGCCGCCAACCTACGCGAAGACGCCATCGAGATGGCCGCCCATGCGATGATGACCACCGATACCTTCCCGAAAGGTGCCTCCGCCACCGTGCAAGGCGACGGCGGGCTGATCCAGATCGCGGGCATCGCCAAAGGCTCGGGCATGATCGCGCCGGATATGGCGACGATGCTGGTCTATATCTTTACCGACGCCAAAATCAGCGCCACCAACCTGCAAAAACTGCTGTCGCGCAACACCGACGACACGTTCAACGCGATCACGGTCGATAGCGATACCTCAACCTCCGACACCTTGCTGCTTGCCGCAACAGGCAAATCCGAAGCCGCCGAACTGAAGGGCGTTCACCTGAAAGCCTTCGAGACCGCTCTGCGTGGCGTGATGATGGACCTCGCCCACCAAGTGATCCGCGACGGCGAGGGCGCGACCAAATTTGTTGAGGTCCGCATCACGGGTGCTGCCTCCAATGCCGACGCCCACAAACTCGCCATGGCCATCGCCAACTCTCCCCTCGTGAAAACCGCCATTGCAGGGCAAGACCCGAACTGGGGTCGCATTGTCGCCGCCATCGGTAAGGCGGGCGCGGAGGCGGATCGTGACAAGCTGAGCATCCGTTTCGGAGACATTCTTGTGGCCGAAAACGGTTGGCGCAACCCTGACTACCGCGAGGAAGACGGTGCGGCCTACATGCTGCAATCCGATCTGGTGATCGCCGTCGATATGGGCTTGGGCAAGTCCAAACGCTCGGTCTGGACCTGCGATCTGACCAACCGCTACATCGAAATCAACGCTGATTACCGCTCCTGATTTCACATTGGCTTAAATATTCCGGGGGTCCGGGGGCTGGCCCCCGGTTCCTCCGTTCCAACGGAGCGACCCTATGAAAACCCTCCTCGTCTCCGCCGTCGCTTTGATCGACCCCGAAGGCCGCGTCCTCTTGGCCCAACGTCCCGAGGGCAAATCCCTCGCGGGCCTGTGGGAGTTCCCCGGCGGCAAGGTCGAAGTCGGAGAAACCCCCGAAGCCGCTCTGATCCGCGAGTTGAAAGAAGAACTCGGCATCGACACCTGGAAAAGCTGCCTCGCACCCCTGACCTTCGCCAGCCACAGCTACGACGACTTCCACTTGCTGATGCCCCTGTTCGCCTGCCGCCGTTGGGAGGGTATCCCCGCCCCGCAGGAAGGCCAGAACCTCGCTTGGGTGCGCCCGCAAAACCTGCGCGACTACCCGATGCCCGCTGCCGATCTGCCGCTGATCCCGATTCTGCGGGATTGGCTTTAGAAACCGCCCTAAAATTCCACAACTTTTCCGCGAATGTGGCGAAATTGTAGTGGGAATTTAAACGAATCACCCATAGTCTTGAGCAAATAACCGCTGATTGGGGGATTGGCACATGCTACGAACGATTTCTGTTGGAAGTTGCGTTTCTATTCAAGGCTTGTTGGTGGGCCAGATGGCCGATGGCAAGATCATGGTGAAGGTTGATGAAAAAACCTTCGTAGGGTATCCAGTCACCCGCGCCAAAGCCTCTTAAATCCACCATCAGAATAAAGAAAAAGGCCGGGTTTCCCCGGCCTTTTCTATTTGGAATAGGCCCCCGTTGCCGGGGAACCGATAATTAGGCCAAAGTGCGCTGAATTTCTTCGCGCTCAAAGATCTCGATGACATCGCCTGCGCGCACATCGTCATAGCGTTCAAACGCCATACCGCATTCCTGACCCGAGATGACTTCCTTCACCTCGTCCTTGAAGCGCTTCAGCGTCTTCAGCGTGCCTTCATGGATCACCACGTTATCCCGCAGCAAGCGCACGCCCGCCGAACGACGCGCTACGCCTTCGGTGACCAAGCAGCCAGCCACCTGACCGATGCCCGTAACCTTGAACACCTCTTTGATCGTCGCATAACCGATGAAGGTTTCGCGGATCTCGGCCTTCAACAAGCCCGAAGCCGCCGCCTTGATGTCATCCACCAGATCATAAATGATCGAGTAATAGCGGATTTCCACGCCCTTCTGATGCGCCGAGTTCCGCGCCGAGGCATTCGCCCGGACGTTAAACCCGATGATCGGACATTTCGACGCTTCCGCCAACATCACGTCGGTATCGGTGATAGCACCGACGCCATAAGACAGCACGCGGACACGCACCTCGTCGTTGCCAACCTTTTCAAGCGCTTGCACGATGGCTTCGGCAGAACCCTGCACGTCAGCCTTCACCAGCACCGGAAGTTCAGCAACCGACTGATCTGCCTTGGCTTTCGCCATCAACTGTTCCAGCGTCGTCGCAGCACCAGCCGCCGCGCGTTTGTCCTTGGCGGTTTTCAAACGGTAGTCCGCGATTTCCCGCGCTTGCGCTTCGGTTTCCACCACGTTCAGCGTGTCACCAGCCGAGGGCGTCCCCGACAGGCCCAAAACTTCGACCGGAACCGAGGGACCAGCTTCGTCAATCCGCTCGCCCTTGTCGTTGATCAGCGCACGCACCTTGCCCCACTGTTCGCCGACGACAAAGATGTCGCCTTTGCGCAGGGTGCCGTTTTGCACCAGAACCGTCGCAATCGGGCCACGGCCAACGTCAAGTTTCGCTTCAATCACAGCACCCGCTGCAGCCCGGTTCGGGTTGGCGCGCAGTTCCAGAATTTCCGCTTGCAGAGCAATGGCTTCCAGCAATTCGTCGATGCCTTGGCCGGTCTTGGCCGAAACTTCAACGTCCTGCACGTCGCCCGACATCTGTTCCACCACAATCTCGTGTTGCAACAGATCGGTGCGCACCTTGGTCGGGTCGGCGCCGTATTTGTCGACTTTGTTGATCGCCACGATCATCGGCACTTTCGCCGCTTTCGCATGGGCAATCGCTTCAATCGTTTGCGGCATGACGGCGTCATCCGCCGCCACCACCAGCACAACAATATCCGTCACCTGAGCCCCGCGCGACCGCATCGAGGTAAAGGCAGCGTGACCGGGCGTGTCGAGGAAGGTCAGAACCTGACCCTTTTCGGTCGTCACCTGATAGGCGCCGATGTGCTGGGTGATGCCACCGGCCTCGCCAGACACCACATTCGCTTTGCGGATCGCATCCAGCAGCGAGGTTTTGCCGTGGTCAACGTGACCCATAATGGTGACAATCGGCGGCCGGGTGATCCGGGTGCCTTCGGCATCTGCAACCAGCTCAATCGCCTGTTCCACGTCAGCATCCGACACGCGCACCGCTTTGTGGCCGAATTCTTCGATCACAAGTTCAGCGGTATCGGCGTCGATGGCTTGGTTCATCGTCACCATCATGCCCATTTTCATCAGGCTTTTGACAACATCCGCAGCACGTTCGGTCATCCGGTTTGCCAGTTCAGAAACCGTGATGGTTTCCGGCAACTGCACGTCGCGGAATTGCTTCTCGGGCTTGCCGATTCCCAGCGCCTTTTGGCGGGCTTTTTCTTGCTTGCGCTTCATCGCGGCCATCGAGCGGGTACGACCGCCCTCGCCCGCGAGCGCATCATTCAGCGTCAACTTGCCGGTGCGGCGACCGTCATCGGTCTTGGCCTTGGCGTTACGCTCGCGTTCTTCACGGTCGCGATCCACCTTGCGAACCGCCAATGCGGGCTTGGCCCCCATCGGAGCACGGGCAGCAGTCTCGGCAGCGGACGGCGGTGCAGCGGGCGCATTGCGATCAGCACGTTCGCCACGCGCTGTCGACGCTGCGGCCTCGGCAGGCTTTTCAGCCACGGGCTGACGACGCGAGGTGCCAAGCACATCAGCCTTGCGGGCGGCAGCTTTCGCAACGGCCTCCGCCGCGGCTTCGGCGCGCAGGCGTTCTTCTTCATCCGCCTTGGCTTTCGCTGCAGCCAGACGCTCGCGTTCTTCGCGGTCCTTGGCCTCAGCCTCTTGGCGTTTGCGGGCGCGTTCTTCGTCACGCGCCTTGTCATCTTCGGCCCGGCGCGCGTTGTCTTCGGCTTCGCGCGCTTTGGCGACGCGCAAGGCCGCCAGACGGCGTTCCATTTCGGCATCGGAAATGCCAGCGGGGCGCTTCGACGGATCGCCCAGATGTGATGCAGACCCCGCCGCAGCCGCAGCGCCGGGCGTGCCCGGTTTGGCCGCTGCCACTGGCACGACCACGCGCTTGCGCTTCGTCTCGACCACAACGCTTTTCGTGCGGCCATGGGAGAAGCTTTGCTTCACCTGACCGGAACGAGGTGCGCCACCCAGGCCGAGGGGTTTTTTGCCGTCTGTATCGCTCATGCGTCCTACGTATCCTTCAAGGCGATCTCGTCGCCATCCTGCTGAACGGTTTGCCCACGCAACCCAGCCAGCCTTGCCGCTTCCTCTACAACACGCGTCGTGAGTCCACCAGCGCCAAGCGCGGCGTGTATCGCACGTTCGCGCCCGAAAGCCAAACCCAATTCCTCCGCTGACAAAAAGCCGATATACGACCCCTCGCCATCCGGCGCGCGCAACTTTGTCTTACCGCGTTCAGACCCGTCGGCGGCTTGCAAAAGCACCCGCACCTTGTCCTTTTGCAGCCATTCCTTGACCTTCTCATAGCCCATCACGGCCCCGCTGGCTTTGCGGGCCAAACTGATCAGATCAACCACCCGCCGCAACAGCAGCGTTTCCACCAGATCGGCCAGATTATCCGGCACCTTGACCGGCTGGCGCGCGGCGCGAGAGAACAAACCCTTCTTCGCCGCCTTCTCAATCGCCGCCCGGTCTGCCGAGACATAGAATCCCCGGCCCGGCAACCGTGCCAGAATATCCGGCACGATCAGATCTTCCGGCCCCAGACAAAAGCGAATCAGACCCGCTTTCGGCTGGCTTTCCCCGGTCGCAATGCACTTGCGTTCCGGGTCGTCTTGCAGATTTTCCCGGCCACCGCGCGTCACGGTATTCCCCCGAGGCCTAAATCAGGCCTCGGCCTCCGCGTCTTCGTCGACCTCTTCCGTGGCCGAGGCCAGTTCAGTCGGATCGACCCAGCCCAGCATAACGCGGGCGGTCATCACCAAAGTCTGCGCCTCTTCCAGCGAAACGTCAAACTTCTCCAGAACGCCCTCATCCTTCTTGCGCTGACCATTTTCCGTGGTCCAACCACCAGCCAGTTCCCAGTCGGCACAAGTCGCGAAGTCTTCCAGCGTCTTGATGCCGTCTTTCGCCAGCGCTTCCAGCATTTGGGGAGTAAGCCCCTCAAATTCAACCAGTGAGTCCTCAACGCCCAACGCCCGTGCAGCTTCCATAGCCTTGGTGTTGACCGCTTCCAGATAATCCCGTGCCCGCGCCTGCAACTCGCCCGCCGTGCCTTCGTCGAAGCCGTCAATCGACAGCAACTCGTCCGCTTCGACGTAAGCGACTTCTTCGAGGTTCGCGAAGCCTTCCGACACCAGCAACTGCGCCATCATCTCGTCGATATCCAACGATTCCATGAACAGTTTGGTGCGTTCAGCGAATTCAGCCTGACGGCGTGCGGATTCGTCAGATTCCGTCACGATATCAATGTCCAAGCCGGTCAACTGGCTGGCCAGACGCACGTTCTGACCGCGGCGACCAATCGCCAGCGACAGCTGCTCATCCGGCACCACGACTTCGATCTTGCCGGCATCATCGTCGATCACAACCTTGGAAACTTCTGCCGGCTGCAATGCGTTCACCAAAAAGGTCGCCTGATCCGCATTCCACGGAATGATGTCGATCTTCTCGCCCTGCAATTCGTTCACAACCGCCTGCACCCGGCTGCCGCGCATACCGACGCAAGCCCCAACTGGGTCAATCGAGTTGTCATAGGAAATCACCGCGATCTTCGCGCGTGAGCCCGGATCCCGCGCCACGGCTTTGATCTCGATAATGCCATCGTAAATCTCTGGCACTTCCATCTTGAACAGTTCCGCCATGAACTGCGGGTCGGTCCGGCTTAGGAACACCTGCGGCCCACGCGCTTCGCGGCGCACGTCCTTGATGTAGCAGCGAATCCGGTCGTTCGGGCGATACGACTCGCGTCCGATTTTCTCATTGCGGCGCAAAATCGCTTCGCCCCGGCCAATATCGACGATGATATTGCCGTATTCCTCGCGCTTGACCTGACCGTTGATGATCGTGCCCTTGCGGTCTTTGAATTCTTCATACTGACGGTCACGCTCGGCTTCGCGGACCTTCTGCAAGATCACCTGCTTGGCCGATTGCGCCGCGATCCGGCCCAGATCAACGGGCGGCACTTCGTCGATGATCTCGTCACCGATCTGCGGGTCTTTCAGGTGATCCTTCGCCTGCTTCACCGTCAACTGAGCGTGGTGATTCTCGACGCCATCATCCTCAACCACCGTCCGAATACGCGCAAAGGTCGCGCGCCCGGTCTTGCGGTCGATTTTCACCCGGATGTCCATATCCGCGCCGTAGCGCGACTTGGCCGCACGGGCGAGGCTGTCTTCCATCGCCTGAATGACCAGCTCGGGCTCGATCATCTTTTCGCGCGCCACCGCTTCGGCGGTTTGCAAAAGCTCAAGCTGGTTGGCAGAGGTAATCGCCATCGGAATTCTCCCGCTTAGTGTTTGGTGGGTTCTGGAGCGTCTTCTTCGTCGCCCTCAGATGTTTCAATCTCGTCAAAGGCTGATTCGTCGATCACGCCGCTGGCTTTCTTCTGCCGCAGCATTTCGGTGATCAACTCATCAGTCAGGATCAGCTTGGCATCGGCCAGCCATTCAAACTGCAAACCGATGGTGACAACGCCCGTTGGTTCTTCAATCTCGATCAGCACTTCCTCGCCCTCAACGCCTGCCAAGGTGCCCTTGAAGCGGCGGCGGCCGTCGATCAGTTCGGTGGTCTCGACGCGGGTTTCCCAGCCCTTCCACATCTCAAAATCTTTAAGACGGGTCAGCGGGCGGTCAATCCCCGGCGAGGACACTTCCAACACGAAGTTCTCCTCAATCGGGTCTTCCACGTCCAGCACAGCCGAAACCGCAGTGGAAATTTCCCCGCAATCATCGACCTCAATCCCGCCCTCAGGACGGTCGGCCATGATTTGCAACGTGCGGGTCGCCCCGCCCATCAAACGAATCCGCACCAGTTCAAAGCCAAGCCCCTCAATCACCGGAGTGACGATATCGGCCAAGCGGCGATCCATAGCGGTTTTGGCAATCAGATCAGACATGATGTTCCAAAAACAAAAAAACGGGCCAACAGGCCCGCGTGTGACGATCGGTAGCTTCAGGTTTGGACCCGGAAGCAGCTGTTACAGGGGATATAGGCCGATCCCCTGCGGTTTGCAAGGCTAGAACCGTTCGGCGCGCAAGACCTGTACATCGCCTATGGAAACCATGCCGATATGCGGCTTTACCACCGCAAACGCCGCCTCTAGCAGGGTATCTAGCCGTTCGGGGCGAATCACGCAGATTATCGCAACCATCCCCGTGCGACCGACCTGGCCCTCGCGGCTCCATCTACCGGATCTGCCTGCGCCGCCCAACACAGGCAAAACGGAGAAGCCTTTTATCCCAGCCGCCTCCAGCGCGTCAGTCAGGCGCAACTCTAACGGTGCTTCAATCAGGATTTCTACGCGTTTGGCACTATGCGTCTGCATGGGTCACTCTCCGATCAGGGCTTGCGCCACGGCCGTATAGGCGGGGATGCCAAAGGTCAGGTTGAAAGGAAAGGTAATGCCCAGTGCCAGCGTGAGTGAAATGGACGGGTTAGCGGCAGGCAGCGCCACCCGCATCGCTGCGGGCACGGCGATATAACTGGCAGAGGCCGCAAGCGTCATCATCAACGCCGCACCCCCGGCGCTTAGCCCGATCAGCAAGGCTACGCCCAGCCCCAAGGTCGCGCCCAAAATTGGCATCATGATGCCAAAACTCAGCACGCCAAGGCTGATCACCTTGCGCGCCGTGCGCAACCCGCGCCCAGCCACAATGCCCATATCCAGCAAGAAGAGACACAGCACGCCCTGAAATGGGGCCACGACAAACGCATCAATCCGCGCCAAGCCAGCTTCGCCCGTAACAGCGCCGATCAGAAACGCCCCTACCAAAAGCACGATGGACCCATTCAGTAGGATTTCATGCCAAAGCCGGGCATCCATTTGCACTTGACCTGTCCTGCCGCCACTGCGCGCAGCCAGCCATATCGCCGAAACAATGGCCGGCGCTTCCATCGCGGCGGCCACCGCCACCATATACCCCTCCGAGGCGATCCCCTGCGCCGACAGCACCGTACTGGCGGTTACGAATGTGACAATGGATATGGAACCGTAATGCGCTGCAACCGCTGCCGCATCCAACGGCGACAGGCGTGTCATCGCACGCAGCAAGCCAAAGGCCAGAAGCGGAATCAGGAACGAAAGCGCAATTCCACCCAACATCGCGGCAATCAGATGCTCGTCAAGCCCATGACCTGCAACCGCAACACCGCCTTTGAACCCGATGGCAAACAGCAGGTAAATCGACATCATCTTCGCCGCCGCTTCGGGCACCGAAAGCTCTGATCGCGCGATGGCGGCAAACAGTCCAAGCGCAAAGCTCAAAATCATTGGGGTCAGCAGATTTTGTCCTGCCAGACTTAGCAATTCGCCCATATGCATCCCCCGATTTTTTCGGATGTATGGGCAGATGTTAGCGTTTCAAGGCGTTTGCAGCCAAAAACTCACGATTGCGTGATGACATACAGCTTCCGCACCTGCTCAATCACCCGCCATTCGCCTTTCCAGCCCAACGGCAGAGCAATCGCGTCGCCTGGGCCAAGCTGGACTTTGCTGCCATCTGCATGGGTCATTTCGATCTTGCCACTGATGAAATGGCAGAACTCGGACGACGCGCTGCGGTCTGCCGTAAAGCGGCCCGGTGAGCACTCCCAGATGCCGATTTCGACCCGGCCATCGGCGGAAGTGAACAGCGCTGTCGAGGCTTCCTGCTGGTCGCCTTCAAAGCTGGTGGGTTTGGGCGCGAAGGTTCCCAGCGGAGTGTTGGCAAGCGCGAGGAAAGCGCAAAAGTCGATCATAAGGGCCTCATTGAGGGAAAGTGTTAAAAGTGTCTTAACGCGACAAGGTCAAGACGTTGATTTACAAGGGTTCTATTTGGTCCCGAGTTGGGACCGCTCCCGCAAAGCATCCATCGCCGCCACCAAAGCCTCGGAAATCCCCGGCTCTGACAGCGCATGGCCCGCCATCGGCACCACCTTCAACCGTGCCTTATCCCAGCCATCCGCCAGCTTGCTGGCCGAGATAGGCGGGCAGATCATATCAAACCGCCCCTGCACAATATCCGCGCCGATATGGGCAATCTTGTGCCGGTTTTGCAGGATCCAGCCGTCGGATTCCAAGAAGGCCGCGTTGACGAAATAATGGTTCTCCAGCCGCGCGAAAGCCCGCGCATAATCTGCGGGGCCGTCGCCACCCATGAACCCCTCTGACGATACGGAAGCGAGGGCATTCTCCCACCCCGCCCAGATCCGCGCGACCTGAGTCTCCACCATCAGATTGCCGCTGAAAAGCCTGCGATTGTAGGCCGCGATCAGATCGTCCTGCTCCTCCAGCGGAATCGGTGCCAGAAACCGCGCCCACAGATCGGGATAAAACGCCCCCGCGCCGCCGCCGTAGAACCAGTCCAACTCGGCCCGCGTCGCCAGAAACACCCCCCGCAGCACCAGATGCCGCACCCGGTCGGGATGCGAGATTGCATAGATCAGCGCCAAAGTCGCGCCCCAGCTGCCGCCGAACAGGATGAATTGGTCCACCTCAAGCGCGGCACGGATCGCCTCAATATCGCGGACCAGATGCCACGTCGTGTTATCCTCGACCGAGGCATGGGGCCGCGAACGCCCACAACCGCGTTGATCGAACAGGATCACCCGATACACCGAGGGATCAAAATACCGCCGCATCGCCGGGCTGCAGCCCCCTCCCGGCCCGCCATGCAGCACCAGCACCGGGATGCCATCCGGGCACCCGCATTGCTCGACATAAATCCGATGACCGTCGCTCATATCCAGCACGCGCTGATCGAACGGTTCGACCTGCGGGTAAAGATAGTCGTGCGCGCGCTTTTGCCCTGATCTGTGGTCCATATTCATCCTATATAGTGCCCCTAGACTGCGCCACCACCGCCCGGCGTGCAAGGAGTTCCGATGAGCCAGACCAACACGATTGACCCCGCCGAAGTCGCCAAGTTTGAAGCGATGGCCGCAGAATGGTGGGATACTGAAGGCAAGTTCAAGCCGTTGCATCTGATGAACCCGTGTCGGTTGGATTATATCACGGCGCAGATCGCTGCTGAGTTTGACCGCGATCTGACGCAGGCTATGCCGTTTAAGGGCCTGCGAGTCCTTGATATTGGCTGCGGCGGCGGCCTATTGTCGGAACCGATGGCGCGGCTGGGGGCGGATGTGGTGGGGGCGGATGCGGCGCCGCGCAACATTCCGGTGGCACAGGTTCATGCGGCGCAATCGGGGCTGACGATTGATTACCGCCATACGACTGCCGAGAATTTGGCCGCCGCCGGCGAACAGTTTGATGTGGTTCTCAACATGGAAGTGGTGGAGCATGTCGCTGATCCGCAGGGCTATCTGACGGCGTGCCAGCAGTTGCTGAAACCGGGGGGTCTGATGCTTTGTTCGACCCTGAACCGCAATACGAAAAGCTTTGTGATGGCGATTGTCGGCGCGGAATGGGTGATGCGCTGGCTGCCGAAAGGCACGCATGACTGGGCGAAGTTCATCACGCCGGACGAGCTTTACGATCTGATCCGCAAGGCCGGACTGGAGCCAGTGGATCGCAAAGGCATGGTGTTCAATCCGGTCAGTTGGAAATGGTCAACCTCCGCGCGGGATTTGTCCTGCAACTATGTGACCGCCAGCGTGAAGCGCGGGTAATCGCAATGCGCAGGTTACAGCGGCCCCAAAGCCAATTCCAAGGTGGAGACGCAGATCTGCTTGGCGGCTTTGGGAGAGAGCAGTTTCGGCTCGATGCAACGCTCCAGTCCCAAGCCATCCACCAACGCGATCAGCATTTGCGCGAGTGATTTTACATCGACATTCAGGCCGCGCGCGGTGGCAACCTCGGCCAGCGCCATTTCCAGATCGCGCCGATAGCGGGTGTATTGGCGACGGTGTTCGCGTTTCAGAGCCGGGTTGTTGACGATTTCTGACCATAGGGCGAGCCAGATGTTCAATTCTTCGCGGCTGAAAAACTCGGGCGCGAACATGGCGTCGATGATGGCCAGAAGCCGCGATTTCTTCGGATTGGGCGTTTCTAGCCCCGAGTGCAGGCGTTCATACATCGTGCGGTAGACGGCGACCAAGAGGCCGTCTTTCGATTTGAAGTGATGGGTGATCAGGCCGCGCGACACGCCTGCCTCGTTGCAGATGTTGTCGATGGTGAATTCAAGGATGCCGCCGCGCGCAAGGCAGGCCAGACTGGCCTGAATCAAACTGGCAGAGCGTTCTGCCGAGGTCAGGCGGGTGTATTTGGGGGCTGTGGCGGTGGTCATCGCGCGCCTTTGTTGAAGGGCCGGGCCAAGCTATCCCGGCCCGGATGTGTCGCTGATTGGGCAGCAGGGATCAAGCCTTGGTAAACATCACCGGGTCAGGATGACCATCGGCCATGATCACCGGTTTGATAGTGCTGTGATGGATGGCGATGTAAGGCTCGAAACAGATGAAGATGAAATCGCCCGAGGCTTCCATCAAATCCTCCATCTTGTTGAATATTGCTTTGCGCTTGGCCTCATCCTGTTCGGTCAGGCCTTGTAGATAGAGGGATTCAAACTCGGCGCTATCGAAGAACGCCCAGTTGTAGACGCCGATCTGATCAGGGCGGAACCAAACGAGGTTTTCGGTGGGATCAATGCCGCCCGCGAAGTTCATCAGCGCCAGTTCCAAGGATTTGTAACCGTCGCCCGCGGTCTTGTCGCCTGCGGACCAATAGGCGGCGTCCTCGGTAGGCTGGATTTCAATGGTGATGCCGGCCTCTGCCATATTGGCCTGGAAGATTTGCGCGATGGCTTGGGTGGTGCTATCGGTCAGGGCCACAAGGGTGAGGGTCAGATCAGACACGCCAGCCTCGGTCAAAAGCGCCTTGGCCTTTTCCACGTCGCGGGTGGGGACCAGGTTGGACGCGCGGGCGAAGGGGCCTTTGGGCGGGACGACCCCGGTGGAGCGGGTCGCAAGACCGTCGTAAGCGCCCAACAGCACGGCATCGCTGTCATAGGCAAATTGGATGGCTTGGCGGACGCGCAGGTCTTTCAGCGGCTCGGCATTCTGGTTGATCACCAGCCACGAATAGCGGGTGGATTGCGCTTCGATCAGGGTGGCGTTCGCGGGCATTGCCGCTTTGATTTGCGCTGTGGCGTTGACCGCGAGTTTGGTGAAATCGAAAGCATCAGCCTCAAACGCCAGTTGGGCGGCCTGATCGTCGGTAACGATGTAGATTTCCACTGTGGCGAAGGCAGGCTTCGGACCTGTCCAATCGGGGCTGGCGCTGAGGATGACTTTCTGGTTCTGCTCCCATGCGGCAAAGCGGTAGGGGCCGCATTCGGCGGGGGCCTCGGTGGTGTAGCTGCCGCCGACTTTCTCGGTCGCGGCTTTGCAGATGATATTGCCGCCGTAATAGGGCAGTGCGATCACCATGAACGGAGCGAAGGCTTCTTTCAGATGGATGATGCCAGAGCGGGTGTCGATGACTTCAACGTGGTCGAGTTTTTCGAATTGGTAGGCCCAGGCGGAATCGCTGCCTGCGATGCGCTCAAACGAGAATTTGACGTCTTCGGGGGTGACGGGGCCGAAGCCGTTCGACCATTGCAGGCCTTCGCGCAAGGTGAAGCCGATTTTGGTGGGGTCGATCCAGTCGATTTTCTCGGCACCCCAAGGCTGCCATTTGTTGCCATCGCGCATGTCGCCGAGGCGGACGAGGGCGACCTGGGTGCAGCGGGGGATGATCTCGTCGAGTTCGCCGATGATGCCTTTCGGGTCGAGGCATTGGAAATCCGCGCCTGCACGGATGCGCAGGGTGTCGCCCTCTGCCGCCCAAGCGAATTTGGCGGGCAGGGTCAGGGCGGCGAGGGCTGCGCCTGCGGTTTGCAGGAAACCGCGACGGTCGGTGCGCCATTGGGTCATGATAGGGCTCCTGTGGGTGTGGCGAAGTGGCAGCGCACAAAACGGGCGGGGCTGATTTCGCGCAGGGTTGGGGGATCGGTGCGGCAGATCGGTTGGACGTGGGGGCAGCGGCCTTGGAAAACGCAGGCCTTGGGGCGGTTGAGCAGGCTGGGGATTTCGCCTTTGATCGCAAGGTCTTGGCGGCGTTTGCGCGGGTCTGGCAGGGGTTCGGAGGCGATCAGGCTTTGGGAATAGGGGTGCAGGGGGCGGGCGAAAGTTTGCCGCGTGGGGCCGATTTCGACAAGGCGGCCCAGATACATCACCGCGATCCGGTCCGAGACATGGCGGACCATCGCAAGGTTGTGGCTGATGATCAGGTAGCTGAGGTTTAGGCGGGTTTTCAGATCGGTCATCAGGTTGAGGATTTCCCCTTGGACCGAGACGTCGAGGCCCGCGGTGGGCTCGTCCGCGATCACCAGTTTGGGGTTCAGCACCAGCGCGCGGGCGACGCCAACGCGGCGGGCTTGGCCGCCAGAGAGTTCGTGCGGGTAGCGGTTGGCGAAATCGGGGGGGAGGCCGACGAGGGCCAGCATCTCGGCGACTTTGGTTTTGGGTGCGGGCTGGCCGTGGATGGTCAGCGGTTCCGCCAGAAGCGCGCCGATGGTCATGCGGGGGGAGAGCGAGGCGATGGCGTCTTGGAACATCATCGCGGTGGTGGCGCGCATGGCGGTGAAATCTGCGGGGGTGCTGCGCTGGGCTTGGTCGAAGTGGATGGTGCCGTGGGTGGTGGGGGTCAGGCCCAAGATGGCGCGGGCGAGGGTAGTTTTGCCGGAACCCGATTCGCCGACAAGGCCCAAGGTTTCGCCGGGGTTCAGGGTGAAGGAGACATCGGCGAAGATTTGCAGGCTGCGGCGCGATTTGGGGTTTAGGGCGGAGAGGATGCCACCGCGCAGGGGCAGGTCGAGGGCAAGGTTTTGGACGGTGAGCAGGGTCATGGGCGCCCCCCGGCTTTGTGGCAGAGCGCGGATTGGGTGAGCGAGATTTGCATGCGGGGCGGTGGGGTGGCGCAGATCTCGCTGGCGATGGGGCAGCGGGGGGCAAAGCTGCATCCGATGGGCGGATTGCGCAGGTCTGGCAGGCGGCCGGGGATGGTGGGCAGGATCGGGGTGGCTTGTTCGAAGTGGCCGGGATCGCAGGCGATCAGGGCGCTTGTGTAGGGGTGGAGGGGGGCGTGGAATAGGTCATCGACGAGCGCTTCTTCCACCACTTCCCCCGCGTACATCACATAGACCCGGTCGCAGAGTTCGGCGACGACGCCAAGGTGGTGGGTGATCACAAGGATCGCGCCTTGGTAGTCGCGGCGCAGGTCGCGGAGGAGGTGGATGATCTGCGCCTCCATCGTCACATCCAGCGCGGTGGTGGGTTCGTCGGCGACGAGAATGGTGGGGTTCATTAGCAAAGCGGCGGCGATGGCAACGCGCTGGCGCATCCCGCCCGACAGTTGATGTGGGTAGCGACGCAGGGTGAGGTCGGGGTCGGGCATACCGACGCGGGCCAGCAGAGTGCGGGCGCGGGCTAGTTTCTCGGCACGGGGGATTTGGGCGGCGTGTTGGAAATCCACCAGTTGCGCGCCCATCGTCAGCACCGGGTTGAAGGCGGTCATCGGGTCTTGGAAGATCATCGCGATGTCTTGACCGCGTAGCGCGCGCTGGGCTTCGGGGTGAAGGCTCAGGATGTCTTGGCCTTTGTATCTGACGGCCCCGTTGGTGACTTCTGCGGCGGCGGGCAGCAGGTTGATCACACTGGCGGCCAAGGTGGATTTGCCGCAACCGCTTTCGCCGACAATGCCGATGACTTCTCCGGCGCGGGCGATCAGGCTGGCGCCGCGCAGGGCTGACAGGCGGCCATGGTCGGTGTGGTAGGCGATGCTGAGGGCGTCGATTTCGAGCAGAGGATCGGTCATCGCGGCCTCGCGGTGGCAAAGCGGGGGTCTAGCGCGTCGCGTAGGCCTTCGCCAAGGAAGGTGAAGCCGAGCGTTGCCAGAACGAGGGGTGCCCCAGCTGCGATCACAAGGGTGCTGGAGGTGCGGATGGCGGTGTAGCCGTCATAGAGGATGTTGCCCCATGACGGGGTTGGCGGTTTGACGCCGAGGTTGAGGTAGCTGAGGCCAGCCTCGAGCATGATCACCACGGGGATATCCATAGACAGCACGATACAGAGCGGGCCGAACACGTTGGGCAGCAGGTGCATCAGCAGGATGCGGGGGGTGCTGGCGCCGATGGCTTGCTCGGCCACGATGAAATCGGCGCTGCGGAGGCTTAGGGTTTGCGCGCGGATCAGGCGGGCGTAGCCGGGGATGGAGACGAGGACGACGACGAGGATCAGCGTGCCGGTGCCGGGGCCAAGCACGGTGATGATGGCAAGGGCGAACATCATCATCGGTAAGGAGTTCAGCGCGTCGAAGATCAGCACCAAGGCAGCGTCGAGCCAGCGCGGGCCGTAACCTGCGATCAGGCCCAGCAGGATGCCGATGCTGCCCGCCAGACCGATGGCGGTCAGCGCGATGGTCAGGGCGGTGCGTGCGCCGTAGATGATGCGGGATAGGGTATCGCGGCCCAACTGGTCGGTGCCAAGCCAGTGCACAAGGCTGGGGGATTGCAGTTTGGCGCGCACTTCGAGGGCGAGGGGATCGTAGGGGACGAGGATCGGCGCGGCGACGGCCATCAGGATGAACAGGGTGACAAGGATCAGACCCATCAGCCCCATCGGGTCGCGGATCAGGGCGCGCAGCGCGCGGGTGTTAGCGGGCCAGCGCATCGCGCACCCTTGGGTCTAGCTTGGCGATCAGCAGGTCGGCGCAGGTGATCACCAGCAGGTAGAAGGCGGTTGTCACCAGCACGGTTCCCATCACCACGGGGTAATTGCGTTTGAACACCGCGCCTGTGATCAGCGTGCCGATGCCGGGGCGCGAGAACACGGTTTCGACAAAGACCGCGCTGGACAGGATGCTGCCAAGGCCGACGGCGATCACCGAAATGGTGGGGACGATGGCGAGACGCAGGGCGTAGCGGGTGACGACTTTACGCTCGGGCAGGCCAAAGGCGCGGGCGGTGCGGATGTGGTTGGCCGCCATGATTTCCAGCATCGAGGCGCGGACCATGCGGGCGAGATAGCCGACCCAGCCGATGCCGACGGCGAGGGAGGGTAGGATCAAGGCTTTGATTTGCGAGGGGATATCGCCCGACTTGCCCGCGCCGATGGCGGGCAGCCATTGCAGCCAGACGGCGAAGATCAGCAGCAGGTAGATGGCGACGACAAAGGAGGGCACCGAGATGAAGCTGACCGAGATAAGGCCAAGGGCGCGGTCGATGAAGGTGCCGCGGTAGACGACGGCGAGGACTCCGAGTGTGATGCCGAGGGTCAGCGCCCAAGCGAGGGCGACGGTGCCGAGCAGCAGGGTTTGCGGGAAAGCCTCTAAGATTTGGTCAAGCACGGGGCGTTTGGACCACACGTCGATGCCGAGATCGCCTTGGGCCGCATTGGCAAAGAAGCGCCAGATTTGCACGGCCACGGGTTGGTCTAGGCCCATACGCTCGGTCAGCATGGCCTTTAGCGCAGGGGTGGCGCGGGGGCCAAGGGCAACGCTGGCGGGGTCGCCGGGGACGAGAAAGACCATGCCATACATCGCCAGCATGACCACAAAAAGGATCAGCACCGCGAGGGCGATGCGTTTGATCGCATAGGTCAGCATCGGTCAGACCATGTCACGCGCGATCTCCTCATCCCATGTACGCTCGAAGATCAGGGTGTCGGCTTCGTGGATTTTCAGGGTTTGCTCGACGCGGAAATGGGTGGCGGTGCAGGACATCCGCCCGGTGGAATGGTGGTGAATGGTGGTTTGCGGGAACTGCATGGTGACGCGGTAGTCGGTGAGGGTGACGGCAGAGAGCGGGTCGCCGTCGGTGATTTCGTGGCTGATGATACCTGTGGCGGTTTGTGTTTGGCCAATGTCGGGCATGGTTTTGGAATAGGTCCAGCGCGGGAAATCGACAGTCATTTTGCCCGACAGCAGGTCTCGGGTGACACGGCGCTTCGGTGGGTTTTCGACCGGGTGATAGATGTGCGGGGTTTGTGGCGCGCGGATGGCGGGGCCGAAGGTGGGGAGGGTGGCATCTTTGGGGTTTGCGGGGCGGATGGGGAGTTCTAGGTGGCTTTCGCCGAGGTGGATGGTGAGGGTGGCAAGCTCGGGTGAGGGCCAAGCGATCGGGTAGTAGGTGGTGGAGATTGATACTGCGATGCGGTGGCCGGGCGGGAAGGCGTGGGCAATGTCGTCTAAGTCAACGGTGGCGATGTAGGTTTGGCCGGGGATCAGGGCTGCGGCATGTTCGTGGCTGTCGCGGTGGGTCAGGTTCAGCAGGCCGATGCTAACGCGGGTAGAGCGGCCATCGGGGGCGATATCGTTCAGGCGGACGGCGACGAGGGCTTGGGGTTTGTCGCTGGAGAAGCGCAAGTGCAGTTGTGGCGCGCCGAGGAGCTCTTTGGCCTCAAGCAGGGGCGCGGTGGTGAATACCAGCGAGCCGCCATCATCCTCGCGCTGATCGGTGGGCCAGTCGGCATCGTTGCCGTAGCGGCCGACTTCTCCGGCAGTCAGGCCGACCCAGAGCGGCGAGCAGATGTGTTGGGTGCCGGAACCCGTGCCACCTAGAACGCCGTGCGTGCCAAGGGTTAGCCGTTCGGGTTGGATGCGGGGTGAGGGCCAAATGTCTTCAGCCACCCAACGACCGGGGCGTTCGAGATAGCAGGTTTGCGGCGGCACATGGTCCTGCATCCAGACGCGATACATCGGCTGATCCATCATGCCGGTGTCGATGGCCTTGGTCCAATGATCCAGCCAGCGCACCAGTTCTTGCAGCCAGCCGATGGCGGGCTCAACAGTGACTTCGTGCGGGTAACTGTGCGCCCAAGGGCCGATCAGGCCAAGGCGGGGGCCTGTCAGGTTCGCCAGCAGGCGCGGCACGGCTTCGGAGTAATTGTCGGCCCAGCCGCTGATGGCATAGACCGGGATTGTGATGGCAGAAAAATCCTCGCAGATCGAACCCTGTTTCCAGTAATCATCGCGGCGCTGATGGTGCAGCCACTCGATGATCCACGGCTGGTTGGCTTGGATGCGCTGCATCCACATTGCGCGCCACGCCTCACCGACAATTTGCGGATCAGGCGGCAGGTCGTTGCCGGAAAACATCGTGGCGGACCAGTCGAAATTGTCTTTGGAAAGACAGCCGCCGACCCAGTGAATATCGGTTGCGTAGCGGTCGTCGGTTGACCCCACGGTGATTATAGATTTCAGCGCGGCGGGCTGACGGGCGGCGATTTGTAAGCCATTGAAGCCGCCCCAAGAAATGCCGATCATCGACACTTGCCCATCGCACCACGGTTGCTGCGCCAACCATTCTATCGCGGCGACACCGTCAAGCTGTTCCTGCTCGGTATATTCGCCTGTGATGATCCCCTCGGAGTCGCCCGTGCCGCGAATGTCCAGCCGGATGCAGGCATAGCCATGCCCTGCCACATACATATGCAGGCCCTGATCGCGGGTGCGGGTGCCGTCGCGCAACCGATATGGCAGGTATTCCAGCAGCACCGGAACCGGAGTCGCCTCCGTCAGTGCGGTAACGGGCAGCCACAGCTTTGCCGCCAGCTGCGTGCCATCCGGCAACGGCACCCAGAGGGTTTCGACGATCTGCACCTGATGCGGGAACTCGGTTTGAATTTGCGTCATGCTATCCTCTTGTTGAACGATAATTTAACAAGACGATTGCGTTTGGCAACATAAATTTAAGGGCATTGACGCATAGATAAATACACTAATACTATACGATCATTCAACACTGAGGCGATGATGGACCCCACCCACGCGATCTTGTTTGAGCCTGTGAAGATCGGGCCGGTCACTGCGCCGAATCGGTTTTACCAGACTCCGCACGCCACTGGTTTGGGCTGGCAACGCCCACAAGCCGGGGCGGCGTTGCGCGGGATCAAGGCAGAAGGCGGCTGGGGCGTAGTCTGCACCGAGTATTGCTCGATCCATCCGACCTCGGACGACAGCCCGCATGGCTTTCTGACTTTGTGGGATGACAGCGACATTCCAGCGCTGGCGCTGACCGCCGATGCGATCCATGCGCATGGCAGTCTGGCAGGGATTGAGCTGTGGCATGGTGGGGCACATGCGTCGAACCGGATGACACGTGTACCGGGTATTTCGCCAGACATTCAACCGGCGATGTTCCATCTGCCGACGACGGCGCGGGCGATGGATGCCAGCGATATTAAGGCGTTTCGCGGATGGCAGCGCGACGCGGCACTGCGGGCCAAGCGGGCTGGGTTTGATATAATTTACGTCTACGCCGGGCACGACTATCTGCCGTTTCAGTTCCTGTCAGGCCGCAGCAACACCCGTGGGGATGCCTATGGCGGCAGCTTGGAGAATCGGGCGCGGCTGCTGCGTGAGATGATTGAGGATACCAAAGAAGCTGTTGGCGATACTTGTGCGGTGGCGGTGCGGTTGGCGGTGGACGAATTGCACGGTCCGCGCGGCATCACCAGCGCAGGCGAGGGGCGCGAGGTGATTGAGATGCTCGCGGAACTGCCGGACCTGTGGGATGTGAACATCGCAGGGGCGCTGGGCAATGACAGCAAATCGGCGCGGTTCAGCGGTGAGGGATTTCAGGAGCCTTATGTGGCGTTTGTGAAAAGCTTGACCACGAAGCCGGTGGTTTCGGTTGGGCGGTTCACCTCACCCGAGACGATGGTGGCGCAGATCAAGCGTGGCGTGCAGGATTTCATCGGGGCAGCAAGGCCCTCCATCGCCGACCCGTTTCTGCCGTTGAAAATCCGCGAAGGTCGGGCCGATGAGATCCGCGAGTGCATCGGCTGCAATATGTGCCGTGCCGCGAACAACGAGGCGGTGCATCTGCGCTGCACGCAAAACCCGACGATGGCCGAGGAGTGGCGGCAGGGCTGGCATCCTGAACGGATTGCGGTGCTGCCAAAGCGGCAAAAGGTGCTGGTGGTGGGGGCTGGGCCAGCGGGGCTAGAGGCGGCGCTGAGTTTGGGGCGGCGTGGGGCCGAGGTGAGTTTGGCTGAATCTGGGAGCGCGTTGGGCGGGCGGATTTTGCGGGAATCGACGCTGCCCGGTTTGGGAACGTGGATCCGGGTGCGCGATTGGCGGGCGCATATGATCGGCAAGCTGGACAATGTGCAGGTCTATCCGGGTAGCGAGATGACGGCGGGCGACATTGTCGATTTCGGCGCGGATCATGTGGTGCTGGCAACAGGCTCGCGCTGGCGGCGGGATGGTGTGGGGGTGACGGGGATGCAGGTGTTGGATTTGCCTGAGTCGCTGACGCCTGATGATGTTTTTGCGGGGGCTACGGTAAATGGCCCGGCGGTGATCTATGATGACGAGCATTATTTCATGGGCGGGGCGCTGGCGGAACGGCTGCGGGCGCAAGGGCATCCGGTTTGCTATGTGACCCCCCATGCGATGGCCTCAAGCTGGACAGCGCTGACGGATGAGCAAGGCTTTGTGCAAACGCAGTTGCTGGAGGCAGGAGTCGAGATTGTCGCCTCGCATCTGCTGGTCGGGCAGGCGGCTGGGGTTGTGCGGTTGGCCTGCGCCTATACTGGACGCGTGACAGAACGCTTTTGCGGGACGCTGATTGCAGTGACGGGGCGGCTGCCCGTGGATGATCTTTATGCGCCATTGATGGCCGCTGGCATTGCCGTTTCACGCGTGGGGGACTGTTTGCAACCATCCTCCATCGCCGATGCGGTCTATTCGGCGCACCGCTTTGCGCGGGGATTTGGCGCGGCAGTGGAGCCTGTGTTGCGGCGCGAAAAACCGCCGTTGAAAGGATTGCTATGACCGATTCCGCCCCGCGCAAACGCAGCGCTACCCGTGGCCCGCGCACCATGGGCACGCTACATCAAACGCCATTCGGGCAGGTGCCGCGCCCCTACGCGCCCACCGAAGTGCTGTCGACGGATCATGTCATGGCGATCCACAACTCCGCCCTGCGGGTGCTGGCCGAGATTGGCATGGCGGTGCTGGAGCCTCGCGCGCGGGACTTGTTCGCACGGGCGGGAGCAGAGGTTTCGGGTGACACGGTGCGGCTGGATGCGGATTTGGTCGGCAGTTTGCTGTCGACGGTGCCGCGTAGCTTTAGGCTGGAGGCGCGCAATCCGGCGCGGAGCCTGCGGTTCGGTGGCGCGGATTGTGTGTTCGCCTCGGTCGGTGGGCCGGCCTATGTGATGGACAATGATGGCGGTCGCAGGAATGGCACCTTTGCCGAAATGCAGGATTATCTGAAGCTGGTGCAAAGCCTGAACGTGATCCACCAAAGCGGCGGCAATCCGTTTGAGCCGATGGATCTGCCTCCGAATACCCGTTACCTCGACTGTTTTCATGCGCAAATCCAGCTGTTGGACAAGAACTGGCAGACGGAAACTTTGGGCCAGCAGCGCACCCTAGATGGTATCGAGATGGCGGCGATCAGTTTGAGCACCACGCCAGAGGGGCTGCGGGATCGGCCCTGTCTGCTAGGTATCATCAACACCAACTCGCCGTTGCAGTTGGATATTCCGATGGCCGAAGGGCTGATGATGATGGCAGAGTTTGGTCAGGTGGTGGTGATCACCCCGTTTACCTTGGCAGGCGCGATGAGCCCGGTGACGCTGGCGGGGGCGTTGGTGATGCAGCATGCCGAGGCGATGGTGGGGATTGCTTTGACCCAGATCGTGCGAAAGGGGGTGCCGGTGATGTATGGCGGGTTTACCTCAAACGTCGATATGCGATCCGGTGCGCCTGCGTTCGGCACGCCGGAATATACCAAGGCGGCGCAGGCTTCGGGACAACTCGCGCGGCTGATTGGGGTGCCGTTCCGGTCGTCGAATGTGAATGCGGCGAATGAGGTCGATGCGCAGGCGGCGTATGAATCCCAGATGTCGCTATGGGGCGCGATGATGGGCGGGGCACATCTGATCGAACACGCGGCTGGCTGGCTGCATGGCGGGCTGACGGCGAGTTTTGAGAAGCTGATTGTCGATGCCGAAATGCTGCAAATGATGCAGGAATATTTCAAGCCGCTGGTGGTGGATGAGGCGACCTTGGCCTTCGATGCGATCCGTGAAGTGGGGTCGGGCGGGCATTTCTTTGGATCAGAACACACGATGAGCCGTTATGAACAGGCGTTCTACACGCCGCTGCTGTCGAATTGGGACAACCATACGACATGGCTGGGCAAGGGTGGCATCAAGACGCGCGAGCGAGCCAATCTGGTGTGGAAACAACTGCTTGTGGAGTACGAGCAGCCACCACTGGACCCTGCGATTGATGAGGCTTTGGCGGCTTTTGTGGCGCGGCGCAAAGAAGAAGGCGGTGCGCCAATGAATTAGGCGGGCATCGCTGCCCGCCTTGATTTAGCTTTTCATTCCGTCCCAAAAGCCTTTGACTTTGGAGAAGAACGACGAGCCTTCCGGGTTGTTATCCGTCGCCAGCGTATCAAACTCGCGCAGGATTTCTTTCTGGCGCGTGGTCAGGTTGACGGGGGTTTCCACCGCCAATTCGATCACCATATCGCCCGAGCCACCACCACGCAGCGCGGGCATGCCCTTGGCGCGCAGGCGCATTTGCTTGCCGGTTTGCGCGCCCGCAGGCACTTTGACACGGGATTTTCCGCCGTCGATCGTGGGCACTTCGATCTCACCACCCAAAGCCGCCGTCGCCAGAGTGATCGGCACGCGGCAGAACAGATGCACGCCGTCGCGTTGGAAAATCGCGTGCTCTTTCATCTCGATGAAGATGTAGAGATCACCCGACGGGCCGCCGCGCATCCCGGCTTCGCCTTCGCCCGCCAAACGGATGCGGGTGCCAGTTTCCACCCCTGCCGGGATGTTGACCGACAACGAACGATCTTTCTCAACCCGGCCATGCCCTGCGCAGTTTTTGCAGGGGTTTTTCACCATCTGTCCCGCACCGTTACAAGTGGGGCAGGTGCGTTCCACGGTGAAGAAACCTTGCTGCGCGCGGACCTTGCCCATGCCGGAGCAGGTGGGGCAGGTGACGGGTTCAGCACCGCCTTCCGCCCCGGTGCCGTGGCAGATGTCACAGGTCACAGAGGTTGGCACGTTGATGGTTTTCTGAACGCCCGCAAAGGCTTCTTCCATGCTGACACGCAGATTGTAGCGCAGGTCAGACCCACGCTGGGCGCGCGAGCGCCCGCCACCGCCACGGCCACCGGTGAAGTTACCGAACAGATCTTCGAACACATCCGAGAAGGCGCTTGCGAAATCGCCATTGCCGCCCGCATAGCCACCACGTTGACCGCCGCCGCCCATGCCACCTTCAAAGGCCGCATGGCCATAGCGGTCGTAGGCCGCCTTTTTATCGGCGTCTTTCATCACCTCATAGGCTTCGTTCAGTTCTTTGAACTGGGCTTCGGCGTTGGGATTGTCGGAATTGCGGTCGGGGTGAAGCTCTTTCGCTTTCACCCGGTAAGCCTTCTTCAAATCCTCGGCGGAAGCACCCTTCGAGGCACCCAGAATGTCGTAGTAATCGCGCTTTGCCATGCAAAACCCCTTCACGGGAACGCGGCAGGGCGGCCCTTAGCTGGGCCGCCCTGTTTTCGTTCCTGGCGGCTTACTTCCGCTTGTTGTTCCCGAGATCTTCGAAGTCAGCGTCGATGATGTCTTCATCCACGCCGCGCTGATCATCCTCATCCTTACCGTCGGCTTGGTCTGCCGAGGCTTTGTAGATCGCCTCGCCCAGCTTCATCGCCGCTTCGGTCAGGTTCTGGATGCCGCCCTTGATCTTGCCAGCATTTTCAGTCGCCAGCGCATCTTCCAGCGCCGACATTGCCAGTTCGATCACTTCAACGGTCGAAGGATCAACCTTGTCGGAGTGTTCCGCCAACGAGCGTTTGGTCGAATGCAGCAGGCTTTCGGCCTGATTCTTCGATTCCACCAGCTCTTTACGTTCTTTATCCGACTCGGCATTAGCCTCAGCGTCTTTCACCATTTTCTCAATATCCTCGTCGGACAGGCCGCCCGAGGCTTGAATGGTGATCGCTTGCTCTTTGTTAGTACCTTTGTCTTTGGCTTTCACCGACACGATGCCGTTGGCATCAATATCAAACGTTACCTCGATCTGGGGCAAACCACGCGGGGCCGGCGGGATGTGCTCCAGATTGAACTGGCCCAGCATCTTGTTGTCGGCTGCCATTTCGCGCTCGCCTTGGAACACGCGGATAGTCACGGCGTTCTGGTTGTCTTCGGCGGTCGAGAACACCTGTGACTTTTTGGTCGGGATCGTGGTGTTGCGGTCGATCAGGCGGGTGAACACGCCGCCAAGGGTTTCAATGCCCAAGGACAGCGGAGTCACGTCGAGCAGGACAACGTCTTTGACGTCGCCTTGCAGCACACCTGCTTGGATCGCAGCGCCAGCGGCCACGACTTCATCCGGGTTCACACCCTTATGCGGCTCTTTGCCGAAGAATTTGGTGACTTCTTCCAGAACGCGCGGCATCCGGGTCATACCGCCGACCAGAACCACTTCGTCGATGTCGCCGATAGAGATGCCAGCGTCTTTCAACGCAGCAGCGCAGGGCTTCATCGACTTTTTGACCAGATCATCGACCAAAGATTCCAGCTTGGCACGGGTCAGCTTGACCACCAAGTGCAGCGGCTGGCCGGTGTTTTTGTCCATCGAGATGAACGGCTGGTTGATTTCAGTCTGCTGGCTGGACGAAAGCTCGATCTTCGCTTTCTCGGCAGCTTCTTTCAGGCGTTGCAGCGCCATCTTGTCCAAGGACAGATCAACGCCGTGCTCTTTCTTGAACTCATCCGCCAAGTAATTGACGATGCGCATATCGAAGTCTTCACCACCAAGGAAGGTGTCGCCGTTGGTGGATTTGACCTCAAACAAGCCATCGTCGATTTCCAGAATGGTGATATCGAACGTACCGCCGCCAAGGTCATAAACCGCGATGGTGCGGGCTTCTTTTTTGTCCAGACCGTAGGCCAAAGCAGCTGCGGTCGGCTCGTTGATGATGCGCAGCACTTCCAGACCGGCGATGCGGCCCGCGTCTTTGGTGGCTTGGCGTTGCGCGTCGTTGAAATAGGCAGGCACCGTGATCACGGCCTGGGTGACGGTTTCGCCCAAGTAGCTTTCAGCGGTTTCTTTCATCTTTTGCAGGATGACAGCCGAAACCTGCGCCGGGGAATACTTCTCACCGCGCACTTCGACCCAAGCATCGCCGTTGCCACCGTTGACGATCTTGTAGGGCATGTTCTTCTGGTCTTTAACGATAACCGGATCGTCATGCCGACGACCAATCAAACGCTTGACGGCGAAGATCGTGTTGCTGGCGTTGGTGACAGCCTGCCGTTTGGCAGCTTGGCCGACCAGACGCTCTGTCTCCGTATAGGCGACGATAGACGGCGTGGTGCGCGCGCCTTCCGAGTTTTCGATGATCCGGGGTTGCGATCCGTCCATGATGGCGACGCAAGAGTTGGTCGTCCCGAGGTCAATCCCAATGACTTTGGCCATAAGTAGGTCCCTTTCCTTCGGCGATGTTGTGGTGCGGAACCCAAACAGGCATTCCGTCCCGATCCCATGAGACCCGGAAGGGCTACTGCCCGTTTCCGGCTTCTGGGCGTATATAGGCAGGCTGATTTGACCCTGCAAGCGCTGCGTGGGGGGTAAAACCTAATCAATGATCGGAAAAATTGCCGGGTTTGGTTTAAGGGGGCGGATTTCAGGGTGCCCAAGGCGCCAAACGACAGCAACCATGCAGGGTTTGCGCGGGCTGATCGGGGCTTGCCGCCTGAAACAGATCAAGGCTGATGCCAAAGCTTTGGTCAGACATCCCATCCGCACAGGCCTGCCCGCGCAGCACGGCGATGCCACTGGCGTCTTCGCTGGCGTATTGCACGGCGGCGATAGGTTGGGCCGCAGTGCCCGGCCAGCTGGCTTTTATATCCAGTTCGGGCCCTTCTGCATCAGGAGTGTTGAGGTGAACCGATTTGGTGGGCGGGTCAACGAATAAGGTCCAGAACGGCTCGGTCCCGGAACATTCCAGACTGTATTCCAATGCAAACCAGTCAGGGCGATCCTGCTTGTGTAAAAACCGCAGCGCCACCCAACCCGCCCCCTCACCCGCATTGACCTGCGCCCATTTGCCATCCGGGCTTAGCGCCACAACCTCAACCGCTTTGGCATTGGGCGACAAGCTGCCCATGGCGGCGCTATCGGCATCTGGGCCTACCCGAACATTCAGCACATCATCACCCGCGACCCCGGCCACATCATACAGCGCTGGCAAAACCTGCGCAGCTGCCAAGCCCGGCCACAGCAGGCCAAGACACAGCGCCAGCCGCTTCATCGTCCGGCGCCCCAACTGGCCGAGACATGCCTGCGCGTGAAATTCTCACCCATCAGCCCAATCACGATCAGCACGAATGTCACCCAGATGGTGTATTCGATCGAGCTGTTATGCGGGTGGTAATTCTGAAACATATAGCCGCGTGTTTGGTCAATCGAATGAAACAGCGGGTTCCATGTGTAATAGTGCAAGCGACTGGACGGCATGGTGTTGGCCAAGAACATCTTGCCAGAAAAGATCATATTGGCGCGGGCGTAGATTGAGGTCGCAATGCTGAAAAACTCGGGCTGCCAAGGGGTTGCGGCCTTGAAAATCATCCCTACGCCAATGCCCGAGGCCCAAGACAGCATGTAAATGCCGATCACCGGGATCGGGTCGTAAATGGTGATCGGAGTCCACAACGTGTGATAAAAGAATAGGATGCAGCCCGCTGAAAGCGTTTGCAGATACAGCGCGCCAAGCGCCGCAGATGCGATAGAGACGATGGTATTCATCGGCGAGTGCTTCATCATCGCCGAGGTTGGCCCGTCTGACTTTGAAACCGCACTTAGGGTTTTGGCATGGGTGGCGAAATTGAACACCCCCGACATGATATACAGCACAAAATCACCACGCAAAGCCGAGCCGCGCATCTGTAAAAGGTCGAACATGAACACCATGATCACCACCATCAGCACCGATTGAATGATGCTCATCAGCAGCCCGATCACCGCATTGCCGTGCTGCTTGCGCACGTTGCGCACGGCGGCGTGAAAGATCAGCTCCAGCATGGCGAAACCGCTGGTCACCTTGGTGCGCTTGACTTCCGGGCGAAACATTACCGCAACCTCATGTTTGGGCGAAGCCCATTATAGCGCAGGAAATCTTGCTGTTCCCTTTGCAAGCGATGATAAAGGCGATGTCTGAATTAATCAACAACACGGCAATGCGATGACGCGCTTGTCAGGAGAGCCTATGAACTTTGACCATCTGATCCCCGTCATCCGCCGTCTGGCACTGGAAGCAGGCGACCGCATCATGCAGGTCTACAATGGCCCCGATTTCGCGGTGAAGTCGAAATCCGATGCCAGCCCGGTGACCGAGGCCGATGAGGCTGCCGATGCGATCATCTCGGCTGGGCTGCGCGCTGCGTTCCCGGATGTGGTGCTGATCACCGAAGAGCAGGCCGATAGCCATGCGCTGACGGCCTCAACCTTCCTGATCGTTGATCCGTTGGATGGCACCAAAGAATTCGTACAACGGCGTGGCGATTTTACGGTGAACATCGCCTATGTCGAGAACGGTGTGCCGTTGCGCGGCGTGGTCTATGCGCCGGCGCAGGGGCGGTTGTTCTATACGCGAGCGGATGGTTCGACGGTGGAAGAAACCGGGGCCTTCGCTAAGGATGTGGCAGGCCCGGTGACGCCGCTTTCCGTCTCCAAGCCCGACAATACCGCGCTGATGGTGGTGGCCTCAAAGTCCCACCGCGATGCGGCAACCGATGACTACATCGCGAAATACGCCTGCAAGGATATGAAATCCGCAGGCTCCAGCCTGAAATTCTGTCTGGTGGCGACGGGCGAAGCCGATCTTTACCCCCGCCTTGGCCGCACCATGGAATGGGACACCGCCGCAGGCGATGCGGTCTTGCGCGGCGCGGGCGGCCATGTGGTGCGCTTTGATGATCAGACGCCGCTCGCTTACGGCAAGCAAGGCTGGGACAACCCGTTCTTCATCGCCTACGCTCCCGGCGTGATTTTGCAAAAATGAGCGTGCTTCTCGCCATCCCCGCCCGCTACGCCAGCGCGCGATACCCCGGCAAGCCCTTGGTTTCGCTGAAAGGCCCGGATGGCGAAAAGACCCTGATCCGCCGCAGTTGGGAAGCCGCAATGGCCGTGCGCGGCATTGCCCGCGTGGTGGTGGCGACGGATGATGACCGCATCCGCGACCATGCGACGGGCTTCGGGGCTGAGGTGATTATGACCTCCTCCACCGCGCGAAACGGCACCGAACGGTGCGCTGAAGTGGCGGCCTTGTTGTCGGGGTATAAGGTGATCGTCAACCTGCAAGGCGACGCGCCGTTGACGCCTGCATGGTTCGTTGAAGACCTCATCGCTGGGCTGCGTGCTACCCCGGAAGCCGACATTGCCACCCCGGTGCTGCGCTGCGATGGTCGCGCGCTGAATGGTTTTCTGGCGGATCGTCGTGCGGGGCGGGTCGGCGGCACCACGGCGGTTTTTGGTGCCGGAATGCGGGGCCTCTATTTCTCGAAGGAGGTGATTCCTTTCACCGGGCGCGTCTATGCCGATGACGAGCCCACCCCGGTTTTCCACCACGTCGGCGTCTACGCCTACCGTCCCGCGGCGCTGACTGGCTATCCAAGCTGGCCCATCGGTCCGCTCGAGACGCTTGAGGGTCTGGAACAACTCCGCTTCCTTGAAAATGGTCGGCAAGTGCTTTGCGTAGAGGTTGATGGCAAGGGTCTGACCTTTTGGGAGTTGAACAACCCCTCCGACGTGCCGGTGATCGAGGCAGCGTTGGCAGCGCTTACATGACCACGGCCCCCATCAGTGTCATCGTCGTCAGCCGCCACCGTCCGGCGGCGCTGATGCGCTGCATTGTGGCTCTAACCCAGCAGGATCACCCAAATTTTGAGCTGATCGTGGTGGCCGATCCCGATGGCATCCGGCAAACTAAAACTCTGAAACTACCGCTGAAATGCGTGACGTTTGACGAGACCAACATCAGCGCCGCCCGCAATGCCGGGTTGGCAGTGGCCGCTGCTTCCATCGTAGCCTTCATCGACGATGATGCGGTGGCAGAACCGACGTGGCTGTCGCGGCTGACTGCGGCCTTTGCCGATCCAGAAGTGACCGCCAGCACGGGCTTTATCCGGGGCCGCAACGGCATTTCTTACCAATGGCAGGCTTGCGAGGTTGATCAATTCGGCCAAGATCACCCGCTGACCATCACCGAACCGGCGCTGCGCCCAAACACCCCGAAGCGCGCGGTCAAAACCCAAGGCACCAACTGCGCCTTCCGCCGCCATGCTTTGCTGGCAATCGGGGGTTTCGATCCGGCCTATCGGTTTTACCTCGACGAAGCCGATGTGAACCTGCGCCTCTCCGGCCTCACCGCGATCATTCCCGGCGCGCAGGTGCATCACGGCTATCTCGCCAGCACCCGCCGCGCCGCAAATCGCGTGCCGCTCAGCCTGCATGACATCGCCGCCAGCACCGCGATTTTCCTACGCCGCCACGCGCCCGAAGCTGACATGGGTGCTGCGCTAAAGGCTCTATCCCTGCGAGAATCCGCTCGCATCGCCGAGCATCGCCGCGCTGGCCGCATTGACGCGAAAGCTGAGCTTGCCCTGCTCACCAGCCTCACCCAAGGCTGGGCCGAGGGGCTGGCCCATCTCTTCGCAGCACTGCCACCGCTCTCCGCAGCCACCACACCTCTACAACCGCTGACCACAGGCCCGCGCCCCGGCAAAATCCTCGCCGGGCGGTTCTGGCAAAAGCGCCGCCTGTTGGCCGAAGCTACGGCCATCACCGCGGCCATCACCACGGTTTTCCTATTCACCCCCACGGCCCGCCCGCACAAACTCAGCTTCCAACCCGAGGGCTACTGGCTGCAAACAGGCGGTATCTTTGGCCAATCGACGCGGCAGGGGCCGCGCTTTCAGCTTATCTCGTTCCGCAAACGCGTGAAAGAAGAAGCCGCGCGTCTTGCCCGATATCGCCCAATCGCCTAAGCGGCGGCGGAAATTTGCTGCATCCATGCAACTTTTCCCCGCAACGGGCGTTGTAAAGGCGTACTGCTACACCTCGACACCCGCCCTAGGCATCGTAGACAGATTGTTCTGTTAAGATTTCTGCGGTAGGCTGAAGATAACAAAAATGCTTAGGCTGCGCGAAAGATTGGGCAAATGAAGATCAAAAAAGTCACGAAAGCAGTGTTCCCGGTTGCCGGTATGGGCACACGATTCCTGCCAGCCACCAAATCCATCCCGAAAGAGATCATGACGCTGGTGGACCGGCCGCTGATCCAATACGCGATTGATGAGGCGCGTGCGGCGGGCATCAAAGAGTTTATCTTCGTCACCTCGCGCGGCAAATCCGCGCTTGAGGATTATTTTGATCACTCACCCGAGCTGGAAAACACCCTGCGCAAAGCCGGGAAAGATGATTTGTTGGAGATCCTGAAGGAAACCAACATGGATTCCGGCGCGATTGCCTATCTGCGTCAAACCCGGCCCTTGGGCCTTGGCCACGCCGTTTGGTGCGCCCGTCGTCTGATCGGGGATGAGCCTTTCGCCGTGCTGCTGCCCGATGACGTGATCGCGGCCGAAAAGCCCTGCCTCCAGCAGATGATGGAAGCTTACGAGCAAACCGGTGGCAATATGGTTGCGGCAATGGAAGTGCCGCCGCACAAAGCCTCATCCTATGGCGTGTTGGACATTGCCGAGGATATGGGCGCAATCGTGCTGGCCAAGGGCATGGTTGAAAAGCCCAAGGCCGAGGATGCGCCGTCTAATCTCGCGGTGATTGGCCGTTATATCCTGACGCCCAAGGTGCTGAGCAACCTGAACAAAATGAAACAAGGCGCGGGTGGTGAGATTCAGCTGACCGACGCCATCGCTGAGGAAACCAAGTCCGGCAAGGTCTACGGCTATCGCTTCCGTGGCCAGCGCTATGATTGCGGCTCGAAAGCCGGCTTCTTGCAAGCGACGGTGGCGTTTGGTCTTGCGCGCCCCGATCTGCGTGAGGAATTCGGTGCCTACCTGAACGACATGATCGCATTGCAAAAAGCGGCGCAGTAAGCGGTGGTCCCGGCGCGGCTGCTTGACCTGACGCGGCTGATGTCGCGTCTGGGCAAGGGACCGATGACCGGGGTTGACCGGGTTGAGTTCGCCTATCTTGATCAGTTTTTGCGCTTGGATACACCGTGCTTGGGTCTGGTGCGGACAGCGCTGGGCCTTTTGCTGCTGGACCGCACCGCGATGGCGGCTTTGCGCGATGGTACGCTTGACCTAACCCGCAGTGACCTGATTGGCCGCATCGCGTGGCGGCGTGACCCCGCGCGCGGTCGGACCGAGGCCGCCCTGCGCTGTCTCGCCATCGCCCGCTGCACCAAGCGCGGTCTGGCGCGTCTGCTCAAGCGCCACCTGCCCCCCGGCTCCAGCTATTTCAACACGGGTCACGCCAATCTGGACGACCGGGTCTTACGCCAAATCCGCGCTGCTGGCCTGAAAATCGCCGTGTTGGTGCATGACACCATCCCGCTTGATCATCCCGAATTCGCCCGCCCCGATACCGTGGCCCCCTTCCGTCGCAAGATGCAGGTGGTGGCGATCCACGCCGATCTGGTGATCCACACCACCCAAGCCACCCGCGCGCAGACCGAGGTGCAACTGGCGCGCTTGGGCCGCGTGCCGGATGGCATCACCGCCAAATTGGGCGTTCCCGTCGCGCAACCCATCGCCACTGACATCCCCGCGCAGCCGTATTTCGTCACTCTCGGCACCATCGAGCCGCGCAAGAATCACGCCCTGCTGCTGAACCTCTGGGCGCAAATGCCCGAGCCCCCCGGCCTGCTGATCCTTGGCGGGCGCGGCTGGTCCAACGCCGAGGTCTTCGCCCGGTTGGATGCGCTGCCCGATGATTCCCCGGTTCAGGAACGTGCTGGCCTAACCGATGGCCAGATCGCCTTTCTGTTGCAAGGCGCGCAAGCTTTACTCTTTCCAAGCTTTGCCGAGGGCTTCGGCATCCCCGCGCTGGAGGCTGCTAGTCTAGGCACCCCGGTTGTCGCCGTTGATTTGCCGGTATTTCAAGAGCTTCTGGGGGAGTTCGCAGTTTACCTTGACGTTACGGACAGTTATTCTTGGATGGAAACAATCAGCCGATTGGCCAAGGTTGGGATAACGAAAAGGACGGTAAAGACGCCACCAAACTGGGCGGAACATTTCAAGCTTGTGTTAAGCAGGATGTGATACCCCGTTAAGGACGGTCACGGGGCAAGTGGAAGTATAGGGTGGGTGTATTCTCAAGATATATGCTGCGGCTGGCGCGCAAGCGCTGGCGAATCCGTGCTTTTCGCAAGCGGCGGGAGCTGCGTGGCATAGTAGATCGCACCAATCTGATCGCACCCGATCATATCTTGCTGTTCTCCACCCTGCGCAATGAACGTATCCGGTTGCCGTATTTCCTGCGCTATTACCGCAATCTGGGCGTCAATCATTTCGTTATCGTCGACAATGACAGCGACGATGGCAGCCGCGAATATCTGCAAGCACAGCCCGATGTCTCGCTCTGGACCACCAAGCACAGCTACAAACGCGCCCGCTTCGGGGTGGATTGGCTGAACTATCTGCAAAACAAATACGCTCACGGCCACTGGGCGCTGATCGTCGATCCAGATGAATTCTTCGTCTACCCATTCTGCGACACCCGTCCGTTGCGGGCGCTGACCGATTGGCTGGATGCCTCCTCGATCAAATCTTTCTCGGCGATGCTGCTGGATATGTATCCCAAAGGCCCGTTTGACGCCGCCCCCTATGCCGAAGACCAAGACCCATTTGAGGTCGCGTCTTATTTCGACTCTGGCAATTACATCATCCACCGCAACAAGAAATTCGGCAATCTGTGGATCCAAGGCGGCCCGCGCCTGCGGATGTTCTTCCAGGATCTGCCCGAACGCGCGCCTGCCCTGAACAAAATTCCGCTGGTGAAGTGGGATCGCGATTACGCCTATGTGTCATCGACCCACATGCTGCTGCCGCGAGGCCTGAATCAGGTTTATGATGAATGGGGCGGCGAGAAAGCCTCCGGTTGCCTGCTTCATGCCAAGTTTCTCGATACCTTTGCCCATAAGGCCGAGGAAGAAATGGAACGTCGCCAGCATTACGCCAACAGCCATGAATACCGCGCTTACCGCGCCGGGATCAGCACCCAGCCTGATCTGTGGTGCAAGTGGAGTGAGAAATACATCAACTGGCGCCAGTTGGAGATTTTGGGCCTGATGTCGAAAGGCAACTGGGCATGAGCGTTGGCATCGTCATGCTGTGCCACACGGCATTTGACCGCGCGGCACAGGTGGCGCGGCATTGGGCAGTGCGCGGTTGCCCGGTGGTGATTCATGTGGATCGACGGGTTAAGCGCAAGGCCTATGACGGTCTGGTCAAGGCGTTGAACGACCTTGATAATATCAGATTTTCTGGCCGCCATGCCTGCGAATGGGGCACTTGGGGCATTGTCGCCGCCACGCAAGAGGCCTCCACCATCATGCTGCGCGACTTTCCGCAGGTACGGCATGTCTACCTGGCTTCAGGTTCCTGCCTGCCTTTGCGCCCGGTTGAAGAAATGGTGGCCTATCTCACTGATCGTCCGCGCACCGATTTCATCGAATCCGTCACCACCGAAGATGTCGGCTGGACCATTGGCGGCCTTGATGTAGAGCGTTTCACTCTGCGCTTCCCGTTCAGTTGGCGCAAAAAACGCCGCTTGTTTGACGGTTACGTCCGCCTGCAACGCCGCCTTGGCTTCCGCCGTCGCATCCCTGCGGGCATCGTGCCGCACTTAGGTAGCCAGTGGTGGTGCCTGACCCGGCAAACCCTGTCCGCCATTCTGGAAAACCCCGAGCGAGATGAAATCGACCGCTACTTCCGCCGCGTCTGGATTCCCGACGAAAGCTATTTTCAAACCTTGGTGCGGCAGGTTTCGGCCAATGTCGAAAGCCGCTCGCTGACGCTGTCAAAGTTCGATTTTCAGGGCAAACCGCATATTTTCTACGACGACCATCTGCAATTGCTGCGCAGGTCAGATTGCTTTGTCGCCCGCAAAATCTGGCCGCATGCGGGGCGGCTTTATAAAACCTTTCTGTCAGGTGACCCCGGTGGCCAAGCGGCGGCAGAGCCGAACCCCGGCAAGATTGACCGCCTGTTCGCCAAAGCGGTCGAGCGGCGCACAAAAGGCCGCCCCGGCCTGTACATGCAGTCGCGCCATCCCAACGAAAACTGGGAAAATGGCCGCACCGCAGCGCCCTATTCGGTGTTTGAAGGCTTCGCCGATCTGTTCGATAATTTTGAAATCTGGCTCGGCAAGGCCACCGGAACCCGTGTGCATGGCCATCTGTTCGCCGCAGACCGGATTGAATTCGCGGGTGGCGAGAAAATCTACAACGGTGCGGTCTGCGATTCCGCTGCCATCCGCGACTATAACCCGACCTCGTTTCTGACCAACTTGATCTGGAACACCCGCGGCGAGCGGCAGTGTTTTCAGTTCGGCCCGGATGACAGCCAAGTGCTGACCAACTTCATCGCGGGTGATCCCAACGCGCAAATCTCTGTGATTTCAGGGGCTTGGGCGATCCCATTGTTCCACTCCAACAGCAACTTCGGCGAAATCCGCAAGGAAGCCGCCCGTCTGCAAAAGATTGAGGCAGAGTATCTGAATGAACTCCGCAAGCCTTGGGTCAAAGCCCGTGTGCGCACTTGGACGTTGGCCGAGTTTGTTGAAAACCCGATGGAACCCTTGCAAACCATCGTTGATGAAATCAGTCCGCGTGCGATGCGCCGTCTGACCGAAGCGCCGCGTCTGGCCGATCTGACCGGCTTTGGCCAATTCTTGCAAAACCTACGCAATCAGGGCATGCAGCCGGTGCTGATGGGCGATTTTCCCACGGGCGACGATCCGCGCCCCTCGACCTCGCGGCGTGGCCGCCCCTATCTGGTGAAGTGATTTGACCGCATTTAGCTCTTTCGTGATCTTCGCCGAAATGCGCACCGGATCGAATTTTCTTGAGGCCAATCTGAACACCATCGATGGTGTATCCTGCCATGGTGAGGCGTTTAACCCATTCTTCATCGGGGGCGAAAGCAAGCAAGAGATGTTTGGCATCGACATCGCCGGGCGCAGCGCCGACCCGGCTGGATTTCTGCGCGCGATGCGGGCGCAGACCAAGGGGCTGGCGGGGTTTCGCTATTTCTCCGATCACGATCCACGGGTGTTTGATCTGGTGCTGGCCGACCGCGCCTGCGCCAAGATCATCCTGACCCGCAATCAGCTGGAAAGTTTTATCAGCTGGAAGATCGCCAAGGAAAGCGATCAGTGGTGGATGGCGAACACCAAACATCTGAAAACCGTGCGCCCGCGTTTTGATTTGGATGAGTTCACCACCCGGATCGCCCAGTTGCAACAGTTCCAAGGCAAGCTGGTGCATGCCCTGCAAACCACGGGGCAGACCGCCTATTACATTGATTATGAAGATATTCGTGAGTTGGACGTCCTGAATGGCCTTGCCAGTTTCCTCGGCATCCCCGCCCGGATCGAAGCCCTCGACTTCCGTTTCAAAAAGCAAAACCCCGAAGCGATTTCGGAAAAAGTCTCTAACCCGCTGGAAATGCAGCAGGGTCTGGCGACGCTGGATTGGTTCAACCAAAGCCATGTGCCGAATTTTGAACCCCGCCGGCTGGCCGCTGTCGCGCAATATATTGCCTCAGAACAAGCCGATCTGTTGTTCATGCCGATCAAATGCGGGCCAGAGGCGCAGTTGAAGAAATGGCTGCAAAGCTACGGGCCGCTGCTGCCCAGTTTTGACCGCCAGTCTCTGCGCAAATGGAAAGCCGCCCATCCCGGCCAGCGCAGTTTCACCGTTCTCCGCCATCCTTTGGCCCGCGCCTACACCGCGTGGTGTGATTTCACCGCCAAAGAATGGATGCCCGAACTGCGGCCCTACTTGAAGCGCGTGCATAAATTCCAGCTACCGCCCAAGGGCAAACCGTTTGAGACCGTCGAAGATTTCCGCGCCGGATTTCTGGTGTTCCTCGAATTGATCAAGCACGTTCTGGCAGGCCGGACCGAGTTGCGGGTGATGCCGCAAATCGCCTCGCAAGGCGCGCTGATCCAAGGCTTCGCGCAGGTACAAAGCCCTGACCTGCTGATCCGTGAAGACAAACTGAACGAAGGTCTGACCCATCTCTGCGCTGATCTGGGTCTTGATGCCAAACCGCTGCCCGCGGTGGCTGACAAACACCCCTACCTGCTGGCAGAGCTATACGGCCCCGATATTGAGGCCGCCGCACGCGAAGCCTATTGGCGCGATTACGAAGGCTTCGGCTTTAGAAACTGGGCCTAGGCGGCAACCTGCGGCGTCCTCGCCTCAGTCAGAATCGCATAGAGCTTGTCCGGGTCGGTATTTGCCCGCAGCTTGGCGCAAATCCCCGGATCGCGCATGGTGCGCGACACCTGCGCCAGCGCTTTCAGGTGCTCCACCCCGGAATCCTTCGGTGCAAACAGACCGAATACCAGATCCACCGGCTGACGATCCACGCTTTCATAATCCAGCGGTTTTTCCAGCCGGATGAAAACGCCAAAAATTTTCTCAATTTCCTCAAGTCGCGCATGGGGCAAAGCGATGCCGTTGCCGACTCCGGTTGGCCCCAGACTTTCGCGCTCTTGCAAGCCATCGACAACAATCGCCGAAGACAGGCCATAGGCCTGAAAAGTCACCTCTCCCAGTTCTTGGAAGAGGCGTTTCTTACTGGTCAGTTGGCCAAGAACCCGGACGGCACCCGGTATCAGCAGTTTAGAAAGGTCCATCCGGCGTCTCGTCCTTCCGCAGCCATTCGGCTTACGTTATCTGGTGTTGCGCGGGTCAATCCAGCCGATATTGCCGTCATCACGACGGTATACGACATTCACGCCCGCATGTCCTTCATTGCGAAACACCAGAAACTTCTGACTGGTCAGTTCCAGCTGCATCACGGCCTCACCCACGGTGATCGACGGAATCTTGGCTTCCATCTCGGCAATAATGATCGGCTGGGCGACCGCGTTGTCATCGTCTTCCGGTTCTTCGGTTGGAGCGAGGATATAGGACGAGCCTTCGCCGAATTCAACCGGCACCGGACGGCTGTGGTGATGGTTGCGGATCCGCCGCTTATAGCGCCGCAACTGCTTGTCCATTTTCTCGCGGCAGGATTCAAACGCCGCGTAAATCTCGGTTGCATGACCCTTGGCTTGGGCGTTCAGCCCGGTCGACAGATGGATCACCGATTCGCAAACAAACTCATGCGCCGACTTGGAAAAAACGATGACGGCCTCAGTTGGGCGTTGAGCGTATTTCTCAACAACCTCACCCAATTCGGACTTCACATGAGTCTGTAAAGCCTCGCCGATGTCGATTTGTTTTCCACTGATCTGGTAGCGCATGATGCCTCCTTTAGCGCATAGGGTCATAGACTTCCGCAACACACGGAAGGGTTGACACTCTTTGATTTACAGCAAGTTAACGAGACCAATCGCCACAAGTCGCGGGGCCGTTTGGGGGCCGCTTCCGTCTGATTGGGCAAGGCGCAATGGGCTCGCATCCTTATCATTTGGGGATGCAGGGGGGCACTTGTCAACAGGGCTGTCACGCCATTGTTAAACTTGCGCTAGATGATGCGGAAATTCTCGCCCAGATAGACCCGGCGCACCATTTCATCCTTAACGATTTCCTCGGCGGTGCCGGTTTTCAGGACCACCCCATCGTGGAGGATATAGGCGCGATCCACAATTTCTAGGGTTTCGCGCACGTTATGGTCGGTGATCAACACGCCGATGCCGCGCGATTTCAGATCATGCACCAGATGGCGAATTTCACCGACCGCAATCGGATCAACCCCTGCGAAAGGTTCATCCAGCAGCAGATATTTCGGATCAGCCGCCAGACAACGGGCGATTTCGACTCGGCGACGCTCGCCCCCCGACAAGGCCAGCGCGGGGGCGCGGCGCAGGTGGGTGATGGAAAACTCGGACAGCAATTCTTCCAGCCGTTCGCGGCGCTTGTGGTGATCCTTCTCTCGGATCTCCAGCACGGCGAGGATATTATCTTCGACCGACAGCCCGCGAAAGATTGAGACTTCTTGCGGCAGATAGCCAATGCCCAGTTGCGCACGGCGATACATCGGCAAAGACGTGACATCGCGCCCGTCGATCATGACCTGTCCGCTTTCCGGCGTCACCAACCCAGCGATGGTGTAAAACATCGTCGTCTTGCCACAGCCGTTCGGCCCCAGCAGCGCCACCACTTCGCCCCGGTTCAGATGCAGCGACACGTCGCGTATCACCGGGCGGCGCTTGTAGCTTTTGCGGATATGCCGGATCGACAGGCCCGCATCGCCATCGGTAACCGCCAGATCAAGCATCACTTCTTCCCCGGCACGAAGGTGGTTTTCACCCGGCCTTCCATGCGGCCCAAGCCGGTTTTCAGATCAATCACCAGCTTGCCCGCCGACATTGCGGCCTGACCTTGGGTCAGCAGCACGTTACCGGTCATCACCACTTCGCCGCTTGCGATGGTATAAACCGCATTATCCGCCTGCGCCGCATCAGAGGCGTTGACCAGCAGCACCTTGCCCGAGGCATACAAAGTCTCAATGCTGGTCTTGTCCGCGCCGTAGGCCACGCGCACCTCATTGGCCGACAGTTTCATCGCACCCTGAGACACCACGACATTGCCAGAAAACACCGCCGTGCCATCGGCTTGGTTCACCGTCAGCGTGTCGGCGTTCATTTCAACCTGTGCGGTGGGATCGCCTTTCAGTCCACCAAAAGCCACCTGCGCCCCTTCGGCCAAAGCGGTCTGCGAAAAGGTCAAAGCCAAAGCGGCAGAAAAGGCGATATTACGAAGCAGCATTGCAAAATCCTGTCATCTCTTGGGCTGGTATAGCAGCCGCACCTTGCCGTTGAAAACCAGAAGATACGGCCCCGCCGCAGCCTGCTGAGAAAGCATCATGTGATCCGCCGTCAACTGCCCGCCGGGACCAACCGCGCTGATCGCGCCACGGCTTTCGACGCGGGTGTCGGCGGTCGAAACCCCAAAGCCCTGCGCCTGCACGACATAGCCATTCGAGGCACGCAATTCTGCGCCATCGGTCAGTTCAATCATCTTCTGCGCAGAATCCAGCGCCACCGCAGCCGAGGCGAGTTCGGTTTTCGCACCATCCGGTGTTTGCAGGAGCCCCTGCACCAGTTTCAACGCGCCACCCGCTGCCGTCGGTTTTGCCTCACCCGCGGCAATCGTCAAAGATGATCCGTCCGAGGTCATACCTGCAAACCCCGCATCCGTCATCTTCGGATCGCGCAAGCGGTCTTCCACATCGACGGAAGCATAGGGGATCGCATCTTCAGGGTTGATCTTGCGCGAGAACAAAAACAGCGTGGATAGCAGCGCCAGCGCGATCAGTGGCAGCAGCACCTTCAGCACCGACACCAGCCTAGAATGCCACATATCCCGGCGCGGAATCGCCATCAGATCACCCCCGCGCGCAAACAATCATGGATATGCACAATGCCAAGCGCTTGCCCCGGTGCCGCAGGGTCCACCGCGAACAGACAGGTGATCTTCCGGTCATTCATCACATTGACCGCCGCTTCCGCCAAAGCATCCGGCGCCACCGTGGCGGGGCTGCGGGTCATCACCGCCCCCGCCATCAGGCTCAAAAGCCCATCCATATGCCGCCGCAAATCGCCATCGGTGATGATCCCCACCAACGCCCCTGCTTCGGTCACGCCGACCACGCCGAAACCCTTCTGGCTGATCACCAGCAATGCCTCGGTCATCGGAGAGGTCGCGTCGATCAGCGGCAGTTCGGTGTGCATCAGATCGCGCACCTTCAGCAGTTTCGCGCCGAGCCTGCCGCCGGGATGGAACAGCCGGAAATGTTCAGGCGTAAAGGCGCGGTGTTCCATCAGGGCCACCGCCAAAGCATCGCCCAAAGCCAGCATCATCGTGGTCGAGGTGGTCGGAACAATCCCCGTCTCGCAAGCTTCCGGCGCATCGGGCAGCAAAATCGCCACATCAGCTTGCCGCACCAGCGTGCTATCCCCCCGCGCGGCCACAGCAATCAACGGAATCCCGAACCGCCGCGTATGCGCAATGATATCCGCCAACTCCACCGTCTCGCCTGAGTTCGACAGCACCAGAGCCACATCGCCCTTGGTCAGCATCCCCAGATCGCCGTGGCTGGCCTCGCCCGGATGCACGAAATGCGCGGGCGTGCCCGTGCTTGCCAAAGTCGCCGCGATCTTGCGCGCGACATGGCCGGATTTCCCCATGCCCGAAACGATCACTCGCCCGGTCGCCGCCATGATCACTTCCGCCGCCTGCGCAAACGAAGGCCCCAGATGATCGGCCAAGATCAGCAAAGCCTCGGCCTCGCGCCGGACCACCCGTTGGCCAGCGGTTAGCAGATCAGTGGTGGAAGAGGTCATTCGGCTCGTCCCATCCCAAAAGATCCAACTCGGCGCGGGTGGGCAGGAAATCAAAGCAACGCTGGGCCAGATCAAGCCGATCTTCGCGGATCAAAATGGCCTCCAGCGCCTTCATCAGTCTGTGCAGATACAGCACGTCCGACGCCGCATATTCCTTCTGCGCCTCGGTCAGCGTGACCGACCCCCAATCCGAGGTTTGCTGTTGCTTTGAGACATCCACGCCAACCAGCTCATTCAGCAAGTATTTCAGCCCATGCCGATCGGTAAAGGTGCGGATCAACTTCGCCGCAATCTTGGTGCACCACACTGGCGCGGTCGTCACCCCAAACGCCTGCTTCATCGCGGCCACGTCAAAGCGGCCAAAGTGGAACAACTTAATCACTGCAGGGTCAGTCAACAAAGCCTCAAGATTCGGCGCTGACTTTTGCCCCTTGGCGATCTGCACCAGATGCGCATTGCCATCACCCGACGACAGTTGCACCAGACACAGCCGATCCCGCATCGGGTTCAACCCCATGGTTTCGGTATCAATGGCCACAACCCGGCCAAGTTTCAGCCCAGCGGGCAGGTCGTTTTGGTAGAGATGAATGGCCAAGCGCGTAATCCTTACAGGGGTTGCACCGGATTAGCCCTGTGGCGGCACAGGGTCAACGCCCGCAGGAAGTTTGCGGCAATTCAGCTCTAAAGCAGCCCCTTAATCATCATCCGCGTCGCCTTGATCTTCTGGATCGTCCCCGCCTTGGTGCCCAGCATGGTGAACTTGCGCTTTTCCGAGCTCTGCTCACCCAGCGTAAATCTTTCATTCGGATCGGCACTTTGCCAACTGACCTCAACCCCGAACATCCCCTTCAGATGGAAATTCCCCACCAAAGGGCTGCCCGCGGGCGGTGCGCTCAGCGACGCGGGCTGTATCGTCGTACACAGCACTTTGCCATTCGAGCCGAAGTAGTAATACCATGTGTCAAAGGGCTCCTCGAACACCTCCCACCAGCCGCCCAGCCAATAGGGCAGCGCCGCCCCCGCCGTCAGCAGCGCCTTTATATTCACCCAGCCCTGCAACGACGCAGGTTTCCAGCTGCGCTTTTTCCGCTCAATCGCGTCATAACCTTTGCTCGGCCCGCCTTGCCCGGATTCCGCCGTGTACCAATCCTCGCCGCTCAGCACCAACGACACCCCCATATGGTTCAGGTTGGTGCCATTATGATCCGCGGTCTGCGCAAACAGCCGGAACACATCGCCATACGCGCAGAATAGCGGCAGCTTGCCGCCGATCAATCAGCTTCGCGCGGAGAACTGGGGTCCTGACCGTCGTTTCAGGCGGTGTTGCGCAGCAGACGCGCCGCAGTTTGCAACGCCTTGAACGCCTCATACCGGGCGTCATGCACGGCAATATGCCGCCCCGCGCTGGGCGGAAAGCTTTGCTTTGGTCGAGACATCGCTGCCATCGCCTGCGGAATCGAGGCTTGCAGCCCCGCCGCAACCGCCGCCAAGATCGCCGAACCCAGCAACACAGGTTCCTCTGCCTCGGTCGCCACCACAGTCACCCCTGTACTGTCAGCCAGCGCCTGCCGCACCAGATCATGCTGACCCGCGCCGCCACTGATCATCACCCGGTTAATCGGCGCACCATGCGCGGTCTGCGTGTCGATGATCTGCCGCAGCCCGTAGCCGATGCCGCACAAACCCGCGACATACAACTGCACGAGGCTCGCCAAATCCTCCTCCATCCCCAAGCCCGCAATCAACGCGCGGGCGTGCGGATCAGCAAACGGCGCGCGGTTGCCCAAGAATTCCGGCACCACATGCACCCCCCCGGCCAGATCAACCGCATCCGAGGGAGTGGCCGAGGCTTCTCCCGCCTGATTGGCCAGCCAGACCGCCAACGGCAGCCCCGCAGCTTTGGCCGCAGTTTTCGCGTTGGCATGGGCGGGGTGCAGCTTCAGCAAGTGGTCAATCGCGGCTCCGGCAGCCGACTGGCCACCCTCGTTCAGCCACATGTTCGGCAGCATCGCCGAATAATACGGCCCCCAAACGCCGGGGACGAATTGCGGCTCTGCCGTGGTGGTCATGGTGCAGGACGAGGTGCCAAAGACATAAGCCATATTCTCGGTCGCATCCGCGCCCATCGCGCCCACGGTGCCGACACCGCCTGCGTGGGCGTCAATTAGGCCAGCGCCGACCGGAGTTCCTGGGCGCAGTCCAAGGTCATTGGCGGCTTGCACGGTTAGCCCTTGCGCCAGCGCGGTGCCGGGTTCCACCATCTCAGTTCCGATACGCGCAAAGCCTTCATCGGCCAGAACGCCCAGTCCGATCTGCTGAAAGTAACTCGCATCCCAGCGTTTTTCATGCGCGAGGTAGGTCCATTTGCAAGTGACGGTGCAGGTCGAACGCGCGCGACTTCCCGTCGCTTTCCACGTCAGGAAATCTGCCAGATCAAAGAAATCATGGGCCGCATCAAAGATTTCCGGGCGGTTTTCGCGCAGCCATAACAGCTTTGGCGTCTCCATTTCCGGCGAAATCACGCCGCCCACATATTTCAGCACATCATGCCCAGCGGCATTGATCCGCTCCGCCTGCGGTAAGGCGCGGTGATCCATCCAGACGATGATATTGCGGTTCGGGTCTTCAGATGGCCCGACCGCCAGCGGCACACCGCCTGCGCCCAAAACCACCAGTGAGCAGGTGGCGTCAAAGCCGATACCCGCCACGTCCGAAGGATCAATCCCTGCAGCCGCAACCGCACCCTTCACTGATTGGCACACCGCCTCCCAGACCTGATCCGAGGATTGCTCGACAACAGATCCCGCCTCGCGCCACATCGTCACATCGGCTTTGGCCGACGCCAGCATTACGCCTTTTGCGTCGAATACTCCGGCGCGCGCGCTGCCGGTGCCGACGTCAATGCCGATCAGATACATGCTATAGGTCCACCGAGTTGGGCAGGATCACCAGATCCCGGATCGTCACATTGCGCGGGCGCGTTAACATGAACAAGACCGCATCGGCGACTTCTTTCGGCATCATCAGGCTGCCATTGGCGAGCGCCTCCTCCATCTTCGCCTTCGGCCAATCATCCAGCAAAGCCGTCACCACCGGGCCGGGACAAACCGCGCCCACCCGGATGCCATGCTTGGCGACCTGACGGCGCACGGTATGCACAAACGCCTGCACCGCGAATTTCGACGCGGTGTAGATCGGCTCCCACACCACCGGGACAATCCCGGCGATGGAACTGGTCATGATAATGTCACCCGTCTGGCGTTCCACCATATGCGGCAACACGGCTTGCACGGCGCGGAACGAGGCATTGATGTTCAGGTTCAACATCCGGTCCCACACATCAGGATCACCCGTCACCACATCGCCGCCGACATAGGCCCCGGCATTGGCGTGGAAAATATCCAACTGCCCCGCCTTCGCCAAAATCTGCGGCATCATCGTCGCCACACTCGCCGGGCTGGCGAGATCAATCACCAAGGGGATGGCGTTTGGGCCAAGCTCGGCACACAACGCCACCAGCTTGTCCTCGGCGCGGTCGATCAGCACGACTTTCGCCCCAGCCTCCAACATAGACCGCGCACATTCCAGCCCGATCCCCGAGGCCGCCCCGGTTACGGCGGCCACTTTTCCATCCAATTCATGCGACATGATAGCTTCCTAAATTAAGCCCGGCCATGCGAGGCGCGGCTTTGACGGGCAAGGCTGTCGACGATCACGGCGATGGCCAGAACCGCCCCGGTGATCATGTAGCGCAAGCTTGAGGACAGGTTCAGCAGGGTCAGCCCATTGGCAATCGACTGGATCACGATGATCCCCAGCAGTGCCGAGAACGCGGTGCCACGGCCACCGAACAGGCTTGTGCCGCCGATCACTGCCGCAGCAATAGCGTTCAGGTTGACGTCTCCGGTGCCCGCCTGTTGGCTGGACGAGGCAAGCCGGGCTGCCGACAGCACGCCGCCCAAAGCCGCAAGCCCCGAGCACAGCATAAATGCGCTGATATAGATGCCGCGCACATTGATGCCCGCCCGCCGCGCCGCTTCGGCATTGCCGCCCACGGCCTTCATCGAGCGGCCCCACTGCGTCCGAGTCAGCGCATAATTCATCGCCAGAACCAGTGCGACGAACAGCGCAAACATCCACGGCACACCCCGGCCAAGCGACAGGTAGGCAACGATCGCCAGCAAAGCGATGGTGGTCAGCACGGCTTTGATAAAAAGCCCCGTTGACGACCCCGCCGACAGATTGGCCGCCCTACGGCGCGCATTGGTCGACCGCCCCACCACCAGCATCACAATCCCCGGTATCAGCGCCAAAGTATAAGACAGCCACGACGGCAGGATCAAAAGCTGACCGAACTCAACCATTTTCGAGCCATACGGCAGGTTGATCGACCCGGTTGCGCCCAGCATGTACAACTGCAAGCCCAGCAGGGCCAAAAGCCCCGACAGGGTAGAGACGAAACTCGGCATCCCTAGGCGATTGCGCAGGGTGGCATAAACCGCGCCGATCAGCGCACCCAAGGCCACAGCAGTGCCAATCGCCACGGGCAAAGGCACGCCCTGATTGACCCAAAGCACCCCGATCAGCGCAGAACCCACCCCGCTCATCGAGCCCACCGACAGATCAATCTCGCCCAGCATCAGCACGCAGACGATGCCCAAGGCGATCACTCCGGTGGTGGAGCAATCAAACAGCAGGTTCACAAGGTTGTTCGGCGACAGGAAAATCGGGTTTAGGGCGGTGAACACCGTCCAGATGATCGCCAAGCCCACGACCACGGGCAAAGACCCCAGATCGCCGGATTTCACCCGATCCATAAACGCCTTGATGGTGCCGGAAAGCCCGGTGGCATGTGTCACGCGCGCGTCGGCGCGGTCTAGGTTTTGGCTCATAGCGGCTCTCCTGCGGCTTCACGCAACCGCTCGGCGCGGCGGGATACGGCGTTATCGGTGGCCCCGGTGATGGCGCCGACGAGTTCTTGATTGCTGGCATCCGGCGTAAACACACCGTTGTTGCGCCCCAAGCGCAGCACCACGATACGGTCGGCCACCGCGCGCACGTCTTCCATGTTATGGCTGATCATGATCACGCCCAGACCCTTATCGCGCACCCGCTCGACAAGGTTCAAAACCTCGGCAGTCTGCGCCACGCCCAAAGCGGCGGTCGGCTCATCCAGCATGATGATCTTCGGGTTCAGAAGCAGCGACCGCGCAATCGCGACGGTTTGGCGCTGACCACCTGACAAAGACGCAATCGGCTCACGCACCGAAGGGATGCGCGCGGCCAACTCATTCAGCAGGGTCCAAGCCCGAACCTCCATCGCGACCTCATCCAGCCGCAGCGGGTTCAATTCCTGCCCCAGAAAGATATTCGCCACCACGTCCAGGTTTTCGCACAGCGCCAAATCCTGAAACACCGTGGCAATGCCCAAGTGCAGCGCCGCGGCGGGGCTGGCCATCGTCACGGGTTTGCCCTGAAATTCGATACTGCCGGATGAGGCCTGATGCACGCCGGCCAGAACCTTCACCAGCGTCGATTTGCCAGCGCCATTGTCGCCGACTAAGGCCACGACCTCGCCTGCATGGATATCAAGGTCGATATCGGTCAGCGCCGAAACCGCGCCGAAATTCTTGGAAATACCGCGCAGGGAAAGCAGCAGCTCTCCGGGGGCTTTGCGGGTCTGGGATCGGTCCGACATGGCGGCTCCTTTTCAGATCAAAAGAAGCCGTCTGGGCCGGGGAGGGCGGCCCAGACGGCGGGGTTGCGGTTACTTGATGCCAAGCTCCGCGCAACCAGCGGCATAGCGATCCACACACAGTTCTGCTGCGGTCAGGATGCCCTTGTCGATGATCTCGGCTTTCAGGTTTTCGCGCGTTACAACGGCGGGCACGAACAACTGCGACGGGGTGTCATAGAGGCTCATCTCGGCTTTCGGAGTTTCGCCATTCAGGAACTGCACAGCGATATTGGCCGCAGCCGCAGCCACGATTTCCGAAGGTTTGGAAATCGTGTTGTACTGGTCGCCTGCAATGATCAGCTGCAGCGCCGCCAAGGTGGCATCGTTGCCCGTCACTGGTGGCACCGGATCAACGCCCGCCGCTTTGAACGCTGCAACCGCACCGCCGCCAGTGCCGTCATTCGCAGCCACCACACCGATGATATCCGCCCCGAACCGAGTGATTTGCCCCGCTGCCCATTCCTGTGCTTTCGGCGGTGCCCAATCCGGGGTATCGAACTCGGCCAAGGTGGCATAGCCCGACGAAGCAATACCCTCGTGGATACCATCTTTGATCAACCCGGCTGCCGCATCGGTGGGCGAGCCGTTGATCTGCAACACGCCGCCCTTGTCGGTGGGCAGGCCCAGATCTTTCAGATGCGCCATCAAAGATTCCGCAATCGCCTTGCCGATACCTTTGTTATCAAACGAAACATAGTAGTCAGCGGGCTTGTCCGGGATCGGGCGGTCATAGGCGATCACCTTGACGCCTTGGCTTTGCGCAATCGCCACCATCGCGGCGGCGGCACTGCTGTCGACCGGGTCCAGCACGATGACTTTCGCGCCTTGGGTGATCACCGAGTTGAACTGCTGTTGTTGCAGTGCCGCGTCCGCCGTGGCGTTTTGGTAGATCACCGTGCAATCGGCGCAGAGTTTTTTCATCTCGGCCTGAAAGCCGGGGAAATCGTGCTGCTCGTAACGAGTCGAGGCTTGGTCGGGCATCAAAAACGCCACCGTGCCAGCAGTTTGCGCGAAAGCCGCGCCCGAAATCAGGGCAGTCGACAGCGCCAAGGCCCCCGTCAGATGCGATGCAGAAAGTTTCATAGGTCGTCCTCCATGTTGACCGGTTTTGATGGAACCTCGCCGGCGCGGGTCAGCACCGCCGAGGCTTATCGGCTTGTCATCAGGCTAAGCGCGGCCTTGCGTGGGCAGTAGGGTTCTGCCACCGGGCCATTGCCGTCTGTAAAGCCGGATCTTCGCCAGAAGTTGCGCCTGCGGATTTCCTCCTGCCCGCAGGTTTGGCCTATGGCTGAATGGGCTCAGGCCGCGAGGGCCCCTTGTTGGTTCTCCGCCAGCAAGTCCCGAAACCGCGAGGGCGTCATGCCCTTTTGCGCCTGAAACTGCCGGTTAAAGTTGGATATGTTGTTGAAACCAGACGAGAAACACACATCGGTTATTTTCATCTCATCGCGACCCATCAGCAATTGGCAGGCCAGATTTATCCGTAAGCGGTTGACGTATTTCACCAAGGCTTGGCCGGTATGGCGGCGAAAGCTGCGCGAAAACGCCGAAGGCGAAAGCCCCGCAATCGCGGCTAGATCGCCTTCTGTGAACGGCTCGGTCAGGTTGGCGTTGATATAGGCCAGTGCCTCATTGATGCCCGTAGACATAAAGCCAGAAGGGTCGGGCAGATAGCTTGTCGAGGTCAGTGTGGCCACTTCGGCCCGCTGCAACAGGCCCAGCAATCCGATGAACACCTCAATCCGCCGGATGCCTTGCGCGGTCACAAGTTCGGCCAACATCGGCGCTGCGGCTTCGGCAGTGGCCGGGCTGAACAGAGCCCCCCGGCGGCTGGTTTCCAGCAACCCTTCACAGGCGGCCAATTCCGGCAGCAGTGCCATCGCATCGCCGATAAAGTCTTCGGTGAATTGCAACACCCGGCCCCGCAGCGGCACGCTTTCGCCCTCGGCCAGATGGCTGACCCAGTTGTGTGGCAGGTTCGGCCCGGTCAGCACGAGATTTCCCGGCTCAAAATTGCCAATGAAATCGCCGACGAAATAATGGCCCGACGTCGCCACCACATGATGAATTTCGTATTCCGGGTGAAAATGCCAGCGCACCGTGTGATACGGATAGCCATGCGCCCAGGCCTTGAAAGATTCCGACCGCCCGATTTGGACGACCTCTAGATCCGGTTTCATCCGCGTCTCCTCCCTGCGCAAATCCAGACTCAAGGCCCGGTGATTGCGTCGTCTTGCCCGGCAGGTTTCTCCGTGGCGTTTGACAAAGGTAACAGGGTAACACGGGGCAGACTACTACGGCAGGATGCGTCAGATGATACTTTTTTGCCGATTTGGCGCGAAGTTCGGCCACAATATTGCGATGCTTCGCTGAAGGCTGCAGTGATCAGGCGGCGGCGGCGGCGAAAGAATCAGCCTTTGCGGCCGAACTCGGCGGGCATTCACCCAGCCGAGTTTGGGCACCCTAGACCAAGGCGGCTGCAGGGGTTGGCTCACCAATCGACAGCATCAGGCGGTTGGCCCAGTTGAAAAACGCGGCCGACAACACCAGATCGACCTGCTCTTGCACATCAAATCCGGTGTCCAACAGGCTCGCCGCATTGGCGGCACTGAAGCCGGGCGGCGTCTGCGACAAAGCCGCAGCAGCCGAAACCACCGCGCCATTGCGCCCACGCAGCGGCGAGGGAATGCCCTCGTCCAGCAGCACAGTCACCTCATCGGCGCGTTTCAGATGGTGAATCGCAAAGCGCGCATGAACCGAGGCGCAGAAGATGCAGCCATTCAACCGCGATACCGCAGCGGCAGCCAGTTCCCGCTCGGCCCGAGGCAGCCCGCCCTTGGTGTTGTAAAAAATGTCCTTATCGGTACGGGTGCGTGCGCCCAAAACTTCCGGGTCATGCGCCAGCAGCATGAAATACTCGGATTTCGCGCGGGATTTATCCACCAACCCGGCCCAATGCTGCTCGGTCAGATCGGCCTCGGCCAAGGGCTGCAACCACGGCAGCCAGCCTAGTTCATCGGCGCTGAAGCTTGTGGGCTCATGATTGTCGGGGTGGGTGATCACGGTATCGGTCATAGTATCCTCACGCAGGAATGGCAGTGGTGGCACGATGGGAGACGGCGGCGGCAGCAACGGCGCGCAGGCCAGAGACGACACGGATTTGAAAGCTGAGGAACGCCACAAGCTGCGACAGCACAACGATACCCGTGGTGGTCCAGCCCGCATCCAGCAAGCCCTGCAGCCCCGCCTGCGAGGCATCACGCGGATGTAGCACCAACAGATGCGCCTGTTCCAAAGCGGCAGAAAGCCGATCCCCCAACACCGCCCGAACCTCGGAGGCGACGCGGTAAATCAGGCCGACGCGATCTTCAACAGACAGCGGGCCTTTCGGGAAGCGACCATAGGGGCCATTTGCCCGTGCCCCCTCAGCCTCCCGCAAAACCACTGCCGCAATCCCACCCGTATCGCTGCGCTCTAACAGCGCCCGATAATGCTCGCGGGTTTCCGGCTGATCATGCAGCACCGCGACAAATGCCGCGACGGCATGGCGTTCCAGCAGCGAAACCGCCCCTGCATCAACCGGATGCAGCAGCAGTTGATAGCTCCGCTCCGCCTGCCCTCGCGCCTCGCTGCGTGCGGCAAAGCTGCTGTCCAGCGGTGATCCGGGGTCAATGCCGACAAGGCGATCAATCAAGGTGGTCATGTGGATTCCTTCCTTCAAAACTTAAACAGCAGCAGTCCGCAGCCGCGCCGGATAGGGCGGGTCGATCCAGCCCAAAGCTGGGGCGACCTGCGCGGCGAACAATTCAATCGAGCGCAGGATGAAGTCATGCGGCGGGTCTATCGAATGGACCTGCACCGCAATTTCGGTGGCATGGTCCAGCACCCGGTCGGCGGCCAAAGACTCCGCCACCTCCTCCGGCGTGCCAACATGGCTGTCCATCGCGAAGATCAGATCATCCAGCGTATCGCCGGGAAAGACATGCCCAACCGATTGGAAATGCTGGGCAACCTTACGCAAACCAGCCTCAGCCAGAGCCCGCGCTTCGGCCCGGTTATCCGCCACGAACACCGAGCGCGAGGCCAGAATACGCGGTGAAACACCCGAGGGCAGATTGACGTGATAGGCTTCAACGATCGGCAGCTGCAGATCGGCAAGGCTCGCAAACGGCGTATCCTTGGGCCGAGGCTGCGTGCGCGACAACAGCAAGCCATCGCCCTCCTGCCCGGCCTTGATACCGCCGCCCGTGGAGAACGTCGCCTGCCACACCCGCCGCTCCAATCCATCGGCCGCAGGATAAAGCCGATTATCCCCCGGCAAAGCATCGCCCGCCCAAGCCTTGCGCAACGCCGCCAGATGCGCGTCATACACCCTACGCCGCTCTGCGAAATCCCGCCCGAAGGTCACGAAATTCGCAGGCGTGCCGCCCGATCCTACGCCCAGTTCCAGCCGCCCGCCCGACAGCGCATCGGTCACACTTGCGTCTTCGGCCACGCGCACCGGGTCCTCCATCGTCAGCGTCACCACCCCAGTACCCAACCGGATGCGAGAGGTTTGCGCGGCGACATAGGACAGGAACGGGAAAGGCGAGGGCAAACCGCCCTCTACCCCATTGAAATGGTGCTGTGCCACCCAAGCCGAATGATAACCAAGGGCTTCGGCATGGCGGATCTGGGCTGCAGCAAGCTGATAGCGCGCAGCGGGCGGGGCGTCATCCAAGGCGCGGGTGAAAAACCCGATGCGTTTGCGGCTCATGGTTCAGGCTCCTTGCAGGGTAGGGGCGCGCTTGGCCCCCGGAATGGCGTCGATCAGCGCGCAGGTGTGTTCCGACGCTGGATTGGCGAAGACCTGCGCCACCGGCCCAGTTTCCACTGGCTGACCTTTGTGCAGCACCGTCACGGTGTCCGCGATGGCACGCACCACCGAAAGGTCATGCGACACAAACAGATAGGTCAGCCCCAGATCGCGCTGCAGATCATCCAGCAGCCGCAGAATTTGCGCCTGTACAGTGACATCTAGTGCCGAAGCCGCCTCATCCAACACCACCACCTGCGGCTTCAGGATCAGGGCGCGGGCGATGGCGACGCGCTGCCTTTGCCCTCCCGAAAGCGCGGCAGGACGACGCGCCAGCACTTCGGGTGGCAAAGCCACGCGGTCCAGAATGGCGCGCACCCGCGCTTCACGTTCGGCTTTGGCCATAGGTTCAAAATTTGTCAGCGGCTCGGCGATGATTTGCCCCACGGTCTGGCGCGGGTCCAAAGACCCCCACGGGTTCTGATACACCAGTTGAATTTGCCGCCGAAACTGCCGCAAATCCTCGCCGCGCTGGGAGGTGATCTCTTGCCCACCAATCACAATCCGTCCCGAGGTCGGTCGCGCCAACCCGACAATCGCCCGCATCGCACTGGTCTTGCCCGAGCCACTTTCGCCGACAATCGCATGCGTCGTCCCGCGCGGCACAGAGAACGAAAGCCCATCCACCGCGCGAAACGTCTTCGCGCCGCGCTGCACAAACTCCACCCGCAAATCTTCGACCCGTACGGCGGTATTGCCACCCAGCGGCACAGGCCGCACCCGCGCAGTCGCAAAGGCCGGGGCATCGGCCAGCAACTGCCGGGCGTAAGCGCTGGAGGGCGCGCGCAGCACATCCGCCACCGCCCCCTGTTCCTGCACCCGCCCCGATTTCAGCACCACAATCCGGTCCGCCCGATCTGCCGCCACCGCCAGATCATGCGTGACCAACAACACCGCCGTCCCGGTCTTGCGCCGCAAATCGTCGATCAAATCAAGGATACGCCGCTGCACCGTGACATCCAGCGCACTGGTCGGCTCATCCGCGATGATCAGCGCGGGTTCCAAGGCGATGGCAATCGCGATCAGCACCCGCTGCTTCATCCCGCCCGACAACTCGTGTGGATATTGATCAAACCGCCGCTCCGGCTCACTCAGCCCCACGCGGCCAAGCAACTCGATCACCCGATCCCGGCGCAACGCGCGCGGCACACCATGCGCCGCCAGCACCTCAGAGACCTGCCCGCCAATCGTGCGCACCGGGTTCAGGGATGCGCCGGGATCTTGCGGGATCAGGCTGACCACGCGGCCCCGGATGCCGTTCAGCGCCGCATCGCCTAAGGCCGTCACCTCTTGCCCCAACAACCGGATCGAACCGCCCTCAATCCGCGCGCCTTCCGCCAGCAACCCGATCACCGACTGCGCCGTGGTGGTCTTGCCTGATCCACTTTCACCGACCAAAGTCACGACCTCACCCGCGCCGATGCTCAGCGAAAGATCATGCAGCACCTGCGTGCGCCCGCCATCAGGCGCCGCGTAAGACACCGATAAGTTACGGATTTCCAGAACGGGGTCGCTCATTGCAGCCTCCGGGTCAGCGCATGGCCGACGGCATTTGTCGCCAGCACCGTGGCAATCACCACCAAACCGGGGAACAGCGTCAGCCACCACGAGGTTGTCATGTAATTCCGCCCCTCGGCGATCATCAGGCCCCATTCCGGCGTGGGCGGCGGCGCACCATAGCCCAGAAATCCAAGGGTGGAGATTTGCAAAATCGCCCAACCAAACTGGATTGCCGCATAGGCCAGCACAGAGGTTAACGCGTTGGGCAAAACATGCCGCCACAGCACCGCAAAGAACCGCCCACCCGAGCCGAACGCTGCCTCGACGTAATCGCTGCGCCGCACCGTCACCACCTCGGCCCAGATCAGCCGCGCAAATCCGGCAACCGCAGTGACACCCACGGCCACCGCCACCTGCACGGTACCAAAGCCCAAGATCACGATCAGCGCCAGCGACAGCAGCAGCGCCGGGATCGAGAGCAGCACGTCGATCAGCCGCAAAATCGCCTGCTCAACCCAGCCGCCCACCGACCCGGCCAGCACGCCCAACAACGAGCCAACCGACAGCCCAACCGCCACCGCCACTACAGCGCCCGCCAGCGATTGCCGCGCGCCAAAGATCAGCCGCGCCAGCACATCACGGCCCAATTCATCGCTGCCCAACCAATGTGCGGCCCCCGGTGCTTGCAATTTGTCGGCGGGCAGACCCGCCACCGGGTTGAAACTGGTGAAGGCGCTGGGCAGCATAGCCCACAGCGTCACCACGGCCAGCACCGCGACGGCCAAGGCCAGTCCGGGGCGGATCGCGACATGCAATCGGGGCAGGGTGCGGCTCCGGCGGGGCAAAAGCGTATCCTGAAGGGTCATGCTGCAAGACTCCGTTGGCTGCGCAGGCGAGGATCAATCGCCAGCGACACAAGATCGACAAGAAAGGAAATCGCGACAAAACCCGCCGCCGAAATCAGCACAATCGCCTGCAACACCGCAATGTCCTGCGTGCGCACAGATCGCTCCGCCAACCGCCCCAAACCATTCAGGCCAAATACGGTTTCCGTGACCACCGCCCCTGCAATCAATTCACCCAGCAGCACGCCCGCAATCGCCAGCGTCGGCAAAGCCGCGTTGCGCAGCACATGGCCCCACAATACCGCCCCGCGCGACAGCCCCTTCGCGCGGGCCACCGGAACAAAAGCGCGGGTCGAGACATCCTCGATATTGCGGATCAGAATTTGCGCAATCGGGGCAGCAATCGGTAGCGCCAGGGTCAGCACAGGCAACACCAGCTTTTCCCACGGCCCCGGCGCAATCACCGAAACCCAACCCAGCTTGAACGACACCAGTTGAATAAGCGTGATGCCGACCCAGAACACCGGAACCGACACCATCAGCGCGGGTACAGACCCGATCCAACGCCGCAGCGCAGAAAATGGCCCCAAAACCGCCCCCCATGCCAGCATGAACGCCAGCCCAAGCGCAGTCAGCAGGCCCAAACCCGCCAGCAACAAGGTCGGCGGCAGGTTGGTGGCAATCTCTTGCGCCACAGGCACGCCCGATTGCACCGAATAGCCGAAATCGCCCGACAGCACCGCCAGCAGGGATTGAGCATACTGCACCGGGATTGGCGAATCTGATCCATAAAACACCCGGATGCGGGCAATATCTTCCGGCGTCATCCCCATTTCTGGGTTCAGAAATCGGATCAACACTGCATCCCCCGGCATCATCTGCACCAGAATGAACGAGATGGTGAAGGTGGCCAGCAGCACCAAGGCGCCCTGCGCCAGCCGTGAAATCAGATGTGTCATGGGGGTGTCTCCGGGAATAAAACCGCGCGCCCGGAGGGGACGGGCGCGCGGGTCGAGGCGTCATTGCGTGGCGTTGTCTTTGGAAACATTGTAGAAAGACGGACGCCCGACAGCCTCGAACGCAACGCCGCTGATAGTGGGCGCAGCGGCAAACACTTGCGGTTCTTCAAAGATCGGAATCGCATAGGCCTGATCAATCACATAGCCCTGCACATCGCCGACCAGTGCCAACCGCTTGGCAGGATCAACTTCCGAAGCAATCCCCTCCAGCAGTGCGTTCAACTTGGCATCGCTGAAGCTTTTCACCTCAGTCGCCACACCGCCGGTTTGCAGCAGCACATTGCGGTTGGTCGGATAGTATTGGCTCTTGATCACATCCGGGTCAGCACGGCCCACCATCGCAGGGGCCACCGGGGTTTTCGCCGGGTCCAGATTGTCCACGGTCGCTGTCCCGGCATCGCCCGGCAGCACGTTCAACGTCACCCCTAGCTTGGCCCATTGCTGCGAAATCAGTTGCAGCGCCGCGCGGTTTTGCGGCTGCGGCAGCGATTCATAGGCGGTCAAGATCAACTCCTGACCGTCCTTCTCGCGCTTGCCCGCTGCGTTTAGCACCCAGCCTGCCTCATCCAGCAGCTTCGCCGCCAGCACCGGATCAAACGCCAGCTTGTCGGCCAGATTGACATAGCCTTTCGCGGTTGAGGCCAGAATCGAGGTCGCCTGCCGGTAATGTTCCGAGAAGATTGTTGAGACGATTTCCTTGGTATCGGTGCCATGCAGCAACGCCTGCCGCACCTTCACATCGGCCACGAGGGGGTTATCCGGTCGGAACACCACCGAATTGTTGATCCCCCGCGTCGGCGGCGCGAACAGTTGGAACCCCGCGCTGGTAATCTGCGCCTCATCATAGGCCTGAATCTGCCGCACCACATCGGCCTGCCCCGACAGCAGCGCGCCGATCCGCACCGAATCCTCCGGCACGATCAGCAGGCGGATTTCATCTAAATATGCCCGACCCTGATGCGCAGAGCTTTTCGGGGCCCAGTTGTAATCCTCGCGCGCCTTGAACAAAATCTCGGTGCCGACCGTCTCGCTTTCGACCACAAATGGCCCCGAGCCGATCACTTTGGTCGCATCGCCCAATTCATCGAACTTCCGCGCCAAAGTCGCTTGCGCCACCAAACCCGAGCCGATCACCGAAGTGCCCTGCAAGAACCCCGGCGAGGGTTTCTTAAAGGTGAATTTCACCGTCAGCGGATCAATCACCTCGGATTTCTCATAGTTGTTCAGCACTTCCGAAGGCCGGAAATTCTGCTCCGGCTTGCCCAAGCCATAGCTGTCGAAATTCGCCGCCACCGCTGCCGCATCCAGCGGCGTGTCGTCCGAGAAGGTGACACCGGGGCGCAGCTTGAAGGTGAACTCAGTGAAATCGGCGTTGATCTGCCACGACTCGGCAATCCACGGCTCAATTTCCAAAGTCGCCGGGTTCTGCCAAGTCAGCTTGTCGGTGATCTGGTTCAGCACTCCGCTGTTCGGGTAAAATCCGCCCGATGGTGGATACAGCGCGGTATGCGCTTGCTGATCCAGATAAATCAACGTGCCGCCCTGTACAGGCACGCTGTCAGCCTGCGCGCCCAGCGGCAGCACAAAGGCCGTGGCCGCAGCCAGCAGCGCGCGGCGGGAAAGTTTGAAAGAAGACAGCGACATGGTCTGATCCTTGATGGTGGCAACGCGGCCAGTCAGCCGCCGATGCCCAAGACTAGACCTTTCAAGGATAAAACACGATGAAAAAGGTCGTGTTATTTTTCAACTCCGACAGCAACCCTATGCTGCCCAACCACGCCTTGCCGAAAGTTTTGTCTTTCAGCGCGATCACCACGCTTGAACCCCCGAGTCGCAAATCTCCAACCGATCCTCACCTAAGGCACCCGCGCCAGCCCCGCCTTCACCCGCCGCAGCGGGATCGAGGATTCAATTGACGCCACCCCGCGCACCTTGGTCAATCGCCCCACCAGAAACCGCTCAAACTCCGGCAGACCCGTGGTCGCCACCCGCAGCAGATAATCGCGATTGCCCGTCATCAGCCAGCAATCCACCACCTCGGGAAAGCCCGCAACCGCCGCTTCAAACGTCGCCAGTGCCTCATCGACTTGCTTATCTAACTGCACTGAAACGAACACCGACACGCCAAAACCCAACGCCGCCTCGTCGATCAGCGCGGCATAGCCGGTAATAATCTGGGCCTGCTCCAACAGCCGCAAGCGTCGCGCCACGGGGGATGGGCTCAGGCCAATCTGCGCACTCAGATCATGGATCGTCAGCCGACCATTCTTCTGCAAGGCCCGCAGAATTTCGGTATCAAAGCGATCCGGTGTGGCGGACATCGTTACAACTCTCGCATTCATTGCTGATTTCCACCAACTATCAGGCCAATACTGCTTAATAAAGCCGAGATTCACCTGACGATTGGCGATATACCACAATCAAGACCACAGCCAACGCAGGAAATCGCCGCAATGCTCCATCTGAAGACTATTGAACAACGCCTGTTGTGGCTGTCGCATTGGATGATCCACCACGCCAACCACATCCGTCCGAAGGAGGATGCGATCAAAATCGGTGGGCATCAGGCCTCGTCCGCTTCGATGGTGTCGATCATGACCGCGCTGTATTTCTCGGCACTGCGGCCCGAAGATCGGGTGGCGGTGAAACCCCACGCCTCGCCGATTTTCCACGCCATGCACTATCTGATGGGCAATCTCCCGGTCGAGAAGATGCAGAACTTCCGCGGCTTTCACGGCGTGCAAAGCTATCCCAGCCGCACCAAAGACGGCGATGATGTAGATTTCTCAACGGGTTCGGTGGGGCTTGGGGTGGCAATCACCTCATTTGCCTCCATTGTGCAAGACTACATCACGGCCAAGACTTGGGGGCAGGGCCTGCCGTTGGGCCGAATGGTGGCGCTGGTTGGCGATGCCGAACTGGACGAGGGCAATATCTACGAATGTCTACAAGAAGGCTGGAAACACGATCTGCGCAACACCTGGTGGATCATCGACTATAACCGCCAGTCGCTGGACGGTATCGTGCGCGAAGGGCTGTTCGAGCGCATTGAAAAAATATTTCAAGCTTTCAGCTGGCAGGTGATCCGCATCAAATACGGTGCCCTGCAACGCGCCGCATTTTCCGAACCCGGAGGTGCGGCGTTGCGGGATTGGATCGACGCCTGCCCGAACCAGCTTTACGCAGCACTGACCTTTCAGGGCGGCGCTGTCTGGCGACAACACCTGCTCGACGATCTTGGAGATCAGGGCGATGTCAGCGCCTTGATCGCGCGCCGCACCGATGCTGAACTGGCAGCCTTAATGGAAAACCTCGGCGGCAACTGCGTGCAAACCATGGCCGAAACCTTCGCCGCCATAGATCACGACCGCCCGACCTGCTTTCTCGCCTATACGATCAAAGGCTGGGGCACCCCGATTGCAGGCCACAAAGACAACCACGGCGGCCTGATGACCAAGGCGCAGATGGCCGAGTGGCAGACGCATATGGGCGTGTCAGAGGGACAGGAGTGGGAACCCTTCGCCACAGTCCCCGATCACGCCGCCCTGCAAACCTTCCTGTCAAACGTCCCGTTCTTCGCCAAAGGCGCGCGCCAATTCACCGACGCCATCCTAGCCGTCCCCCATATCACCGCTGGATCAGACCGCGATATCTCCACCCAGATGGGCTTTGGCAAAATCCTCGATGATCTGGCGAAGGGCGACTCCGATCTCGCCGCCCGCATCGTCACCACCTCGCCAGATGTGACGGGCACCACCAACCTTGGCCCTTGGGTCAACCGCCGCAAACTGTTCGCCCGCACCGCACAGGCCGACACCTTTCAGGATCAGAAAATCGCCTCCACCGCGAAATGGGATTTCACCCCCGCAGGCCAGCATATCGAGTTGGGGATTGCCGAAATGAACCTGTTCCTGCTGCTGGGGGCGGCTGGCCTGTCGCACGCCTTGTTCGGCAAACGCCTGATACCCATCGGCACGGTCTATGATCCCTTCGTCGCCCGCGGCCTCGATGCGCTGAACTACGCTTGCTACCAAGACGCCCGCTTTATCATCGTCGGCACCCCGTCGGGCGTCACCCTCGCCCCCGAAGGCGGCGCGCATCAATCCATTGCAGCCCCCCTCATCGGCATGGCGCAAGACGGCCTCGCCGCCTTCGAGCCTGCCTTCGTCGATGAACTGGCGGTGATCATGGCTTGGGCCTTCGACTACCTGCAACGCGACGGCGCGGGCGACCCGGATGAGCGCACATGGCTGCGCGATGAAACCGGCGGCGCGGTCTATCTGCGGCTGTCCACCAATCCCATCGAGCAACCCGGCCAACGCGCCGACCAAGCCTTCCGCCAGGGGGCCATCGACGGCGGATACTGGCTGCGCCCGCCGGGGCCAAACTGCGATGTGGTGATCGCCTACCAGGGCGTTATCGCGCCTGAAGCGATCAAGGCCGCGGGCCTAATCGCCGAAACCCGCCGCGACGTTGGCGTGCTGGCAGTAACGTCCGCAGATCGGCTGAACGCAGGCTGGACCGCCGCGCAACGCGCCCGCGCCCGCGGCAATCCTGCCGCGATTTCGCACATCGAGCACCTGCTCAGCCCCTTGCCCGCGCATTGCACCCTGCTGACAGTGATCGACGGCCATCCGGCCACCTTGGCGTGGCTCGGCGGGGTGCGCGGCCATCGCACCATCCCGCTTGGCGTCGAGCATTTCGGCCAAACCGGCACGATTGGCGATCTCTACCGCCATTTCGGCATCGACGCCGCCAGCATGGTCGAACGCATCGCAGGCCTCACCGCAGGTGCGCGCCCCGCAGGCCACTAGCCCGCCGCGCCATCCTGCTTCAAAATAACCATCGTCGTGGTCTCCGCCACGGCGGGGATGGATTGCAGCACATCGCGGATAAACACCCCCAACGCCTCAATATCGCGCACCCAGATCCGCAGCATGTAATCCAGATTACCCGTCACCAGCAGGCACTCGGTAATCTCGGGATGCCGCGCCACCGCCGACAGAAACTCCCGCGTGCCCTCCGGCCCATGCCGCGCAAGTCGCACCGACACCAGCACGCACACGTTCAGCCCCAACGCGCGACGGTCAATCTGCGCCGCATAGCCGGTGATCACCCCGGCCTCCTCCATCCGCTTCACCCGCCGCCCGCACGGCGTCGGCGACAGCCCCACCCGATCCGCCAGATCCAGCATCGAAATCCGCCCGTCCCGCCGCAGCACATCCAAAATCCGATGATCAATCGAGTCGAGATCAAGCATAGGGAAAATCTCTCATAAATTGCCAATCCTGAGAGAATATCTGCAAGAAATACACCAATCGCGCAAGTATTTGCAGAGTTTCACCGCAAATCTTGCCCTAATCTTTCTGCCAAACAACGAGTCGCGTGCCATGCCCCAACCGATACCCCCACGTCCCGCCTTCGCCAAATGGCTGGGCGACACCAATGACGTGACGCAAATCTTCCTGTCAGCAGGCCAAATCCCCGGCCTGATCAACATGGCAGGCGGCCTGCCTGATCCGCAGACTTGGCCGATCACTACCCTGTCCGACCTCGCCGCAAAGGCCGTCACCGATCACCCCACCGACGCGCTGGCCTATGCCCCGATCGAAGGCCTGCCCGCCCTGCGTGATCTGATCGCCGCCCGTTTCAACGCTCCCGGCCTGCATCTCAGCCGCCAAAACGTGTTGATCACCTCAGGCGGGATGCAGGGCCTTGATCTGATCGGCAAGGTTCTGCTGGAGGAAGGCAGCCTCATCGCGGCCCAAACCCCGGTCTATCTGGGTGCTTTGGACGCATGGCGCCCTCGCCGCCCCAGCTACCGCCCGATGCGGCTGGAGGCCAATGATTTCACCCCCGCCACCGCCCTGCAAGGCGCGCAATTCGCCTACACAGTGCCGAATTTCTCCAACCCCACCGGGCGTTTGGTGCCGCTGGAGGATCGCAAAGCCCTCGTCGCTGCAGCCCAAGCCACGGGCACTTGGTTGATCGAGGATGACCCCTACGGCACGCTCTATTACGACAGCCCGCCGCTGCCGCGCATGCTAAGCCTCGCCGCCACGGGCCTGCCCTACGATGGCCCGGTGATCTATCTCGGCACCCTGTCAAAAGAACTCGCTCCCGGCCTGCGCGTCGGCTGGGTGATCGCTGCCCCCGAAATGATCCAAGCCCTCGTGATGGCCAAACAAGGCTCGGACATGTCCAGCTCCGGCCTCAGCCAGCGCATTACGCTCGATGCCTTCGCCTCGGGCCTGACCGACAGCATCCTGCCCAACATCCTCACCCTCTATCGTGACCGTCGCGATGCCCTCTGCGCCGCCATGCAAACCCATCTGGCCGACCTGTTCGATTGGCAAACCCCGTCAGGCGGCATGTTCATCTGGGCCACCGCCCGCAATCCCGCGCTGAACACCGATCACCTGCTCCGCACGGCATTGGCTCATGGCACCTGCATCACACCGTCGAGCGTGTTTGACCCCGCGGGCCAAAACCGCCGCGCCATCCGCATCAATTTCACCTTCAACGACCCCGAGAAATTAACCGAAGGCATCCGCAGACTGGCTACGGCCACCCGCGCCTGCCTTGCCCAAGCCGCCTAACAAAACCTGAAACATGAAAGGGACTGCCATGCACCTGAAGACGTTTCTGCCGCTCGCCCCGCTGCTTGCATTGGCGCTGGGCACCGCCGCCCACGCCGAAGACCCCGGCCTGTGGAAGGTCTACAATGACACCTTCAAATCCGCGAAATACGTCGATCTGACCCATACGATCACCCCCAATATTCCGGTCTGGATCGGCTTTGGCAATTCCACCTTCGCGCCCGCCAAGGCCGGGGCCGACATCGAAGGCTATGCCAAAAAGGGCGATGTCTTCACCTATGCCGCCCATGGCTTTGAGGCGACGAATTACACCCTGCAAACCGACCAACTCGGCACCCAACTGGACCCGCCCGCGCATTGGGCCCCGGAATATCCCGCGATTGACGAATTGCCCGCCACCTACACCATCCGCCCGCTGGTGGTGATCAATATCGAACCCCAAGTGCAAAAAGACTACGGCTACGCGCTGCAAGTCTCGGATATCACGGCATTTGAGGCCGAGTATGGCCAAATCCCCGAAGGCTCTGTGGTGTTCGTGCGCTCGGGTTGGTCGAAAGACTGGCCAAACCCCGATCTCGCCAAACGCACGCCATTCCCCGGTGTCAGTCTTGATGCGCTGAAGTTCCTGCATCTGGAACGTCACATCCTGTTCCATGGTCACGAGCCATTAGACACCGATGCCACCCCCACGCTCGAAGGCGAATACTGGTTGATGCACAATGGCTTCGCCCAAGCCGAGGGCGTAGCGAACCTTGATAAGGTGCCCCCTGTTGGTGCTTTGGTCGCCATCGGCTTTCCGAAATTCGGTGGAGGTTTGGGTGGCTATGCCCGCTATATCGCGATCTGCCCGCCGGATTGGCAATATGGCGTTTCGGTCGGCGAAGTCGCCGAAGCGCCACTGCCAAAATCCGACAAACCGCTCGCTTTCGATGAGAACCTGGGAATGCGCGTGCGGCAATAACCCCTAGAGCCGGCCGCCTTATTGGCGGCTGGCTTTCCAGACCAAAGGACATCCCATGCCAGTGACTCAAGCCAATCCGACGCTCGACCCTCTACCCGCCGACCTGCTCGCGCGCTGGCAGCGCATCCCCGTCGCCGTCGCAGTCGATCTGGCCCCCACCCAGCAAATCAGCCCCGCAATCCGCCCCCTCCGCCCGGCAGGCCAACAGCCACGCCTCTGCGCAAGGGCCGTCACCGTCCACTGCATCGCCCCCGATTTCGGCGCAGTGCTACACGCCATCGGCCAGACTGGCCCCGGTCAGGTCTTGGTGATTGCCGCTGCAGGTCATGCCGCCAACGCGATGATCGGTGATGTGCTGGGCGGCCAACTTCATACCCAGGGTGCCGCAGGCATCCTCTGCGACGGCGCGATCCGGGACACCGCCACCCTCGCGACCCTTGAGAACTTCGCCGTCTACAGCCGCTCCATCACCCCACGCGGCCCGACTGGCGCAGAACATGGCGCGATCAATGTCGCCGTCAGCTTCGGCGGCTGCGTGGTGCAACCCGGCGATCTGATCCTTGGCGACGATGATGGTCTTGTCGCCTTGCCCATCAGCCGCCTCGCCGATCTGATCGAGGCCGCCGAAGCCAAACTTCTGCTGGAGGCCGACTGGACCCGCCGCCTCGCCGCCGGCGATCCTGTCAGCAGCATCTTCGGTCTCGACTGAACGCCAAGCCACAGCCGATAGAATCAGCCCAAACGCAGCTCTGCCGCGACGGCCCGCCTGCGCAGAAGAAACTTCCCCCACCCCCGCGATCTTTGGAAAAATAAATCACGATTAATTTGATAGAGTAATCAGAAGCAACACAGCGAGGCCGCTATGCTGAAAACGCTTCTGGTTCCCGGTCTGGATGGTTCCGCAGCACCGCATTGGCAACAATGGTGGGCTGCAACCGACAGCCACGCACTGATGGTGGACCTGTCGGACCCTACCCGTCCCGATCCAACGCGGTGGGAATCTGAACTGGCAGGCAGCATCCTGCGCCACCCCGGCGCGGTGCTTGTTGGCCACAGCCTCGGCGCTGTGCTGATCACCCGCGTGCTCACCGCTTGGCCGCAACTGAACGTGCGCGCGGCCCTGCTGGTCGCGCCCGCTGAACCTGCGGGCCAGCCGCGCATCCAAAACTTCGCCCCGCTCCGCGAAGCGCCGCTGCACATCCCCGCCACTGTCGTTGCCAGCCGCAATGACCCATGGATGCCGTTCCAACGCGCCCGCAATCTGGCCAACCTATGGCAAGCTGATCTGATCGATCTCGGCTATGCGGGTCATATCAACGTCGCCTCAGGCTTCGGCCCTTGGCCCGCAGGCAAGCAACTGCGCGACGATCTGTTGTTGCAATCCAGCCCCCTCTCGCAGTTCCCCGCCCCCCACGCCGCCCGCGCCTTTTCCCCCCAACGATAGGAGACATCCGATGTTCTACTGCGGTTATGATCCCGGTCTTGAGGCTTACCTTGCCACCCAAGGCATCGACACTCCCCCGGCGCCCACGCCCAGCCATCTCTGGGCTGCGTCCGCCCTGCTGACGATCACCATCCTCAGCCTGATCACCATAGGCCTGCTATGAACGATCTGTTCATCCCCCCGATCCCCGCCAACAGCGCCTCGGCGATCAGAACGTCGGCCAACCTATCCTCTGGCCCGCCAAAAGGCGCGCATGTCGCCATCATTGGTGGCGGGGCCAGCGGCGTGCTGATGGCAGTGCATCTGCTGCGCCAACCCAACACCGCCCTCGTTACGCTGATTGAACGCTCGGGCGCGATGGGCACAGGTGTCGCCTATAGCACGATCGACCCTGAACACCTCTTGAACACCCGCGTCCATAACATGAGCGGTTTCCCCGAAGACCCACAGCATTTTCACGCATGGCTGCAACGCTACCAAGACACCACGGTCAATGATCAGGGTTTCGTCAGCCGCGCCACCTATGGCACCTATCTCGGCGCACTTCTGGCCGAATGGGACGCCGACCCGCGCCTGACCCGAATTTATCAAGACGTCACCGACCTGACCGAAACCGACTCTGGCGTCACCCTCCACCTTGCCGATGGCCAAGCCCTGCAAGCCGACCGCGCCGTGCTGGCGACCGGCCATGTCATCCCTGACCAAGCCCGCGAATGGCCGCTGACCGATGGTTGGACTCCGCAAGAACCGCCACCGCCGCAGTCGCGCATCATCATCATCGGCTCGGGCCTGTCGATGGTGGATCAGGTGCTGACCATCCTGCGCTCGGGCCATACCGGGCCGATCCTGTCGCTGTCGCGGCGGGGCCTGTTGCCGCGCGATCACACCGCCACCAAACCGATGCACCTCGACAGCAAACACCTGCCGCGCGGTGCCACAGCCTCAGCCCTGCTGGCATGGGCGCGCGGTCTGGCCCGCGCCGCTGTGGCACAAGGCGGCACATGGCGCGATGCCGTTGATGGCATCCGCCCGCATGTCGCGACCTTGTGGCGCGGCCTGCCCGTGCCCGAGCGTGCCCGCTTCCTGCGCCATGCCGCGACCTGGTGGGATGTCCACCGCCACCGCATCCCGCCGCAATCGCAGGCCGCCTTGCACCAAGCCATTCTGGGCGGCCAACTCACCATCCGCAAAGCCGCCTTCCAAGAAGCCGTGGTCCGCCCCGAGGGCGGGTTCTTCGCCTATATCCGCCCCTACGGCAGCAAACACCGCGACGCGATCACCGCATCCCGCATCATCGATTGCCGTGGCATCCGCCGCGATCCTGAAACAAACGCAACCCCGCTTGTGCAAAGCCTGCTGGCACAAAAAGCCGCCCGCGTTGACCCGCTGCGGATCGGGCTAGAGGTAGATGAGCGCTGCCGCCTGATCCGCCAAGACAACACGGTCAGCCCGCGCATCCATGTCATTGGCCCCGCCTCACGCGCGGCGTTTTGGGAGATCACCGCCATCCCTGACATCCGCGAACAGGTCGCGCGTCTGGCTGTCGATATCGCTGTGGTCTAGGTGAGCAACCCTGACCTCACGCCAAACAATCCGCCTCCCAAGTGGTCAGCATCGCCATGACCTCCAGCGAATCCGCCAACAACGGGGCAGGGCGGCTGGCCTGCTTCAGCCCCATGCGATGCGCGTTTTCCACACAAACCACCTGATGCTGAAACGCATCCAGCCCAGTGCTGACCACAATCTCCTCAACCGCACCGTCATGCGGTTGCACCTGTAAGATATTCTCGCACGCCCCCGGCAACCACGGGTTGGTCTTGCAGCACAACACCCCCTTCTCACCACTGATCGCAAATTCAAACGCCATGCCATAGCTGTCGCTGGCCTGAATGGAGGCCAATACCCCATTGTCAAACCGCACCGTCAGCGCCGCATCGCAGATCATGCCATCCGCGCCGAGATTGCCAAAGCCACTGGCTTGGCGCGTGCCAAACGCCTCAGGCCCATAAGCCACCTGCATCACATACTGCAGCAAAGACGCCGGATAGCAGCCCAGATTGTAAATCGTGCCGCGCCCCTTCGGATTGACCACCCGCCAAATATCCGCCTCATAAGCCCCGCGCACCGACCGTATAGCCCCCAGCCGGCCCGAGCCAATAATCTCGCCCATCGCCGCAATCAGCGGATGGTGCAGATACATCAGCCCTTCGACGAAGAACACATCCGCAGCCCGCACCGCCTCCGCCAATGCCTCCGCCTCCACCATCGTCGTGGTCAGCGGCTTTTCCGACACGATCATCTTGCCCTGCGCCGCCGCTGCACGCACCGCCTGATGATGCAAATGGCTGGGCAGCCCGATGTAAACCGCATCCACCCCCGGATCGGCCAGCATCTCCTCATAGTCCAGATGCCGCCCCGCAATCCCGAACCGATCCGCAAACCCCGCCAACCGCCCTGCATCCTGCCCGCTCACTGCAACAATCTCTGACTTCACACTGCTGGCAATGGCCCGCGCCATGGTGTCCGAGATGAACCCCGTCCCAGCAATTCCCCAACGCAGCATGTCCACCTCCCAGTGAGCAGTAATCCAACCCACACCAAAGCCGAAAAACAAGAAACCCCGCAACCAGTTAAGGTGCGGGGTTTCTTGTAGGACTTTGGTGCCCAGGAGAGGACTCGAACCTCCACGTCTTGCAACACTGGTACCTGAAACCAGCGCGTCTACCAATTCCGCCACCAGGGCAAGTGTCGTGGGGGCGATGTAGCCAAGCCGCATGGGGGAGTCAACGGGGGCTAAACGAAAAATCTGGAAAATCTGTCAGGGTGAATAGACTTGCCGCTGTCACCCGGTCGGATTATTCAGGCGGGAACGCAAAGCACGGCCAAAGGGGTTTCGCATGAGCAAACTTGTCACGATCTACGGCGGATCGGGTTTTGTCGGCCGCTACATCGCGCGCCGGATGGCGAAAGAGGGTTGGCGCGTCCGCGTCGCCTGCCGCCGCCCGAATGAGGCGTTGTTCGTCAAGCCCTACGGCACCCCAGGCCAAGTCGACCCGGTGTTCTGTAACATCCGCGACGACGCATCCGTGCTGGCCGCAATGGCAGGTTCCGATGCCGTGGTGAACTGCGTCGGCACCTTTGATCGCGGCGGTAAAAACAACTTCACCGCCGTGCAGACCGAAGGCGCTGGTCGCATCGCCCGCCTCGCCGCGCAGCAAGGAATCGCCGCCCTCGTTCACATCTCCGCAATCGGCGCCGATGTGAACGGTGCCAGCCTCTACGCCCAATCCAAGGGCGCGGGCGAAGCCGCCGTGCTCGCCGCCTTCCCCAATGCAATGATCCTGCGCCCTTCGGTGATTTTCGGCAACGAAGACGGCTTCTTCAACCGCTTCGCCGCGATGTCCCGCTTGGGGCCAATCCTGCCCTTGGTCGGCGGCAACACCAAATTCCAGCCGGTCTATGTCGATGACGTCGCCCAAGCTGCCGTCAAAGGCATCAAGGGCGAGGCGCATGGCACCTATGAACTCGGCGGCCCCGATGCGGAAACCTTCCGCGCCATCATCGCCAAGATGCTCACCGTGATCCGCCGCCGCCGTCTGGTGCTGAACCTGCCGTTCTTCCTCGCGAACATCCCCGCCAATCTGCTGGATTTCGCCTCATTCGCCACCGGTGGCATCTTCCACAACTCGATCCTGACCCGCGATCAAGTAGCCTCCCTACGCAGCGATAACGTGGTCGCCCCCGGTGCCAAAACCCTCGCCGATCTGGGCATCACCCCCACCGATTACGCGTCGGTGATCCCGGAATACCTGTGGCGCTACCGCCCCTCGGGCCAATACGCGGCGATCAAGGAATCGGCGAAGAACCTCAAGAAAGCCTAAAGCCTTAACCAAGCGGGTGCGACGTGACCTATCTAAGCGACGTTCTGCTGGGCCTGATCGAAGGCATCACCGAATTCTTGCCGATCTCCAGCACCGGCCATCTATTGCTGGCCGAGCATTGGCTCGGTGCGCGCTCGGACACCTATAACATCGTCATCCAAGCCGGTGCGATCCTCGCCGTGACGCTGATCTACTGGCGGCGCATCACCGATCTGTTGCTGCATTGGAAGATCCCCGAAAACCGCGATTACCTGATCAAACTGACCATCGCCTTCCTGATCACTGCCATCCTCGGCCTGATCGTGAAGAAACTCGGGTTTGAACTGCCCACCACCATTCAGCCCGTCGCTTGGGCCTTGGTGATTGGCGGCATCTGGATGTTGTTGGCCGAGCATTACGCAGAAAAACTGCCCGACAACGCCCAAATCACCCTGCGCGTCGCCATCGCTGTCGGTCTGGCACAGGTAGTCGCTGGCGTCTTCCCCGGCACCTCGCGCTCAGCCGCGACGATCTTCATCGCGATGCTGCTCGGCACCTCAAACCGCGCCGCCGCCACCGAATTTGCTTTTCTGGTCGGCATCCCGACGATGTATGCCGCCAGCGGTTACGAACTTCTCAACCAATTCCGCCACGGCACGGCGCAGGGCGACTGGGGCTCGCTTGGCATTGCCTTCGTGGTCTCGACCATCACCGCCTTTGTCGCGGTGAAATGGCTGCTCACCTACATCCGCAGCCACCGCTTCACGGCTTTCGCGATCTACCGCATCGTCTTCGGCGGCTTGCTGCTGGCCCTCTCCGCCGCCGGATTGATCGGCTAACCCAGCGAATCACTGTGCGATTTGCCTGCTTTATTGGCCTGTCTTGTCATTTAGGTATTACACACTGACCTAAATTTTACCTAACTCGTCAGAATTGTTGATCTGTCCTCGAAAAAACCCAAACATAGGTCAGCCGTACTGACTTTTATTTAACTCCGTTCCAAAGTATCAACGCCCGACAGTGAAATTCCACCTAAGGGGCAGATCATGGCCGGGCAGAAAATGCTGAAATTCGTGACTTTGGGCAAAGAGATGCCCCCCAAGCGCGATGCCGACCTACGCAGCCATGATTTCGATGAAATCTATCGCCAATACGCGGTGGATAAAGCCGCCGAGCAGGCGTCGCGGTGCAGCCAATGCGGTGTGCCCTATTGCCAATCGCATTGCCCCCTGCACAACAACATCCCCGACTGGCTGCGCCTCACCGCCGAGGGCCGCTTGGAGGAAGCCTACGAACTCAGCCAAGCCACCAACACCTTCCCGGAAATCTGCGGCCGCATCTGCCCGCAAGACCGCCTCTGCGAAGGCAACTGCGTCATTGAGCAATCCGGCCACGGCACCGTCACCATCGGCGCGGTCGAGAAATACCTCACCGACAAGGCCTGGGAAATGGGCTGGGTCAAACCGATCAAAGCCCGCACCCAACGCACCGAATCCGTCGGCATCATCGGCGCAGGCCCCGGTGGCCTTGCCGCCGCCGACGTGTTGCGCCGCGCAGGCGTGCAAGTCACCGTCTACGACCGCTACGACCGCGCAGGCGGCCTGCTCACCTACGGCATCCCCGGTTTCAAACTGGAAAAACCCGTGGTCATGCAGCGCATCGAACAGCTTGAAATCGCAGGCGTCACCTTCGTTCTGAACTGCAAAGTCGGCGAAGACCTGTCCTTTGACGCCATCCGTGGCCAGCACGATGCCATTCTGATCGCCACCGGAGTCTACAAAGCCCGCGACATCGAAGCCCCCGGCGTCGGTGCCAAAGGCGTGGTCCGCGCGCTCGATTACCTCACCGCCTCCAACCGCAAAAGCTTCGGCGACGATGTGCCCGAATTCGACTCCGGCGAACTCAACGCCGATGGCAAGCGCGTCGTCGTGATCGGCGGCGGCGACACCGCGATGGATTGCGTCCGCACCGCCATCCGTCAGGGCGCAACCTCGGTTAAGTGCCTCTATCGCCGAGACAAAGCCAACATGCCGGGTAGCCAGCGCGAAACGCAAAACGCCGAGGAAGAAGGCGTCGAATTCGTCTGGCTCTCCGCCCCGAAAGGCTTCACCGGCGGCACCACCGTCGAAGGCGTGATGGTGCAGAAAATGCGCCTCGGTTCACCGGATTCCTCTGGCCGCCAAACCCCCGAACTGATCGAGGGTGCCGACTATATCGAGTCCGCCGATCTGGTGGTACAAGCCCTCGGCTTTGAACCCGAAGCGATCCAAACCCTCTGGGGCGTCCCCGACCTCGCCGTCACCCGCTGGGGCACCATCAAAGCCGATTTCCACAGCCACGCCACCTCTCTCCCCGGGGTCTACGCCGCAGGCGACATCGTGCGCGGTGCGAGCCTCGTCGTCTGGGCCATCCGAGATGGCCGCGATGCCGCCGACTCCATCCTCGCCTATCTGGCCCAACCGGCTTCGGTTGCGGCAGAGTGATCGCAAAGATCACACATCAAAAGGATCAACCCATGCGGACCGCCCTGCTTTTCCCGCTGTTCCTCGTAGCCACCCCCGCGCTCGCGGGCAGCTTCACGCCGCCGCAAGGCTGCACCACCACCCTCACCGTGCAATCGCGCGGCTGCTATGTCGCGAACTACTACACCTGCGAGAAAGACAATCCCGGCGACAAATGGCGCGCCGATTTCGATCAAGAGGGCATGTTCTACATGTCGAAAATCGATCGCGAAACCCAGTGGATCGAAAGCTATGATCTGAATCCCACGGTCATCCAAACCCTCGACCCAAACCCCAAAGACCCGGCGAATTTCTCCAGCCTGCTGGCGACAGGCCGCGATGATTTCGACTTCAGCCTCAGCAAAGACAATGGCGAGCACACCAATGTCAAAGGCTACGACAAGCTGACCGACGAAACCGCCACCATCGACGGCGTCACGCTGCAGCGCACCGAATTTGAATATGTCGAAACCGACGATGCGGGCAATGAGCTGCGTAAGTCGCACGGCCATGAATATGTCAGTGCCGAGTGGCGGAACTTCTTTTCCGGCCAATCCGAATGGTGGGATGGCACGCAATGGCTGCCCCTCGAAGGCAGCCCGGTGCAATTCATCCTGCCCGGCGAAAAAGGCTTCGCCGCCACGCAACCGATCTTTGAATGCGACGCCGTGATGTCGTCCTTCCCCCAAAGCCATAGCCCGGAGGTTAGCAGCCATGACGATCTATAACGAAGACTGGGTTCGCGCCGAAGAAGCCAAACGCGCCTATATGGACGCCAACAGCCTCTATAAAACCGAAGATGAACATTCGTCCTGCGGCGTCGGTCTGGTGGTCGCGATTTCCGGCAAGCCCTCCCGCAAAGTCGTCGAAAACGGCATCAACGCGCTGAAGGCGATCTGGCACCGCGGTGCTGTCGATGCCGACGGCAAAACCGGCGATGGCGCGGGCATCCATGTGCAGATCCCGGTCAAATTCTTCTACGACCAAGTCCGCCGCACCGGGCACGAGCCCGACATCCACAAGCTGATCGCCGTCGGTCAGGTCTTCCTGCCGCGCACTGATTTCGGCGCGCAAGAACGCTGCCGCACCATTGTCGAAGCCGAAGTGCTGCGCATGGGTCACTACATCTATGGCTGGCGTCACGTCCCCGTCGACACCTCCGTGCTCGGCGACAAAGCCAATGCCACCCGGCCCGAGATCGAACAAATCCTGATCCGTTGTGATAAGGATATTGATCAGGAGCAGTTCGAGCGCGAGCTGTATATCATCCGCCGCCGCATCGAAAAAGCCGCCCTCGCGTCCCAAATCCAAGGCATGTATCTGTGCTCCCTGTCCTGCCGCAGCATCATCTACAAAGGCATGATGCTGGCCGAACAGGTCGCCACCTTCTACCCTGACCTGATGGACGACCGCTTTGAATCCGCCTTCGCGATCTACCATCAGCGCTATTCCACCAACACTTTCCCGCAGTGGTGGTTGGCACAACCTTTCCGCATGTTGGCCCATAACGGCGAGATCAACACGCTGAAAGGCAACATCAACTGGATGAAAAGCCACGAAATTCGCATGGCTAGCAACAACTTTGGTGATGCCGCCGAAGACATCAAACCGATCATCCCGGCGGGCACCTCTGACTCCGGTGCTTTGGATGCGGTGTTTGAAGCCCTTGTGCGCTCGGGCCGCAATGCGCCGCTCGCCAAAACCATGCTGGTGCCGGAAGCATGGAGCAAAGCCACCACCGATATGAAGCCCGCTTGGGCCGATATGTATGCCTATTGCAACTCGGTGATCGAGCCGTGGGATGGCCCCGCTGCCCTCGCGATGACCGATGGCCGCTGGGTCTGCGGTGGGCTTGACCGCAACGGCCTGCGCCCGATGCGCTATGTCGTCACTGGTGATGGCCTGCTGATCGCCGGTTCCGAAGCGGGCATGGTGCCTGTCGATGAAGCCACCATCCGCGAAAAGGGCGCGCTCGGGCCGGGACAGATGATCGCCGTCGATATGGCCGAGGGCAAACTTTACCACGACGTTGCGCTGAAAGATAAACTCGCCGCCGCTCAGCCCTATGGCACTTGGATCGAGAAGATCGTCGACCTCAACGCTTTGCTGCGCGACGTGCCCGAAGTGGCGATGTTCGAGGGCGCCGAGCTGCGCAAGCGTCAGATCGCGGCGGGCTTTACCGTTGAAGAACTCGAACAAGTCCTTGCCCCGATGGCCGAAGACGGCAAGGAAATGATCGCCTCGATGGGCGATGATACCCCCGCCGCCGTGCTGTCCTCGGTTTATCGGCCCCTGTCGCACTTCTTCCGCCAGAACTTCAGCCAAGTCACCAACCCGCCGATCGACTCGCTTCGCGAAGGCCGGGTGATGTCGCTGAAAACCCGCTTCGGCAACCTGCGCAACGTGCTGGATGAAACCAACGCGCAAAGCGAGATTCTGGTGCTGGAAAGCCCCTTCCTTGCCAATGCCGAATTTGACGTGTTGGTGAAACGCTTCGGCGATCAAGTCGCCTTCATCGACTGCACCTTCCCGGTGAACGGTGGCCCCGATGCCCTGCGCCAAGGACTAGAACGTATCCGGGCCGAAGCCGAAGACGCCGTGCGCTCGGGTGCAGGCCAGTTGGTGATGACCGATCAGCATCAGTCGCCCGAAAAGGTCGCGATGCCGATGATCCTCGCCACGTCGGCTGTGCACAGCTGGCTGACCCGCAAGGGCCTGCGCACCTTCTGCTCGGTCAACGTCCGCAGCGCTGAGTGTATCGACCCCCACTATTTCGCCGTCCTGATCGGTTCAGGGGCCACCACCGTCAACGCCTATCTCGCGCAAGACAGCATTGCCGACCGCATCCGTCGCGGTCTGATCGACGGCAGCCTCGTCGATGCCATGCGCCGCTATGGCTATGCCGTCGATGCGGGCCTGCTCAAGATCATGTCCAAAATGGGCATTTCGGTGATCTCGTCCTATCGCGGCGGTCTGAACTTTGAGGCCGTGGGCCTATCCCGTGCCATGGTGGCCGAGTATTTCCCCGGTATGCAAAGCCGCATCTCGGGCATCGGTCTGCACGGCATCCAGATGAAGGTCGAAGAAGTCCACGCCAAAGGCTGGCTTGGTGGCGCGGATGTTCTGCCGATTGGCGGCTTCTACAAAGCCCGCCGCTCGGGCGAAAAGCACGCTTGGGAAGCGCAGACCATGCACATGCTGCAATCGGCCTGCGACCGCGCGTCGTTTGATCTGTGGAAGCAATACTCTGCCGCGATGCGCTCCAACCCGCCGATTCACATCCGCGATCTGCTCGATATCAAGACCTTGGGCAAGCCGGTGCCGATTGAGGAAGTCGAAAGCATCACCTCAATCCGCAAACGCTTTGTGACTCCGGGCATGTCGCTGGGGGCCTTGGGGCCAGAGGCGCATAAGACCCTGAACGTCGCAATGAACCGCATCGGCGCGAAATCCGATAGTGGCGAGGGCGGTGAAGACCCCGCGCACTTCCTGCCCGAACCGAATGGCGACAACCCTTCCGCCAAGATCAAGCAGGTCGCCTCTGGCCGCTTCGGCGTCACCGCCGAATACCTGAACGCCTGCGAAGAACTTGAAATCAAAGTCGCCCAAGGTGCCAAGCCCGGCGAAGGCGGCCAGTTGCCCGGCATGAAAGTGACCGAGCTGATTGCCCGCCTGCGCCATTCCACCAAAGGCGTGACCCTGATCAGCCCACCGCCGCACCACGATATCTATTCCATCGAAGACCTCGCACAGCTGATCTACGACCTGAAACAGATCAACCCGCGCGCCAAAGTCACGGTGAAACTGGTGTCCGCAAGCGGCGTCGGCACCATCGCCGCAGGTGTGGCGAAAGCGAAAGCCGATATCATCCTGATCTCCGGCCACAACGGCGGCACCGGGGCATCGCCCGGCACCTCGATCAAATATGCAGGCCTGCCGTGGGAAATGGGCCTGACCGAGGCGCATCAGGTTCTGTCGATGAACAACCTGCGCGAACGCGTCACCCTGCGCACCGATGGCGGCTTGCGCACCGGTCGTGACGTGGTGATGGCCGCCATGCTCGGGGCCGAGGAATACGGCATCGGCACGGCTGCGCTTATCGCGATGGGCTGCATCATGGTGCGTCAATGCCAGTCGAACACCTGCCCGGTCGGCGTCTGCACCCAAGACACCGCCCTGCGCGTCAAATTCACCGGGACGGCGGACAAGGTCGTCAACCTGATCACCTTCTACGCGCAGGAAGTCCGCGAAATCCTCGCCCAGATCGGCGCGCGGTCTATGGATGAAATCATCGGTCGCGCTGACCTTCTGTCACAGGTCAGCCGTGGCTCTGCCCACCTCGATGATCTCGACCTGAACCCGCTGCTGATCACGGTCGATGGTGCCTCAAAAATCACCTACGACCGCTCAAAACCCCGCAACCACGTCCCCGATACGTTGGACGCGGAAATCGTCAAAGACGGCGCGCGGTTCTTTGAAGACGGCGAGAAGATGCAACTCTCCTACGCCGTCCGCAATACCCTGCGTACCATCGGCACCCGGGCCAGCAGCCATATCGTCAAGAAATTCGGCATGCGCAACAACCTGCAACCCGATCACCTGACGGTGAAACTGCACGGCTCTTGCGGTCAATCCTTGGGCGCTTTCGCCGTCAACGGACTGAAGCTGGAGGTCCAAGGCGACGCCAACGACTATGTCGGCAAGGGCCTGTCCGGCGGCACCATTGTCGTCCGCCCGCAAATGTCCTCGCCCTTGAAAGCCGAGGATAACACCATCATCGGCAACACCGTGCTCTATGGTGCGACGGCTGGCTACCTGTTTGCCAGCGGTCGGGCAGGTGAGCGTTTCGCCGTCCGCAACTCAGGTGCGTCCGTGGTGGTCGAAGGCTGCGGCTCGAACGGCTGTGAATACATGACTGGCGGCACCGCCGTCATCCTCGGCAAAATCGGTGCCAACTTCGGTGCCGGCATGACCGGGGGGATGGCCTATGTCTACGATCCCCAAGCCATCGCGGAAGACTTCATCAACGACGAAACCGTGCTGACCTGCGCCGTCGCCCACCCGCATTGGGAGGCACAACTGCGCCACCTGATTGAGCGTCACGCCAAAGAAACCGGGTCGCGCATCGCCGCTCGCATCCTCGCCGATTGGGCCACCGAGCGCGCGAATTTCCTGCAAATCTGCCCGAAAGAGATGCTGCCGCACCTCGCATATCCGCTGTCGGACGAAGCGGCGAAAGTCCCGGCGGAATAATCTGCCGCGCACCAGAAAGGCCCCCCTTATCCGGGGGCCTTTTCGTCAAGCAAGTTCCACCAGCCCAACGACCGGATTCGCGCCGTAGGCCTTCGCGCAATCGGGGCAAGTGGTGTAGTAAAACCAAACCTGTTTCGGCTCGTGCCCTTTTTCTCGGGCCAGCGCCTGCATCTGACCATACCAGCCGCGCACGGCCGAATAAGGCCCTTCAAAAACCTTGGTGAGGAAATCGCCGCTCACTGCGATCATCTCCTCGTCGGCCACCGGGCTTTTCACAGCAAACAGATGCTCGCCGGTAAAAGCCGACGGATCGCGTGACATCACCAGATCCTGTGATGGATCGCCCGCATCCGCCTTTTCAATATGCCCCTGCACACGGGCATAGACCACGCCCATGTTCAGCGGCACATGCCCGATCGACAAAGTGCTGGCGCGCACGAATGGCTTGTCCTTGAAATGCAGCTCTTGCGCGTCCCACCCTGCAGGATTGAACTTGGCACAACAGCCGGTTGTGTTCACGGATTGGTCGTTGAATGGGGTCTGGTTGGTTTGCATGGCACGCTCCTGACAGTGCATGGCAGAAGGCTACCGCCAAAGTGCGACGCCCACATTGATGCAACGCAACCATTGCCGCGCGCGCTCTGGCGCAAGCAACGCCGTGCACGCCACAACCGCCTTGGGATCGACGGCTTTGCGGTCTCCGTCGCGCCGAGGCTGCCGTGCCCCTGATCGTTATGGACCACATGGCCAGTAGCGGTGCCTGCCATCACCTGCACCAAAGCAAAAAGGCCCCCGCGAACGGGGGCCTTTCCACACACTCCCGCCAAACTTACTTCAGGCGGGTCACAACGCCGTCCGCGAAGGCATTGACCATCGCATTGTAATACACCTTGGTATCCGCATCCGCCGCCGTGAAATCATAGCCCGCCGGCAACAAAGGCTTGGCGGCATTCACGTCGACCGTCAGGTCATAGGCATCGTCCTTGGTGTGGTTCTTGTCGTCCTGCACCAGCACGTTGCCCACCAGAGTGGTGTCGCCCAAACCAAGCTTCTCCTGAAAGCCATTGGCCAGCGAGACATCGTCAATGCGGATCTTGATCACGACAGCCGCCTCGTCATCACTCGGCGCCACTTTGGTCAGGATCGAGGCCTTCAGATCGTCTTGCAGCGTGCCCCAATAAGCCGCCGCCTGCGCATTGGCGACGCCAGCGGTATCGACTTTGACCTCGACCTCACGCACGGGCTTCAGGTCTTGCGCGAAGGACGGAAAGGCCACGGCAGTGGCCATCAGGAAGGCTGCGATAGAAGTGCGAAACATGATGATCTCCATTGTTACACAGCGGCCTAGTTTCCCAAGCCCTATGCAGCAACAACCCCGAACATCGGTTTTCGTTCCCCCGCCCGCCGCGATTTCCGCCGTGACGCCGCGTCACCCCCGCAGCCGCGCGCCCTCGGGATCAAAGAACGCCTTGCGCGCCACCCGCGCTTTAACGCCCCCAACCGTCACCTCCGCGCCCTCTACCGCATAGCCCTTCTCGATATGGGCCGAGGCCAAAACCGCCCCTACCGAATAGCCGTGATCGCTATAGGTCACATGACCAATCTGCGTACCATCCAGCATCACTGCAGCCCCTTCAGCCGCAGGAACTTCGCCCTCCATCAGCAACCCGACCCAAGCGGTCGCCACCCCGGCCTCGCGCAGCCGCAACAGCGCCTCGCGCCCGATGAAGTCGCCCTTGTCAAACTTGATGAACGCATCGGTGCCGACATGAAACGGCGTCACCGTCTCGTCCATATCAATACCATGCGCCGGATAAAGCTTCTCTAGCCCCAAAGTGAACATCGCCTGCACGCCGTAGGGGCGCAGCCCATAAGCACCGCCCACCGTCATAAGCCCGTTCCACACCCCCGCCGCCTCATCCGAGGGCACGAACAACTCAAAGCCCAATTCCCCGGTCACCCCGGTGCGCGAAATCATCACCCGCGTCTCGCCAAAATGCCCCCAAGTGAAACTCCACCGTTTCAACGCGCTCAAATCCGCATCCGGGATCAGCCCCGCCAACAACTCCCGCGCGCGTGGCCCCTGCACGGTCGGAAACGCAATCGCCGCCGTAATATCCGTCACATAAGCCCGCCGCCCGGTCGCATGTTGCATCGCCCAATCGCGGATCTTCAACCGATTGCGCGAGCCTGACACAATCAGAAAATGCTCATCCGCCAGCCGGAACACCGTCAGATCATCCATCACCCCGCCATCGGGCGCACAAACGCTGGCATAGCGCGCAGCCCCCACCCGCATCGCCGCCGCGTCATTGACGATCAGATAATTGACCAAGGCCTCCGCCTCCGGCCCCTTCACATCAATCTTGCCCATGGTGGACAGATCCTGCACCCCGACATTGGCCCGCGTGTTCAGATGCTCTGCCCGCACATCGCCATAATGATGCGCCGAGACAAACCCGCCCCCCACTGGCCCCATCTGCGCGCCATAGGCCGAGGCGAGGGCATAAAACGGCGTGCGGCGTAGCGGCATGGCGGGCTCCGGGCTAGGGTTGCGCAAAACCTAAGCAAGCCACAGCCCCCGTGCAGCATCACGCGCGACATTTTCTGTCGGGATCAGGCGGTATCAGTCGCGCAAAGCGAACGGCAGGTCGCGGGCGGCCTAGTCCCTTGCCCGCAGCCGCTCAATCGCGTCTTCCCGCTCTCGGATCAGCGCGCGCATATATTCGCTGGTGCTGGCAAAGCCGTTGATGCGGACCTGCTCGTCCACAAAGGCCTTCATGTCGTCGGGCAAAGAGATGTTCGTCGTGCTCATGACAGGCACCACAGCGGTATTGGCAAGATTTGGTATGACTTGCCATTCGTCAGGCATCCACGCCGTAATGCTTAACGAAATCTAAATCGCCTCCAGCTAACCCTTTGAAATCATATAAGCCACAAGCTTGTCCACGCGTGGACACAGCCAAAAACCCCTTCAAACCCTTGACCAAACCGCAACCTTCGGGCCTAAGCTGAAACATGGTCGACACCCCGAAGAAACCGCGCAAAAAGGCCGTGCCCGCGCCTGCCTTGATCGCAGCCCTCCCCAAAGGGCGGCAGATCAAACGCTGGCTTTTGCGGGGGCTGGCGGGCATCGCCGGATTCTACGGCGTCCTGATCCTGCTGTTCAGTTTCCTGCCCCCCCCGATCAACCTCTACCAACTCTCCGAAAGCTGGCGCTTGGGTGGCATCAGCAAAGATTGGGTTGATTGGGATGAAATCGCCCCGGTGATGGGCCGCTCCGTTGTCGCCGCCGAGGACGCCAATTTCTGCCTGCACTGGGGCTTCGATATGGCCGCCATCCGCGCCGCCGCCGAGCAAGGCGGCAATCGAGGCGCCTCCACCTTGACCCAACAGGTCGCCAAGAACGTCTTTCTCTGGCAAGGCCGCAGTTGGCTGCGCAAGGCCATCGAAGCGGGTCTCACCCCGGTGGTCGAGTTGGTCTGGTCTAAGCAGCGCATCCTTGAAGTCTACCTCAACATCGCCGAATTCGACGAGGGCGTGTTCGGGGTGCAAGCCGCAGCCCAGCACTATTTCGGCGTCGATGCCCGCGATCTGTCTGCCCTGCAAGCCGCCCGCCTCGCCGCTGTGCTGCCCGACCCAAAAGGTCGCTCTGCCTCCAAACCCACCAGTTTCGTGCGCAAACGCACGGGGGCGATCATGTCGGGGGCCGAGACCATTCTGGCGGATGGCCGCTCCGCCTGTTTCGACAATTAAGCAGCCGCGAAATCGCCCCAATTTCGCGCCAAGATACCGGCATATCGGCGGAAAGATGTGCGGATGAAATGGCTTTGGGGCGCGATAATCTCAATCGTGGCGGCCGGCCTCGCATCCGACAATGAGCTTGTCGTCACCACGTCACTGTACAGCCTTGGCCTGATGCTCCCGGTCTGGTTGCTTGCTGCCAATCTGTGGTGGATTCTGGCGCTGATCCTCTGCTGGCAGGCCGCAAATTCTGCGCGCGGGGCAAAATTTGCCAGCGGGATCGTGCTGGGCGGGATCTTGGCGCTTGGGGCGGGCTTCTACGCCCTACGCGCCGGCCAAATCGCTCAACTTCCGCCAGCCGAGCATGTCACGCTGGCGCAGCTCACCATCAAACCGCAATCGCTAGACTATATTCTGCAAACCTCGGGCTCTTACAGCCCCTATGAAACCTGCGACGCACTCTGTCTGGCAGCCCTGCGTGGTGGTGAGATCCGCTGGATCAGGCTGGTGCGGTTTCAGACTCAGATGATGGCGCACATGGTATTCCCGGTGGCAGGTAAAACCTGCGCCGATCTGAACTTACCTGCGATGCAGCCGAAAGGTTGCTTGGCCCCCGCCACCCTGTCGCGGTTCTCGGCGATCATCGAAAGCCGCGACCGCGCCGCCTGTTTGGCGCAGCAACCGGACTTTCCCGCAGATCAGCCCTGTCTGACTTTCACCGCAGATGATGGCCGCAAAGCCGATCTGGCGCTGACGATCACCGAGGCCAATGCTGCCGAACTTCTGGCGGCCTCTGGCGATCTGGTGCGGCTGACCGGGTTGACGCATCTGACCCTGCAAGACATCCGCGGATCCGCCCCGGTTGATCTCGCGCGGCACACCATGCGCAGCTACAGCCAAGTTTCGGCGCCGTTGCCAATGGTTCCGGTGATGTCGCTGCAATCCTCCAAAGGCGGCTTTAACGTGCCACATGGCCAACTGCGGGAGGCACTGCCTGATCTGCCCACAGTGCTGGCAGATGCCGGCATCGCCGTGCGACCAAGCGCAGGTTTTGTCAGCGGCATCGTTGATCCGCATGTCATAAAGCCGCCTGCCCCCGTTCAGCACGCCTTGGCACTGACGCGCGGAGCCGATCCCGCTGCGGTCTGGCTGCGGCTTGATCCGCCAAAACCGCCCCCCGTGCCCCCGATAAAACGGCGTAGCGCAGCTGAAATTGCGGCTGCCAAACAGGCGCGGCGGGCAAGAGACGACAAAATGATCACGGATGCGATCCGCAGCACCTTGCCACCCATAGCGCCGTAAAGCGCCGGACCCGCAGTTCTCGGCCCATGCGGGATTGATCCTGTCCGGTGGCGGGGCTATCAGAACATAGCCCAGCCAAGAGTAACCCATGATCCGCCTCTATCACTTCCCGCTCTCGCCATTCTGCCGCAAGGTGCGCCTGACTTTGGCCGAAAAACGGCTGGAGGTGGAGCTGATCGAAGAACGCTATTGGGAACCCTCACCAGATTTCCTGCGCCGCAATCCGGCGGGTAAAGTCCCGGTGCTGCGGATCGAAAACAAGGTGCTGTCGGAAAGTCAGGCGATCTGCGAATATCTGGAAGAAGCCTTCCCCACCCCGGCGCTGATGCCGCGCGACATTGACATGCGCTTTGAAGTCCGCCGCCTCTGCGCGTGGTTCGATGATAAATTCCACGCCGAAGTCACCTCAAAACTGCTGTATGAGCGGGTGAACAAGAAGATCATGGCGCATGGCTACCCGGATTCAAAAGCGGTGAAATCGGGGGCAGGGCGGATCAAATACCACATCGACTATCTTGGCTGGCTGCTCGATCAACGCCGCTGGCTGGCGGGCGATGTAATGACCTTGGCCGATCTGACGGCGGCGGCGCATATCTCTTGCCTCGACTATATCTCGGATGTCGACTGGAACCGCTCGGCCACGGTGAAAGACTGGTATGCCAAGATCAAATCGCGGCCCTCGTTCCGCACGCTTTTGGCTGATCAGGTGCCCGGCTTCCCGCCGCCCGCGCATTACGCCGATCTGGATTTCTAGCTGAAACCGCCGGGGCGCTTCGCCCCCGGACCCCAGAGGATATTTGAGCACAGAGGATGACCATGCCGTCACTCAAGGATGCTCTGGCTGTAAAGGCTTTGGAGGAGGGGTTCTCCAAACTCGGTATCTGTGCGCCGGATGCGGTACCAGAAACCGCAGGGCGCTTGCGGCAATTTCTGCAAGCTGATCACCATGGCCAAATGTCTTGGATGGCCGAGCGCGAGCATTGGCGTGGCAATGCAGCGGCGCTTTGGCCCGAGGCGCGCTCGGTGATCATGCTGGCCGAGGTTTATACACCCGAGGCTGATCCTATGGCAGTGCTGTCTCAACCTGACCGTGCGGCGGTGTCGGTCTATGCGCAGGGCAAGGATTACCATGATCTGGTGAAGCGGCGGTTGAAGCGGCTGGGCGGCTGGTTCGCAAATGCTGCCAAGGCCGAGATCAAGGTTTTCGTCGACACGGCTCCGGTGATGGAAAAGCCGCTTGCCGAGGCGGCGGGTCTGGGCTGGCAGGGCAAGCACACCAATCTGTTGTCACGCGACTTAGGCAACTGGTTTTTCCTCGGCGCGATCTTCACCACCGCTGATTTGCCGAAAGATCCGCCCGAGGTCAGCCATTGCGGATCTTGCACCGCGTGCCTTGAGGCATGCCCGACCAAAGCCTTCCCCGCTCCCTATCAGTTGGATGCACGACGCTGCATTTCCTACCTCACGATCGAACACAAAGGCCCGGTTGACCTCGATCTGCGCGCCCTGATGGGCAACCGGATTTATGGCTGCGATGATTGCCTTGCCGCCTGCCCCTGGAACAAATTCGCTCAAACCGCCAAGGATATTGGCTATCAGCCGAAGGTTGGCGCACCCGAATTGGCCGATCTGGTCAGCCTCGATGATACCGCCTTCCGCGCGCGCTTTGCGGGCAGCCCGATCAAGCGCATCGGGCGGGATCGCTTCGTGCGCAACGTGCTGTATGCCATCGGCAACTCTGGCCTGCCGGAGCTGGCTGCGCACGCAAACCGCCTCCGCGACGATCCTGATCCAACCGTGGCCGAGGCAGCGCACTGGGCCATTGCCCGGCTACAAGGCACCGCTCAGTAAACGACGGTGACGACGACACTGTCGGTATAGATGCCGATTGTCGGGGTCTGATTGCCAAAGATCCGCCCGTAAATCGTATAGACTTGCGCCAATCCAGCGCCCGTGCCCGCGACATTGGTGGCCAGCGTATCGCCCCAAGGCTGACTGCGGGCAGTGTCTTGAAACAGCCCATAGGTCAGTGTCGACAGTAGGTATTTCATCTTGCGCGCCGCTGGATTGCTCACCCCCGGGCCTTGCCCCAGACCCAGCGAAACCCGGTACGGCGTGCCTCCGGTGCAGCTGACCGTGACGCTGGCGGTTTTGTCGACCGCCTGCACCAGTTGTGACGGAACATCGCCGAAATCCAGCGTTGTGGTCGAGACATCGCAACTGGACGCCGCCACACCGCGCACCGCAAAACCGCCCGCTGCCAATTCCTGCCCAAGAAGGTTGCAGGTCAACACGCCGACCCGCATCTTCACGCCGTTTGCCCCGCCACTGCTATAGCTGGCGTTATAGGATCCGGTCGGCAGCTGCACGGAGGGCGACAGGATATCGGCAAAGATCGGCACGGTGGCGCTGCCATTGCCGAGCAGCATCACAACCTCGACAAATATCTGCGACAGAGCCGCACCGCCGCTGGTTTGCCGCAACTGATACTCCAGCAGTGAGCCGCCGGGGCCCACCATATAACGGCGCGGCGGGCTGCCCCCGTCATTGGCGCTGCCGCCGCCGTAGGTCAGACAAACACCGACGAGGCCGACAAGCCCGCCGGTACAGGTGACCTTAACATTGCCCGAGGTTTGATTGACCGCGCCCGCGCGCAAGCTGACACTGCCAAAATCAAAATCGGTGGTCACCGCCGTGCAGGTTTACGCCGCCGCTGCACCCGTCTGCAGCAGCAAAGCGAACATCAGCGCAAGAACGTAGCGCATCATTGGCAAAGCACTCCTTCAATCTTTTGCAGCGCACCGGGTTGGGCGGTAAAATCAAAACTTGCCGTGCAAGTGCTGGTGTCCGATTGCACGGTCAGCTGGTTGGTGCGCCTCAGCCCTTGCACCAGGGTTTCACCGTCAAAGCCGACAATAAATTCCTCACCACCGCCGTTCAGCACGGCAATCATCCCCGCCTCTAGCGGCGTACCATCTGCTCCCCGCAGCACGATCACCGCGCTGTCCTCGGTATCACCGCGAAATTTCACTTTCACCCCCGAGCCGATCCCCGGCACCACATCCATCCCCGAGGCATCCAGCGCCAGATCGGCGGGCAGATCGGCCAGATCAACTGACACTCGGTTGCGGTGATAGGATTGCACTTCCAGCAGCGAGGCGCTGTCCTCAATCTCGGTCTGCCCCAGATAATCCACCCCGGTCGTATAGGTCAGATCGGCAAACCCCTTCTGTGCCCAACGCACCGAACCGCTGATCTCCATCGGGCAGATCTCGGTCTGCAACGCGCCATAGGCGAAGCTCGCGGTCTTGCCAGCATAGTCACTGACCCCACCCGCAACGCTCACCTCGGCCAGATCAAACGGCACCGTGGTAAAACCGAAGCCCACCAGCCCCAGATCGGATTTCGTCTGCACCTGCGCCTCAAGCGTGATCCGCTCGGTCAGACCATAGCGCAGACTGCCCGAGAAAATACCATCGGTGCCATAATCATTGCTGTCCAGCCCATAGCCGTCGCGCGTCCGCCCGGCTTCAATCGAGAAATCCAGCAAGCCTTTCTTCAGCAGGTTGTGCGCGACATAGAACGACACCAATTTCGCGGTCCGCCGCCCATTGGCATCCGTCACCACGATCAGCGCTTCGCCCGCCCCCGCCCGCACTGGCAAATCCTCCAACCGGAACGGCCCGGCATCGCGGCCGGTACTATAGGCGCGGTTGTTGTCGATGAACACATCAACGCTGGACGGCACCGCCGCCGCGCCATCAAACGACAACAGCTGCTGCGTGATCAGATCGCTGCGTAGCCCGAAATTCCGTCGCAACTGCACCCCACCCATGCGGATCGAGCGTGACCATGATCTGCAACCTCACCGCCTGCGGGTCTTTGGTTTTGCCGGGCAGACGATCAATCAGCACGCGGTAACATTCACTACCGCGCACCGCTTTGTTCGAGGTCCGCACGATGCGCAGCGTCAGTTCCTGCCGATTGCCCAGTTTGGCCGCTGGCGGGCTGACCTGCACCATTTTCGTGTCTTTCAGATTGCTGGGATCGCTGCCCTTTTTCCACGCCATCACCCGACTTTGCAGCACGGCGGGGCCTTTGCCCTCGGCTTTGATGGTCAGCGTCGTGGTCTGCGCCGGGGCAGGCACCGTCAACCGGGTTGGGGAAACCGCCAGACTGTCGGCAAAAACTATGCTTGGTAGCGCCAGTGCCAGCGCTGCAATGATGGAACGCAAACACAGAAAGCTCGACATTTTTTACCTCGCTGCGTTCCTAGCTTTGGGTCGTCAGAAGGCGGCTTTGCGCGTTCAGTAATTCAGCGTCACCCACACCGTATGGGTGTAGATGCCCGCCGGGTAAGTGCCCGCAGGAATTTGGCCGTAAACCGAAAAGATGCTCGGCGTCACCGCGGTCAGCGCGCCAGAAAACAGGTTGCCGCCAAGCGCTACGGCGGTGGCATGTCCGGCATCCGAGGTGATGATATAGGGCAGCAGATCGTTTGCGACGCTTTTCATATTGCGTTGGCTGGCTATGGCATTGTCGCCGCCTTCCAACTTAATCGTGACGCTGGGTTTGGCCGCCATGCAGACCACAGTCACCGTGCCTTGAACCATTTGGTTCGTCACCACACCGGTGTTGAGCGAGGCAAACACCAACCCGGCCGGGGCGGTGAGAAGGCAGCTGTCCAAAACGGTGGCGGTCACAGACAGCGTGGTACTGGCCACTTCAGCCGCCTGAAGCGCAAGTGGGGCACCGATCATGAGGCCCAAGGCAAGCGTAGCAAGGCAAAACGTTGGCTTCAGTCCATCCTCTCTTAACCGGAGCGATACGGCAGAGTCAGGCAGTTGCCGTCGTCTGCTATCGTAAAATACTACCTTTAGATGTATTGCAGATGTTATAATATTTGTCCGTATTTTGCTGGCTGCGACAGTGTCATTTTTAGGCCTTCTCGCCCGGAATCGGATAAAATTGTAATGAATCTGGAGGGTTATGCGGGGCTTGTTGCAAATCTAAACCAATCGCGCCCCGAACTTTTCGTGCAATAGCACGGCTGGCGGAAGGGTTCGGCTGTTGAGTAAGTGCAAACTTATCCACAGGAAAATATGATTCGATTCCACCCAAGGCTGTAGCTTGAACCCAAGTGCCGTCCTCGGGGGCATCGAGCCCCCTCCGACGGCGTTGCCACGGTAGGATGATGCGTGCCGGGCCGCATGGATCTGGCAACGCCGTTCAAAGCGGCTCGATGCCGCTGCGGACGGCCCCTGTTAGCAGGTCAGAAAAGCGCGTGGATTCGGGTGCAAACCTTAAGAAAGTGTAAAAACATCTACCTTATGGCATTGAATTGAAGTGAAAATTTTTGGTCCCGAGTTGGGACCACCTCCCAACCCATCCTCAAGGTGCGGTCAAATTCAGCAGCCGCTGATCCATCGACATCAGCTTCGTCCGCTTCAACCGCTCCACAAAGGCGCCCACCGGCTCAATCACCGGCCCCGCCTCCAGCGCCGCTTCCGAGCGCAGCACCAAAATCATCGCCAGCCCCAGTCCCGCCGGATTGACCACCAGCGCAGGCCGCCCAATCCCAGCCTCTACCACCGGAAACGCCACGCGGAACTTGCCCGGATCGGGCTGCGCACTGCCCGGCAAAAGCTGCAGCACCTGCCCCGATCCATCTAAGACCGTGACCGAAAGATACCCCGCGCCCTGCGGCACCGTCAGATCGATCACCGGGTTCTGCCCGGTCACATAATGCCCCTCCGCGTTCGGATCGGCGGTGTCGCCGTAGCCCAGCGACACCGCAACGCCACCCGACGCCAGCGGCGGCAGAACATTCAGCACGGAGCAGATCGAGGGGTTCAACGGCTCCAGCGACAGCTCCAGCGGGCGCTTGCCGATCAGGGCGACAAGGCTGGTTTTCAGCGCGGTCGCTGCGGCGACAGAGGTGATACGGCCGCTGATTTGCACGAGATCGGCCTCGGCATAGCCCGCAGCGGGTGGGTTGCTGAGGCCGAGCGGGCCACAGTCTTGCGATTGGGTCAGCAGGTCTGTCAGGGTGGCGGCGGCCAGCGGCGCAGGGGCAGCCGGGGCAGGTTCGACGGGCGCGGGTTGCGCGGCGGGCTCCGGTTTTGGAGTGGGGGCCGCGCTGGGTGCGGGCGCTGCTGTGATATGCACGGGTTTCGGGGTAAAGGCCCCCGAGAAATAGGCCACGGCGCTGGTGGCCAGCATCACCGCAATCGCGATTGGCAGGATCAGCGATGTCTTCGCGGGTGCAGCGGCCTCAATCCTTGACGACGCGGGGGAGGCCGCAGTGCCGAAGGGGCTGGCGTCTTGCGTCTCAGACGCGGCGACATGCGGCAGCGGACCGCCAATCTGGGTTTTGTTCGGGTCCGGCAGCATCGGGATCAGCGTGGGATTGTCCAGCGCCGCGATCACCTGTGCCATCGTCGCGGGCCGCGCGGCAGGGTCTGGCGACAGCATCCAGCCGAGCAGCGGCACCAGCCCGGCATCCACCCCCGTCAAGTCCGGCACAGCTGCGCGCTTGCCGACGGCATCGACGATGGAATCGCCCATCGGCAGCACAGCCCCCTTGCTGGCCGCCGCCGTCACCAAGGCCAGCGAGTAGATATCCGAGCGTCCATCAACATGGCCGCCAAATGCACCGAGCTGTTCCGGCGCGACCCAGTTGAATTTGCCCGCGAACTGGCCTTGTAACAAAGTCCCCGCGCCAAGCGCCGAGGATTTCGCGATGCCAAAGTCGATCAGCTTGGCATGTTCCACCATGCCTTCCTCAAGGATGATATTGTCGGGCGACATGTCGCGATGCACCACGCCTGCACGATGGGCCTTCTCTAGCCCCGAAGCGACGCGGCGCAGCATCACCTTGACCTCGTCCGGCGGCATCGGCCCGGTTTCAATCCGTTCCGACACCGGGGTGCCTGAGACAAATTCCATCACCAGGCAGGGCCGCCCGATCACTGGATCATTGGTGAACACATGATAGCGCACGATGGCTTCGTGGCTGAGCCGCGAGAGTGTCGTGCTTTCCTTCTGGAACAGCGCGACGATTTTTGGGTCATGCGCGAGGCTCGGCAGCACGATCTTGATCGCCACAGGCTCACCATTGTGGATGTTATGGCCGCGATACACCTCGCCCATGCCGCCCGCGCTGATCAGCTTGTCGATCTCATAGGTGCCGATGATTCTGGTGCCGCCCGAGACGGTGGTCGCACGCTCTGGCGCACGCGGGGTGGTGCCGGGATCAGTGGGGGTCTGTGCCATGCTACTTACACCCGCCCAAAGCCCATTCCTTCAGGCCGATTTTGAAAGTTTCGCCCAAGGGATGCGGCTTGGCCAAAGCCTCGGCCGCTTCGGGTTTTGTGTATGTCTTGGCTTGATCGCACAGGCTGGTTTCGGTCCAAGCGTGGCAGTTGGCACAGGATTTGTCGCGCCACGCTTCTTCTGGCAGGCCCTCAATCGGGGCAAATTGGGGTGAACCGGTGGCAATTAGATCGGCAATCGACTGGCCTTTGACATGCTCGCCCACCGGAAAGGGTGTCGTGAAAGTCAGTCCGGTCAGGTCGGCCACAGGGGCAGGGTCGGTCGTGGCGACGGGCGCGGGATCAACTGGGGGATTTAGCGCCAGCAGCGCCAACTCGCTTTGCGCGAGGGGCGCGAACAGGCCCTGCGGATAGGCGGTGAGATAGGCCTGATAATCGGCAGCGGATTTCGAGGCTTGCGCGGCGATGATCAGATCATGTTGCACAACATAGCCGTCCACCGCCTCAATCGGCATCAGACCTAGCCCGCGCGCGGCAGTGATATTTTGCGTCAGCAGGGCGTTCGCCTCGGCCAGATGCGGGCTTTGCGGGTGATCTTTCACGAAGCTTTGCAGCAGGCCAATGTCCTGAGACGCAAGGGCTGCCTGCCACGCGGCGGCCTCATCGGTTTGCGCCTGCATCGGTGGCCCAAAGAAAGCCAGCACCAAAGCCAGCGCGTATACTTCGCCGCTAAATCGCATCTATTGCTGCACCAAAGCGAATTCGATCCGGCGGTTGCGCGTTTTATGTTCGGGTGTGTCGTTGTCGAAGATCGGCTTGTCCTCACCATAACCTGTCGCAGTGAAGCGGTCGGCGGTAAGGCCCTTCTTCACCAGATAGCGCACCACGGCTTTGGCGCGCTGCTGTGACAGATATTGGTTCGCGGCGGGCGAGCCATCGGCATCGGTGTGGCCGGACACCTCAATCTTCAAGCCGGGGCAGCGCGCGATAATATCGGCGACGCTATCCAGCAAAGGCGCGCTATCGGCTTGCAGACGGGCAGAACCAGAATGGAAATTGATATTGCCGCTGCGCGACAGAATCTCAAAGCGACCCTTACAGGCCTCAAGATCCAGATCGCCGGCAGGTTCTTGGGCAACAACCGCAGGGGTGGCTGTCTCTGCGGCAGGCGCTTCCGGTGTTGCGGCCACGACAGGCGCATCGGGGACGGGGGCAGCTTCTGCCGGGGCCGGGGCCGCAGGCGTCACCGCCCCGCCGTTGCGCTTTAAGGTCAGATCAAAACTGATGGTGCCCGAAGGGATGATCACCACATTCGCCGCTTCTTGCAGCTTTTGCACGCCATCGGCCAGACCGAAATCATCGGTAGCAATCACAACGGGCACGGTCGAGGATACCACCACGGTATCATCTTGCACCATGGTCACTGCCACATCCGTCTCAAGCTCTTTCTTCACACCATGCAGATCGAGCGTATAGACGAGGTGAATGGTTTTGCGCCGCAGCGTGGGCAGATCGGCGAGATCAGCGGCATTGATCTTGGCGGTGATCACTGCCTCGGGGAAGCGGAAGGTTTCAAACAGCAGGAACCGCATCCGCACATTGCGCAGGTCAATCTTGGTGTCGACCGAATCCAGAAACACATGCAGCGACAACGTGCCATCCGCCGCCAGCCCGCCAGAGAACGCGGCAAAGGTGCTGGATTCAACTTTGGTGACGTTCTTCACTGACTGAAACCGCAGCTGCGAACTTTGCGCGTCAATTTGCCAGCCGGGCGCAAAGCTGGCGTCCTGTGCGGATAGCGGCAGTGGGGCCAAGAGCGCGATCAGCGCCAGACTCAGCCGCATACGGATCAAAGCGTCAAACAAGCCGATCATCGAAAATGCTCCTGAATCGCAATGGGGTACGGGGCAGTCTGGCGGCGATTAAGACGGCAACAGGTCAAAAAATCCTATTCGTTCAGCGTATCGGAAGCCCATCCACCACGCAAGGCCGGCGGCATCGTCTCGGTGGCAGCGAATCGGCCCCTGGCCTGAAGCAAAATCCAGGGCTGCTGTGCAGTAAGTTTACTGAATATATAGATTTTTAGAAACAACCCTCCAATATTGTTGCCAATCTGGCGATAATCAGAGGGGCGAAAATTGACAGGTTTTGTCAGGCAAACCCCCCAAGACCCGGCGCGGCGCAGAGCTGCCGCACCCCAAACACATTACTGCCCGATTTGACTCGCAGCCAAATAAGGGTCATCTGCTTAAACAACCTAAAGGTGTGTCATGTCTGCTGCCCTCTTCAGCGCTTCTACTGCAGCGCCTTCCACCTCGGCTCCGGTGATCACCATAGCTGCCGGAAGCTCGGCTGCCACGATTCAAGCCGCAATCAACTCCGCAGTTGCAGGCACGCATATTGTGCTGCAGCAAGGCACCTACACCTTCAACAAAACTGTGGTGTTGAACAAGGATGGCATCACGCTGGAAGGGCAGGGCAACGTCACCATCATCGCCGATAAAGCGCTGGCCGGGGCGCCCGCGCTGCAAATCGGTTCGGCTTTGTTTCGCGAGACCGAAACCAACGCCACGCATCTGAGCGAGGGTGTCAATCTTGGCGCAACCTATCTGCATCTGACCAGCAGCACTGGCCTGAAAGTCGGCGACGTGCTGTGGATTGAACGCCCGAATGACGCCGCCCTGTTCGCCGAAATCGGCGATACCCAGTGGCAGCAGGACAAGCCTTTGCGCACAGCGATGGTCACCGTCACTGCGGTGAATGGCAACACCGTCTTGCTGGACCGCCCGCTGCCCTTCGCGTTTGATGCCGCAACCACAACCGTGGCGGTGGCGGATACGGTCGAGGATGTGACCGTACGCAACCTGACCTTCCAAGGCGCCTACGGCACGGCGGACCCCAGCAACTTCAATAATATCAACAAAGCCGAAGATGGCGGCATGATGGTGCTGGTCAACAGCTCGGTGCGCACGGTGATCGAGCATGTCGATATTGTGAATCCGGGCTCGAACGGCTTGGTGCTGGGTCGCTCGATTGACGCGGTGGTGGATGATGTGACGGTGACCGGCGCGCAGAACAAAGGCGACGGCGGCAACGGCTATGGCTTTTGGATCCGCGACGTTTACGACAGCACCTTCACCCATCTCCAAGCGGTGGATACTCGCCATGCCGTGCTGTTCGCCAGCTATACTTCGGCGGCGAACAACACCATCGAAGTGGATTTCACCAACCGAGACATTAACTTTCATGGCGGGTTGGACCATGGCAATACGGTGATCGTGCATAACTCGATCCGCACAACAGCCGAGCAAAGCTACATGGGTTCAGTCAGCTTTTTCAACTCCGGCACCACCTATGGCGCGCCGACCGATCCCAATGCCAATGTGATCAAGTTTGAGAATGTCGTGGCAACCGTGCGGGCTGATATGGTGGTGGCGGTCGATACCGGGGCGCATATCAGTACATTATCAGGCAATGACAGTGTGCAGGGCGGCGCGGGCAACGACTGGATTGATATGGGCACCGGCTCGGATCTGGTGCTGGCCTCAGCCGGGGAAGACACCATCATCGGCGGGCAGGGTGTTGATCGGTTGGTGATCGGGCTGCACAGCTCGCAGGTTCTGGTGACGACGATCGGCGGACAAAGCGTTGTACTCAGCGCGCTGGGCCATACCTTTATCTCGGGCATCGAGGAGTTTCAGTTCATCGACGGGGTCAAATCCGTCACCAGCAAGCAGTTGACCGTGGTTTCGGCACCTACAGCAGCGGCGGGCTCAACTCCGGCCACTGTGGATGTGTCCAGCGATAGCACGGCGGATTCCTCGGTGCATGACGTGCGGATGACTGGCCGGGCTGACCTCGATTTTCTCGGCAACGCCCATGGCAACCGCGTGATCGGCAACGCTGGCAGCAACATCATCTTCGGCGAAGCGGGCGACGACTACCTGCATGGCTATGCGGGCAATGATCTGCTGAACGGCGGCGTAGGCAACGATGCGCTGTCTGGCGGCTTGGGCAGCGATACGCTGAACGGCGGCGCGGACAAGAACACGCTGATCGGCGGCGCGGGCTCGGATGTGTTCATCGCCAGCAACGGCATCAACACAGTGCGCGATTTCAGCATCGCCGAGCATGACGCGCTGGTGTTCTTCGGCTTTGCCGAGGCCGATCTTGCGGATTCGCTGACGCATTGGCTGGATGGCTCAGCGTCGACCGCCGATGATTTCGCGATTTCCACCCAGATGCGCAGTGGTGTGAGCTATCTGACCCTGACATCCGACCTCGGCGATTCCCTGACCGTGGCCAATGTCGATGCGACAGACCTGCGAGACTACCTTTTGCAGTAATTTTACGGCTTTTACCCGCAAGATACGCCGGGAGTCGTCGGGGCAATCGTCAGGTGCCCCGAGATTATCCCCGCAAACATGTAGGGAAATTCCCTTCAACACAGATTCCGGGTGGCTGCCGAACTAGGCAGCCACCCGAATTTTTGCCAAATTTGACGTCAGCCTCGGCGAAATTGCGCTTGATGCGACCACCATACTGCTTGGCGTTATTGTGCCGTTACGAAGCTTCGGCATATTGTACAACTGTGATTTGAAGAGGTGACATTGTTTCAATCGGGGGGAGCCGGTTAACGTTTACTGTTTTCGCAGCAACCAAACGCCTGACTGCGCGTTGTTCTGCGCAAGCCTACCCCGAAGGATCGTCTAGAATGCCCGCTGCAGACCAAGCGATTTCGATGGTAGTCATCGACAAAGACCCTATGTTTGCAATGGGCTTATGCGCATTGCTAGAAAAAAAGTCCGAGATTCAAGCTGTTGCACGCGCGCCCTCCGATGTGCTTGAGACGTTTCAGGATCATCACGCCAAAGATCAGACCGGGCCGCAAATCGATATTGTCTTGCTCGATCCGGCGCAACTTGACCTCATTCCTTCCAAGCTGGTGCAGAGGCTGCGAGAGCGGTTCGGCACCCGCAGCTTGATCAGCTACACCAATGATCTGTCGATGACCTTGGCAAGATCATGCCTTGCCGCAGGGTTTCGCGGTGTGCTGCCGCGCACAATTGGGCTGGAGCAGCTTGAGCAGGCGATCTCGGCGGTTCATGGCGGGGCGACCTGTATCGACCCCACCTTCGCGAATCTGTTTGAGACGGCGCAATCCACAACATCAGTGTCCCGTCCGCGTGAGCTGACTGAACGCGAGATCTATGTCCTGAAATCGGTGGCCTTCGGCAAAAGCCTGAAAGAGATCGGGCTGGAGCTAGAGCTGTCATCGAAAACCATCGAAACCTACAAGGCGCGCGGTAGCAGCAAACTTAACCTGCAAGGACGCCGCGCCATCGTTGAATATGCGATTCGTAATGGTTGGGTTCAATCGGAAGAACGCTTCGGCTGATAATTCAAAAACGGGGGAAAACGTGTCGCACAGCGCATCTGAAAGGATGCGTTGTGCTTGTCGTTACTGTTTCTGCATTGCAGCATAAACTTTTCGGTTTTTCCCTACACTAGACCTAAAAACGTAAGGCATTTGGTAAAAATTACCTACAAAATAAGGGTTTAGCCTGACTTTCCAAATCTCTTTCGCCATCCTTAATGTGTCGTCAATGCTGCACTGCCGCATTTTCGCCGCAGAAAAGGCGCTTCAGAAGGACGATTGAGATGGCCAAAATTGTCGTATTCGGGATCGGATATGTGGGCGTGGTATCGGCAGCTTGTCTGGCGAAAGACGGTCACGAGGTGATCGCGGTGGATGTGGATCCGGGCAAAGTCGCCTCGATCAATGCGGGGCTTTCGCCCATCGTTGAACACGGTCTGCCAGAGCTGATCGCCGAGGTTTTCGCCGCTGGTAAGCTGACCGCGACCTTGGACGCTGCCGCCGCCGTGCGCGCCGCGGATGCGTCGTTTGTTTGCGTCGGCACGCCTTCGGCTGAGGACGGCTCGATCGGGTTGAAATATGTCGAAAGCTGCTGCCGGGCGATTGCTTCGGCACTGCCGGGCAAAGACGGTTTCCATTCGGTCATCGTGCGTTCCACCATTGTGCCCGGCACGATGGAGAAGGTCTGCATCCCGATCCTTGAAGAATACTCGGGCATGGAAGCGGGCGTTGGTTTTGGCGTTGGCTACTACCCCGAGTTCCTGCGCGAAAGCACCGCCATTCAGGATTACTACGATCCCGGCCTGATCGTGTTTGGTGCGCTGGAAAAGAAAACCGCCGATTTCCTGACCATGCTGAACAAAGACCTGCCCTGCGATGTGAACGTCGTCGATGTGCGCTCGGCTGAGATGATCAAATACACCTCCAACGCATGGCGCGCCGTGAAGGTCACGTTTGCGAACGAGATCGGCAATATCGCCAAGGCTTGTGGCCTCGATGGTCAGGCCGTGATGAAGATCCTGTGCTCGGACCACAAGGTGTCGATGAGCCCATACTTCATGCGCCCCGGCTTTGCCTTTGGCGGCTCGTGCCTGCCGAAAGATGTGCGGGCTTTGCGTTCGATTGCCTCGGACATCAACGTCGCCTCGCCGCTACTCGATGCGGTACTGGTCGCCAATGCCGAACAGATCAACCGCGCCGAAGCGATGGTGATGGCGTCGGGGTCTACTTCGGTTGGCCTCGTCGGCATCAGCTTCAAGCCCGGCACCGATGATATGCGCGAAAGCCCCTTGGCCGAACTCGCCGCCCGTCTAATCGACCAAGGCATGACGCTGAACGTCTATGACCCCTTCGTGCATGAAGCCTACGCCAATGACATGAGCGCTGCTGGCCGTGGCAACGATTACAACATTGATCTGAAGGACCGTTTGGTGCCGACGATTAAGGAACTGCTGGCGAAGTCGGACATCGTTTTGGTCGGCAACAAATACGACGACACGCTGGAGGAGTTGAACGCCTCCACGCACCCGGTGATCGACCTGACGCGGATTAAGGCGGGCAAACGCTCGGGCGGCACCTATCAGGGTATTTGCTGGTAATGATGATGCTAGGACATATCGCCTTTATCGCTGTGATGGTTGGGCTTGGCCTGAGCCTGCCGTTCCATGCGATGGGCGATGTGGGCAGCGCTTTGGTGGTGGTCGGGGTGATTGGCCTCTGGCGCTACACTTGGGCCGCGATCAACTTCGGACGGGCAGCGCTGTTCCTGAAATGGGTCTATCCTCAGCGCAAGGCGCGGGCGATGGCGGCATACGCTGCTTTGCCCACGCCCGCCCATGCGTATTTTCTGGTGACCAGCTACAAGATCGAACCCGAAGTCACCACGCGGGTGTATCAATCCCTGTTCCGGGCGGCGGCTGCCTCGGCGGGTGGGGCGACCGTGGTGTGTTCGGTGGTCGATACCGCCGACGCCCGCCTGATCCGCAACATCTTTGATCGGATGGCGGTAGATACTTCAAACACCCGGCTGATGGTCGATCAGATCGCAGGCACGGGCAAGCGCGATGCTTTGGCGCGTTCGCTGCGCCTGATTGCAGGCGAGGCCCCAACCCGCCGCGATATCGTGTTGTTCGTCGATGGCGACAGCTGCGTGCCGGAAGACATCGTCGCCGCCACAGCACCTTTCTTCACCAATCCCGATATGGGGGCTGTGACGACGGATGAAGAAGTCGAGATTCGCGCCACCGACATGCCGCTGTTCCGCGATTGGTTCATGCTGCGCTTTAACCAGCGTCAGGTGATGATGTCGTCGATGGGTCTGTCCGACCGCGTGCTGACCCTGACCGGGCGGATGAGCGTTGTGCGCGCTGATCTGGCCACCAACGCAGGCTTTATCAATCAGGTGCAAAGCGACTTTATCGACCATTGGCGGCTTGGCCGGGTGAACTTCCTGACCGGAGACGACAAATCCACTTGGTTCTGGCTGCTGAAGAACGGCTACAAGATGGGCTACCTGCCCGACGTGGCTTCGCTGTCGATGGAAAGCCAACCGCGTCCCGGTTTTGTCGATTCCGCCCTGACGCTGATGGTGCGCTGGTTCGGCAACATGCTGCGTACCAATGGCCGGGCACTGTCGCTATCCCCCAACAGCATCGGCTGGTTCACCTGGTGGTCGATCCTTGATCAGCGCGTCGGCATCTGGACCACCCTCGCAGGCCCGATCTCGGTGCTGTTTGGCGCGGTGTTCATTGAGCCGCTCGCACTCCCGGTCTACATCGCTTGGATCATGTTCACCCGCTACACCTACTGCTGGATCTTGGCGACGGTGCGGATGCAGGCCTTCCCGATCACCTATCCGTTCTTGCTGTACTTCAGCCAGATCACTGGAGCGGCCGTCAAAAGCTTCGTGCTGTTCCGCCTCGATCGCCAACGCTGGACGCGGCAATCCGCCCGCAAAGCCCGCGCCATTACCCTGCCGTTCGGCCAACGCCTGCAAGGCTGGTCTTCAACATTCTCCCACTCCCTCGCCCTTGGATGGCTGACTTTGGGTGTGGTTCTTCTGTCTGGCATTGTCTGAATTCGCGAAGGAATACGAAAATGGACACCAACACCGCTGAGAGCCAAACCATCGGCCACCTGCCCAATCTGCCCGTGCAGGGCGAGCATCCTTTGCTGGATATTCCCTTCGTCGTCGGCATCGACGGGCGGCAGTTCAAGGGCGAACGTCTGTCGCTGGTCGCCGCCGAAATCACCGGGCTGATGGATCCTGCCTTGGATGGCGCCACCCGCCTGATGCGCTTCATGTTCCCGTTCAAAGGCTTCAGCGTCACGCTGGAGGTGCTGGGGCAAGTGCAGTCCTTGGATCGTGGAAACGGTCACGCCACCGTTAATTTCGTCGATCCTGCAGGCGAGCATCTGCCGCAGCTGCGCCATCTGATCAATTCTTACATCGCGGGCGATCTGGTCGCCTTGGGTGAGGTGATCGGCGTTGCGCCCTCGATTCCGTCCCCCGCCAACCGCGCGGCGGCCATGATCGCAAAGCGCCTGACGTTTAGCCGGGTCTTGGGCAGCGCTGGGCTGGCATTCGCCACTCTGGCTTTGGTCGCAGCGGTCGGCACCTTGGCCTATAACCGCATCTTCACCCTGCCGCTCGCCGCCCCCGGTCTGGCTGTGCAAGACGGCATGACGCTGACCGCGATCTCTGCGGGCCAAGTCGATTACGTCAACCTTGCCGCCGCCAAGGGCGAAGTCGCCTTCACCATCCGCGCCACCTCGGGCGAGATGCTGTCGATTGCGATGCCCTGCGACTGCAAAGCAACCGCCTTGGCCGCAACGGTCGGGGCCACCGTCAGCGCGGGCGAGCCGATGCTGAACGTTCATGCCGCCGATGCGCCGATGGTGCTGACCGCAACCGTGCCCGCCGCTGATGTGCTGACGCTGGCGTTTGCCGATCACGTCAAGGTGCAGTTCGGCGACGGCAGCACGATCAACGCCACCGTCGATCCTGCCAGCCTGCGGGCCGAAGCCACCGATGCGGGCCTGCCGGTGCGGTTGATCCCGGCCTCTCCTTTGCAAGCCGAGCAGTTGGGCCAACTGGCCAAGCTGACCATCATCAAGAAACCTTGGTTCTAAGTCGAGCACTTCCCCCGTTACCACCTCTTTCAGATTTTTCCTTCGGGCAATGACCCAGCGGAGCGCGCAATGAAAACGTCGATTTACCCCTTGGTTCTGTGCGGTGGCATGGGATCGCGGCTCTGGCCGATGTCCCGAGTCGAGCAGCCGAAGCAGTTTCAGCCGGTGCAAGGCAAGGGCAGTCTGAGCTATTTTCAGACCACCCTGCAGCGTCACCGCGGCGGCGTGTATAAGTCACCGATCATCGTGACCAGCGCGGGCCAAACCCAGCTGGTCGCGCGTCAGATGCGCGATTTGCAACTGACCGGAACGGTGATTGCTGAACCGATGGGCCGCAACACCGGCCCCGCCGTGCTGGCTGCGGCGCTGTCGGTGATCGCCGAAGACCCGGAGGCGCAGCTTCTGGTGCTGCCTTCGGATCACATCATCACCGGTGATCTGAACGCCACCGTGGTCGCCATGCAACAAGCCGCCGACAATGGCCGCATCGTGCTGTTCGGGGTCCCCCCAGCTTACCCCGAAATCGGCTACGGCTATATCGTCGATGGCGGCGGCTATACCAACTATCCCGGACTGCATCGGGTCGAAACCTTCATCGAAAAGCCACCCTATGAGCGTGCACAGGCGTTGATTTCCGGTGGCTATTCCTATTGGGCTTCCGGGATCAGCCTGTTCCGCGCCGATGTACTGATCGAAGAATTCCACCGGTTCGAGCCGGAAACCTTCTACGCCGTCTCCGCCGCTGTCAGTGCGGGCAAGCTGATCAACGGCGCGTTGCATCTTGAGGAAACCTCTTTCGTCAAAGCCAAATCCGAACCGACCGAGCGGCTGGTGTTTGAACGTTCCACCGCCGTCGCTTTGGCCCCTGCGCGGGACATTCAATGGGATGATGTTGGCGCGTGGAATGCGGTGCAGAAAATCTCCACCCGCAATGAGCATGGCAACGTGATCAACGGCGACGTGATTGCCTTGGATACGCAAAACTCGCTGATCCAAAGCGACTCGCGCTTGGTGGCGGTGATTGGCCTGCGCGACATGATCGTGGTCGATACCCCCGATGCGCTGCTGGTGATGAACCGCGACCATGCTCAAAGCGTCAAGCAAGTGGTCGAGCATCTGAAGGGCATGAACCGCCCTGAAGTCTCCAGCCACCTTTTGCGCGATACCAACTGGGGGCAGGTCGAGTTGCTGGCCAAGGATGATGGCTATGACATGCGGATGCTGGTCGTGGCCCCCGGCGCTTCGCTGAAAGTTAACGGCACCGGCCACGGCCCCAGCCTGCTGACCTTCCTCAACGGCGGCGGCGTTTACGAGCGTGAAGGCAAAATGGTCGCGGTTGCGCGCGGCGACAGCGTCACCATTCCCGCCGATGTGACTTTGCCCCTGACCAATACCGGGTCGAAAGAATTGCGGGCGATGCAGCTTTTGATGACCTATGACGCCGAAAATGTCGCCGAAGTGGCGGCCTCGACCGTCAAGGCAGTGGCGTCCTTGTTCACCAAATCCGGACCTTTGAAACCCGTGACCGGGGCGGTGCAATAGGATGATCCGCATCTGGGCATATCTGGCGAGTGCTGTGCTGTTCAGCGCAAGCATAGGGCAAGCCGCCCCCAAGCTTGCCGACAGCGCCGCCTTGCACGCAGGCATCGCCGGATTGCAGCAAGACGCCGGCGGGATGAGCCCCCAAGGCTTCGCCTATGACGCGGTGGCGCAGATTGCCGGGCTTTATGGTTTGAAACCTGCGCCCCGTCCGCAAGCGTTTGCCGATGTGACACTGCCTTCGGGCGATGCCGCCAAGGTTGCGGCAGGGGATACCCAGATCGCGCTTACGCAGCTGTCGATCTCGGAAGGCACCAACAACCAGCTCCGCGTGCAGCAGGCCCAGCACAACAGCAAGGCCGGGATCTTCATCAGCGCGGGCGTGATCAGCCTTCAAGATTTGGCGACAGAGGCAGAGCAGCAGGGCATTGCAGGCATTGCAATGGCGGATGGCGTTGTCACTCTGTCGCGCCCGCTGGTGATCTGGCAGGGCGCGACCTTGCTGATCCACCCTGGCGATGTGTTGCAGATGCAGGCGGCAGAGGGCGCCTTCCTTCTGAACTTCGGCAAACTTGACCTGCGCGGGGCTACTTTGCGCAGCGATGTCGCCGCCGACGCGCCCGAGTCGCTGTATCGCCCCTTCGTGCTGACCTCAGGCTCAGGCCAAGTCTATGCCGAAGCCAATACGTTTCAAGCTTTGGGCATGGCCGAGCTTGGCCCCTTCGCGGGCTTCGTGATCTCAACCCAAGGTCTGTTCGCCTCGACCACCCCCTCGGTGCTGCGCGACAATCGCTTTGAAGATATCGGCGGCGTTGCTCTGATCGGCACCAAAGCCGCGCAGGTGACGCAGAACGCGTTTCTGGCATCGCGCGGTGGCGCGCTGATCTTGGCGCAAGTCGGCGAAGGCGCGGCCTTGGGCAATACGATTTACAACACCAAAGCTGGGGCTGGCCTTCGGGTCACCGCGCGCTCGAAAGATATGCTGATCGCGGGCAATCTGGTGCTAGGCGGGCAGGGCAATGGCGTGCAAGTCGATGGTGGCAGCTTTGGCATCACCCTGCGCGGCAATGCAGTGCTGGACAACGCGCAGAGCGGGCTTACCGCCAAAACCGCCTCCTGCCTTTCGGTGCAAGACAACGTCATCGCCGCCAATGGCGCGGTCGGCCTGCGCTTGACTAAAACCGGATATGTCCAAATCGCAGGCAATGCGCTGGTCGGCAATGCTGGCTCTGCCATTGCCGTTGGCGCGCAGTTGACCAAAGCGCGGATGGAGTTGAACAGCAACTTGATGGCGCAAAACCAGATCGGTCTGACCGGCGCGGCTTTGCACCTTGTCACCCTGCGCGACAACGATCTGAGCGCGCAACTACCCCGCATTTTCGACGGTGAATTCGCCCAACATCAGGCCGCATTCCTCACCTCAGGCCGCACCGACCACGCGGCTGTTTTCCAGATTTCGAGCGCTGCGGCAGATGATGCCGACTTCGCCTCGATGTGCAGTCAGGAGTAACCTCATGGTCTTTTCATCGGAAACCTTCCTGTTTCTATTCCTGCCGCTGTTTCTGTGCATCTACTATCTGACGCCCGCCAAGGGCCGCTCGATGGTGATCCTGTTCGCGTCCTACCTGTTCTATGGCTGGTGGCGGTTCGACTTTCTGCTGCTGCTGTTCGGCACAACCCTGTGGACCTTCTACATCGGCCTGCTGATCGCCAAAAACCTCGACACCCCGCGCGCGAAAATGTGGTGTGGCATTGGGGTGGCGGGCTGTCTGGCCGTGCTGGGCGTGTTCAAATACCTCAACTTCTTCATCGACAGCCTCGCGCAACTGTTCGGCACCGATGCCGCTGGTCTGGGCGTGCACTGGCGTCTGATCCTGCCGATTGGCGTGTCGTTCTATGTGTTCCATTCGATCAGCTATCTGGTCGATGTCACCCGCAAAGACGCCGATGCGACGCTGAAATTCTTCGATTTCGCCGCCTTTATCGCGCTGTTCCCACAGCTGGTGGCAGGGCCGATCTTGCGCTTCAAAGACCTCGCCGACCAATTCAAGCACCGCACCCATTCGCTGGTGCTGTTTGCCGATGGCTTGGCCCTGTTCATCGTGGGCTTGGGCAAAAAGGTGCTGCTGGCCGATACAATCGCCCCCTTGGCGGATGTCGCCTTCAACACGCCTGACCCAAGCGCAGCCCTCTCATGGCTCGGCTCGGTTGCCTATATGATGCAGCTTTACTTCGACTTCTCGGGCTATTCCGATATGGCGGTGGGCCTTGGCCTGATGATGGGCTTCCGGTTCCGCAAGAACTTCGACATGCCCTATATCAGCCGCTCGATCACCGAGTTTTGGCGACGCTGGCACATCTCACTGTCAGTCTGGTTGCGCGATTACCTCTATATCCCGCTGGGCGGCAACCGCGTCGGCCCGACCCGCACCTATGTCAACCTGATGATCGTGATGGTTTTGGGTGGCCTCTGGCATGGTGCGAATGGCACCTTCCTCGCTTGGGGCATCTGGCACGGCGCTTGGCTCGCGATTGAGCGCGCCACCGGCTGGGCCAACCGCTCGTCCTTCATCGGCCTCGTGCAAACCTTGCTCTTGGTGCTGATCGGCTGGGTCGCCTTCCGCGCTGTCGACATGCACCAAGCGATGGATGTTTACGCGGGCATGATCGGCCTGCACGGCTTTGCCATCCCGATGGACGTGGCTTTCCAGCTCAGCGGCGAAAGCATGGTGATGCTGGTGATTGCGATGATCTATTGCGCGGCTGAACCACACATCAACCGCATCGGCAAAGAGATGTATTTCGCGCCGCAGGGGGGCATCGGCGTCAGCAGCAATGGCACGCTGACCGCCGCCACCTCGCTGCTGCCCGTCGCTGTTGTGTCGCTGATCGCCATGCTTGCGATCATGAAACTGGCCGAGGCGAGCTTCTCGCCCTTCCTGTATTTCCAGTTCTGAAGGAGGATCGCCATGCAGCGCTTCTATCGGATATCTCGCTACTTCCTGCCGGTGATGTTTTTCGGCTACGTCCCCTTCGCCAATCTGGCGGTCTATGAAGAACCCGGCGGCAAGCTGGCGGCGTTTGACGTGGCCGCCCTGCGCGGCACCGTCACCCACAGCTTTGACACGCTGTACAAAACCGCGATGCCGCACCGCGAGCCTTCGATCGGCGTCATGGGTGCGGCCCGCTATCTGCTGATCGGCGAGGGCCGCAAGGGCGTCGTCGTGGGCCGCGATGGCTGGCTGTTCACCTCGGAAGAAACCCGGCCGCTGCCTGCAAGCCTGTCGCCTTCGGTCGCCAAAATCGCCGAGGTGCGCGATCTGCTCGCCGCCCACGGCACCAAGCTGATCGTGGTGCCGCTGCCCGCCAAGGTTGATGTGCAAGCCGCCGAGGCCGCAGCGCCGGAACTCTCCGCCGAAATGGCAGGCTTCTACGCTGACCTGTTGGCCAAGCTGAACGCAGCGCAAATCGAAACCGTCGATGCCCGCACCCCGCTGGTGGAGCTGGTGAAAACCAAACCTGCTTTCTTCGCCACCGATACCCATTGGACGCTCGACGGTGCCGCCACCGTGGCCGCTGCTGTGGCAAAATCCGGCCTGATTCCGCTGGGCACGGCCCAGATGACCCGCACCGAAGAACCCAAAGCCGAATTCGCAGGCGATCTGGTGTCCTATGTCACCACCGAAGGTATCGCGCCGATGCTGGGTCTGGATCGTGAAGACGCCAATCCCTATCTGGTCGCCGCCCCCGCTGACGCCAGCGACATCTTCGCCGCCGCCCAAGTCGATGTGGTTCTGATCGGCACCTCTTACAGCGCCAATCCGCATTGGAGCTTTGCCGAAGCCCTGAAGCTTGATCTGCACCAAGACGTGCTGAACGCTGCCGAACAGGGCCTTGGCCCGGTCAAACCGATGGACAAATACCTCGCCTCCGACAGTTTCCGCGACGCCCCGCCGAAAGTGGTGATCTGGGAAATGCCTTTGCGCTATTTGACCGATCCCAAGCTGTGGGACGGCCATAAAATCGGGCAGGAGCTGGCAAGTGCAGATTAAATCTCTGATCATCGCCAGCGTGTTGCTGACCAGCTTTATGGCGACTCCGTTGCGGGTGCAGGCAGAAGACCGTGTGGTGCCGCCGACCGTGGTGTCAAAAGTCTATCCCAGCAAAGAAGAAAGAGCCGCGAAGTTGGCCGAAAGGTTGGCGCTGCAGAAGGCTGCGCGTTTAGCCGCCAAAGCCGCCAAACCTCCGGTTGCCCCAGTGTTGTCACGCCTGGAAACCCTGCACAAACGTATGATTGCCAAGGACGAATTGACCGCCAGCGAAATGCAGGAACTGGCGGATTCCGGTGATGGCCTTGCCGCGTTCTATTACGCCCGCAAGCTGGAAGAAAGCGGCAGAACCAGCGCGCTGCCCTCTGCCGTGCATTACTATGCGATGGCGTCTTATCTGGGCCGCGAATTCGCCATGAGCCGCATGATCGCGTTGATGAAATCGCCGGAAGTCACCCTGTCCGACAAACAGATCAAAAGCAGCAAGGATGCTCTGGTCAAGCTGGCGCGTTCTGGCAATACCGCAGCCGCACTTGGCCTTGCCGATATGTACGCCATTGGCCAACCTTTTGCCCAAGACACCGCCGAGTCGCGCAAATGGCTGATGCAGGCCGCCAAGGCAGGCGATGCCAATGCCGCGCAAAAACTAGCGCAAGCTGCGATCATGCCGCAAGACGGCAGCGCCCCCGATGTGCCCGCCGCCCGCGCGGCACTGGCGCTGATGATCGCCTCGAATGAACCCGGCAAAGTCGCGATGGCGCAGACCCTGCTCGCCCGACTTGACGCCACTGACCCCACGGAGGTTTCCCAATGAACGCAGCTTTCCGGCTCGCGGTGGCACTCGGCTTGGGCTTAACAGCCGCGCCCGCCTTGGCGCAAACCGCCTCAAACTTCGATTGTTCGGCCTATGAGTTCAACACCGTTCTGCCTGCGATTGAAGGCAAAGACGGTGTGTTCTTCCGCACCTTCGCTGATCTGCGGATGCAGCATCCGCTGGACGAACGCACCGTGCATATGATGGGCCAGCTGGCGAAAGTGCTGAAAGAAAACGGCACCACGCTGATCTATGTGACCATTCCGACAAAGTCGCAGGTGATGCCGCAATACCTGCCCGCCCATGCCGCCGACTATGGCTTTCAGCCCGAAGTGGCGAATGCGATCTACACCGATTTCATCACCCGGCTGAACGCCGCGGGTGTCGAATCCCCCGATATGATGACCGCCCTGCGCAACAACAAAGGCGGCGAGCGCGCCTTGTTCGGCGACGACTTCCACTGGACCTCGCAAGGCGCGCGGCTGGGCGCACAAGCGATTGCCGAGCATATCAAGGCCGACCCGGCTTATGCCGATCTGCCGAAGCAAACCTTCGTCACTACCGCGATTGCGCCCGAAGTCGCCTTCTCGGGGATGCGCCGCACCCTGCAAGGCTATTGCGCGAAATCGCTGCCACCAACCGAGACGATGGCCTATAAAACCGAAGCCGTTGCCAGCACCGATACGGCAGCGAGCGGCCTGGATATCTTCGCCACCCCCAGCGAGGTGCAGCCTGCGGTTCTGGTCGGCACCTCGTATTCCGACAGCCCGATCAACAATTTCGCGGGCTTTCTGGCGGAATATTCGCAACTGGAGATCGTCAACTACGCGATCACCGGCGGCAACCAGTTCGGCTCGATGACCTCGTATATGACCTCGGATGAATTCAAGGCACAGCGCCCACGCTTCCTGATCTGGGAAAATCCGATTTACAACAACCTAGCGCAATATGGTGCTGCGCCGATTGAAGAACTGATCGCCGCAGCGGGCAATACCTGCACCACCGCTTTGCCTATCACCAAGCTGGATGCCAACACGGTGGAGGCCTCGCTGGAAGGCCTCAAAGTCGGTGCTGATGATGCGATCTTTGCCGATTTCGGCGGCGAAGGTCCGCGCATCGCCAATTTTAGCATCGAAGGCGCCGATGGATTAATCCGGCACTCGAAAATAGAGCGCAGTCAGAGGTTGCGTTCTACTGGAAACTTCTACCTTGGGTTGTCGGCCTTCACGATGCCGAATATCACGAAAGTGACGGTGCATTTCGATCGCCCCGTCAGTGACTCCACGACCCTGAATTTCTGCGCGAATACCAAAGGAGACGCGTCATGAAGAAGAATAGCAGCTGGTTGATTGCCCTATGTGCGGGGCTTTGCGGCATGTATGCCACGACGGGGCTTGCTCAGGATGGCGGGCTCTATGAAGATGTGCCCGACCCCAGTGCCAGCTTTGTGCGGGTGGTCGCGGCCGCCCCAACCAATGCGGTGATCGACACCAAGACTTTCGATCAACTCGATGGCGGGATTTCCGGCTACGTTGTTGTCGCCAAACCTGGTGAGATCAAACTGGTGACCGGGGTGGATGACGCCACGGTCAAGGTCGAAGCAGGCAAGTATTACTCCTATATCGTCGGCGCGGATGGCACCAAAACCTTGGTGCCGGAAGACATCACCTCGAACCCCGCGCAAGCGGTGATCAGTTTCTTCAACCTCAGCGATCTGCCGAAGGTTGATTTGTATGTGCCTGCCGCCAAAGCGGTGGCCCTGCCGGGCGTGCCGATGAACGGCGCGGCCAATGTGGCGTTGAAAGCCCCGCTGACCTTGGACTTTGAGGTCCGTGACGGCGACAAAGTGCTGGCCTCCTTGCCTGCGGTCGATCTGCAACGTCGCGGCGGTGTGGCGATTGTGCTGCGCGGCTCCGCAGGCAAGTACACCGTGGCGGGTTCAAACTCGACGCTTGCCAACTAAGCTTAATCGCCCAACCGCCGCGCGGATCATTCTGCGCGGCGGTACATCGGCAAAAGGATACACCATGACACGCGCCGCAGCCCTGCTTTCCCGCCCGTTCTTGCCGCTTTGCTTTGCCGCTCTGGCTGGCCTGCCCGCCCTTGCGCAAACCGCAACCCCGCAAACCGTCGCGGTAAACTTCGAGCCGCCGCGCATCGAGGTGGAAAAGATCTGCGCGCCCAGCACCCCGGACGAACAACTCGCCGGGCAATGGGCGGCTTGGGATGGCAAAACGCTGCCCGAAATGGCCCCTGATCTGATCCAACGGGATCTGCGCCGCTTGATGGATGCCGACGCGATCCGTTGGTTTGACACCATCGAAAAAGCCCAAGCCCTTATGCCCTCGGTCGATCCGCAATTCGACACGAACAAGGCCCTTTTGGCACGGGTGGAACTGTTGATCGCGGCGGGTCGTCTGAAAGAATTGACCAACCAACGCCTTGTCGATCAGTTGATGGCGACGGAAAACGGCGGCTCGCCCCGCTTGCAAAACATCCTTGCCGATTATCTGATGAACGGCACCGGCATCGCGGTTGATAAAGAAAAAGGCCTGAAACTTCTGGTCGCGGCAGGCTATGGCGGCAACGCCGATGCGCTGCTGAAGATTGTCGAATTGCAAGAAAAAGGCACGCAAATTCCCGGTTGGGACGTGCCCTCTGACATCGCCGTCACCATGGCCTTCGGTGCCTTGGTCGGCAAGATGGACCCGATGATCTGCGACCGCGTCGCCCGCATCGCCCGTGAATACATGAACGGCACCATCGTCACCCGTGACGTAAGTCTTGCCGAGCAATGGTTCCGCTTTGCCGCCGATATGGGCGATGGCGTCTCGGCTTGGAAAGTCGCCGAGATGCATATGCGCTCGGAAGATCTGGTGAAATCGAACGACACCCTGATCGCCTATCTGACCAAAGCCGCCGACGCTGGCCTGCCCTATGCTCAGGTGGCGCTGGGTCGCCTGTATGAACAAGGCGCTTTGGTCGGCAAGAAAGACGTCGAACACGCCCGCGCACTGTACGAGAAAGCTGCCAAATTCGGCGACCGTGCCGGCCTGTTGCGCAACGCTTTATTCTTGCAATCCGAAGCGAAGGCAGATGGCGCCTACCAACCCGCCTACCGCGCCGCTTTGGAACAATTCGCCAAACGCGCCGATGCTCCGGCTTGGATTTTCATCGCTCTTGGTGATTTCGAAATCGCCGACAAAGGCCGCTGGGGTGGTGAATCCGCCGCCGTCGCCTATTATGAAAAGGCCGAGGCGATGGGCGAGGCAAGCGCCACAAAACGCCTGACGCCCATCCGTTTTCGCTACGCCACCACGCCGAAACAATTCTATCAAACCATCGACGCGGTGATCGACACCGTCCACACTGGCGGTGAAATTGACCCTATGAACGGACTGAAGGATGCATTCAGTTGCCGTGCGCCGCAGGCCCCGCAGCGCGCAGAGGCCGAGTATTGGGAAGGTATCAGCACCGCGACCGGCACCAAAACCGTCGAATTCACCCCGACAGAACTGCTGGCGTTAATCGCAAACCCCAACCCGCAAGACATTGCCCGCCTGCAATCTCAGGCGCTTTACGGTCGCCCGACAGCTATCGCGCAATATATGGAAGTGCTGGTACGCAGCAACGCCGCGCCAGAGGAACTCGCCTTCTGGGAATCCTATGCCAAACGCTTTGATGGTGTCACCGCCGCTCGCGGGCGGTTGGAGAACAAGTTTGCCGAAATCGGCCAGAATCTAACCGATCCCACTATCATGCTGCGCACTGCGATTGACGAAGGCGACACTTCCGCCGAAGTTGATTTGGCCGAAATCCTGCTCAAACAAGACCCGGCAAAGAACGCAGCCGCAGCCCTTGCGGCGGTCGAACCTATGGCCGAGATGGGTAATGGTGCGGCTCTGCGCATGCTGCCGCAGCTTGACCCCAAACGCTTCCCCGATCTGAAAACCGTCTACTCCACCTACGCCGATGTGATCGAATCGCGTGGCGATTTTGACGCCGTCGTGTTGGCGCTGCCGTTCCAACCCGACCTCGAGCGTCGCGACGATTACCTGCGCCGCGCCGTCACCGCCACCGATTGCAGCTTTGATGAAATCAAAACACTCGCCGATGCGATGGGCCAGTTGGGCGATCAGGCTGCCTTCACAAAATGGGTAGATGTGGCCGAATTCCTCAGCGAAAATGACAGCTGGCGGCTGGTGCAACTGGGTGATCTGCTGCGCCATTATGGTGGCGAGTCGATGGCAACCGCCCAGCTTGCCTTTTATCAGCGCGGCTATGACAGCGGCAACACCACCGCTATTCACCGTTTGTTGGATGTCTACGCCACCGCTGGTGCGCCGCAGTTCAACGCCGAGAAAGCCGCCGATCTCTACGTCGCTTTGGTCACGCGTAGCGAACCGAAAGACATTCCCCGCGCGCTGTCCCGACTGGCCGTCGCCTCGCGCCCGATCCAAGACAACGCCTATGCGCGGCTTGATGTGCCCTCGCTTTACCGTGTCGCTGCCGAAGCCGGCAACCCGGCAGGCATGCGCGAATATGGCAAGCTGTTGCAACTCAGCGCAAAATCAACGGCCGAGTTGGAGACTTCTACGCAGTGGATCTCCAAAGCCGCCGAAGCAGGAGATGTTCCAGCTATGTTGACCTATGCAGATGCACTGGCCTTTGGTCTGGGCGTGCCTGCCTCGCGGCAAGAGGCGCTGGTCTGGCTGCAAAAGGCCTCTGATGCAGGCAATACCGATGCCACCGCCAAAGTCCGCAGCCTGATGCTGCAACCGGAGGTCAGCCAATGAGCGCCTGCATCACACGCGCGGTCTTGGTCTTGGCGCTGTTCAGCACCAGCCAAACCGCTTTCGCACAAACCGCCCCCGAACCCGCAGCAGAGGAGGCCAAAGCTTTCGCCTGCTTCGATCCGGTCCCCCCGGTGACAGAGCTTGCCATCCCAAGCCGCTATAAGGATGACAGCAAGAACCGCTCTGATTTCGACGCTGAAGCCAACGCCGCAGTCGAAGCTGCGCTGAATCCGGTCGATGATTTCATCAACCTTCTGGTCAAAAACGCCAACGCAGCACTTCAGATCACCGCCGCACCCGAGGTTGACCCAGAGGCTCCGGTTGATCCCGCAGCCGAAGCCACTTCCGAAACCCCGCCCGATCTGGCCCAGCAAACCCTGATCGCCGATTGCGTGGTCGATCGCATCCACGACTGGGCCGCAGCCAATGCACTGGGCGACATGAAATCCCAAGGTGCGCAACTCTCGGTGCCCAGCCGGATTGGCGGCATCGCGATGGCCTACGCCCAAGTGCGCAGCCTTGCCACCCAAGACACTCGCCAGCCCGAGATTGAAGCTTGGCTGACCGCCCGGATGCAATCCAGCATGGTGTTTTTCGACACCGAAGCGCCGCCGAAATCGCGCGAAAACAACCTGCGCGCTTGGGCAGCTTTGGCTGCGGCGCAGGTCGGCTTGCTGCAAAACGACGAGGCGATGACCACTTGGGCCGCCGAGTCCGTCAAACTGGTGCTTTGCACCGCCACCCCAGAAGGCGCTCTGCCGAATGAAATGTGGCGCGGCAAACTGGCGCTGCACTACCAAATCCACGCCGTTGGTCCCTTGGTCGTCGCCAATGCGTTGCTGCAACCGACGCATCCCGATCTGCTGGCCACTTGCGACAACGCCCTGCTGCGCGTCGTCCGCTTCACCCTGAAAGCTGTCGAAGACCCGAAACTGGTCGAGGCGATCACCGACAAGCCGCAAAAGTTTGACCCCGCCACCGAGATGAAACGTGCCTTCCAATTCGCATGGCTCGCCCCGCTGGAAACCTTGGTGCAAGAACCCGAGTTCACCACCTTCGCGGCGAAGTTTGAGCTGCTCAGCAATTCCAAAATCGGCGGCAAGCAAAGTCTGCTCTGGCCCGCGCTGGACGCAAAAGACCCTGCGGCCACCGAAGAAGAACCCGCCACAACGCCATAACGGAACGGGTGGCTTTAGGGAGTTATGAACGGGGCAGGGGGCAATCCTCTGCCCCTTCGCTATGTTCCACTCGACATTGCACGCAGATATTTTATATTTAAAGTAATTCCCGCCTCACCGGAGCCCACCATGACCGAGGTCTATATCTGCGACTATATCCGCACCCCGATCGGGCGCTTTGGCGGCAGCCTGTCGTCCATCCGCACCGATGATCTTGCCGCCATCCCGCTGCGCGCGCTGATCGCCCGCAATCCGGGCGTCGATTGGGCCGCAGTCGATGACGTGGTGATGGGTTGCGCCAACCAAGCAGGCGAGGATAACCGCAACGTCGCCCGCATGGCCGCTTTGCTTGCGGGCCTGCCGCAAACCGTCAGCGGCACCACGATCAACCGCCTGTGCGGCTCGGGCATGGATGCGATCCTGCTCGCCGCCCGTCAGATCAAAGCAGGCGAGGCCGACCTAATCATCGCAGGCGGCGTCGAATCGATGTCCCGCGCGCCTTTCGTGATGCCCAAAGCCGAAACCGCCTTTTCCCGCACTGCCGAAATCCACGATAGCACCATCGGCTGGCGCTTCATCAACCCCTTGATGCAACAGCAATATGGCACCGACTCGATGCCCGAAACCGCCGAAAACGTTGCCGAAGACTGCGCGATCTCCCGTGCCGACCAAGACGCATTCGCCCTCCGTAGCCAAGCCAAAGCCAGCGCCGCGCAAACCAATGGCCGCCTCGCCCAAGAAATCACCCCCGTCAGCATCCCGCAACGCAAGGGCGATCCCATCGTGATCACCCAAGACGAACACCCCCGCGCCACCACCATCGAAGCGCTTGGGAAACTCGGCACCCCGTTCCGCAAGGGCGGCAGCGTTACCGCAGGCAACGCCAGCGGCGTCAATGACGGAGCAACTGCCCTGATCATCGCCTCTGCCGCAGCCGCCCACAAACACGGCCTCACCCCCATCGCCCGCATCTTGGGCGGGGCCACCGCAGGCGTCGCCCCCCGCGTGATGGGTCTTGGCCCGATCCCGGCCAGCCAGAAACTCATGGCCCGCCTGGGCTTCACCCCATCCGACTTCGCTGTGATTGAACTCAACGAAGCCTTCGCCAGCCAAGGACTCGCCACCCTGCGCGCGCTTGGCATTGCCGACGACGACCCCCGTGTGAACCCCAACGGCGGTGCGATTGCCCTCGGCCACCCGCTCGGCATGACCGGCGCCCGCATCACCGGCACCGCCGCTTTGCAACTGCAACCCGGTCAGCGCGCGCTGGCGACCATGTGCATCGGCGTCGGTCAAGGCATCGCCATCGCGCTAGAGCGGGCATAGAAAAACCCGCCGCACCCTCACAGTGCGGCGGGCCTTTTCATTTCAACGGCTCAAGAAAACCGCTTCTTCCAGAACCACCGCCGCCCCTCGCGCAAGCTACGATTAGAGCGGCTCACCAGCATCAGCAGCGACGGCGTCACGATCAGCGTCAGGATCGTCGCAAACGCCAGCCCATAGACAATCGCCGACGACAGCGAGATCCACCACTGCGTCGACGGCGCACCAATCGTCGTCTCATGGCTGAGCAGTTCAAGGTTCAACCCGAAGGCAATCGGGAACACCCCGAAAATCGCCGTCAGCGCCGTCAGCACCACCGGACGCGCCCGCTCGCGGCAGGTCTCCAGCACCGCCTCGATCTTATCCATGCCCTCATGCCGCAACTGGTCATAGGTGGCGATCAGCACGATGTTGTTGTTCACCACCACCCCGGCCAAGGCGATCACCCCAATCCCGGTCATCACCACGCCAAACGGCTGCCCCATGATCATCAGGCCCAAAAACACCCCAATCGTTGACATCAGCACCGCCGACAACACCAAGCCAACCGAGATGAACTTGTTGAACTGCGCCAACAGCACCACAAAGATCAGGAAGACCGCAGCCCCAAACGCCTTGGCCAAAAAAGCCCCCGCCTCGGCCTGCTCCTGATCTTCCCCGGCCATATTCCAGCGCATTCCGGCCTTGGTATAGCCGCCAGTGGCAAACTCCGCCTCGATCATCGCCTGCACCTCGCCGCGCACCTGATCCGGCTGCACGCCTTCCGCTGCCGCAATCCCCGCCTGCACCGTGATGGTGCGCGCGCCACCCAATCGGGTCAGCGTGCCAGTGGTCGCCGCCGCAGAGCGGGTGACAAAGTTGGAAATCGGCACAGGCCCATCCGGCGTTTCAATCCGCAACTGATCCAAAGCCGCAATCGTCCGTTGTTCGGGCGGTAGACGCAGCACGATATCCACCGGATCATCCGACCCCGCCGGGCGATACTCCGACAGCTTCAGCCCGGATGTCACCATCTGCACCACGGCCCCCACCGCCGCAGGCGAAGCGCCATAACGCGCGGCCTCACCGCGATCCACCTGCAACTCCCAATCCACCCCCGGCAGGGGCAAACCGTTCGACACATCAATCACATTCGGGATCGCCGCCAGCTTCAACGCAATCGCCCTTGCGGCATCGTTCAGCCCCGCCGGATCATCCGCCGACAGCTGAATCTGAATGGCTTTCCCCGTCGGCGGCCCCGCCGCAGGCACCGAGACTTCGATATCCACCCCCGGAATTCCCTGCATCGCCACCCGCAGATCGGCCAGAATATCATTGGCAGGCTTGCGTTCGCGCCAGTCAATAAACTCATATTGAATGGTGCCAATCGTATCGGCGGGCGCTTCACCGCCGCCCTGTCCAGTGCTGCCCACCCGCGTGTAAACCGTCTTCAACCCCGGCCAGCCCAGCATCCGAGACTCGGCTTGACGCACCAACAGGTCCTTTTCGTCAATCGACAGGTTGCCGCGCGCCTTCACATACAAAAGGCCATAATCCGGCTCGACATTCGGGAAGAACTCCACCCCGTTGCCGAACTTAGTGTAGCCGTAAGGCACCGCCACCAGTGTAGCCACCGCCAGAAACAACACGGTAAACGGATGCCGAATAGCCTTTCCCACCACCCACATATACGCTCCGTCCTTATGCTGGGGCGGATGCGCAAACGGCTTGGCAATGATCGCGCCCAAGGTCGGCACAAAGATCAGCGCATACAGCATCGACGCCGACAAAGTCGCGATCAGCGTGATCGGCATGTATTTCATGAACTCGCCCACCACCCCCGGCCAGAACAACAAGGGCGAGAACGCCGCGATCCGCGTTAGGGTCGAGGCGATCACTGGCCCCGCCATCCGATGGCTGGCCTCGGCAAAGGCATCGCGCTTGTCCATGCCCTCGCCCATCCGGCGCTCGGCATATTCCACCACGATGATGGCATCATCCACCAGCATCCCCACCGCGAGGATCAGGCTGAACAACACCACCAAATTCACCGTCAGCCCGGCCATTTGCAGACCCAAAATCCCCATCAGGAACGACGACGGGATCGCCAGCCCGATCAAGATCGAAGACCGCACCGACAGCGCATACAGAATCACGATGAACACCAGTACCACCGCCGTCAGCACCGAGTTTTGCAAGTCAGACAGCATCTGCCGGATCGTGGTCGACTTATCCTGCGAAAACGATACCACCACCCCCGGCGGCATCTGCTTTTGCAACGCGGCGGTCACGGCTTTCACCTTATCCACCGTGTCAATCAGGTTCGACCCGATCCGCTTAGACACCTCAATCGCCACCGCCGATTTGCCATCCAACCGGGTGATGGTCTGAGGGTCTTTCAGCGCAGGCCGGATTTCCGCCAGATCGCTGACCCGCACAATCGCATTGCCCTCGGCCACCACCGGCAGCCCCGCCAGATCCTGCACCGTCTCAATCAGCGACGGCACTTTGATCGCATAGCGCCCTTCGGCCCCCTCCAGTGACCCCGCCGCGATCAGCCGATTGTTCGCGTTGAACCCGGCGATCATTGTATCAGGCCGTAGCCCGTAGGATGACAGCTTGGCCGGATCAATTACGATCTCAACCACATCATCCCGCACGCCCTGCAAGGCAGCGTCCAGCACGCCCGGAATATCCTCAATCCGGTCGCGCAAAGCCCGCGCGGTCGCGTTCAGCGTGCGCTCCGGCACATCGCCCGAAAGCGTCACCACCAGCACCGGAAACTCCGACAGATTGACCTCATTCACCGTCGGCTCATCGACTTCGGCAGGCAGATCAGGCCGCGCATCATCGACGCCATCCTTCACATCCGATTTCGCTTTGGCCAAGTTCGCCCCGGCCTGAAACTCCAGCAACACGTTGCCGCCGCCCTGATAGGCGGTCGCGGTCATTTTCTTGATGCCTTGGATCGACTTCAGCGCGGTTTCCATCGGCCGTAGCAACAGCCGTTCAGAATCCTCCGGCGAAATCCCGTCCAAAGTCATTGAGACATAGATGATCGGAATCTGAACATCCGGCTCCGCCTCTTTCGGGATCGAGTAATAGGCCAGCCCCCCCGACAAGATCAGGAAGATCAGCACCGACAGCGTCAGCCGCGCGTTGCGGATTGCAAGTTCGACCAGTTTCATTTCAGCGCCTCAGCCGCTTGCGCCGGGGTCAGCTCCGACACCGTCACCACATCGCCATCCGACACCAGATCCTGCCCCGCCACGATCACCCTCAGATCCGTCGGAACCCCGGTCACCACCATGCCCGCTTCGCCATCATCAATCACCGTGACTGGCGCAAACGCCGCTTTGTTGTCCGGCCCCACCACCCGCAACCCGATCACGCCATCCTCGTTGATCGTGATGATCGACCGCGGCACCACAACCGCAGGCACCGCGGCCGTATACAGCCGCACCTCTGCTGTCATCCCGGCGGGGATTGCATGATCGGCGTTCGGCAAAGCCACCTCAACCCCAAACGTCCGCGTCTTTTCTGAGGCTTGCGCCGACACATGCCGCACCACGCCCTCCATCTCAACGCCATCGACCAACCGCACCTTGGCCTTCGATCCGATCGCCACAAACGCCACATCGCGTTCGCTGACCTCGGCTTTCACCACAATCGGGTCCAGCGCCAGGATGGTGGCAATCGAAGCGCCCGTCTGCACCCACTCGCCCAATTCCACATCGACCGTATCCACAGTGCCCGCAAACGGCGCTTTCAAAAGCAGCCGATCCTGCGCTGCCTTGGCTTGCGACAACCCGGCCTCTGCCGCCGCCTTCGCAGCCCTGCGGGTGATCAATTCCAACTCGGGCAGGCTGCCCTTGTCATACAAAGCCTGCCCCACCCGCAAAGTTTCTGTCGCCTGCTCCAACGCTGCCTGCGCGGTGTCCACCCCGGCGATCACCTCCGAGCCTTCCAACTCCACCACCAAGGCATCCGCAGCAATCTCACCGCCCTGCGCGACGCCCAGTTTATGCACGATCCCAGAAGCCCGCGCCGCCAGCACCGCCTGCTTATCCGCCTCTGTCGCCCCCGAAATTCGGATCTCGCGCGCATAGTCGATAAACATCGGCGCCACCGCCGCCACGGTGCGTTGCGCCGCAGCAGTCTCGGTCGCCGCCGCCTCGGTTCCCGCAGTTTCCGCCGCCGCAGCCTCAGTTGTGCCCGCCGCCGCGTCCTTCTTCAATTCCTCACTGCCCACAGCCGAGAATTCCCCGGTGGCCACCCAAGCGGCGGCGGCGACAAACACGACAATGGCAGTGATCCGATGGGCGGTAAAAAATGACATGAGATAACCCTGACTGATTCCGAAAACGCGCAGCAACGGGCGGGCTTCCGTTTTATCTGTTTCGATCACCAAGAATTTATGTCTTTGCCGCAAAGGTCAATGCAGCGCATCGCTTTGGCCGCGCTATTTGAACGGCGCTGTTCGGTTTAGGCGCTCAATCGGGCTTGGCCGCGTCCAAATCCGCCAAGGCAATCAGCATCTCAACCAGTTGCGCCGTGCGTTCAAGGCCGTAATCAGCTTCCAACTGCCGATAAATCGCCGTCGAATCTGGCGCCACCAGCCCCAAAAGCGCCCGCCCCTCCGGCGCAATCGACAACATCACCCGCCGCCCATCGCTGGCATCGCGTGCCCTTTGGATCAACCCCCGCTCGGTCATCGCCTTGATCATCCGGGTCAACGACGGCGCGAGGATATTCGCCCGCACCGCCACTTCCGTCGCATCCAAGCTCTCGACCTCGCCCAAAACCCGGATCACCCGCCATTGCTGCTCGTTGATATCATGCGCCGCCAGCATCGGACGAAACCGCGTCATCACCGCTTCGCGCGCCCGCAACAGTGCCATCGGCAAAGCATGGCGCGTGTCGCGCGGAGGGGGGCTATCCTGACTCATCCCCCCAACTATCGCTTTTGTGCCGAATGGCGCAAGTCGGCAAAGGTGGAGTTCATCCGCCCCCTGTCCACCGCTGTCATCCATGCTATGAAATGCTGCAAATGCTGCCGCTCCCCCGTCACTTTGTATGAGGACCGCCCATGCCCGCGCCGAAAAACCACCTAAAAGCGGCACTGGCTGCACAGATCCCGCAATTTGGCATCTGGCTGAACCTTGCCAGCCCCTATTCCGCCGAACTGCTGGCGGGCTGCGGCTTTGACTGGCTGTTGATTGATGGCGAGCATGGCCCAAACTCGATCCCCACCATGCTGACCCAAGCCCAAACCGTCGGCACCCGCACCAGTACCGTCGTGCGTATTCCGGTGGGCGAGGTGCATCTGGTCAAACAAGTGCTCGACCTCGGCATCCAAACCGTGATGGTGCCGATGATCGAAAGCGCCACCCATGCCGCCGAAATGGCGAGCGCGATGAAATACCCGCCCGAAGGCGTGCGAGGCTTGGGTGCTGCGGTGGCCCGCGCCGCCGATTTTGGCCGTGTTAGTGACTATTTGTCCACCGCCAACGCCGAAACCTGTCTGATCCTGCAAATCGAAAGCCGCGCGGGTCTTGCCGCCTTGCCCGAGATTCTGACCCTTCCCGGTATCGACTGCGTCTTCATCGGGCCCTCCGATCTGGCCGCCGATATGGGCTTCCCCGGCAATACAGCCGCCCCCGAAGTGCAAGCCGCCATCGACAAAGCGATGCACCAGATCATCGCCAGCGGCAAAGCGGCAGGGATTCTGACCTTCGATCTGAAACTCGCCAAGCACTACCGCGAGCTGGGCGTCACCTTCCTCGGTGTCGGCGGTGACATTCCGCTGCTGCTGAACGCCGCCAACGCCTTGGTCGCCGGCGCGCGCGAATAGGCTCTAACCCGCCTGATTACGCGCCCGAAAAGCTGCCAGCTCTGCTGCTGTCGGCGCTTTCCCGGTGAAGATCAGCACATAATCCGGGATGTTGTGCAGCCGGAACTCCAGCGATTCCTCGGTCCGCATCGAGATATAACCCACCTGCGTCAGATACACCGTCTGCGCCCGCACCCGAGCCTCATGTTGCGGGTAAGAAAACGTCTCGAACATGGCAGTTAGAGCCTGAAGCCGCGCCAAATCCGCCGCCTTCAACACCTCGGCCAAAGCACTGTCCGTCAGCGCCCAAGTCCTGATCGCAAACTCCATCCGGCTGTCAAACAGCGCCGGCGTGATCCAGCAATCGTTGACGTTCAGCATGGCCTCCGCAATCGTCTGCGCCGGGGCCTGCGTGCGGGCGATCAGATTGGCAGTGTTTTGGCTTTGCCAACGCGCGATCAGCCCGGCCAACAGCGCCTCGCGATCCGCGAAATGCCAATAGAAACTGGTGCGCGACAGCCCCAGCTTGGCGGCCAAAGGCATCACCTTCACCGCCTCAACCCCGCCATCAACCAGCAAGTTATAGGCCGCGTCCAGCCACACTTCCGGCGTGCCGCGCCAACCACGTTCCGATGTTTGTTCCATGCTCATGGTCCCAGCCTAAAGCCCGCGCCTGCGCATATCAACCACCAGACAAGAAAACTTGACACATATGTCGATTTCTGTTTTGCTGCCAAAAAAACCCCAGCCCCCGCGAGGCCAAAATGTCCGCCGATCCCCTGCTGCAACCCTACAAGCTCAAGCACCTGACCCTGCGCAATCGCATCATGACCACCAGTCACGAACCGGCCTACCCCGAGGACGGGATGCCGAAGGATCGCTACCGCCTCTACCACCTCGAACGCGCTAAGGCGGGCGTTGCCCTGACGATGACCGCAGGCTCGGCAGCGGTGTCGAAAGACAGCCCCCCAGTGTTCAACAACATCCTCGCCTATAAGGATGAAGTCGTGGCTTGGATGAAAAAACTCACCGATGATTGCCACGAGGCGGGCGCCGCCGTGATGATCCAATTAACCCATTTGGGCCGTCGCACCCGCTGGGATAAAGGCGATTGGCTGCCGGTTGTTGGTGCCAGTTCCGCCCGCGAACCCAGCCACCGCGCCTTCCCGAAGGTGATCGAAGACTGGGACATCGAGCGCATCATCCAAGACTACGCCGATGCAGCGGAACGTATGAAAGAAGCCGGCCTCGATGGCGTCGAGTTCGAATGTTACGGCCATTTGATGGACCAATTCATGTCGCCCTTCACCAACAGCCTCGCCGCCCCCTATGGCGGGTCTTTGGAGAACCGCGCCCGTTTCGCGATGGATGTGCTCGCCGCCTGTCGCAAGCGGGTCGGGGAAAACTTCCTGCTCGGCGTCCGCTACACCGCAGATGAGGTCGAACAAGGCGGCATCTCCGCCGATGAAGGCGTCGAAATCGGTAAAATGTTCCGCGACTCGGGGCTCGTTGATTTCCTGAACATCATCAAAGGCCGTATCCATACCGACCCCGCGATGACCGATGTGATCCCGATTCACGGCATGAAATCCGCGCCGCATCTGGACTTCGCAGGCCGCATCCGCGCCGAGGTCGGCCTGCCCACCTTCCACGCCGCCCGCATCCCCGATGTCGCCACAGCCCGCCACGCCATCGCTTCGGGCCAGCTGGATATGGTCGGCATGACCCGCGCCCATATGGCCGATCCGCATGTGGTGCAAAAGATTGTCGAGGGCCGCGAGGATGACATTCGCCCCTGCGTCGGTGCCACCTATTGCCTTGACCGCATTTACCAAGGCGGCATGGCTTTGTGCATCCACAACCCCTCAACGGGGCGCGAAGAAACCCAACCGCATACCATCGCCCCAGCCATAACCAAGCGGCAAGTGGTGGTGGTCGGTGCCGGTCCGGCAGGGCTTGAGGCCGCCCGCGTCGCCGCCGAGCGTGGCCACAAAGTCACCGTGTTTGAGGCAGCAAGCCAACCCGGCGGCCAAGTCCGCCTCACCGCCCAAACCAAACGCCGCGCCGAATTGATCGGCATCATCGACTGGCGCATGGCGCAATGCGCGGCGCTTGGGGTAGAGTTCCGCTTCAACACTTGGGCTGAAGCCGCTGAGATTCTCGCAGAAAACCCCGATGTGGTGATCATCGCCACGGGTGGGATGCCAGAAAAAGATATCCTGAAATTCGGCAATGACCTGACCGTTTCGGCTTGGGATATCCTGTCCGGCGATGTGAAACCCGGCAGCAACGTTCTGCTCTACGACGACGCGGGTGATCACGCCGCCCTGCAAGCCGCGCAAACCCTCGCCGAAGCCGGAGCAAAAGTCGAAATCATGACCCCCGACCGCACCTTTGCGCCGGATGTGATGGCGATGAACCTCGTGCCCTACATGCGTGCGCTGCAGGATAAACCCGTCACCTTTACCGTGACGTATCGCCTGACCGGAGTGGAGAAAGACGGCAACCAGATCAAAGCTACCGTCGATTCCGACTATATGACCCTGGGCAAAACCGCGCATTACGATCAAATTGTCGTCAACCACGGCACCCAGCCCTTGGCCGACATCTACTTTGATCTCAAACCGAAATCCGTCAACCAAGGCGCTGTCGATTACGAGGCTTTCATCGCAGGCCAGCCGCAAACCTACGGCGGCGGTCCCGCAGGCTTCCAACTGTTCCGCATCGGTGACGCGGTAGAAGCCCGCAATATCCACGCCGCGATCTATGACGCCTTGCGGCTGGTGCGGGAAATCTGAACCAACATCCCGGCGCGCCGCAACCTGGTGCGTCGGTCTACGCCAGACGGTAGCAGCGGCTTTGCTTGTCAAACCCGACAATCCGCTGCCCCCGCGCCATCCGCTCTTGCAACGCCTGCCGCAACTGCATCCGCAGGGCCGAGGCCGTTGCCATATCCTGTGCCAACAGCGCGTCGAGGTCCTGCGGCAAAGCCAACGCTAAAACCTCGCCATAAACGCTCATATCAACATCCCCCAAAGCCCGCGCCGCGACCACCTCTGAATCAAGCACCCAATCGACCAACAAACGGTCCGAGGCGATGCCGCGATTGATCCCCTCCATCTCGCCATAATAATCCACCAGATAACTGCCCGATTGCGCCCCGAGTCGGTGAATATTCAGCGCCGCATTGACATGCCGCAACGGGTCATAGGTCCACTGCACGGTACGAATATCCCGCGCCAAACACCACGCACGCTGATAGAACTTCAGCTTCACGCCCAGCCCCAGCCCCCGGGCTTCCGGCAGCACCGCCAAGCGATGCGAATGTTGCACCGCAGGGTCGCGGGAGGGCAGGCCAAAGATATAGCCCAGCAACGCATCGCCCGCAAAAGCGCCGCCAACCAGCCCGCCTAAGCCCTGCACCACCATCATCAGATCAGCCGGATCAGGTTGATCGCCCGCTCCCCAAACGCTGCGCTGCAATTCTTCAGCCGCGCGGAGCTCGGCCATCCCCGACAGGTCGCGAAAGATTATCTCGGTCATGCGGCGAAGCTTTCAAAGCTCAGCGTCGCGGTCTTCAGATAGTCCAGATCAAGGCTCACCCCAATGCCCGCTCCCTGCGGCACAGGCATCCGCCCTGCCGTGGTTTCCAGCTTCTGCTCAATGATATCCCGCGTAAAATAGCGGCTGGCGGATGAAGTGTCGCCCGGCTTGGTGAAATTCGGCAGGGTGGACAAATGGATGTTATGCGCCCTGCCAATCCCCGATTCCAACATCCCGCCGCACCAGACAGGCACCGCAAACGCCTCGCACAGATCATGGATGCGCAAGGCATTGGCATAGCCGCCAGAGCGCCCGACCTTGATATTGATCACCCGCGCCGCATCGCTTTGCAGCGCCTTGCGGGTATGCTCGACGGTGCGGATACACTCATCCAGACAGATCGGCGTGCGCAGCCGGGTTTGCAGCGTGGCGTGGTCGTGAATGTCATCCCAGGCCAGCGGCTGCTCAATGTAATCCAGATCAAACGCATCCATCCGCTGCAACAGCGCGGTATCGGCCAAAGTATAGCAGGAATTAGCATCCACCGTCAGATGTGCGTCGGGAAATTCCGCCCGCGCCGCCCTCAGCAATTCAAGATCATGCCCCGGTTTCACCTTTAACTTGATCCGTTGATAGCCCTGCTCCAGATGGCTGGCGATCCGCTGCATCGTCGTGGCAATCGGCCCGATCCCCAATGAGACCCCAACATCAATCGCATCGCCCGACCCACCCAGGACGCTTTGCAGTGGCAAGTTCAGCGACTTCGCCCACAGATCCCAGAACGCCATCTCGACCGTGGCCTTCGCCATATGGTTCGCCCGCCACGGCACCAGCTTGCGCGCCAATTCCTGCGGATGCGCAAAGCTTTGTCCGACCAGTTGCGGCAGCAAAACATCGCGCAAAAGGCCCATCGCCCCCGCCACGGTTTCCTCCAGATAATCCGGCAGCGGGTCCATCACCCCCTCGGCATAACCCTCAATCCCATCTGCTTTCAGCACCAGCAGCGGGAAGATTTTCTCGGTCATCGTGCCGGTGGCAATGGTGAACGGCGTCACCAACGGCAGGCGCACCAGCCGCAGATCGGCGGCGTCAATGCGCAAGGGCGCGCGGGTCTGGGTCATGGCTGGCCTCCTGTCAGCGGTATCATCAGGCTAGATTTATTTCAGTTTACTTGCAAGCTTGACCGAATGACAGAATCCTGACAGTCTTTCGGGATACCCAAAAGGAACCCCGGATTTGCCGCAAGACGACCCGCCTTTTTCGGAAGACCAGACCGCCGCCTTGGGCGATCTGCGGCAACGCCTGACGGCGGCGCACACCGATGGCACCCCGTCAGATCGCGCCATTGCCGGGTTTCTGCTGGCCAATCTGCAATCGCTGCCGTTTGAAACCGCCGCTTCGGTGGCAGCAAAGGTTGGCGTGTCAGAGGCCACCGTGGGCCGGTTCTGCCGCACCTTGGGCTATCGCCATCTGAAAGACCTCAAAGGCAGTCTCCAGCTTGATCTGGGCGACACAGCCTGGCTGATCGGCGATCGGCTGCAAGATTTCCATCGCCGCAGCCACAGCGGCAATGCCGAGCTTTCGCGCGCGTTGGAACGCGAGATGGCCGCGCTTGTCGCGGTCTACGAAATGGCCGCCAGCCCTGCCTTTGATGCCACCGTCAAGCGCCTGTCGCACCGTCGCTCGGTCTGGGTCGCAGGCTTTCAGACCGAACGCGGTCGCGCTGCCGAACTCGCCCACAACCTGCAATATCTGCGTGCGGGCGTGCATCTGTGCGATGTCGCCGCCGGCCACTTTGCCGAGGTTTTGCTGGACGATCCCGGCGAAACCACCCTCGTTCTGATCGATGCTCGCCGCTATTCCCGCCTGACCCGCGATCTGGCCTTGGCCGCGCGCGATGCGGGCATCCCGGTGACGCTGATCACCGATCCCTATTGCGCATGGGCGCATGACACCGTCACCGAAGTCTTCGCCGTGCCCACCGATCTGAACCATTTCTGGGACGCCACCTCGGCGATGTCCTCGCTGATAGGCCTGATGATCAACGGCGTTTTCCGCGAACTCGGCGCGCAGGTAGAGGCGCGCATGGCCCGCGTCTCTGCTCTACACGGCAGCTTTATCGGCCATATCGGCTCGGCCCGCGGCCCCACCAAGCCCACAACATAACAAGACAAAAAACCAACAAAGGAGGATCTGCCATGACCATGAGTATCCGCAAAACGCTTCTCTCCGCCAGCGTCAGCCTGTTCGCGCTGTTCGCCGCCCAAGCCGTCAGCGCGCAAGAAGCCGTGTTCGTGCTGAACACCAGCGAGGTCGGCGCGCCCACCTATAACCCGATCAAAGCCAACAACCTGAACAAAGCCACCACGCTGATCTTCGACCGCATGGTCAGCCAAGCCGCCGATCTGTCCTATCATCCGTGGCTGGCTGAATCCTGGGAAGAAGCCCCCGATGGCATGTCCTGGACCTTCCATCTGAAGCCGGGTGTGAAATTCCACAACGGCGAGCCGTTCAACGCCGCCACCATCGGCCCGTGGCTGGAAGCCTTCAAGGGCAGCGAAAACGCCTACATGACCGAAGCCATTGCAAAGGTCGAAGTGGTTGATGATCTGACTGTCAAGCTCGTGATGGCGCGGCCAGAGCCAAACATGCTCTACAACCTGTCCTCCAGCTTTATGTCGGTGATCGAGCCGAAATCCTACGCCGCCTTGGGCGACAATTATGGCGTGACCGAGGTTTACGGCACCGGCCCGTTCAAGCTGGAAAGCTTCACCGTCGGCCAGGAAACCGTTCTGGTGCGCAATGACGATTACACTTGGGGCTCGCCCTTGGCAAAAAACGCCGGGCCAGCTCATATCGCCAAAATCACCTTCCGCGAAATTGCGGAGGATTCCACCGCGTTTCTGGAGCTGAAAACCGGTGGCGTCGACATGCTGCTGGGTGTGCCCGCTGACCTGCTGTCAGAGGTCAAAAAAGAGCCTAACCTTGCGGTTTTGACCCTTCCGGGCCAAGACGTGTATTACATGCCGATCAACGTCACCAAAGCCCCCTTCGATGATATCAAAGTCCGCGAGGCTGTGGCTAAAGCGATCAACCAAGAAGAAATTCTGGCCTCGGTGTTCGGCGGCATCGGCTCGGTTGCTGACACCTTCCTGATCTCCGCCCTGCCGGAAAGCCATGTCGCAGACAGCGCGAAAATCCACTACGACCCCGCCCGCGCCAATGCCCTACTGGACGAAGCCGGTTGGGTGATGGGGGCCGATGGTGTCCGCGCCAAAGACGGTGTGCCGCTGAAAGTCAGCCTGTGGACGCAAAGCGACAGCATCTTCCGCCGTCTGACCGAAGTGGTGCAGGCGCAGCTGAAAGCCGTGGGCGTAGACGCGGAAATCACCACCTTCGACAGCTCGATGATCCGCGATCAATACAAAACCGGCACTCAGCAACTCGCGGTGCGGTCCTATGATTGGGACAATGCCGATATCGTCGATTGGTTCTTTGGCGCAGACCGTCTGGGCTATCCGAACATCTCGATGTTCAACGATCCCAAAGCCGAAGAATTACGCAAAGCGGCCATGACAGGCTCGAAAAACATGGCCGAGCGGGTCGCCAACTTCACTGCCTACCATGAATATGTGCTGACCCAGTTCCCGATGGCCCCGATCTATCAGCCGGTCGAAAGCGTCGCCTATAACGCCGACCGTCTGGTGATGCCCGAGGTGCTGAACGCCTCGGCGATGGGTTCGGTTGCAGTGATGGACATGGAAGTGAAGGAATAACGGCGCAGGGCAGGGGACACGGCCATGTATTCTTATCTGATCCGTCGGGTCTTGATGCTTGTGCCGGTGTTCCTTGCCGTCTCGCTGGTGATATTCCTGATCCTGCATTTCATCCCCGGCGATCCGGTCGACAATCTGTTGAAGGTCGGATCGTCCCCCGCGGCCCGCGCTGAGATGGAAGCCCGATATGGTCTCGATCAGCCCCTACCCGTGCAATACGGCATCTGGTTGTCCCGCGTGATGCAGGGCGATCTCGGCACCGCCATCGTCGCCCGCCGTCCGGTGTCTGATCTGATCCTGCAAGCCCTGCCGCACTCGCTGCGGCTGGGTGGGCTGGCGCTGCTGTTCTCCTCCGTGGTCGGTGTCGGCCTAGGTGTTCTAGCCGCCCTAAACCGTGACAAATGGCCGGATAGAGCCATAATGGGCGGAGTCCTGCTTGGCTCCACCATGCCCAGCTTCTGGCTTGGCCTGATCCTGATGCTGATTTTCTCGGTCTGGCTCGGCTGGTTCCCGGTGTCCGGCGCGCGCAGCGCCAGCGCCTTGGTCTTACCCGTGCTGACCATCGGCTTAGGCGGCACCGCCCTCGTCGCCCGCATCACCCGCGTCGCGATGATCGAGGCCTCTGGCCGCGATTTCGTCACCCTGCTGCACGCCAAGGGCCTCTCCCCCCTGCGCATCCAACTCCGCCACGTCTTGCGCCACGCGTTGATTCCGGTGGTGACGATCCTCGCCCTCCGCATCGGCTGGATATTGGGCGGTGCAGTGACGGTTGAAGTGGTCTTCGCCCGCCCCGGCCTTGGCACCCTGCTGATCAAATCGCTCAGCCAACACGATTACCCCGTGGTGCAAGCCTGCCTGTTGATGCTGGCGATGGCGGTAATGCTCGGCACCCTCCTAGGCGACATCCTGCAAGCCGCGATGGACCCGCGCGTGCGGGCGGCGCTGGCATGACGCTTCCCGCCCCACTCCGCGCGCTGCGCCGGCCCGCAGGTGCCCCCGCTGGTCTTTGGCTGATCCTTGTGATCCTCGCTGCCATCGCCGCCCCGCTGCTAACCCCCTATGCCTATGATATCCAAAATCTTAAATCCGCATGGCAACCGCCCTCGGCCAGCCACTGGCTGGGCACCGATGAATTTGGCCGCGACCTGCTCACCCGCCTGATCTATGGCGCACGCACTTCGCTGTCGGTCAGCAGCATCGCCATCACCATCTCTGTCCTCTGCGGCATGACCCTCGGTGCCGCCGCCGCATGGTTCGGCGGCTGGTTCGACCGCGCCGTCACCACCGTGGTGGACCTGACATGGAGCTTCCCCGAAATCCTGATCGCGCTGATCTTGGTGGCCATCATCGGCCCCGGCACCACCGGCACCATGGTCGCCATATCCGTCGCCTACCTCGCGCAATTCACCCGCCTGACCCGCGCCCAGATCATGACACTGAAGGGCGAAACCTTCATCGAAGCCGCTGCCAGCCTTGGCGCAGGCAACGGCCACATCCTGTTCCGCCACCTGCTGCCGAACGCCCTCGCCCCCGTCTTGGTCAGCGCCATGCTGGCGACCGGAGACGCCATAATCCTGGAAGCCACCCTCGGCTTCTTCGGCCTCGGCGCACAACCCCCCGTCCCATCCTGGGGCGGCATGATGTCGGCAGGCTCGGCGCTGGTGTTCAAAGCGCCCTGGATCATCATTTTCCCCGGCCTCGCCGTCGCCATCACCGTCGTTGCCATCAACCTCTACGGCGATGCGCTGATCGCTGAACTCGACATCCGCGCCCGGATACGGAGGGCCGTATGAGCGCGCTGTTGGAACTGCAAAACGTCAGCGTTGCCATTGGTTCGGCACAGCTGCTCGACGGCGTCAGCCTAAAGCTGGAACGCGGCCAAACCCTAGGCTTGGTGGGAGAAAGCGGCTCCGGCAAATCCCTGACTGCCATGGCCGCAATGGGCCTGCTGCCCCTGATCGGCGGTCGCGTCAGCGCTGGTTCGGTGCGGTTTGACGGCCAAGACCTTGCGAGCCTAACCGACCCCCAACGCCGCGCCCTGCGGGGTCGTCGCATCGGCTTTGTCACCCAAAACCCGATGACCGCGCTTGATCCCGTGCAGCGCATCGGCGCGCAGATCGACGTGGTCTCGCGTCTACACCTTGGCCTGACCAAACAAGCCGCCCGCGCCCGCACCCTCGATCTGCTGACCCAACTGCGTATCCCCGAAGCGGCAGCCGTGACCGAGGCTTGGCCGCATCAGCTGTCCGGCGGCATGAAGCAACGCATCGTCATTGCCATGGCGCTGGCAGGCGACCCCGAACTGATCGTCGCGGACGAGCCGACCACTGCCTTAGACGTCACTGTGCAGGCCCAAATCATCCAAATCCTCGCCGCCCTCGTGCGTGAAAAAGGCGTCGCCCTGCTGCTGATCACTCACGACATGGGCGTCGTCGCGCAAATCTGCGACCGGGTGGCGGTGCTCTATGCGGGCCGATTGGCCGAGGAAGGTGCCGTCGCCCCGATCTTCTCCGCCCCGCAGCATCCCTACACCAAAGCCCTGATCACCTGCATCCCGCAAGAAGGTATGGCGCGCGGCACCCTGCGCGGCATCCCCGGCGCAGTCCCCTCCGCCCGCCAATACCCCAGCGGCTGCCGCTTCCATCCCCGCTGCGCCAAAGCCACTGCCGAATGTGCCCAGCAAACCCCACCCCTGATCCCCCGAGGCGATGGCCAAGCCGCCTGCCTGCACCTGCCAGAGCCCGCGCAATGACCGCCCCGATGCTGCAGATCGAAGCCCTCACCAAACGCTTCCAAACCGGTGGCGGCTTCCTCAAACGTCCGCGCGCCATGCTCGCGGTCCGCGATGTGTCCCTAACCATCGCCAAAGGGGAAGTGGTTGGCGTCGTCGGTGAAAGCGGCTGCGGCAAATCCACCCTCGCCCGATTGGTTTTGCGCTTGTTAGAGCCTACTTCTGGCCGTGTGTTGATGGACGGCACCGACCTGACCCACCTCCACCCCAGCGCCTTGCGCGCCGCCCGTAAGCGCATGGCGATGGTGTTTCAAGACCCCTATTCCTCGCTCGACCCGCGCTTTTCCGTCACCGATGTACTGACCGAACCCTTCACCGTGCAACGTCGTCCACTCCCCCCCGGTCAGATCGCCGAGATGCTCACCGCCGTCGGTCTGCCGCCCGAAATGGCCACCAGCCACCCGCACCAACTCTCCGGCGGCCAACGCCAACGCGTCGGCATCGCCCGCGCCCTCGCGCTGCGCCCCGAATTCGTGGTGCTCGATGAACCCACCGCCTCTTTAGATGTCTCTATTCAGGCCCAAATCATCGACTTGCTGGCGGGCCTGCGCGATCAGATGGGCCTGACCTACCTGTTCATCAGCCACGATCTTGGCCTTGTGCGCTATTTCTGTGACCGCATCGTGGTGATGTATCTCGGCGCTGTGGTCGAAGTCCTGCCCACCGCCCATGCCAAACCCCGCCACCCCTACACCCGCGCCCTGATCGACAGCGGCTTCGCCCCCGATCCCACCCGCCGCCGCGCCATCGCGCCCCTCAGCGGTGAAATCCCCAGCCCCTTCGATCTGCCCCCCGGCTGCGCCTTTGCCGGGCGCTGCCCGCGCGCCTCGGACCGTTGCCGCACCGAGCGGCCCGTGCTGGACGCCACCACGCATCCCACCGCCTGTTTCCACCCGCTTTGAAAGCCCAAACATGCCCTTCCACATCCTGACTGGCTCTTTCGTCCACGAAAGCAACACCTTCAAACGCGGCGAAACCAGCCTGCAAGACTTCCGCAACGATGTGCTGGACGAGGGCCAACTGGCCATAGACCGCTTCGGCGACGTGAACGAAGAACTCGCCGGTTTCCTCGACATTGGCCGCAGCGCGGGATGGCAAATCACCCACACCGTCTCCGCCCACGCCACCCCCGGCGCGCGCGTGGCGCGTGAGGCGTTTGACCATATCGCGGGCCTGATCTGCGACGGCGCGCGCCAACATCGCGACACGCTCGACGGCATCCTGCTCAGCCTGCACGGCTCGATGGTGCCGACGTTCTGCGAAGATGGCGAGGGCGAACTCCTGCACCGCCTGCGCGCCATCGTCGGCCCCGATATGCCCATCGCGGTGACGCTGGATCTGCACGCCATGGTCACCCCCGCGATGGTGGCACAGGCGCAGATCATGGTTAGCTACAAGACCTACCCCCATATCGACATGCGCGAAACCGGCCGCCACGCCGCCCGCCTATTGGATGCGACCCTACGCGGCCAAACGAGGCCCATTACTCTGCGCGTCCACCTCCCGATGCTGGATGAAGCCAACGCAGGCCGCACCGATGTGCCGCAAACCGCCGCCCTTTATACCCGCGCCACGCAGCACGAATCTGAACCCGGCATCCTCGCCGTCTCGATCAACGCAGGCTTCGCCGAGGCCGATATACTGGAAGCTGGCCCCACCGTTCTGGTCAGCTACGACCAAAACACCCCCACCGCCGCCGCCCGCGCGCAACAGATTGCCAAAGCCTTGGCCGACACGATTTGGCAGCAGCGCGACTCAGTCTCGAACGATTTCCTCACCCCCGCCGCCGCCGCCCTGCAGGCCCGCGATTTTGACAGCAGCAAAGGCCCGCTGATCATCGCCGACTACGCCGACAACCCCGGCGCAGGGGCCTACGGCGACGCCACCGCGCTGTTGCAGGCGCTGTTTGACGGCAATGCGACAGGTGGAGCCTTCGCCCCAATGATTGATCCCGAAGCTGCCGCGACGCTGCACCACCACAACGTTGGCGATCAAGTCACCCTCGCACTCGGTGGCAAGCAAGACCCCAGCTTTGGCGGCGGCCCACTGAACGTAACGGGCGAAATCATCCACCTGTCGGATGGCAGCTATACCGGCAACGGCCCGATCCTCGGCGGCATCACCCACAGTTTCGGCCCCACCGCCGTGCTGCGCGCTCAAGGTATAGATATTCTGGTCGTCACCCAACCCGGCCAGATGCTCGATCTGATGCAAGTCCGCACTTTCGGCATCGAACCCGCAACCCTGCGCTTTCTGGTGGTGAAATCCATGCAACACTTCCGCGCCGCCTTCGAGCCGATTGCAGGCAAAGTCATCGTCTGCGACAGCGGAGCTCTCGCCACCCCGCAAGCCCACCTGCGCCCCTACACCCGTGTTCGCCGTCCGGTCTGGCCACTGGATCGCACCGGGTTTGGCATCTCATAAAGTGCTCTAAACGGCCATAGGCTCAATTTTTAACTGGCAGCTTCCTCAAAGAACCGCACCATCCGCGCCGCGATCACGTCACGATCTGCAGCCACATCCAAACTCGTCCGCGCCTGCACCGCCACCTCCGCTGGCAATTTATCCGCATATTCTGCCACCAACGCCGTCATGAACCCCTGCGTCATCTCGGGATGATACTGCGTGGTCAGCACCCGCCGCCCCATCGCAAAACTCCCCACCGCACAATCAGCATTCCCCCCCAACACCACCGCCCCGCCTGGCACGCGCAGAACTTGCTCTCTATGCGCCGCATAGAGCCGTATCTGTACGCCTTCCATCATCGTCTCCACCGCGCCAAACACCCAGCCACCGGGGTTCTCGCCCACCACGCCCCCCAAGGCCACAGCAATCGCCTGATGCCCAAAGCACGCGCCAAACAGCGGCTCTCCCCGCTCCACGATCTGCCGGATCAGCCCAAACAACCGCCCCACCCAAGCATCAGAATCATGCACCGAGGCCGGGCTTCCGGTGATGATCCAACCGTCAAATCGCAGCCCCTCTGCCGGAAAATCCCCGTCCTTCACCGAAAAAGCACTCACCCGCCAACCGGGTCGCAACCCCTGCAACAGTGCCGCGAACTTCGCGCCATCCTTCGGATGTGCTTGCGCAAAATCACTCTCGTCGGTGTTCGCCACCAGCACCGCAATATGCATAATCTTTCTCTTTACATATTTATGAACATGTATAGCATATTTATAAATTGACCACATGGCAAGCGAGGATGAATGACGCTCTGGACCCCCACCGACGATGGCCATGCCGATCTGTCCAGCCATGACGCCTTCGCACAAGGCGCGCCGCTGAATACCTTCGCCCGCCTGCGCCGCGATGATCCGATGCACTGGACGGAATACGCCCAAGGCGAAAACTACTGGTCCGTCACCCGCCACGCCGACATTCTCGAACTCAACCGCCAAACCGACCTCCTGTCCTCCGCCCGTGGCATCCGCATTGAGGATCAGTCCTACGAAGAATACCTCGCCCGCCGCACCTTTCAGGAAACCGATGGGGCCGAGCATATGGCCACCCGCATCCGCGTCGCCAAAGCCTTCTCCCGCCCAGTGATCGCGCAGTTTGAACAGGTGATCCGCGACATCTGCATCGACATTCTTGACCACACCCTGCCGAAACTCACTTTCGACGCCACCGCAGAAATCGCCCGCCAACTGCCGATGCGGATGCTGGGCCGCATCATGGGCACCCCCGACGCCGATCTGCCGTGGCTGGTCGCCAAAGGCGATGCGCTGATCGCCAACACCGACCCCGATTTCACCAGCCATGTCCTCGACAAGATGACCACCGACGAATTCCGCATGATGCCGTTCAACTCTCCGGCGGGCGCTGAACTGTTCGTCTATGCCAAAGACCTGATGGCCCGCAAAGCCGCCTCGGGCGACCGATCCGGCATCCTGCCGCTGATCATGGAGCCCGCCGCCGATGGCACCACCATGCCCGAACATGAATTCCGCAATTTCTTCTGCCTGCTGGTTGCTGCGGGCAACGACACCACCCGCTATTCCATCGCCGCGGGCCTGCAAGCCCTCGCCCATCAGCCCGAACTGCTGCCCCTGCTGCAAACCGACAGCGTCTGGGACACCGCCCCAGATGAAATCATCCGCTGGGCCACCCCCGCGATCTATTTCCGCCGCACCGCCACCCGCGATTTTGACTACCACGGCAAACAGATCAAGGCCGGCCAAAAGGTGGTCTATTGGTTCCTCTCCGGCAACCGCGACGACACCGCTTTCGACAACCCGATGCGCGTCAATCTGGCCCGCCAGAACAACCGCCATATGGCCTTCGGCCAAGGCGGCCCGCATGTCTGCCTTGGCATGTGGCTCGCCCGCCTAGAGGTCCGCGTGCTGTTCGAAGAACTTGCCAAACGCATCCGCAAGATCGAACCTGCGGGCGATCACAAATACCTGCGCTCCAACTTTGTCGGCGGTCTGAAATCTTTGCCCGTCAGCGTTACACTCAACTAAGCGGCCAAAAAAGCGGTCAAAGAACCGCCTCAGGGAGTTACCATGACCGATCAACCCCAGCGCCTGCGCGCGATGTTTTGCGATCACCTCTCAATCATGCGCGGCAAATACCTGCCTGCCAGCAAGTTAAAAGACGATGAAAGCCGCTTCGCCCGCCCGACGTTTTCGGTGCATTACGACAAAGACCTGCTGATTGAGGCCCCCGGCACCATGTGTCTCGAAGGCCTCCCCGACATGGCCCTGCGCTGGAACGGCAACGAAATCCGTCAAGGTTGGGAGCCGAACACCAAAGTCGTCACCGGAGACCTCTATGCCGCCGACGGCATGCCGATCCCGATGTGCCCCCGCTCCGCCCTGAAACGCGCCGTCGCGGCTTGGGAGAAACACGGCCTAACCCCGAAAGTCGGCATTGAGCTGGAAGCTTACGCCTTCGTCCGCTGCGATGATGGCCAGATCGTGCCCTATGACACCCCCGGCGGCGTGGTTTATGGCACCGGAAACTTCACCGACCCGCGTCGTTTCACCGATGCAATCTGGAACAAAGCTCAAGACATCGGCCTGCCGCTGGATCTGATCACCGCCGAATATGACACGCCGCAATATGAATTCACCCTCACGTTCAACAGCGCTGTCCAACACGTTGATACCGTCGTGCTGTTTCGCCAAATGGCCCGAGAGATCGCCTGGGATCATGGCATTATCCTGACTTTCCTGCCGAAACCGATCCCCGGCAAGGGCGGCAGCGGCATGCACATCAATCTGTCCTTCACCGATGCCAAAGATCACAATGCGCTGGCCAATGGCGATCATGGCGACCCGACTAACCTCAACCCGCTTGCCAAAGGCTGCATCGCCGGATGGATGCAACATCACAAAGCTATGGCCGGCCTGATCGCTCCCAACGCCCAATCCTATAACCGCCTGCAGCCCGCCAGCCTGTCGGGCTATTGGTGCAACTGGGGCGGTGACAACCGCAACGTCACCGTGCGGCTGAGCGCCGAGGGTGGCAAGAAAGCCCGCCTCGAACACCGCATGGCCGACGCTGCCGCCAATCCCTACACTGCCGTGGCAACTGTCTTGCAAGCCGCGCTGCTCGGCTATGAAAACCACTACGCTTTACAACCGATGGAATCCGGCAACGGCTTCTCTTCCAACGATGCCAAACACGGCACCGCGGCCTCCCTCTCCGACGCCCTCAATGATCTGGACTCCGACGCCGTCCTCACCACGGCCGTGGACGCGGGCTTGGTCGAAAACCACCTTTATATGAAACGCGCCGAAGTCGAAAAAACCGCCGCTCTTTCCCCCGACGCCCTGCGCGATTGGTACATTTGGTATCTGTAACCCGCCAATGCTTTCAAATCGGTAAACGTCCAAGCGGGCCACGCTAAAAACTGCAAACCAACCCTCCCCCGCTTTCACATTGGTCTAAATATCCCGGGGGTCCGGGGGCTTGCCCCCGGCATCTCCGCCAAACCGGAGCCTGAAATGCAAGCCACCTGGCACCTCCCCAACGGCAAAACCGTCACCGCCGAGGTCAAACCCGGCCTCAACCTGATGGAAGCCGCTGTCGCCAACAATATCCCCAACGTGATCGGCGAATGCGGCGGCTCGCTGTCCTGCGCCACCTGCCACGTCGTCGTTGATCCCGCATGGACCACCCGCGTAGGCCGGCCCAGTACCTTCGAAGACGACATGCTCGACGTCACCGACGCCGACCGCCAACCCACTTCCCGCCTATCCTGCCAGATCAAAATGACCGAAGCGCTCGACGGCATCATCCTGCATGTTCCGGGCTAAGCGCCTATGGGTAGGGCGGGTTCACCCCGCCACCCGACGCGCCGCTCGATCCCTCAAGCCACCACCAAGCCCAACTGCGCCACCAGTTCCGCCGCCTATTTGCGCGACACGACCGCGCCGCGAAACTTGCCCGCATCGGCGATCTTCAATCCGCCCAAATCGGCACCCCTTAAATCGGCACCCTCAAACCGCGCCCCGCTCACATGGGCCTCCCGCAGCGAACAGCGCTCAAACACCGCCTCGCGGAAATCGCAGCCCGCCAAATCCGCGCCCGAGAAATCCACCCCCTCCAGCATCGCACGGCGCAAAACCACCCCCCGCAGCCGCGCATCCGCCAGCAGCGTATCGACCAACACCAGCCCCAAAGTCCCCGCCTTGGCCAAATCCGCCCCGGTCAGCTTGCAGCCCTCAATCCGCGCCCCGGTCAGCACCGCTCCTTCAAACCCCGCATTGTTGAAATCGCAGCCCTGCAGCACCGCCTCCCCCAGCCGAGCCGCCGCAAACCGCGCGAACCCAGCCCTGCAGCCGACAAACGCCACCCCCTCCAGCACCGCCCCAATAAAATTCACCGCCTTCAAGCTACAGCGCTCAAACCGCCACCCCGACAGATCCACTCCCGCCAGATCCGCCCCCTCCAGATCACACCCGCGCAACACCGCAGGCCCCACCAAGGCCATCACCTCGGCCCGCCCCAACACGCCACCCTCCACCACAGTCATCGCTTGCATTCCCCCACACTCCCCGCCATCACCACCCAAACAACCCCAAGGCCCGCCATGACGCTCATCCCCGCCTGGATCAACGGCACCCTCACCCCCACCGATAAACTCGAAACCCACCGCCTTGGCCTGCGCCACAAGGCCGTCTCGGTTTTCGTCCTGTCAGGCGACCACATCCTGATCCAACAACGCGCGCTCACGAAATACCACACCCCCGGCCTCTGGGCGAACACCTGCTGCACCCACCCGCACTGGGACGAGCCCGCCATAACCTGCGCCCACCGCCGCCTCGCCGAGGAACTCGGCCTGCAAAACCTAACCCTCACCCCCGCAGGTCAGGTCGAATACCGCGCCCCCGTCCCCCCCGACATGATCGAACACGAACTGGTTGAGATCTTCACCGCCCAAGCCCCCCGCACCCTCCACATCACCCCAAACCCACACGAAGTCCTCAACACCGCCTGGGTCCCCCTCCCCAAACTCCTGCACGACACCCAAACCACCCCCGAACTCTTCACCCCCTGGCTGCGCATCTACCTGCACGACCACCCCCATATCCTACAGAACGCCCAACAAACCCAACCTTAACCACGCCCCGGCACCCTGACACGAACAGGAGGCCCCATGATCACCCACATCCCCACCGCCGAAATCCTAGAAAACGCCCTGCTCCGCGACCGCTCCCACCTCGACACCGCAGCGCTCGAAGACCTCGCCGCCTCCATCGCCCGCGACGGCCTGCGCCAACCGATTGAGGTCTGGGCGCTCTCCCAACCGACCGAGACCCACCGCTACGGCCTGATCTCCGGCCTGCGCCGCCTCACCGCCACCCGCCTGCTCCACACCCGCAACCCCAGCGCCCACACCACCATCCCCGCCTTCCTCCGCACCCCCGCCTCGATCCCCGACGCGATGGCGCAAATGATCGCCGAAAACGAAATCCGAGAAAACCTCACCCCGTGGGAGCGCGGCCTCACCCTCGCCACCTGCGTCGCCCAAGACCTGTTCCCCACCATCGACGCCGCCATCGCCGCCCTGCACCCCACCGCCAGCAAACAAAAACGCACCCGCCTGCGCACCCTCGCCCTTGTGGCAGAGGAGCTGGAGGATTGCTTCACCACCCCCGAACTGCTCTCACAATCCCAGATCGAGCGCCTCGCCGCAGCACTCCGAGGCGGCCTCACCGACCTCATCCACCAAATCCTGAAAGAAAACCGCCGCGCCAGCCTGCCCAGCCAATGGGCCGCCCTGATCCCGACGCTCACCGAGGCCCTATCCCCCGAGTCCGACCCCACCCCCACGAAACCCGGCCGCCCGCGTCGGCTGCTGGAGTTGAAACAGGGGCTGACGATCAGGCGAGAAGTCTGCCGCAACGGCTGGATCATGCGCTTCACCGGGCCGGAAGCCCGCCGCGCAGGTCTGATCGACGACATTTTCGACGAGATTGAGCGACAGTTTCAGCCGAGGGGGTGAGGAACATAAAATGAACATTGATTTCGATTTGTGTTTCCTGTAGGGGACGACTACTCTTGACAAACGCGCGCAACCGAAAGCAGAGGAGGTTTTGCTGATGTTGAAGAATTTCGTGCAACCTACCGGAGCTGGAATTCCAAAACGTGGAGTTGAAAGTTTTGCTGAGCAGATCGCGAAATCTTTGAACTTTGAGCCGGGCGGAAGCATCGAAGAGCTTGTGGCAAGTACGGGTGGGACGCTCGTTTTTGGTTCAAGCGGGGCGGGTGACTACGACAGTGGCTCGATCATTGCGCGTGATCTTGATGACTACACGATTTACATCTCGCGTAATACCTCAAGGCAGCGTGATCGGTTTACAATAGCGCACGAGCTTGGGCATTTGGCGCTGCACCTTCCTTCCATTAAGGCTAATGATAGCAACGCCATTATGAGAGCAACTCGCTCAGTTGACGAGACCGATGACGCGCAAAAACGTGCGGAGTGGGAAGCAAACTGGTTTGCCGCAGCGTTTCTAATGCCTCAAGATAAGTTTATTGAGATATTTAATGCAGGCGGACAGTTGGCAGTGCAACGCATTTTTGACGTTAGCCCAGCGGCGGCGTCTACGCGTGCAAGATCGCTCGGACTGCTTGACTAAATGGTCGGAGAAAACCCTCCTGTTTATCGAATACGGCTTTTCTTATCCGTCGATCTGGTTGGGTCGACGGCGTATAAATCAAAGGATGGCAATACAAACCTGAAATGGATCAAGGCATTTCAGAAGTTTTATGGTGAATTTCCATCTCAGCTAATTCGAAACTACCAAGCGGTTTGCTCCGAGATTCCAGAAATTGGTGCGAGTGAAACCACGGATACGCCTAAAGTTTGGAAGACAATAGGAGACGAAATTCTTTTTGTGAATCGTGTGACAAGCATCACTCATGTGGGGGCGTATGTCACAGCGTTTACAAAAACGCTAATTGAGTTTGGTAGAGAAGTTAATGCCGCGTTTGGTCTGAACACCAAAGGCAATGCTTGGATTGCTGCATTTCCAAACCCTAATAGAAGCATAAAGCTTTCTATAAACGGCAGTGATCCGCTGTCGGGTGATAGCGACATACTGACTGAAGAATTTGAAGCTGCTGTTGACTTGAATCCTAGCGAATATGACTTTTTGGGCAAAGGCATTGATGGTGGATTTCGAATTTCGAGAAACTCTACTATGGAGGATTTTACAATATCTCCTGCTCTTGCCCATATATTGTGCAGAGCAAAAAGAAATATAGACATGACTAACTTTGATTGTCGGTTTGTGTTTCACGAACCTCAACAATTTAAAGGTGTTTTGAATGGTGAGAAGTATCCTGTTATATCTTTAATTACTAGTCGTGATGATTTATATGATGAGATTCAAACACTTGAAGGTAGTTTGCTCGACAGACCCAGGGCAGCAGATTTCGTAAAATTATTCGAATACCTTGATGTTTACATTAAATATTATCGTATAGAGAGGCCTGAGCTAAAGCTAACATTCAAAAGTGCGGAAGTTTCCCCGCCTGAACACTATCTTAAATATATCGACGAGTGGCGCGAAGATTTGCAAAAGATACAAATAGCGAAAAGTTTTGAAGAAAGTGCAGCTCAAGAGGGCAATGACCCCAAATCTAAGGTGCCGGGTACAAAAGACCAGCTTCCGGCAAATTTGGTCGATGTTGTAAAATTTTTCACCGAGCGATACATTAGCCACTTGAATGAAAGCAAGCTGGTCCGGGATCAGTCCACTGAGCAAAAAAGCATTCCCAAAGGTAAAGATGGTCCAGAGGAATAATATCGCTCTGTGTTCACCGCAAAATGCAAAACCCTAATAAACTCTTAACGCCCTACCCGAACTCACTGAAATAAAACAACAAAAAAAGGTCCCGAGTTGGGACCCTACCCGATCCGGCCCCGAACCCCGCCTGTCTGACCCCGGTCCAGCAAAACATGGTCGGCCAGAACGCAGGCCATCATCGCCTCCCCCACCGGAACCGCCCGGATCCCCACGCAAGGGTCGTGCCGCCCCTTGGTGACCAGATCAATCTCCGCCCCGGTCGCATCAATCGTCGCCCGTGGCGTCAGAATAGACGAGGTCGGCTTCACCGCGAACCGCACCACCACCGGCTGCCCGCTGGAAATCCCGCCCAAGATCCCCCCCGCATGGTTCGACAAGAACTCCGGCCCCGCAGCCCCCATCCTGATCTCATCCGCATTCTCAACCCCGGTCAAAGTCGCGGCATCGAACCCGTCGCCAATCTCCACCCCCTTCACCGCATTGATCGACATCATTGCCGCCGCCAGATCGGAATCCAACTTGCCATACAGCGGCGCCCCCAACCCCGCAGGCACCCCCGAAGCCGTAACCTCAATCACCGCTCCCACCGAATTGCGGTCCATCCGCAGCCCATCCAGATACTCCGCCCACCCCGCAACAGCCCCCGGATCAGGACAAAAGAACGGGTTCCGCCCAATCTCGCCCGCCTCAAACCGCCCCCGATCAATCCCCATCACCCCCATCCGCACCATATACCCGCTGATGGTCAGCCCCGGCACCAACGAAGCCAACACCGCCCGCGCCACCCCGCCAGCCGCCACCCGCGAAGCCGTCTCCCGCGCCGAAGACCGCCCACCGCCACGATAATCCCGCACCCCATACTTCTGATGGTAGGTGATATCCGCATGCCCCGGCCGAAACGCCTGCGCGATGTTGCTGTAGTCCTTGCTGCGCTGATCCGTGTTCTCAATCATCAACTGAATAGGCGTCCCCGTCGTCACGCCCTCAAACACCCCCGACAGAATCCGAACCTCATCCGCCTCTTTCCGCTGGGTGGTGAACTTCGACGTCCCCGGTTTGCGCTGATCCAGCCAAGGCTGCAAATCCGCCTCGCTCAACGTAATCCCCGGAGGACAGCCATCCACCGTGCAACCAATGGCAGGCCCGTGGCTTTCACCCCAAGTGGTGACGCGAAACAGATGACCGAAGGTGTTCAGGCTCATGGGCGGGCTCCTCTTTGCACCCCCAATAAGCCAAGCACTGCCCCCGATAAACCCTTAAAACTCCAACGCCCCCTGCGCGCCGCCATCGACCTCCTTCGCCGCCTTCTTAAACCCGTTATCCCTGCGCGCCGGTAAACGCTCCGCGCGGTCGCGTAGCGCCATCGCTTGTTCAATCGTCACGATCTGGATGCGCGGCACCGAGGTGAAACCGGGCAGCACAAACAATCCCGCCGCGGCGGCTTCGGTGATCATCGGTTTCGACGGCTCGGTCTGGGTCAGAAACACCCCGACCCCGGCGCGCTCGCGCTCGATCACCCCGCGCAGATTGCGGATCATCGCCACGCCGACGTCATCGCCCGTCTTCACCGAGTCAATCGCGCGGCCTTCGGATTTCGCGCCGAAATACAGATTGCCATCAATGCCCTTGTCCGCGCCCTTTTTGGAAAGGTTGCCCGGTTGCGCCGCAATCAGCGACGGCGCCCATTTCTCAAAAGCATGGGTGTTATGTTCAAAAACCGCCATATTTTACTCCAGCGGTTCCAACTTTCCTCCTCTACGGACAATTCCAATTTTCCCACTGGGGGCTACGTTTATTATAGCTGTGAAAATATCATTCGATCCGCCGGGGATGCTGGTGAAAGGCGTCAAAATGCTTGTTTTATCAATGGTAAATCGAAAAACATCTCCATGATCAAAGCCGCCACCGGGGAAGGCTTCTACAGTAAAATTTGTGCCGAGATTTTCAAAACACCTTGAGAGGTGTTTCCAATTTATCCGATGCTCCGTGGTTTGGTAAACTTGAATTATATTTGAAACTGCTGCCTCAATTTCTGACTTGCTTGCCACTGATTGAAAGTTTTCGGGTTTTACGCTCGAACAGTCAATTTCAGCGTAGATAGCCTTCGTTGTTATAGCTACCGCTGACACCATAATCGAAAAAACCACGAAGAGACGCTGCAAAACACGGGGCAGCACTTTCAGGTTGTCGCCGTAGTATAGATGGTTCATCCCGCCCCCGTATCGGCGAAGTTTGCTTCGCCGTTTCCCCACTCTGACACCCGATGGTTAAGCTAAGGTTAGCCGCGCCGGGGGGGCTATCGCAAGCCGGGAAGGTCCGCTTACACACCGCGGTCTGCGCGTGGGCAAGCTGCGGCAAAGGTTAAGAATTGATGAACGATACACCCATAACCCATTGAAATCACATAAGCACACCCTCTGTCCACGCGTGGACAGGCGCTGTGCCAAACTCAGCCCTTGCACCCGGATCAAGTTTCCCTATGCTCCGCCTCACCTCGGGGAGCCCCCGGTTGTTTCTTTGAAACGAGCCGAAGGCTGAGATGCGAAAGCGAACCCGTCGAACCTGAACCGGATCATACCGGCGGAGGGAAGGTGCTGGATCTCTCCATCCCCGACCATTTCCGTCGCAACGTTGGAGAGAAAGATGAACACCAAACTCCTCGCTGCGGGCCTCGCAATCCTCGCCTCGCCCGCGCTGGCTGACACGCCCGTTCTCACCGTGCTGACCTACGACAGCTTCACCTCGGAATGGGGCCCCGGCCCGGCGATTGAGAAGGGATTTGAGGCGACCTGCGGCTGCGACCTGAAATTCGTCACCGCAGGCGATGGTGCCGCTTTGTTGGCGCGGGTGAAGTTGGAGGGGGCGGATAGCAAGGCCGATGTCGTCGTAGGCCTCGATACCAACCTCACCGCTGACGCCACCGCGACCGGATTGTTCGCACCCGTAGCGGCCCAGCCTAATACCTTGCCGGTGCCGTTCGAGGCCCCCAACTTCATCCCGTTCGATTGGGGTTACTTCGCCTTCGTTTACGACAAAACCAAGGTAGCAACACCGCCGACCAGCTTTGAAGAACTCGCGGCGTCTGATCTGAAAGTCGTGATCGAGGACCCGCGGTCTTCGACGCCCGGTCTGGGGCTGGTTTTGTGGGTGAAGGCGGCTTACGGCGACAGGGCCCCGCAGATCTGGGCGGATCTCGCCGATAACATCATCACGGTGACGCCCGGATGGTCGGAGGCTTATGGCATGTTTACCGAGGGGCAGGCCGATATGGTGCTGTCTTACACCACCTCGCCCGCCTATCATCTGATCGCCGAGAAGGACGATACCAAGGCGGCGGCGGCGTTTTCTGAGGGGCATTACATGCAGGTTGAGGTGGCGGGCAAACTGGCCACGTCGCAGCAATCGGCGCTGGCGGACCATTTTCTGGCGTATTTGACCTCGGATGCCGCGCAGTCGGTGCTGATTACCACGAACTGGATGTATCCGGCGAAAACACCGGCGGAGGGTTTGCCGAAAGGGTTTGAAACGCTGGTCCAACCGGCGAAATCTTTGCTGATGTCGGCATCAGAGGCCGAAGCCGCCCGCGCCCCTGCGATTGCGGAATGGCAAGCCGCGCTGTCCCGCTAAGCCCAGCCGTCGGGCTGAGCATCGCCATTGCCGCACTGATCCTTGGCAGTGCGGTGATGGTGGCCGCGCGCGCGGACAGCTTCGCTTTGGCCCCGGCGGATTGGCAGGCTGTGCGGTTCACCGTGCTGCAAGCCAGTCTTTCGGCCGCGGCGTCAGCCCTACTCGCGATCCCAGTCGCCCGCGCTTTGTTCCGCCGCCGCTTTCCGCTGCGGGGGGCGCTGATCCGGTTGCTGGCGGCACCTTTCGTGCTGCCGGTGGTGGTGGCGGTGATGGGGCTGCTGACGGTGTTTGGCCGGGGTGGGCCGATCAATATGGCGCTGGCGCCGTTGGGGCTGCCGGAGGTTTCGATCTTTGGGCTGCACGGCGTTGTGCTGGCGAATGTATTTTTCAACATGCCGCTTGCCACACGAATGCTGCTGCATGGCTGGCAGTCGATCCCGGCCGAGCGGTTTCGGCTGGCGCAGTCGCTGGGCTTGCCGCCATCCGCGCAGTTCCGGCATCTGGAAGCACCGATGTTGCGGGCACAACTACCGGGGATTTTCGCGGTGATCCTGCTGATTTGTCTGGCGAGTTTTGCCATCGCTTTGATGCTGGGCGGGGGGCCAAAGGCGAGCACGCTGGAGCTTGCGATCTACCAATCGTTGCGGTTCGAGTTTGATCTGGGCCGCGCGGCTTTGCTGGCGGCGGTGCAGTTTACTCTGTGTGCAGCGATCACGCTGGCTGCGGCGCGGTTGACCTTGCCACAGGGCTTTGGCGCGGGGCTGGGGCGGCGCATAGAAATGTCCGCTGCCGCTGGTTGGCGGTGCGTTTTGGATGTGCTGGCGATTGCCGCCGCCGCGCTGTTTCTATTTGCGCCGTTGCTCGCGGTGGTAATCAAGGGCGTGCCGGGGCTCGCTGCGCTGCCGAACGGGCTTTGGCCTGCGGTATTGCGCTCGGTTTCGGTGGCAGTGGTGTCGGCTTTGCTGGCAACGAGTGCTGCGTTGGTCTTGGCGACGGGGGCGGCGCGCAGCAAAAGCCGCGCCATCGAACTGGCGGCGATGCTGCCGCTTGCGGCGAGCTCGCTTGTGTTGGGAACCGGGCTTTTCCTGATGGTGCGGCCGTTTGTGACGCCGGAAACCTTGGCGCTTCCGATCACTGTTCTGGTCAATGCCACGCTGACTTTGCCTTATCTTTTCCGCCTGTTGCTGCCGGAAGCCCGCCAAATTGAGGTTGATTATGGCCGGTTGACAAAATCTTTGGGCTTACCGCACTGCACGACGCTGCGCTTTGTCATCCTGCCGCGATTGGCGCGGCCTTTGGGCTATGGCGCGGGGTTGGCCGCCGCGTTGTCGATGGGCGATCTTGGAGTGATTGCGCTGTTTGCGGGGGATGGCGGTGCGACCTTGCCGCTGTTCGTGCAGCATTTGATCGGGGCCTATCGGTTGCAACAGGCGGCGGCGGCCTCGTTGATACTGGTTGCGATCAGCTTTGCGCTGTTCTGGGCCTTTGACCGATTGGGAAGCCGCTATGCTGACGCTTGAAACGCTGGTTTTGCAGCAGGATGATTTTCACCTGACCGCGCATTGGTCGGTGGCCCCCGGTGACAGGGTGGCGTTGCTCGGGCCATCAGGCGCTGGGAAATCGACGCTGCTGATGGCTTTGGCGGGGTTCTTGCCGCCCACTCAGGGGCGCATCCTATGGCAAGGCGCTGATCTGGCCGGGATCTTGCCGGGGGATCGGCCCTTAACCATTCTGTTTCAGGACCAAAATCTGTTTCCGCATCTGACTCTGGCGCAGAACCTTGGGCTTGGCCTGTCGCCAACTTTGCGGCTGACCCCAGCGCAGGCGGCACAGATTGAGACGGCGCTGGCGCGGGTGGGGCTTGCGGGCATGGGCGCGCGCAAACCCGGCCAGCTTTCCGGTGGGCAGCAGGGCAGGGCGGCACTAGCGCGGGCACTTTTGCGGGCGCGGCCTGTGCTGTTGCTGGATGAGCCGTTTGCGGCGCTGGGGCCGGCTTTGAAGGCTGAGATGCTGGATTTGCTGGATGAGGTGGCAACCGCGACAGGGGCGGCGGTGCTGATGGTGACGCATGATCCGAGCGATGCGAAACGCTTTGCAGGTAAGACCGTGCTGGTGGCGGATGGGGTGGCGCAAGCTCCGGTGACGACTGCGGAGTTGTTTGCTAACCCACCACAAGCGCTAAAAGATTACCTCGGTTAGCCATGAAAAAACCCCGCGCGAGGCGGGGTTTTTCCGAAAGCAATAATCCAAAACTCAGTGCAGTTTCTTGCCTTTGACGCCCGACCACAGCCGCTTGTTGGTCAGATACAACAGCGAGGACAGCAGAATCAGGAACAGCACGGCCTTGAAGCCTGTGTCTTTGCGCGCATTCAGCTTCGGTTCAGCCGTCCACATCAGGAAAGCCGCCACGTCTTCGGCCATGTGCTTGACATCATTCGGCGCGCCATCGGCGAAGGTCACCTGGCCATCGGCCAAGGGCGGCGGCATCTTGATCCAACCTGTTGAGAACACGGGGTTTTCGTAGAAGGTCGAGCCCGCTTCATCTTTCTGTTCGCCGGTGTAACCATGCAGCAACGACACGATATATTCCGGCCCGCCCATGCCCTTGAAGATCTGGTTGAAGCCCAGACCGTAGGGGCCGTGGAAGCCCGCCCTTGCCTTCGCCATCAGCGAAAGATCGGGTGCGCCAGCACCTGTATTGGCGGGAAACAGGTCAACCGGCAGGCCGGGGCGATCTTCACCGGTGTCCTTATCGGTCACGGTAAAGGCCTTGGCGTAGGCGCGCACTTGGTCTTCCGGCAACTGCGGGCCGCCCTCATCCCCAAGCGTGCGGATTGGCACGAAGTTCAAACCGTGGCAGGCGGCACAAACCTCGGTATAGACCTGAAGCCCACGTTGCAGCTGATGGGTGTCATAGCTGCCGAACGGGCCTTCAAAGCTGAAAGCTACGTCCTCAACATGGCCACCTTCTTCCGCGGCGAAAACTGCCCCGGTCATCAGGCTTAGTGCAGAGACAGCGCTGATTGCGATCTTGCGAAACATCTCAGTCAGTTCCTTTCTCTCACTCGGCCGGATTGGCGTAGTGCGATTTGAAGTCTTCCTCAATCGTTGCCGGTTGCGGCAGCGGTTTTTCCAGCACGCCCAGCAGCGGCAGGATGACGAGGAAATAGGCGAACCAGTAGGCCGACGCGATCAGCGAGATCCACGACATCAGTTCGTTTGGCACCTGTGCGCCGACCCACATCAGCACGATGAAGTCGATCACCAGCAGCCAGAACCAGGCCTTGAACTTCGGACGATAGCGACCCGAGCGCACCGAGGATGTGTCCAGCCATGGCACCAAAGCCAGCACGGCAATCGCGCCGAACATCGCCACCACGCCGAAGAATTTGGCGTCAACGATGCCGAAGGTGACGAAATGCACCAGTTGCACCACCCAAACATCTGCGGTGAAAGCGCGCAGAATCGCGTAGAACGGCAGGAAGTACCATTCTGGCACGATATGCGCCGGGGTCGACAGCGGGTTGGCCTGCACGTAGTTGACGGGATCACCGAGGAAGTTCGGCATGAAGCTGACGACCGCGAAGAAGATCACCAGAATGACACACAGCGCGAACAGGTCTTTGATCACATAATACGGCCAGAACGGCACGGTGTCTTTCGCGGCATCCTCTTTCGAGGTGCGGCGCACTTCAACACCGGTCGGGTTGTTGTTGCCGGTGTTGTGGAACGCCCAGATGTGCAGCGCCACAAGGGCGGCAATCACGAAGGGCAGCAGGTAGTGCAGGCTGAAGAAGCGGTTCAGCGTGGCATTGTCCACCGCAGGGCCGCCCAGCAGCCATTCCTGCACGGTCGGGCCAATGCCGGGGATAGCCCCGAACAGGCCGGTGATCACCGTGGCACCCCAGAACGACATTTGGCCCCAAGGTAGAACGTAGCCCATGAAACCCGTCGCCATCATCGCCAGATAGATCAACATGCCAATGATCCAAGTGACTTCGCGCGGGGCTTTGTACGAACCGTAGTAGAGGCCGCGGAAGATGTGCAGATAGACGGCAAAGAAGAACAAAGACGCGCCGTTGGCGTGGATGTAGCGCAGCATATAGCCGCCGTTCACATCGCGCATGATATGTTCAACCGAGCGGAACGCCAGATCGACATGCGGCGTGTAATGCATCGCCAGCACCACGCCAGTGATGATTTGCAGACCCAGACAGAACGCGAGCACGATGCCCCAGATCCACATCCAGTTCAGGTTTTTCGGCGTCGGGATCATCAGCGTATCATAGGCAATCGCGACGATCGGCAGACGGTTGTGCAGCCAAGTCTGAAAGCCCGGCTTTGGCTCATAGTGGTCGTGCGGAATTCCGGCCATGGTTTGTGTCCCTTATCCGAGCTTGATCGTGGTGGGGTTTTCGAACTTCGCCACCGGAACCGGCAGGTTGCGCGGGGCTGGACCTTTGCGAATACGGCCAGCCATGTCGTAGTGTGAGCCGTGGCACGGGCAGAACCAGCCGTCGAAATCGCCGGCATCGCCCAAGGGCACGCAGCCAAGATGGGTGCAAACCCCCATCATCACCAGCCACTCACCCGCTTCATCCAGCGTGCGATTTTTGTCTTCTGCAGTGGCAGACGCATCAAGGTTGGCGTTCTCGGCATTGGTGTCGGGCAGATCGGTCAGCGCAACTGCGCGGCCCTTTTCGATGTCATCCGGGGTGCGGCGGCGAATGAACACCGGCTTGCCGCGCCATTTCACCGTGATCTGGGTGCCAGCGGTGACGCCCGAGATATCGACCATGATCGAGGCCAAGGCGCGGGTATCGGCCGAGGGGTTCATCTGGTTGACCAGCGGCCAAACCGCCGCGCCAGTTGCAACGACGCCTGCCCCGGCGGTTGCGTAGTACAGGAAATCCCTGCGGGTGCCTGCGTGATCGTCTGCGTGGGACACGAGAACTTCTCCCTTCAAAGGCCGCAAGGCGTGCGACCGATATATAGCTGCGGCCCCGGTTTCCCGGAGCCTTACACGGCGGGTTTAGCCACAGAACGCGCGGGCGTCCAGCGGACAAAGACGCGCAGGGGCGGCGGAAATCAGCTTTTCCTGATGTGCGACCTTGAAGCTACGCAAATCATTCCCATACGCCGCCCGTTTGGCGCGATTTGTTGTAATTAAAGTATTTTTGTCAGGATTTCATGACTCAAACTTGCACCGGACGAGTCGCCAACATAGCCGGACGCTTGGCAAATTCTACTTCCCATGCCGCCAGTTGTGGCCGCCCCTGCCGCCAATTTCGCGCATCGTGCCGGAAGTCGAGATACCCCAGCGCGCAAGCCAGCCCGATTTGTGGCATCTCTAGCGGTCCGTTCAATACCTCCGCCCATTCCGCCTCAACCACATCCAGCGCACGGGCGGCTTTGACCCATTGCGCTTCAATCCATTCGGGGAATTGCTTGTCCACCGGGCGCAGGCGCACTTCATAAGCCATCGCCAATGCGGCCTCTAAGATTCCGTCCACCGTGGCCTCACGCGTCAGGCATGACCAGATCGCGGGGCCGCTCGGATACATCGCACCTCCTGCCAGATCATTCAGGTAGCGGCAGATCACCCGGCTGTCATAGATGTCACCAGCGTCGGTTTGCAGCGCAGGGATCTTGCCCAACGGGTTCTGATCCACCGGCAGCGACCCCGGTGCCAGCGGCGTGCCCATGACGTTGCTGATCTCAATACGGTCTTGCAGGCCAAGTTCCAAAATCAACGCCATGACCTTGCGGCCAAAGGGCGTCGCGGGAGAGGTGTAAAGCCGCATGATGTCTCCGTTCATAATGATTCGCTGATTTGCCGTCAGTTAAGCCGTGTCAGCCCCCGCATGACAACACTTGTCAGTTGCCAACTGCGCCCGGGCCGTCGCAGGCTGCAAACATTCTTGCCGGAGTATTGCTGTGCGCGCCCTTATCCTTGCCGCCTTTCTCGCCACGCCTGCGATGGCTGAAGACGCCTTTCAATGGGTGGTTCAGCCCAGCTTTCAGGATGCAGGTGCCGCGCATCAAGGCGTGGTGCCGCTGAAGCAAGGTGATCTCTGGGGGTTGATGGGGCGCGATGGTCAATGGCTTGTGACGCCACAATACCAAGCGGTCGGCGATCCGGGCGAAGGCTGGTTTCCGGTGCAGAAGGCCGGAAAATGGGGCATGGTCGATCTGACCGGAGCCGAGGTCGCGGGCTTTGACTACGAGGCCATCGGCAAGCCCGCCAGCTATACCCCGTTCAAGTATCAGGGCCTGTGGTACGCGCTGGCCCCCAGTGGCGACTTTGAGGCCAATCCGCTGCCGTTCGATACCCTGCTGGCCAATGACGGCACCTGCATCACCGGCACCCAGAACAACAATTTTATCAGCTATTCGGGCGGCACCGAGCCGTTCATCCAGACCCTGCCCGAAGTGCAAGACGCGCTGCCGCCGTCGGAGGGCATGGTTGCGGTCAAGCTGCCGGGTGGCTGGGTGCAGATGAATTGCGCCGATGGCTCGATGGTGATCGGTGACGATGCGCCCTTTGCGGCGACCCGCCCGGTCAGTGACGGCTTTGCTGCCGTGCAGGGGGATCAAGGCTGGGGCTTTGCCACCCCTTACGGCGTCGGTATCGAGTTCGGCGGTGACTATACCGCGGCGGGCGATTTCTCCGAAGGTCTGGTCCCTGTGCAGATCGCAGGCGGCAAATGGGGCTATATCAACAAACAAAACCAGTTGGTGATCCCGGCTGAATATGACCGCGCCTATGGCTTTGCTGATGGGCTGGCGGGCGTGCTGATCGGCGACAAACGCGGCTTCATCACCCCGGATGGCAAATTGGTGGCCGAGCCGCAGTTTGATGATTTCTGGCGGCATGATGGCGGCGTTGTTCCGGTGCGACAGGGTGATCTCTGGGGTGTCATCGCCCCCAATGCGACGGACCCGTTGACCCGCTTCAATCTACCGCTGGCCGATCTGACCGCCGCCCAAGCCCAGCATCCTACGGGCTTTGAACTGGTGCCATCCAACCCGCACTACTATGTGGCACAAGATGATGTCTCGCTACATTCCATCAGTTTCGCGCAGGATGGCACGGTGATGCTGACGGTGTTGGCCAATGGCTTTAACGCGGAACTGGCGTTGTGGGACATGCGCAGCCATCGTCTGATCCGCAAGGTGAAGCAGCCTGATTTAACGCAGGCTTTGCTGGTCCCCGGCAGCAATCTGATCGTGGCGGGCTATGCCTCGGGCCATATCGCGGTGCTGGATGCGCTGACCGGGGCCGAGGTGTTCCGTCTGCATCCGTTCAAAGGCCCGGTGCTGGATATGGTGATCTCACCCGATGGCAAGATGCTGGCGATGGCCGATGGCAACGTGATCCGGCTGTGGAACCTGACCACGGGGGCCGCAATGACCCCGATGGCAGAGCCAGCGCAAAAGCTGCGGTTCAGTACCGATTCGACGTGGATATATGCCGCCAACCTACAAGGCGGTCTGGTCCGCCGCGCGCTGAGTGGCGAGATTCTTGCCCGCGTGCCAGAAGGCCCGGCGCAGGAAAACGCGCTGCCGCTGACCACGGCGATCACAACTATGGCGCTTGGGCCAGACGGCACCCTGGTGCTGGCGGGCAGCCAGTTGGTGCAGCAGTCGGATGGGTTTTACAAACCGCAAAACTGGCTGGATGTGATTTCTGAGACGGGCAGCCGCCGCATTGATCTGCCTGCGAGTGTTTATCGGCTGATGACGCTGGATATCGCGCCGGATGGCAAAACCCTTGCCTATTCCAGCACGCAAGACGATCCCTACGTCGCCTATCTCGCCAGTCTGAACCTTGCCGATGGCAGCCTGATTGCAGAGGTGACTCTGGATAACGCCGCCGATGCGCAAGCCAAGGGGATGCCGCGCGCGATGTCTGCGCTGGACCGGATCAGCTTTGGCCCGGATGGCGGCTTGGTGCTGATCGGCTCGCAGGGCACCGATATTCTGACGGTTGATCCTGCTACGCTCACCAAACAAGCCACCTTCGCCACACCCTTGGCCAATGCCCAAGACGGCACCGCCTTGCTGGAAGGCGACCGCTTTTTCACCTCTGATGGCGCGGGCACCGTCTGGGTCTGGAACCTGGCGCAAGCCCAGTTAGAGGCGCGGGTGCCGATGACAGGCGCAGGCTTTGGGGTAGAGGAACAGATCGAGCCTGCTGGAGATCGGTTCTACCTGTACTCGGGTCTTGAGGAAGGCATGGCGGCGGCGTTTGATATGAAAACGCTTGCGCAGATCCCGCTAAGTCAAGATGAGATCAACACGGTTCTGGCCGACATGGATTACGACCCCTCGTTGCCTTACAGTGATGCGTTGAACGCGCAGTTTCGCGATTTGAACGTGGAAGGCCAGCGTGCGGCGTTGCTGGGCGGGCGGGTTGGGGTGGTGCTGGACCCGGTGGGCATTCACCATGCCTATGATCTGAAAACCGGGGCGCTGCTGGCGGAGTTTCTGGCAACGCCGGATGGCGAATGGCTGATGCTGACGCCCGAGGGGTTCTTTGCGGCATCCCTGAATGGCGCGCAGCTGGTGTCGGTGTCGAATGGCTTGCGGGCGTTCTCGGTGGATCAGGTCTATCAGGCTTTGTACCGCCCCGATCTGGTGGCGGCAAAGCTGGCGGGCGACCCGGAGGGGCTGGTCGCCAAGGCTGCGGCCGAGTTGGACCTTGCGCGTGTGCTAGGGTCCGGCCCCGCGCCGATCACTCGATTCAAGCTGCCAACAGCGAAGTCGTCGGAGCCTGACTTTGAGGTTGAGATCGAGTTGCAAGATGAAGGCGGCGGTATTGGGCGCATCGAATGGCGGCTGAACGGCATGACGGTTGAGGTGCAGCCGACCCGCGCGCCGGTGGCGTTGGATGAAGACCTGCCCACCGCGAAGGCTCGCGTCGCGCTGGATCCGGGTGAGAATATCATCGAGGTCGTTGCCTATAATGCCGCTGGTCTTGTGGCCTCACCGCCGCGTCAAATGACGGTGACGTGGGATGGTGTGGCCAGTTCGGAACCGCCCGCCTTGCACGTTCTGGCGGTGGGGGTGAATGATTACGCAGATGGCCGCTTGCAGTTGAAATATGCCGCCGCCGATGCGCAAGCTTTTGGAGATGCGATGAAAAAATCTGGTGCTGGGCTGTTCAAAACGGTGAATGTCGTGACCCTGCTGGATCGCGACGTGACCGAGGCCAAACTGGACGCGGCCTTCACCGAAATGGGCAAACAGGCGAAATCGCAGGATGTGTTCCTGTTCTTCCTCGCAGGGCATGGCAAGACGGTTGAGGGCAAATACTACTTCATCCCGCAGGATTTCCGCTTTGAAGGCGATGATCCGATCCGCACCAAGGGGATTGACCAAGACCGTTGGCAGGAATGGGCGGCTCGGGTGAAGGCGAAAAAATCGGTTATGATCTACGACACTTGCGAAAGTGGCAGCCTGACGGGGACGCGGTCTGTCGATGCCGCGATGGCGCAATCGGCGGCGGTGGAGCGGCTGACACGGGCGATGGGGCGCACGATCCTATCGGCCTCGACCGACGATGCCCCCGCTCTGGAGGGTTATCAGGGTCATGGCGTGATGACTTGGGCGATGCTGAATGCGATGGGGCGAGCGGATAGCAATGGCAATTCCACTATCGAAGTGACGGAGCTCGCCAACTTTCTGGACGTGACAGTGCCCGAGGTTTCCTTCGCCGCTTTCGGGCTGCGCCAAGTGCCGCAAATGTCGATCAAGGGATCAGATTTCGCTTTGGGGTCAATGGTTTCCGTGCTGGATGCCCGTGCTGAAAGCTTCCCTGCGACGCTGACGCATGTGGTGGCGGGCGGCACGAAGGTGCTAGACACCCCCGGTGGGGCAGCACTGCAAGAGATTCCGGCGGGGGTGTTTTATGGCGTCTACAAGATCGAGGAAAAAGACGGCTTTGCGCGGATTGCCAAGGATGGCACGGCGCTGGGTTGGGTGGCGAGTGGGGCGTTGATACCTTTGCAGTAGGTGTCAACGCCCTTGGCATTGGAGGGGCGACACTCTGTCCCAATCTCCGCCGCCCCGAACTTGATCCGGGGCCTCATGGGTTGCGCCTATAGAATCGAGGCCCCGGATCAAGTCCGGGGCGGCGTGGTATCTGTGGACGAGGCAGTGTCAGCCCAAATCGCGGCGTATCAATGCGGCGATCTCCTGCGATCCCGTATCGGCCCGCTGCGCCAGATGACTTGCAGCACTTGCCCGCACCTCGGGCGTTTTGTTCTGGTTCAGCTTCCAGGTGCCATCGACCGAGATCACATCAAACCGAAACGGCAGGATCATCCGCAACATCCGGGGCAGCGCGCCTTCCGACATTTTGTCCGACTGCCACGGCAGCTTCGGCAGCAGGTGGTTTTCATGCTCGGCGGACAAAGCATCAACATGCGGCTGCAATGCCGCCTCGGGCAGCGGCGATAGCACCCCCCGCAGATGCACCGCGATATAGTTCCACGTCGGCACTTGATCGCTCATGTTGTACCAATCGGGCGAGATATAGGCATCAGGGCCGCTGATGGCGATCAGCGCAGGCAGACCTGCCGTGCAGGCGCGCGCAATCGGGTTTGAGCGTGCCAGATGCAATTCGGCAAAGCTGGCATCGGGTGATAGCAAAAACGGCACATGCGCGGCCAAAGGGCCATCGGCCCCGTTCACCGACAAAACCCCAAAGCCGCGCGCGCGGGCGAAGGCGAGGTTGTCTTCCAGTGGGGTGGAGCGGAAGGCGGGATTCGGGTGCATCGTGGGGCTCCAAAAATGAACTCAGCTCGCCTAAGCGGCAACGCGCATCACCACAATCGAATCTTTCTGATCTGGCATTAGACAGACGCATCCATAGCCAACCCGACGCAACCCAACCAGCACCAATGAAAAAGCCGCCAGAGATTGCTCTCGGCGGCCTATTCGGTGCTGCTGCGCGCGATCAACCCTGACGGGCCTTGTAGCGCTTTTGCGTCTTGTTGATCACATAGACGCGGCCTTTACGGCGCACGACCTGGCAATCGCGATGACGATTTTTCAGCGAGCGCAGCGAGTTTGCAACTTTCATCGTAGCATCTCCCTTGTTCGCGGCGCGTCTTCGCGCCAGTTGAAAAGCGTTGCCCCCGTTGCCGGGAGCGGCGAAATGGTGGGCGGTACTGGGATCGAACCAGTGGCCACTACGATGTCAACGTAGTGCTCTACCGCTGAGCTAACCGCCCACAAGCCTGACGTTCCCGCCCAATCTATTCATCCAAGCCGTAAGGCCCAAACAAAAGGACGCGGGCGAAACCGCGTCGGATGGCTGGGCTATAAACAGAGTCGCAGCGCGGTTCAAGGGGGTAAAGGGGGGTATCGGTAAAGGATATTTTGCAGTTATATCACAAAGTAACAGGAGTGTGGCGTGTCGCAGGTCTACCGTATTCATCGACCCGAACGGCAGGATACGGCGGTGGTGTTTGCCTCGCCGCACAGTGGGCGGTCCTATTCGGCAGCGTTTCTGGCGCAGACGATTCTGTCCAGCGATGCGATCCGGTCTTCGGAAGATGCCTTTGTCGATCAAGTATTTGGCAGTGCTCCGCTGCATGGTGCGCCCTTGCTGATCACCGATGTGCCGCGCGCCTATCTCGATCTGAACCGTGCCCCGGACGAGTTTGATCCTGCCGTGATCGAAGGTATTGCGCGGGTGCCGCACAATCCGCGCATCTCCTCTGGGCTGGGGGTGATTCCCCGCGTGGTGTCCGGTGGGCGGCTGATCTATCGCGGTAAGCTGGGTCTGGCCGAAGCCGAAGCGCGGATCGCCGAAGTCTGGCACCCCTACCACCGCGCGCTGCGGCAGCTGCTCGAGGAAACCCATCGGTCCTTTGGCGAGGCGATGCTGATCGACTGCCATTCAATGCCACATGAGGCGATTGACGGCCACGGTCGCCCCGGTCAGCCTAAGCCTGATGTCGTGCTGGGCGATCGCTTTGGGGCGGCTGCCGGGCGACATGTGATGGATGCTGTTGAGGCGGCGTTTCAGCGCGTGGGCCTGCGGGTGGCGCGCAACACCCCCTTCGCGGGGGCGTTTATCGCGCAAAGCTACGGTCGGCCCTCGGCCCGTCGTCATGTGATACAGGTGGAAATTGATCGCGGGCTTTATATGGATGAAGCCACCATCACGCCACACGAAGGCTTTGAGGATTTCCGCGCACTGATGGCCGGGGTGATCGCCGAGATCGTCAGCATTGGCCGCGAGCAACTGCCGCTTGCGGCGGAATAGCGGTTGTTGAGTTGACGGGTAGCCTCCCGCTAGCAGTCTAATCGACAGTTTTTACTATAGGGTTCTTGATATGCCATGCGCACTATCTCGCTACCGATCAAACCTTAACAAACTCCTAACGCCACCACCACAACCCATTGATTAAAAACATATAAAAAAGGTCCCGGGTTGGGGCCATCCCTTCTATCGCAACGCCCGCCCCTTGATAATCGCCTCACGGCCAAACCGTGCGCGGATGGCGTCGGTGGCACGCTCGGCTGCGGCGCGCTTGCCTGCGCTGGGGTCCAGAAGATCAGCAGAGAGATCGGCTTGCGCCTCGGGGGCCAGATCGCTGATGCCAACGCCGATCAGCCGGTATGGGCCTTTGCGGTCGGTCTGGTCGAACAAAGCGCGGGCGGCGCGGTAGATGCGGTCGCTCAGTTGGGTGGGGTCGGTCAACGAGTGGCGGCGGCTGATCAGTTGGAAATCGGAGCGCTTCAGTTTCAAGGTAACGGTCTTGCCCGAAAGCGCCTTGGCCTTGGCGCGGTCTGCGACTTGCTCGGCCAGCCGCCAGAGATGCCCATCCAGCAGATCGGGATCAGAGGTATCCTCGAAGAAGGTGGTTTCCTTGCTGATCGACTTCAGCTTTTCATTACGATTGACGCGGCGGGTGTCCATACCTCGGGCCAAATGCCACAGCCTGTCCCCCATGCTGCCAAAGCGGGCGACAAGGTCGGTGCGGTCCCAGCGCAGCAGGTCATTGATGGTGCGGATACCAGCCTTTTCCAACGAGGCCTGCGCGGCGGTGCCGACGCCCCAGATGATGCGAACTGGTTTGGGGCGCAGGAAGGCCTCTGTCTCGGCGCGTCCAATGATGGAAAAGCCGCGCGGTTTGTCGAGGTCTGACGCGATTTTGGCGAGGAACTTGTTGTGTGACAGGCCGATAGAACCTGACAGACCCAATTCATCCTCCATCCGCTTGATCAGCCTTGCCAGAACCACCGCAGGGGGTGCGCGGTGCAGGCGTTCTGTGCCGGTCAGATCGAGGAAAGCTTCGTCGAGGGACAACGGTTCGATCGCCGGGGTCAGCGCCTCCATCATTGCCCGGATGGCGCGGGAGGCGTCGACGTAGACCGACATCCGAGGTTTGACCACGACCGCTTCGGGGCAGAGTTTCAGCGCCTGAAACATTGGCATCGCAGACCTCACCCCATGGATGCGGGCGAGGTAGCAGCAGGTGGAGACGACCCCCCGGGTGCCGCCGCCGACGATCACGGCTTTGTCGCGGAGGTCTGGATTGTCGCGTTTCTCGACGCTAGCGTAGAAGGCGTCGCAATCCATATGGGCGATCGAAAGCTGGTTCAACTCGGGATGGGCAAGCAGACGGGGAGAGCGGCACTTGGGGCAGCGGGCTCCGGCGTCAAATTGGGTGAGGCAGTCGCGGCACAGGGTGGGCATGGTCGGATTATGCCAGATCGGGGGCGGGGTTGTCCACGCGTGGCGCATTGCGGCGTTTTATAGAAATCAAAGGGTTAGGGGAGTGGCGTTTACGAATTGTTTACGGTTGCGCCCCCTTTCTTCTTGGTCATCCTCTGCGCTTAAATATCCCCGCCGGAGGCATCTGCCCTATCCATCGTCACATTGTCTCAGAACTCTAGCTCAACGGGGCAAATCCTTTATAACGGGCGGCATGTTGAACGAGATCAATCAAACGCTGGTCGTGGGCGCAAGCGGGCGGGTGGGACGGCTTATCACGCGGGCTTGGGCGCTGGGCGGTCTGGCTCCGACCTTGCAGCATCGCGGGGTTGGCATCGCGGGGGATTTGCCACAGGTGGAGTGGCATCCGCTTTCAGGTGCTTCGCTCGAGCCGGAGCGGTTTCGGGCGATGATCGTGCTGGCGGGGGCGGTGCGCGGCGAGTTGGGGTTGAATGCGCAACTCGCCGAGGCTTGCTGTGCGGCGGCGGTGCAGGCAGGGATCGGGCAGGTTTTGCTGGCCTCGTCCTCGGCGGTTTATGGGGTGAGTCGGGGGCAGGCCTGCCGTGAAGATACGCCGACCCATCCGGTGAACGGTTATGGCCGCGCCAAGCTGGAGGCTGAGGCGGTGGCGGAGCGCTGGCGCGCGCGCGGGCTGGCGATCACGGCTTTGCGCATTGGCAATGTGGCGGGGGCAGATGCTTTGCTGGCGGGGATACAGCCCGGTCAACCGACCAAGATTGACGCTTTCGCAGATGGTACGGGGCCAGTGCGCAGCTATATCGGGCCGATCAGCTTGGCGGATGTCTTGGCGCAGATGTTGGGGCAAGACCTGCCGCCCGTGCTGAACCTTGGCGCGCCCAATCCGGTGGCGATGGCCGATCTGGCGCAGGCGGCTGGGGCGGAGTGGCACTATCAGCCCGCCCCGACAACTGCCTATCAGCGCATAGTGCTTGATTGCAGCCTGCTGGCGCAGCATTACCACTTTACCGAAAATCAATCCGATGCCGCCGTCATGGTGGCGGAATGGCACACCGCCCGAGGGCCGCAATGACGCCGATGAAGCGCTTTCTGGATGTGCTGGCGGTGCTGGTGCTGGCAGTGCCCTTGCTGCCTTTGGGGCTGGTGACGGCGCTGGCGATCCTGATCCTGGATGGCCGCCCGGTGATCTATTGGGCCGAGCGAATGAAGACGCCAACGCAAAGCTTCAAGCTGGCGAAGTTCCGCAGCATGACGGTGCGGCCTGCCGAGATGGGGGTTTCGGGCGGCGATAAATCCAGCCGGATCACCCGGACCGGTCGGTTTATCCGCCGCTCGCGCTTGGATGAATTGCCGCAGCTTTGGAACGTGCTGAAGGGCGATATCAGCTTTGTCGGCCCGCGCCCGCCGTTGCGGGAATATGTGGAACGCTTCCCTGAAATTTACGCGCAGGTGCTGAAATCGCGCCCCGGTATCACCGGGCTTGCGACGATTGTCTATCACCGGCATGAGGAACTGCTGCTGACGCGCTGCAAGACGGCGGCGGAAACCGACGCCGTCTATGCGCGGGCGTGTGTGCCGCGCAAGGCCAAGCTGGATTTGATCTACCAGCGGCGGCGCAATCTGCGGTTTGATTTTTATCTGATGCTGAAGACGGTGTTCAAACGGCTGCCGCTTTAGGCCAGTTTTTGCCCAGACAGCACGAACCTGCCGCCAAGCGCCGGGTTTTGGGATGATCCTTCTAAAGTCGTCATCTTCTTTGAAATGGAGGTTCAGCGACAGCGCGCTTAAAGTCTAGCAACTTTATCGTGTTTAAGGTGCTGCTGATGCCCACTCTGAAACTGGTCGGTCTGTCCGGCAATATCACCACCCCATCAAAGACGCGCGCTTTGGTGCAAACCGCCGTCAATCTGGCTGCTGACCGGCTGGGCGCGGCCGCCGAGGTGATTGAGGTCAATGACTTCGGCGACCAGCTTGGCCGTGCCCGTCGGTTGACGGATCTGGATGCGGCGGGTCAGGCTCTGATCGAGCGTCTCGTCGCGGCTGACGCTTTGATCGTCGCTACTCCGATCTACAAAGCCAGCTACCCCGGCTTGTTCAAGCACCTGATCGACCTGCTGGACCCGTTGTCGCTGATCGGAAAACCGATCCTGATCGCGGCCACCGGTGGCGGCGAGAAGCACGCTTTGGCGGTGGAGCACCAGCTGCGCCCGCTGTTCGCGTTCTTTGAGGCGCACAGCCTGCCGACGGCCGTGCATGTTTCGGACAAAGATTTCGCCGATGGCGCGTTGGACGCCCCTGCCGCCCTGACCCGGTTGGAGCGCGCCGTGGCCCAGTTTGATCTGCATTTCCCGCAGGCTTTGCGCCCCGCGCAAGCTGCCGAATAACCCCCGAAAAGGACGCTGAAATGACCACCGATCCCGTCAAATTCGCCTATTGGGTGCCCAACGTCTCGGGCGGCCTAGTGATTTCCAACATAGAACAGCGCACCAGCTGGGACATTGATTATAACCGCAAGCTGGCGCAGATCGCCGAGGCGGCGGGGTTTGATTATGCGCTGAGCCAGATCCGGTTTACCGCGGGCTATGGTGCTGATAATCAACACGAACCTGTGGCGTTCAGCCATGCTCTGCTGGCCGCGACGGAAAAGCTGAAGGTGATTGCGGCGCTGTTGCCCGGCCCGTGGAATCCGGCGGTGGCCGCCAAACAAATCGCCACCATCAGCCAGCTGACCAAGGGTCGCATCGCGATCAACGTGGTGTCGGGCTGGTTCCGGGGCGAGTTCTACGCGATTGGCGAGCCGTGGCTGGATCATGACGAACGCTACCGCCGGTCCGAAGAATTCATCCGGGCTTTGCGGGGGATTTGGGGGCAGGACGATTTCACCTTCAAGGGCGATTTCTACCGCTTCAACAACTACACGATGAAGCCCAAGCCCGCCGATCCGCAGCCCGAAATTTTCCAAGGCGGCTCCAGCCGGGCTGCACGTGATATGGCAGCTAGGGTGTCGGATTGGTATTTCACCAACGGCAACACGCCCGCAGGCCTGGCGGCGCAGGTCGACGATATTCGCGGCAAAGCTGACGCTGAAGGCCGCCGGGTGAAGGTGGGGGTCAACGCCTTCGCCATCGCGCGGCAGACCGAGGCAGAGGCCCGCGCGGTGCTGGATGAGATCGTCGCCAAGGCCAACCCGGAAGCGGTGCAAGGCTTTGCGCATGAGGTGAAGAACGCCGGCAAAGCCAGCCCGGAAGGCGAGGGCAACTGGGCGAAATCGACGCTGGATGATCTGGTGCAATACAACGACGGCTTTAAGTCGAACCTGATCGGCACGCCGCAGCAGATTGCCGAGCGTATTATCGCGCTGAAAGACGCCGGGGCCGATCTGATCTTGCTGGGCTTCCTGCACTTTCAGGAAGAGGTCGCATTCTTCGGCAAGCACGTCATCCCGCTGGTGCGCCAGTTGGAAGCCGACCGCGCGCAAAAGGTGGCGGCCGAATAGGCCCCACTACCCCCAACCCATGAGGAAGACTGCCATGACCAGCGCCGTTCTGCGCCGGATTGCGCCTGCACGCGCAGTCCCCACCACCCTGCACCCGGCCTATGCTTTGGCACTCAGCCGGATCAGCCTGTCTTTCGGTGGCATCCATGCCTTGCGTGAGGTGTCGTTTCAGGTTGTCCCCGGTGAAATCCGTGCGGTGATCGGGCCGAACGGGGCGGGGAAATCCTCGGTTCTGAACGTGATTTCGGGGCTGTATCAAGCGGATAGCGGCAGTCTGGTGCTGGGGAGCCAAGTGTTTGAACATGTGCCGCCGCAGGCCTTGGCGGGCCTTGGCGTTGCGCGCACCTTCCAGAACCTTGCGCTGTTCCCCAGCCTGAGCGTGGCCGCCAGTATCGCCGCTGGCCTGACCTTTCAGCGCAAGGCTTGGGGGCTGGCGCAGGTGTTCCGCCTGCCCAACGCCCGCGCCGAGAACCGCGCGATTGCCAACCAAGTGTCTGAAATCGCGGCGCGTCTGGATCTGACCCCCCATCTGGATCGCACTGTTTCAACCCTTTCCTATGGCCTGCAAAAGCGCGTCGAGTTGGCCCGCGCCTTGGTGGCTCGCCCGAAACTGCTGCTGCTGGACGAGCCGATGGCGGGGATGACCGCCACCGAGAAAGCCGAGATGGCTGGCTATATCCGCGCCACCCGCGACAACGCGGGGCTGTCGGTGATCCTGATTGAACATGACATCGGCGTGGTCATGGGCCTGTCAGATCGCGTGGCGGTGCTGGATTACGGCAGCAAGATTGCTGACGGCACGCCAGCCGAAGTGCAGCGCGACCCCGGCGTGATCCGCGCCTATCTGGGCCAAGAGGCGGCATGATGGATTGGTTCGGCTTTCTGTTTCTGATCGAGGTTACCATCGGCGGGCTGCTGTCTGGCGTGATGTATGCGCTGGTCGCGATTGGCTTTGTGCTGATCTACAAAACCTCTGGTGTGCTGAACTTTGCTCAAGGTGCCATGGTGCTGTTCGCCGCGCTGACCTTTGTTTCATTGGTCGAAGCAGGCGTGCCCTTCGTCCTCGCCCTCCTCATCTCTGCCGCCATCATGGTCGCCTTGGGCTTCGCTATCGAGCGCACCGTGCTGCGCCCGCTTGCCAACCGCTCGCCTATGACGCTGTTCATGGCGACTCTTGGCCTGTCCTACATCATCGAAGGGGCCGCGCAGATCATCTGGGGCACCGAGGTGCATCGGCTTGATCTGGGTATCTCGAACGCCCCGTTCCAAGTCGCGGGCGTGTTCATCTCGACCTTCGATCTGGTCGCCGCCGCCATTGCCGGGGTCTTGGTCGCGGGCCTTACCGCGTTCTTCCGCTGGACCCGCACGGGCCTCGCCTTCCGCGCCGTAGCCGATGACCAATTCGCCGCCCTCGCCGTTGGCCTGCGGCTGGATCGCACTTGGGCCACGGTCTGGGCCGCCGCCGGTATTGTCGCGCTCGTCGCAGGCCTCCTTTGGGGCGCACGCCTCGGCGTCCAATTTTCCCTATCCCTGATCGTGCTGAAAGCCCTGCCGGTGCTGGTGCTGGGCGGCTTTGATTCTGTGCTGGGGGCCATCGTCGCGGGCCTTGCCATCGGCGCGACCGAGAAGCTGGCCGAAGTCTATCTCGGGCCGTTTGTGGGTGGCGGCATTGAAGGTTGGTTCGCCTATGTCGTGGCGCTGCTGGTGCTGTTGATCCGGCCCTCCGGCTTGTTCGGCCAGAAATTGGTGGAGCGGTTCTGATGTCTGCCGTTGTCGATACCCCGCTGCACAGCCCAAACTATCTGCGGCATTGGCCCTTGGCCGCCGTGCTGCTGATCGCCTTTATCGGCATGCCCGCCTTCGCCCCGGTCTATGTGTTGGAGGCGATCTTGCTGCCGTTCCTCGCCTTGGCCTTGGCGGGGGTGGGCCTGAACCTGCTGACCGGATACGGGGGCCAAGTGTCGCTGGGGTCGGCGGCGTTTATGGCGGTGGGGGCGTTTGCCGCCTATAACATCCAGTTGCGTCTGGCACTGCCGCTGCCCATCACCCTGTTGCTGTCTGCCCTGACGGCGGCGGCGGTGGGGTTGGTGTTTGGCTTGCCCAGCCTGCGCCTGCGTGGGTTTTATCTGGCGGTGTCCACCCTTGCGGCCCAATTCTTCGTGCAATGGGCGCTGACCAAATTCGGCTGGTTTTCCAACTATAGCCCGTCTGGCGTGATCTCGGCCCCATCGCTGTCGTGGCTTGGCTACAGCTTTGACAGCACCACCGCGCGCTATCTGCTGGCGCTTTCCCTTGTCACCTTGATCACCCTTGGCGTCTGGGCTTTCACCCACGGCCCCTTGGGCAACGACCTGATCGCCATTCGCGACAACGAGACCGCCGCCCAAATCATCGGCGTGCCGGTGCTGAAAACCAAGCTGGTGGCCTTTGCGGTATCCTCGGCCATCATCGGGGTGGCAGGCTTCCTCTGGGCCTTCACCTATCTGCGCACGGTGGAGCCTGCGGGCTTCGATCTCGACCGGTCCTTCGACGTACTGTTCATCATCATCATCGGCGGCTTGGCCACCCTGCGCGGTGCCTTCCTTGGTGCGGGGCTGATCGTGGTGTTCCCGCTTCTGCTGTCGCGGCTGTCGGCCTTGGTCTTTGGCGGCATGATCGACTCCGGCGTGCTTGAACTGGTGCAGCGGATCATTCTGGGCGTCCTCATCATTGCTTTCCTGATCGCCGAGCCGAACGGGCTGGCGGCCATCCTTGACCGTGTAAAGCGCAAGTCTGCGCGCAACATCTGATCTCTTAACCTACGGAGCCATCATGTCTTTCCTGAAACGTATCACCATAACGGCGCTGGCCGTGGCGACCCTCGCCGCAGGCGGCGCGGCGCGCGCGGATGAGCAATACTTCCCGCTGCAATCCTACCGCGTCGGCCCCTATGCCGCTGGCGGCACCGGGTTTTTCGGCGGCTTCATCGACTATATGACCCTGATCAACACCCGCGATGGCGGCGTCAACGGCGTGAAGCTGGTCTGGGACGAATGTGAGACCGAATATGCGGTGGAAAAGGGTGTTGAATGCTATCAGCGCCAGAAAAGCCACGCCGATACCGCCGCCTGGAACCCGCTTTCGGTGGGCATCGCCTATGCGATGATTGATGGCGTGACGGCGGATAAAGTGCCGCTGATCACGGTGAACCATGGCCGCACCGACACCACCGATGGCCGGGTGTTTCCTTACGTTTTCCCGCTGCTGCTGAACCCCTATTCGGAAACTTCGGGCATCGTGAACTACATCGCCAGCAAAGAGGGCGGTTTGGAGAGCCTCAAGGGCAAGAAGATCGTCGTGCTCTATCACGGCTCGCCCTACGGCAAGGAAACCATCCCGATCTATGACCTTCTGGCCGAGAAATACGGCTTTACCGTGGTGCAGATCGAGGTGCCGCATCCGGGCAACGAGCAGGGCGCACAATGGCTGCAAATCCGCCGTGAGGCCCCCGATTATGTCGTGCTGCGCGGCTGGGGCGTGATGAATCCGGTGGCTTTGACCACGGCACAGCGCAACGGTTTCCCGGTGGATCACATCATCGGCAACGTCTGGTCGAACTCGGAAGAAGATGCGCTGCCTGCAGGCGATGCCGCGATTGGCTATACCGCGATCACCACCCAAGCCTCGGGCAATCAATATCCGGTGCTGCAAGAGATCATCAAAACGGTCTATGACGCGGGGCAGGGCAACCTGTCGGATAAATCGCGGATTGGTTCGGTTTATCATAACCTTGGCATCGTGAACGGCATCTTGAACGTCGAAGCCATTCGGATCGCGCAGGCCAAGTTTGGCAATCGCACCCTGACCGGGGATGAAGTGCGCTGGGGCTTTGAGCATCTGCAACTGTCGCCTGAACGGGTGAAGGAACTTGGCGCTGAAAACCTTTTTCACTCTATCAACGTCACCTACGATAACCACGAGGGCGAGGGCTACGTCACCTTCCAGCAGTGGGATGGCAAGAAGTGGAACGTGGTCTCCGACTGGATCGCCCCCGATTGGGCCTTGCTGCGCCCGATCATCACCAAATCGTCCGAAGCCTACGCGGCGGAAAAGGGGCTGCCGATCCGCACCTCGGAAGACGCCGATAAGGTCACGCAATGAACCAAACGGGTGGCCCTGCATTGGGGCCACCCTTTCTGACCGGAGGGTGCCATGTCGCAACCTGTTCTTGAATTTGACCATGTTTACGCCGCCTATAACGGTGCCATCGCTGCCCTGCACGGCGTCAGCCTGACGGTGCGCAAGAGCGAGATTACCGCGCTGTTGGGCGCGAATGGCGCGGGTAAGACCACGCTGCTGAAAGCCGCCTCTAACCTGCTGCCCGCCGGACGTGGCCAGATCACCGGTGGGCGCATTCGCTACAAGGGCCGCGATGTCACCACCGACACGCCGCACGCCCATATCCGCAACGGGCTGGTGCCGGTGCTGGAAGGGCGGCGGTGTTTCAAGACCCTGAGCATCGAGGAAAACCTGACCACCGGGGCGATTGGCCGGGGGTTGGAGCGCGCGCAGATCGCGCAGGTGCTGGAGCAGGTCTACGATCTGTTCCCCAAACTGAAACTGCGGCGCAACTCGCTCGCGGGCCTTACCTCGGGTGGTGAGCAGCAAATGGCGGCCATCGGGCGCGGTTTGATGGCGCGGCCGGAGGTGTTCTTGCTGGACGAGCCGTCGATGGGTCTTGCGCCATTGGTGGTGGTTGAAATCTTTGAAACCCTCGCCCGGTTGAACCGTGAAACTGGGCTGACGATCCTGCTGGCCGAGCAAAACTCTGCCATCGCGCTGAAATATGCCCATCACGCCACGGTCATCGAGAATGGTCGCTCGGTGCTGGATGGCCCCGCATCTGATCTCGCCGCCCGCGCTGACATTCGCGCGCTTTACCTTGGCGGCACCCCTGAACCTGTAAGGATTTGAACCATGACCAAACATGAACCGCTGAAAACCCCCGTTCCCCCGGTCGCCCGCACGATTGGCGATGCGCATATCATCCAGACCGATGCCGAAGCGATTGCGGTGGCGCATAAGCTGGCAGCGGACTTCGCCAAGGGCGCGTCGGATCGTGACCGTAACCGGATTTGGCCGCAGGAACAGTTGGATGCGTTCTCGCAATCCGGGCTGTGGTCGATCAACGTGCCGAAAGAATACGGCGGGCCGGGGCTGTCTTATTTGACGCTGAACCGGGTGATTGCGATTATCTCGGAAGCTGACCCATCGTTGGGCCAAGTGCCGCAAAACCATCTGGGCGTGGTGGCTGCGATCAATACTGTGTCAGACCCTGCGCAAAAGGCGCTGCTGTTCGGCGAAGTGCTGAAGGGTACGCGGTTTGGCAATGCTTTTTCTGAGTTTGGGTCCAAGCGCGCGGTGGATTTTGAAACCAAGTTCACCGACGAGGGCGATCATGTCCGGGTGACGGGCCGCAAGTTCTACTCCTCGGGCGCGCTGCTGGCGCATCTGGTGCCGATTGTGGCTTTGGATGATAAGGGCCGCGCTTGGTATGCGATTGCTGATCGCGGGGCTGAAGGCCTGAGCGTGATCGACGATTGGTCCAGCTTTGGCCAGCGCACTACGCTTTCGGGCACGGTGATTTTGGACAATGTGAAGGTGCCCAAAACCCATCTGGTGCCGGGGTATAAGGGCTATGAAGCACCCTCTGCCGATGGGGCGATTTTCCAAGTGATCCAAGTCGCGGTTGATCTGGGCATCGCGCGGGCGGCGATTGCGGATACCAAGGATTTTGTGCTGCACCGCAGCCGCGCCTGAGTGGATTCCGGCCTAGATCATGCGTCGCAAGACCCCTACACCATCCAAGCCGTGGGCGATCTGAACCTGCGCGCCAATGCAGCGGCGGCGTTGTTGGATATTGCCAGCGTGGCGATTGATCTAGCTTTGGCGAACCCTACGGCGGAAACCGTGGCACAGGCGCAGATTGCCACGGCAGAGGCGAAGGTGCTGTCTACCGAAATCGCCATCCTTGCCACCAACAAGCTGTTTGAACTGGCAGGCACGCGGTCAACCTTGGCCGAGCATAACCTTGATCGCCATTGGCGCAACGCCCGCACCCACACGCTGCACGACCCGGTGCGCTGGAAATACGCGATCCTTGGCAACTACTACCTGAACGGCGTTAACCCGCCCTTTCATGCGTGGAGCTGATATGTCTGTTCCCAATAAAATCAACGTGCTGTGGTTCATCCCCACACATGGCGAAAGCCGCTATCTGGGCACGTCCGAAGGCGGGCGTCCGGTTGATCTGGCGTATCTGACGCAGGTGGCGAAGGCCGCGGATTCCTTGGGCTTTTACGGCGCTTTGCTGCCCACGGGCCGCAGTTGCGAGGATAGCTGGGTGGTGGCTTCGGCGCTTGCCACCCAGACGGAACGCTTGCGGTTTCTGGTCGCCGTGCGCCCCGGCCTGCAATCGCCGACCTTGGCGGCACGGATGACGGCCACGCTGGACCGGATTTCGGGCGGGCGGCTGTTGATCAACATTGTGACGGGGGGCGATCCTGCCGAGAACAAGGGCGATGGCATCAACCTGCCGCACAGCGAACGCTACGCCATCACCGATGAATTCCTTGGGATTTATCGGGCGTTGCTGCGCGGCGAAACGGTGGAGCATACCGGCAAGCACTTCCAAATCTCGGATGGTCGCCTGATCTATCCGCCGGTGCAAAAACCCTGTCCTCCGCTGTATTTTGGCGGCTCGTCGGATGAAGGCTTCAAGGTCGGAGCCAAGCATATCGACAAATACCTGACATGGGGCGAACCCCCCGCACAGGTGGCCGAAAAGATTGCGGTGATGCGACGCCACGCCGAGGCTGAGGGGCGCGAGGTGTCGTTTGGCATCCGCCTGCATGTGATCGTGCGCGAGACGACAGCCGAGGCTTGGGCGGCAGCGGATCGGTTGATCAGCAAGCTGGACGATGCGACGATTGCCGAGGCGCAGAAAGTATTCGCGCGGATGGATTCGGTCGGCCAAGCCCGGATGACCGCGCTGCATGGTGGGCGGCGGGACAAGCTGGAGATCAGCCCGAACCTGTGGGCGGGTGTCGGCCTTGTGCGCGGTGGGGCTGGCACCGCGCTGGTCGGCGATGCCGATACGGTAGCCGAGCGCATCGACGAATACCGTCGCATTGGCGTCGATAGCTTCATCTTCTCGGGCTATCCGCATCTGGAAGAAGCCTATAGCTTTGGCGAATTGGTGCTGCCAAAATTGCCGCTGGGCCATCCGATTCCGCGGCGGGATCTGGTGGTGAACACCGGGCCATTCGGCGAAACCATCGCCGGGGACCACAAACCGAAGTTACAGGCGGCACAATGAGCAAGTTGCACGGCCAGCCCCCGATAACCGTCGCCATTATCGGTGGCGGTTTGTCTGGGGCGGCGGTGGCCTATCATCTGGCGGGCCTGACCGATGCGGATGTGGTGGTGATCGAGCCGCGCGCGAATCTTGGGCGCGGTTTGGCCTATGCCACGCCCGACCCCGATCACCGGCTGAATGTGCCCGATCACAAGATGACCCTGCGGTCAGATCAGCCCGAGCATTTCCGACGCTGGCTGCATACGGCAGAGGCCCCCAGCCTGCCCGCCAATTCGGCGCGGCTGTCGGGTGAGATTTACGCACCCCGCGCGGTGTTTGGCACCTATGTTGCGGCGCAACTTGCGCCTTTGCAGCGGGCGGGGCGGTTGCGGCATGTGCAGGCGCGGGTGATCTCGGTGGGGCGGACGGATCGTTATACGCTGGGGCTGTCGGATGGCGGAAAGGTTGTGGCGGATATCGTTGTGCTGGCAACTACCCATCCGAACGCAGGCTTGCCGCGTGAATTGGCAGGGCTGGCGGGCGATCCCGCGCTGATCGGGGATCCGTTTGCAGATGGCGCGCTGGCAGGCTTGGCCGAAGATGCACGGGTGCTGATCGTCGGCAACGGTTTGACCTCGGCGGATATTGTGGCGTCGTTGCACAGACGGGGCCATCGCGGCCAGATCACGGCTTTGTCGCGGCATGGCTATCGGTCGATGCCACACGGGCCGGTGCAGGCGGCAACAACGGCGGATTTCGCGCATACTCTGGCAAGCACGGCGTTGCAGTTGCTGCGGCAGGTGCGCGTGGCTTTGGCGCAGGATCAGGCGTTGGGGCTGACCTGGCATGCGGTGTTTGACCGTTTGCGCGTGCAGGGGCCAGTGATTTGGGCGGCTTTCCAGGAACCTGAGCGGCGGCGGTTTTTGCGGCATCTGCGCGCCCTGTGGGATATTCACCGCTTTCGCATTGCCCCGCAGACCTATGAGGCGAACCAGCAGATGCAGCGCCTAGGGCGGCTGGTCAGCTTGGGCGCGCGGATTGTCTCGGCCACTCCGGGTAGCCCGGTCAAGATAGGCTTGCAGGCCCGCCACAATGGGACGCGATTTGCGCTGGCGGTGGACCGGGTGGTTTTGGCGACCGGGCCCGCGCATGGTGGCATTATTGCGGCGGTGCCTGCGCTGGCTGATCTGGCGGCGTTGGGGCTGTTGCAGCCCGATCCGCTGGGCTTGGGGTTGCTGACGGCGGCGAATGGGCAGGCGGTTCCAGTGTCGGGTGCTGCGGATGGGACGTTGCTGGTGGCGGGGCCACTCGCGCGGGCGGCGGTGGGCGAGTTGATGGGGGTGCCAGAGGTGATCACCTGGGCCGAACATATCGCGCGGGAAGTAGCGAGGCAGGTGGTGGCGCGGCGAGGTTTGGTGGCGGCGCAGTAAGGCAAGCGATGCGGCGCTCGGTACAGTGGGCTGCACCTTAGGTTGTGGCCACCAAGGCAGGCAAGATTTCCGCGTGCGGCACGGCGCAAACCACGCATTTCACCAAAAGGTCAAAAAACGTCGAATTGTGAAGGGTTTGCGTCACCCGCAAAAGCTATTATAGCCAGCCTTGCACCCAAACGGGTTCAGTCTTGCAGCCAAGTACGGGAACGCCACTTTGCCCAATATTCTTGACCAGCGCGCCGAGCTTGCGGCGCACTATGATCTTGCCCCCTCGATGGCCGCTGCCGAGGCGACGCGGGCGATCTACGCGCGGATGGAGCGCGTGGTGCCTTTGGCCGATTGGGCGATGTTTGCGCCCTATGTCATTGCGATCAATCGGCTGAAAGCAGAGCGTAATGCGGTGATCTTGGGCCATAACTATATGACGCCCGAGATTTATCATGGCGTGGCGGATTTCGTCGGCGACAGCCTGCAACTGGCGATCAAGGCGAGTGAGGTTGAGGCCGATGTGATTGTGCAATGCGGCGTGCATTTCATGGCGGAAACCTCAAAGATCATGAACCCCAGCAAGACCGTGCTGATGCCGGATATGGCGGCGGGCTGTTCGCTGGCGGAATCGATCACGGCGGATGGCGTGGCGGAAATGCGGGCGATGTATCCGGGCGCGGCTGTGGTGTCTTATGTCAACACCACGGCAGAGGTGAAGGCGGCGTCGGATGTGTGCTGCACCTCGGCCAATGCGTTGCAGATCGTCAACGCGATGGAGGGCGATACGGTGATCATGACGCCCGACCAGTATCTTGCGCGCAATGTCGCGGCGCTGACGCATAAACGGGTGGTGTGGTGGGAAGGCTCGTGCATCGTGCATGAGCTGTACCAAGCCGCTGATCTGCGCGCCTACCGCGAACATGACCCCGAGGTGAAGATCATCGCCCATCCCGAATGTACGCCCGAAGTGGTGGCAGAGGCGGATTTCACCGGATCAACCAAGGGCATCATTGATTGGGTCCACAAGCACAAACCCGCCCGCGCGATGCTGGTGACAGAATGTTCGATGGCGGCGAATATTGCCGATGAGTTGCCCGAGGTCGAATTCGCCAAGCCCTGCAACATGTGCCCCTATATGAAGATGATCACGCTGGAGAAGATCCTCTATGCGCTGCACTCTATGACGGGCGAAGTGCTGGTGGACCCAGAGATTTCCGCCCGCGCCCGTGTGGCTGTGCAGCGGATGATCGACATCAGCCGGGCTGCGGCCTAATCCGATGAAGATGCCTGTTGTCGATACCGGGCGGGTGATCATTGTCGGCGCGGGCTTGGGTGCGCTTTATGCGGCGCTGCACTTGGCCCCGCATCCGGTGGTGATGATCTCACCCGAGGCTTTGGGGCAGGGGGCGAGTTCGGCTTGGGCGCAGGGCGGGATTGCGGCGGCGATGGCGGCGGCCGACAGCCCAGAGGCCCATGCCGCCGATACGGTGCGCGCCGGGGCTGGCACGGTCGATGCCGACGTTGCGGCCAGTGTCACAGCCGAGGCGCGGGCGCATATTCTGGAACTGACCGCGCTGGGCACGCCGTTTGATCGCGATGCGCAGGGCGGCTATGTGCTGTCCCGAGAGGCAGCCCATGGGCTGGCGCGGGTGGTGCGGGTGCGGGGTGATCAGGCGGGGCGCGAGATTATGGCAGCGCTGATTGCCGAAGTGGCGCGGACGCCCTCGGTTCAGGTGCTGGAAGGCGTGATGGCGGTCGGCTTGCAGGCGCAAGAAGGGCGCGTTGTGGGCGTTGCGGTGGCTGCGGCGGATGGGGCGAGCGATCCGGTGATGTTGCGCGGGGCGGCGGTGTTGCTGGCGGGCGGCGGCTCGGGTGGGCTTTATGCGCTGACCACCAATCCGCCGCGCATAAGGGGCCAGGTGATCGGCATGGCGGCGCGGGCCGGGGCGGTGATTGCCGATGCCGAGTTTGTGCAGTTTCACCCCACCGCGATTGATATGGGCGAAGACCCCGCCCCCTTGGCGACCGAGGCGTTGCGGGGGGGAGGCGCGGTGCTGATCAACCGCGATGGCCTGCGGTTCATGCAGGCGGTGCATCCCGATGCGGAACTGGCACCACGCGATATCGTCGCCCGCGCGATCTTTGCCGAAACCCAAGCCGGGCGCCGCCCGATGCTGGACACCCGCGCGGCCCTTGGGGCGGAGATTGTTGAACGCTTTCCCGCCGTGGCTGCGGCCTGCAAGCGGGGTGGGATTGATCCGGTCACCCAGCCGATCCCGGTGGCTGCCGCTGCACATTACCATATGGGCGGCATTGCGGTGACGTGGGAAGGGCGCTCCAGCCTTGCCGGGCTTTGGGCCTGCGGTGAGGCCAGCGCGACTGGGCTGCATGGCGCGAACCGGCTGGCCTCGAATGGCTTGCTGGAGGCACTGGTCTATGGCCGCCGCGCGGCACTGGATATTGCGCAGGGGTTGGGGGATGCGGTTGCGCCGCCAGTTGTCTTGCCTTCTGTGCCGGGTGGACAACATCCCGACCCCGATCTGATTGCGCAACTGCGGCAGGTGATGACTGAAAATGTCGGCGTGGTGCGCGACGCGGGCGGGTTGAAGACCGCGCTGCGCCGGATTGCGGCGCTAGAGGCGCAAGCTTTCGGCGATGCGAACTTCCTCAACATGACCGCCACCGCCACGCTGATCGCCGCTGCCGCCTTGCTGCGCGAGGAGTCGCGGGGCGCGCATTGCCGTCGTGATTTTCCGCAGGTTAACCCCGCATTGGCGAAGCCCAGCCGCCTGACCTTGGCCGAGGCGTTGGCGCAGCGGCAGATTGTAACGGAGACCCAAGAATGACCGGATTTGCCGCGCTGCCCGATCTGCTGCTGGAACCTTTGGTGCGGGCGGCCTTGATCGAAGATCTTGGCCCGAATGGCGATGTCACCAGCCGTGCGGTGATCCCGGCCAGCACACGCTATCGCGCGAAGCTGAACGCGCGCGAGGCGGGGGTGGTTTCAGGCATGCAACTGGCAGCGATTGCGTTCCGGCTGGTGGACCCCTCGCTGGTGGTGACGTTGCACCGCCCCGATGGCAGCACCTGCGCGCCCGGTGATCTGCTGATGGAGATCGACGGGGCTGCGGCCTCGATCCTATCGGGCGAGCGGATTGCGCTGAATTTTGCCGGGCGGCTTTCGGGCATTGCCACGCTGACCGCTGCCTTTGTGGCACAGGCCGAGGGTACCACCACCCGCATCACCTGCACCCGCAAAACCACGCCGGGGCTGCGGATGGTGGAAAAGGCTGCGGTGCTGCACGGCGGCGGATTTAACCATCGTTTCGGGCTGTCGGATGCGATCCTGATCAAGGACAATCACATTGCAGCCGCTGGCGGTATTCGCGCGGTGCTGACGGCGGCGCGGGCCAATGTTTCGCATATGATGAAGGTTGAGATTGAGGTGGATACATTGGCGCAACTGGCGGAGGTGCTGGCGATTGGCGGCGCGGACGTGGTGCTGCTCGATAACATGGACACGGCCACGCTACGGCAAGCGGTTGAAATGGTGGCGGGGGGATTGGTGACGGAAGCCTCGGGCAATATGGCGCTGCCGCGCATCGCCGAAGTTGCGGCGACGGGGGTTGATTATATCTCGGTCGGGGCGTTGACCCATTCGGCGCGCACGCTGGATCTGGGGTTGGATTTCTGAGGCCTGCGATCAGCCCCCGATGGGCTGCGGCGTGGTCGGCCAATTTATCGCAGAGATCGAAGCGATGGATTGGCTTGTGAAGAAGAACCACAGCGGGCATTTCTTTCTGCTTTATATCCGGTCCGGCGACATAGATTTTACGCAGGCGCATGGTTGAGTGCTGCGCGTATTGAACCCAGTGGGTTGACGAATATGCAAGCGCGCGCGTGCAGGTCGCAGCTTAGCTGCGCCGATAAAGATTGTGTGATGCGACAGAGCAGGGTGCCGACGCGTTTGGTCGCAAGAGCTCTCTGCGTTGCGCTATAGCCGCAGTTTGGTTACTTCTCGGGGCGGCAGTTGATCCGAGATATGGACCGGACCGCTGGGCCACCAAGAAGGGGGGCAGCATGAGCGCCAAGCAACGCATGAACGATGGCATCCGTGCCGCCAGAGCTTTGATCGCCAAGGGCGACTTTGCTGCGGCGACGGCGATTTTGGATACGCTGACTGCGGACAGCGAGATTGCGTCCTTGCCCGCACAGACGGCGTTGGGGCTGCCGCGTAGGCTTCATGCGGTGCGGCTGCATCTCGCGAAGGCGGTGGGAGATCCTGTCGCGCGGGCGGGGCATCAGTTTCATCTGGTGCCGCCGCCAGAGGTGCTTGCGCCGCTGTTTCGGTTTTCCACCGCCGAGCAGCAGGCGATCACTATCGTCAATCGCAGGCCTGTGCCGCGGGTGATCCATCAGATCTGGATTGGCAGCCTGCCTGTTCCCCTTGGGGTGGCGGCATGGCGGTATCATGCAGGGTTGCAGGGGTATCAGTATCGACTGTGGCAAGAGGCGGATCTGGCGCGTTTGGGTCTGCCGGATCAGCCTGTTTATGCAGCGATGCTGGCGCGGGGGGATTATCCCGGTGCGGTGGATGTGGCACGCTATGCGATTTTGGCGGCGGAGGGCGGGATATACTTGGATTGCGATTGGTATCCGGCGCGGGATGACATCAGCTTTCACGATCTGCTGCCGCTGATCGGCCTGACCGCTTGGGCCGAGGAGGTGCCGCGTCAGACGGGCCTTGGCGGTTTGCTATTGGGCAATTCGTTTATTGCTGTGCCGCCGGACCATCCGGCGCTGCATCGGCTGAATGCGCGGTTGCCGCTGGTGCTGGATCTGCTGCCGGAGGCCCCGGCGTGGTGGTCAACCGGGCCGCTGGTGTTCACATTGGCGGCACGGGGTGGGGCGGTCAGCGTGGCGCCGCAGACATTGGTTGCGGGGGTGCTGGCCGACCGTGCGGCTATGGCTGAGGTGGAGGCTCTGCGGGCGCAGGCGGAGGGCGGTCTGCTGATCGCTTGGAAATCATGGTGAGGCGATAAGCTGGGGCAGGCCGACCCAGCGGCAGCCGGGATGGTTGGCGGTGAGGGCGAATAGCCGTTCCAGAAATCCCCAGACCTGCGCATCATGCACAAGGTGGTGGGTCAGCAGGCCAATCGGCGCATCACTGCGGGCCATGGCTTGCGCGATTTCGTCCATCAGCACCGCATCGAGTCGCCCGGAACGGCTGCCGCGCCAGTCGATCACATCGACATGGGTGTTGTAGAGGGGCAGGGCGGCGGTGGCTTCGGGGCCGTAGACCGATAGGGCTTTGAAGCCAAGGGCGGGAAGGCCTGCGACAACTGGCGGGGCGATGCGGTTCCACGGCGGCACCAGCACAGGCGCGAACTGCTGGGGGTGGAGTTGCGCGAGATGGCTGAAGCCACGCGCGAGGTCGCCCAGAACCTGTTGGGTCGGGCGATGCGGGCCCAGTTCTTGCTTTTTCTCGGAACCGGGGGCGTGGTTGGTGTGTGACCAGCCATGCACGGCGACGCAAACGCCTTGCGCGGTGTTCAGTCGGTTGGCCAATGCCGGGCCGGAATGGGCGGGGATGACGGCGAGGGTGACGGGGATGTTCGCGGCTTCTGTCAGGGAGAGCAGGTGATCGAGTTCCGCGCTGGGCGCTATGGCGTCATCGTCGCGCAGCCATAGCTGCGCCGGGGTGCCATTGGCGGCGCGCAGATCAAGCGCACGGATCAGGGATTCGGTCATGGTCTGGTCTCGACTATGGTTTGCAGCAGGGTGTTCAGGCGCTGGGCTGCGCCTGCTAAGGAATGGTCGCGCAGAACGCGCAGGCGGGCGGCTTGGCCCATACGGTGCTGAAGGGCGGGGTCAGTCAGTAAGTGCAGGATGGCTGCCGCCGCTGCCGCATCGTCGCCCGGCTCGGTCAGAAAGCCGGTTTCGCCATCGGCCACCACTTCGGGCACGCCTGCGGTGCGTTGCGCTATGACGGGGACGCCTGCGGCTTGGGCCTCAAGATAGGCGAGACCGTAGGCTTCGCCACAGCCGGGCCAGATATAGGCCGAGGCGTGGGCTAAGGTCGCGGCGATTTCGGGGCGGGATTGCAGGCCCCGCCATGTCAGACGATCCGGGGGCAGGTCTGCGAACATCGCCTCCACCTCGGCGCGCTGCGGGCCATCGCCGATCACGGTGAGGTGCCAGTCAAGGCCGGGTGGCAGCAGGGCCAGCGTTGCGGCGAGGCGGCGGTAGCTGTCGGTCTTGTCGCCTGCGCGCATCATCGCGACCGTTACCAGATGGCCGGGCTGCGGTGTGGGGGGGGCTGAAAAGGCGTCGGTTTCGATGAAGGGCGGAAACCGGGCGACAAAGGCGGTGGGGGCGGCGTCTTGCAGGCCGTTCATATCGCGGGCAGTCAGGCAGAGGTTTAGGTTGGCGTGCTGCACTGCGGCCATGACGCTGGCCTGCATGTCTGCCCAGATGCCGATGTTGCGGCGCGCGGAGAGCGAGGCCTCGACCGTGACATAGGGCAGCGCGAAACGGCGGGTAAGGTGGGGTCCAAGCAGGTCGGCGGCTTTGTAATAGGGGTGGTAGCAGAGCCACAGATCGGGCGGCTGATCGGCCCAAAGGGTGCTGATCCGGCTGGACTCGTGGTTGGCATCGGCGCGCAGCTTGGCCCAGCCCGCAGGATCTTGCGGGTCGCCGATATAGGCGCGCAGGTCTGAGGCCAGATCTACCTGATGCCCCGCCTGCTCCATGCACCGGACCAGCAGCTGCGCCATCAGGCGATCGCCAGAGGGCACCGGATGCGTGGGGGCCTTCAAAGGCGCGTAAAAGGCGATCCGCAGGCGGCGGGTGGGCGGCGTCATCGGCTAATGTTCCCAGCGGTTTGCAGGTCTGCGCCAAGGGTAAGCGCAAAGCTGGTGCGGGGCGACAGGAATCGACCGCCCCCGCCCCGGCACCGCCGCTAACCTTGACAGCATTGGCAAACTGGCCCATTTCCAGATGACCCTCAGCTGTGGCGGAGTGACTGTGCCCTTATCCGATCTTCTTGAAAATATCGCCAGCCGAGCCGCCCGTGTTGGGGTAATCGGTCTGGGTTACGTCGGCCTGCCGCTGGCGATCACCACCGCGCGGGCGGGGTTTCGGGTGACCGGGTTTGATACCGACCCCGGTAAAATCACCGCCGTTGAAGCCCGCAAAAGCTATATCGAGGCGGTGCCGGATGCGGTGCTGGCAAGCGAAGTTGCGGCTGGGCGGTTCACAGCGACGGCGGATTTCGCCGGGCTTGGTTTGTGCGATGTGATCGTGATCTGCGTGCCGACGCCGTTGACGCGGCACCGCGAGCCGGATTTGTCTTTCATCACCCGGACCTGTGACGACATCGCCAAGACGTTGCGCCGGGGGCAGGTGATTGTGCTGGAATCCACCACTTATCCGGGGACGACGGATGGCCCGGTGAAGCGTATTCTTGAGGCGGGCGGGCTGGTTTCGGGTCAGGATTTCTACCTTGGGTTTTCGCCGGAACGTGAAGATCCGGGCAACCGCGCGTTTGATACCTCGACCATTCCCAAGGTGGTGGCGGGCGATGGGGTTGACGCGGGGCAGTTGGTGGCGGCTTTCTATGGCGCGGTGGTGAAAACCGTGGTTCCGGTTTCTTCGACCGCCACTGCCGAGGCGGTGAAGCTGACTGAAAACGTTTTTCGTGCGGTGAATATCGCCTTGGTGAATGAGCTGAAGGTAATCTACGAGGCGATGGGCGTTGATGTTTGGGAAGTGATCGAGGCGGCAAAGACAAAGCCGTTCGGCTACATGCCGTTCTATCCCGGCCCCGGTTTGGGCGGGCATTGCATCCCGATTGACCCGTTTTATCTGACGTGGAAAGCGCGGGAATATGACATTCCCACCCGGTTTATCGAATTGGCGGGAGAGATCAACTCGGGGATGCCGCGGCATGTGGTGTCGCGTCTGGCCGAGGCGTTGGATCAGCGGTTGGGGCTGGCTTTGAGTCGTTCGAAGGTGCTGGTCATTGGGCTGGCCTATAAGAAAAATGTGCCGGATATTCGCGAAAGCCCGTCGCTGAAGCTGATCGAATTGATCGAGGAGCGCGGTGGGCGGGCGTCTTATCATGATCCGTTCGTGGCCGAGATTCCCAAGACGCGGGCCTATGGCGCGTTGAAGGGGCGGAAATCGGTGGGGTTTGACGAGGCCACGGTCGGCGGATTTGATGCGGTGCTGGTTGCGACGGACCATGATGGGTTGGACTATGCCGGACTGGCGCAATGGTCGCGGTTGATCATCGACACCCGCAACGTGTTCGCGCGGAATGGCATTGCGGCGGATCATGTGGTGAAGGCCTGAGGAATGGCACCCCATGCGGTTGCGGTGCTGGCGGACGTGCATTTCCACGATCCGGGCGGCGATTTCGGCGGGGCGGGGATTGTGGTGCAGGGCGCGCGGCTTGCGCTGCGCAGTTGGGCAGATACGCGGATCGCGGCTCGGGCGTTCAATGAAACGGCAGGGGCACTGAGCGCCGCGCTGGAGAAGATCGCCGCTGCCGGGGTGCGGCATGTGGTTCTGGCTGGGGATTATTCCGACGACGGGCAGGCGGAGAATATTCGCCGCTTGGTTGAAGTGCTGCAGGGGGTTGAGCATCGGCATGGGCTGCGGTTTTATGTCATTCCCGGCAACCATGATCTGTATGGCCCGCATGGCAAGAATGTGACGACACGGTTTGTCAGCGCACCGGGGCAGACGGTGATGGTGACGAGCGATGCGGAACAGGCGGAGGTCGGGGCGATTGTGACGCCTGCAATGCGCTGCGGCGGGCAGCCTGCGGCGCTGCTGCCGATGGCGCGGTTTGGGCTGTTTCGCCAGCCGGAATATCTGCACTGGGAAAGCCCGTTTGGGCTGGATGATCGGCCTGAGGCGCGGATGTATGAGGCGGTTTCCGCCGATGGTTCGGTGACGCAGCGGCTGATGGATGCGTCTTATCTGGTGGAGCCAGAGCCGGGGCTGTGGTTGTTGATGATCGACGCCAATGTGTTCGAGCCGCGCGCGGGGCGGCCCGATGCGACTCGGAAGAAGGCGTTCATTGGGCCGTCGGATGCCGGGTGGAACGCGGTGCTTCGGGTCAAGCCGTTCTTGCTGGATTGGATCGGTGATGTGACTGCGCGAGCGAACGCGCTGGGTAAGGTGCTGGTCAGCGTCTCGCATTATCCGGTGCTGGATCCGTTTCAGGATGCGGCGGGATCAGAGCGGGCGTTGTTTGGTGAAACCGCGATTGTGCGGCGTACCCCCGGCCCGCAGGTGGCGCAAGCGTTGATCGCCACCGGGCTGCGCTGGCATATCGGGGGGCATATGCATGTTAATGCCACCACGCGCACGGAGGGTGGCCGGCTCACCGATCTGGCGCTGCCGTCGCTGGGGGCTTTTCCTCCGGCGTTCAAGATCGTTCATGCCAGCGTCGACGTGGTGCGTGCCGAGACGATCTCGCTGGAGGATGTGCCGCCTGAGAGTGGCATTTCGGCAATTTATCGGGCGGAGGGGCAACGTGAGGCGCTGCCGTTGGGGTCGATGCTGGCGGCGCAACGGCGGGCCAATGTGCTGGAGCGGCGGTTGGTGCAGGATTGGCCGGTTGCGGTGCGGGCGTTGGCGGCGGGTAAGGATGCGGGGTTTCTGGTCGAATTGGCCGGGGGGGATGGTGCGGAGTTTGCGCGGCGGCATGGGCTGGATCTTGTGGAGATGAGCGCCTGGCCGTTAGCCGATTTGATCGCCGATGCTTACCTGATCAAAGTGGCGGGGCCACTGGCTGCGCATTGGATTGCGGCGGACAGGTTGGCACTGTGCCGTGCGCTTGCGGTGGAGTTTGGCGATGAAAACGCTGATCCGCACCAAGGTGCGCGTGGGTTTTTGCAGCGATTTCTGGCGGTGTTGCAGGTGTCACTGGATCGCATGGACGCAGACGATAGCGCAATTATTCCGGTTGCGGCAGACTTGTCGCGCGGGCGGCCACTACGATATCCAACGGCTGGCTGAGGCCGCGAATATCCACGGTTCGCGGCAGGGTTTTTTCGGTCGCCTCAAGTCCTGACAGCGCCAGCGCATAGGCTGAAACTGCCACTTGCACGCTCAGATCCTTGGTCTTTTGTTCCAATCGGCTGGCGATGTTCACCGTCTCACCCAAGGCGGTCAGGCGGGCGACGGCCTCGGTGCGATGTGCGGCACCGATGCGGCCCAGAATGGCGGGGCCGGAATGGATGCCGATGCCCATCGACAGCGGCACGCGGAGTTCTTCGTGCAGGCTTTGATTCAAACTGTCCAGCACGCCGCCCATGGCGCGGGCGGCGGCAATGGCCTGGCGCGCGCCCTCAGCAGGCGTCGTCTCCATCCCGAAGATCGCCATGATGCCATCGCCCATGAACTTGTCGACAAAACCGCCACTGTCTTCGATCGCTTCGGCCATGCGGCCAAGAAACTGGTTCAGCACGAACACAACATCGAAAGACAAGCGCCCTTCGGACATTTTGGTAAAGCCGCGCAGGTCGCAGAACAGCAGCGTGACCTCGCTTTCAATGCCCCAGTGGTACTTGTCAAAACCGTTGGACTGACCGGGATCGAGATTGGCGGGCAGCAGGGTTGAGATGGTAAGGTCAGCGGTCGGGCGCAACTGGCACGCCAGACGGACATTCGCAGGCGCACCGACGCGGCGCAGCACCTGCAGCTCGGTCAGCGATGCCGGGGGCAGCTGATCCAGCCCTTCCAGCACCCGCACCCGGCAAGTCGAGCAACGCGCCCGCCCGCCGCAGACAGAGGCATGCGGGATGCGGTTCATCTGGCTGATTTCCAGCACCGAAAGCCCGCGCGCTGCTGAAATCGTTGGGCCAAAGGTATAGCGCACCCGAATACGCGCGCCCATTTTGTTGCCCATCTGCAGCAGCACCCAGCCCGCGACCGCCGCCGCCAATATCGCAAAGTAGCAGTAGGAACCTAGCAGAAAATTCTGTTGCATCTCAGCGTATTGCGCGGCGTTGAACGGACTGGAGACTCCGCCGCGCAACTGAAGTATCCGCCCCGCCGAGACATAGCCCGCATAAGACAGTGACGGGATCAGTACGGCCAGTGCATTCATCGCCCAAAGGTTGCGGCGATACCACGGCTTTGGCGACAGCCACATGTGGATGCCAATACAGCCATGTATCCAAACCAGTGCCACCAACAGCGCCAGTCGAACACCCTCGCCCGGCCACATCGCCCAGAGGGCATAGGTGTAATTATCGGTGACGCCAAACAGCTCATGCGCGCCACGGGTGCCAAGCACATGCCGGATCAGCAGGATCGGGATCATCAGCCCAAACAGAAGCTGCACCACGCCTCGGGTGCCGATGCGCCATGTCTGCAGGCGCACGAAATGCGCGATACCCAAGCCCATATGCACTAAAGCGGCGAGGCAGAGCACCAGCGTTCCGATCAGGCTGCGGGTTATGAACAGGCGCAGGTCTTGCCCTGCCTGCATCGCCTCAAGTGAAACCAGCCCGAGCGCATGATTGAGCAAATGGGTGGTGGCAAAAGCAAACAGCACCAGCCCGGACCACAACCGCAGCTGTGCGACGCTTGGCCGAGAACGTCGCCACAACCGCCGCGCCACTCTGCGTGGCGATTGCGCAACTTTGTTCATGTCAGCGCTCGACACGCTTGCGCCGGATCAGCTGGGAAGATGGAGCGGCAAAAGGTTTGCATCCTAGGCAAGAACCACAAGATCAACGGGAGCCGCAAGCCCGGCCACACCTTCGCCATCGCGCCGCAATACACCGGGATTGACATAGCCCTGTGCCTCGGCGCGGCTGTGGGTGCTGGCGTCGGTCAAAGCCCGCGTGCGCTGGGCTTTGTTGGCGCTTTCCAGTTTCGACGCCAGATTGACGGCATGGCCGATCACTGTGAACTCATAGCGGCCTTGCGAGCCGACAATCCCCACGGTCACATCGCCAGACGCCACCGCAACACCGGTGGCAAAGCGCCCCGGCCAGCCCAGTGCCACGAAATCATCTTGCCGCGCATCCAGTGCGGCAATCACCGCCGAGGCCGCGCGTAAGGCATCTGCCGCATAGGTTTCGCCCGGCTGGACTGCCCCGAATGTCACCAAGATACCGTCGCCCATGAACTTGTCGATCTGGCCGTTGTGCTGCTCAATTTCGGTCAGGGTGATCTGCTGGTAATGCGCCAAAATCCGCATCACCGTTTCCGGCGGCAGCGTCAGCGCAGTTTTCGTAAAGCCGCGGACATCTACAAACATGATGGCAGCCGCGCGGACCTCGCCTTGGCCAGCACCGGGCATTTCAGCGGATTGGGTGATCAGATCGGCCACTTCCGGCGCGAAGAACTGACTGAGATCCTCGGCAGCGGCATGGCTTTGAATGGCATCAAACAACACAGAACGCGCCCGAAACAAGGCGAAGGTCAGAATCAGGGTGACCCCCAGTATCGTGATCACCTTGTCAATTTCGGCGCCGATCAGGATGGTGTTCGAGGTCAGATATTCAACATAGTTGCGGGTGACATGCATGTTGTTCATGTCATAGGTCAGTGCGTAAAGCACCATCAGCACCCACCCCGATGCCGCGATCAACCCCGACATGAAAACATAGCGAGGATCAAAGCGCAGTGCGCGCAAAGCGATGAAAAAGAACAGATAAATCATCGTCGGCGATTTGAGATAAAAGGCGGGCGGCTGCTGATACTGAATGTGAAACGAAAAGATCATGCCGCACAGCAGGCTGACATCGACCACCATCGACAGCATCAGATACCAGCCGGGCAGCACCATCCGATACGACAGAAACACCCGAAACAGGGTGAACACAAGATAGGCGGCCAGTGTCATCGGCACGAAATTTTCGCCCGCAGTGCCCTCGGCGCGGGGCGCTATCCAATACAGCAGGGTCAGGAATCCGACGATGCTCAACTGCGCCCAGCTGATTGTCTGCTCGGCTGCGGTCTCACGGCGGTCAATTTCGGCCATGACGCGGGCGGGGACGGCTTCGCCATGCGGGTCGCCGGTCCAGATATAGACGACAAAATCACGGAGAGAGGCGGGAATGTAGGGCACGATACTTTCCTTCTTTCCGCATTGGCCGTCTGATCTGGGAAGTATGATCTTGGAAAGACGTTGCTCTTAGCTGGTTTTCGCGTCACAAAAAAGCGACATTTCTACTAGCAGAGCCAGTGTGCGGAAATGGTTAGCTGCCATCGCCCTGCGGGGTTTCAAACCTCAATAACCTGAAGATCCCGCCCACAGAACGCGCCCGGGAACTGGCGTTTCGCGGCGCGCTCAATCGCGGTCAACTCAGCATCGGTGCGGTTGAAGCTGTGATGAATGAAGCCGACCTGCTTGGCGCCCGCCGCCTGCGCTAGCCGCACCGCCTGCTGCCACGATGAATGGCCAAAGCCTTTGAAGGTCGCCATTTCTTCATCCAAGAAAGTGGCGTCGTAGAGAAACAAATCGACCTTGTCGATCAAGCGCAAAACATTGGGGTCCAAAGTGCCGGGTTCGTGTTCGGTATCGGTGATGATGGCAATCGAGCGACCGCCAAATTCTACCCGATACCCCACGGCATTGCCGGGATGATTAAGCATCCCGGTGCGGATCGTCACGCCGGGGTAGGGGGTCAGCACATCGCCCGCGCTGAAATCCCGCGCATCAATCCCGGCGCTGCAATAGTCGGGCCCAATGGGGAAGAACGGCTTGCGCATGAATTCCGACAGCATCTGCCGGGTGGTCATCGCAGGCCCCATATGGCCAGACCACATCTTGAGCTGTGACTGGCCGCAATACATCGGCTTGAAGAATGGCAGGCCGCAGACATGGTCGTAATGGGTGTGAGTGAAGTAGAGGGTGAGTTCCTTGCAGCCTTCAGCGGCGAGGGCCTGCCCAGCCGCCAAGGCCCCGCTGCCCGCATCGAACATGATCACATGCTCGCCGCAGCGCATTTCGATGCAGGTCGTGTTGCCACCAAACTTCTGAAACTGTGGGCCGCTGACGGGGAGGCCGCCGCGTGCGCCCCAAAGCTTCAGCTGAAATTTCGGCTGCGCGGTCATGTGCCGGACCCGCCCGAAAGCCGCCTGCTGCCGTACCGTGGGAACAGGCCAGAAGCTTTTTCATTGCCGCGCATCGCCAAGATCAGACTTCCCCAGATCGCTGATATACAGAAGGATAGGAAGCATCGCGACAAGATGCGAGGCCCGATTGCAGGGCAGGTCGAAAAGAAAAGCCTGCTTGGGTGCAGAATGCTGGGCGGTTTTGTCCAAAGCATGACATTTCCCGCGCCTGACTTGGGCTTTAATCAGCGCTTGGAGAGGGCGGCGACCCGGCTGCGCGCCTCAGACAGCTCTACCGTGGTTTGGCTGAGACGATTTGCCAGCACGCGCACCACTTCAATGGTCATTTCCGGAAAGTCGGACATCAGTTTGAAAAAGTTGTCCTTGCTGATTCGCAAGGCCTCAACCGGGGTTGCGGCTTTGATCGTCGCGGTGCGGGCCACGTCACACAGGATGGCGATTTCGCCAACGATAGCATTCTCTTCAAGGTCAGCCACTTTGATAGGCCCGGTTGGGCCATCAACGATTACATCGGCACGGCCAGCCAGCAGCACAAACGCCGCATCGCCTGCGTCGCCTTGGTGAAACAACACCTCGCCGGCGCGGTAGGACACCCGCTCTGATGTGAAGGCTAGCAGTTTCAGCTTTGCCGGAGACACCCCGGCAAACAGTGGAACCTGCTTCAGCATTTTGACTTCGTCATTCAAGAGCACGTCGTCACCTTCCCACTTATGCAACCGCTGGATAGGCCAAGCCCTTAGACTATGCCGACATCAGTTCCTTGAAGATACCATTCTTTTGTAAAAGTTCTGCATGAGAGCCGTCTTCGACCAGTCTGCCACGCTCAAAAACTGCCACCCGATCAAACAACTGCGCAAACTTCGCATTCGAGATCACCCAAGCCACGGCGGGCGTACGGCCCTCTTTGCGCAGATATTTCAGCGCGGCGATCAGCACCTGTTCTTGCGTCCGGGTATCCAGCGCCGACAGCGGGCGGTTGAACAGATAGTAATCCGACCGCCGGATCAACGCCCGTGCCAAGGCGAGTTTCTGTCGCTGCACTGAGGTCAGCCGCTTGCCGCCTGCGCCGATGTGGAAGTCGAGCCCAATCGACAGCAGCGTATCATAGATGCCCAATTCGCGCAGCACCCCGCCTGCCACCGCATAGATGCGTTCAACGCCGTCGCGATATTTCTGGCTGATGCGGCCACACAGCATGTTGTCGAGCAAGGTGCCGGAAACCATGTATTGCTCGGGATCGTAAAACTCGATCGCGTCTTTCAGGTTGGCCGGAAGGCCTTCGTTGAAAGCCGTTCTGAACGCCACGATCTGCGCCATCAACTCGGACGAGAGCAGACCAAAACGATGCCGCGGCTCGATGTAGTCAAAGCTGAGGCGGATCATCATCGTGCGGTCGCTGTCGGTGATGTTGGAAGAGTTTTTATCCATTTTTTTCAGAAGCATGGCGTAGACGGGAATATCGTCTGATTTCATGAAGGTCAGCTGTTGGAAGAACGGATGATCCGGCGGCAAGTCGCTGAACAGTTCGATGGCGTTGCGGGCAATTTCGGTGCCCATGCTGAACAGGGTGTCAGCCAATCCGAGCTGTTTCAGAACGCTTAAGAAATATGGGTTGTTGATGATTGCACCCGCCATCAATTCGGGCGTGCGGGCATTGCCGAACAGCAGGTTTTCGATCACCGTCGCTTCGGTATTATAGGTACCGGGTTCAAACGGTTCGATCAGCCCGTTCAGATCGGCTTTGGTCAACGCATCGCGCAGCACCCGACGCATTTCGACGGTTTTGGCGGCAAGATCGCCATGCTCGGCCAGATTGACGTGGGACCGCAACGCAAGATCGAACATGTCGCGGGTCAGCGCCACGGCATCCAGTGCAGCATAGACCGACGGCATCAGAGCCGCCTGATCCGCCGCCCCCTGATGTTCAAAGTCGATCCAGTCGGAGTGAATATCGAACTCGGGGTTGCCGGCCCAAACAGCCTCACGCCGCTCCCATTGACGTCGCGTCAGGGCTGCACCTTCGATCACGCGGTCAGTGATCGGGGCGTGTTTCAGCCCGTAAAGCAGGTTGTCGCGCACGGTTCCGAAGAAGAAATAGGCATCGGTGCCCGCATAGGTGATTGAGCGGCCGCTGATTGATTCGGGCAGGCTGTGCAGATCAGCGCTGCCAGCATTGATCTGGCCCTGCGTCGGCCAGACGATGCGTGCCAAGGCCTCGGCCATGATATCAGCGCCGGATCCGGCGTTGCCGATGATGGCAACGGTTTCACCGGGCTGCAGCGAAAAGTTGACACGATCCAGCCCGACGGCGCCGGTATCGTCGGTCACGCCCAGATTGACCGCCGCGAGGGGGCCGCCCATTTTACCCTCGGCACGTTCCGCCGATACCGCCTGAATCTCGGGTTCCAACAGACCATCCACCGCGAACTGTCCGATCACCTGATTGTATTTGATCTGCACGTCTTGGCGGTTCTGATCCCAGTCGATCAATTCCTTCAGCGGGCCGGGAAGGTCTTTATAAGCCCCGATCACCGCCACCAGTTGCCCGATATCCAACTGGCCTTGCAGCGCCAGATAACCGCCGATGCTGTAGAACAGGAACGGCGTCACCGAGGCGAGGAAGTTGTTGATGAATTTCACCAAAAACTTCCATTGATAAATGTCGAAGCGGATTTTGTAGATCTGGCCCAGCCGCGACGAGATATCGGCGCGCTCAAAGTTTGAAGTGTCGTAGGAATGGATGGTGTGGATGCCGTCAACGATCTCGCTGACACGACCGGCGAGTTCGCGCGCGGTCAATTGCCGCTCGCGCCCTAGCACCAACAATCTGCGGCGCATCCGGGGGATGATGAAGGCCTGCACCCCGACCAGCGCGGCGGTGATCAGCCCCAGCGGAATGCTTTGCACGAAGATGAAGGCCAGTGCCATGATCGCCTGTCCGCCGAGCAGGGCAGGGGCGACAAAGGCGTCGCCGGTAAAGCCGCCAAGCGGTTCGACCTCGTCCTTCACCATGCTGGAGATTTCGGCGGCCTTCAGGCGTTTGAAGGTCGCGGGCGGAAACCGCAGGATGTGATCAACCAGTGTGAAGCGGATGCGGCGCAGCAGGCGTTCGCCCAGACGACCTTTGTAGGTGTTGATGTAATATTTAAAGAGACCGTTCACCACGACCAGCAGCAAAAACACCCCGCTGAGCGCGAACAGGGTGTTCAAGCGGTCGAGTTGGATGCCGTCAAACAGCGTCACATGGCCAAAGATCGGCAGATCAAACGCGATCTGCATGAAGGTCTGGGTGGCTGCGGGATCGGCAAAGCCATCGCCCTGAATTGGTCCATTCACGATCTGCTTTGGCAGATTGAGCGACAGGAAATACGGGATCATTGAGAGCGCTACGACCGCCAGCACCCAAAGCTGTTGGCGTTTGGTGTGGGTCCAGATGTAGCGCGAGATATTGGGGTCCAGCATGGCGTTAAAGCCCTCCACAGATCGGTCGGCGCCTTGATGAAAAACCTAAGGTGCAAAGGGTCATGTCGTGCCAAGCAGAAAGGGCGTCAGGGTCAAGCAGAGCGCTGTCAAAAAGCTGTCGTGCTCGCCACTCAACGCCAAGCCCAGTTGTGAGGCAAGACGTTTATCATTGCGCCCCGGCTGGTTGCAATGCTGCTTTGGCCTTCATCTGGGCTGCGGCCTGCGCATAGCCGCCCGCTGCGCCGTCAATGAAGTGCATGTGATCATGCGCCCGCAGCGACGGCACGATGCAGGTCACCAGTGCCTGGTCTTGCTTGTGCAGGCCGAATTGGCAGATGCCTGAGGCAGCCGCCGCATCAAGCAGCGCTTCGATTTCAGCCAGCCCGGCGGCATTGATATCAATCGTCATTTTCAAGCCATCGTCAAATTTGCGAAAGTCAGTGTTGCGGGTCATTTGCCGCACATAGTCGCGGGCATTGAAGCCGCCGAGCGTCAGATTGGTGCGGTAGAGCAGCACGGTCATAGAGATCGCCACCATCACTTTGATCCGCGCCATCATGCGTTTGCCGCGCGGGGCGCGGGCGTTGGTCTCAGACGTGACACCACCCAATGTCAGGTGTGGCACCGGGCCTTCGGGCGGTAGCGGATTGCCCAAACCGCCCGCTTTATTGGCCACCGACACCACGCTGGCCACCAGCGTCCGGAAGGCGTCGGGGCGGGCGGTTGGGCTGGGCACCGCGATGATCGACACGATCTGACCGTTGCGCGACGCGACGGGGTTCCAGCGGCAGGATAGCCCGGTCAGATCGGGTCTACTGCCGGGTTCGGCCATCGGCACGGCAAAACGCCCCAGTTTCATCTGCGCTTCGGCCCAAGCCGCCCCACCGCCTGCGAACATCGCGAAGGTCATCTCGGGGCTGGCCTGAAACCGCGCGATCCGCACATCATGGCCCGCCGCGCGCACCTCGGCCAGCGTCACTAGGGCGGTGCGCATGTTCAGGTCCAGATCATCCTCGATCCAGCGCGCCACAGCCGCCAGCGCCACGCTGGCCGCGGCAATGCCTTTCGGCGGCACTGCGATCACCGCACCGTCGCCGCCAAAGACGAACGGATAATCACTGCCCTCTAGCACATTCAATACGGCCGTGATCACCGAGGCTCCGGCCATGTTGACGGATTTATACTTGCCGCGCGCAATCGCCTCGGTCGAGGACACAACATCAGCCACCGCCAGGGCCCAGCCTTCGGGCAGCGGTCGGTAGCGTGTCAGATTGGCCACATCTTCAAACTCGGCAAAGACGGGCAGATCTGACAGGAAAACGGAGGCGCTCTGATCGGTCATCGCAGCAACCTAGCATGATTTTTACAGGATGCAGGTGCCATAAACGCACATTTTCTCTGCGCGGTCACACGGCTTCGTGTGGCTTGCATCGGGGTTGGGCGAGGGGCGGCAAAGCTGCCACGGTCTGATCATTTCAGAGCTGACGGAGCCGATTTCAACACCGGACGCTGTATTTTGATTGCAATTCGCGAGAACTCTCGCATGCAATGGCTTTGCCAAGCAACCGGATCCAGCATGATCCACGCCACAGGACGGAATGGGTCAGACCGGATGACACGACAAGAACTTGGCATCGGCATGGATTTGCTGCGGGTAGAGGATGTGAAAGTGTCCTTCCCGCTGGCAACTGGCCAAGTCGATGCGCTGAAAGGTGTGGGGCTGCGGGTGCTGCCCGGCAAGATTACCGCTTTGGTTGGCGAGTCGGGTTCGGGCAAATCGGTGCTGGGCCAGACCATCATGGGGCTTCAGCCGGATTTTGCACGGGTCAGCGGCCGCGTGCTGTTGACCGATCCCGCAGCGCCGGGCGGCAAGGTTGAGCTTCTGGGCCTACCGCGCGATGGCCGCCTGATCCGCAGCGTCCGGGGCCGCAAGATCGGCATGATCTTTCAGGAACCGATGACCTCGTTTTCCGCGCTGCACACTATCGGCAACCAGATTTCCGAAGCGTTGCGCATTCACGAGCCGATCTCGGCCAAAGAACAGCGCGAGCGGTCCGAAGATATGCTGTCGCTGGTTGGCTTTACCAAGCCCGGCAAAGTGTTCGACATGTATCCGTTTGAGCTGTCTGGTGGAATGCGGCAGCGGGCGATGATCGCGATGGCGCTGATTTGCAGCCCGCAGTTGTTGATCGCGGATGAGCCGACGACCGCGCTGGATGTGACGATTCAGGCGCAGATTCTGACGCTGCTGCGCGATCTTCAACAGCGTCTGAATATGGCGATCCTGTTGATCACCCATGACCTTGGCGTCGTCGCCAACGTCACCGACGAGGTGGTGGTGCTGTATCAAGGCCGCATCATGGAATCCGGGCCGGTCGATGATATTTTCCGCCGCCCGCAGCACCCCTATCTGAAGGGGCTGATGGCCGCGATCCCGCATTTTGGTATGAAGCAGGGTGAGCGTTTGCGCCCGCTGCGCGATATTCAGATCAACCGCGACAAGCTGATGACTGCGATTGGCGGCGCGAAACCTGCACCTAAAACCAGCGCCCCCGAAATCTTGCTTTCGGTGCGCAACTTGTCGAAAACCTATCAGACCCGCGATCAGGCTTGGGATATTCGCACATCCGCCAAGCCAGCCCCTGCCGTCGATGATGTCAGCTTTGATATCAAGCGCGGTGAATGTCTGGGCCTTGTCGGCGAAAGCGGTTGCGGTAAAACCACCGTTAGCAAGATACTGATGCGTGCAGTCACTCCCGATGCGGGCTCGGTGATCTATGATGATGGCTCTGGCCCGGTGGACGTTCTTGCCGCCAAGGGCGAGGATCTGCAACGCTTGCGCACGCAGATTCAGATGGTGTTCCAAGACCCGGTGTCGTCGCTGTCGCCACGAATGACCGTCGGCAATATCTTGTCCGAACCCTTGGACATTCACCGCCGTGGCACCCCGCTTCAGCGCCGCGAAACCGTTGATGCGTTGCTCGGGGCCATCGGTCTGGGTCAATCCGCCCGCCACCGCTATCCGCATAGCTTTTCAGGCGGGCAGCGTCAGCGTGTCGGCATTGCGCGGGCTTTGGCCTTGGCTCCGGGGTTGATTGTCTGTGACGAGCCGGTGTCAGCGCTGGATGTATCGGTGCAGGCGCAAATCCTCAACCTGTTGAAAGATTTGCAGAAAGATCTGGGCCTGACCTATCTGTTCATCTCGCACAACCTCGCCGTGGTGGATTACATGGCCGACCGCGTCGCCGTGATGTGGGCCGGCCGCATTGTAGAAATTGCCGCGCGCGAAACCATTATGACCGCCCCGGTGCATCCCTATACCAAGGCTTTGCTGGCTGCCGTGCCCTATCCAGACTTGGACCGTCGGCTGAACTTTGCAACGTTTGAGGGCAACACTGCTTTGACCAGCACCAACTGGGCCCCCGCCTTCCGGGCCGAGCCTGATGCGGTAGCCGACCTTGCCCCGCTTGATCTGGGGAGCGGCCATTTCGTCTTGGCCCGCAAATCCGCTGATAGAAATGATCTGAAACCATGATCACCCGCCGCACCGCTTTAACCCTGCTTGGCTCGGTCGCTCTGCCCAGCATCGGCTTTGCGGAATCACCATTCTTCGCGCCCGACGTGCGGATGGGTAACCTGCCGCCTTTGCCTGAGCGCCTGCCGCGCAACCCACGCGTGATTGATTTGCCTGCGATAGGCCGCACCACCGGGCGGCTTGGTGGCAGCGTGCGGATGCTGGTCAGCGGTCAGCGCGATGTGCGGCTGATCCCGATCTATGGCTATTCCCGGCTTGTTGGTTATGACGCTAACCTACAACTTGTCTCCGACATTCTAGAAAGTTTTGAGGCGGTTGACGACCGCGTCTTCACTCTGCATCTGCGCGAAGGCCATCGCTGGTCTGATGGCAGCCCCTTCACGGCGGAAGACTTCCGCTATTGCTGGGATGATATGATGAACAACGCCGATCTCTATCGCGGCGGCCCCCCGGTGGATCTGATCGCTAATGGCAAAGTCGTCGAATTCAGCGTGATCGACCCTGTGACGGTGCGCTACACTTTCGCCAGCCCGATGCCCGATTTTTTGCCCAAGCTGGCCTCGCCGCTGCCGCTGATCCTCTATGTGCCGCAGGCCTATATGAAGCAATTCCACGCCAAATATCAGACGCCGGAAAAGCTGGCCGAGCTGATCAAAAATAACCGCGTCGATGACTGGCAGGGTCTGCATGCCAAAATGGTGCGCTCAATCCGCCCGGAAAACCCCGCTTTGCCGACGCTAGAGGCTTGGCGTCCCCGCACCGCACCGCCTGCCGAGCAATTCGTGTTCGAGCGCAACGCGTATTTCCACCGTGTCGATCAGACCGGCCAGCAACTGCCGTATTTTGATCGTATCATTCTGGATGTCGCCTCGGCTGACATTATCCCGGCCAAAACCGCGACTGGCGAAAGCGATCTGCAAGCCAACGGCATCAGCTTTCCCGATTACACCCTGATGAAACAGGCGGAAAAACAGCACCCTTTGAAAGTGTCCCTATGGCGGCGCACGCAAGGCTCCAGCGTCTCGTTGTTTCCCAACCTGAACTGCAAAGATCCGGTCTGGCGCAAACTGTTCCAAGACGTGCGGATGCGACGCGCCTTGTCGGTGGCGATAAATCGGCACGAATTGAACAAGGTGAATTTCTTCGGTTTGGGTCGCGAAAGCGCCGACACCGTGCTGCCGGAAAGCCAGCTTTACCGCCCAGAATACGCAAGTGCTTGGTCGCAATATGACCCCGAACTTGCCAACGCTTTGCTGGACGAATTGGGCCTGACCGAACGCGGCGGCGGCAATATCCGTATTCTGCCCGACGGCAGGCAGGCCGGGATTGTGGTGGAAACGGCGGGCGAAAGTACGCTGGAAACCGATGTGCTGGAACTGATCGTCGATCACATGCGCGACGTGGGTATCGCCCTTTATATCCGGGCCTCGCAGCGCGATATCTTCCGCAGCCGCGCGATGGGCGGTGAGGTGCAAATGTCGGTTTGGGCAGGTCTTGATAACGGCGTGCCCACCGCCGATATGGCCCCCGATCAACTTGCCCCCACCCACAGCGACCAGTTGCAATGGCCGGTCTGGGGCAGTTGGTATATGTCTGGCGAAACCGCAGGCGCGGCCCCCGATCTGCCCGCCGCGATGCAACTGATTGATCTGCTGAAACAGTGGCGCAACACGACCACCACCGAAGCGCGTGCCGCAATCTGGGCGCAGATGCTGACACTTTGGGCCGATCAGGTGTTCTCCATCGGCACCGTCAATTCCGCCCCGCAGCCCATCGTGCGCGCGGCCCGGATGCGCAATGTGCCAGAAGATGCGTTGTATGGCTTCACGCCGACCAGTTTCTTGGGCGCCTACCTGCCCGACACCTTCTACTACGCGCGGGAATAAACCATGATCCGCTACATCACACTGCGCACGCTTGCGATGATCCCAACGCTGTTCTTGATCTCGGTTCTGGTGTTTTTCATCATCGAACTGCCACCGGGTGATTACTTTGAAAGCTATGTGTCCGAGCTGCGCTCCCTAGGCGAATCCGCCGATCTGGCCGAGATTGACATGCTGCGCGAGCGCTATGGCTTCGATCAGCCGCAGGTCATTCGTTATATCTGGTGGGTCGGCGGCATGTTGCACGGCGATTTCGGCTATTCGTTTGAATACCGCCTGCCGGTCAGCGAAGTGGTCGGTGATAGGCTTTGGCTTACCGTGCTGCTGTCAACCGTCACCATCCTGTTCACTTGGATCATCGCCTTTCCCATCGGCATCTATTCGGCAACCCATCAATACAGTTGGGGCGATTACGGGCTGACCTTCCTTGGCCTACTGGGCATCGCTGTGCCCAACTTCATGCTCGCCCTCGTGATGATGTATTTCGCCAACATTTGGTTTGGAGTGTCGATCGGCAATCTGATGGATCGCCAATTCCTGAACGAGCCGATGAGCATGGCGAAATTCTCGTCGATCATGTCGCATATCTGGATACCGGTGGTGATCATTGGCACCTCTGGCACGGCCGCCATGGTGCGCCGTCTGCGTGCCAACCTGCTGGACGAATTGCACAAACAATATGTCGTCACCGCGCGCGCCAAGGGCCTGCATCCGTTCAAAGTGCTGGTGAAATATCCGCTGCGGATGGCGCTGAACTTCTTCATCTCTGACATCGGCTCGATCCTGCCCGCGATGATTTCTGGCGCAGAAGTCACCGCCATTGTGCTGTCCTTGGAAACCACCGGGCCGATGCTGATCCGCGCCCTGCAAAGCCAAGATATGTATCTGGCAGGCTCGTTCCTGATGTTTCTGGCCTTCCTGACCGTGATCGGCGTGCTGATTTCCGACATCGCGCTAACGTTTCTTGACCCCCGCATCCGGCTTGGTAAAGGCAGCAGCAAATGAGCGATCTGCCCAACCAAACCACCGCCTTGCCCGCCCCCGGTGCGCAGATGACGCATTACGTCTCGGATGCGCCGTTTGATCCCTATGAGGCAGAAAACGCCGCTTCGGCCCAAAGCAAATTCGCCGAAGCCTCGCAACTGCAACTGATGTGGTGGAAGTTTCGCAAGCACAAAGTCGCACTCTATTGCGGCATCTTCCTTATCCTGATGTATGCCTCGATCTTCATCAGCGAATTCCTCGCCCCCTACAGCCAAGCCGCCCGCAACACCGATTTCATCTTTGCCCCGCCGCAAGCCATTCACCTGTACCACGATGGCAAATTTGTTGGCCCCTTCGTCTATGGCCGCAGCCAAGTGCTTGATATGGATACACTTCAGCGCATCTACACCGACGATCCGGCCGATGTCCAAAAACTCCGGTTCTTCTGCGAAGGCGATAATTACAATTTTTGGGGTCTGATCCCCGGCAGCACCCATCTGGTTTGCCCCGCCAAAGGCGGCCAGTTTTTCCTGCTGGGAACCGACCGTTTGGGCCGTGATGTGCTGTCGCGCATCATCTACGGCGCACGGATTTCGCTGACCATCGGCATCTTCGGCGTCACCATGAGCTTCATTCTCGGCATCGTGATCGGCGGTCTTGCAGGCTATCACGGCGGCTGGTTCGATGCGGTCACCCAGCGCATCATCGAGGTGCTGCAATCCATCCCTTCCATCCCCTTGTGGATGGCCCTCGCCGCAATCATCCCGGTGACGTGGAGCCCGATCCTCGTCTACATCGGCATCACCGTGATCCTTGGCCTCTTGGACTGGACAGGCCTCGCCCGTGGGGTGCGATCTAAACTCTTAGCCCTGCGCGAAGAAGATTATGTGCTGGCCGCCCGGCTGATGGGCGCAGGCAGCGCCCGCATCATTGGCCGCCACATGATCCCCGGTTTCATGTCACACCTTATCGCCTCGGCCACGCTGACCATCCCCGGCATGATCTTGGGTGAAACCGCGCTCAGCTTCCTTGGCATCGGCCTGCGCGCGCCAATTTCCAGCTGGGGCATCCTGCTGACCGAGGCCCGCAGCGTCAATATCATTGCCCTATACCCATGGCTGATGTTCCCAGTCATTCCGGTGATCCTTGTGATCCTCGCTTTCAATTTCCTCGGCGACGGGCTACGCGATGCCGCCGATCCTTACAAATGACCAGTCCCGACAAATGAACCGCACCAACCCGAGGTTACCTGAATGAAGCACCCGTTGGATAATGCGCGGATTCTGATGTACAGCCACGACACGTTCGGGCTTGGCCATCTGCGCCGCTGCCGCACGATTGCCCATGCCTTGGTGCAGGAATACAGCGGGTTGATGGTGCTGATCGTCTCTGGCTCGCAGATCGCCGGTGCGTTTGATTACCGCGCCCGCGTCGATTTCGTGAAAATCCCCTCGGTGATCAAGCTGCGCAATGGCGAATACTCTTCGCTGTCCGAGCATATCGACGTGCATGACACCATCAAAATGCGCCGCTCGATCATCCGCCACACCGCAGAAAGTTTTGCCCCCGATATTTTCATCGTCGACAAAGAACCGATGGGTTTGCGCGGCGAGATCGAGGAAACCCTCGCCTACCTGAAATCCAAAGGCACTACGCTGATTTTGGGTCTGCGCGAGGTGATGGACGCACCCCGCCTGCTTGATGCCGAATGGAAGCGCAACGATGTGATGGGCAAGATTGATCGCACCTATGATCACATCTGGGTCTACGGCCCGCCCGATTTCTACGACCCGCTCACCGGGTTGGACGTGCCACAATCGGTGCGCGACCGGATGGAATTTGTCGGCTTCCTGCAACGCCGCTCGGCGCAAGAAAAGCTTTCCGATCAACGCCGTGACAGTGATTACCTGCTGGTCACCACCGGCGGCGGTGGCGACGGGGCTGACCTCATCGACAACGTGATGAATGCCTATCTGCACGATCCAAACCTGACACAAAAGGCGCTTGTCGTGCTCGGCCCCTATATGCCCGGCGATCAGCGCACTGAATTTATGCGCAAAGGCCAGTCCATCCCTCAAATCGAAGTCATCGAGTTTGACACCCGGATGGAGGAACTCATCGCAGGCTCCGCAGGTGTCGTCGCGATGGGCGGCTACAATACCTATTGCGAGATTCTGTCCTTCGACAAACCCGCCCTCATCGTCCCCCGCACGACTCCGCGCGAAGAACAGCTTCTGCGCGCCACCCGTGCGTCAGAGTTGGGCATGATCGAGATGCTGTTGCCCGAAGAAGCCGCCGACCCCGCCCGTATGGCCGCCGCGCTACGCGCACTGCCGCATCGCCCACACCCGTCTGATGCTGTCCCCGGCCTGCAGCTTGAAGGGTTAACCAACATCGCGCGTTTGGTCGGCGAAGACCTGCACGCGCGCGCCGAAAACCTCAACGCGCAGCGATTCGCGACGTGACGCCAGACCACTGCCCCGCCTTGGGTCAAAAGCGTCTGGTGGTGGTGGTCAAAGGCTATCCCCGCCTGTCAGAGACCTTCATCGCACAAGAATTGCGCGGGCTGGAACTGGCGGGTCTTGATCTCGTCATCGTCTCATTGCGCCACCCCACCGACAAAAAACGCCACGCCGTGCATTTTGAGATTGCAGCTGAGCTGCTCTACCTCCCCGAATACCTCTACCAAGAGCCCCGGCGCGTGTTGCGCGGCTTTTGGTGTGCCTGCCATCACCCCGGCTTTTGGCCGACCTTACGCGCATGGCTCAAAGACCTCATGCGCGACCCCAGCCCAAATCGTATCCGCCGTCTCGGCCAAGCCGCCGTTCTGGTTGCCGAATGGCCCCATAATGGCGCATGGCTGCACGCCCATTTCATCCACACCCCGGCCTCGGTCGCCGATTACGCCGCCCAAATTATGCACGTCGGCTGGACCGTCTCCGCCCATGCCAAAGATATCTGGACCTCACCGGATTGGGAGCTTTCCGCCAAATTAAACCGCGCGAAATGGGCCGTCACCTGTACCGAAATGGGCCATAAGCATCTGCAATCTCTGGCGGGCGACCCGGCCCGCGTGCATCTCAGCTACCACGGCTTGAACTTGGATCGCTTCCCGTCCTTTACAGAAACGCGCGCGGTTCGTGATGGTTCAGACCCCGCCGATCCAGTGCAAATCGTCAGCGTCGGCCGCGCCGTGCGGAAAAAGGGGTATGACACCCTGCTGCACGCCCTAGCCCTTCTCCCCGCCAATCTGCACTGGCGCTTCACCCATCTTGGCGGCGGTCCAGAACGCGAAACTTTGCAAGCCCTCGCCGAAACCCTAAACCTAACCTCGCGCATCCACTGGCAAGGCTCGGTCGATCAGTCCGAGGTGTTATCAGCCTACCGCTCTTCTGATCTGTTCGCGCTGGCCTGCCGCATCACCGCCGACGGCGACCGTGACGGACTGCCGAACGTGCTGGTCGAAGCCGCGAGCCAAGGCCTCGCCTGCCTCTCGACCAATATCTCCGGCATCCCAGAGCTGTTTCGCAACGCCGAAAACGGCTGGCTCACCCCGCCGGATAATCCCGAAGCCCTAGCGGCCGCCCTACAAACCGCCATCACCCGACCCGACCTGCGCGCCCAGTACGGCCAAGCCGCGGCCGCCCAAGTTCGTGCAACGTTGGATTACCACCATAGCGTCAACCAACTCATGACCCTGTTCGCCGTCGAAGGTATCCAGCCATGGCCAAAAAATCCATGACCACAAAAGTCTTCTTCTACGTCCAGCACCTTTTGGGCATCGGCCACCTCGCCCGCGCCAGTCGCATCGCCCGCGCCATGATCGATCAGGGGATGAACGTCACGCTTGTCACCGGCGGCCTGCCGGTCGCAGGCTTTCCCGACCCCGGCATCGCCCACATCGCACTGCCGCCGATTGCGGTCTCAAACAGCGACTTTTCCGGCCTTCTCACCGCCAGCGGACAGCCCGCTGACGCCACTTATCTAAATGCCCGCAAAGACCAACTGCTCGCCGCCTACCATGCCATCAAGCCAGACATTGTGCTGACGGAGGCTTTTCCCTTTGGCCGCCGCCAAGTCCGCTTTGAGCTGCTGCCGCTGATCGATGCCATTGACGCCAGCCATCCGCGCCCGACTTTGGTCAGCTCGGTCCGCGACATCCTGCAACGCAAAGTCAAACCGGGCCGTAATGAGGAAACCGTCGCCTTGATCAACCGTGCCTTCGATCTGGTCTTGGTCCACGGCGACCCCAGCTTTGCCGCGCTTGAAGACAGCTTCACCCTCGCCGATCAAATCACCGATAAAATCGCCTACACTGGCCTCGTCTGCCCGCCGACACCGCCGCCGCCCGCCGAGCAGTTCGATGTGCTGGTCTCCGCAGGGGGGGGGGCCGCTGGCAAACAACTGATCACCGCCGCCGTCGATGCCGCCCGCCTGCTGCCAGAGCTCGCGAAATGGCTGATCATCACGGGCCCCAATTTGCCACAGCCAGATTATGACGCCCTCACCAAAAACCAACCCGCAAACGTCACTTTGACCCGCTTTCGCCCCGATCTCGCCAGCCTGATGCGAGGGGCCAAGCTTTCGGTCTCACAAGCAGGCTACAACACCGTCGCCGATATCCTGATGGCCGGCTGCCACGCCCTGCTGGTGCCCTATGCCACCGCAGGCGAGACCGAACAAACCGACCGTGCGGCGCTGCTGGAAAAGATCGGCCGCACCCGCAGTCTGACCGAAGCCGCCCTCACCCCCGAAACCTTGGCAACCGCGATCCAACACGAAATTGCCCGCCCGCTGCCTGCGCAAGCGCTACATATCAGCGTGGATGGTGCCGCGCGCAGTGCCGAGATTTTATTGGATTTCGTGAAGAATAGCACGCGCGGCTAATTCCAACCCTTGCAAGGGCTTGTGCTGTGGGCACTTCAATACTCGTTGCGCGCCAGAGCGCCGTCCCCCTATACATAGGGTCACACGGACGTATCGCGATCACAGTTTAAGCGTGGAGGGTTAAATATGGGCTTCGTGGACGCTGTAAGAACCAGTCTGATTGTGAAATATGCAACATTCCAAGGCCGTGCGGCCCGATCGGAGTTTTGGTATTTTTCGCTGTTTTACGGCTTGATCCTGCTGGCCTTTGGCGCTTTGGGCTTTGCTCTGGGTGGGGGCTCCAATTTCAGGGCGGGCAACTTGCGTTCGTTTGTGCCCTTTGTGCCCCTGATCATTGTGGTTCTGGCTATGATTATTCCAACCATCGCAGTGACGGTCCGCCGCTTACATGATCGCGATATGTCGGGTTGGTGGTATCTTGGATTTGTCGTGCTCGGCTTCATCCCGGTGGTTGGTAAATTGGTCAGTTTGGCAACTTTGGTTCTCTATGCATTGAAAGGCACCGTGGGACCCAATCGCTTTGGCCGTGACCCGCTTGGCGTTGAACATAACGCTGATATTTTCGCCTGAATTTGCGCGCGCTTGTCGCCCTACTTTGCTTTTGCATAATCGCAGGTGCAGGCGCGCCACCGGTTGTCGCGCAAGAAGTTGATTTTGAGGGGCAGAAAGTCATCGCAACCAGCGCACCTCGGGACGCGATGGGTCAAAGCAGGGCTGACGCTTTGAGTGATGCCGGATTGCAGGCGCGGATCGTATACTTGCAAAAGTTTGATGGCAGTCTTGAACAAAAAGACCCGCCAAAAGTTGCGACCAATAAACCCGTTGCGCCTTTGATCTCTGGTCTGATGGCAATGGCTTTGGTTGTTGGGGCGCTGATCGCCGCCTTGGGGCTGTGGGTTTATGTTTCGGGCGGTGCACTCTGGGCGCCTGAAACGGCGACGGATGCCAACAAAGCCGTGCAAGCGCCGAAGGGCTGGGGGGAGAGTGAAGCAGACCTGCTGGAGAACCGGTCGCTCGCGCAGATCGCCCAGGTGTCTGACAGGCGGGCGGCAGTGGTTCGGTTGCTGCGGCTGTGTTTGCTGCACGCGGCGGAAGCGACAAAAACCGGTTTCAAACGCTCGGACACCGAGCGGGATGCGTTTGGGCGCGTGCCGCTGCACTGGTCCGGGTTGGATTATCTGAAACGCCTGCTGATCGTTGCCGAACTGGCCCATTATGGCGGGCGCAGCGTTGATGAGGCGACATTTCAAACCTTGATCGAAGGCGCGCGTGAGATACTGCCACGTCAGCGTGGTGGCAATGTCTAGGGGCCAGACATTCGCTGGCGTTGCCGCCGTGCTGGCTTTGCTCGGCGGGCTGGTGTGGCTGCAAGCTGCGACGGGGGATGTGGCGCTGGAGCGCTCGGCGCTGGGTGTCGCGGGGCTTGCACAGCTTGCGCCGGAGTTGGGGTTGACGTTGCAAGAGCCGCAGGGTTGGGGCGCGTTGAAGGCCAGCGCGCTGTCGCTGCGCATTTTGCCGATCTATGATTTGAACCTGAACACCGAAGATCAGCCCGCCACGTCACGGCAAGAACAACTGGGTCAAAGTACGCTGCGCGAATTGGACAGCGATGTGTTTTACAGCAAAGTCATCGGGCTCAAGACGCTGGTTGTGCTGCCGAAGTGGCGGGGTGCTGTCATGGTGACAGGCGGGGCGCATCGGGATTTTCTGATCGCGCCCAGCATGTTCAACACCCTGCTGCCGCAGCTTTACTTGCAACGGCCAATCCTGCAGCAGATCACCCGTGGCTTTGCCGATGAACAGGTGCTGATCAACGGGCAGACTGTCCGGGTGGCGCTGTTTCAGCCACAAACCTTTAACCGCCACACGCTGCCGCAGCGCTGCAAGGAAGTGGCAGGTCTGGCGGAAGGAGCGCTGCTGATCCATTGCAACGCGGTGTTGGGCAAACCCGAGATGGCAGCGCTCTCCGATCCAGACCTGCTGAACAATCACGGCATTACTTTGGCTGAAAATGCGCGTTTCGTTGTGGCTGCTTTGCGCGCGCTACAATCCCCGACTGAGACGCGCGCGATCTATCTTGATACCTCGACCGAGCAGTTGCTGGCGCCGGAACAGGACAAAGAAGCGCAACATTATCGCCGCGATACCCAAGACATGCTGCGCTTCTTCACATGGCCGTTGTCACTGTTCTGGTTAGCTGGCGCTGCGGTGCTTGCCGTGGCAATTTGGCGTGGCGCGATGCGGTTTGGTCCGGTGCAGCAGGTGGCAGAGGACCGGCTTGAAGTCTCGAAACTGGCGGCAATTGATGCCAAAGCTCGGTTGATCCGACTGTCGCGCAATGACGGGCGGATGGTGGCCGAATTTACGCTGACGCGGCTGCAAAATCTAGCGCAGCAGACATTTGGCGCGGGTGCGGCAACGGGCCAAGCTTTGGGCGTGGGGCAAACCGGTCTCGACCGGCTTTATGCCAAATTCGCCCGCCAAAACCCCAAAGACGCAGCCGAATTGCGCGCCTGCGCCGAGGTTTTACAATCTTCGGCGGGCACGCTGCATCCTTCCGAGTTGCGCCGAATTCTTGATCGTTTCGCAGAATTGCTGGAAAGGCTGACGCATGGACCTGGCTGAGTTTCAAATCCTCATCGCATCGGTGCGCACCGAGATTGGCAAGGCGGTGCAGGGGCAGGATGCCCTGATCGACCTGTTGTTGGTGTCGGTGTTTGCGCGCGGGCATTGCTTGGTGGAAGGTCCGCCGGGCACGGCGAAAACCTTGCTGGCGCGGTCTTTGGCTTCGGCGATGGACATGGGCTTTGGCCGCGTGCAGTTCACGCCTGACCTCATGCCGGGTGATGTGTTGGGGGTGAACCTGTTCAACTTCCAGACCGGGGCGTTTCAACTGACCAGAGGCCCGATCTTCACCGATATCCTGCTGGCGGATGAAATCAACCGCGCGCCGCCGAAGACCCAATCGGCACTGTTGCAGGCAATGAACGAGCGGGTGGTGACAATTGATGGCACCGATTACCCATTGGGCCGTGATTTCTTCGTGATCGCGACGCAAAACCCGATTGAGCAGCAAGGCACCTATCCGCTGCCCGAAGCGCAACTGGATCGGTTTTTGTTCAAGCTGAACGTTGATTTCCCGGACCGCAATGCGGAAATTGCCATTCTGACCCGCCACGCCGCCCAGCCCTTGGAGTTTGAGGCGCGCGGCAAAGGCATCGAAAAGGTGCTGTCAGCGGCGCAACTGGCGGCGGGCAAAAACTTGGTGGATGGCATCCGGTTGGATCCCACCATCCTGACCTATATCGTCGATCTGGTACGCGCCACACGCAACGACAGTGATATCAGCCATGGGGCCTCAACCCGCGCAGCGGATGCTTTGGCCGGGGCTGTTCGCGCACGTGCAGCGGTCGAGGGCAGGGATTATGGCCTGCCGGATGATGTGAAGGCGCTGATTGTGCCGGTGCTGTGCCATCGGCTTGTGCTTGGCCCCTCAGCCGAGATTGAGGGACGCACCGCCGAAGCCGTTCTGGCGAATATCCTGAATCGCGTCGATCCGCCGCGCTGAATGAGACCCGCGCCCCGCCTTATCGCTTTGGTGCTGTGCTGTGGCGCGCTGACAGTGCTGCTGGCGCTTGCAGTGGGCGACCCAGCCATCCCGGTGCTTGTGATGTGGTCGGCTTTGCTCCTGATTGTGATGATTGATGCGCTGGCGTCGATTGCCCCGCGCGCGATCATCGTCGAGGTGAGTTTGCCGAAGTCGGGTATGGTGGGGGTGGCTGCGCCTTACACAGTAACCCTGAAGCGCAAGACGGGTGCGGTCTTGCCTGCCAAACTGTCGCTGCGCTTCGATTTGGATGCGGCGTTGGGCGATGGCGTCGTGGCTGATCTTGCCTGCGCCCGGCCGTCTTATGCCATCAAGGACCATGTGCCGCTGCTGAAGCGCGGGCTGCACAAGGTCCGCGCCCTGCATCTGAAATGGCCGTCGCGCTGGGGCTTGCTTGAGGTGCTATCCCGCACGCTATTGTCGCATGATATCACCGTGGTGCCCGATGTGACTGCGGTGATGTCTGGACAGATCCAAGCGCAGATGTTGCCGCTGCTGGAGGGCCAAAAGGACATGCGCCTGAAGGGTTCGGGATCAGAGTTTCACCAGTTGCGAGACTTCGCCCCCGGCATGGATGCACGTCAGATTGATTGGAAACGCTCGGCACGGCTGAATGCGCTGGTGGCGCGCGAGACGCGGGCGGAAAAGAACCATCACATTCTGCTGGCGCTGGATTGTGGCTATCTGATGAACGAGCGTATCGCGGGCTTGCCCAAGCTGGATCGCGCCATCAATGCTGCTTTGGGGCTGGGCTGGGCGGCGGGTCTTGGAGGCGATCACGTCGGACTTTATGCGTTTGACAATCGTCCGCGCCAGTTTCTGCCACCGCAGCCCGGGCGGGCGGGCTTTGCGCAGTTGCGGGCGGCTGCGGCGGGGTTGAATTACACCGATCACGAAACCAACCACACCTTGGGTCTGAGTCATCTGTTGACCCGGCTGCGCCGCCGTTGTCTGATCATCGTATTTTCGGATTTCGTCGACAGCATCACCGCCGAATTGTTGGTTGAAAACGTCAGCCTGCTGACCCGGCACCATCTGGTGTTGTTTGTCGCGCTGCGTGATCCCGCGCTGAACCGCATCGCCAATCCGACCGATTTCGGCCTGAACAGCATCGCAGCCTCAGTCTCGGCGGGTCAAATCCTGCACGAACGCCAAGCAGTTATGGAGCGTCTGTCACAACTGGGCGTGCTCTGCCTTGATGTCGCCCCCGAGGCGCTGACCACGGCGCTGGTGTCAAAATACATCGACATCAAGGCGCGGGAGTTGATATGACCGATCAGTTCTCAGCCAGCCCTAACCGCATCGAGGCCGAACTGCTGCGCTCGGCCCGCTTCCGTATGTTGCGAGAGCCGGGTTGGCGCAAGCTTGAGGCCTTGGTCAAACAAGCCGAGACGCATGGGCTCGCCGGGTTGAACTATACCGAAGCCAAAGAACTGGCGGCGCTGTATCGTCAGGCGATGACATCGCTGGCCTTGGCGCGGGATATCTCGCTGGATCTGGCGCTGCTGAACTATCTCGATCAGCTTTGCGCGCGGGCTTGGTTGGTGGTCTATGTGCCACAACGCAGCCTTTCCGGGGCATTTGGACGCCTGCTGCGGCAAGGCATCCCGCAGGCTGTGCGACGCTCCTTGCTGCCGCTGCTAATCGGATTCAGCGCGATGATGTTGGGTGCAATCACCGGGTTCGTGCTGTTTTTCCGTGATCAAAGCTGGTTTTACACCTTCGTGCCGGGCGGCCTGTCGGATGGGCGCGCGCCGGGTGCCAGTGTGGGCTATCTGCGCGACACGCTTTACGGCGACGCGTCTCTGCATAGCGGCGACGTGCTGACCGCTTTCGCGGCCTATTTGTTTTCGCACAACACCAATATTGCCATTTTTATCTTTGGGTTGGGTATCTTTTGGGCACTGCCCAGCTTTGTGTTGACCTTCTACAACGGCTTGATGTTGGGGGCGTCCTTTGCGTTGTTTGTGCAAGCCGGGCTTGGCTATGATGCCTTTGCATGGCTTTCCATCCACGGCGTGACCGAAATCAGTGCGATCTGCATCGCCTGCGCAGGGGGCGCACGCTTGGGTCTTGCGGGGCTGATGCCGGGGCAAATGTCGCGCAGAGATTCTCTGCGCCTGCATGGGCGGGATGCTGTCAAACTGTTCCTGTTGGCCGGGTTGATGCTTTTGGTGGCTGGTGTGGTCGAGGGCGTGCTGCGCCAGAGCGTCACCAGCCCAGAGGCGCGTTTGCTGATCGGCTGGGGGCTTGGCGGGTTCTGGGTGCTGTGGCTTTGGCGATCCGGGCGGACGAGTGGGGCCAAGGCATGAGGTTTCAGCGCAAATCTGACGAAACCGCCGTCCAGCGCAGTGCCGCTTCAAAGCGGGTTTTGGAGAATTTCGTACCACCCGAAGATGTGCCGATTGGCTTTGAACTGGCCTCTCTGGGCGCACGGTTTGGCGCGGTCATTCTGGATCTGATTTTGACTTGGTTTGCGATCCTTCTGTTGATCCTAGCGGTGGCGTGGCTGGGCATCCTGCCAAAAACCGCCTTGTTTGCCTTGGTCGTCATCTCGGCGTTTTTCGTCGGCGTTCCCTATTATGTGCTGTCAGAATTGATCTGGAATGGTCGCACTTTGGGCAAGCGCATCGTCGGGATCATGGTGATCTCGGCCGACAGCCGTGCGTTGGGGGCACATCAGGTTGTCGCGCGCAACCTGTTGAAAGATGTTGAGTTTTTTGCGCCATTGGGTCTGGTTCTGCAGTGGAATTACACCTCGACCGCGCAGTCGTGGATTGCGGCGCTCATTCTGCTGGTCTGGACCTTGTTCGTCGCAATCTATCCGATCCGCAACAAACGCAAGCAGCGGTTGGGGGATGTGGTGGCGGGAACCTTGGTGATCGTAAAGCCAAAAGCCATTTTGCTGGATGACCTTGCTTTGAGCGAAGCGCGGGGCGGATTTGTCTTTGATCAGACGCAACTGGACATCTACGGCAGTTACGAGTTGCAGACCCTAGAGGCGATTTTGCGCGACCCGTCGAAAAGCCAGCTTCATGCCGCAGAGCTTGAGAAAGTCGCCAAAGCAATCGCGCGCCGGATCAACTATCCCGAGCACGCCATCGGCGCGGACCCACGGCTCTTTCTGATGGCGTTCTATCGCGAGCAGAGGGAAAGGTTGGAAAGCCGATTGCTTTTTGGCGAGCGGCGGCAGGATAAGTTCCACAGCGACGCGCCAAAGCCGAAGTAGCCCGCAGGACAAGCGGTCAGGCCTTGCCGCAGCGGTCAATGGTTAGCTGTGAGCCAAAATGTGAGGTGAGAGCGGCGATGAGTTGGATCGAAGTGAATGTCTTGGCGCTGATCCATCAGTACGGTGCAGGCGTGCTGTTCGTGTCGCTGACGCTAGAGACTTTGGGGCTGCCATTGCCGGGGGAAAGCGCGCTGATCTTAGCTGCGACTCTAGCCGGAACAGGAAAGATCAGTATTTGGGCGGTGGCGATTTCGGCGTGGTGTGGCGCGGTGTTGGGCGACAATATCGCATATTTCATCGGCCGCAGATATGGCCGGGTGGTGGTGACCAACTATGGTGCTCGGTTTGGGGTGACGGAAAGTCGTTATGCCAAAGTGGAGGCGGTGTTCGCGCGATATGGTCCGCTGATGGTGATTGCGGCGCGGTTTGTGGTGTTGCTGCGCCAGATGAACGGGCTGGTAGCGGGGACGGCGGGGATGCATTGGCTGAGTTTTCTAGCCGCCAATGTGGTGGGCGCGGCGCTTTGGGTCGGGTTTTGGACCGTGTTGGCCTATCACTTTGGCCATTCAGTGACGATACTGCCGTTTATTGGGCGACATATCGGGTTGGTCGCTTCGGTGCTGGTAGCCTTGGCTTTGCTGGGCGCGTTGGTGGGCTATCTGCGTTTGCGCAGTGGGCCCAAGCCATAACGGCTTGAGCCCGTTGGCTTTGGGTTACTCCATAAACCAGCCGTGGCTGACGATCATCGACTGGCCGGTCAGCGCATTGGTCGGGAAGGCGGCGAACAGGTAGGCGATTTCGGCTACATCTTCGACCGTGGTGAATTCCTTATCGACGGTGCCGCCGAGCATGATTTTGTTCACCACGTCTTCTTCTGAAATGCCCAAGGTTTTCGCCTGCTCGGGGATTTGTTTTTCCACCAGCGGGGTTTTCACAAATCCGGGGCAGATCACATTCGTGCGCACACCATGTTCAGCGCCTTCTTTGGCGATCACGCGGGCGAGGCCCAGCAGCCCGTGTTTCGCGGTGACATAGGCCGATTTCAGCGGTGAGGCTTCTTTGGAATGCACCGAGCCCATGAAGATGATGGAACCCGACCCGGCCTTATACATATGTGGCAGGCAGGCCTTGGAGGTCAGGAACGCGCCGTCGAGATGGATCGACAGCAGTTTTTTCCAGTCATCAAACGGGAATTCTTCCAGCTTATGCACGATCTGGATGCCCGCGTTCGACACCAGCACGTCGATCTGGCCCCATTGGTCAACCACCTGCTGGATGCCTGTGTTGACAGCGGCCTCGTCGGTGACGTTCATCTCAACACCAATCGCCGTGCCGGGGCCCTTTGCGGTCAGTTCTGCTGCGGTGGCTTGAGCGGCATCAAGGCGCAGATCGGCGATCACGACTTTTGCGCCATCGGCGATGTAGCGTTCAGCAATGGCTTTGCCGATACCGCTGGCGGATCCGGTGATGACGCAGACTTTGCCGTTCAGACTCATGGGGAAGGACATGTTCAGGCTCCTGTGGTGAAGGGGGTTAGCGATTTGGGGCGAGGTAATCATGCACCACGCGGCCCAGACCAAGCGTTAGGTCGGTTAAAATATGGGTGGCAGACAGAACTTCGCGCACTGGCAGTTGCGTCAGCGGGGCCATCGCGTGATCGTGCAGCTCCAGCCCGGCGGGACCTTCCCATGCGCCTTTGACGGTGATGTCTTCCAGCGAGTATTCAACCAATTCGCAGATGCGCGGGGTGCAATCGACATGGGGGATGATTTTCAGCAGGAAGGTTGGAACTTGCAGGCTTTCCAGCACCTTCGCGGGATCAATCGCGCGGTGCTTGTAGCCCATCGTTGCGGATGCCACCTGCACCGAGCCGACATCAAGGGTACCAACGAGAGTGTCTTTTTCAACCCGCATCCGAGGTTCGGCGAGTTTCTTCGGAAAACCCCAAATCTCACGTCCGCCCGCGATGGGGCTGTCATCGTTGAGAAACATCGCATGTACGTAGCTGCCCTTGCGGCCATTGAATTCAACCGGGATGACTTGCCCGGTTTCGGTGTAATCGCCAAAGCCCGTGCTGTCGGGCATCCGGATGAATTCGTATTTCACGATCGGGTCGATGACTTGCAAAGGTTCGGGGACCACGGCGCGCAGGGCTTCCATATCGGTGCGGTAGGTGATGATGAAAAACTCGCGGTTCACAAAGCGGTAGGGACCTTTGGGATAGGACGGGCTGGTAAGCGGCATGGCAAAAGCGCGGCTGGTGACATCGGCGATTTTCATGGGACGCGGCCTTTTGGGTTAGCGATTTGAAAGGTCAAACACCTGCACGCACTCGGTCGCGCGGTGGCGGTTCGTCCAGTCGTGGTGATTAACGGTATGTTCTGCATCGGCCTTTCCGGCCTGCCAATGGTCCAGCATCGAGGTACGGGAGAATTCGTAATCCTTTGAGCCGCCTTCATATTTTGTCGGGCGGTAGATCAGGTGTGCGATGGTGATGTGCGGGTCGGAATTGCCTGCGACCAGCGCTTGCGCGTCGGGGTCGGATTTCATCTCGGGCGGCAGCTTGTCGTAAAGTCGGCGTGCTGCCGTACCCATATCATTCAGCCGACGCATCATATCGGTATTAAACCGGGTTCGGCTGGAGAAGCGGATTTCCTTCTCGCGCACTTCACTGTGCCAGACCGAAGTGGGAAGCGTGCCGCGGGCACTGAACAGATCAACTTGGAACACGCAGAGATCGGCCTGCGATTTCTGCTCGTCCATCACATATTGCAGCGGCGTATTGGAAACCAAACCGCCGTCCCAGTAATAGGCTCCGTCAATCTCAACCGCCGGAAACCCCGGCGGCAGTGCGCCCGAGGCCATAATATGTTCAGGGCCAATGCGCTGGGTGGCGGTATCAAACCACGTCATATTGCCGGTTTCCACATTGACCGCACCAAGGCTGAGGCGGACCTCACCACTGTTGAGGCGGTCAAAATCCACCAAGCGTTCCAGCGTGGCGCGCAGCGGGGCTGTATCATAGAAACTGCTAGCGCCGACGCTGCCCTCTGGCATCAGGGCGGCGGGGGGGAAGCGCAGATCAAAAAAGCCGGGGACGCCAGCCAGCGTGGTGGCCGAGGCACTGAACTGGTTCAGCAATGCCCGCGCCCAGATGCCGTCGAGTAGGGTGGCGGGCAGGGATTTAGAACTGGCTTGCTCCCAAAACTCCCGCAGCTTTTCCACACGTTGATGTGGCGCGTTGCCCGCGATGATGGCGGCATTGATCGAGCCAATGGAGATACCCGCCACCCAAGAAACATGGCGGGCTTGCTTGACCAGCCCCTCATAAGCTCCGGCCTGATAGGCGCCGAGTGCGCCACCACCTTGCAGCACAAGCGTGATACATTCTTCGGAACTGGCGTCGGATTTAGAGGCGGTGCGGGCCATCACGAGGCTCCTTTCAAGGTCAGATCAGCGACAAGCGGCAGATGGTCCGAGGCGCGTCTGGCCTCGGGCGTCAGAACGGCCCTGATGTCGCGCAGGGTGAAATCATCAGTCAGCGCGATACGGTCTAGAGCGGCCACTGGCTTACGCGCGTGAAACGTAGGCGGGCTTGGTAACACCCGGAAGTCAGGGCCGAGGCCTGCCAAGTGTGACAGGCCGGACCATTCGTTGAAATCCCCCGCCACAAGCCGGGCGCTTATCTGCGAATGACCAGTGAAGGCGCGCAGTGCCGCCAGTTGACGGCGACGCGACGCACGGATCAGGCCAAGATGGGTGCCGATCACGCTGATGTCCCGACCTTCAAAGCGCAGATCCACCATCACCGCCCCGCGCGGCTCTAGTCCCGGCAGGTCGATGTGGGCGGTGGCTAGCAGCTCAATGCTGTCGCGGATCAGAATGGCATTGCCGTGCCAGCCCAGACTGTCGCGACCATGCGCGAACACCACCGGGCGGAAGCTGCGGCCCTCGAACAGTGCGGCGGGCAGCGCAGGCGGGCGCAGACCCAGCCGCATATCTGCCTCTTGCAGCAACACGATATCGGCATCCAGCGCCTCGATCACCCGCAGAGTGCGCTCAGGATCGCGGCGGCGGTCGTTGCCAAGCGCTTTGCGGATATTGTAGGTGGCGACGCGTAGGGAAATTTTCGTCACAATATCGGGGCCCCCAGCCGAAAAATCCCCTCGGCAAAACGGCGGAGCAGGCTTGGTTTGACAACGCCTTGGGCGCAGCGCGGTTCCAGTGCCCTGAACCAGTCGCGCAGTGCAGTGACGGTGGCGGCATCGTAAAGCATCAGGGCAGATTCAAAGTTCAACAACATGGATCTGACATCGAAATTCGCCGAGCCGACCCAAGCTAGATCGTCGATCATCCCGGCCTTGGCGTGCAGCATGCCTTGCCGCAGCCGCAGGATCACGCAGCCCGCCGCGTGCAAATCTCTCAGATAGGCGCCGCGTGCGAGGTCGGCCACCCATTGGTTAGATGTCTGCGGCAGCATGATCCGCACATCCACCCCACGTCGGGCTGCAGTGCCCAAGGCTTGCAGCAGCGCTTCGGTCGGCAGAAAATAGGGCGTGGTCAACCAGATCGAGCGTTCGGCGCGGTGAATGGCGCAGACCAGCGCGTCATGCAGCGCATCGTCGGGGGTGTCGGGCCCAGACGGCACCAGTTGCGCGGTGACAGTCCCTATGGGCGCATTTCGCGCGATCAGTTCCCCGTGCGCAGAGCCAATCACATCCCAATCAGCCGAAAACACGTCGATATAGCTCTGCACAGCCGGGCCTTGCAGACTGAAGCTGAGGTCGATCCAATCCTGCCCTTCCACAAGATAAGCAACGCCAATGTTGCGCCCGCCCGCCCAAACATCGGCCAGATCCGCAATCACCATCTTGCGGTGATTGCGCAGGTTGAGATGACCATTGCCGACCCGATGCAGAAAGGGCGACAAATACCGCACCTCACCCCCTGCTGCGCATAACCGCTCCAGCGCCGCTTTCGGGCGGTGCAATGCGCCCAGTCGATCAAGGATCAATCGAACCGCAACCCCGGCTTGGGCCCGTTCGATCAACGCTTCGATGAAATCGCGCCCCGAGGAATCGTCATCCAGCAGGTAAAAGGTGATATCGAGCCGAGTCTGCGCCTGTGCAATCGTGCGAAACAGCGTGGTCTTGGCGACTTCGGGCGTAAAATGCAGAACCAGACCATTCCCATCCGAGGCGGCAGGAATTCCGAAAGCTTGCAAGGCCTTCGCGACGGGTTGCGGTGTTGGCGTGGCCTGACGCATCGGGCCAAACCTGATCGGTGGAAAACGCGCGCTTTGCTTGCGAAACCCCAGCGCCAGAAACACTGGGATCGCCACATAGGGCAACAGCAGAATGAACAATAGCCAAGCTGCAGCCGATTGTGGCGAGCGGCGTTGCTGCACCACGAACAACATCGCAAGGCCGACCAACACGACACCAAGGACAACAAGGAAATAGGAAGCCAGCCAGATCAACGCATTGCCTCCGTTCACACCCGCAAAGCTAAGCTATTGAGATCGTCGTTGCCGTCACGCAAGACTCGGCGCTGCCTTGCTAGACGCAACATGACCCTCTGTCGGCCATGCGCAAGGCCGTGTTTCCAATAAGCACGAAAACGTGGTTTGCGCGTGAAGTGGTGCCGCGCCGCGTCTTGTCGCTTGAATTCCCAGCAGACAATGCTATCAGCCGCATGTTCGGAATGCGGGGCTGGCTGTTAAGCTGGCTAACTGCATCCCAAGCATGGAAGTGTGGCCGAGTGGTTTAAGGCTCTAGTCTTGAAAACTAGCGTGCGGGGAACCGTACCGTGGGTTCGAATCCCACCGCTTCCGCCAACCATCCTTGAAAACATTGAATAAATCTGGGTTTATTTTTCATACCCATCTTTCAACCCATCAACTGCAATGCGTCTGATTGCAACGCTTTTTGCGATGTCTACAAGCTTCTCAGGCACCGCAACAGTCGTCTGAACACCCATATCTGAATCACTCATGGCGGTTTGCCGACCGAAGCAGATGCGGCATGCCTATCGCGGCATCTGCCTGCCGGGAGCTTACCCTCGATCAAGGCGCATCATTTTCGGCCCCATATCCAACTAAGGGGCGAAATGCTGGCCTTCGGGCCCCGACATGAAGGGTAGTCGTAGAGTCGAATCCAACATTCCAACTGTAAGGCCGAGCCCAGTTCACCGCGCCAAATTGATTGTTTCTGCCCCGCATCAGGCAGTCAGCATCAATTGTAGCGACTCCCAAACACTGCTTGGCTCGTCATGTGAACGCAGTGATGCGGTCGGAGCAATCGTGTCGCTGCGCAAATGACGTTCGCGTACGTGGCCACAGCTTATGTCTGGCACTCATGCATCTGGTAGCAATGAAGAGCTAGTAAAGGCTGGCAAAGTCTGGCAGCCTCAAATCAGTCATTTCGAGAAGGAGCAGGTCCATGACGGACCCTATTCTCACTTTGCCAGAGGTCGCAGTTTTGTTAAAGGTTGCAGAGAAGACTGTGTATACCATGGCACGCAGCGGTCAGATTCCAGCCTTCAAGGTTCGCGGTCAATGGCGATTCAAGAATGATGATATTGACCGATGGATCGATGAACAGAAGGCATCCGTAAAAAGCTACCTCGGGAAAGGTGCTGCGGATGTCTGAGCATTTCTTCAAAAAGCCTATCCTCAACTCTCCATATGCCTGTCCGGGCAGGCATTGGGAGTTGGATCCCGATGGTCAGCCGACCAACCGCATCCTCGATCACCGACGGCGATCGGATCTCATCACACCGGTTCCAAAGACCAAGAAGCAACGGCAGAACACGAAGCAGGCCGCCCTGCTGCTTGGTGCAAATGACGATCTTTCTACGACTGATCAGGAGTACAACCCGACCCCGATCATTAACGAGGTTCGGGGTTATGTTGAAACATGGCGCAGTTTGCCAAATCCTGATCAATGGCTGGTGACGCCGGAGACAGCGCGTCTGATGCAGCATTGGCGGCATCACAAGTTCGAGGGCATCCGCCCGTTTTTTTGCCAGATCGAAGCGGTAGAAACTGCCATCTGGCTGACCGAAGTTGCACCCAAAATGGGTCCGCGTGTGGCCAAGTTCTGGACGCATATCAAAGGCGCGAATGAACAGGCCAACCCGGAACTGATGCGCCTTGCGCTGAAATTGGCAACCGGGGCGGGCAAGACCACAGTTATGGCGATGCTGATTGCTTGGCAGACGATCAACGCCGTACGCCATCCGAATAGCAAGCAGTTCTCAAGCCGGTTCCTGATTGTCTCTCCCGGCATTACTATCCGCGACCGGTTGCGCGTTCTGCTGCCCAACGATCCCGAAAGCTATTATCGCAGCCGCGAGATCACGCCGCCCGACATGCTGCGCGACATCCAGAGCGCCAAGATCGTCATCACCAACTACCATGCCTTTAAACTACGCGAAAAACTGGTGATCGCCAAAGGCACCCGCCAGGCACTGGAAGGCTGGCGCGGTGACAAGGTTCAGACCTTGGAAACCGAGGGCGAGATGATCCAGCGGGTTATGGGTGACCTGATGGGACAAAAGAACATTGTCGTCATGAATGACGAAGCGCACCACTGCTATCGCGAACGGGTCAAAGACGCCGACGGCGAGCCTGCAGACGATCTGAAGGGCGACGACAAAAGCGAGGCCAAGGAAAATAACGAAGCCGCCCGGATGTGGATTTCCGGCTTGGAATCCGTAAAGCGAAAACTGGGCATCAGTCTGGTCTACGATCTGTCTGCAACGCCGTTTTTTCTGCGTGGATCGGGGTACATCGAGGGCACCTTATTCCCTTGGACGATGTCGGACTTCTCGTTGATGGACGCTATCGAATGCGGGATCGTTAAGCTTCCCCGCGTGCCGGTAGCCGACAATATCCCGGGCGGCGATACACCCAAATTTCGCAACCTTTGGGAGTATATCGGCAAAAAACTTCCCAAGAAGGGCCGCATCGGCGGCAAGGCACTCGATCCGCTCAGCCTGCCTGCCGAATTGCTGACTGCTCTAGAGGCCCTCTACGGGCATTACGAAAAGACCTTCCACCTGTGGCAGGAAGAAGAAATTGGTGTTCCACCGGTGTTCATCGTCGTCTGCAACAACACTGCGACATCGGAACTGATCTATAATATGTCTCGGGTTTTGACCGGATCAGTGACGACGGGACCGAGACGACGCTGGAAAACGGTCGCCTCGCGCTGTTCCGGAACTACGACGATTTCGGCAACCGGATGCCGCGCCCGAACACCATCCTGATCGATTCAGCCCAACTAGAATCCGGCGAGGCGCTGGACAAGGATTTCCGCGAGATGGCCGCGACGGAGATTGGGCAGTTCAAGCGCGAAATGGTCGAGCGTACGGGTGACATCACCGCCGGTGACAAGATCGACGAATCCACCCTTCTGCGTGAGGTCATGAACACCGTCGGCAAGAAGGGCAAGCTGGGCGAACAGATCCGATGCGTCGTATCTGTCTCGATGCTGACCGAGGGCTGGGACGCCAACACTGTCACGCACGTCCTTGGCGTGCGCGCATTTGGCACGCAGCTTTTGTGCGAACAGGTCGTCGGCCGCGCACTGCGTCGCCAGTCGTATGAGTTGAACGACGAAGGTCTGTTCAACGTTGAATACGCCGATGTTCTTGGCATTCCCTTCGACTTCGCCGCCAAACCTGTCGTGTCGCCTCCGGCAAAGCCCCGTGAAACCGTCCGCGTCCATGCCGTCAAACCAGACCGCGATGCGCTGGAAATCACCTTTCCCCGCGTTGAAGGCTACCGGGTCGAACTGCCTGACGAACGGCTGGAGGCGAACTTCGGCCCCGACCATGTGCTGGAACTGACCCCGCAACTGCTGGGGCCATCCAGCACCACCAATCAGGGCATCATCGGCGAGGGTGTCGATTTGACCTTAGCGCACCTGGAAGACATGCGCTCATCCACCATCCTGTTCCATCTGGCGCGGCACCTGCTTTACACCAAGTACCGCGACCCGGGCGAGGAACCAAAGCTGCACCTCTTCGGTCAGTTGAAGCGCATCACGCGGCAGTGGCTTGATGGCGGCTACTTGAAATGCACCGGCGGCACCTATCCCGCCCAGCTGGTCTACAAGGAAATCGCCGATATGGCGGCCGAGCGGATCAAGGCGGCCATCACTCTGACCCTCCAGGGCGAACACCCGGTCAAGGCCATCCTCGACGCATACAATCCAACTGGCTCCACCGCGCTCGTCAACTTCACCACCTCCAAGGAACTGCGCTACCATACCGCACCGAACAAATCCCACGTCAACTGGGTGGTCTGCGACAGCGATTGGGAGGCGGAATTCGCCCGGGTCGCCGAAAACCACCCGCGCGTGCTTTCCTACGTCAAGAACCAAGGGCTGGGGCTGGAAGTGCCCTACCTTTACGGTTCCACCCCCCGCAAATACATCCCCGACTTCATCGTGCAGATCGATGATGGCCGCGTTGATCCCCTGAACCTGATCGTCGAAATCAAGGGCTACCGGGGCGAGGATGCCAAGGACAAGGCCAACACCATGCGCAGCTATTGGGTGCCTGGCGTGAACAACCTTGAAAAATTCGGGCGCTGGGCCTTTGCCGAATATACGGCGGTTTACGAAATGGAGGCGGAGTTCGGCAAACTGCTCGAAACCCTCGGCGCAGGTGAGATGGTAATAGAATGAATGCCTTCGTCCGTCAGCAACGCCAGCAACAATCGGCCTTCTTCAACCGCTTCGATGGCGACAGCCTCTTGCCCGATGTAACCTATCGGACCAAGCCCGAGCATTTTGACCTGAACCTAAATCCTGTATACGCATCAGCATTGGTTGAACACTTCGCCCTCCCTGGCAATCCTATCCAGTGGCATCAGCATAAGAACCATGCCCTGTCCTCCCAAGTCTGCTGCGTGAATTTCCTCGGCCCGCTGATGCACCGTCCCGACCCTCTCGCGTTGGTCATGAAAACCGCCCTCGGGTTTGATCGGCTGCAAATGGTTCCGGTCAGCGAGGATCGGCACGGAACGCCTATCTTCGTCGATTTCGAATGGGTGGGGGCCGCAAACCATCTCGGCGAATGGCCCGCCAATGGTCGTGCAACACGCGGTGCCAATGCGACCAGTGCCGATGCCGCCGTTCGCCTGTGCGCGCCGGATGGAAAGCTGACCACTGTCCTCATCGAATGGAATTTTACCGAAACCTATGGCCAACCGATCAACGTTCGCGGCAATGGAACACGTTTAGGCAGATATGCCAAAAAAGCGTTCTTTCCCAACGGCCCGTTCCTTAACGATCTTGGCTTGCAGATGCAGGACTTCTTCTGGGAGCCGTTTTACCAACTTGCCCGGCAACAGATGCTCGCATGGCGCATGGAACGCGCCGCCGAGGGTGGCGCTGATCGCGTCATGGTGCTTCATATCTCCGCCGCCGGTAACGCGGCCCTGCACAAAGTGACCGCGCCAAGACTGAAGCCACTGGGGTCGGACGCCTTCGATGTTTTCCGCACCCTGCTTGTCGAACCCTCGCGCTTCCAAGCCACCAGTATCGAACAGGCCTTCCTCCCGGTAATCCGCAGTACCATTGCAGCGGATCCGCAAGACCCTTGGGCCGCCTATCTTCTTGATCGTTATGCCTTCCTCGGGGAGTCAAATACATGAAACTGAAACCCGCACTCACCTTGGAAATGTTCTGATGGCCAAAAAACCCATCGAGGTCCAAACCCTCACCCACGATGCCACGCGCAAGAACATTCCGACGGCGGAATTTGAATCGATCATGCGCGAGCAGGACAAGACGCCGATCCAGCTGGCCTACGAACGCCGCAACCGCGATCTGGACCCGCAGCTGGTCTGGCGCGGCAAGGATGAACAGGACTGGTCCGACCTGATCGTTCAGGCGCCCCCCTTGTACATTCAGGAAAAGGTCCACCCCCGCGTCATCATCGACGACCTGAAACGCGAATCCGCCAATCGCGCCAAGGCCACCCGCGACGCCCCGCAATTCGACATGTTCGCCGATTTCAACGGCCTGCCCGATGCCGAGGCCGCGACCGAGTTCTACCAGCACGATCAGCACTGGTCGAACCGGATGATCTCGGGCGACAGCCTGTCGGTGATGGCGTCGCTGGCCGAGCGTGAGGGGCTGCGCGGTCAGGTCCAGTGCATTTATTTCGACCCGCCCTATGGCATCAAGTTCAACTCCAACTTCCAGTGGTCCACCACCTCGCGCGACGTCAAGGATGGCGACAAGGGCCATATCACCCGCGAGCCTGAACAGGTCCGCGCCTTTCGCGACACCTGGAAGGACGGCATCCATTCCTACCTGACATACCTGCGTGACCGACTGACCGTGGCGCGCGATCTGCTGAGCGACAGCGGCAGCATCTTCGTGCAGATCGGCGACGAGAACGTCCACCGCGTGCGGGCGCTGATGGATGAGGTGTTTGGGGATGAGAATTTTATCAGCCAAATCAACTTCAAGAAGACAAGTGGCACCGGGGCGAACTATCTGGACAATGTCTATGACACCAACCTCTGGTTTGCCCGAAGTAAAGACCGCCTTAAGTTCCGGCGCCCGCTCCAAGCAAAATCCGACGACCTGTTGGCAACCCAATACACTGGGCGAGACGAAATTCGCCAGAACTTCAATCTCGGCGACCCTGCCTATTTGCCGGGGGATATGAGTTCGCAGGGTGCCAGCGAGGCGGGGACTTACGGCTTCGGCTTATCCGGTCAAGAATTTGAGCTTCCACCGAATACACACTGGAAGGCATCCCGTGGTGGCATGCCTCGGCTCGCTAAAGCCAATCGCTTGATCGGGATCGGTAAGCGCGCTCGCTACAAGCGTTTTGCAGACGATTATCCAATCGTGACTTTCAACAACACTTGGGACGACACTGTCATTTCGGGCTACGCCGACGCGAAGACATATGTCGTGCAAACTTCGCCAAAGGTAGTGGCCCGCTGCATCCAAATGGCGACGGACCCCGGCGATCTGGTGCTCGATCCCACATGCGGCTCTGGCACCACGGCCTATGTCGCCGAACAATGGGGGCGGCGCTGGATCACCATCGACACTAGCCGAGTCGCCATCGCCCTCGCCCGGTCCCGCCTGATGGGCGCGCGCTTTCCCTATTACCTGCTGGCCGACAGCAAGGAAGGCCAGGCGAAGGAAGGCGAGATCACGCGCACCCCGCCCAAGTCCGCCCCCACCCACGGCAGCATCCGGCAGGGATTCGTCTATGACCGCGTGCCGCACATCACGCTGAAATCCATCGCCAACAACGCCGAAATCGACGTGATCTGGGACCGCCTGCAACCCGCCGTCGACGCCGCCCGCGAGGCGCTCAACACGGCCCTGTCCGGCCACCCCACCCCGTTCAAGGTAGAGGTCGGCGGCCGCGCCGGGGCGAAGGTGGACTTCACCGCCAGTGGCGAGGTGAAGCTGCCATCCGGCGAGCTGGCCCCAGCGAACGGGTTGATGGAATGGGAAATCCCGCGCGAGGCGCCCTCTGGCTGGCCCGCCGCCGCGCAAACCGCCCTTGTCCAGTTCTGGCAGGCCCGCATCACCCGCCAGCGCGAAATCGACGCCAGCATCGCCGCCAAGGCCGAGTTCGAGTTCCTGTATGACAAGCCCTTTGCCGACAACAGCAAGGTGCGCGTCGCGGGCCCGTTTACCGTGGAAAGCTTGTCCCCCCACCGCACCCTCGCCGTCGATTGGGACGACGAACTGATCGACACCTACGAGGCCGCCGAGGGCAAGCGCAAGGCGGCCGAGGCCCCGCGTGACTTCACCGATTTCGCCCATATGATCCTGGAAAACCTGAAAGCCGCAGGCGTGCAGCAGGCGCACCGCGAGGACCGGATCACCTTCACCGCCCTGAAAGGCTGGCCCGGCAACTGGATCGCCGCCGAGGGCACTTTCATGGAAGGCGACACCCAGCGCCGCGCGGGCGTGTTCATCGGCCCCGAGTTCGGCACCGTCTCACGCCCCGACCTTGTGGCCGCCGCGCGCGAGGCTGGCGACGCCGGTTTCGACGTGCTGATCGCCTGCGCCTTCAACTACGACGCCCACAGCAGCGAGTTCGACAAACTGGGCCGCATCAAGGTGCTGAAGGCCCGGATGAACCCCGACCTGCATATGGCGAAGGACCTGAAGGCTACCGGCGCAGGCAACCTGTTCGTGATCTTCGGCGAACCCGACATCCGCATCGCCGATGAAGGCGATGGCATGGTGACAGTGCAGGTCTTTGGCGTCGACGTCTTCAAGCCGCAAACGGGCGAGGTGCAATCCGAAGGCACCGACGGCATCGCCCTGTGGATGCTGGACACCGACTATAACGAAGAATCCTTCTTCGTCCGCCACGCCTATTTCCTCGGTGCCAACGACCCCTAGGCTCCAGACCCATTAATTTGCTTGAGGCTGTCTTGCCTGCATGATTCAAGTTCCCGAACTTGGGGGGCACTATGAGCAATCTTTACTGGCTGAGCGAAGATCAAATGGCACGGCTTCGGCCGTTCTTTCCAAAGAGCCATGGCAAGCCACGCGTGGATGACAGGCGCGTTTTGAGTGGGATAATATTCATCAATCGTAATGGCTTGCGGTGGTCCGACGCGCCGAAAGAATACGGCTCTGCGAAGACCCTCTACAACCGTTGGAAGCGTTGGGGCGACATGGGCGTCTTCGCCAGGATGATGGAAGGATTGGCCTCTGAGGCGACAGTTCCGAAGACTGTTATGATCGACGCGACCTATCTCAAAGCACACCGCACGGCTTCGAGCCTTGGGGTGAAAAAGGGGGGCGAGGTCGACTGATTGGCCGAACCAAGGGCGGTATGAACACGAAACTGCATGCTGTCACTGATGAAAACGGCCGCCCAATCAGCTTCTTCATGACAGCGGGCGAGATCAGCGATTATACAGGTGCTGCGGCCTTACTGAGCAGCTTGCCAGCTGCGGATTGGTTGCTGGGCGACCGTGGTTATGATGCCGATTGGTTCAGAGATGCGTTGAAAGACAAAGGGATAAAGCCGTGCATCCCGGGTCGGAAGTCCCGTATCGAGCCTGTGAAATACGACAAGCGACGCTACAAACGCCGCAATCGCATCGAGATTATGTTCGGGCGTTTGAAGGACTGGCGACGGGTGGCAACCCGCTATGACAGATGCCCGAAGGTCTTCCTGTCAGTCGTAGCCCTCGCAGCAACCGTCTTGTTCTGGCTTTGATGATCAATGAGTCTGGAACCTAGCAACGTCGGACTTAGCCAACCTTTAGCCTCTCCAACCAACTAGCGGTTGAAGTTCAATGAATGCGCAGCAACTGAAAATTCCTATCGAGAGTCCGCTGTTTCGCAGCGAGGTCATCGCAGGCTTTGAATGCGGCCTTGTTCATCATGGCCGCCACGATCTGCTGGAAACGACACGGCACACGCCACAGCAGCGGATGTATGATCACTACCGGATCGCATGTGATCACGGCATGATGACCGTCCGGGATGGCCTTGTTCCGGGCCATAACGCAGTCGAGCGGCTGAGGACGGCGCAGGCAGCTGGGATGCAAGGCATCTGGGATTTGGCGCATTATCATCGCAATACTGACCCGGTGCGCTGTGCCAAAATTGTGGCTGACGCCGCGCTATCCATATCGGGAACCGAGCGGTTGTGGTTGTGTCCTGTCAACGAACCGTCTCTTTACCCTTTCATCGCGGGCATGCCGCAAAGTGAAGCGGTTCGTATGGCGGTAACAATGGCGCGGGTGGCGCGCGACCATCATCCCAACATAGGCATCCTGACCAACGACCCCATAACGGGTGTCGGTGAGCGGCAGTTTGCCGCGACCGATGCCATTGTGTCTGCGGTTTCGGTCGATGTGATTGGGGTAAATTACTATCCCCATACTGCCCGCACGATCTTGTCGAAAGTGCTGCTCAAAACCTGGCGGCGCTACAAAAAGCCGATCATGGTGGCGGAGACGAGCTGGCACGACGGCCACCCCATTCACGACCGCCGTCATCCCGGTTTTCATAAAGGGAGCTGGTTGCACGAAGTGCTGGCCCAGGTGGAAATCGCGCGACTGCATGGCGCAAAAATCGCTGGGATCTGCTGGTATCCGATTGTCGACTGCCCACCTTGGCACGCGCCTAGATCACAGCGCCGCTGGAGCCACGGTCTTATTCGGAGCGATCTGTCGGTGGACCCGGCCTTGTCTGCTGCGCTGGTCGGGATGCAAAGGCAAAATGCGGCTTAGGCTCCAGACCCATTAATCGGCTTGAGGCCGTCATACTTGCATGATTCAAACGCCCAAGTTTTGGGGGCGCTATGAGCAATCTTTACTGGCTGAACGAAGACCAAATGGCGCGGCTCCGGCCGTTCTTTCCGAAGAGCCATGGCAAGCCGCGTGTAGATGACAGGCGCGTTCTGAGCGGGATTATATTCATCAATCGCAATGGCTTGCGCTGGTGTGACGCCCGGAAGGAATATGGCCCAGCCAAGACCCTCTACAACCGTTGGAAGCGGTGGGGTGAAATGGGCGTCTTCGCCCGGATCATGGACGGATTGGCTTCCGAAGCCGCCACATCAAAAACGGTGATGATCGACGCAACCTATCTCATATCGCACCGAACGGCTTCAAGCCTTGGGTTGAAAAAGGGGGGCGCGGTCGTCTGATTGGCCGAACCAAGGGCGGCATGAACACCAAATTGCATGCCGTCACCGATGAAAACGGACGCCCTATTCGCTTCTTCATGAGCGCTGGCGAGATCAGCGATTACACCGGCGCGGCGGCATTGCTGAGCAGTCTTCCATCTGCTAAATGGCTTCTAGCAGACCGGGGTTATGATGCGGACTGGTTCCGTGAAGGCTTGGAAAACAAGGGAATAAGGCCATGCATTCCTGGCCGGCAGTCCCGCACAAAGCCTGTCAAATACGACAACCGCCGATACAAGCGTCGTAATCGCATCGAGATCATGTTCGGCCGTTTGAAGGACTGGCGACGGGTAGCAACACGCTACGACAGATGTCCGAAAGTCTTTTTCTCAGCCATCGCCCTCGCCGCAACCGTCTTGTTCTGGCTTTGAAAATCAATGAGATGCTGTAACGGGGCCTGCGTTGCGCACTGCCTGTTACCGCTTGCAAGATCAGGGGCAAGTTGTCGACCTTCCCGTATTGGATCCACAAGGAGGACTACGGGATGAGACTGTTTGTCGGGTTGGATGTATCGCTGGCAAAGACCGCGATTTGCGTAGTCAGCGAGCATGGCAAGATCGTGAAAGAGGCGCAGGTCGCCAGTGAACCTGAAGTCTTGGTGCGTTGGGCCCGAGAACAGGAGGGCACTATTGCCGCGATCGGCCTCGAGGCTGGGCCCTTGTCGCAATGGCTGCACCGTGGGCTGAGCGGGGCAGGTCTGGATGTCGTCTGATGGAAACCCGTCAGGTGAAGGGTGCGCTGAAGGCCATGCCAATCAAGACGGATCGGCGAGATGCCGAAGGTATTGCGCGCCTTCTTCATCTTGGCTGGTTCCGGCCGGTTCATTGCAAATCCGTGTCGGCACAAGAGGTCCGAGCCGTGCTCGGGGCACGGAAAGCCCTCCAGCAGGGCATGATCGCCCTGGAAATGTCACTACGCGGGCTGCTGCGTAACTTCGGGCTGAAGGTTGGTGCCATCTCCCGCGGCCGGTATGAACATCGCATCCGCGAACTGGCAGAGGGCAATCCGATGCTGGAGGCCGCGACAGGACCGATGCTTCGAGCGCGGGCATCGCTGCGACTGGAACTAGCGAGATTGGAGCGCCATGTTCGCCAACTGGCGCAGGAGGATCCAGTGTGCCGACGGCTGATGTCGATGCCCGGAGTGGGTGCGGTTGTCGCGCTGACCTACCGATCAGCTGTCGATGATCCCGCCCGGTTCACGTCTTCCAAAAAAGTCGGACCTTGGGTCGGCATGACACCGTCACGAAACCAGTCTGGCGAGCGCGATGTCTCAGGCGGCATCACCAAAGCCGGCGATGTCAACTTGCGCCGCGCATTGTGCCAAGCCGCGACCGTGATGATGCACCGTGGGCGTTCAACCTGGCTGAGAACGTGGGCGGCACAGGTTGCCCGCCGCCGTGGCGCGAAGCGCGCCATGGTTGCCTCGGCACGGCGTATCAGTGTCATCCTTCACCGGATGTGGGTTGATGATACCGATTTCCGATTAGACACCGCAGTGGCTCTCACGGCATAGACACTTGCGATTCCAACCGTTGCCTGTCTGACAGCAGGCCTTCGAGGTCCCCCCAGGGACGTGGTTCCGATGATGCCGTGGTCCGGACTGTTGCCGATCAACGTCGAGCACGCCTATGAGATGGGCACATCGGAATTGCATTTGAACCAGCATCATGTTGGCAGCCATCGCGCTGACCACGGACCGAAGCATGCACCCGGGATGATCTCAGATGAAGGCGGCGATAACCGAAAGACAGCGGAGAAACAAAACATGGTCAAAACCGCGATCATGCGGACGGATGCACATGCCGAAAAACGCTTGACTGGCACGACCCCGTTACCGAAGTCTGGAGCCTAGCACTCCCGCAGTCTTGACGACAAAAAGCATGTTGGGATGCGCAACGGCGACAGCTGAGTAGCTGCAGTCGCCATTAGAAAAAGGATGTTCATCGTCTTTTTGGCCGTGGTGGGTTCTTCGACGGATCTTCGACATCCATTTCCCAAAAGTTGCTGAACTCACACGTGCGGATCAACGCCATCACCTCTTCAATCGGTGCACGCCATTCGCCAAGCCACAGCGCAATATCGTCATCGCCTTCAGTAGCAGTGGCATCCGGTCGATGATTGCAGAGATCAACCGGTTCGCAGGAACCGTCACTTGCACAAATTCATGCTCCGGGCCGCGACCGACATCGAACTGATCGTAGATCACGCCGATGATGGCGGGGCGGCCTCCCTTGTGTAGAATGGTCCATTGCTGCGTCCACAACTTTCCGGGCCGCTCGCCATCTTCATAGGCCAGCGGCACCTCCCGGCCTTCGTTGAAGGTCTTGGCAAAAGTGATGCCGCGTCGCAGTTGAAATGCGTCGGTGAGCGTCCGCAGTTGATGAACCGTCTCACCCCGCGCGTGCATGTGCTTCGGCGTCCGCCGCCCATCGCCGCGCCGATCCGTGAAGCCCCAGTTCATTGGCGTGATGACGCGCTCACCGTTGCGATCCAGATGCACCACCGGCACCGCGCGCATCTGGGTGAAGGTGCGAACTTCATCGTCGACCCGCGCTGCAAACAGATTTGAGAACTCTTGGACTTCGCGCCACGACGCCATCTGGGTGAACTTGCCGCACATTGGAGACCTCGACGAAGAACGCTAGTTCATTAAGACAATACGTGAAAATTGTCAGAAGGCTAAGCTTGAGGACAGCAATTGCTGGAAAGCTAGCTCCGCGCCGCGCCGCGAAGATTTTGCCACGGCGGTAAAGCACTACATCGGAAACCACGGTAAAATTAAAGCAGCACACCACCGCGACAGATAGCGAGTTTTCATTCTGGAACGTTCATTCTATCATGCCTTGTCATTGTTTAGTCTTCAGCCCCCAAATCGTCGCACTTGGGGGCGTTTTGAAGCCTTCAATGTTATGATTTTGAAGTGCCTTGGGCATGAATGTTATCATTTTGAAACTTGGTAGAAACCGGTCTATCGCGTCAGAAAATCGGGGCCCGCCGAAACCCGGGACGAATAACCCGCCGAAACCCGGAACAAGCTGTCTCGCAGGTTAAAATAGATATATAAATCAAATGTATATATGGCTGCACTGGCCCAAGTCGGTTTGGCCCGGCATCGATTTCTGGGGAACCAGCTTTGCCATAACCCGGAACAAATTCGCATCACGCTCAGAAACCGACGACTTTGAATGCTTCGATCTCAAGGCAAAACGGGTCGAAAATGATGCAGGATGATAACATTGATTTTGCCATGTCGAGAAAGAGCGTTGAGCAAGCGAATTTGGAGCTTTGCGCTATGGGCCAGAACCACTTCGGTCGGGGTCACCCCAGTGAAACAGGATGATTGTGGGCAGAGAGGATACTGAATTTGACAGCGCTTTTGACTTTACCGGTAAGACAGGTGACCGATCCGGTCGATCATAGTTACCCGCAACGCCTTGCCCAACAATTCCCTTGCCAGGCGCAGCCAGATTGGTTTCCTGGTCGCATGACAAAACTCGTTCTTTTGCACAAAGCAGATTCGATTTACGATGACGAACCGGACGTCGTTTACGACTTTCCAAAGCCATATCTCAAAGCGGTCGAGGCGGCCGTCGGGGATTGGGTGATTTACTACGAGCCGGTCAAAGCTGGTCCTAGGGGATATTTCGCGGTGGCGAAGATTTCGAAGGTCATCCCCAAGCCGGGCGTCCCCGACCGATACCTGGCGTTGATCGAACCAGGCAGTTATCTGCCCTTTGACCGCAACGTGCCCCGCCTTCTTGACGGCCGGCCGCTTGAGACGTCGCTGATGGACACAAATGGCCTGCCAAAAAAGGGCGGCTCGGTGCAGCTTGCGGTCCGTCGTTTGCCGGACAGTGATTTCGCCCAGATCATCGACTACGGCCTGCCCCAAGACCTTGAGCAGATCGAGGCCAGCCGTTATGCCCCACAGCGGCGCGAATTCGACGCCGGTGCCGAAGTGTTCCAACGCCCGGTGCTGGAACGTCTGACCCGCCGCAAATTTCGCGATGTGGCTTTCAGCCGTCGTGTACGGGAAGCCTACGGCTATCGCTGCGCCATGTCCGGCTTGCAAATCCGCAATGGCGGCGGACGCCCGGAGGTTCAGGCCGCGCATATCCGGCCCGTGGAACGGGACGGCAGCGATTCCATTCGCAACGGGCTTGCCCTGTCTGGAACCTTGCACTGGATGTTCGACCGTGGGCTGATATCTGTGGCCGAGGATTGCGAGACGCTTCTCGTCTCAAGAAACAAGGTTCCTGCCGAGGTGGTGGACCGCCTGCTGCACCCCAGTGGCAGGCTCCTTAAACCCATTGATGCCCACTACGCCCCGCATCCCGAAAATCTGCGCTGGCACCGCGAGAACATCTTTGGGCAAGCCCTGAAAGATGAGCAGACGCCCTGGGGCTAAGACGTCGCAGTTGCAGTTTTTTGGACTGTTTCGGCGGCAGTGGCCGGCGGTTGGGGCGAAAGGCGGAAACCGTTGAGTGTGGGTGACTTCACCCATGGGAATGCTGTCTGCCCGTTTTTAACGGCGTGCGGAATTTAGAGCATTTTCAGCGAGATGCGACGACGCGCGGTTGCGATCAAAGCTTTAGCCTGGTCTGTGGCCCCCGCGCTGCCTCAACCAATCCAGCTAGTAGGATCATGGCGGCTTTCCCAATCGAGCGCAAACGGCTGATAGCGATGCAATGCGCTTTCATACGAAAAGGGCGGAGAGCGGTCTGACGGCGGTGCGGCGTAGCATTTGCAGCATCAGGACTAGAGCGGACGCTCGCCCTGCTACGTCAGCCGCCAGTCCGGAATGGAACTAGAGTGTTAATTTCCATGCAAAAGTGCGCTGGCTCACTTCTAAGTGGAAATCAACAGCGGCCAACAACGCGCCATGGTGTAATAAAGTGCAACCGAAACCGATCAGCACGTGCAGGCACTGGCTTAAATCACCCGGAAATCTGTTAAGGGATCGGGGAGTAGATCATCATCGCCGATTTTACACCGCAACGCATTGACGGCAAGATTTCAATACAATCCGTCAATCTCGACCGGAAGGCGGCGGACTGGTTTGGGTTCTGCCAGCAGGCTTTTGGGCTCACCGGGATTGGATTCGATCGCTTTCAGGCGCTGAAAGCGGTTGTCTGCCACCGCGGCCACATCATTGCGCGACCGCAGGATGGTCGGGCGCAAGAACACGAACAGCGTCTGCTTGCGCGATGAGTCGGATTTTGAGCGGAACAGGCCGCCGACAATCGGCAGTTTGCCAAGCCCCGGCACCTCTGATCTGCTGCTTTGACGGTCATTAGTGATCAGACCGCCCAGCACGATGGTGCCGCCGTTATCCGCCAAAACCGTTGTCTTGATGCTGCGGCGGTTGGTGACGATATCGGCTGCCCCCGCGACTGCGGCGGTGGCGAGGGAGGAGACTTCTTGGGTGATGTCCAACTGGATCACATCGCCTTGGTTTACCCTTGGCAGCACCCGCATGGTGATGCCGACATCACGCCGCTCAATCGTGCTTTGGGTGTTGCCGTTGCCCGTGAATGTGCCGGTGCGGAACGGTACGTTTTGGCCGACAACGATCTCGGCCGCCTGATTGTCCAGCGTGGTGATGCTGGGGGTAGAGAGCAGGTTGGCTTTGGTTGATTGGCCAAGCGCTTGTAACAACAAGCCAAATTTATCCTGCCGCGACAAACCAATCGAAAGCCCCGATGCGGCAACTCCGACCGCAGCGGGCGAGCCAAGCAAGGTGAGAATGTTGTCCAAAGTAGGACCATTCGGTGAAAACGAGGTAGCCGCAAAGCCTCCGGGCGGGGCTGCGCTGCCAAAACCAAGCTGCACGCCAAGTTGCTCTGATATATCGCCTGACACTTCAACAATCGCGGCTTCGATCAGCACTTGCGGGCGGCGTTGATCCAATTCGGCAATCAAAGCCGCCAGATCAGATTGCACTTCACGGCGGGCACGCACCACAACCGCATTGGTTTCTATGGCTGGTTGGATGGTGATATCTTCAGCGGCAAGCGACGTCACGGGCGGCGGGCTTGGGGGCGTATCAACGGCCGGTTCACCCTCGCCGCCAATTGCAGCGTCGGGCGGCAGCGCTTCGGCCACGGGGTTGCTGACCACACTGCCAGAGCCGATCAGGCCGCGCAGAACCTCAGCCATCGAAGTCGCATCGGCGTAACGCAGTTTGTAGACCCGCGTCACCGGCACGGTTGAGGGAATGGCTTTGCCCGGCACATCCAGCTCGGCCACGATGCGCTGCACCATTTCATAGGTTTCACGGTTTGATTTCAGTAACAAAACGTTCGAGCGCGGATCGACGGTGACGCGCGCCACGCCGCCTTCGGTGCCTGAAGATTTCAGGACGCCGTCAACTGCGGCCCCCACCGCCACCACATCGGCATTCCTGACTTGGATCGAGAACACCTCTTGCCCGGTGTCGGCGTCTAGAGCCAAAGCGATGTCTTCGATCCGGCGGACGTTTTCTGCGGTATCTGTGATCACCAGTGTGTTGGTATCTACCACTGCCTCAATATAGCCAAAGCTGGCCACCAGCGGGCGCAAGGCACCCACGGCGGTCGTCGCAGGGAAATTTTTCAGTTGGACAAGCTTGGTGACAACGTCAAGGCGGCCAATATCATCGCTGTTCGCAATCACACCGCCGCCCTCACGGATCGCGGCTTGCGGCACGATCCGCCAAAGTTTGCCAGATGGCAGAGCCGCAAAGCCCTGCACTGCGAGCACCGATTGATAAAGCTCCCACACACCATCTACGTTCAGCGGTTCGGTCGAGATCACCGTGACAGTCCCTGTCACATTCGGATCAAGCACCAAAGTCCGCCCAGTGATGTCCGAGACCTGTTCTGACAGGGTGCGAATATCGGCGTCGCGCAGGTTGATGACGAAAGTCGCTGGTTTTGGCATGATCTGCGCGATGGCAGGGCTTGCAAACTGCAAAAGCAGCGCAATCAGGATGGAGAGAATGACAAAAGGTATTTTCAAGGCTGCCTCTGATTAACGCAAAGGAAAGGACATAACGATGGTCTGTCCGTCCCGAAGCAGCTCTACACGTGCGCGACCCGATGCGGCCACTTGATCAAAATAGCTTTGATCTGCCGGGATGTCGCCTACTTTTTGGCCGTTCACAGTCGTAACCACATCGCCAGGTTTAAAGCCTGCCTGCTTGACACCGCTTGAGGCGTTTTCAGTCACCCGATAGCCCTGAGCAGTTGCTTGCAACCCGAGCCGATCCAGCACCCCCTGAGCATCCATTGCGATGGCGGCACGATAGCGCGCAATAACGGCGTCAGGCTCGTTTGAACCTGCAGCGGGTGTGGCAGCGGCTGCCGCCGAAGGGATCAGATTGCGTAGATCAGGGCCAGCATTATTGACCACAGCCGCGGCGTCACCGCGCTTGGCGAAGGACAAAGTCTCTAGCCGCCCGCCCACATCCAACACAACATGATCCGCCTCGATCGCTGCCAAGGTGGCGGTGGGGGTGATATCCTCGTCAATGTAAAATGCGCGGGCGGGACCAGTGCCGCCTGCAATGATAGCGCGCGATCCTGAGGCGGGTTGTGCAAGCGTGACGCCAAGCAGAACTAGCCCCAGACTGGTTTCGCCCGACAGTTCCTGCACCGGAGCTTGCACGACCGAAGTGCCAAAGGGCATGAAGCTCAGAATCGGCGTCAGATCAAAGCGTGCGACTTCGGCAGATGGGGTTTGAGTTGACGCCGTACGCACGCCTGCATCGTTACCGCTAACCCGCCAGAACACTGGCCCGGCCGATGCGCCCAGCGAAATCGAGGTTGCCGCCGCCAGCGCCCAGATCGGCAGTTTCGGAATGCGCGCGATCATTGAGAAACCCCGCTCATTGCGACAGCCGGTTTTTGGCGGCCATATCGGCAAAGCCGATCAGATGGTTGTACTCGCGCCCATCTGTTGCATCCCGCGCCACAAGGTCAACCTGTTCAAGATCAGGGTCTTGCGTCGGGGTGTTGTTGACCTCGACGCTAAAACTCACGCCATTCATGGCATCGGGTGCCGTCACAGGCGACAGGCCGAGCGTCAGTTCGGCCAAATAATTCTCCAGCACCCATTGTGCCGCAGCCCGATTTTCCAAGGCCCCGATCCTGCCAATATGCGCCTCGGTCGCGCCCAACAGCGAAATCGCCGACATCGCCAGAATAACCAGCGCCACCAGCGTCTCGATCAGGGTAAAGCCTGCGTCGGGGCTGCGGGTCTGGGTCACATCGCCTCCTTCGGCCTTGCCGTCGCCGAAAAGCCATCAAAATCCACAACCCATGCGGCGCTGTTGGCATCAGATGCCGACGAAAACACAAACATAATCGGCGGGCCCAAGCCGCTGGGTTCTATCATGATTGGATCATTGCTGTCCTTGCCTTCAATCACAAGCTGTAATGGGTCGCGCAAGTCATGCCGCGTGCCCAAAATACCCGGCATGGCCAGCTGCCAATCGCTCTGTGGCTCAGACCATGCCGCAAAGCTGTAGCCGTCGGCATCCCAGATCAAAGCAAGTGGGGTGTCTGCGACCATGGCCTCATCCACCCCAAGCGACAGGTTGCTTGCCAGCCGCACCGCTTCTGTTTGCGCCCGTGATCCTCTGTCGGCGGCATTCAACCCCAGCATGGTTGCCCCAGTTGCAACCCCGATCACCGCCAAGACCACCAGCATTTCGACAAGCGTTAATCCGCTTTCCCGGCCAAGCCGCACCTTCTTTGGCGGGATCGCTGGGTGCGGTTGCACCGTCATCAGTTGGTCGCGCCATGGCGAATATCAGCATTTGCACCTTCGCCGCCGGGCACACCATCCGCACCGTTCGAGATCAATTCGTAGGGACCGTTTTCGGCGGGCGACGTGTAGATGTAGGGATGGCCCCAAGGGTCTACCGGTGGCGATGGCAAATAGCCGCCCGCTGCCCAACTGATCGGCAGCGGTGCTGCTGAAGGTCGCTCGCTGAGCGCCGCCAAGCCTTGCTCTGTGGTCGGATAAGTGCGGTTGTCCAGTCGGTACATCTCAAGGCTGGCGGCAACACTGCGCAGATCCGCGCCTGCCACGGCCACCCGCGCCTCATCGGGTCTGCCGATAACATTGGGCACAACCAAGGCCGCGACGATGCCGATGATCACCAGCACAACCATCATTTCGATCAGCGTCACGCCGCTGTCGTGCGCCCGCTTAGCCTGTGTCGATGCAACAGGCAACCGAGCCGACAAAGTTTGCCGCAAGCTTTTGATACGGATCGAGAACAGCTTGGCCAACGCGATCATCTTTACATCCGTTCTTGAGGACACCTATATCTGACATACGCGTTGCAACTTATTTGGTTTCACTTCGTATCATAAATATTGCAGCGTGTGCGTTCAAAGAGGAGCCGATGTGACAACATGATTGATCACAAAAGCATAAGCGGCGCGCTTGGTCCTTCGCTGCGGTTTTTGTGGCCGTCGCGCTTGCGCCCGAAAACTGCGTTGAAAAAAGATAGTGCCCCGTTTCTGGCTCCGGCTGTGATCGCCGCGAACACCTTTGCTGTCGCTGGTGTCCCCCGTTGGATAGCCAGTGAAGATGTGCTTTTGCTGAATGTCACTTTGCCGAAAATGGCCGCAACCCAGCGGCGTGCTGTGGTGGGCTTCGCGGTCGAGGAGTTGATTGCCCAGCCTTTGGATCAGGTTCATATTGTCTTAGGGCCGCAGCTGAATGATGCGACTAACGCTGGATCATGGCTGGTTGCGGTGGTCAGCACCACGGTGATGGCGGATCTGATTGCAGCGATGCCTGACAGCGCTGAGGCTGTTCTGCCAGATGTTTTGGCGCTGCAAGTGCCAGAGCGAGGCCATTGGGCGGTGCTGGCGCAACAAGATCGCGCGCTGGTGCGGATGGCAGATGGCACTGGTTTTGCGGCGGCGACCTCAATGCTGCCAACCTTGTGGAAATCGGCCGGAGCGCCGGGGGTAATGCTGCTCGGCGGCAATCTGCCTACCGAAGTTACGGTGACTTCGCACGGCCAACTTACCCCCGTGATTGATCCTCGGCTGAAGGGGTTTGATCTGCGCTCTGGCCGCTTTGCGCGGCGGCGCGCAGGTTTGCCGAAAGACGCGCGGATGTTGGGCATCATTCTGGCGATTGCCGCGATTGGGCATATGACGCTGCTTGGGCTGGATGTCGTAGGCTTGAATGGCATCTTGGCGGCCAAAGAGGATGCTGTGCGTGCGGCGATGCAGGCGCATGGCCAAAGCGTTGAGGGCGACGTGGCCACAGCACTGACTTCGGTACTGGCGGCGCAGCAACCTGCAAGCGCGGGGCGGCTTTTGCCTTTGCTGGCGCAGGCATTTGGCGCGTTGCAGCCGCAGACGGGCACAGTTCAGATCAAGGCTTTGCGGTTTTCCAAGGCCGACGACAGCTTGGCTTTGACGATGGAGGCGCCTGATCTTGCCGCGCTGCAAACGGCCGAGACAGCGTTTAGCGCGGTAGGGCTTGGGGTGATTGCGGGGGCTGCCACGTCGGGCGATGGCGCTGCCGAGGTTCAGATGACTTTGCGGCAAGGCAGACCATGACCAACAAATACTTCGCCCTCGCGCAGGATTGGTTTGAGCAACGCACGGCGCGCGAACGGCTGTTGTTGGGGGTCTTGTCAGCCTGCGCGCTGCTATGGGTCGGTGTCGCACTTATCTGGCAACCGTTGCGCCAGTACCGGACCGATCTGGTAAACAAGATTGCGCTGTATGACGCGGGGCTGACGGCACTGGAAAACCCGGCTTTTGCGGCGGGCGGCGCTGCGGCTGCCATCGTGGACAACCGCCCTGTCCCGGTGATCTTGACCGATTCCGCCGCCACTGCTCAACTGGTTATTCGCAGGCTTGAGGCCGAGGGCGGTGGCGCGCGGGTGGTGTTGGAAGAAGCAAGTTTTGATCAGGTGATCCTGTGGCTTGAGGCGTTGAAACGCGAACATGGTCTGTCTGTCAGCGATCTTGAAATGACCCGCAGACCCGCCCCCGGCGTTGTCACCACAACCTTCGCGTTGGAAAGATAATCATGGCAGATGCGCAGATCACACCGCCGCCGCCCCGCCGTGCGGGCCTGCCCTATGCCTTTGCCCGCCAGCACGGCGTGCTGCTGGAAACCGGGCCAGAGGGACCGGTTTGCGTGCTGCGGCCTGCCGCCACTGTCTCCGCGCTGATCGAGGTGCAGCGCGTCGCAGGCAAAGGTTTGCGGCTGGAGCCACTGTCAGAGGCGCTGTTTGATGCGCGTTTGGCCGCCGCCTACCGCGACAATGCCAGCGATGCGTCGGATGCGGCTGGCGCGGATGATGATCTGGCCAGCCTTGCCGACCGCACCGCCGAAGTCGATGATCTGCTGGATCAATCCGAGGATGCCCCGGTTGTCCGCCTGATCAACGCGCTGTTGCTGGAGGCGATCAAGGAAAACGCTTCGGATATCCATATCGAAACCCAAGAGCGTAAACTGCTGGTGCGGTTTCGCATTGATGGGGTGCTGCGTTCGATGGTCGAACCAAAGCGCTCGCTCGCCCCGTTGCTGGTCAGTCGGATCAAGGTGATGGCGCGGCTTGATATTGCCGAAAAACGCTTGCCGCAGGATGGTCGTGTGTCGCTGCGGGTGGGTGGGCATGAGGTGGATGTTCGCGTCTCGACAATCCCGTCGCAGTATGGCGAGCGGGTGGTGATGCGCCTGCTGGACCGCGACGCCACCCGGTTCGGCTTAGACCGGCTGGGCATGTCGCCGCGCGATGCTGAGGTGTTCGCCCGATTGTTGGCGCGCCCTGATGGTATGCTTTTGGTCACCGGGCCGACGGGTTCGGGCAAAACCACCTCGCTTTATGCCGCACTCGATCATCTGAATGATCTAAGCCGGAACATCATGACAGTAGAAGACCCGATTGAATATTCGGTCGATGGCATCGGCCAGATGCAGGTCAATCCGCGCACTGATCTGACCTTTGCGCGCGGTTTGCGGGCGATTTTGCGGCAAGATCCTGATGTGATCATGGTCGGCGAAATCCGCGACCGCGAAACCGCGCAAGTCGCCGTTGAATCGGCGATGACCGGGCATTTCGTGCTGTCCACCTTGCACACCAACACGGCGGTGGGGGCAGTGTCTCGGTTGGTCGATATGGGGGTCGAGCGGTTTTTGTTGGCACCGATGTTGGTGGGCGTGGTGGCACAACGGTTGGTGCGGCGCTTGTGCTCGGATTGTCGGATGCAAGACACGGCGACAGCGACCGACGCATCCCTGATCGAAGGGCTGAATGTGGGCGACGCGCTGTTTCGCGCTTGCGGCTGCACTGCCTGCCAGGGTCAAGGTTATCGCGGCAGGTCGGGTATTTATGAAGTTGTGGCAATCAACCGCGAGATCGAGGCTTTGATTTATGCGGGCGCATCAGAGGCCGATCTGACTACACAGGCGCGGCTGGACGGGCCGGGATTGATTGCCGATGGCTTGCGGCAAATCCGGGCGGGTGTGACAACGGTTGAAGACGTCGCCCGTGTGGCGCAAGAGGCATAGCGATGGCAGCTTTCCGGTTCAAAGCGCTGGACGATGCAGGCAAGCCGCAAAACGGTATGCTGGAAGCTGTGTCTGTTGCCGCCGCACGCCAACAGCTGCGCGCCCGTAGCTTGTTACCGTTGGAAGTCGTTGCAAGCGCGCGGTCTGCCGCAAAGGTATCTAAGGCCCCATTCGCCTCTGCCTCAAAAGCGCCAGTCGGGGCAAAATCGGGGCCTCGGATACCCTTGGCCTCGCTGACTTTGATCACCCGGCAGATGGCGACGCTGATCGGCTCTGGCTTGCGGATAGAGGATGCGCTGTCGACGATTGCGCAAGGCATGCCGCCGAAAGTAGCGGGTCCGCTGTTGAACGTGCGCGCCTCTGTGCTTGAAGGGCGAAGCTTTGGCGATGCGCTTGCAACCTATCCGCTGATATTTTCGGATTTCTACCGCGCCTCTGTCCGCGCGGGCGAGTCTGCTGGCAAGCTGGATCAGGTGATGACGCATCTGGCCAGCTTCGTGGAAAACCGCGCCCGCAATCGCCAGACCGTGCAGTTGGCACTGCTATACCCTGCGCTTTTGGCGGTGGTCAGCCTTAGTATTATCACGTTGCTGATGGCCTTTGTCGTGCCCGATATTGTGCGGGTGTTCACGTCACGTGGCACCGATTTGCCATTTCTGACCCGTGCTTTGATCGCAGTTTCTGCCTTCGTGCGCGGCTATGGTCTTTATGCGGCGGCGGGCCTAGTCATCGGCGTTTTCGCTTGGGGGCGCTGGTTGCGCGTGCCGCAGAACAAACTGCGCTGGCACCGCTTGCTGGCCGAAGGCCGCCTTACCGCAAAACTGGTGCAGCGGATGAACGCCAGCCAATTTGCCGGCACGCTTGCCACCTTGGTACAAAGCCGCGTGCCGCTGCTTGAGGCTTTGGTGGCCGCCGCTGATGTGACGCCAAACCTGTATGTGCGCGCCCGCGTCACCGAGGTCACTGAGAAAGTCCGCCAAGGCAGTAGTCTGAAGCGCGCGATGGACGAGGCCGCCGTGTTCCCGCCGATGTTGGTGGCGATGGTCGCAAGCGGCGAGGCCTCGGGCAATCTGGGCGCGGCACTGGATCACGCGGCCACCGATCAGCAGCGCGATCTGGATGCTTGGGTGCGCGCCTTGGTGGCGCTGGCTGAACCCGCAATCCTGCTATTGATGGGCGGCATGGTGATGGTGATGGTTCTGGCGATCTTGCTGCCGATCGTGTCGATGAACGGGCTGGTCACCAAATGAAGGCGCTTAGGGGAACAGCGTCGCCAAGGGCAATTCGATCTCTGAATCGGCACTTGACGGCATCCCCGGCACCAAGGCCGCACCGGCTGGATGGATGGTCACAATGATGCGGTCGGCGTTGCTCAGCCGCAGGGTCGCAAGCGCTGTTTGCGGCAGATCTGTTTGCACCAGAACCGCCACCAGCCCGTCGCTGTCAAAACTAATGGCGGCACTTAACGCAGGCGTCGGTACGGCGGGCATGTCGGCATCAAGGCGTTCGCAACGGCCCGGTGAGGTTGAAATGATGCCGTCACCCTGCCTAACGCCGGGGATGAGCTTGATCTGCAAGCCATCGAAAACCGCAGTTGCATCGCAGCGGATCGGCAGATCTGGCAATGCCAATTCGACCAATGGCCAGCCGATACTGCCGCGCACCGCATCCAATTCAGCACGATTGGGCTCTGGCGGCAACGGCACCGCAACACGTCCCATCAGATCAGTCTGCGGTCCGGTCAGGTGCCAGTTGACCACAACGGCCATCCGGCGCAAACTTTCCCAACCCGATGTCTGCCAAGTTAGCACATGGGCGTCGCCCAACCGCGAATATCCATTCCAAATCGTACCTGACACCTGCACCTTGTCTGACGGCAAGCCGATTTGTTCCGCCGCAAAGCGCGCAGGCATATAAGTGATGACCGAGCCTAAAAACGCCGCAATACCCAGGAGCACGACCAATGACCAAAGCGCCACTCGCCGCCAGCCATATGACCCGTCGTTGGTTTGGTCGCTCATTTGTTGCAAGCGTTAGTCTCCCGGTGCTGGCTGGCGCTTTGGCGGGGTGCTCTGGCATTGCCACAGGCCCGTTTAAGGCAGCGTCTGGTGCTGGTGGCCGCGATGCGGCGTTGTTGCTACCCTTAACAGGTTCTGCTGCGGCTTTGGGCCAGAATATGGCGCGGGCTGCAAGCCTTGTCTCGCAAGCGTCAGCGGCAGGCACCGCGCCAAAAGTCTATGACACTGCTGATACCGCCGAAGGTGCTGCGGCGGCGGCGCAAAAGGCATTGGATGCCGGGGCCAAACTGCTGCTGGGTCCGCTGAAATCTGATCAAACCCCCAGCGTGCTGGCGGTTGCGGGCAAAGTGCCGGTGATCACCTTCTCGAATGACGACTCTTTGGGACCGCGTGGTGCGTTTGTAATGGGCATCACCCCGGGGCAATCGGTTTCCACCATGTTCAGCTATGCCCGCGCACAAGGTTTGACGCGGATCGCCATTGTGGCGCGCGACGGCCCGCTGGGATCAGCCACTGCCGCCGCAGCAAATCGCATCGCTCCGGCGGGGGGCATCACCCTGACGGCGACACTGCTGCGCGATCCTGCAAGCGGTGGATTGGTGTCAGCGCTGAAAACTGCGGGCGGCGGTCGGTTGCCCGAGGCGGTTTTTCTGCCAGATGGTGGGGCGACATTGAAGGCTTTTGCGGCCGAATTGAAAGGCAGCGGGGTGCAACTGCTTGGCTCGGTGCAATGGGGCGTCGGCGCTGTCGAAAGTGATACCAATCTGGCGGGGGCTTGGTTTGCAGCGCCGCCGCCTGATCTGTTTTTGCCATTTGCAGACCGATTTGACGCGGCATTTGGCGAACAACCCGGCACCGTTGCAGCCCTTGGCTATGATGCGGCTTTGCTTGCGGTGGGGCTGGGCGATGGCGGCGCGCTTTCGCGCAAAGGTGTAACGCGTGCCGCAGGCTTTACCGGCGTTCTGGGAGCGTTTCGCTTTCTACCCGATGGCCGCTGTCAACGTGATCTGACCGTGCTGGGTATCGAGAACGGCAGCATTGTCGTTTTGGGCGAAGTTGCGGGGACGTGAAAAAGCCCCTGGCCACACGGCGCGACCCGATGGCCGGCTTTTCTCTGGTTGAGGTTCTGGTGGCCTTGGCAATCTTTGCGCTGATCGGTGTTGCCGGGTTTTCGATGCTGGATCAGGTTTTGCGCACCCAGCGTCTGACCGAAGGCAGGCTAGAGCGGTTGGCCGAATTGCAACGCGCGATGCACCTGATTACGTTAGATTTTAGTCAAGCGCGCAACAGCTCGTTGGTGCTAGACCCACCCCCGACAGATGCGGCAGCGGGGGCGGCATCTGTCAGCCTGCAACGCAACGCAGCCGATGCTGCGGGCGGCAGCGTCAATCTGCGCTACGAAGTGGATCAAGATACCCTGTTCCGTGATATTGCGGCAAAAGCCGGCTCAGATCCGGCGCGTCAACCGCTGTTGCATGGCGTGGCTGCGGTTGAATGGCAGTTTTACGCAGCCAGTGGCGGCTGGGGGTCGGTTTGGCCGCCCGCTGATCGGGTGATCTTACCCGGCCAAGCAACCCCTAACCCGTTGGCAATTTCCCTCACCGTGACGTTGGCAGAAAACGGCAATCACCTGCGCCGCGTCGTGGTGTTGCCTGGCGAGGCGCGTTGATCATGGCGCGGCCAACAGAAAAGCGCACAGCGGAAAACGGCGTTGTACTGATCAACGTTCTGGTCATTCTGGCACTGACTGCCTCGGTGGTTTACGCGATGATCAGCCTGTCTGATCTTGCGATCCTGCGCAGCCAACGCTTCAGTTCGGCAGGCCAAGCGCTTGCGCTGATCTCGGGTGGCGAGGCGAGTGCCATCGTAGCGCTGCGCCGCGATATGACAGTGGCCCCCACCACCGACAACATGACCGAGGTTTGGGCTTTGGTCGGACAGCAACAGGTGCAAATTGCAGGCGGCACCTTCGCGTTGCAGATTGAGGATGCGCAAAGTCGGTTCAATCTGAACAATCTGCCGCTGAGTGGCGCACTTGGCGCGCAAATTTTGCAACGTATTGTGAAACGCCTTGATTTGCCTGCCGATGTTGCCCCGCGCATCGCGGCAAGGCTGGTGCAGCCGCAACCCCTGGTGCGGATGGCCGATCTGGTCGCCGAAGCGGGGTTAACACCCGACGAAGTGGCACGGCTGTCGCAACTTGCCACCGTTCTGCCCGGACGCACCGATATCAACATCAACACCGCGCCCGCAGCCTTACTTGCAGTGATCACCGACAATCCGGTTCAGGCTGGCAGGTTGCAGGGCATTCGCAAGCGCCAAGGCTTTCTGACCGCAGCCGATTTGACCGCTGCGGGGGTGATCTTGGCGCCGGGTGTTGGCTTTGTCTCTCGCTATTTCGAGGTGACAACCAGTGTCACCATCGCAGATACGGCACAGCGGATGCAGACACTTTTGCAGCGCAGCACCGCGCGTGGCGGGCCGGAAGTGGAGGCGATCTTCCGGCAAAACCCGCTGGGCACCGTAGAGCCGCCCAAATACGCCGCAGCGCCCTGACAGCACGATATGAAAATGGCGGCCGTCAGAAACCGCCGCCATCATTCAATGAAGCCCCCGCAGCCAAAGCTACGGGGGCTAAAGTTTAGATATCTAGCGGGTCCGCCGTGTAGTTCACCCCGGTCACGCCTTTGTAGGTGATGACCAGATTGGGATCATCTTTCGCAGCGGCGTTAGGTTTCGCGTTGAAAGCCGCGGCGAATTGGTTGCCGAATTGGGCCGACGGATTTCCCATCACGCCATCACTGCCATCGCAGGCCGCCAGCAAAGCCAACGAAGCTGCAAAGGTCGAAAGCAGTTTTCCTTTCCGTGTCATGGATCAGCCCTCGTTGTTCGGCGATCCGGGGATCGGCGGGTTCAGATAAGGGAAGGCATTCAGCAGTTCGGTGGCATTCATCGGCGCACCATCGGTAAAAGCCGCAGTACCAACGGGAGCGGCAGCCATGCTGGCATCGCGATCCGCTCCACACAAGTTCAGGTTCACCAGATCGGTCGGTGTGTCTTCAACTGCACCGGGAACACCAAGCTCAGCACCAAGCGGCAGATCGTGGCACAATGCGCCCATAGCAACGCGCAGCTCGATATCAACCACGTCATCGCCCGGACGACGGCCATTCGGGAAACCGCCCAGATCTTCGGCAACCAGTCCAAAGGTGTTCTGATTTGCCCGTGGTGTTGCCGGGAAGGCGGTGTTCAGACGCATCATTTCCGAACCGGTCACAGTGGAAAGTTGGTTCACGCCTGGAAAGCCAGTCAGGAAGGCAGTGACAAGATCATTGCGCGGAAAGTTGCTTGGCGCGATGTTTGAGGTCGCCCCAACTGCGGTGCGGAACAATGCGTCGAGCAAAGCCGGGAACACCGGGTTGGTCACATAAGTCGCCAAAGCGCCGTCCTGCGTCGGCTTTGCCGCGTTGAACAGATCTTTGTCTTTCAAACCGATCACGATTTCATTCACCAGCGGCGCGGAAAGCCGCGACACCTGCACCAATGCGCCGCCCTGACGGGTGGTGCCGTTGTAAGTCGGCGAAGGATCACGCAACTGCGCCTGAGGCAGGCTTGCCGTGGTCCAAGCCCCGATCACACCATTGCCGGCACCCGTGACGCAAGCAATCGGCAGCTCTAGCGCAAGCGATGTTACGTTGGATTCTCCGACAACATCATCGTTTGCTCGGTCTTGAACCATGCCGCCGGCAAAGGGCGTTGCCGTGTCGTATTGCGGGTAAGCCGCGTTAGACGCGCCCTGAAGCGGCACAAGGTTCACAAGGTCGAACACTTCGCCCAAATTAACCGCGAAAGCCTCGGCACGCTGGCCGACGAAAACCCGGCCCGGCTGTGCGCAACCCGGAATGGTGATCGGGAAAATGTGGTTGTTGGCGTAGCTGTTGTAATCCGGGATGGTCTTGTTGCCAATATTGTCGATCGGCTTGGCGAACACTTTGCTAGAACCGCCCGCCTTGGTCACATCCGCAATAGTGCCTTTGCGGCGGTCATTGCTGATCATTTTGACGGTGTAGGATTCCGTCTCATTGATGTTCGGGTCATTGGTAGCGCTGCCAATTTGACCAGCCTGACGCAACGGCCCAGGTACAGAAACACCACCGATCTCATAAGTCTTGCCTTTGCCAGCCTCGATCAACGCACTGTCAAAGTTGAACTGGAAGGTCAGGTTTTCTTTTGCATCGCCGTCGTTGTCGATGTGAATTTCATAGACAGCGTCGTTGTCGAGCTCAAAATAGTTTGGCCCGCCGTAAGGCGATTGCAACGGCACATAGTTCGCGATCAGGGTGACATACCCATCGCGACCCGGTTCATAGCTGCGAAACATGTAAAAATCGGTCGCATCGACGCGCGGCATGCCTGCGATGCCGGGCGCTTCTCTGTGGCTTGAAGCCCAGACCGAGGGCGCTGCACTTGCAAGCACAGCCACCATCATCGTCCCGAGCATATAACGGGTTCTAACTTTCATAATTCCTCCTGAGGGGTGGCATGTCGAGGCCACTAAGATTATCTTTATGAGACGCATTAACCATCATCGACGTAGTGAACTCAGCTAAGATGACGCGACGCTTGGAGACGCAGAGGATTGCCGATTTCTACGCGTCAGATCAGAAACGCGCGGGCGTATGACTAAGTTTCACCCCTTGTCACTTTTTTTCACATTTATGGATCAAGAAAAAGTGATTAAACCTTTCACTGATAGTTTGCCGCCCGGTCTTTTTATCGCGGCCACAATCGTGCTGTTCGTGATGCTTTTGGCTATTTCATTGTTTGATATCAAAAGCTTGCGAATTCCTGACAAACTCAGCCTGCCACTGATTGGCATTGGCTTGGCGCTTGCAGCGGTAAATCCGCAAACTTTGACCGTGGATCACATAATCGGTGCGACCGCAGGTTTTGCGCTTTTTGCGGGTTTGGGCGAAACTTACTTTCGCCTGCGCGGGATCGACGGTTTGGGGCTTGGCGATGCCAAACTGTTTGCGGCGGCTGGCGCTTGGCTGGGTTGGCAAAACCTGCCGATGGTTTTGCTGCTGGCCACAATCGGGGGTTTGATCCAAGCCCTGCTGATGCAGCAGTTCAGACACCAAGCCCATCTGGCCTTTGGCCCATGGCTTGCCTTGGCATTCTGGCTGGTTTGGCTGTGGACTCAAGTTTAGCGGCCAGTTTCGGCGATTAAAATTATCTCATCCGGGGAAGAACGGCAGCACGCGTTGCCAGAACCACCAAAGCGCTGCGATCCCGGCAAGCCCGCTACCAAACCACAGCAGCCACCGCCCACCCGCCAGCATGTACAGCGCGGGCATCATCACCAGCACCAAACCGATCTGCGCCACTTCGATGCCAAGATTAAAGCCAACCAGCGCCAGCACGAAACTGCCCCCCGTCAGTTGCAACGCCCCCAACGCGGACGCGAAACCAAAGCCGTGGATGATGCCGAAAAACGCCGCAACCGCCGCGCGCGGCGCCGGGATGAACGGGCGGATATTATCGGCGGCGGTTATCGCAATCGATAGGGCAATCAGCGCGTTGATCACATCCGGCGGCGGGCGCAACAGTTGCGTGGTCGCAGCCGTCAGCGTGACCGCATGGGCAAGGGTAAAGCCCGTCACCGCCGTCAGTACCCGCAAGGCAGAGGTTCTCGCTGAACCCGTTGCGGAGGCCGCAGGCAGGATCAGCACCAGCAGGAACAGCATATGGTCAGCACCCGCCAGCAGGTGCTCGACCCCGGCTTTGAAATAGCTGATGAAAGACGCCAGCGCACCGCCACTGTCGCCCGATAGCGTGACCGAGGGCTCTTGACGGCTTAACAACGTCGAGGTGCTGGTGTCGTTCATCGACGATTGCACGAACATGCGGTGATCAGGATCAATCTCGGCGAATAGCCGCGTCGCTATGGTCAACGGGGCTATGGCGCTTGGGCAAGTGGCGGCAAAGCTGACATCAAGATATTCAATGCCGCCGCTGGTCGAAGTGTCAGCCCCGGTTTGCGTCAGCGTGCAAGCACCGCCGGTCTCAAGCGTCAGACCAGAGGCGATATAGGCACTGACCGCTGGCAGCCGTCGCTCTGTCTCACCCCAGGTGATCTGGCCGTCCAGATCCTCATCCATCCATACGGCGACTTCGATGTCACGAAATGCCACCCGGATGCCAAGATCCGCCGCCTTACCGTCACGGGTCAGGGTTAGGTAAGAGCGCGTGGTTTCATGGGCTTGGGCACTGTTAACGCCAAGAAAAGCCAGCAAGCAGAGTATCATTACCGCAAAGGCATGCCTCATTTTGCCGCCTCTCTCACCGCATCGGGAATGATCAGCGTTGGCACCACAATTCCGACCTTGGCCATCCATGCCAGCGCTGGCACTGCCGCTTTGGGCTGATCGGCGGCAACGGCTGCCGCGATCAGCAAGCGCAGATCGTCGATTTCATGCTGCAGAGCCCAGTTGACTTGCGCGCGCGCCAAAGCCTGCGCTGGGTCGGGGGCGACCAGCAGAAAATACTGCGCCTCTTCGCGGGCATGTGCGGTCAGGCCAAGATCCAGATTAAGCCGAACGCGCCGCCCCAGTTCCGCCTTGGCCGGGTCGGCGATATCCGCTTGCTTAAGCGACGTGGCCGCAAGGTAGCGGCGGATCAGCACGCCATCCACGTCAGGCGCGGGTGTCAGCAGCGCCAACACATCCTCATGCTTACTGTCTTGTATCAACAGATCCGCCAGCATCAGACGCACCCTGATGTCTGACGGGTCCATCGCAAGCAGTGCGGTGAAATGTTGCGCTGCAATGTCGTTTCGTCCCTGAAGCGCTGCGATTTCGCCCAGCAGGCTTTGCGCATAGGGGATCAGCGCCGGATCAAAAACCTGCGGCATTGCCATCACCTTCGCAATCCTGTCGGCAAAGGCAGGCGCACGCTCGGTCATGGTTTCGGCGGTCGCTACGCACAAAAAGCCTAGATCGGGCCGTTGCAGGGCACTGATGCTCTGGCAATCCGCCTCGGCTGTCGCAAAATCACCGCGCACGATATGGATGGTGGCGCGGATCAGCAGCGCATTTGCATCGCGCGGATTCAGCACGATAGCACGGTCCAGCAGCATCAGCGCACCTAGAAAGTCATGCTGATACTGCCGCGCGGTGGCGGCAAGCGTCAAAATCTCGGCATCATCCGCCGCCATGAAGGGCCGCAATACGCCCAGCGAGGCGCCAACCAAGCGACTGTCGCCCGCAGTTCGGCCCTCATCAATCAGGGCGCGCGCGGCGGCCTTGGCGGCGATTATATCATTTGGTGCGGCACGAGCGGCAATCAGCAAATCGCGCAGCGCAGCGGGATAGCTGCGCCCCCCCGTATGCAGCGTGGCCACCACCTCGGCTGGATCACGGTGGCCAGTGTGGCGCGTGTTCGACTGCGGCGTTTGCAGCGCGACCATGCCCACAACAAGGCCAAAGGCTAGCACCGTCGTCGCAGCCAGACGAAAACCGGGGCTATAGTGCAAACCTCGACCCATCATCATACCGCTCCGGTGATTTGACGCAAATGCAGCGCCAACACCATCATGGCGATGGCAATGATCCAAGACCCCACCATACGCACGGCGATAGTATAGGGCGGGCGGGTGGCCAGCGAGGCAAGCGCCATCACGTTCAGCACGATCAGGAATACCCCCACCACGACGCCGAGATAAGGCGCATAAAGCTCGATTGCCGTCATATCAGGCGGCGGTGGCACCCCAGTGTCCAGCCCGACCGCCACACCACCCATTAGCATAAGCACCGCAAGCAGCAGCATCGGCACAGGCAGCATCAGCACAACGATAGCACCCGCCAGCATCGCCAACAGCAAAATCGAAACACCGGACCCCGGGAAGCCCAAGGCTGGGCCAAAGATCAACCCCGCGCCAAGGCCGATCAGCAAGCCGCACAACGGCAGCCGCGCGCGCATACGCCCCAAACGCCCAAGCAGTAGCCCGAGGCCGATCAGCAATATCGTATGCTCCCAAGCGAGAAACGGATGCTCAATCCCGGCATAAAACCCACCACCACCCGCAAGCGTGCCATGGGCAGCGGCAGCCTGTGGCGTCAGCGCCAGTAAAACGACGCCGACGCGCAGTCTCATGCCAAACCGGTCAGAAAAGCGCCACCTGCCAGCGCGATAGCCGCGCCAACCGCCCGCACAACAACCTTGCCGCTGCGCCATTGCCAAAGCTGACCAATCGCGATGCCGATCAGATGCAGAGTGCTTGTGGCCAGCACAAAGCCCGCGGCATAACCAATCGGGCTGGCCGAGGTCGGCAGTTCCGCCCCATGAGCATAGCCGTGGAACATCGCGAAAATGCCGACCATCGCCATCGCCAACCACAAAGGCGGGCGCAGCGCGAACAAAACCATTGCGCCAAGCACGACGCCAGACAGCGCGATGCCGGTTTCAACCGCCGGAAACGGCACGCCTGCGATGCCAAGCGTTGCACCCACGCACATCACCAACGGAAACGTGATAGGCAACAACCACAGCGCCGGCTTGCCAAGAATGCCACCCCACAACCCAACCGCAACCATTGCCGCAACGTGATCAAGGCCCGAGATCGGGTGCATCACCCCCGTCATAAACCCGCCAACATCCTCGCCGGTATGCGCCAATGCGGGCTGTGCGAGCAACGCGAGCGCCACCACCATTTGCAAACGAATTTTTCCCTGCATGTAGTCTCCCATATGGCGGCCGAGACACTTGAGTGTCATCAAACGACCGCGAAATACATCGATCATTCTCATTTCTATCCTCGATATACCTTGGGAAACGAAAAGAAGTTTCATTTGATAGCAACTTTTCTTCGAAAATATCCGGCTGTTGGGTGCCCGGCCGATTATCATCGCCTGTTGGAGTTCCGTCTGATTGTTTAAGGCACGTGCAGCGACGTCGTTGGCGACGTGCCACATGCGGGGCTTGCGATGCGTGGCGATATTCTGAGAGTGGAACGGCGGCGGTGGGGTACGAGGAGCCGCTCGAGATCGTGCTATCAGTTGGGGAGGATGAACGGCTGATGGTGCGCATTGTCGCTTTTGCCCTAGATGCTCATGAGAACCTGGAAATGACCAACGGCCTTTCAACGGATGACGAGCCAGACATTTGGCAAAAAGCCTGAGCGGCTAGCTTGATGTGTGTGTGGCCCTAGGGTTTGCCAGCGAGAAGGTAATGCGTCAGTCCTGCGCCAAAGCCGAACTGAACACGGCAGTGTCTAGAAAATCAAGGGCACCTCAAGACACGGGTTTTGCACTCTAATACCCAGCATACCGCTTTCCCCTGCACGGTAGACATTCGTTCCCGCCGTAGCGAACGTTGAGAATGTCCCGCATGGATGAAATTGTGGGAGTGAATTTGTTACTCTGCTCCTCAACGGCCGCTTCAGGGTATGCGGCCATGCAGCATCGACCGTGGCTGACAAGCAGCTCTGGGCCGAAAGCGACGAAGCCATGATTGATCCAATGGCCATAGGCAGTGAGAGAAGTGGGCGAGCTCTTTGTGTCGCCGATCTTGGCCGGTTAGAGCACTTTGGGTCGAATTGGTCTCATTTCCACACGGCAAGAAAATGCTATCTCCGACCATCATTTTGGACGTGGTTTGCCTTCTAACTGAGGCCTCCAAAGCCGTTGTTATCTGAGCGTGACACGAATTTGTTCCGGGTTATGGAACGGTATGGCTCCCCACAATCAATGGATGCCCAAACCAACTTGGGTCAGCGTATCCATACATACGTTTGATTTATATGTATATTGTTCCCGGTCAGACAGCTTGTTCCGGGTTCCGGCGTTAGTCGTTCCGGGTTCCGGCCGATGCCCGGTTTTTGGACGCGATGAGCCGGTTTCCATCAGGTTTCAAATTGATAGCATGCAAGCTGAGAAGTACCTCAAAATGATAGCATTGACGCCTCAAGCAGCCTGCGGCCTGCGGCGCTCAGACTTAGGTTTTGCGGCAACCACGAATGATCGCCGCCAATTGAGCAGGGTCAAATTCATCCAGCTGGTCGGTATCCGGCAAAAAGTTCAGACAGCAAGGAGCGGTTCGCGTTCCGACGCAAGGCGTTCCACTGCTTGGTCAACGCCACGATCTCCTCGTCAACCGCCGCCAGCGTCACGCGCCCGCGGTCACCCAAAGTACAGAGCCAATGGATCGGAGCAGACAGATCGCGGAAGGTGCCAGTCCAGGGTGTGCCGGGTTCGCGGGTAAAGCGCCCATAGCGTGGCATCGCGTGGACAATTAGCCGCGATGTCGCCGCGACGCTCGCGCAGGGGAGGCATGTGGAGGGCCCATCGGCTCGGCAAGGCAAACAGATCGGGCCTCAACCGGCGGTCCGCGATCAATGGCCACAGATCACAGCTGGCCGCGGCGATCAGCTGAAACTTTCTGGTGACTTCGCTGTCGGATCCGACCCGATAATAGCCCGTGGTTTCAAGCGCCTGCAGCAGCAAGGCCAGCGCATCCAACTCCACCGCGTCAATCATATCGAGAGACAACACGCCGCCACCGAAGGCCAGAAGAACTGAATCGGCCGAGATGCGACGTACTTGCGGATGAAGGCCTTCCTTCAGCTTCGCGGCGTCGATTGTTTTTCGTTCTCCCGCACCATGGCAAGGTAAGCGGGTAAACCTGCCGAAGAGCCGCCTTGTTCCGGGTTATCTTGACCTAATCCCCAAGGTGGCGATGCCAATCTTGCAGCGTCAGGATCGTGTGCACATTGGCAGCACCGACTTTCATACGTACCAAATCAAGAAGCTTGCGCCAAAAGTTTTCGCCGCGCCGCCAAAGTAGGCAACGTGCGCCAATACGTTCCGGGTTTTAACAAAGTTGTTCCGGGTTAAAGGTGTGGGCTCCGTATTATGACGCATGCGGGGACTATGATGCTAGGCATTCAGCATCATAGTTGCACTCTCTCGGCCTACTTGCTCCTACGGAGTTGATGCGTGGGACATTCCACGATGGCCGGCTGCGCACACATGCGCTGTCTGGCGCAGTGCAAACTTCAGCAAGCCCTGCAGTGATGGGTTTGGGGAAGCACCGCTTCTTGGCGCTGAGCGAATTATTGATGCAGTCGCAGTGAAGAGCTGCAGGCTAGCTCCCATTGGGATGATGATTTGAAACAAAGCACGGGCGCGGCCAATTCAGTTTTTTACGGGGCTGGTCATCGCGCGTAACAGACCAACGACGGAGATATCTTCGCAGGTTGCCGTTAATGAGGCGCCCCCTAGCGTCGCGCCGCTGGGCCAATCGACTGAGAAACGCCAACGGCCTTACCTTCAATCTTGCCTCGGTTCGGATGTCTTTGATCCTGACTGGCAATGTAGTCGAACCATCGACGAGCTCTCTCGATGCCGAAATGAATCTGTCTCACCAGCCCTCCACCACATCCCGAGCTAGAATAAATGTCCCAATGTCCGTTCTGGGCCTGCTTCACTTCCAGTCGAACGGCGCTTGTGAAGCTGCGGTAGAGGCTTCTCCGTACATCATCGGCTTTCGCAGTTTGTCCGGGCCGGTATCAAAGTATTCTGCAACGTCAATCTATGGCTACCATCGTTAAATTGCGCGCCCATTGCCGCACTTGCATCGGTCCACAAGCTAGATTGTTGTTATGTTGGTTGGGGCTGCCTTCGCCCAGTTGCCTTGCAACGATTTTCAATGCCGTCAAAGTTCATGGTGTGGTCTCCCCAGACGTGGGGAAAGGCTTGGCGAGACCGGACAGATCGGGCAGTCCAGCTGCCACAGCGATGGCGCGCCGCTCCTCCACGGTCAACATCTTGTGCTCCGGTTCGGAGGGCCGAGGAAGCATACCCGCGTCAAACGCGCGCACGCGCACTGATCCGGCGCGCAAGGCTTCGGTTTCTACTAACACGCGCGCTGCAATATCGCCCTGAAATGGACGGCTGCGTCGCTTGTCGTTGCTCTCCCCCAACCACCAGCGCACAGCGGCAGTGATGGCCCACTCTGGCTTACCCTCAAGGGCTGCCAACCAATCCTCGGCCTCCATCTCTCGGATGGCTTGCGGGGTGTCTTTCTCGTAATAGGGATTCAACAGCGCCGCGACGCGGGCCAAAATCCAAACCGGGCTGGCGGGATGGGAAAGAGCTTCCATTTGCGCGGCTACCTCATTGCGTTGGGTGTGCGTAGCGAGCGGCAACCGTAGCAAATGCGTCAACTGTGCCACGACCATCGCCGGGTCTTGCCGTTGGGCGAGGTGGATATGCGCCACCGTGGAGAGGGATTGCGGATTGCTGTTCATCGGTCCACCGTTTTTTGTTGAGATAGGTTGCGGGGTGAATTGGGGATGCGTCGGGGTGTCGCTTTCGCCAGTCGTTGAACCAAGGCACAGCGTTCTCCAAGGCTATGATCCGATCTGGTTGTGAAAGCGCCCTCCAGGCCTTTTCGGCTGGTTGCTTTGCGGTCTTGTTCGGCCAGCAAGCCCAGAAATCCGCGAACGGGAGTTGTTCTTCTTTCTCCCTTATTTCTTCTTGTATTATACCTTTATTAGGTTTGTCCCAATGCTGTCCCCCCACCGTCCCACTGCTGTCCCTATTTTCAATTTCAACTGTCCCATTTTTAGACGGCCTTCCTTGATCTTTATCGTAATTACAGATAGTTATGACAGGGCGGATTCAACTTTCAAGTGCAACGTTTGATCTGAAGGCCGCGAGTTCTTCGGCCATGGCTTCTTCGGGTGTTTTCCATCCGAGGGTTTTGCGGGGTCGCTGGTTCATCATGCGCGCCACGTCGTTGAGTTCGGTCTGGCTGATGGTGCTCAGATCGGTGCCCTTGGGGAAGAACTGGCGCAGCAGGCCGTTGGTGTTCTCATTGCTGCCGCGCTGCCAGGGGGCATGCGGATCACAAAACCAGATGTCGATCTTCAGTCGACGCGCCAGCTCCGGGTGGCAGGCCATCTCGCTGCCCCGGTCGTAAGTCATCGACCGGCGCAGCACGGCAGGCAGGCGTTTCATCTGGCGGGTAAACCCCTCCAACGCCGCGTCAGCGGTGCAGCCGCGCATTTTGCTGAGAATGAGAAAGCGGGTCTTGCGCTCGACCACCGTGCCCACCGCCGAGCGGTTGAAGGCGCCCTTGATCAGATCGCCTTCCCAGTGGCCGGGCACCAGACGGGCCTCGATCTCTTCGGGGCGGTGGATGATCCTCAATGATTCCGGGGCGATGGAGCCGCCCGCCAGCGTTGTTCGCCGCAGTCCGCGGGAAGGTTTGTGCTGTCGTAAGGCCGCGATCATCTCGGCCTTCAACCCACCCCTCGGCTGCGCGTAAATCGCGGCGTAGATCGTCTCATGGCTGATCAGGCGGGTTGGATCGTCGGGGTGCATGGACTTGAGCCTGCACGCAATCTGCTCGGGAGACCAGCGCCGGTGGACCAGCTTGCCCCGCACAAAGTCATGAAGCCACCCACCCTTGACCAGCTTCTGCCGCCGTCCGCACCGCTTGCGCAGCAC
>NZ_LGIC01000060.1 GCF_001294535.1 Cypionkella psychrotolerans | reverse complement strand
GCCTTACGACAGCACAAACCTTCCCGCGGACTGCGGCGAACAACGCTGGCGGGCGGCTCCATCGCCCCGGAATCATTGAGGATCATCCACCGCCCCGAAGAGATCGAGGCCCGTCTGGTGCCCGGCCACTGGGAAGGCGATCTGATCAAGGGCGCCTTCAACCGCTCGGCGGTGGGCACGGTGGTCGAGCGCAAGACCCGCTTTCTCATTCTCAGCAAAATGCGCGGCTGCACCGCTGACGCGGCGTTGGAGGGGTTTACCCGCCAGATGAAACGCCTGCCTGCCGTGCTGCGCCGGTCGATGACTTACGACCGGGGCAGCGAGATGGCCTGCCACCCGGAGCTGGCGCGTCGACTGAAGATCGACATCTGGTTTTGTGATCCGCATGCCCCCTGGCAGCGCGGCAGCAATGAGAACACCAACGGCCTGCTGCGCCAGTTCTTCCCCAAGGGCACCGATCTGAGCACCATCAGCCAGACCGAACTCAACGACGTGGCGCGCATGATGAACCAGCGACCCCGCAAAACCCTCGGATGGAAAACACCCGAAGAAGCCATGGCCGAAGAACTCGCGGCCTTCAGATCAAACGTTGCACTTGAAAGTTGAATCCGCCCTTTCGGCGGATCACGTCCTGCAGCATCTCCCGATCCAGCGTCAGGTCGGCCACGGTCTTCTTCAGCCGACCATTCTCGTCTTCGAGTTGCTTGAGCCGTTTCATCTCGGTCGGCAACAGTCCGGCATACTTCTTCTTCCAGTTAAAGTAGGTCGCCGGGCTAATCCCGGCTTTGCGGCAGATCTCAGCCACCGGCGTGCCTTCCTCGCCCTGTTTAATGATGAACGCCTTCTGCGCGTCAGTGAATTTCGATGCTTTCATCCGATTCCGCTCCTCTCCCAGCCAAGAAAACGTAGCGGAAAACTCCAGCTTCAAACGGTCCAGTTTGCGGGGATCAGATCAAACCTCCATGCACCATAGCCCTGCCATGGCCCAGTGCGCTGTAGGGTCACATCACCAAACCGTGTGAGCAAAAAATCTGGGACCCACATTCTCTCAGATGAATACAAAATCTGATTCACCGATGTCACCAGAGATAACATTATAGAGCTCGATGGTAACATTTGAAAACTGAATTAAGGTGCTGTCGCCCGCACCAGACCCACTTGTTATTGTAAGGTCCGACATGCTTTCAGCCCCAGTAACTATTTCGATCTTATCTACGCCGACTTGAAAATCCGCAATCGTGTCGTGACCGTCATTACTTCTAAAAACAAATATATCGGCGGACAGCGGAGCATATTCATCCCAATAATCGTCTCCGGAAAGATTGTCATTGCCCGTGCCTCCCATCAAGCGATCACTACCATCACCACCGTCCATACTATCGGAACCACCACCACCCAAAATTAAGTCAGCGCCGCGCCAACCAGCTATGTAATTAGCAGTCGAGTTACCCGTGATAGTGTCGTTGCCACCACCGCCAGATACGTTCTCAATACTCACAAAGGTATCGTTGCCCGACCCGGTGTTTTGTGCGCCGGTTAAGGACAAATTAATTGCCAATCCCGCCTTGATAAATTCATCGAAGTAAACGGTGTCAGTGCCCGTCCCGCCACTAAACAAGTCATTGCCGCCATACAAATCAAACGTATCGTCACCGTTTCCGCCGTAAAGTTTGTCGTTCCCCAGAGCACCTTCCAGGTAATCGCTCCCATCGAGGCCCGTCAAGGTATCGTCACCGAAGCTGCCGTTTAACTGATTATCTGTTACTGACCCTGTGAGGCTATCATTTCCAGATCCACCTATGACATTTTCGATGCTGACAAGTGTATCTGTGCCATAGCCAATTCCAATTACTTGCGCTCCCACAAGTGATAGATTCACTTTAACTTTGGTAGAGCCAAGATACTCTGCAAAATCTTGCCCGCCGCCACCATTTAGCAGGTCATTTCCCGCACCGCCACTCAGCTTATCGCTCCCAAATCCTCCAAAGATTCGATCATTTCCGACGCCTCCGCTTAGATAGTCTCCGCCGAGGCTATCGCCGTCACTCCAAGAGCAGCCAATTAGCGTGTCGTCGCCAAAGCCGCCAGAAAGAGTATCCCGATCAAAATCGCCACGCAAAGAAGCTTCGCTTGCATAAAGGATATCATTGCCCGCATGGCCGTAAACCATGTCGCTGCCCGCGTAACCCATCAAAGTATCGCCAAAACTGCTACCATGCACCGCATCATCGCCGCGCAGGACTTTCCTCATCGCAATTTCGTCCCAGCCAAGTAGGATTAGGCGCTGCAAATATTCGAAATCCAATTGCATCCCTTCTATCCTGACAATTTCGTTTGGATAGGGAAGGCTGGAATCGGCAAAGTATAGCTCCCTTACCTCACCTGATATCTCGCCCGATGGGCTGTAAGAGAACCACCCGGAATACGTACTCACCAAGGAGCCAACAGTTAGCTCGAAACTGTACGGATCTGTACCGCCGCCGAGTTGATCGCTGCTAAACGTGCCACCTATTCCCCATAGCGCCGAGCTCGACATATCATAGGCTTGTTCCAAAACTACTCTTGCCATAAACTTATCCCCGCTTATCAAAATATCATTACAAGCTCGCCAATTGGAAAAGCTTCTGCCAAGCGTTGCACGACTATTCGGAATTGCCAACTGTTTCTGCTAGATTCCAGATTTTGGTAACGAGGGCGTCTCCGTTAAACCTCGCTCTGTATGCTACATGGCGCTTGGGTGTTCGATCAAACACCCAAGGGCCGTCGGTCCAGAACCCGGCCATTAAGCACAGCAACCTGACCCAATAGCCAATCGGACTGGGCACTTAAATCACAAAAAAATCCACATTTGTTATTTCGAGCCCGGTGCTGAGACGCGCGAATTGCACACGCGCACCGGCTCCCGCGCCATCGGCGTCAAAATACAAGTTACCTGTGTCCGTCTCATAGATGATGCGGTCTGATGTATCGCTCGCAAGCCCTGTTGCGTTGGCTATGAAGGCCGTAGCCGTCAGAGTGCCCGCAGCGAGTCCTGTAAAGACCGTATTCTGAATTTGGATCGTGTCATCTACCACGTTGAAATCGATGACTCTGTCGATATTTCCCACAGCGAATGCCGAGCTGAAAACAAATGTATCTGCACCGTTGCCGCCGGTTAGGCTGTCGTTGCCACCCCCGCCATTAATCACATCGTTGCCGATACCGGCACTTAGGCTATTGCTCAAGGCATTCCCCGTTAGACTGTCATTGCCATTACCAGAGGTGACATGCTCAATGCTGACCAACGTGTCCAAACCGTAACCGGTGTTCTGTGCTGCAGTCAGGTTCAGGTTCACGACTGCCGCCAAGGCCCCAATGAAGTAGGCCCTGTCACCCCCGGCCCCGCCGTCAATTCGATCATCGCCCAGTCCGCCGGTCAGCAAGTCATTGCCGTTACTCCCCAGAAGACTATCATTGCCTGAACCGCCGTCCAGCGCGTTGGCAGATGCATCCCCAATCAGGTTGTCGTTTCCGCTACCCGAGGTAATGTTTTCAATGGCAACCAGCGTGTCCGTGCCATAGCCCGTGGCCTGTGCCACAAGCACTGAGAGATTCACCGTCGCAGCTGCCGTGCCAGTGAAATAAGCTCGGTCGATCCCGGCACCGCCGTCGATACGGTCATTGCCCGAGCCACCAATCAGAAGGTCATTGCCAAGGCCGCCAAATAGTAAGTCGTTGCCGCCTCCGCCGTAGAGATTGTCATTGCCCCCTCCGGACGTGAGAATATTCGCAATAGAGTTTCCCGTCAGGCGGTCGTTCCCTTCGCCCGAAGTCAGGTTTTCGATGTTCAGAATGATGTCGCTGCCGAAGCCGGTAATTTGGGCAGTCGTAAGTGTAAGGTTGACTGTTGCCGCATCAGTCCCGTTTGAGAACACGGCTGTGTCATTTCCGAGGCTGCCATCGAGAAGATCATCTCCGGCACCACCTTCAAGAGTGTCAGCGCCCGAGTCGGCGTAGAGGCCATCATTGCCAGCGCCGCCGATCAGCACATCATTGCCGAAACCCGCCGATAGGAGGTTTGCCAGCGCATTACCGGTCAATATGTCGTCTCCTGAACCTGAGGTGACATTTTCGATGTTCTGCAAGGTGTCGGAGCCATAGCCAGTATTTTGGGCAGTGGTGAGTGTCAGGTTTACGACCACATTGGCCGCACCCTGGAACAGCGCGGTGTCGGTGCCATCACCGCCGTTAATCAGGTCGTTCCCGCTGCCACCGGTCAGATCGTCATCTCCGGCTCCGGCGAACAGCATGTCATTGCCATCACCGCCGGCCAGCATGTCATTGCCGTCGTCGGCGTCGAGCCTGTTGTTGAGCGCATTGCCTGTCAGCACGTCGTCGCCGCCGCCAGAGATAACATTCTCGATGTTCAACAGGGTATCGATGCCAAAGCCGGTGGTTTGTGCCACCGTGAGCGAGAGATCTAACGTGACTGGAGAGATACCTGTGAAGATCGCTGTGTCCAGTCCGCCCCCGCCATCCAGCAAATCGTTTCCAGCGCCGCCCACAAGGCTGTCATCACCGTTACCGCCATAGAGACTGTCGTTGCCCTCCTGACCCTCCAACAGGTTGGCCGCCGTATTGCCCGTGATCTTGTTGTCAAAGGCATTGCCAATCCCGTTAATCTCCAACGTACCCGTCAGCACAAGATCTTCAACTAGAGGCGTCAATGTGAAGCTGACAGACGATAGGACTTTGTCATGTCCTTCGTTGGCAAACTCCACGACAATGTCGGCAGCGTTGTCGACGACAAAGGTGTCATTACCGTTGCCGCCATACATGATATCGAAACCGGACCCACCATTCAGCGTGTCATTGCCGATACCGCCATAAAGATCGTCTGCGCCAGCCAAGCCAAATAGCTGGTCGTTGCCACCGAGCCCGCCAATCTGATCAGCGCCCGTTGTGCCAGTTAGCGTGTCGTTGGCGGCATCGGTTCCGTATTTGCTGAATTGGCTGGCCGGATCGAAGACGAAGCCAACATGCGTCCCGCTGGCATCGTTTGTCACAACCAGAGACATTCCGGCACCGCTACCAATCAGACTGATCGTCGCGTCAGTCACCCCATCCAGATTCAAATCAATTGTCAGCGTGTAGTTCACTGTTTGCCCTAACGCCGTGGCCCCCAGCCGCGATCCACCTGTGCCCACTGCAGCGATCAATCCGAAGCTCGCGTAGTTCAAGACCGAGCCTGCAATATCGATAAGATCTTCCGCACCCGCGCCAATAATGTTGACAGAGCGATCTATGAAGCTTGTTGCGGTACCGCGCACATGGTCGATCACGTCCAATCCAGTGGACACCAAGGCTACACCGCCAGCCACCACCGACTGGATGCCATGATAGATGACTCCTGTCGCGACTTCGACCATCGTCGTGGGACGCCAGACTGACCCATCTGGATTGACGAAACGCTCGACGAATCCTTGGCCATTGAACGTCCGAGAGTCGTAGTAATCTACGATGTTGACGGAAGCGCCGAGGCTGCCGATCGTGATCGAAAGCGAGTCCGCGAAAAACATACCGCGTCCGCGCACGAAGCCGGTTATGAACCCCTGCCCGAGGAGGTAGAGTGAATCCGTGCCGCCGAGGTCCGAAATCGTTGTGTTTGATCCTGCAGCGCCAGAGGCGAAGTAGGCGTCGTTTCCAAGCCCCCCGAGAAGGATGTTCGTGCCTGAACCGCCGTTGAGGCGGTCATTGCCGGTGGTGCCGATCAAAACATCCTGACCCCCGCCTCCGTTCATATCAACGCCGCGCCCACGCCTGTCTAGCGTGCCAATCATCAGATCGTTCCTCCCCGATCCGACCAGCACGCGCCCAAGATCTGGGTCGACCAGAATCGAGATGTCTTCCGTGGCGATTACTTGAGTGGCGGCAGTGGACGGCAAACCCATCACTATTGCAATCTCATCTCGCAGGTCGAAGAAGGCCTGCGTCCAAGTGTTGCCAGAAGAAAATGCTGCCGGGGTCAAGCGCATCCATTCGCTATGTGCGCCCACCTGAGACATACCCAAGGCGGTTCGATAATCGACAGTATCCGAGAACAACGCCCGTTCCGCCGACTCTACAAAATACTCCGAAATGATCGGCATGATCTGGGCATCAAATCCGCCATCTCCAAGAAATCCGTAATCCCCAAGCCCAAAGGCCAGATGGCTCATCGGTGCCAGGAGATACTCTGCATCACTCATCAACGGCTGGAGCACATTCTCCATGCCTGAAATGGTGTCATCCCCGATGGCCAATACCATGTTGGTGAACATGCTGGCAGCATCAAGATGGGCGTAATCTGCTACCCCCGTTGCCATGGCACCGTTACGTGCGAGATCGTCATTGTAGAAAGCAGCCAGAAAACCGGTGGCATTTTTATAGGCTCCGTCGGCAAAATTCAGCACTTTGTCCCCATAGAGGATCAATTGCATAAGCGACATGCTGTGCTGCTGGGCGGGTGATAGGCCCGAAGTTCCAACCCCGAGTTCGGCAAGTGGAGTGCCATCGATCCTCGCATCGCCCCACCGCTCAATCGCATATGTCGTCAGAGCCTCAACCAAAACTGCCTTGGTGAATCCAAGAACATCCTGGGTGATCAGCGAGGTAAACATGTCGACCAGCGCGCTGCGTTGATGGTTTATTGCAAAATCCTTGGCCGCCTGAACGTAATGCCCCAAAATCTCGTCGACAACGCGGTCGCTGACCAGATGCGTGAAGTCCGTGGTCCCGTTAGGAAGGAAGCCGGTACCGGTATGTTCGACATGGGAGTCGAGATAATTGTAGGCCTCGTTCGTTGGCCCTGCGTCAAACACCATCGCCTGCAACCCGGTGATACCGGACATGTAGCCCGCCACGATACCGCCCAACGAATGACCGGTAAAGGCAATGTCTTTCGGCGAAACCCCGGTGGCAATGATGGCCTTGTAGAAATCTACGGCCATTTGCAGGTAAGAAACCGTGTTGGCCCAGCTGGTTGCACCGGTGCCCGACAGACCCAGACCAAGCGGGATTGACGTATCGAGCAACTCGATTGGGATACCTGCCACCAAGACTGGACCGTCGGTGCCGCGATAGGAAATGACGATCCGTCCAGTTGCTGACTCCATATAGGCTGTAGCCTGAAACCCAGGAACTGCCGAGCTGTTAAAAGTCGTTACCACCGCTGCGCCAGAGTCCGTTTTCGGAATTCCACCTTGCCCGTCATAAGTCGTATAAATCGCCTCCCAACCATCGGGCGGACGGATTACCCCGGCACCAGCAAAGCCGGGCAAATCTCCGTTATACCCGTCATTCGCTAAATGAGCGAAAAGTATAAGGTCATGGGGCACCGCAAAAACAAAATTCCACGCCAGTCCGGGGATCAGGGACAGGTTATACGAAACAATCCCAGTCCCCGAACCATCTGCCCCGGTTACTAATAGCTCCAATTTACCATCATCAAGTAGCCTAGCGCTGAAGAAATCCCCAAATTCTATATGGGTCGTTCCAAGGGAAGCACCATGGAGGTCATAAGCAGTCACAAGAGTACTCTCTGAAGCAATCATATCAAGCACCAAAACGCTGCCACCGTCTAAGGCCAGAATACGGTCGTTGAAGTATTCGCTGTCCAAAAAGGAGTGACGTCCCGAAAAACGAACACTGCCATCCACGTTGAATATGACAATGCCTTCCGCAAGAGAATACCCGTCCGAAGTTTTTTCGTCAGAGGGAAAATGAACTAGATACCCTCCGTCAGACATTTCAATTTCCGAGATTCCGAAAAAAGCCCGATATGCATCGTGCCCCAATCCGACTTGGATCTCGTTTGAAATAAAGTTTCCGTCCTCATCGATGATGCGAGCAATCATCGGCTGGACCCAGCCCTCGGCTTGCTCACGAGCAGTCTCCGCCCAAACAGCCAAAATATCTCCATTGGCCAAAGTATGAGCCGTGAATGAGTCTCCATCGGTGTGCATGCTGATGAAAACTGGCGAGCCAACCAGTTGGCCATACGAGTCAAACTTCCGATAAATTACCTGGTCGGTATCACCAGAAGGGGGTCCAAGCGCAGCAAAGCCGCCGCCCTTTAGGGCGAGAAGATGGGGTGGGTAGCTCTCTGATTGAAATAAATCACCAACGGATAATATTAAACCCTGCGGAGTATAAATCACGGTAGATACAGAGGATGGGTTGAAGCCGCTTACGGAAGCAATCAGCAGGTTGCCGTTATCGAGCGTCAGTTCGATTGTGTTATCGTATCTAGGCGGTTCGGCAGCGACGGTAAATTGCACTGAACGGGGGTTGCCAAAAGCATCAAAAAAACGCCCGACGTCCGATATGTGAGATTCTGAAGTGTCTGCGTCGAATTTTATTTGACGCCAAGTTGCTACGAAGCCGCCGCTCTCAAGTGCCTTTACATCTATGTAGGAATCATAACCATACTTTACATCTTCTGCAATTGTGAATTGATGCCCGACAGGCAATCCGTCACTATCAAGCAATCTTCCGACAAGGCGCGACTTACCCGGAAGATAATCCTTCCAGAACGACAGGGTCAGTCCGTTATCCAGCCCAATCGAACCCAAGCCACTTTGGTCCCCAGCTGTTACTTCATTTATGATCAGCATAAATTCATGTTTCCCCAGTAAAGTAGTGCTTCGGCAATTCCGCCATTTCTAATAATCTGCATTATCAGTGCTCACGCAGCCATTTTAAGATTCTGTGTGGGTGTTATGCCGCCGATGCCTATGTTCGGGCGGTCTCTATTGTAAGTCCCTAACCATGGCGTAGCCCCGTGCTCCTCGATGCTTTCGAAGATGTGTCGGTCCGGCCATTCGTGCCTGACGGCGGAGTATAGCGCTCAATTTAGGTGTTCTGCTGAGGCGAAAAGATTGCTCAGCCAAGGCGCCAAAGACGCGTCGCGATCGAGTGGGGAGGGACAGTGCCAAGTGATCTCCGAAATGCGTTCTCAAAAAAAAAATCGACATCGCTACCCATTCGTCCTTAATTATCCAGTCTATTTATTCTCGGTCGGCGCAGTGCCGTCGGGCGTGTCGCAGAGGATCGGGCTGGCGCGCCTCCTTCGCCGAGGAAATTATTCTATTCGAAATGGTAACTTGATAATTGCCTTTCTCAAAGAATAATTTTTGGCCCGAGCCGTTACCCTTCTGACTCGGGATACTTTCGTGGGCAATATGCCTCGTGGCAAACCGGAATCGCGTTACGCTTTCTGGATGCTTGCTGGTGGACTTAGCAACTGTACATGGGCGTCTTTGCCCGGATGATGGAAGGGTTGCCCGCATGATCGCGGGCCTTCGAGGTCCCCACGGGACGCGGTTCCGCTGATGCCCTGCTCAAGACTGATGCCGATTGCATCGAGCACGCCAATGAGATGGGCACATCGGAATTGCATTGAACCGACGTCATGTTGGCGGCCATCGCGCCGACCACGGACCGAAGCATGCAACCGGGTCGACCTCAGGCGAAGGCTGCCGATTGAATAGCCCCTAGATTTGTAGACGCCTTGCTTGGTAATTTTGGAAGCAAGGAGGACGATATGTCCACGAACAAATTCACAGATGAGTTCAAGCGCGATGCGGTCGCACAGGTCGAGGATCGGGGCTACCCGGTGCGCGAGGTGGCCGAGCGATTGGGGGTCAGCACCAAGTCGATCTACACATGGCAGAAGCAGTTTTCGCGGCCCGCAAAGGTGATCCAAGAGGTCGATGCGCAAGCTGATGAGATCCGCCGGTTGAAGCGAGATCTGCTGCGGGTCACGGAGGAACGGGACATCCTAAAAAAGGCGACCGCATACTTCGCCAGGGAATCCCGGTGAGGTATGCGTTTATCGCCGAACACCGGCCAATCTTTGCCGTCAGGGCTATGTGCCGGATGCTGTCCGTTCATCCGAGCGGCTTCTATGCATGGCTGCGTGAACCTTTTTGTCAGCGTGCGCTGGAGGATCAGCGCCAAACGGTGCTGTTGAAGCAGGCTTGGGATGACAGCGGCGAGGTCTATGGATACCGCAAGTTGCATGATGATCTGTGCGACATGGGCGAAGACATCAGCCCCAACAGGGCTTGGCGTTTGGCGCGTCTAGCAGGGATAAGGGCCCAGATTGGTTACAAAAAGAAGCCTGGCTCTTACGGCGGCAGCCCTGCGGTCGTGGCCGACAACACCTTGAACCGAGAGTTTGATGTCGACGCTCCGGACCAGTTCTGGGTCACAGATATCACCTACAT
>NZ_LGIC01000059.1 GCF_001294535.1 Cypionkella psychrotolerans | reverse complement strand
CCGTTGTCCGCTGATACCCTGGCGGAACCGAAAAACTCATCATCTTCTTCACGCTTGCACGCGAAACACCAAAATGAAGAGCGGCGGCGCGTTCGCTCAGGCCTTCGCGGCGCGCAAGGCGCACCTTTCTATAAAGTTCCACGCTGAAAATCCCCCGCCCTCCCCGTCACCAGAAAGAGCCAAAGTGGCAAAGTTTTACTCTGCCCGCAGCAAGACTATCCCGCCACTTCCGTGGCAAACTTTTGCACTGCCGTTCTCAACCGCCGCTTGAACCATCAGCGTCAAGCAGCGTAACCTGAACCCGATGAGCCCAAGACTTCCGATCCAAAATCAGGCCGCCTGTTCCAAATCATTCGACGACGGACATCGCGGTGTGCGTGCAGGTTTCCTTTTGACACTTGATTGGAACCACCTAGACTAGAGCTAGGCTTGCGCTACGCAACCGAACCTTGTTGCCACAGCTTCGAACGATTAACTTCATAACTTGAAAATGGATCATGTTGAAACCAACGAAACAAGGATCATTGTGGAGAAGGTGGGATCTTCACCTGCACACACCGGAAACGAAGCTCTCGAACGCGTTCAAGGTAGGCAAAGATATGGATGTTTGGGACGAGTTCCTAGATATTCTCGAGGCCTCAGAAGTTCATGTATTCGGAATTACCGACTACTTCTGTTGCAAAAACTATTTTACGGCAATTGAGAAATACAACGCTCGTTTCCCGAACGGAAAGAAAAAGGTATTTTTTCCGAACATTGAGTTCCGTCTTTCAGAAGCCATCGGAGCCGATGGCAAGAGTCCTGACCTCCATATTTTGTTTGATAATGACCTTACATGCTGTTCCCGAGAGCATATCGAGAACTTCCTTAGAAAACTAGAAACTCACGAAACAACCTCAACAGGATCATCGAAATTCTGTAGCGACCTCAAGACTACCAAAGACTTTGAGTCCGCAACAGTTTCGTTAAAGGCCGTCAAATCAGCGCTAAAAAGTGTATTTGGCGATACTGAGCCCTACATGTTGGTATTTCCAGCAAAGAACGATGGGATGAAAACCGTCGACACCGGGGTGCCTCGAAAAATAAGTATTGCAACTGAGATTGACAAAACATGTCACGCATTCTTTGGTGATTCAGCATGCACTGACCATTTCTTACGTCAAGACCGATATGTGGGCGAGCCTTCGCAAAAGAAGCCAGTATATTCAGGGAGCGATGCTCACTCCCTTGAGGACCTTGAGAGATTGAGCGGTCTAGTCACTGGATTCGAGCCTACTTGGATAAAAGCGGAGCCGACATTTCGTGGACTTATGCAAACTATTTTCGAGCCATCGGCTAGAGTTCACATCGGCGAACGCCCCGATGTTCAACGGCGAATGGCGCATGAAGCGACAAAATTCATTTCATCCCTGAAAGTGGATCAGATATCCTCATACGATGAGAGGAACGGGCGCTGGTTCAAGAAGATCGATATTCCGATAAATCCTGAACTGACAGCGATCATTGGAAACAAAGGGAGTGGCAAGAGCGCACTTGCTGACATTATGGGGCTTCTTGGGGACTCGAGGCAGGATAGTCACTTTTCTTTCCTGACTGATAGCTCAAGGAATAAGAAGTTTCGCCAAAGGGGCTACGCTGAGAATTTTGCAGCAGAGTTGACTTGGGCAAGTGGTCAGATTGACACGAAAAATCTTGCAGATTCTACGGATAAAGAAAAGGCGGAGCGGGTCAAATATCTGCCGCAGAATTTTTTTGAAACTCTCACAAATGAGATTGAAGTAAAGCAATTCCAAGCGGAGATCGAAGAGGTGGTTTTCTCGCATGTCGAAGAAACTGACCGCCTGAAAACGAAGAGCTTCAAAGAGCTCGAAGAACTCAAGACTAAAGAGAGCCGTGACCAAGTTAGTGCTCTTAAGGTCAAGTTGCGAGAGGTGAATCATTCCATCGATGCGTTGAGTCGTCAAAGCAAGCCAGAATTCAAAATTTCACTTCAGAAAGCTCTTGTCGCAAAACAGGAGGAGCTGGCTGCTCTGCAAGCTGCCATGCCGGTGGAGGTATCGGAACCGGCAGAAGAAAGCCCTGAGCAGAAGGCAGTGAGCGCCGAGATAGAAAAGACCTCAGCCATTCTTGCTACGCTCGAAGCAAACGAGCGGACGTGTTTGGAAGAGATTTCTTCGAAGAAGGCACGTCTTGAAAAGGCGAAGGCCCTGAATACAGCAATGAGCGCGCTTGCGGGTCATATCAGCACCCAGGTGCAGGCGAATGAGGCGGTTACCAAAGAACTGGGACTGTCTATGGATCAGATTTTGCAGTACAAAATCAATATTGAGACCATTGCTGCTCTAGAGGCGAGGCTTAAGTCTGAAATTGAGAACCTAACAGTTGGCTCAGAAAAACCGATTGAAGGCACCGATCTTACTGTGTTGGGAAACCTCCCGGATATTCGACGCGCTAAAGCCATACCTTCCGCTCGCCTTCAGGCATTGCGCGAGCAATTGAGTGCGCCTCACAAGCGATACCAAATGTATCGCCAAAGTAAGCTCGAAATAGAGCAGAAGATGCTTTTGGTACGAGGAGATGCAGCAGCACCTCAAGCTGATACGATTGCCTTTTTTGAGGGAGAGTTGCGACGCCTAGAGACGGATCTTGCTTCGAACATCGCCGCCGCAAAAGAAGCACGGAGGAAAATAGCTAAGGAGATTTTTGATAGCAAGAAGCTAGTTCTGGAGTTTTATAAAGAACTCAAGGCAAGTGTTGAAGGACGTCTTGTTCTTATCAGTGAGGAAGAGTTCAAAGTCAGCATTGAAGCTTCCTTTGTGCAAGCTCCGAACTTCTTAGAGGATTTCTTCGACATAGTTAGTAAAGCTGTCAGTGGCCCTTTCTATCGTTCCGGTGAGGATGTTTTGCAGACAAAACTTGCTTTGGTTAACTGGGGAGACTTTGACGAGATCCATGCATTTGCTGAGAAAATTGTTGCGGAAATGGAAGCGAGTGACATTGATAAGCAAATTCGGCAAAGTAAGGTCGCAAAGCAGCTACATGATTTTCTTTTCGAGATGGAATATATTGACACGAAATATGAGCTACGTTTGGGTGACAAGAATCTTAACCAGCTTTCTCCCGGAGAAAAGGGGTTGTTATTGCTTGTTTTCTATCTCTATCTCGACAAGGAAAACATACCCCTCATTATAGATCAGGCAGAAGACAATCTTGACAATGATAGTATTTTCAAGGTGCTGGCTCGCTGCATCAGAGAAGCAAAGAAGAATCGGCAAGTTATTCTTGTGACGCACAACCCGAACCTTGCTGTTGGCGCCGATGCCGAACAGATTATTTATGTGAAACTGGAAAAGCATAAGAAGTACCAGTTTTCCTATGAAAGCGGCGCTATAGAAGAGCCAAAAACAAACGCAAATATTGTGAAAGTGCTCGAGGGCTCGCGACCAGCATTCGTCCAACGCCGCCTGAAGTATCATATTTCATAGGTGCGACGGATCGAGACCACACCCCATATGTTCCTCGCGATCTACCTACCTAGGGCGCAACCGTTGATCATTTCAGCAGCACCTTTTCTGCTCCAAAATGCTAGACGTGCCTAAGATCGACCAACCTCGCCCCCGGGCAGGCCGCAACCGCGATGTCGCAGAGATGCTGATGGTGGGTCAGATAGATGACCTGCCCTTTTTGTGCCATGTCGCCCAAGAGTCCGAAGGCCTGTTCCGCGCGAACGTCGTCGAAGGTTTCCATGATATCGTCTGCAATGAACGGCACAGGGGGGCGTGACTTTGCCAGCTCATGATATCCGGCGATCCGCAGGGCAAGATAGAGCTGAAACCTGGTTCCCTTTGACAGGTCAGTCGCCAGTTTCGATCCACCCACTGCGGGCAGCGCGACAAGAATTTCGCTTGTCCCTTCGGGTTGCGCTGCAAGTCCGGTGTAGGCTCCGCCGCTGAGCTGGCGAAAGGCATCAGATGCGCGGGCCAGCATGGCGCTTCGATGACTGTCGCGATACCGCCGTAAACCCTGTTCAAACGCCATGAGCCCGAAACGCTGAGCCAGATGCGCTCGAGTTTGCTCTGCAAGCTCGTTCAAAAGGTTTGCCCTTTCAGACACGATGCGCGCAACCGCATCGTCGCCGCCGACCGCCTGAAGTAACCGCCGCGCTTCTGTCAGTTCGGCCAAGCGGGCTTCGGAGTCTGCCCTTGCAAGGGTAAGCGCATCTTGAAAGCGGGCTGCGTTGGCCTCTAGCAGGCTTGCATCCTCCAATGGTGCGGGATGTCGGGCAAGGTCGGCCTCAAGCTCGACGATATCGCGCCGCAGACGGTTGGCACTCAGGCAAGCAGACAGGTGATCGGACAAGCTTCCTTCACCAGTCCATTCAAACCGGTCTCCCAAGTCCGTGCGCTTTGCTGCCAGCGCATCTCTTTTCGCCTGACTGATGTCTTGTGCCTCAAGTTCACGCGCCAAATCGGCCAGAATTTGCGCATAGTCACGTTCGGCCTGGTGTGCGGCGCTTAGTCGATCCCCAAGACTTGCCCAAGCCGTGGTCGCAGGCAATGAAAGCGCCGCAAAGATGACGCCTGAGGCATCCAGAAAGCTGCGGCTGTTGCTTTCCATTTTTGCCACCCGGTCAGCCAGTTCTGCGCGTTCGATCTCAAGCCGGGTCAGAGTGTCGAGGCCGTCAAGCAAGGTTGCAAGACCCATATCGTTCTCAGCCACCTCGGCCAACGGCGTGCCTTTGCTGGCGGTGGCCCAATCTTCGCGCCAGCTTTCCAAAGCTAGTTTCGCTGCGGTTAGGTCACCGGTGCGCTCGCTAAGGTCGGCGGTGAGGTCTGACAACTGCCTTGCGGCGTCTTGCTGTTGGCTGGCGGTATCCAGCCGCGCCAGCGCTTCGGACCAAAGCAGGGAAAATCCGCGTTCCGGGGCGAGACTCAGCGCTTCGGCAAGATGGCACGTCGCTGCCTCTAGCGAAGTGTCTGCGCGGGTCAGGGTTTCTTGCGCGTGATCGCGGGTAGAAATTGCCGTCAGCGCCTTTTCACGTAGGAGCAACCAGCCCTTGAGATCAGCGATTCCCGCGCCGACCAGACCAAGGACTGTGGCGCATTCCGCCACTGACCGCTCGAATGCCAGCCGTGCCGCCTGCTCTGTCTGAACCTCGGCGGTGAACCTGGCCAACTCATCGATGATCTGGGCCAAGGCCAAAGCGCGTTCAGCGCCAAGCTTTGCCGCGGCGGTCGCTTCTGCCAGATGCAAAGTGATCCGGTCATCAAGCCGCAGCGCGGTTTCAAACGCTGCTGCGGTATCGGGCGCAAGGCGGGCTAGATGCGCGGCCCATGCCGCCTCACGGTGTTGGCGCGCGTTTACGGCCTCGGTCAATGATGGTGCTGCGCCTACATCCGCAGACGCGCCCTTTTGCGCTCTTGCCAGATCGCTCTTGCGGCGATCCAGAGCTTCGCGGGCATCACGCAAGGTTCGGCTGGTGGTGTGATCGGCCGTTTCCCAACCAGTGATCTGCCAAGGGGCCGGCACTGAAAGCGTCACCAGTTCCCGCGCTGTGCCTCTCCAAGGGGCCAAAGCGATTAACGCGTTCGACAATTCGGAGTTGCGGAGAGCAAGATCCTGTTCGGTGCGTGTCTTTTGCACCTCGGGATCAGTCTGGCGCAGGCGGGCGACAAGATGCGCGAGGCTTTGCAAATCTGCGGCAGGTGTGGGATCGCCCAATTTCTCGCGCGCGGCGGCCAATCGGTTCTTTGCTTTGACAGATTCATCTTGCGCGCGGCCAAGGGCCTGAAGCGTGACATCGCGCTTTGTGACCAATGCACGCAAGCGCGCCATTGATGCAGGCGCGATGCTGTGGAGCGCCGCTGCGCCAGCAAGCCCTAGCGTCTGCATTTGTCGCGCCAAGTCCGCCACGACCTCGCCCAGATTGTCCCGGCGTCTGGGCAGGTCGGCCAGTGCAGCAAGATGAAGCGGGTGTAGACCGGTCGCCTCGGAAATCTGGTCAGCCAAGGGCAAAATCGCCGGGTCGCGGACCACACTGGCCTTGCGACGATCGAGCTCGGCCAGCGTTTCGGCACGTGTGGCGATCTGACTTGCAAGCCCCTGCAGGGCCAATTCGATCTCTTGCAGGGCGCGCACATCGGCTTCGGTCGCCTCTGGCAAATCGGCGAGCGGTTCAAACTCAGCCTTCAGCCGCTTGAGCTTTGCCTGCTGCGGCAGAACAGCAATTGCCGCTGCGTTTGCCTTCAGGGCTGCATCGCATTCGTTTTCGAATTGCCGTGCCGTCGCCCATGCTTTTTCGGCGGTTGTCAGATCGCGCTGCAACTTCTGCGCGGCACTGGCCGTGATGTCTAATTCGCGCCGTTGCCTGTCCAGTTCGTGCAGCCGGTCTTTTGCCACTTTCAATGTCGAATTGCGCGCGCGCGGCTTGTGGAAGGCGTCAAGCTCTTTGCGGACTGCTTCCAGCTGAGGTCCAAGACCGGCGAGACCGGCACTGGCTGAAAACAGCATCTCACCCAGGTCACCACGGCTGGCAAGGATAGAGTCGCCACCCTGTTCCAGCGTGTCATCGTCAAGCGAGAACATCGCTGCATAGCCCTCGCGCCCAAGCCCCGCCAATGCCGCCTGCATCACCGCTTCGGGCAGTGCCTGGCCCGAGGCATCTTGTAATGTCGGACCATTGCGCTTGACCCTCACCGCTTCAAATACACTGCCCGAATGGGTGAGCCTTGCCCCGACTTGCATGGTAGGACCAGCATGCAGAAAGTCGTAACGTGTTCGGACCGGGATGCCGTACAGCAGGTCGAGCCATGCTGAAAACAGCGTCGATTTGCCAGCCTCGTTAGGGCCAAAAATAACATGCAGATCGGGCGCGCCATCTGTCGGGGTAGGAAAATCCAGGCGCACATCGGTGAAGCGGCCATAGCGCGTCAGGTCCAGCCGGTCCAGGCGCATCAGGAGCCCTCGCCCATCGTAAGCCGTGGCAACAATTGCGCCGTGCCTTCGGCCAGAAGGCTCGCGCAGTGTCGGCGCAGGGCGTCTTCGTCGTCGCCAAGCAGGTCGCGCAAATCGGGTGGCAAGTCCTGCACAAGATCGCGGGCCAGATCGTAAAGTGCAGCCATCAATGCGGGATCGGTGGGTAAATCTGAGGTGACCATGGCCACAAGATCATCTGGAAGCCGGGTTTCTGCCGTGCCGCCTCCTGAGGTCCGGTTTTCCAACTTGTCGATCCACAAGCAGTTGACCCCTTCAGCGCAAGCGACGGCCTCTTGTCGCAGTTGATCAAGATCGCGGGCAATGCGAAAGGCCAAGGATGTGTTGCCGGTCAGGTGCGGGCGCAGAACCAGATGGTCTTCAGGGCGTGCAGCCAGGCCCGCGGCGCGCAACGCACCCGTTAGGGCGGCGACGACCTGCGCCCAATCCTCCACCCCCGTCATGTCGACCGTCAGCCTGTCAAAACGCAGGGCGGCGACAGAGCGTTCGTGCAGTGTCAGATGTCCGGCATCATCCAAGATACCCAGCGTGACCGAAGCCTCCCCCGCCTCACCGATATCGCGGCCCTGTGGGATGCCGGGCATGACTACAACGGATCGCCCGTTGTAGTCGGCCCTTTTGTGGATATGGCCAAGCGCCCAATAGTCATAACCATGCGCATCCAGATCCCCAATGCTGCAAGGCGCATAGACATCATGCGCTGCACTTCCGTTCAGACTGGTGTGCATCATCCCGATGTTGAAAGCCCCCGGCAAAGGCGCAGGATAACGCGGCAGCAGGCTTTCAGGCACAGCACCTTCGGCAAAAGAGACGCCGTGTACAGCGATACTGTGGCCGCCCACCTCAAACCGTTCGGTTCCCGGTTTGGTGCCAAAGACATGGCAAAGCTCCGGCGGTTCAAGCTCTTTGCTGACCTTGGATGCTGCGTCGTGATTGCCGCGCAAGAGAAAGCAGCGAATGCCGGCTTCGGACAACCGAACCAGTTCCTGCTTCAGAAAACGCGGGGTCTTGGCCGAGGTCTGCGACCCGTCCCACAGGTCACCCGCTATTAGCAGGGCATCTACACTTTCAGCCAAACACAAATCAACGATACGTGTCAGGGCCGTGCGACTGGCAACGCTCACCTCGGCTGCAAGGTTGGGATCGCGCAGCGCCAGGGACACCAGAGGCGAATCCAGGTGCAAATCAGCGGTATGAACAAATCGAAACGCCACCTGTACTAAATCCTAACCTACGCAGAACCCAGAAATTCCATCTCTTGTGATGGTTGCAGGCTGAGCGGATAAAGACAAGCGGTGCAAGACTATAGGAAAAACTGATCAAGCCGCATCAGACCGACTCCTTTGAAGTGGCTCACTACCAGCACCTGCGAGGTTGCGGGAGAACTTGCTCATCTTTGAGACCGCGATTGTGATTGGCGGCTTCAAATCATCCAGATTAACCTCGGCCTCGGTGACGGCTTCTGGTGGTGCCACGGTGACGGGCACTTCGTTATCGACGCCTGCCTGCTTTGCCTCCTGCAAAATCTCATCCCGGGCCACAATCTCGGCCGCCAGTTTCGGCTCCGGCTCGACCGGTGCTTTCGTCTTCGCCTTCTCCGGCCTCACAAAATCCACCACTATCCTTTCCGCAAAACGCCGCTCCAGCGCCTCCATCCGTTGGGTCAGGACCTGCACCTCGGCAACCTCCTTCGGCGGATAGGGCAGGGCACCCTTTTGGGCGTCGAACAGCTTCTTGAAGGTGGGATCCTGAAAGTACACGATCCGGTGGACCAGCAGCGGGTTCTGCCGCTCCGGGATGAGGATCGCCTGATCGGGGTTTAGGCGCCGCACCTCGTCGGGGGTCAGCAGGGGCCGCTCCTCCATTCTCCGGCTGACTGAACGCCTTTGCATGAAATCCCGATCCCTAGACACGCTGTCCGACACCGAAAGTTTGGTGGTCTTGCCCAATGCATCCGAAATCTCGCCCGCCGTCTTCTTGTCGTTGGCCGCGAGGTAGAGCTTCATGCCGGCAGCGGACTCGAGTGACAGGCGGACATTCTCGCCGTAGATGTTGTCGAGGCCGGGGATCGACTGGGTGATGATCGAGACCCTCGCGCCGTGACCGGCCAGCTGTTTCAGGGCCTGCTCGACAATGGGCATTGGCCCAAGCTGGTCGAATTCGTCGAGCATGACCATGACGGGCCAGGGTTCGGATTTCGGGTCGGGGAGGGTGGAGCGCATGGTGGCGATCAACTCGCCAAAGAACAGACGAACCAAGGGTGACAGGGTGCGAATGTCATCGGCGTTTACGACGACATAGATCGACATCGGTCGTTTGCGCAGATCGGCAAAGGAGAAATCGTTGCCGGAGGTGGCGCGATCCACCGCCGGGTTGTTCCAAAGCGTCATGCCCGCGCCGCCAAGCACCGAGGCATGCGAGGACAGGGTCCGGTCGGAATATCCTGCAAACTTGCGGAAGGTCTGGGCCGCGTTTGGGTGTTTCACCTCCTCGGCATGCTCGCCATAGACCGCTTGCGTGGCGCCCCGGCCAAAGAGGATGCGGCTGATCTCTCCGATGGTGGGCTTGCCCCTTTCGATCGCAAGAAGACCACCGGCCACAAACAGCTCACGTCCCTCGGTCAGGAAGTCGCCAGCGGTGCCTTTGTCAGAAACCGTCAAGAAATAGTCCGAGATCTTGGCCAGTTCGGTGTAGCGCTGCTCAAAATTGGCAATTCGCGCGACCCGCTCGAGCGGGTTGTATCGATGGGTCGGATGTTCAAAATCGAACGGCGAGAAGCGATAGACCGCGTCGCCCTCGGCCTGGCGGTGGCGTGACGTGGCCTCAAAGATTTCGCCCTTCACGTCGAGGACGACAATGCTGCCGTTGAAGAGAAGGGTGTTCGGGATGACATAGCCCACGCCCTTACCAGCCCGGGTGGGTGCCACGACAAGGCAATGTGGGAATTTCTGGAAGGTGGCGCTGACGTATGGGGCGGTCTTGGATGGTGCCCCGAGTTTGCCAAAGACCATCCCGGCGCCCAGAGGCTGAAGAAGGCCGTTCGCTTTGATCTCCGCCTTCGCCTGGAACTTGGCCTGGCCATATTCGGTAAGCTGCTGGCGAAAGGTCAGGGCAACGGCTGCAACTGTGAACAGCACGGTCGATGCACCGACGATCTGCCAAGGCAGGACCCAGGGCACGGTGGTCAGCCGTGCAAAGCCGGGAAACTCTGCGATCATCACGAAGATGCCCGTCGCATTCGGATCCCGACCAAGGATGAGGTTCAGAACCAGCCCCCCGGCAATCAGGCCAACGAGTAAACCTGCCGTGAGGCCAAGCGGCAGCAGCAAAGCAATGCGTTGCATGATTAAAACTCCCGGTCAGTGCCACGGGCGCGGTCATGGACATGCGCCCGCGCGTGCTCTGGTGGTCGCGATGCTGCTTCGGCCACCATCCGGCGTTCCGCCGCCTCCGCTTCATGTGCGCTGAGGCCAAGCGAGGGATGCTCTTTGGCCGCCGAAACAACGGCAACCGCCATCGCCGCCCGAGCGGCCGGGTCCGGCACGTCCTTGGCAAGCGCATCAGTTCGGCCCGCGGCGATGTCCTTCAGCACCGATGCCCCGTATCGCTCCTTCATCTCTTCCGCAAAATCCCGCGCCTGATCCTCATTCCGGAAGGAGACAGAGCCTTGCTGGGCATGAACCTTTGCCAATTTACCCAAAGCTTCGACCACCGGGTCAGGGCCTCGCCCTACTTCAATCGTTCGGGCGGACTGGATCAGTTC
>NZ_LGIC01000058.1 GCF_001294535.1 Cypionkella psychrotolerans | reverse complement strand
ATCGTATTGCGGTTCCGGGGTTGCTCGGCGAACGGGATGCCCCTCGCCATTGGGCTTGAACCCGTGGCGCTTCCAATGGCTCGATCGGGGAGAATGGTATGAACCTGATAGGGCACGACTTCGAGCATGTGTTGCACGAACTCCCAGACGGTGCGTCTGTCAGCCGTTGCAACGCGTTGCGCGACGGCGAACTTGGCAGTCCGGTCGATGCCGACGAAGAGCGAGAGCTTGCCTTCAGCGGTCTGCATCCCAGCGATGTCCCCTCTCGTGGTTTGCAGGCAAACCACGAGAGGGCAGCGGATGTGGAAGAACCCGCCTTGCAGCATCGCCTGTCGGCCAATGGATCGGGTAGCGCTTGAACTTCTGGCGCTTCGGCTTCTCGCCCTCGACATCAGGCAGGCGGGAGATGCCGTGCCGTTGCAGACACCGGTGCAGCGCCGAACGGGTCAGGTGCGGGATCGACGGTTGCAATGCATAGAGGCAGTCATCCAGCGGCAGCAGCGTATGGCGCCGAAACGCGACGACCATTGCCTCTTCGGCCTCTGTCAGAACGGTGGACCGCGGCTTCGACGGCCCGGTCTTCATATCCTCGACCGTCGCGCGCTTGCGCCATTTCGCCACCGTCTTGGGGTTGATGCCCCGCTCGCGGCTCAACTGCGCGAGCGAAGCTTGTGATCGCTGTATTGCGGCTCTGACGGCGTGCGCCCCTCTCGGCGAATGCATGCATTCACCCGCCGGGCAACGGGATCGTGGCGCTCCCGGGACGAACCTGTCCCATGTTGCTTCCTTCCATGCCTGAGAAAGGATCGCACCATCAAACCGTGGGATCAAACACCTGGTTCTGCAAATCCTACACGGCACAGATGCCGATGACTTGCCACCGCACCTGACCACCGCGCCAAAGTTCCGGGTCGATGAAAGGGCAATGCAACGCTGGGGGCTGCCGGAAAACAAGCTGCCGGCTGGCACGGTTGTCCTGTTTCATACCCCCACTTTGTTCGAGCAGTTCCGGGCGGAGGTGTTGACCGCAGGCGGTATGATCCTCTTTCAAACGCTGCTGCTGTTCACACTGATCGTGCAGTTTCACCAGCGGCGCGTCGCCGAGCAAAAAGGCGCGCGTGGCGATCATCGAACTGGCGCGGCCAACCGGATGACCAGCATGGGCGAGATGACCGCCACCATCGCGCACGAGGTCAATCAGCCCCTCGCCGCCATCGTCGCCAACGCCAGTGCGGCCCAACGCTGGCTTGATCGTGCATCGCCGAACATCGCCGAGGCGCGAACCGAGCTGAGCCGTATCGCCGTCGATGGCCACCGCGCCGCAGAGGTCATCTCGACGGTGCGTTCGATGTTTGCTGATCGCAGCGGCGACCGGTCCACCGTCGATCTGGCAGAGGTGACGCAAAACATCCTGCTTCTGGCGGCGGGTGAATTGACGGCTGTGTCAGTGGTGCTGAAGTCCGACATTCGCATCGGTCTGCCCGCCGTTCTGGGCGACCGCGTCCAGTTGCACCAGGTCGTGCTGAACCTTGTGCTGAATGCCATCGAGGCGATGCACCTGGTTCCCGGTGCAGGTCGCGTGTTGGCGGTCGCGCTGGCCGCGCAAGGCCAGCAGATTGTACTGACGGTAGGTGACAGCGGTCCAGGCATCTCTACTGAAAACCAAAGTCGGATGTTCGACACATTCTTCACCACCAAGCCCAAGGGCATGGGGATGGGATTGTCGATCTGCCGCACCATCATGGCCGCACATGGCGGTGAACTGACCGTGGCGGAAAGCGGGCCGGGAGACACACTTATGCGTTGCGCGTGGCCAGCAAAAAGCGCGGGGTTCGGCGGAGCCGTCGCATAAAGGGGTATGACAGGATTATCCTGTCTCCCAGCGCTCAGCTTCGCGACGTCGTTCACAGATCTAACGGTTCTCCCAGATCGCTGCCCGTCCTGCCCGAACGCCGGATTATAGGCGCAGCGCTTTTATCCATCGACCGCCGCAAATCGCTGCTTCCGGGCATCGGCGATATCCTGACCCTGACCGGTGGGCGGCGATCCTGATCCGCGTCCATACAGACTATCCGACGCCAACCTCGTGCCAAGCGTGTACAACTTGCAAACGTGGCGTTACGATCTGACCATGTCGGCGCAGATCACGCTGTATTTCAGCGCTACCGCGCGCTGTCGCAGATCGACACCTTTGGCCGCCAGACCCCGATCAGCTTCGATGGCTAAATTAAGGCTCTGACGCAGGCCACCGCCCAGATTGACTATCGCAGCGCGGGCATCTGGCAAAGCCACAATTTGCAGTCTTCTAGCCGTTCCTTTCGGCAGGGCAGCAGGCTAAACTGTTATGTGAGTTACGGAAAGGGAGATCAGAATGCGCAGAACGGTTCTTATTGCACTGGCAGCGGCTGCGTTGTCTGCTGGATTGAGCGCTGAACCTGCGGCAGCGGGTTGGCGTGACCGATACGAGGTTTTTGACGTCAAGGGTGATGACATGCTGAAGATGCGCGCGGGCCCCGGAACTGGCTACAATGTCATCGTAGGCTTGCCAAACGGAGCCGTGGTGCGCATCGACAGCTGTCAGCTTATCGGCGGCACCCGCTGGTGCAAGGTCGCGTTAGAACAGGCCCGCGGCCTGAAGGGATATGTGTCTTCGTCATATTTGCGGAAAAAATGATCTGGCACTGCTCCGCTTTGCGCCGATCTGCGCACGCATGTGGTCGCTGAAGAAGATTTTCGGCCAGAAGCTGACGATCATTTGCCGACAAGTCGCTGTAGCGGCGACGCCATGTTAGTTCATCGCTCGAATTCCACGTTGGGATAATCGGTGTTGCATGCGGTCGGCTGGGTCAGTTCGATACTTTGAACACCGGAACGAACGAGGCCGGGGCGAGGGATTCCTGTGTGCCGATCTCGTCGATGTTTTCAAGTGTCAGGGTGACAATTCGTGGCCCCGCATGGCGGATCGTCAGATTGCCTTCGATGGCCCGCACGGCAAGTTCGATCGCAAAGCGGCCTTGCAGCACGGCGAAATCAGTAGGGGCTGCCAGAATACGCCCGCGTTTGATCCCGCGATAGACGCCGTGGCTGACATAGGTTGAGACGATGCCGATCCGGCCAGTCAAATTGCGCGCGCGCAGGATCGAGACGGCAGCCTCGGCCATCGGGCCACTGCCGACGAGGTAATTCACCTCGGGCACGCGGTCGAGCACGTCTTCAACCAAAAGCACCTGTTGCTCGATCCCGGTATCGCCGTAGCGAATGGCAACGATCTGCGCCGAACTGTCGGCAAGGGCTTCGAGAAACCCCTGTTCCACGAAATGCACCCAGCCCGCACCTTTGGGGCCGGGGAACCATGCCAACTTGACCGCAGGGCTGCCTTTTGGATGCCGTTGGGCGATGGCGCGCCCCGCCGCCGCGCCCATTTCCCGCCATGGCACGCTGGATTTGGCAGAGATGCCTGCATCGTCCATGTCGTTCACCGCAGCGATGACGGGCATTTGTTTCGCAATGTCCAGAACAGCCGGGGACAGGCCGTTATAAGAGACCGGCCCAAGGATCAGCGCATCCATATTGCGCTTGCCACAAGCTTTCACCTGTTCGATCTGGCGCGCGAGGTTTGGATAGCCCCCCGCCTCGTAAAGATCGAAGGAAACGCCAAGCCTGTTGGCTTCTTCGACCATGCCATAGTTGACGCTCAGCCAATAAGCGTCTTTCAGATGCGGATACAGCACGCAAAGCCGCCACGGTTTGGCTGCGTGATCAAGCGGATGGTAGAGCAGCGGCTGCGTTGGGCTGTCATCGTCAAACGGCACGATTGGCACTTCCAGTTGCCAAGATTCGGCGCGCGCAGGTTGGATTGCGAGGGCAGCGATCCCCGCAAACAGGACATGTCGCAAAAATCTCATGCCTTTGCTTCCATCCCCTGTAATCTGGTGCCAGATCCCGGGTAAGGTTACGGAAGATGCTGCACAAGTCCAGCCCATCGCGCGTCAGTTTGGGGCATATGTTGCTCATGGCCTTTTTGGTCATCGCGGGCTTGCCGACTCTGACCGGGGTGTTGGGCTGGATCGAGTTGCAAAAGGTGGCGCGCAACCAAACCAATGTGATCAAGGACACCATCCCGGCGATTTCCGAAGTGCGTGGCTTTACCGAGGAAATCAGCCGTATCGTCGTGGTCGCACCCGAGCTTGCCGCCGTCACCACCGAGGCCGCGCGAAGGGAACGTGCGGGCTATCTTTTTGCCCAAGCCGATGCGCTGAAACGCAGGGTTGCGCGCTATGAAAGCATGGGGGACGCGGTCCCGGCGGGCCTGGAGCAAGCCGAGGCCGATGTGCGAGGCGGGATCGAGCGGCTCGACCGTCTGGTGCAGGACCGTATCATCGCGATTGCGGCGCAGAAGGCGCGACTGCAAGCCGGGCTGAATGCCACCACAGAGTTGCTGGAAATCGCCGATACGCTGGTGGCGAACGCGCAGATGGGCACCTCGGCGGTGATCTCTAGCCTGTATGATCCCGATAACGGCGGCCCCGACAGCACGACGCGCCTAGAAACGTTGGACAAACTGATCGAGGTCGATTTGTTTCGCCAAGGTCTGATGACCGAGATGCGCTCGTATATTGGCGAGGTGGGGCTGTTGCTGAACCGGATCGCCACGGTGCAAAGCCTGGCAGAGCTTGCGCAGGTGCAAGCCGAGCTTCAGGCCCGCATTGAAATTGTGACGCGCCGTATTCTGGCGGTGAATGATCCGATCCGGGCCGAGCAGGCGTTGACGCTGTTGCAGATGATCCGGCCAAGCTCCGCCCCACCGCCGGATGCCGCCGACATGTTCAGCCTGACCAAAGGTATCCTCGATCTGAACCGCCTGATCGATGTGGCGCAAAGCGACGTGCGAGAGGCGGCGGTGCGACTGGAGCGCGAGGCGCAGGCGCTTGCCGATCAGATCACCGGGCGGGCGGTTTTGGCGGGGGCGGGGGCAAGTGCCGCGATCCGCACGACACAGCAGCTTTACGTCTGGGGCTCGGTTGCGGCCTTGCTGATTTCTTTGGCCGTGGTCTGGATTTATGTGCGCGGCAATATCACCCGCCGTCTGGATGCGCTTTCTGTCACGATGACGCGGCTGGCCCATGGCGAAGAAGTCGGGCGCATCATCCCGCACGGCACCGATGAGATCGCGGAAATGGAAGCGGCCGTTGAGGTGTTTCGTCTGCAAGGCATTGAGAACCATGCGCTGGAAGCCGAACGCGATCAGAATCTGGCCGAACTGCGCCGCCACCGGCTTGAGTTGCAACTTTTGGTGGCCGAGCAGACCAAGCAGTTGCGCGGCGAGGTCAGCGCCCATGCCGAAGCGCGCCACCGGGCCGAGGCCGCCGACCGCGCCAAGTCAGAATTTCTTGCGATGATGAGCCATGAAATCCGCACCCCGATGAATGGCGTATTGGGGATGCTGCGCAGTCTGGGGCGGGATGCGCTATCGCCACGTCAGCAGGGCCAGTTGCGCGCGGCCCATGCCTCGGGCGAGGGCTTGATGGTGATTTTGAACGACATTCTGGATTATTCCAAGATTGAAGCCGGGGCCGCGACCTTGGCGGAAGTGACCTTCGCGCCGGGGGATTTGTTGCGCGACATTGCGGTGGTGATGCGGGCCAGTGCGCAAGAGAAAGGGCTGCTGCTCCGGTTGAACGCGCCCACCGCTTTGCCGGCAGCGGTGGTGGGCGATATGGGGAAACTGCGGCAAATCTTGTTCAATCTGGTTTCCAACGCGGTGAAGTTTACCGAGCAGGGCGAAGTTGGTTTAAGCGTTACATCGCAGGAAGACACAGGCGGCTTTATCTTGACCTTTGCCGTCAGTGATACCGGGAAAGGCATTGCAGAAGCCTCGCAAGAGCGGATTTTTGGCGTGTTCGAGCAAGAGGATGCGCAGACCGCGCGGCATTATGGCGGCACGGGCTTGGGGCTTGCGATTTGCCGGCGCTTTGCCGACGCGATGGGGGCGACACTGACGGTGCAAAGCGCCAGCGGGGAAGGCACGAAGTTTACGCTGGTTGCAGGCTTCCGCCCCGGCAATGCTGCGGATTTGCCGCGCGATGTGGTGGATACTCCGGCTTTGCCCGATGCCCGAAAACTGCACGCTCTGGTGGTGGAGGATAACAATATCAATCAGATGGTTATTCAGACCTATCTGGAGGATATGGGGCATCAGGTGCATGTGGTTGGAACCGCCGAAGCCGCGCTAGCGGTGCTGGGTGGCACTCGGTTTGATGTGATCCTGATGGATGTAAACTTGCCGGGTCTTTCTGGCACCGAGGCGACGCGGATGATCCGCGCGATGGCGGATGCACGGATCGCGGGTCTGCCGATCATCGGGGTTTCGGCGCATGTGCAGGAGGCGGATCGGTTGGAAAATCTTCGGGCCGGAATGTCAGCGATTTTGCCGAAGCCTTTGTCGTTCAACGCGCTGTCAGCAGCACTGCTTAAAGTCGTTCCACAAAGGCATGTCCTGTTCGATCTGGCGTCCGATATGGGGGCAGAGCGTGCCTGCGGACTGGCGCGTATGTTTCTGGAAGGCTTGCAAAACGCGCTGGTGGCCATCGACGCCGCCGCAGCGGCCCGCGATTGGACCGCTTTGGCGCAGGCAGCCCATAATCTGAAGGGGGCTACGGGGAATTTTGACCTGCCGGTTTTGGTGGCGCATTTGGATCAGATCGAGGCTTCGGCCAAGCTTGGCCCGTCCACCCAGCTTGAGACTTACCTTCAACAGTTGCCCCCTTTGGCCGAGCAAAGCCGTTTGGCCATCGAAACAGCTCTGGCGGTGCTTGACCCCAGCCTCACCCAAGCTGCGCAGTGAACACATAGCCTTCGCCATGCGAAGTGGTGAAGATACGCGGAGCCTTCGGATCATCGCCAAATTTTGCCCGCAACCGTTGCACCAACACATCTATCGTGCGGGTGTTGGTGCCGTCTTGCCGGTGGGTGATCGCCATGATCAGCCGATCGCGGTCCATCACCGCCCCCGGATTGGTCACAAAAACCCGCAACAACTCGTATTCCGCCCGCGTCAGCACAATCGGGTGCCCCGCCGCATCGGTGACTTGGCGCGAGGCCACGTCAAAGCTGAAGCCGTTGAAGCGGAACACCCGCCGCGTCATTGCCCGCATCGCGGTGGTGCGCCGCAACAGGTTTTTCACCCGCGCCAGCAACTCGCGCCGATTGAAGGGTTTGCAGACGTAATCATCCGCGCCAAGCTCCAGCCCGACGATGCGATCGACATCATCGGTACGGCCCGACAACAGGATGATGCCGATTTCGGACCGTGCGCGCAGCTCACGGGTAATCTCTAACCCGTCTTTGCCCTGCAAGTTGATATCGGCAATCAGCAGATCGGCGGTGTTCTGTGCAAGGATCTTCTCGGCCTTCTCCGCCGTGTCGCATTCCGAGATCCGGTAGCCAAACGAGCCGAGATAGCTCGCCAAAGTGCTGCGAGTCACAGGCTCGTCTTCGACGATAACAATATGCGCTGGTCTGGACGACATCGGCTCTCCCGTCTGGAGCGTTTCCCGCTGTTAACAATTTTTTACAAATAATGCGAGTCCGTTCATCTCAAGGGTCTGACGCATTCACAACCCATCCCTAGCTTTGAGTCGCAGGGAAGGCCGTAAATTTCCCGCGAAACACCGCGCGCAGGCGTGGATATCCAACAGGGATGCACCATGAACTCTATGAAAACACTGCTTGCCGGAGCAACGGCACTGGTTTTGCTGGCACCCGCCGTCTGGGCCGCAGATTCGACCGATCCGATCATGATTCCGGTACACAATTGGTCCAGCCAGATCGTGATGAGCCATGTCGTTGGCGACGTCTTCACCTCGATGGGCAACAGCGTGGAATATGTGACAACCGACAGTCAGGCGGTTTACGAATCCATCCGTTTGGGTGATGCGTCGCTAGAGCTTGAAGTCTGGGAAGGCGCGTTTGGTGCGTCTTTTGATGCAGCAGTCGCCAAGGGTGGCATCCACGCCGCAGGTGCCCACAATGCCATCACGCGCGAAGATTGGTGGTATCCGGCCTGGACCAAAGAAGCCTGCCCCGGTCTGCCCGATTGGAAAGCATTGAACGAATGTGCGGCCTTGTTCAAAACCCCCGAGACCGGCGAGAAGGGCCGTTTTCTGGGCGGTCCGGTCGATTGGTTGAAGCATGATCAGGAAAAGGTCGATGCTTTGAGCATGAATTTCGCCGTGGTCAACGCAGGCTCTGCCGCCGCGATCTGGGCCGAGATTGGCGCTGCCGAAAAGACCAAAACCCCGATCGTAGTGTTCAACTGGACTCCGAACTTCGCTGAGGCCGTCTGGCCGGGTGAATTTGTGAACTTCCCCGAATGGGTGCCGGGCTGCAACGAAGATCCGTCTGTCGGCCCAATCCCCGACAAGACCTATGACTGCGGCAACCCCGCCAACGGCTATCTGAAGATCGCCGCTTGGGATGGCATGAAAGACAAATGGCCTGCGGCTTATGCCACGCTGACCAAAGTCAGCCTGACCAACCCGCAAATCGCCGAGATGGCCAAACTGGTCGATATCGACGGGATGGAGCCTGAAGATGCGGCAAAGGCTTGGATGGATGCCAACCCGGATGTCTGGAAAGCTTGGCTGAACTAAGCCGAACAATCGCAGTCACTTGGCCCATCCCGCGCGTTGCGGGATGGGCCGATCCTTTACTTAAGATCGAGGTTCCCGCATGTCGGAAAGCGTTATCACCTGCCGCAATGTCTCAAAGATTTTCGGGCCAAACCCGGCGCAGCATCTGGCGCAGCTGAAGGCCGATCCCGGTCTGTCGCAGGCAGGCTATGTCCATGCGGTGCGTGACGTTAATCTGGAGATCAGGCGCGGGGAAATGCTGGTTGTGATGGGCCTGTCAGGCTCGGGCAAATCCACGCTGGTGCGCTGTCTGTCGCGGTTGATCGAGATTACCGGCGGATCGGTTACGGTCGAGGGCCGCGACATTGCGACCCTGTCTGAACCCGAGCTGATCGACCTGCGCCGACGCAAGATGGGAATGGTGTTTCAAAGCTTTGGCCTGCTGCCGCATCGCACCGTTCTGGAAAACGTTGCCTTCCCGCTGGAAATGCGCGGACAGGATCGCGCCACCCGCTACGGTCGCGCCCGTGAGATGCTGGAACTGGTTGGCCTGAAAGGCCGCGAAGATTACTTCCCGCGTGAGCTTTCTGGTGGCCAACAGCAGCGCGTTGGCATCGCGCGATCCTTGGCAGTCGAGCCTGACATCTGGTTTCTGGACGAGCCGTTTTCGGCCCTAGACCCCTTGATCCGGCGCGAGATGCAGGATGAATTTCTGCGATTGAAGGGGATGATGAACAAGACGATCATCTTCATCACCCATGATTTTGACGAAGCTCTGCGTCTGGCCGACCGCATCGCGATCATGAAAGATGGCCGTGTCGAACAATGCGACACCCCCGACCAGATCGTGCTGCATCCGGCCACCGAATATGTGGCGAAATTCACCTCCGAGATTGACCGCGCCCGCGTGGTGCATATCGGCAGTCTTGTCGCCCCGCTGACCTCACCCGCCATAGGCGAACCCGTGGCCGCGCATCGCACCATCCGCGATCTGGCCCGGCAACTGATCTCTGACCCGCGCATCGAGATTCCGGTGATCAACGATCAGGGCGCAGTGATCGGCTCTGTCTTGCGGCAAACGGCGCTGGATGTGCTGCTCGGGGATGCACAGTGATGTGGCGGTCTGCGCGCTTTGCTGGCACCGCAAAACTGCTGCTTGCGCTGGCCGTGGCGTTGATGCTGTGCAAGGCGATCCTGCCGCAAGGCATGATCCGCCCGCCGGAATGGCTGGTGCTGCCCTTTGCCGATTGGATCAACGCGGTTTTCGCTTTCCTGCAAAACGATCTGGGCCTGATGGCGGTGACGCGGGCATTTTCCGACGTGGTGGAATGGTTGTTGAATGTTACCGCCAACCTGCTTTACGGCAAAAGCCGCTGGCCGAACCTTGGCCCGATCCCGTGGAGCGTCATTGCCGTCACCGCCTTTATGGCCGGCTATGCGCTGAAAGGCTGGCGCTTGGGGCTGATCAGCGGCGGCACCTTTGTCTGGATCGCGTTGATGGGACAATGGCAATGGGCGATGGAAACCCTGTCGGTGATCGTTGTCGCCGCCCCGTTTTCGGTAACACTCGGTCTTGTGCTGGGGGTGCTGGCTTGGCGGTCGCCGCGATTTGAGCGGGTGCTGAATCCGATCCTCAGCATCGCGCAATCCTTGCCGCATTTTGCCTATATGATCCCGGTCGTGGTGTTCATCGGGGTCGGCCCCAAAGCGGGCGCGATTGTCACCATCATCTTCTCGGTGCCGCCGATGATCCGCATGACGCTGCTGGGGCTGAAAAAAGTCCCCGAGGAGGTGATCGAGGCAGGCAAGATGTCAGGCGCCACCCGTTGGCAGTTGCTGACGCGGGCGCGCATCCCCACCGCGCGGTCCGAGATTCTGATCGGCGTCAACCAAGTCATCATGCAATGTCTGGCGATGGTGGTGTTGGCCAGCTTCATCGGGATGCCGGGCTTGGGGCAGAAACTGCTGCAGCTGCTGCAATCGCTGAAAATCGGTCTGTCGGTCGAGATCGGCGTGACCATCGTGTTGCTGGCGGTGACGCTGGATCGACTGACCAAGGCTTGGGCGCTGCGCCTCCCCGTGCATGAGGCCGCAAGCCCGTCTTGGCTCAAACGCAATCGGCTGTTGGTGATCTGGCTGGCACTCTGCGCCTTGGGTTTTGGGTTGGCGCATTTTTTCCCGTATTTTCTCGAAGTCGAGCGCAAGCAGGCGCTGTCTGTGGCGGGGCCGATAGATGCGCTGATGGATCAAGTGATCCGGCTGATCACGCCGGTCACGCTCTGGCTGCGCTGGTTTTTGATCACTTGGGTGTTGATCCCGATGCGCGATGCCTATCTGTGGCTGCCGTTCACCGCCGTATTGCTGCTGCTCGCCGCCTTGGGCTGGGCGATCGGGGGCTTGCGATCCGCACTGATTTGCGTGACGTATTTTGGCCTGATCGCCGTGTCGGGCTGGTGGGACCGCGCGATGATCACGGTGTATATGGTATGCATCTCGGTGGTGATTGCGGCTATTCTGGGCATTCCTTTGGCGATTTGGGGGGCACGCAACCCCACCCGCGCCGCGCGCATCCTGTTGGTCTGTGACACGGCACAAACCTTCCCCAGCTTCATCTACCTGATCCCGGTCATTATGCTGTTCGGCGTCAATGACGTGGCGGTGGTCGCCGCCGTTGTGGTGTTTGCCGCCGTGCCATTGGTGCGCTACACCATTGAGGGCTTGCGCAACGTGCCGCCCGAAATGGTCGAGGCCGCGGATATGAGCGGGGCGACAAGCGGGCAAGTGCTGTGGCACGTGCGCCTGCCGATGGCGCTGCCCACTATGCTGGTCGGAGCCAATCAATCGGTGATGTTCTCGCTGTTCATGGTGATCATCGCGGCCTTTATCGGCACGCAAGATCTGGGTCAGGAAATGCAGCGCGCCTTGTCCTCCACCGATGTGGGCAAAGGCTTGGTACTGGGGTTTGCCGTGGCCTTCATGGGGCTGATGACCGACCACCTTATCACGCGTTGGTCAGAGGCCCGAAAACGCGCGCTGGGGCTGTGAGTGCTGTAGCGACAGATGTAGAGCCGAGCCATAGGCAGCTTTCGCGAGCCCGGACCTCAGCACCGCCGCACCTGAGAATGTCCATTTTTTTCGCCCATTGCTTCGGACATCCCTAGGCTCTGGACCCGTTAAATCGCTTGCGGTCAGGGTAGCTCATTGATTCACTAGCGGCAGCAAGGGGGTGCTGCCATGACCGAGATGATCCTGCTTTCCGAAGACCAGATGGCGCGGATTTCGCCGTTCTTTCCCCTCTCACACGGGATGCCTCGTGTCGATGATCGTCGGGTGATCAGCGGCATCATCTTCGTGATCCGCAATGGCCTGAGGTGGCGTGACGTGCCCGCAAGCTACGGGCCACACAAGACAATCTACAACCGCTTCATCCGCTGGAGCGAGATGGGCGTGTTCGGGCGCATCTTCGTCGAGCTTGCCAAGGGCGGTGGCGAGACGGAGGAGGTGATGATCGACGCGACCCACCTCAAGGCGCACCGGACCGCAGCCAGCCTGCTCAAAAAGGGGCTCTTCCCCGGTTCATTGGACGCACCAAAGGCGGGTTGAACTCAAAACTCCACGCGGTCTGCGACAGTGAGGGACGGCCCCGCACCCTGTTTCTGACCGCAGGCCAGGTCAGCGACTATACCGGAGCGGCGGCCTTGCTCTCGACGCTGCCCCCGGCGAAGGCCCTCCTGGCAGACAAGGGCTACGATGCCGACTGGTTCCGGGAAGCCCTTGCAGATCGCAACTGTGCGGCCTGCATCCCATCGAAATCAAACAGAAAAATCCAGATAGCCCATGACAAGGCGCTCTATCGCAAACGCCACAAGATCGAGAACATGTTCGGAAAGCTAAAGGATTGGCGGCGCATCCACACCCGTTACGACCGCTGCGCCCACACCTTTATGTCCGCCATAGCAATCGCGGCCATCGTCATCTTCTGGATATGATCAATGAGTCCTGAGCCTAGGTGTTTGATCCCACGGTTTGATGGTGCGATGCTTTCTCAGGCATGGAAGGAAGCAACATGGGACAGGTTTGTCCCGGGAGCGCCACGATCCCGTTGCCCGGCGGGTGAATGCATGCATTCGCCGAGAGGGGCGCACGCCGTCAGAGCCGCAATACAGCGATCACAAGCTTCGCTCGCGCAGTTGAGCCGCGAGCGGGGCATCAACCCCAAGACGGTGGCGAAATGGCGCAAGCGCGCGACGGTCGAGGATATGAAGACCGGGCCGTCGAAGCCGCGGTCCACCGTTCTGACAGAGGCCGAAGAGGCAATGGTCGTCGCGTTTCGGCGCCATACGCTGCTGCCGCTGGATGACTGCCTCTATGCATTGCAACCGTCGATCCCGCACCTGACCCGTTCGGCGCTGCACCGGTGTCTGCAACGGCACGGCATCTCCCGCCTGCCTGATGTCGAGGGCGAGAAGCCGAAGCGCCAGAAGTTCAAGCGCTGCCCGATCCATTGGCCTCCCGGCGATGCTTGCATCGCCGGGAGGCGGGTTCTTCCACATCCGCTGCCCTCTCGTGGTTTGTCTGCAAACCACGAGAGGGGACATCGCTGAGATGCAGACCGCTGAAGGCAAGCTCTCGCTCTTCGTCGGCATCGACCGGACAGCCAAGTTCGCCGTCGCGCAACGCGTTGCAACGGCTGACAGACGCACCGCCTGGG
>NZ_LGIC01000057.1 GCF_001294535.1 Cypionkella psychrotolerans | reverse complement strand
AGCCTGAAGTGCGCCAATTTGATCGTCGTGGTGGTTCCGCCCAGCACGACATGCTCGTAGCTCCAGTCAAATTGCGCCACATCACCGCACGCAAAGAACAACGGCACAAACGCCTTCGTGCTCGTGGCCCGACCCACTTCAATCTTCCACTGCCGCACATGACGCTGAACACTGTCATAGGCACCAGCATATCCCTCGGCCTGAAGACATTCGAACAACCGACGCGCCGTCCGCCGCCGTGTTTTGGGCAAAAGCCCATCACCGCGCAGCCACTCATCAAGACGGCCGCACCACGGTCCAAGCTGGGGCCCGGCTTGCTGCTTGCGCTTGTAAACCGGCTCAACCCCCTCCTTCAGATATTTGCGAACGGTGTTCCGCGACAGCTGCAGGGACCGCGCCAAGCCACTGATACTCTCGCCGTCCCGCAGCCCTCGTCGCCTGATCTTCCCAATCGTTTCCACGCATAACACTCCAGCTGCTCCCGCCCAAAAAACGGGATTGTTGCACGACTGGGGTGGTCAGTTTTGGACGCTGTTCCACCCCGTCAGCTGGTCACTTTTGCACGCTGTTTTACATTCCCCACGATCTTACTGATGCATTGGATCAAATCTTGAAGGTCGATTCAGCACTTTCTACAAGCGCAGTCTTCCGTCGCCTGGCAACTGCCGCCCGGCGCTAGAAGATACTGGCAGACAGGAAATTGATGCCTGTAACCTGCGGTATTCAATAGCGTGGGGCGTTTTGCGGTCGAAGTGCGGCAGTAAAGCGGCAGTAAGCCTAATAGCTGATTCTAAGCTCTTCACTCAAAAGCAGACAGGCGTTCAACCTCCGCGACCGAGACATACTGGATGATTGTGCGAGCGACCGGAAAGCGCGAATGACCGAGATGGGGACGTGACGCAGGTGTTGGCCTGAGCGAAGCCGAATATCGGCTTTGGGCCGGTTTCGTCAAGCAGTACGGTTGTGCCTTGGTCAAGCAATTGACAGCCGGGCCGCGATGATAGGCTGAATCCGTAGACGTTGCCCGTCCTCGGTCACCCAGACAAGGTCGTTTCCCTTCGACAGAAGGGCATCATGGCGAAAGATATAGGCCATCGGCTTCGACGAAAGCGCCTCCGGAAGCACGTAAATGATGTAGTCCGTCCGGTGTTCAGGTGATCGCATTTTCGCGTATTCGTTTGGCGTCAACTCAACGACGAGGTCTTGCCCGAAAGTCCTTTGACCTCTACTTTGAGATGGCCGCCGTCTTCAGCAAACGCTTCAAGGTCCCAGCCTACGCCGTCTTTCTCGACTGTCTCCACTCTGTGAGAACCGCCCTTTTCGGACTCGTAATAGGCGATCGCGTGGTTAATCGCGGCCTGCTCCACCTTACGGCGTAACTCTGGGTCAGTCTGTCTTGGAGATTTGGCTGGTCGTTCGACGCGTCGCCCGCCTCGGCCTATGTATTCAGCGACATCTCTATTGAAGGCTTCTCCTTTGCCGTACCAGACTGGGCTTTGGCCCAAGTTTCCGGGCTCCTTTGCCGTGGGAATAATGAATGAACGAGCATCGATCGGCAGAAGTACCGCGTCGGCAGCGGGCGCTTCGATCTGATATCCGACATCGAAACCCGACAAACGCTCCAGGCGTCGATGCTCGGCATCTCTGTGGATGCGAGCGTTCCGATACCAGCCGATGATTACAGTCTTCTTGGTTCGTGGATTTCGCGCAATCCAGACAACCGTCACTCCATCCACTGCGGCATCGCCGCGTTTTGCACCTAGCCGCGAAATCTTGATTTCTGCAGAACGGGGCACATAGCCATAGACCTTCCCCCTGATCGGCTCGAAGTTCCATGATTCGTGGGCAATGCCATTGGTCTTCAGAAAACCGAAGTTGCCCTCGGCCTTGTCCCCCTTGGGCCCTCTGTAGTGTGTCATCCACGCATGGTTTATGTACACCAGTATCTCTGTCGCCATTATTCCTGCCGTCTGTTGAACTCGCTCGCTCAGATTTCCAGTGTGGACAGCGCCCGTGCGACAATCACCCTCCCCAAGCTCACGGTGATGTCGTCCTGAAACAGTTTGAGCGTATAGGCCGGTTTTTGCAACGCGACTTCGGCGCGCTCAATCCAGTTCACTTGGATAATGTCGATAGCGAGATGTTCGGTGCAAGACCTTTTGCCCAACTCGATGAGGGAGTAAGTTGATATCGCTCTTTTAGATACCATGCCGCGCCGCACTCAGACCGGTCTCCGCCCTACTGCAACATCACGCTGACGTTCTGGCTGATTTTCGTGCTGAACCTGCAAACGCCGGCAGTTGCCAGGATCGCAACTATCGTGGCTGGCTGCCTGCAGCGCTTCCAATCGAACGACAGCTTTGTGGAACGCTGAAAGGCTGCATCCTGACAGGGCGACCGTCCGTTTTGGGCCGGGTGCGTCGTTCAGGTGCAGCGCCTACCCCCCTTGGCATGGTTCCTCCCCGGCCCCGACCGTATGCGGGGGGGCGCAGTGCGGCGTTTCGCTAGCGACAGGCATTTTCACCGGGGAATCCAGGCGGAATCCAGTTCGCACAAGGCAGTTCAATAAATTATTCAATATCAATATCTTACCGAATCACGATCTCGCCGCGCTGGATTCTTTTGCGGAATCCAGGGAATGCACTTTGTGGAATCCACCTTGGTCGGAATCCAGGCAATGGAAGCCACCCTTTTCGATGCGTGTCGGATTGGCGAAGGCAACGCATGCGCACAGACGTCAGCTACCGTTCTGATCCGCCATGACAGCTTGCGCCTCGGCTTCAAACACCAGTTCAGGCAAGGCCACTTCCCACTCATCGCGGCGGAGCAGGTGGTGATAATCCTCGTCGCCATCCTCGCGCCGCCAGTTCAGGATGGCTGCGACCTCGCCGCGCAGGAAGGTCGTCCCCTCGGGTGGGGCAAAGGCGCGAGAGAGGCGGGCAAGGGTCTGGCCCTGCGTGTTGTCGATCCGCCAGCGGTCGCCGTCGCGGATCAGGTGAACCGCGTCACCGGGGCGGGCAGCGACGATAGCGGCAAGCGACGGATCACTCGGCCGCAGACGCCCGGCGAAGGACAGGTCCACCAGCTTTGGGTCAGGTGGCACATAGCGCAGGCGGGCACGCGGCAGGGCGGCGGTGTCGGGGGTGACGCGACGGGAAAGGACCGCATCTCCTAGGCGGACAAACGCGTGGGGACCATCGGTCAGGATGGTCAGGGTCGACCGCGCCCGCGTCATGGCGACATAGAACAGGCGGCGCGGAGCGTCGGCGTCTTCGCCGCGCGAGGGGCGGTCCCAGCCGCCGTTCAAGATGGCAACATGATCGAACTCCAGCCCCTTGGCGCGGTGGGCAGTCAAAAGCAGCAACCCTCGCTGTTCGCCCCGCACATCCCGCGCCCATTCACCGAACCACTGCACAATGTCGGGCACCGGGGCGGCCTTTTCGACCAGTTCCCGCGCCAGAGTGCCGATGCCTTCGCCGATCAGATCGGTCCAGCGGGATTGCGGCTGGGCGTTCAGGATTTCCACTAGGTCGGGGATCGACAGCAACCGGGTGCGATCTGTAAGGAGGGCGCGGATGAAGCCCTGCATCTCGCGCATGCGCCAGAGATTTAGCGGCTTTTCGTTGGCCATGTCGATCGGGATGCCCAGCGCCTCGGCGTAGGCGCGCACAGGTTCCAGCCGCCGCCAGTCGCGGGCGATCACGGCGCAGCGGCGCCACGACCAATCCGTGTCAAGCTGCGACAAGCGCAACAATTCGCCCAGCGCCGCGACGGCCTGTCCGGCATCGCCTCCTGCGTCCAGCAGGCTGACGCGCCCCTGTGCTACTGGGTCCAGCGCCGCCCAATCGCCCCCCGGTGCAGCCTTGGCGCGGGCGCGGTTCACCGTGATATCATGGCCCGCCTTCATGCGCCCTGCTGCAGGCGCAATCACGGCATTGGCCGCCGCGATGATATGGGCGGTGGAGCGGTAGTTCTCGGTCAGCCAGACAGGTTTGGCGGCATAGTCGGCCTCGAACCTGCGGATAAAGTCGATGGATGCCCCAGCGAAGGCGTAGATGTTCTGGTCATCATCGCCCACGGCAAAGAGGCTGATGCGCAGGTCATCCTCCAGCGACCGGCCCGCCACCGCGCCGATCAGCGCGTATTCCTCCGGACCGATGTCCTGATATTCGTCGACCAAGAGCCAGCGATAGCCCTGAATCAACGTCTCGCGCAGTGCCTCGGCCTCGGCCTTGGTAAGGCCATCGCCGCGCAGGAGCGCCACTGCTTGCATGACGATGCCGTCAAAGTCGCGCGGGCCTTCGTGATCGCCTGCAAAACTGGCCCCCATCAGGCGCATCGCCAGCGCGTGGCAGGTCGACACGGTCACCCCCGCCGCATCATCGCCGATCAACCGGCGCAGGCGTTCGCGGATCTCGGCCGCGGCGTGACGGTTGTAGGTCAGCACAAGGATGCCGCGCGGGTCTTCGCGGCGCACCCGGACAAGGTACGCAATACGATGCACCAGAACCCGCGTCTTGCCAGACCCCGGCCCCGCCAGCACCAGCACGTTGGTCTGTTCGCGGTCATCGCGCACGATCTCGGCCTGCACGGGATTGTCCAGTGCATCGACGATTGTCCGCCATGAGGTGCCGGTGGTCTGCCGCCGGATTTCCGTTCCGCGTCCAGGCAGCCAGCGGCGCAGGAAAGCGTCACGGTCCAGCACGAAGTAATCTTCGGACAGGCGCTGGGCCTGATCCATCGCCGCCAACCCCTTTTCGGCATAGGCGGCCATGACATGGGTCTGGATCGTTGTCTCGCTGTAATGCTCTTCCAGCGGGGCGAAGTGCTGCACGGTAAAGGGCCCGCCCTTGGGGTTCAGATGCACGGTGATCGCCGGGCGGAACACCGTCAGGCCCCTGCCAAGGGTGACCACAAGTTGTTCGTGCAACCACAACAGCGCACGGTCCATCAGCCGGGTCATATCCTTGACCTCAGCCCGCAATAGCGCGTCACCGTTCAGCGCATCCAGCATCGTGCCAAGGGTGGTTTCGACCTGAATATCCTTGCCGCGAGTGCCTTTGGTGACCTTGCCCGTCAGATGGGTCAAGAGTGCCTGCGCCCCCTGCCGCCGCAAGTCAGCGGTGCGGGCAACGACCGGCCAGGACCGTTCCAGCCGCACAAAGATCGTGTTCCGGCTGACCTTGCGCAGGGTCAGGTTGCCGCGCCCGCCGTCCTGATCGCGCCCATCCTGCGCCATGCCGCGCAGGATGGTTTCCACCAGATCGGGCCGCACTTGCGTGTGACCCTTGTCGCGCAGGGCCTGACAGGTCTCAGACAGGTTCAACGGCTGCGCCTCGGCCCCTTCGGCATCCGGCACCGCCTCTTGCAGCAAGGCGGTCAGGTCAGCTTCCATCCGGCCTGCGTGATCCAGTCGGCGGGTCGAGGCATCCTCGACCCCCAGATGCACATAGACCGTGATGGCGGTGTCGTTGCTGGCGATCCCCAACACCTCAAGGTCAGCAAAAGCGCGGTGCAACTCGCGCCCCGACAAGCCGCAGGCGCCCGTCAGATCGTCAGTGGATACCCCGGCATCGGCGGGCGCGTTCATCACATGGCGCACAACGTCCATCAGTTGGGTGCGCCGGACCCCGGTGATCTGTGCCCGTTGCAAGATCGCGGCCGCCTCATCCACCGACCGAATGCGCAGCGACGAGGGAAACACCTGCACCCGGTTCTCCTCGCGGCTGAGCAGCGTCGCCTCTTCCAGCCAGGCGACGGCGGTTTTCACGCGGGTATCGTCAGTGGTCTTGTCGCGCTCGAACTCCTGATCCTTTTCCTCGCGCACGATCTCGCCCGGTGTGGCGACAACCTCACCGGATTTGTGCTTTTCCATGCGCCGCAGCGCCTTCAGGATCGCACCAATCTCGTGCCGGGCCAGACGCGAGCGGGCGGACAGCGAGAATTGCCGCTCCACATCCTCGGGGCTGAACAGCAGCACGCAATTGGCGGGGGCACGATCCCGCCCGGCGCGGCCAGCCTCTTGCAGGTAATTCTCTAGCGACCCCGGAATATCGCCATGCACTACCAGCCGGATATCGGGTTTGTCGATGCCCATCCCGAAAGCGTTGGTCGCGGCGATGACCCGCAATTTGCCAGTGCGGAACGCCTCTTGCACGTCGCGCTTGCGGTCTGGCGGCAGCCCTGCATGGAAGTAATCCGAAGACAGCCCCTGCCCTTTCAGAAACTCCGCCACCTTCTCGGTCGCACTCCGCGTGGCGCAGTAGACCACCGCCCCCGATGCGCCTTCGGGCGGCAGGTTCGCCTCGATCGCGGACAGGATATCGGTCAGCTTGGTCGCCTTCTGCGTGGGCAGCACGGCAAAGGACAGGTTGGTGCGCACCGCCCCGCCGTCGAGCAGCATCAGATCCAGCCCAAGGCGGGTCTGGAAATGGTCGCGGATGTCGCGCACAACCTCTGGCTTGGCCGTGGCGGTCAGGCACAGTACCGGCGCCGTGCTATCGCCCGAGAACTCCTTGATGAAGCGGCTGACGTAGCGGTAATCGGGCCGGAAGTCGTGGCCCCATTTGCTGATGCAATGCGCCTCATCCAGCACCCAAAGCCCGACCTCGCGCTGTTGCAGCACGGTGCGGATCGAAGGCGAGCGTAGCTGTTCGGGTGAGATCAGCAGCATCGCCGCATCGCCCATCCGCACCTTTTCCAGCGCGTCATGCCGTTCGGGCAGTGACAGCATGCCGTTGACGGTGACCGCTGCCGATATCCCGGCCCGCGCCAGTCCCTGCACCTGATCGGCCATCAGCGCGACCAGCGGCGAGATCACCACTGTCAGCGCCCCGGTCTTGTCGAACCGCGACAGCGCCGGGATCTGGTAGCAGACCGATTTGCCGGTGCCGGTGGGCAGGATGCCCAGCACCGATTTGCCCGCCATCGCCTCGGCGACGATGCGCTCCTGCAAGGGGCGACCCATGTCATCGACGGGCTGGGGGCGGAAGGAGGGAAAGCCGAACCAGCGTTCCAGTGCGGCGTTGGGGTTGTTCTTTTCGGCGCACCAGCCACAGGCGGGATCGCCGCAATTGGTGTCGCGCAGATGCCGCACGATCCGCCCCGCCTGCGGGAACTGCAGCCGCACCCAGGGCGGCATGACGGAATCCCCACCCGCCACCGAAATCCATGACAGCGCATAGGCCATCGGCCAACCGTTGCGCGGATCAGACAGGCGGCCCAGCGTTTGCTCAAGCCGATGATTGCAGGCGCGGCCGTCCAGCAGGCGGCGAATGGCGGCGTGGGCGGCGGGTTCATCGGGCGCAGGGCCGCGCAAGGATTGGAACAGCGCGTCGAACCCGGCCGAGGCTTCGCCCCGCGTCGTCAGATGGTGATACGCCAGCAGGGCATCGGGTGCCTCCTGCCCCAGCCGGGTAAACGCCGCGATCTGATTCGCCAGCACCTGCAGCGCCAGCCGCGCGTCCTGTTCGGGGTCATTCACATGCCCGACCTGCAGCCGCCCATCCTGATAATGCTTGACCAGATGGTGATAGGGATTGCGCGGAAAGGCCAACGGGTTCAGCCAAAGCGTATCAATCGGGGCCGCACCCAACCCAGCCAACCGCGCCCGGTTGGCCACCAGATGCGGCAGATCATGGCGCAGGATGTTATGGCCCACCAGATGCGCATCCCCATCGCAGAGCGCCTCCAGCCGGTCCAATGCGGGCTCCAACGCGGCACCTTTGTGAACCAGTGCCGCTTCACCACGCACTGCCGCGAAGGCGAATAGACGCGCTGATTTCGGATCAATCTCCAGATCGACGGAAACACATCCGGAAAGAAAAAGGGCGGGGTCAAAGGTCAAACGTCAGGCATCCAGATTCCAACGGCCACGAGCGGCATTCAAGCCATTGATAACCCTATCACCAGGATTCGAAAGCTGCAGATTTCAAGGTCCCTTTGGCGGCCTCCGATATGGCTTGGCGCGGTTCCCTCGGTCAACAAGGTTGAACCTGCGCCGATTGTATTGCCAGACTTCCCGCAGATTGATCCAACAGCGCTGTTGGCAAAGGGAACGATAAATGACGACTGACCTTCATGTTGTGCCTGCGCGTCGGGGCCGGGCCGTCCGTCTGGCCAAAGGCCAAGCGATCCAGATCATCAACACGCATGGTCAGCAGGTTGTCGATACCTGGTGTTTCAATGCCGATGATCTGTCAGAATTCATGTCGATGGAACATCTGCATGCAACGCTTCAGGGCATCTTTCCCGCCAAGGGCGATGGCCTGACGACAAACCGGCGGCGGCCCATTCTGATCATGGAAGAAGACACGTCGCCGGGTCGCCATGATACGGTGATCGCCGCCTGCGATGTGCATCGCTATGCTTCGCTTGGCTGCACGGAATACCATGACAATTGCACCGACAACTTGCATGCCGCGCTTGGCCAGCTTCATCTTCGGGCGGCCGATTGTCCGGCCCCGCTGAATTTATGGATGAACATTCCCGTGGGCCCTGATGGCAAGATCAGCTGGGGTGAGCCGCTGTCCAAACCGGGAGATCACGTCGTGCTGCGGGCCATGATCGACTGCATCGTGGTGATGTCCACCTGCCCGCAGGACATGATCCCGATCAACGGTGCGGCCTGCAAGCCAACCGAAGTACACTATCGCCTGTTGGACTGACGCGCCTTCAGGTCGCGGGCGCGTCGATCCGGTAGACCGTGCCCCGACCCTCGATCCGCTCCGCCGTGACAACCAAGCCAAGCTTCTTCTTCAGCACCCCCGAAATTGCACCTCTCGCCGTGTGGGCCAACCATTGAGTTGCCACCACGATCTCTTCCATCGAAGCGCCGTTAGGCCGCTGCAGCATCGTGATCAACAGCGCCTGCTTGGTGCCCGCACGCGGGGTCGGCGGTTTTGCCACAGGTTGGGCCTGCGCGGTTCCTCGGGTGGATGACATCGTCTTGGCATTCACCGGTTCGATCCCGATGGCGAGCAGCCCGGCGTCGGTGACCACCAGCGTGGTACCATGGCCATCGCCGGTCTCGCGCCAGAGCGGTTCTTTCCGGCGCAGGTTGGCATCGACCTCCTGCAGCCAGCCGTGTTCGATCATCTTGGTCACGGTCATCTTCGCCGCCGCGCCGGCCAACCCCTTGGGCAGCGGCAGGGCGATGTTGTCGGGGCGCTGGGCCCCGGCGCTGAGGATGATGGTCTGGGTTTCGGTGAGTTTCGTCATGGCGGGTTCCTCTACTGGTCGTTGGCGGCAAGGAAGGCGGTGATGCGCCACATCAGATCATTGTGACCGTCGGGATCCGTGCCGATGATCACATCGCCATCGTCATCCCGTTCCAGATCGGCGATCTCGCGCAAGAGGGCGATGGCATGGTCGCAGGCGTCGGGGCGTTCGGCCTCCCATGCGGCGGTAATGGCATCTTGTTCGATCTGGTGGCGCTGGGCGGGATCAAGCGGCATGTTCGCCCTCCTTGAAGGCGCTGTCGGCGATCTGGCGCAGCAGGCTGGCGTAGTGTTTCAGGGTGCCGACGTGGCCCCAATTGATCTCGTCGGGGTGGGTCTCGAAGTGGTCGTCGCTGAGGGCCTTCAGGCGCTCCAGCATCGCGTCGATCTGGAACTTGGTGGTCATGAAGGCGTCGAGGGCGTTGTCGCTGGCGCGGCGGGTGGTCATGGCGGGGGTTTCCTTGGCTGAGTTGCATCGTTTTCGTGTAATCACCATCGCTCCGGTGGGGCGGCTAGTGTAGGCAATTCCAAGCAATATCAGTGCTTTCTGATTACACTCTGCCAGCATCGGCTTGCGGCACGACATGCACCCATTGGCATCCGATCCACATGTAAAGGTGGGCGAATTCCCGCGTCGGGCGCGACAGGATGCGCGGCGCACGGGGCGGGCTGAAGCAGTCCAGCGCCTCGGCCGTGACCTGCCGGATTTCCCGAGCGGCGAGGATGTCCTCGGGCTTCCAGCGCGCCAGCGCGGGCAGCATGTGGGCGGGATAGCCATCGAAATGGACGTAGACATGCGCTCATTCCTCGGGGCCGAGCTGGATGGCGATCTGCGCGCGGGTGCTCATGGTGCTGCCTCAGATCAGCTGCAGGTCGACCAGCATCGCGCTGGCGGCGGCCAGCTTCGCGGTCGGCAGGTCGATCTTGATGTGCGAGAAAAGGTCCGAGCAGTCGGCGTTATCGGCATGGGTCAGGTGTCCATCAACAGGCACTTCAGCGTTCTGCCAGCAATCCTGCTGCACGGCACACTCAACTGGTCGGCCATCGCGCTGCCGGTAATGCCGGTTGGTGGCGAAACGCGGCTCTGTACGATTGCGGTGACGCTGTTGATCGTGACTGCGGTGATTGCGATTCTGAAGCCGGGGCCGCATGTAGCCCGGAGAGGCTATCCCAGATGATGGTGGTCTATCTTCTTCAATTGGTCCTACCGTTGGTGCCGATCCTCTGGCTGGCCATCCTGCCACCGCCCGGCAAAGTTGGAGGTCGTGACTGATGCCGCTGGAGCTTGGTCATCGGCCACCAAAACGGTGACAAGGTTAATAGACCAATCCCTCTACTGGATCGTCAAGAACAGCGGCAGTATTCACCTGTGGCCCTGACGCCAGAATTGTCAAAGGTCCGGCTCCCAATGCCGAACTCAACGCAGTGACGCCGGGCGATCTGCAGCGGGCAGCGCTTGCAAAGTCCCCGGAATGACCCGGATGCCACCATGCTGCTTTCAGAGATCAGGGCCAACCGTGCCGTCACCGTGTGCTCAAATACGTTACCCGGCGCGTAGCCTAAGTTATCGAAATCCGGACGAGGTCCGTACCATTTTCAGCTCATCACAGAGTGGCAAGGCAATGACCAAAATCATTGCAAGGCAAGGCATGGCACAACGAGTGGCATCGGTATCAACTTCGCCCTGACTCAATTTTAAGGGGAATTAGCCCTTTTTGACTTCTTTCAGTTTGTCGATGCCCAGCACCTTCAGCGCCAGGCTTTCATAGAAGGGCTCGCTTTTGCCCTGACGCAGTTTGCGCAGGAAGTACTTCTCGAACCCGACCTTGGCGAGGTGGACCCATTTGCCGGACGACGACCAGTTGACGTTGCGCGGCGGGATTTGCGGCTGCGCTACGAAAGCAATGCCCCCGTCACCGAAATCGGCCAGACAGATGGCGTTCCAGGTGCCTACCTGATCGGGCTCTTTGCCGCGCACAAGGTTGCCGATGTTATGCGCGGTGGCGGTCACCATGCTTTCAATCATGAAACCGGTCTTGGGCACACCACAGGCGACAGGCGTGGGGGCCAGCGGCGGGATCGCCACACAGACGCCGACCGCAAAGATGTTCTTGAACTTGGGGTTCTGCTGGTGCTGATCCACGATGGTGAATCCGCGTGGATTGGACAGACCTTCGATCCCCGACACCGGCTTGATGCCCCGAAACGCGGGCAGCATCATCGAATAGACGAAGGGCAGAACCTTTTCCGGCTTTGCCACACCGTCGTCGCCGACCTCCTCAACCGTCATCTTGCCGTCTTCGACCTTTTTCACCCGGGTTGATGTCATCCATTTGATGGTCTTTGACCGCATCTCGGATTCCAGCAGGCCCTTGGTATCCCCGACCCCGTCCAGCCCGAGATGGCCGATATAGGGTTCTGGCGTCACGAAGGTCATCGGCACCTTGTCACGGATCTTCGCCTTGCGCAGGGCGGTTTCGAGGATGAACAGGAATTCATAGGCCGGGCCAAAGCAACTGGCCCCCTGGACCGCGCCGATGACGACGGGGCCGGGGTTTTTAAGGAGCATCTGAAAAGCAGCTTCGGCCTTCTCGGCGTGGTCGATATGGCAGACCGACTGGGTGAATCCGCCGTCCGGGCCCAACCCCTCGATCTCGTCAAACGCCAGTTCCGGCCCTGTCGCGATGACCAGATAGTCATATGTGACAGACTGGCCGTCGATCAGCTCGATCCGGTTTTCCTGCGCAACAAGTTGCCGGGCCGCCACCGGAATGAAGTTGATCTTCCGTTTCGCCATCGCGGACGTCAGATCAACGGTGATATCGTCGCGCTTGCGCCAACCCACGGCAATCCACGGGTTCGACGGAACGAAGTGATACTTCGGGTCCTTGGTCACCACCGTGACAGTGTCTTCCGGGCGCAGTTGATCCTTCAACTCGTAAGCCATGATGGCCCCGCCCAGCCCTGCGCCAAGTACAACGACATGTGCCATGGTCTTCTCCCTTTGCGGCGATGTGCGCCTCCGGCCCCTACTGCCGGGCCGGGGGCGTTTCACGTCCTGACAAACCGAACAGAACCGATACGGCGCACATTGCGCCGCATCCTGGATCACAACGGGACGTTCAGTTCCAGTTCTGGGCCCTGATTTCCCACGGCGTGGTCTTGCCATCGCCATCCGCGTCGGCCGCGTCGAAATGCGCCTTGGAGGCTGCGATGAACTCGGCTTTTGAAACTGTCCCGTTGGTGTCGCTGTCCATCGGGTCAAAGCGTGCGGCCTTGCGGGCCTGCATTGCCGCCTGACGGTCCGCGTCAAGACCGTCTTGCGGACCCATGCGCACCGACATGAACTCTTCCACCGTCAGGGACCCATTATCATCGGCGTCCATCGAGGTAAAGACCATGTCCGCCTGGGATGCGGCTTCTTCGGCAGTGACCGTGCCATCTTCGTTGGCATCCATCATAGCAAAGCGCCCGCGTCCTGGTGCATTGGGATCGCGCCAGCCCATCATCGGGCCACTGCCATCGCCCATCATACCCGCACCCATGCCCCAAGGCTGGCCACCTTGTGGGCCGCCGCCATATCCGGGGGTCATCCCGTAACCCTGTTGAGGCCCACTCCACCACCACCAACCGCCGTTCCCGGGCATATTTTGGGCCAAGGCAGGCGATGCCGCCAACAGGCCCGCAAACAAGACAATTCCATGAATTTGCATGATAGAAACTCCTGCTAAAGGATCAAAGTACTTCGAGTCCAAATGCCCCCTTCATGCTGATGCAAGGGCTCACCTGGGGTAGATATCTCAGCGTTCAGCCGAACTTGGCGAACAGCTTGGCGTAGGGCACTTTCAACTGCCCGACTGCCGCCTTTGCAGTGACCGGATCACCCGCCTGTGCGGCTGTCTGAAGGGCAAGCACGCTTTGGCGAACAGCTTCTACCAGCGGTGCATAGGCGGGGTCCGATGCCTCGGGTGCAGGATGGGCGGCGATATCTTCAACGAGGTAGGCCAGCACAGCCGCATCCTCCAGCAGCACAACCGTGCTCTTGTCGCCAAGCTCTGCCAGATCGCGACCCAGCACCTGTTCCATCTTTGCGTGATAGGCATTCATCCGATCTGAGAACGTCATGATACCGTTGCGGATATGCAGCGCGCCAACCTCGGCACGGATATCTTCCAGCGTCGCATGGGCCTTGGCCAGATCGCCCGCAGCCACTTCCTTCGATGCTGCGGCGATGATGGTGCCGACCGCTGTCAAAGTGTCCGGAAAAGCCGCGTCATCAGCGTACTGCGGTGGAGGCGACTTGCCCCAGTCCTGTTCAAGCACAGCCCACTTTCCCGACAAGGCCTGCATGGCCTTTGTCGTGGCATCGGAATTGCCGGTGTTGCTTTGAAACAAGGCCGCGCGATACTGCCCATAGGCATCCCGAAGACCCGTTTCGAAAGTCGTGAACGGACCCGCAGCCAACGCAGCAATCGGCAAGGCTACTGCAGCAACAAGGCCGGTCCATAGCAGCGAGTGTCTCAATTCGTCCTCCTGTCAGTCACAAGGCGTTCTGGTATTTCGTAGTCATGGACGTTTTAGCCAGGGCATGCCCTGATCCAAATCATGTCGCAAAGGATTCAAGGGCGGGCGGCGGGGCGGTTTGAAACGCCCCATGAACAGCGGCCAGCGCCGCCCAGGCATCCCACTGCGACTGGAACACTTTGCCTGTGAGCTGATCCAACAGATGCGAGCGTTCAAGCCGGTCCATCACCGGACCTTTGACTTCACTGAAGTGCAGGGTCACGCCGCTGTCTCGCAAGCGATGGTTCAGCGCCTCAAGACTTTCCAGAGCCGACAGGTCCACCTCGTTCACTGCCGAGAACATCAGGATCACGTGCTGAACCGCGCGGTCGTCGGCCAGACGGCGTAGCACGTGGTTTTCCAGAAAGGCTGCATTGGCGAACCACAGGCTTTCATCGACCCGCAGGGTCAGGATCGCCGGGTCGGTCTGAACGTCATGGCGCAGGATGTTGCGGAAATGCTGGGTGCCGGGAACCAGACCCACCTCGGCGATATGCGGGCGCGACGACCGCCACAGGTGCAGCAGGATCGAAAGAGCGACCCCCGCCGTCACCCCCGCCTCGACCCCCATTCCCAGCGTAAGCAGAATGGTCACGGCCACGGCGGAGAAATCGGCGCGGGAATAGGTCCAGGCGGTGCGCAGGATCGTGAAATCCACCAGGCTTAGAACCGCGACGATGATCGTGGCGGCAAGTGTGGCGGTGGGCAGGAAATGGATCAGCGGGGTGAGGGCCACAGCCGCGATGGTTAGCCCGATGGCGGTAAAGGCCCCAGCAGCGGGTGTCGCGGCACCGGCGTCGAAGTTGACGACCGACCGCGCGAAACCGCCTGTGACCGGATAGCCACCCGTAAATGCCGCCCCCAGATTGGCCGCCCCCAGCCCGATCAGCTCCTGATCCGGGTCGATGCGCTGGCGCTTCTTGGCGGCAAGGGTCTGCGCGACTGAGATGGATTCGACAAACCCGATGACCGAAATCAGCAACGCAGGCAGGGCCAGCGACCGGATCAGATCGGGCGACAGGTCCGGCAGGGTCAGCGGCGGCAGGCTTTGCGGAACGGCACCCACAATGGCAACTCCGGCGGACCCAAGATCAAACCGCGCGACCAGCAGCGTCGTCACCACCACGGCCAGAATCGGCCCGGTCTTGACCAGAATGCCCGCCAGACCCACCGGCACGCCCAGCCGCATGAGCGCGCCCTTCATGCCCTTGCGCACCCAGAACAGAAAGGCGATGGCCCCCGCCCCAAGCGCCAAAGTAACCGGGTTCACCTCTTGCAGATGCTGTCCAAGCGACAGCAGCATCTCGGGCAGCGTCTGGCCAGAGGCCTTGACCCCAAGGATGTGCTTGACCTGCCCCGTGGCAATCAGAATGCCGCTGGCGGTGATGAACCCTGCGATCACCGGATGGCTCAGGAAATTGGCTATGAATCCAAGGCGCAACAGACCCATTGCCAGCAATATCGCCCCCGACAGACCCGCGAGGGTCAGCGCGGCGGCGGCATATCCGACGGTGCCTTGGTCGGCGACCTGCCCGACGGCCGCTGCAGTCATCAGCGACACCACCGCCACCGGCCCCACCGCCAGTGCATTGCTGGTGCCGAAGATCGCATAGAGCAGGATTGGTGCAATCGAGGCGTAGATCCCCGCCTCGGGCGGCAATCCGGCCAGCATCGCATAGGCCAGCGATTGCGGGATCAGCATGATCGTCACGATGACCGCCGCCGTCAGATCACTGGACAGCAGCTTGCGGTCATAGCGGCGACCCCATGTCAGGATTGGGAAGTGCCGCGCGATGGGCGAGTAAGACATTTACGGGGTCATTTCTGGAAAATGGAGGCCGGGCGCAGAGCGGCGCTGCGCCGCACTTCAGCGGCGTGTCGCGTCAAACAGGCTTTGTGCCCGACCACCGGAACGGCAATAGGCGAGCACCTTGCCCTCGGCCGAAGTGACGGCGGTATCGAAGACGTCCACATCCGCCTTGGTCGCCTGACCCGGCGAAATCGGAATGTGATGCGCCTCAAGCCCGGCTGCCTCGGCGGCTGCCTTGATCTCGGCAAACGTTGGCTGCCCCGCGTCCTCGTGGTCGGGACGATTGCAGATCACGGTGCTAAAACCTGCGGCCTTCAGTTGCGCCAATTGGGCCGCCGTGATCTGTGGGCTGATCGCGAAGTTTGGCGTTATATGCTTGATATTGTGCATTTCTATTTTCCTCTTTTGGCGTTTTTCGGAACAGATTAAAGCCCGTTGACAGGAACTTTCAGCATCGGGCGGCCATCCTTGTCGGTGGGCAATTCCCCCGCCCGCATGTTCACCTGTAAAGACGGGATGATCAGCCGGGGCATGGCCAGCGTTGCATCGCGTTCGGTGCGGAAGGTCACAAACTGCTCTTTCGTGGCACCGTGTCCCACATGGATGTTGTGGGCCTTTTCGGCTCCCACCGTGGTTTCCCACTGAATGTCGCGGCCGTTCGGGCCGTAATCGTGGCACATGAACAAGCGCATATCGTCGGGCAGGGCCAGCACCTTTTGAATGCTGTCATACAAGGTGGCCGCATCGCCGCCGGGAAAGTCGGCGCGGGCCGATCCGCCATCGGGCATGAACAGCGTATCGCCCACGAAAGCCGCATCCCCCATGACATGCACCATGCAGGCAGGCGTATGGCCGGGGGTGTAGATCGCCACCGCGTCCATCGTACCGATCCTGTAGGTGTCGCCATCTTTGAACAGGGCGTCGAATTGCGACCCGTCGCGCTGGAATTCGGTGCCTTCGTTGAACACCTTTCCGAACGTCTCCTGCACAACCATGATCTTGTCGCCGATGCCGATCTTTCCGCCCAGCTTGCCCTGAATGTAGGGTGCGGCTGACAGATGGTCGGCGTGGACATGGGTCTCGATGATCCATTCCAGTTTCAGGTCGCGTTTCTGGATGTAAGCGATCACCGCATCGGCGTGGTCATAGGTGATACGGCCAGCGGCGTAGTCGATGTCCATCACGGAATCGATGACGGCACAGGCGCTGGAGGCCGGATCCTTCACCACATAGCTTATCGTGTTGGTTGCCGCGTCGAAGAACGCCTCGACCTCGGGCTTGACGGACATTTCAATCGGATAGTCGGTCATCATACTTTCCTTCAAGATCAGGTTTCGCGGCGCAGCACGCGGGCTGCACGGGCACCGGTCATGGCCATCAGGGCCTTCGCGGCAAAGATTCCGGCGATCAGGGCGGCCACGAACGCGATGACGTCGAAATGGCCGGTGCCCAATGCAGGCAAGGCACCACCGGGGCAAAAACCCGCAATGCCCCAGCCGACGCCGAACACCGCCGCCCCGCCCAGCAACCGGGCATCCAGATGCCGGTTCTCAGGCAGGTGGAATTTGGCGTCGATCATGGGTGCGGCGCGGCGCAGCACGAACCAGTAGCCGACAAAGGTCACGACCAGCGCCCCGCCCATGACAAAGATCAGCGACGGGTCCCAGTTGCCTGCAACATCAAAGAAGTTCAGCACCTTGGCCGGATTGGCCATGCCGGAAATCGAGATGCCGATGCCGAAGATCAGCCCGATGAGGTAGCTTGAAAAAAGACGCATGGCTCAGGCCCCCAATACATGGCGGATGACGAAAACCGTGATTCCGGTGGTAACCATGAAGGTCGCCGTCGCAGCGATAGACCTGCGCGACAGTCGCGCCATGCCGCAGACACCGTGGCCAGACGTGCAGCCCGACCCGTAAGTTACGCCAATTCCCACCAGAAACCCGCCGACCAGCAGCATGGGCAGCGACACCGGCACCTGAATTTCAGGCATTTCCCCGCTAAATGCCAGCACAGCCAATGGCCCGCTGATCATGCCGGCCAGCACCGCCAGACGCCAGCCGGTGTCCGGATGGGTGGTGGGCGTCAAAACGCCAGCCAGAATGCCGGTCGCCCCCATGATGCGTCCCAGCGTCAGCATCAGCAGCACCGAAGCGACGCCGATCAGCGCGCCCCCGGCCAGCGACACCCAAGGCGTAAAAATGGTGTCGATCGTCATCATGTCTGGCAGGTCCGGATGCCAAGCAGCGTGTACAGCGGACAGAACCGCAGCACTGCCGTGGCGATCATCACCGCCCCGACGGCAAAGACCCCGATCTTCCACACCCCCATGCCGAGCATCCCGGCACCGAACATCCCGCCACCGCCGAACAGCGCCACGGAAATCAGCGCCACACCAACAGCCAGCCGCAGCACCCGGTCCACAGTTCCCACATTCGCAATCATCGCCAGATCTCCTCTTGGGTTCGGGCAATGACTACGCGCTTGCGACAGGGGCTTCAGTGATGATGTCACCAAACCGCACATTGACCGGTCAAGGCTGCATTTTATGGGATGGCACCTGGTCGGGCCTTAATGTGGATCAAATGCCGCAAGCTTTTCCAGCCCCGCCCGGTCGATCAGATCAACCACCCCGCGTGACTGTCCGATCCAGCCGCGCCGCTGGAACTCACCCAACTGGCGCGAGATCACCTCGCGCGCGGTGCCAAGTTCGACCGACAGTTGCTGATGCGTTGCGCGAACCTGATCTGCCTCGCGTGCCAGTTCCAGAAGTTTCTGCGCGAGGCGGATATCGACCCGCTGAAACGCGATATCCTCAATCACCTGAAACAGATCAGTGATCCGCCTGGAATAGGCAGTGAAGATGAAGTTGCGGAAAGCGATCGATAGCGACACCAACTCATCGAAGACAGTGCGCGGGATAGCTACGGCGCGTATGTCCGTTTCGGCGATGCCTTCCGCCGAATAGTCTTCGTGGGCCAGAAGACAGGCCGTAGTCAGAACGCAGCTTTGTCCCGCCTCGACCCGGTAAAGGACGATCTCGCGGCCCGCTTCAGAGACCTGCTGCACCCTGACCCGGCCCTCCAGCAGCAGCAGCAGATTTTCGGGAGATTTCCCCGGGCCAAAGATCACCGTGCCCTCCGGGACGGCGACCACGGCGCTCTTGCGGGTCAGCACCTCGCGATCCGCAGACTCAAGGCGGGACAAGCCCGGAAATTGCGCGATCCAGTCTGACGCCATGATATTGCCTCCTTGGCTGCATGTTTACGCCTATTCAGGCATGGTTCCGGCGCGGTTTTCTCTGCTCCAATAGTACAACTTTCCTCTGAAAGTTAAGGAACGTCTGATCGACGGGTTCGGCTTCACCGAAATCGTCCTGCGCAGGCCCGAGTTGGTAGGCGAGCGGCACGAACATCTTGCGTTGTCTCGGCCCGGCTATCACTCACACCGGATTGACTCCCGCCTGAAGATTAAGTTAGTGACTAGATACTAACTTATGAGGGGTATGCTCTTGCGCAAAACATCCGATCTTCGCAAGGCTGAAATCGTGGCGACGATCCTCGCTCTGGCCGACCGGATCGGCCCGGACCGCGTGACCACAGGGGCGGTCGCCGCCGAAGTCGGCGTCACCCAAGCCGCCGTGTTCCGACATTTTCCAACGAAGGCTGCACTGTGGAATGCCGTTGCCGATCATGTGGCCGACACGTTGACCATTGCCTGGGATGCAGCACTGGTTCAGGGCGATCTGCCTGTTGACCGGATCAAGGCGCTGATCGGCGCGCAACTTGACCAGATCGCGTCAACGCCAGCGATGCCCATGCTGCTGTTTTCCCGCGAATTGAATGTCGAGAATGCGGCCCTGCGCGCGGCGTTCCGGGGTCGGTTGGCCGCCTTCCATGGCCATTTGATGCGCGAAGTCACGGGGGGGCAGCAGTCCCAAACCCTGCGCGGCGACGTGGCGGCAACGGATGTGGCGGTGTTGCTGACGGCTCTGGTGCAGGGGATGGCAATCCGCTGGACCTTGGGGGCGCGCGACTTTGGATTGCAGGCCGAAGGATTGCGCCTTCTGGATGTCCAGTTGCGCCTGCTTGGGGCGAGAGGGGTCTGAACGATGCGGAAAGCTTGGGTTTATGCGGTGGTGGCGGTCGTGGGTTTGGGTGCCGGGGCACTGTTCCTGACCGAACGTCCGCTGACGGTGACGGTGGTCCAGCCCGAAACCGATGTTGCCCTGCGCATCTACGGCCTGGGCACGGTCGAGGCGCGAGTGCTGGCCCGTGTGGGATTTGAGGTCGGCGGGGCGCTAATGTCGCTGGCTGTCGATGAAGGGGACCGAGTGTCACAGGGACAGGATCTGGCCGCTTTGCATCAGGCCGAACAAGAGGCTCGCCTCGCTCGTGCCCACGCCGCCGTGGCGGCCAATACCGCCAATCAAGCCAAGGCTGCGGCGGCAGTCGTCCGTGCCGCGGCCATTCTGGCGCAGCGCGAGGTCGCAAATCGTCGTCAGGCTGAATTGACCCGTCAGGAAACCGCCTCCATCCAGCGCGCGGAAGAGGCGCAGCGGGATGAAGACGTTGCTCGCGCCGACGCGGCGGTGGCGGAAGCCGAACTCGCCGTCATTCGCGCTCAGGGGCAGGATGCCGTCGCAGCCCTGCAACTCGAACAGACTCTGCTGGATCACCACCGCCTGCACGCACCCTTTGATGCCTTGGTTGTGGCTCGTCTGGCCGAGGCCGGGGCAGTGGTCCGCGCGGGCGATCCGATCTTTACCCTGATCGACCCCGATACGATCTGGATTCAAGCCTATATCGACGAAGAACGCGCAGGCCAGTTGGCCCTTGGCCAGACCGGCACTATCCGTCTGCGGTCCAAGCCTGCGGGCGAATTCAACGGCACCATCGCCCGCATCGGCGTTGAAAGCGACCGGGTCAACGAGGAACGCCGCGTCTGGCTGACCTGCACTGACTGCCCGCCCCAGATGTTTCTCGGCGAACAGGCCGAGGTGCGCATCCTGACCGGCACGCGCGATACGGCGCTGATGGTGCCCGAGGTGGCAATTTCCGGCTTCGACGGGTATCGCGGCACGGTCTGGACCGTGCAGGACGGACGTTTGGCGACGGCAGAGCTGACCTTTGGCGCGCGGGATGACCGGGGTCGGGTCGAGGTGACCGGCGGACTGCCGGAAGGCGCGCAGATCGTTGCCATCCCGCTGCAGAACGCGGACGAAGGGCGGCTCGCTCGCATCGGGGCCGCGCCATGAACCTTGCCATCAAGGATATTCGTCACGGTCTCTTCCGTTTTGTCCTGACCTGTTTCGGTCTTGGGCTTCTGATGACCGTCGTGCTGGCAATGATCGGTATATACAACGGCCTTGTCGCCGATGCTCTGGCCGTGGTGAAGGCCCCCGCAGCCGATGTCTGGGTGATCGAGGCAGGCACACAAGGCCCCTTTGCCGAAGCCTCAAGCATCCCAGCTGATACCCGCGATGCCGTGGCCCGCATGCCCGGCGTGGCCGAGGCCGGTGCCATTACCTATCAGACAATGGAGGCCACCCACGCAGGCCGAACCCTGCGGCTTTACGTCATAGGCTTTGAACCCGGTCGTCCCGGCGGGCCGCAGCGCATTGCCGAAGGTCGGGGCCTCGGCACAAGCCATTTCGAACTGATGGCCGACCGCAAGACCGGGCTGGTGCCGGGGGACACAATTCGGTTGGGAAGAGATCGGTTTACCGTTGTGGGGCTGGTCGAGGATGCTATGAATTCGGGCGGCGATCCGGCGGTCTATGTTACGCTGGCCGATGCCATGGCACTGCAGACCGCGCTGGACCCTGCCGCCGCCCGGGTGCAGAGCGCCCGGGGCGATGGCGGCCTGCGGCCCCCAACGGTGGCCGCCGTGATTGCCCGGCTTGAACCCGGGGCGGGCGTCGCGCTGCTGACCGCGACAGTGCGGCAGTGGAAACACCTTTCCGCCCTCAGTCAGGTCGAGCAGGAACAGCTTCTGCTTGCCTCGGTGGTGGATAGGGCGCGGCGGCAGATCGGCCTTTTCCTCAGCATCCTGCTGACCGTCAGTGCCGTGGTGATCGCTCTGATCATCTACACGATGACCATGGAAAAGCTGAAACAGATCGCCACGTTGAAGCTGATCGGCGCACCGGACAGAACCATCGTGGGTCTGATTGTGCAACAGGCGCTAATCCTTGGCATCTCTGGCCTTGGCATCGGGCTGGTATTGATCCTGCTGGTCAAGGACAACTTCCCCCGCCGCGTCGTACTGGAACCGTTCAACGCGCTGGTGCTGACCGGCATCATTCTGGTGGTCTGCCTTGCTGCCTCGGGCCTTGGTGTCCGGGCGGCGCTTAAGGTCGACCCCGCCACAGCACTTGGGGGCTGACCCATGACGCCGGATGACATTCTGGTCGATGTGAAGGGCGTGGCCAAACATTATGGGACCGGCGAAACCCGTGTCGATGCCTTGCGGTCTGTCGATCTGCGGGTGCACGCAGGCGAGGTCATCGCGTTGCTTGGCCCCTCTGGCTCGGGCAAGACCACGCTGCTGAATGTGATCGGCTGCATTCTTGCTCCGACCGCGGGCCGGGTCGAACTGGACGGCGACGCGGTGTTTGACGGCAAGTGGCTGCGCAGCGATTTGCGCAGGCTGCGGCTGGACAAGATCGGCTTCATCTTCCAGGCGCATAACCTTTTGCCCTTCCTGACAGCCGAGGAAAATGTCTCGGTCGTGCTGGACCTTGCAGGCTGGCCCGCCACACAAGGACGCGCCCGGGCGCGCGAATTGCTTGACTATCTGGAGGTTGGTCATCGCGCCAAGGTAAAGCCCGCCCTGTTGTCGGGGGGCGAGGCACAGCGCGTTGCCATCGCCCGCGCGCTGGCGAACCGGCCCCGGATCATTCTGGCCGATGAACCCACCGCCGCGCTAGACAGCGGTCGAGCGCAACTGGTGATGGACCTTCTGCGAAAGCTCGCCACCGAGCAGAAGGCCTGCATCATTGCCGTTACCCATGATGAAAAGATCTTTGACCGCTTCGACCGCCTGATCCACCTGCGCGATGGTCGCCTTGTGGAGGCCTGACCAAAGAAGAATGCCATGCCCACCCGCACACGTTCCCTTACTGTCGCCGCCAGCGTTGCCATCGTCTTCGGCCTGTTGACCATCGTCTCGGGAGGAAACGCCCTGTTCGGTCGTGCGGACATGGGCGCTGTGGTGCCCTTCGTGCTTTGGTTCAATTTCGTCGCAGGTTTTGCCTATGTCGCCGCTGGGCTGGGCCTTTGGGTCCAGACCGGCTGGGCAACAGGGCTGACGATTGCCATCGTTTTTGCGACAGCTGCAATTTTTGCCGCTTTTCTTTGGCATATCTCAACAGGTGCGGCTTACGAGGCCCGCACCGTGGGTGCCATGGTCTTGCGTCTTGCCGTTTGGGTCACTCTGGCAATCGTGGCGATCAGATCGCTTCAGGCGCGGTGAAAGTGACTGATCACCACCAGCCTCCAGCGGCAAGGCATGCTGATTGATAAAGGGATCCGATCAGGCAGCCTTCGGCCAGCGGCGATGCAGTTCATCTATGACCAAGGCGTGATGGTGTGGCCCCTGCCCAGCCAAATGCGGATGGTCGGGGTGCAGGTCAGGATGGCCGTGTGTGAGGAATTCGGGGGCCATGGCCGGCCAAAGGCGCAGGACAGCGGCCAGCCCTGTGGCGCCGATCACGGCCAAAGTTAGGGCGGCGAAGCTTAACCCAGCAGGCGATCACGCCCGCGCGGATCAGGTCAAGCATGACCAGAAAGGCTTAACGCGGCAGCCGTTCGGCCACCGCAGCGGCAATCGGGGCCAGCGTCGCATAGGCCACCATCTTGATCGCCAGTTCCGTTCCCGGAACTGCTCCAGCACTGCTGACTGCCAGTTCCCAGGCCAACAGCCCGAGCGCCCGCCGTGGCAAGTCCTGTGCCCAGCAGCGCCAAAATCTGTGCGGCGAACAGGTGGCGAGAGTTCGGTTTCGTAGGGTCGTCAGAATGTCAGAGCAGTTGGGTCAGGGCTTTGTTCAAGGTTCATGACGCAAGCACCCGTCTTCCCTCTTCACGCCATTCCGGCAGGCCACCGTCCAGCCTTCGCGCGTTGAAACCCAGCTTGAGCAGGACAGCAACCACTTGATGGGCGTAGATGCAGTAGGGGCCTCGGCAGTAAACGATAATCTCGGTCCTCGGCGAAAGCGTCGGAGCGATGCGGTCGATGTCGCCAAGCATGACATTCCGCGCACCGGGGATGTGCCCCATCGCAAACTCATCAGCGGGCCGGACGTCAAGAATGTTGACCGATCCTTCAGACATGCGCTGGGCCAGCTCTCCCCGACTGACCGGTTCGGGTGCGTCAGTGCCATCCGCCAGCCCGCGCAGGATGCGGTCGACCTGTGCGAGATTGCGTTCCGCCACCACGCGGATCAGATCCATCAGCGCCAGAGTCTTTGCGTCGCTCAGCCGGTAGATCACGGACTTACCCTCCCGGCGGCTGGTCACCAGCCCGGCGCGGCGCAGCGCCTGAAGATGCTGCGAAGCATTGGCGACAGTGAGGCCGGTCTTGTCGGCCAAAGCCTCTACCCCGCGTTCGCCTTGTGCGATCTGCTCCAGCAGCATCAGCCTTGCAGGCGCCGAAAGCGCGTGGGCGACCACCGCGTATTCCTCCAGCAGTGCGGCCTTGGGGCTGATTGACATGGGGAAGCTCCCGATATTACATCACTCAAGCGATGACTTGAATAATATCGATTCCCGCGTCCCCCGCAAGTCCGAAGGCACAGACACGATGACCGAAACAATCCTCGCCAATGAACCCATGCTGCGCCTTGCCGTATTTCTGGGCGTGCTGGTTGCGATGGCGGGATGGGAACTTGCAGCACCACGCAGGCGGCAAGAGATCCCGCGCGTCATCCGCTGGACCAACAACCTTGCGCTGGTCGTCGTCGATACCGTCATCCTGCGCCTGACGTTTCCGATCCTGGCCGTGGGCCTTGCGCTGATGGCCGAGGAGCGTGGCTGGGGGCTGTTCAACGCTCTGGATGTGCCGCCGTGGCTGGCCGTCCTACTGTCAATTCTGCTGCTGGATCTGGCGATCTACCTGCAGCATGTGCTGTTCCATGCGGTGCCGGGACTGTGGCGGCTTCACCGGATGCACCATGCCGATCTGGAATTTGACGTGACCACCGGCCTGCGTTTTCATCCGGTGGAGATTGTCCTGTCGATGGTGATCAAGCTGGCGGCAGTCATGGCATTGGGTGCGCCCGCGTTGGCAGTTTTGCTGTTCGAGGTGCTGTTGAACGCCACTGCGCTGTTCAACCACGCCAACATCCGGTTGCCAGTCGGGCTGGATCGGGCGCTGCGGTGGGTCATGGTGACGCCCGACATGCACCGCGTGCACCATTCCGTAATCCCCGCCGAGACCAACAGCAATTTTGGCTTCAACCTGCCGTGGTGGGACCGTTTGCTGGGCACCTACCGTGCGCAGCCAAAGGCCGGGCACGAGGGTATGACCATCGGCATCGAGCAGTTCCGCACACCGCGCGACCTGTGGTTGGACCGGATGCTGATCCAGCCAATGCGCGGCCCGGCCAGCGGTGGAGCGCTGGACACCCGCCCGGAGGACATGGGATGACAGCTCTTCCCCTCGGGATCCGCGAGAACCGGGTACAGTTCACTCATCAGCTGGTCCAGGTGCTGCTGGTGGGCTTTGCCATCGGCATGATGCGCACTGTGATCCCGGCACTGGCAGAAACCGAATTCGGCGTGGCGCGCGGGTCGTTCTTGCTGCTGACAGCCTTTGTCGTGGCGTTCGGCGTCGTCAAGGCAGTGATGAACTTCGTGGCCGGGCGACTGTCCGAACGCATCGGGCGCCAGCGGGTGCTGCTGTGGGGCTGGATCATCGCCCTGCCCATTCCGGTGATGATCTGGGCCGCACCAAACTGGAGCTGGATCGTCGCAGCGACGGTTCTGCTGGGGGTCAATCAGGGCCTGTGCTGGTCGATGACGCAGACGTCAAAGCTTGACATCACGCGTGCCGACCAACGCGGGCTGACGATGGGGCTGAACGAGTTTTCCGGCTATGTCGGAGTGGCACTTGCGGGGGTCGTCACCGCCTATATCGCCGAGGCTTTGGGGGCGCGGCTGGGCCTGTTGGTGTTCGGCCTGACGGTGATCGGAGTTGCATTGGTTCTGACCGTGGTCTGGGTCAAGGACACCCTGCCATGGGCCAAGGCGGAGACGGCGGCACACAAGATCAGCGCACCAAAGTTCCCGCCGCGATATCCGCAGGGTGTGCCTGAGCACCCGTCAACGCGCGAGGTTTTCGCGTTGATGAGCTGGCGCGATAAGCGGCTTGCCGCACTGTCGCAGGCCGGACTGGTCGAGAAATTTGTCGATGCGCTGGTTTGGGTGATCTTTCCGGTCTTCCTGGTCGGCAAGGGTGCCACCTTGACCGAGATGGGCTGGATCGTCGGCGCCTATGGCTTTGTCTGGGGCGGATCGCAGTTGTTCACCGGGCGGCTGTCGGATCATGTCGGGCGGTTCTGGCCGAACGTACTGGGTATGTGGATCAGCGGCGCAGGGGTGCTGCTGGTGGTGCTGGGCACTGGCGCGGCGTGGTGGGCGCTGTCGGCGGGAATTGCCGGTTTCGGCATGGCGCTGCTGTACCCGAACCTCGGGGCCAGTGTCGCCGATATCACGCCACCCGCCTGGCGCGGCTCGGCCATCGGCATTTACCGTTTCTGGCGTGATCTTGGCTACGGCATCGGCGCACTTGGCCTTGGGCTGGTCGCACATCTGACCGGCGCAGTGGAGGCCACATTCTGGTTCGTGGCGTTGTCGATGTTCATATCCGGTGCGGTGCTGTTCGTCTTCGGCGAAGAAACCCACCCGCGCCTGAACCCCGCGTCCGAAGGAGCCCCCGCATGAAACACCTGCTGATCCTGAACGATCCGCCCTACGGCACCGAACGCAGCTTCAACGGCCTGCGCATGGCGCACGCGCTGGCCAAGCACGATCCCGAAGGTGAGGTCACCGTCTTTCTGATGGCCGATGCCGTGCTCTGCGCCAAAGCGGGGCAAAGGACGCCTGAAGGCTATTACAATCTTGAGCGGATGCTCGGTCGCGTTCTGTCGGCCAAGGGCCGCGTGTTGATGTGCGGCACGTGCATGGATGCACGTGGCCTTGCCATTACTGACATGATGGAAGGCGCAGCGCGGTCCACCATGGATGAACTTGCCAAGGCAACACTGGCGGCAGACAAGGTTCTGGTTTTCTAAACGTCGTGGCGGTGGCGGTGGAAGAGGACCAGACTAAAGGCCAAAGCAACTGCTGGCCGCGAATGGTCGCTCCGCATCATTGGCACAGCCTGGCGCCTTACCGTGGATCACAAAGGCGAAAACCACACTGCGCCGCATTGAGGCGCGCGACCGCAGCTGGCTGATGGACTGGCTGAAACGTGATGGCCGCGCCTTGGGCGACCCCAGAAAGAACCCTTGGTGCGGCGATTTCGGTGAAACCAGCATCCGCATGGCTTTTCCCTCTGCGCCACTTCTCGGCGCACGGGGCACCAATCCCGATTAGGCCCGCAACCGGCTGCTGTTCGGGCAAGGGGTGCAGCCGATAATTGGTGCGGTGCTGATTTTCGAACACGGATCCGGCGGCGATGTCGGTTCCGCGCTCGGTCAGGATGACTCGCATTTCTACGTGCAGGGCGGCAACCAGTACGACGATGTCACCATCGCGCGGATCGCCAAGTCGCGCCTTCTGGGCGCGCGCTGGCCCGCGATCCAAGCACCCCGCCGCCGACCATGAAGCCGGGCGAATTCCTCGCAACCACCAACGAAATCTGAACGGGAGAACACCATGATGATACCTGTAATCCTGCCCTCATCCGGCAGGTCCTGACCATCGTGGGCGTGACGCTCGTCGCCAAAGGTCAAGTCCAGGCTTTCGATATCGAACCGGTATCGGCGCCTTGCTGACCATCGGGTCGGTTGTGCGGTCGGTGGCGGACAAACGCGTGCGCTGATCGCACCCGGGGAAACCCCGCGTTGGGATGGGTGGCGTTTGACCACCCATCCCTTCGTATCAGGGCGCCCGGATTTCCAGGTAATCCCCACCCGTGCGCAGCGTCACTGTCACCGGCGCGTCAGAACGGTTGCGCCAGAACCAGCCGTGGTTTCCGGTGAAGGCCGCGACGAGGTCGCCCGTCTGTTCCGGCACGGCGCGGCCTTGCTCGTAGCTTGTGTTCTGCCCGCTGCCGTCGCCGTGCAGGTCGAAGTTCACCAAACCGCCGTTCGCGGTCCAGGCGAAACGGGCAACTTGGCCTTCCTCCATTGCGAGTTTCACCTCGATCCCCTCACCGGGGTTCAGCGTATAGCTGACCTCGTCACGCCATTCAGCGGCAGTTGCCGCAGCAACAGCCGCTTCAACTGCATCGGGAGTTGGAGGGGCAGTTTCCTCTGGCACAGGATCGGCCACGATTTGGGCTTCGACCAGGGGTTCGGCCACGGGCTCCAGCAGGCTTGGTGGCGTGCCGATGACCGCCGCGATGGCAGCAAGTTGCGCGTCGATCCGGTCGAGGCGCTCCAGAACTTCTGAGGGAACGGTGGCAGCGGCTGTTTCCAGTGTAGCCAGTGCAGTCACCGCAGAGGCGGCCATGGCCTGCGCATCGGCTTCTGCCTCGGCGGCCAGCTGCTGCTTGATCTCGCCCATCTCGGTCAGGCCCGTCAGCGCACCAACCCCGGTTGGGTCGATGCCATATTCGGCGGGCAACCAGAAGAGGACAAGGATGGCCCCTGCCGCCCCCGCTGCGATAAGGCTGGATCGGATCAGGCCGCCCGGAGTGGCCGGGACGGACTGCACGCCCTGTCCTGCGGTCGATGGGCGTGGTTCTGCCCGCAAAAGCGGGGCTTTGGTCATATCAGAACGATTTGTCATTGGATGCACCCTCCCTTCAGGCGACAAAATAGCCGGTGATCTGCAGGCCCATCAGGGCAAAGCCAGCCACCATCATCAGGACATTCGCGGCATAGGCTTGCCGCGCGAAGGCGGGGCGCGCCCGCCACTGGGTCATCGCGAGCAGGATCAGCGCCAGCGCCATCAGCTGGCCAAGCTCGACGCCCACGTTGAAGGCGATGAGGTTACCGAGGAGGCCGTCTGGCGAGATCTCGTATTCCTGAATTTTGGTCGCAAGGCCGAAGCCGTGCAGCAGGCCGAAGATCAGCGTCGCCGCCTTGGTGTTGGGCTGAACCCCGAACCACAGCCGGAACGCGCCGAGGTTATCCAGTGCCTTGTAGACCACCGAGAACGCAATGATCGCGTCGATGATGTAGGCGTTGATCGAGATGGACCACCAGACGCCAGCGATCATCGTGACCGAATGGCCGATAGCAAAGATGCTGACGTAGGTGGCGATGTCCCTGGACCGGTAGAGGAAGAACACCACACCGGCGAGGAACAAGAGGTGATCATAGCCCGTCACCATGTGCTTGGCGCCGAGGTAGATGAAGGCGATGGGGCGAAAGCCCGTCACCTCTTGCACATAGCCCGCGTCGCCTTCGGTGACGTTGTGGGCAAGGGCTGCACCTGTGAACAGGAGACAGGCGAGAATAGTGCCAAGGGCCGCGAGGGCTGGCCATGGCACAGGGGCGCGCAACAGCGCCCGTGAGATGGGTGTCATTTCGGAAAATCCTGACTGATGAGAGTGTCGGACCGCTTGTCTATGCAGGCGGCGGCTCAGATCATCGTCAGGCGGGGCGGGCGTCGAGGGCCTTCGCGGATTGTGCCAGCGGCGGCCATGGCATCGGGGCGCAGCTTGCGCTCCGGGGACGTGTGGACCTCGGCCCCGGGTGCGGCGAGAACAGCCGCGCCGACATGGTCATGGTCACCAGAGTCGTGATGGCCGCTGGGCATGTCATGGGAATGGCCGTGCTCGGCATGAAACGCGCGATGGTCAGCCTCAGCCACCATCGCCCCGGGGCCATGCTTGACGGCCTCAATTGCGGGCGCTGCGGCCAGCGACAGTGCCATGACTATGGCCGCGCACAGCGACCACACCCTGCCCCATCCTGAACACCGCGCCTGCATCATCATGTTCTTCGGGGACTCCGACCCCTGTTCCCTGCTTGTCTGATCCCCCTAGGGGGGATAGGCTTTCTCTATGTCAGAACCACATGTCCATGCAAGCCACCCCGCCATCGCCACCCGGCTGAAACGCGCCGAGGGGCATCTGCGCCGCGTCATCGGCATGATCGAGGAAGGGCGGCCTTGCGTCGATCTGGCCACGCAGCTGCACGCCGTTGAACGCGCGGTTGCTGAGGCGAAGCGGGCGTTGATCCATGACCATATCGACCACTTTGTCACGGCCGGAGGCGAGCACGAACTGGCCGAGATCAAATCCCTGACGAAGCTGCTGTAGGATGCTGAACACCCTGCGCAACCCGACCTTCCGCCACTTGTTCGCAGCGCAACTCGTGGCGCTGGTGGGGACCGGACTTGCGACTGTAGCGCTTGGCCTTCTCGCCTGGCAATTGGCGGCCGACAATGCGGGCGCGGTGCTGGGAACAGCACTGGCGATCAAGATGGTGGCCTATGTGACGCTGGCCCCGGTGGCGGCGGCCATCGCGGAACGCCTGCCGAGGCGCGCGTTTCTGGTGGCACTCGACCTGATCCGCGCAAGCGTGATCGCTTGCCTGCCCTTCGTGACGGAAGTCTGGCAGGTCTATCTGCTGATCTTCTTCCTGCAGGCCGCATCGGCCGGGTTCACTCCGGCGTTCCAGGCCGTGATCCCCGATGTCCTGAAGGACGAGGACGACTATACCAATGCCCTGTCCCTCCTGCGGCTGGCCGAGGACCTGGAACAACTCGCCTCCCCCATGATCGCGGCACTTTTGTTGACGGTTGTCAGCTTCCCGGTGCTGTTCGCAGGCACGGTTGTGGGCTTTGTCGCCTCGGCCCTGCTGGTCGTGACGGCGCGCCTACCAGACCGGGTGCGGCGCGAGAACAGCCCTTTCTGGGCCGACGTGACCAAGGGCATCCGCATTTACACTCGAACGCCCCGCCTGCGCGGGCTGATGGTGATGGAGGCCGCCGTCGCTGCCGCCGGGGCGATGGTCTATGTCAACACAGTCGTTCTGGTGCAGGCCCAGCTGGGTCTGGGCGAAGAATCCGTCGCACTGGCTTTTGCAGGATTTGGCGCAGGATCAATGCTCGCTGCTTTCCTTCTGCCGCGGATTCTTGGGCACATGGCGGACCGTCCCGTGATGATCGGGGGTGCCGCCCTGATGGTGGCAGGCGTGGCACTGGTTCCGCTGGTCGGCAGCCTGTTCGCGCTCATCGCCCTCTGGGCCTTGATCGGCTTCGGCTTTTCGCTGACCCAGACACCCATCGGGCGGATCATCAACCGATCTGCACGCGAGGCTGATCGTGGCGCTGTCTTCGCGGCACAGTTCGCGCTCAGCCATGCCTGCTGGCTGGTGACCTATCCGCTGGCGGGATGGGTTGGGGCAAGTGCCGGGTTGGGCGCTGCCGCGCTGACCCTGGCCGCCATCGGCGCTCTCGGGCTGGTCGCAGTATTGCGCATCTGGCCAGCCGACGACCAATCGATCCTGCCCCACGATCATCCGGACCTGCCACCAGATCACCCGCACCTTGGAGAACACGGTTCCCAGCATGCTCATGCTGTTGTCATCGACGATCTTCATCGTCGGTGGCCCAAGGCAGCATAAGTAGTGACCTGCCCCCCGGTCGTCCCTCGTTCATAACGAGAGTCCTTTGGGTTGATAGTCATCGGTTGCGGGTTGGGCAAGCGCGCCGTGGGCGTTGCCATCAAATAGCTCGAGCGCTCGGCGCGCTTCTGCCGGGGTCTTGTTGCCGAGGGATGAGTGCGGCCTGACGTTGTTGTAGTCGTAACGCCAGAGCGCCAGTATTTTACGGGCATCAGCCAAGGTATCGAATATCTCCTCATTGAGGCATTCATCC
>NZ_LGIC01000056.1 GCF_001294535.1 Cypionkella psychrotolerans | reverse complement strand
ATCGCAGTCACGGCACCACCGGAGACGAGGATGGAAACTAGTTGTCGCGGACGCTGTGCGACCATGGGCATTAAAGTGGTTCGGCAAATGGTAGGCGGGCCTCCGTGACAAGTGCGGCAACCCCATGAAGCCTTTTGCCCGGCGGGTTTCCCCGCCGGGCAAAAGGGGGACCCCGTTCCTCAGAACGGGATCTCGTCGTCGCGGTCGACCAGCTCGGGGTTTTCAGCCTCGGCCGACTTCGGACGGCTCAGGAAGTCAACCTTCTCGGCGATGATCTCGCAGCCGTAGCGGTCGTTCCCCATGCTGTCGGTCCACTTGGTATAGTGAATGCGGCCGTGGACGAGGACCTTCATGCCCTTTTCGCAGTGCTCCGCGACCGTCTTGCCGAGACCGTTGAAGCAGGTGATGCGGTGCCATTCCGTGTCCATGATCCGGTAGCCGCTCTCGTCGCGCAACACGCGACCTTCCGAGAGGCGGGGGCGGGAGGTGGCGAGGCTGAAGTTGGTGATGTTGGTGCCGCCCTGGGTGGTGCGGGTTTCGGGTTTCTGGCCGATGTTGCCGGCGAGGATGACGATGTTCTGCATGGGTAGCTCCTGTGTGTCCTGTCTTCGGGACCGTCCCTTCGACAAGACCCGGAAGAAGCCCGTCGGGTGACGCGTGCACGGTGGACGGAATGGACACCGGAAACCCCCAGAGGACTGGGGTGGAGCGGGCAGCCCCGAAGGGGCAACACGGCCCGGACTGACGCGGGGTTGCGCGCAGGAAACCGAACGGGCTTAGGGGATTGTCAGTCGAAGGGATGGCCCAGGAGACAGAGATGCGCGGGGAGCACATGCCAGACCCTGTCATCTTGCCAACATGGCCTGTCTGACCCCAAGCCCGCTACTGCCCTGGCGATCGATACCGATCACCCCCAACAGGCACCCTTGCCCCAGCCGTCAGGGAGTTGCGGGGCCATGCCTATGCAGGCTACATTTCCGGATCATTCAGGACACGGAAAGCATCACATGGCTGATTTCGATCTCGAGGCGCTGTCGCTCACAGAACTGCGCAAATTGCACAAGGACATCGCCAAGGCGATCACCACCTATGAGGATCGGCAAAAGGCAGAGGCCCGCGCAAAGGTCGAAGTCTTCGCCAAGGAACTCGGCTACTCCCTGGCCGAACTCGTCGGTAATGATATGAAAACCGCGCGTGCGCCCGTTCCGGCGAAATACCGTCACCCTGAGAACCCGGCGCTCAATTGGTCCGGCCGGGGGCGCAAACCGCAGTGGTTCTTGGATGCACTGTCAGCGGGCAAAACGGCAACGGACATGGCCATCGGTTGAGAGCCGCGGCAGACGTCCCTATTGCCATGTTTCACCAAAGCTGCCGCTCAGGCGGGGCGCAGCGACCGAGCGCCGCCAGTCTCAATGGGATGCAAGTTTTGCGCAGAGATCCGGCGCGAGACCGACGTGGAGGGCGGACTGCAGACGGTCGGCGACGCAGCATCGCAACCGCAGAAATCCCGAAAAGCTGCCCTTCGTGGAACATCGAGCACAATTTTGATCCAAAGATCGACGCTGTCAGTGCGACGAGGTTGATACGGGATTAGCTGCTTGCATTCATGTGTACTGCGTTCAGTGGTTAAGAACGCAGCCCGTTGCGACCCTGCAAATTGGTGATGGTACTACGGTCATGCCCCAAAATTGCGGACGCCTTGCTTGCGGTCAAAATCTGGTCACGCAACTCAGCAATGCCTTTGCGAGCGGAAGGCGGAAAAGACCTTTCCAAGCCTAAAATGGCTTCGGTGAGGCGCATGACGACATCGGTGTCGGTGATCCCATAGCGCGCGATGGCCGCGAATGCCTGGCAGGCCACATCCCGCAGCGCCACGACTTCGGTCACCACGCGCAGTTGGCCGCTGTCATCCACGCGCGTCGGCGATGGAATTTCCCGCCCCGCCAGCCGCCCCAGAACTTCGCCCAGCCGGTCGATGCAATACAGCGCGGTCGTGGGGTCGTTGATACCGGGCGACAGCGACCGCTGCGCCAGTTCCACAATGCGGCGGATGGCGAAATCGAGATCCTGATAGGATGTCCGTTCCCGGCCGATCACGACAGCCCCGCGCAGATCCTCTTCTATTTCATCGGACACCCGACCCTTTGGATAGGCCATGATCACGCATGCTCCGTTGGCGACGAACCGGCCCGGGGGGGCTTCGATGCGCAGGACAAGATCGTGCTCGGTCGCCAGACGCATCAGCACGTCAACACCGATGTTCTGGACATAGCCGCTGGAATCCGCCGCGATCAATCTGGCTTCGTCATCGAAGTTGTCCGGCAGCAATCCCTGCACGGCCTTCTCGGAGGCATCCTTCCCGGGTCCACGGCCCAACTGTTCCGGAAACAGACGGTCAACAGCGTCGCAGCCATCCTCCGCGAGGTTGACCAGCAGGGTTTCGACCCGGATCGACGTGGCGATGTGGTGGATGAAATAGATCAGAACGGCGACACTGGCGGCGGCCAGCAGGATCCCGAATGCAACCGAAAGGTGAGGAACAAAGCTGTTGCCCTCCATCCCCCGCACAGACCGCAGTACGAACAGGCAATACAGAAACGTGGCGATGAACGTTCCGAGCACGATCTGATTGCTGCGATCGCGCATGAAGTTGCCCAGCACCCGTGGCCCGAACTGCGACGACGCCAACTGCAACGACAGCATCGTGATCGAAAAGATCAAGCTGGCGACCGTGATCATCGAGCTTGCGCTCACCGACAGGATCGCCCGCGCCCCCTCCGGCCCGAAGGTGTAAAATGAGCTTGGGTCGTTCGTGGTGCTCTCTTGGCGCAGGACATCGACCTCGATCAGCGCAAACGACAGCGCGACCGCCGCCACCGCCATGACGGCAGGCACGAACCAGAAGCTGGAATTCAGACGGCCCCACAACGCGGTGACGCGGGTAATCGAGAATGAGGCCGCCATGGGAAATTCCTTTGTTGGTGTCATATGGCCGGATCAAGGGCCCCACGACAAGTCGGCACGCAAGGGAGGGGGCAAGGCACCTGCGTCTGATCTTTCGTCCCCACCCCGAATTTGATGGCCATCACCGCACCACCCGCTTGATCACGGCACGCAAACTCAGGCCCTGCACGACGAGGGTAAACAGAACCACCGCATAGGTCGCGGCCAGCAAGGCGGATTTCTCGGCGACCTCTGGCAGCGACAGCGCCAAGGCCACCGAAATGCCGCCCCGCAACCCGCCCCAGGTCAGCACCGCGATGGTTCCACGCGCGAACTTCTGGAACAGCCCGATCACCAGCACCGGTCCGCTGACAGCCGCCAGCCGCGCAATCAGCACCAGGGGCACAGCCAGCGCCATCAGCCAGCCGAACGCAGGTTCGAACCGCAGCACCAGAACCTCCAGCCCGATCATCAGGAACAGGACCGAGTTCAGCATCTCGTCGATCAGCGTCCAGAATCCGAACAAATAGCGCTGGGTCTGATCGCTCATCGCGTCGCGTTGCCCCCGGTGTCCGACCAGCAGCCCCGCGACAACAACGGCCAAGGGGCCGCTGACCCCCAGTCGGAAAGAAACCGCATAAGTGCCGACAACCAGCGCCAGCGAGATAAGCACCTCGATGGAATAGTCGTCGATGGCGCGCATGGCGCGGTAGGCGACATAGCCCGTCAAACCGCCGAGGGTCGCACCGCCAACGGCCTCGACCGCAAACATCTGGCTGACGTGGAGGGCGTCAAGACTGTCGCCAAGGGCTGCGTCGACCAGGACGGCAAACAGCACCACACCGACACCATCGTTGAACAGGGTCTCGCCCTTCATCACGATCTGAAGGTCTTCTGGCACGTTGACCTCTTTTAGTGTCGCCAGCACTGCGACGGGGTCAGTGGGGCTGATCAGAGCTCCAAAGACAAGCGCCCAGGGTAATGAGATCGCAACGCCCAGAACCCTCGCCGCCAGCCAGACCCCACACCCGATGATTGCGGTGGAAACGACAACACCCACGGTCGCCATTGCGCCGATCGTGAACGCCCGGCTGCGAAGATTGGTAATATCGACATGCAGCGCGCCTGCAAACAACAGGAACGCCAGCATGCCATGCAGGAGCGTTCCCTCGAAATCTACTTGACGCACCAACCCGGCCAAGTCTTCGTAATCCACCAACCCAGGCACCGCCGCCTCGGCCCCGATGACCACAAGCGAGGCGCCAAGCCCCATGACCAGAAGCCCGATCGTACGCGGCATGAGCCCCAGTCGGTAATTCACCCAGCTGAACGCAGCCGTCAGGACCAGCAAGATTGCGGCAAGTTCGAACTGCGAAATCGAGGTCATGACTGCCGCCTCTCAGGGGCAACCCACCCGAACGCGGCGACCTGTTTGCAGGTCACGCGGGAAATGGGACGGGCATCTCGGTCAGTCGACGCCATATTCCAGCATCTTCTCCAGACCTTCCGTCAGGTATTCCCCCACCATTGGCTTGCTCAGAAGATACCGGCTCACCAGCCCTTCATGCTGTTGCCTCGCGAGGGTTTTGGTGGCCTCCCATTCTTGCGGCTCCGCATCACCGCGACCGATCCAGAACAGGGCCACCAGCGCGTCCTTCTGCTCGTCATTCATGCTTTCGATCTCTTGCGTGATCTCGTCACGGCTCAGATCACCCTCGGTTTCCTGCAAGGTAACTGCCACCTCGTCGTCGGACGCGTTGCCGCCAAGGTCGGGAGTCACTGCCCCCTCCTTCGCCATCACGGCGTTGAGCCGGACCACAAGCTCTTCGATCCGGGTAGTGTCAAAGGGAAGCGCAGCCATCAGAATCTCCTGTCCATCAAGTCGTCAGGATAACAGCCGAGCCGGGGGCCCGCGCTAATACCGATCATGATGCCATGTGCATCCGCGTTGCCGGGTTTGAGGGGTGCTGACCTGATCTGGATCAAGAACGAGAATGAAACTTTGGCGTATAATTCGTGGGCAGTGCCGCGGATGCGACGCTTCTTGCGATCAGAACCTTGGTGGTTTTCGAGACGGCGACCACGGGCCACGCTCTTAGGCCCGGAGTCTCTAAGCCTGCCGTTTGGCGCATCGTCGGCTGGTGGCGCACTCGGTCGCAAACCAGCGAATATGAAAAGGAACACGCCATGACAAAAAATGAAACGCCATCCACGCCCCGTGTGACACCAAAAGCGACAGCGGGTGTTGAAAAGTCCGCCTCGCAGAAACTCGAACTAGGTACGCCAGGCATAGCAGGTGACCGTGGTCAGAAAGCCGACAGGCCCGGCTTTGATCTGGACGGGTCAACCGGCGAAACCCATGCGGGGACGGGTCTGGGCCTTGGCGAAGATGCCTTCGATACGCCGGGTGAAAGACGTCTCCCCGGACGGCAGCTCGACAATAACCTGACAATTCCGCGCTGGAGTGGACCGGAGCCGCGCAATGCAGGCGCATCTGGCAAGAAAACCGAAGTTGCCAAGGGCTCTCCCGTTGCATCGAAAAAGAAAGACCACTGACCAAACGACTTCCGATGTGGCGTGGTGGAGAATGATCCCTCCGCCTCACGGCCAATGATGGGCCGTTTCACCGGTCTGGTTCTGCGAACGCAGTCCTGCATTGCAAATTGTGTGAGCCCAATAGGCCTTGCATTGCCGTTGCCACGACACGGAGCCAGTCATCGGAACCAATGGCCGGACTGAGCCATTGCTCGACCAGCGACCATGAGATGACCCGGCCAGTTCCCGAAAAGGAGTATTCATGCTTTATGTCGACATCCCCACCCAGCCCGAGATCAGGGCGCTGATCCAAACTCGCGCCGACGCCTGCGTGTCGATCTATCTTCCAACGACCCCGCAGACGCAGCATGTCACGGAAAGCCGCATTTTGTTTGGCAACTTGACCCGGACGGCACTAACGCAACTTGACGCCACCGGTTTCGACAAGCGGCGTTGTGCCGAACTGGAAGATGCACTAAGCACATTGGCCGAGGAGGATGATTTCTGGCGGCTGCAGGCGCATAGCCTTGCGGTGCTTGCCACCCCGGATACTTTGCGAACCTTCCGGATGGCGACCGGCGTCACCGAAACGGTCGAAGTGTCGGACCGGTTTTTCCTCAAGCCGCTATTGCGTGCCATGGCGCTGCCGCAGCATGCCTTCGTGCTCGCCCTGTCCGAAAACGATGCCCGCCTGGTAGAGGTATTCGCCGATCTGCCACCTGCCGAGGTGCGGGTGCCCGACCTGCCAGACAGTGCCGCGGATGCTACGGGCCGCGCCTCGACCAACAACCCCACTCAGGGCACCGGTCAAGCCAACGCCGAGGGTCAGAAAAGGCTTCTTCTCAAATACGCCCGCAAGGTGGACGCTGCCCTTCGCCCGGTTCTGGCCGGTCGCGAGACGCCGCTTATCCTTGCCGCGACCGAGCCGCTTGGCCCGATATTCCGGTCGGTCAGCAGCTATCCTAGCTTGTTGGCCGAAGGAATTTCCGCAAGCCCGGACCGCATGACCGAACCCGATCTGGCGCGCGCAACCCGAGCGGTTCTTGACGGGCATTACGCTCGGCAGATCGAGGAAGCGAAAGCGCTCTTTCACGAGCGGGTCGGGCAACACCGCGCTATCACCGACCTTCAAGCGGTGGCACGCGCCGCCACCTTTGGCGCGGTGGATCTGCTGCTTGTCGATATCGAGGAGGTTGTGCCCGGAACGGTGGATGAAACCGATGGTTCAGTCAGTCTGGCGGCAGAGGCGGGTGCGACCAGCTATGCCGTGATTGACGAGATTGCAGGTCGCGCAATCCTTTCGGGTGCCAAGGTTCTTGCTGTGCGTCGGGCGGACATGCCCGATGGTGCACCCGTTGCAGCCATCCTGCGCTATGCAGTCTGAAAAGAGGACCGGCCGTTGAACCCTGAGGCTGCCGATTCATGAAAAAAGGAGATTTCAGTGACTTACTCGATCAACCGGCTCATAGAAAATGCGGACTTTGACGCCTTCGACGCGCGCACCCGTGCAGCGCTGGCAACAAATGGTTTCGGCGTTCTGACCGAAATCGACGTCAAGGCGACGATGAAGAAGAAGCTGGTGTGGATATGCCGGCCTATCGCATCCTTGGTGCCTGCAATCCGAAGATGGCGTTGGAAGCCATCGGGATGGAGCCGCGTGTGGGGGCGATGCTGCCCTGCAACGTGATCCTGCGTGAGGTTGAGGGCGGGGTCGAGGTAAGCGCGATTGATCCGGTGGCTTCGATGCAGGCCATCGATAATTCAGCGTTGCACATCGTCGCGGCTCAAGTACGTGACCTGCTTGCCAAGACTGTCGCAGCGATCTGATCAGGCACTCGGCGACAATCCGCGCCGCGCCTTCCAGCGCTAAAAAGCAGCATTCTGATACGGGAGGCACCTGCATCGGCCACCATGCGGCATCGACCGCGAAAGGAAAACGCCATGCCAACGACCGTTACTCACGACGGCCACGCCCCGGCAAACCATGAAATGCCTCAGGACAAAGTAGGGTCAGCAACCGGGAAAGGCGCGACGGCGATCGACCCTGTCTGCGGCATGACGGTTACCCTCAAGCCTGTCACCCGGACCGAGACGTTCGACGAAAAGTCCTTCCATTTCTGCTCCGAGAAATGCCAGACAAAGTTCAAGGCGGATCCCTGGTTCTACGCCTCGGGCCGCGCCCCCGGGCGCAAGAAGGCAGCCCCTGCCAACGTCCAATATACCTGTCCGATGCACCCCGAGATCGTCCGCGATGCGCCGGGGGCCTGCCCGATCTGCGGCATGGCGCTGGAACCGATGGTGCCCACGGACGAACCAAGCCACGAGTTGACCGACTTTACCCGCCGGATGTGGATATCGGCGGCGGCTGCGGTGCCGCTGATTGTGCTGACGATGGGGCCGATGGTGGGCCTGCCGGTGCGCGACTGGATCGGGCATCAGGTGGCGGGTTACCTGGAGTCTCTGTTGGCAACGCCGGTGGTCCTTTGGGCCGCACAGCCGTTCTTCCGGCGCGGTTGGGATTCCGTTGTGAACCGAAGCCCGAACATGTGGACACTGATCAGCCTTGGGGTGGCGGCAGCCTACATTTATTCCCTCTTTGCGGTCTTCCTGCCAAACCTCTTCCCCGAGGCATACCAGATGGGCCACGGCGTCGGCACCTATTTCGAGGCGTCGGTGGTGATCGTGGCGCTGGTCTTCTTTGGTCAGGTTCTGGAACTGCGGGCGCGCGAACGCACCGGCGATGCGATCCGGGCGCTGATCGATCTTGCGCCGAAGACCGCGCGGCGCATCCTGCCCGATGGGTCGGAATATGACGCGCCGCTGGAAAACATCATGGAAGGCGACCGGCTGCGCCTGCGCCCCGGCGATGCGGTGCCGGTCGATGGGACGGTGATCGAGGGACGGTCATCCTTGGATGAAAGCATGCTGACCGGCGAGGCGATGCCGGTGGAAAAGGGCCCCGGCGATGGGGTCACCGGGGCCACGATCAACAAGAACGGCAGCCTCGTGATCGAGGCGGGCAAGGTTGGCGCCGATACGGTTCTGGCCCAGATCGTGGCGATGGTGTCGAACGCGCGCCGGTCCCGCGCGCCCATTCAGGGGCTGGCTGACCAGGTTTCAGCGGTCTTCGTGCCGACGGTGGTCGGCATCGCGATCCTGGCCTTCGCGGTCTGGATGATCTTCGGACCCGAGCCCGCACTGGTTTTTGCCATCGCTTCGGCCGTGTCGGTGCTGATCATCGCCTGTCCCTGCGCGCTAGGGCTGGCGACGCCAATCTCCATCACCACGGCGGCAGGCCGCGGCGCGCAGGCGGGGGTGCTGATCAAGGACGCCGAGGCGCTGGAACGTATGGCGGGCGTCGATACCTTGATCGTCGACAAGACCGGCACGCTGACCATGGGTAAGCCGAAGCTGACCGATACGGTGGCGCTCGGGGATGTGGCCGAGGCCGACCTGTTGTCGCTGGCGGCGGCGCTGGAGCGGGGGTCCGAACACCCGCTGGCCGAAGCGATTGTCGAGGGGGCCGAGGCGCAGGGTGCGGCGCGGCAAGAGGCTGCGGATTTTGAGGCCGTCACCGGCAAAGGCGTGCGCGGCACGGTTGGGGGGCGCGCCGTGGCGCTTGGCAACGCGGCGATGATGCAGGAGATGGGGCTGGACACGGGTGCGGCCGACGCACGGGCCGATACCCTGCGCGCCGATGGCAAGACCGCGATGTTCGTCGCGGTTGACGGGGTGCTGGCCAGCATAGTTGCGGTGGCCGACCCGATCAAGGACTCGACCGCGCAGGCGATCAAGGAATTGCACGCGCTAGGGCTGCGCGTGATCATGGCGACGGGCGATAACGCGCGCACCGCGCAAGCTGTGGCGGCCGCGCTTGGCATCGACGAAGTGCGCGCGGGCGTCTTGCCCGCGGACAAGAAAGGGCTGATCGACCAGTTGCGCCGCGATGGCCACAAGATCGCCATGGCAGGCGACGGGGTGAACGACGCCCCCGCACTGGCCGCCGCCGATGTCGGCATCGCCATGGGCACCGGGGCTGATGTGGCGATGGAAAGCGCTGGGATCACCCTGCTGGGTGGTGATTTGATGGGCATCGTCCGGGCGCGCAAACTGGCAAGTGCCACCCTGCGAAACATCAAGCAAAACCTGTTCTTCGCCTTCGCCTACAACGCGCTTGGCGTGCCCATCGCGGCGGGGCTGCTGTACCCGGTCACCGGCCTGCTGCTCTCGCCAATGATCGCGGCGGCTGCGATGAGCCTGTCGTCAGTATCAGTCATCACGAATGCCCTGCGGCTGCGGCGGGTGGCGTTGTGAACGGTACCAGTTTCATCGTGGCACCCGGGACGGACTTTTCCCTCGCAAAGCGCCCAACGCGGATTGATCCCTTCTGCAAATCCAAAGACGACTACCGCAAGCTATTTCGGCATCATGTGAAGTGCCTCGACGCGCAGCAACGCCTGCAGTACGCCGCCAACCGGCAAGCGATCCTGCTGATCTTTCAGGCGATGGATGCAGCGGGCAAGGACGGGGCGATCCGGCATGTTTTGTCAGGTGTCAATCCGCAAGGGTGCCAGGTGTTCAGTTATCAGCACCCGTCCGCCACGGAATCGCAACACGATTTCCTCTGGCGCACCACCTGCGATCTGCCCGAACGCGGTCGTATCGGCATATTCAATCGGTCCTACTATGAAGAGGTGTTGATCGTCCGCGTCCACCCCGAGCTTTTGCAAGCCCAAGCGCTGGCAGAGCCAATGGTTGACGCTGACGCCTTCTGGAAACAGCGGTATATGTCGATCATCAATCATGAGCGCCATCTGCACGCCAACGGAACCCGCGTCGTCAAGATCTTCCTGCACCTGTCGAAGGACGAACAACGCAAACGCTTTCTCGATCGCATCGACGACCCGACCAAGAACTGGAAATTTACCGCCTCGGACATGACCGAACGCGGATTTTGGGATGAGTATCAGACTGCCTACGAGGCCTGCATTGCAGCGACCAGCACCCTTGAGGCGCCTTGGTATGTTGTGCCCGCCGACCACAAGAAGACCGCGCGACTGATCGTGTCGCAGATCCTGCTTGATACGTTCGCCAGTCTGGACTTGCACTATCCAACGACCAGCGCAGAGCGCCGGCAGGAATTGGTCGCGATCCGGCGGACGTTGGACAATTGAAAAAACGCCTTTCTTGGAAGCTATCTCCGTCGGACAGAATTTCCGCCAGCCAAAATTCCGTTAATCGGGGTCGCGACGGCGGTGTGCAACTCAGCCTGACCATCCTCGCCAGCATCGTTTGAATGCGCCGATGCAGCATCGCGCAGGATGCCGACGATTTCTCGTTCTGGCAGAATGTTGCGGTCGTTGAGTGCGAGCAGCAGCGATTCGCAGATTGCGAGGGCGGCGGTTCCGGCAACGTCGGAGACATCTGGCATCAGGTAGACCTTCTGCGGGTGTGAAATCAGGCAGGACGCCTGTTTCCCTCTGCCCATGTCCTATTGTCGCGATTTTCTGGTAGCGTGAACTGAGACAGATCAGTGTCTCACGCGACACTGCACCTATGGGTCGGTAAGACGGATGCCTCCCGGCATTGTTCTCACAAGACACATGCCATCAGAGGAGAGTCGAAATTGACAGCCCTGCAAAGCCCGTTTGCGCGCAAGCTTGGTGCATTTGTTGCCCTGTCAGGCGAAGAAATGTCTGCGCTGGAAAGGCTGCACGGTCGCAGAAAGGTATTTCCTGCTGGCCGAGACATAGTTCATCAGGGTCAAATCAACCAATCTTGCTACATTCTGGCATCGGGCTGGGTCTGTTCCTACAAGCTCCTGTCAGGCGGTACGCGCCAGATCGTCGATTTCCAGATCCCTGGCGATTTTCTGGGCCTTCGCTCTGTGCTGTTCCGCACCGCAGATCACAACATCGAGCCGGTAACAAAGGTCGAAGCTTCCGAGGTGCTGGCGATTGACCTTCTAGACACGTTCAGCAAGACGCCGCGCCTTGCAACGGCCGTGCTGTGGGCTGCGTCCCGCGATGAGGCTATGGTAGTTGAGCATCTTGTCGGCATCGGGCGTCTGGACGCCAAGGAACGCACCGCGCATTTTCTGTTGGAACTTGGTGCTCGGCTAAAGCTTGTAGGCCTTGGGTCCGCGACCGGGTTTTCCTGTCCCTTGTCCCAATACATGTTCGCCGACGCGATGGGGCTTAGCGCTGTTCACGTAAACCGTGTCCTGCGGGAATTGCGCGAGGACGGGCTGGTGACATTCCAGCAGGGCGAGGTCGAGATCCATGACCTGGATGGGCTCGTGGCACTTGCGGACTTCGACAAGACCTATCTCGATCACGATGGGCCGCTGTTGAAGTGATCATGCCGCGGTCATGCCGCCATCAACGGTATAGGCGGCACCGTTGACATAGGCTGCATCATCCGACGCCAGGAACGCCACCACCCCAGCGACTTCGTCAGGCGTTCCATAGCGCTTCATCGGGATTGTGGCTGCAAAACCATCATGCACGGCGGCGGTTGCGCCGGGGCTCGCCCCTTCCTCGATCGAGTTCATCATGCGGCTTTCGATCGGGCCAGGGTTGATGCAATTCACGCGGATGCCCTTTGCCCCCCATTCGACCGCTGCCGCCCGTGTCAGACCGAGAACGGCATGCTTGCTGGCGATGTAGGCACAAAGGCCGGCAGACCCGGTCAATCCGGCCACGCTGGACGAATTGATGATGCTGCCGTGCCCTGCCTTTGCCATGACCGGGATCACCAGTTTCAGCCCAAGGAAGATACCGGTCACGTTTACCTCCATCACCTTTCGAAACCCGTCGGTCGGAAAATCGGGGATGGGGGCAACCGGGCCTTCGATGCCTGCGTTATTGAAAAAGATGTCGATGGTGCCGAATTTCTCGACAGCTGCTGCAACGACTTTGCCGAACGCAACCTCATCCGTCACATCCGCTTCCACGACCAACAGGCGTTCCTCATCCGGGATCGCGGCACGAAGCGGCCCGAAATCAGCGCCCGCAATATCGGTGGCGACGATTGATGCGCCCCGGACGGCAAGCAGTCTGGCGGTGGCCATGCCGATTGCACCTGCGGCGCCGGTAATCAGGGCGATCTTGCCGGTCATGGTATGGGTCATTGTCGATCCTTTTCAGAAAAACCGGCAACTGCATCACAGCGACGGCGGTAGGTCCGTCCACCCGATGCACGGGACAAAGGGGACAGGCGCATCAGGTGGAGCGGGTTTTTCCAGGTGGTGGTATCGGGGAAGAGGCCGCCACAAGGTCGTGCCTGACGATGAACTTTCACGCGGGGCTTTGCACTGCTTCAGGTTGGTGTTTCGACACCCGACCAGAGTTCTTTTCGCCCGGCAGACGGTTCTCAGGCGCCAATGGTTCCATGCGCACCTGCGTGCCAGCGACCCCCTCGACGATCCTGCGTGCGTCCTGCAACCGGCCGATCCCTGCCATCGTGCCACCCGCCCGCACGAAATCGCAGGCAGCGGTGATTTTCGGGCCCATCGAGCCTGTGGCAAACGTCATCGCGTCCAGTGCATCCGGCGTGATGCTGCCAATTGCGGCCTGATCCGGCCCGCCCCAATCGCGGAACACCGCCTCGACATCGGTCAGCATCAAAAGCACGTCAGCATCCAAAGCCTGCGCCAGTAAGGCCGAGGTGCGGTCCTTGTCGATCACCGCCTCGACGCCCTCCATGTTGCCGTCTGCACCACGCACCACCGGGATGCCGCCACCGCCTGCGCAGATCACGCAGACCCCCGCCTCGACCAGCAGACGGATCGGCCGGATGCCCAGAATGGCGACGGGTAGCGGCGATGGCACGACACGGCGCAAGCCGCCCTTGGAGTCCTCGACCATCGACCAGCGGTGTTCGGCGCGGATCAGCTTGCCGTCTTCGGCGGTATAGACCGGGCCGATGGGTTTCGTGGGCTGGTCAAAGGCGGGGTCCGCTGGGTCCACCTCCACCCGCGTCAGCAGCGTGGCGCACTCGGTGCCGTTGGGCAGCGCGTTCATCAGTTCCTGCTCGATCAGATAGCCGATCATGCCCTCCGTCTCGGCCCCCAAAATATCCAGCGGCCAAAGCGTCTCCGGCGCGTAGGCCGCAGCCTGCAAGGCCATCAGCCCCACTTGCGGACCGTTGCCATGCGCCACGATGATCTGATGATCGCGCGCCAGATCAGCCAGCGCGGCAGCGGCGATACGCACATTTGTGTGCTGCGCCTCTGCCGTCATCGGCTCGCCGCGCTTCAGAAGGGCATTGCCGCCAAGGGCCACGACGATACGCATCATGCGGACCCGATGGTGGCGACAAGAACCGCCTTGATCGAATGCAGCCGGTTCTCCGCCTGATCGAACACGACAGAGGCGGGGGATTCAAACACCTCGTCCGTCACCTCCATGCAATCGATGCCATAGGTCTGAGAGATCTTTTCACCGGTCTTGGTGTCGCGGTTGTGGAAGGCTGGCAGACAATGCAGGAATTTGGTATGCGGATTGCCCGTCAGGTCCATCACGGCTTGCGTTACGGTAAAGGGGGACAGCAGTGCAATGCGCTCTGCCCAGACTTCCTCCGGCTCGCCCATCGACACCCAGACGTCGGTATAGATGAAGTCACAGCCCTCCATCCCCTCGGCCAGCTTTTCTGTTTGCGTGATCCGTGCGCCGCTTGATTCAGCCAGCTTGCGGCATTTATCCACCAGCACCGTGTCCGGCCACAGGCTTTGCGGGCCGCAAAGCCGGACATCCATGCCGATCAGGGCCGCACCCACCATCAAGGAGGTTCCCGTGTTGCTTCCCGTATCACCGACGAAACAGAACGCTATGTCCGACAGATGCTTGTGGGTATATTCGCGCATCGTCATCAGATCGGCGAGGATCTGCGTCGGGTGAAACTCGTCTGTCAGGCCGTTGTAGACTGGCACCCCGGCGAACTGCGCCAGAATTTCCGCATCCGCCTGGCCAAAACCCCGGTATTCGATCGCATCGTAGAACCGGCCCAGAACGCGGGCGGTGTCCTTCATCGTCTCCTTGGTGCCGATATGGCTACCTGACGGGCCGAGATAGGTGACATGCGCGCCCTGATCGAAGGCGGCCACCTCAAACGCGCTGCGGGTACGGGTGCTGTCCTTTTCAAAGATCAGCGCGATGTTCTTGCCCTTGAGAAGCTGCTTTTCTGTGCCGGTGACTTTGGCCTCTTTCAGGCTGGCCCCAAGGCGGAGCAAAAAGCGCAATTCCTCGGGCGAAAAGTCCAGCAGTTTCAGAAAACTGCGGCCGTGCAGGTTTTGCGGCATGGGTTCGTCCTTTCAGAAATGGGAGTCAGAGCGCGTCGCGGATCAAGGGGCAGGACATGCAATGCGACCCGCCCCGCCCGCGACCCAGTTCGGCACCGGAAATGGTGATGACCTCAACCCCCGCCTTGCGCAGAAGCGTGTTGGAATGTTCGTTGCGTTCGTAGCCCACCACGACGCCGGGGCTGATGCACAAGAGGTTGTTGGCGTCATCCCATTGCTCGCGCTGCGACTCGTAGGCGTCCCCGCCTGTCGGGACGGTGCGCAGTTTCGTGAGGCCAAGCGCGCCTGCCACCACTTCTAGGAATGGCGCGGTTTCGGTGGTCACAGTGACCCCACCCTTGTCACCGGGCCGCAGAGAGTAGGTCTGAATCGCGTCGGCAACCTCTGCAAAGACTGTCACAAGATCGCGGTCGCAAAAGGTGAAAACGGTGTCGAGGTGCATCGACGAACGGGCGCGCGGAAACTGGCAGGCGATCACCCGCTCCGCCCCGCCGCCCGCGAACAGCGCACGCGCCACCTGGCCCACCGCCTGCGGCGTGGTGCGCTCGCCCATGCCGATCAGCACGGTTGCATTGCCGATGGGCATCACGTCGCCGCCCTCCAGCGTGGCCAGCCCGTGATCCACCATTGGATCACCGAACCAGATCGGGAAACCGGCGTCAGCGAAATCAGGGTGAAACTTGTAGATCGCGGCAAGGTTCAGCGTCTCGAGTCGCCTTGCAGGCCAGAACATCGGGTTCAACGTCACACCGCCGTAGATCCAGCAGGAACTGTCGCGTGTGAAGATCGTGTTTGGCATCGGCGGCAGGAAGAAATCTTCGCTCCGCAGCATCGGCGCCACGACGCCCGCCATCGGGATGGGCAGTTCCGCGCGGCTCATCCCGCCGATCAGAATATGGGTCAGCGCATTGGCAGGCATCTCCATCAGACAGGCGTGCAAATCGGCGGCCAGACCCACCCCCACCGAATTGTCATTTATCCGGGCATCCAGCAGCCAGCGACGCGCCTCGGGGTTGGCGACAACCACCTCCAGCATCTCGCGCAGCAGCACCACATCGACGCCGCGTTCCCGGAGCACATCGACAAAAGCCATGTGGTCGATCCGCGCCTGTTTGACCCAGAGCACATCGTCGAACAGCAGGCTTTCGGCGTTTTCGGGCGTCAGCCGCGCCATCTCCGATCCGGGCCGGTGAACCATGACGCGGCGCAACACACCCGCCTCGGAATGAACGCCATAGGTCAGAGTCATGTCGGGGTGCCTTCCAGCATTGTGGCCAGGGCAAGCGCTGCCATGACGATAAGGGTCAGAGCCACAAGAAGTGGCCAGACAAAACGCAGCCAGCGTTCATAAGGCACCCGGCCAATCGCCAGTCCCCCCATCACCACTGCCGATGTGGGGGTGATCAGATTGACCATGCCGCTGGCGGTGGCAAAGGCGGTGACGACCAGTTCACGCTTCACGCCAGCGAAATCTGCCACCGGTGCAAGGATCGGCATCGAAAGAACAGCCAGTCCCGAGGTCGATGGCACGAAGAACGAAAGCCCAACCTCGATCCAGTAGATCACGAGGATGAAGGCGGTCTCGGGCAGGTCCGCCACGCTGGTTTCGGCCGCGTGCAGGATGGTGTCGGTGATCATCCCTGCGTCCATGATCACCACGATGCCGCGTGCAAGGCCGATGATCAGTGCCACGCCCAGCAGATCGCGCGCGCCATTGACGAAACTCTCGACCAGCTTGCCCTCGCCCAACCGGGCGACGATGCCAATCAGGATCGCAGCGGCAAGGAACAGGCCGCTCATCTCGGCCATCCACCAGCCGCCAATGGAAACGCCCCAGATCATCACGCCAAAGGTCAGCGCGAACAGGATCAGGACGATCTTGTGCAATCCGGTAAAGTCAGCCGCCTCGGCAGGGGTCTCGGCCAGAAAATGCGCCTCGTTCGCGTCCTTCTTGTCGTACACCAGCGATTTCGTCGGGTCAGCCCGCACCCGCGCCGCGTAGCGCATCACGAAAGCCACCGTGACCACCCAGCACAGGCCCAGGATGATCAGTCGCAGCACCAACCCATCAGCAAAGGTCACCCCCGCCGCGTCCGACGCAATGACGGTCGAAAAGGCGTTGATGGTCGATCCCAGAACGCCGACCCCGGCCCCCAACAGGATCACCGCGACCGCCGTCAGGGCGTCATATTTGGCGGCGATCATCACCGGGATCAGCAGGACATAAAAAGCCAGCGTCTCTTCGGCCATGCCATAAGTCGTGCCACCAGCGGCAAACAGCGCCATCAAGAACGGGATCATCCAATTCTCGCGCCCCTTCAGGCGCACCATCGCCCGTGCGATCCCCGCATCGATGGCCCCTGTCGCGGTCACCACCCCGATGAACCCGCCGATGATCAACACGAACAGCGACACGTCGATCGCCCGGGCGACGTATTCGACGGGGTCGTAAAAGCCCGCAATGGGGGCGAGGATGACGTCGAAAAATCCCTGCGGGTTTGCCTCCGTCGCCGCATAGCTGCCCGCCACAGGGACATCCTTGCCAAGGGCCTCGGAGGCCACGCGCTCGTACTGCCCGGCAGGGATGATCCAGGTCAGAATTGCGACCAGAACGATCAGTGCAAACAGGATGGTAAAGGCGGACGGGAAGCGGAACCCAGGCTTCTCGCCCGGCTTTTCGTTGGATGGCATGAGGTTCCTCCCTGACGTTCTTCGCTTGGTCAGGCTAGCCGATTTGGGACGGCGACATGCTGACACAGATCAGGGGAGGATGTGGACGGCCTGAACCTCAATGGAGCATTATCGTCCCGCCATCGCTCCTGAAGCGATTTCGATGATCTCGGCGGTAATTGCCTCTTGCCGCACCCTGCGGGCCAAGGCTTCCAGAACACCCAACTCATCTTCGATCTGGCGGGACGCAGCGGACATGGCGGCCATACGCGCTTCGTTCTCGGACACAAAGGCGTGGAGTGCTGCGCGGGTCAACCTTGCGTGAAGCTGATCAAGCCCGAGAGCTGCAGCAAGGTCATCAGCGGGCAGATTGGTGAGGGGGGCGGACTGCGTAACCGGGCATGTCGCGGGCGGCAGAGGAAACAGCACGCTGCGTTCTACGGACGCCTGCCCACGGTTCCAGATCGTATGAACCACAGAAATCGCCCTCAGATCGCTGTCTGCGAACAAGGCTGACAGCACGCGGTCGGCGAACTTCGGCAGGCTGGCAGAGCGGGACGGCATTGCCGCCGACCATGCCGGTTCAATCCCGCGCGCTGCAGCAATCGCCAACCCCCGGCTGCCGATCAGGAACAGGTCGGTCTCTACGGGGATTGCGCCGACGGCGTCCAATACGCGCTCTGAGAACCCGCCAACGAACCCCTGCTCGGCGCAGAACACCACAAGCGCCGGACGCGCCGCCAGATCTGCTCCTTCCGACGTCACAGCCGCCAAGCCCTGCGACAGAGCCGCGTCCAGAACAGCGGCATAGCTCTCAACCGCCGCGATCTGGGTGCGGGCGGTGCGGGCGCGGGCACCAGCGATCCCGGTCATCGCGCGCACGACGCTGCCCAATTGGCGGATGCCGTCGATCCGGGCAGACAGGTCGACGTCAGACATCGGAGCTGCCCAGCGATGCGGCCATCTTGAGCAGGGTGGCGAGGAGCGCCTGACGATCCGCCTTGTCCAGTTCGCCTGTTGTCTGGACCTTGCGCAGCGTTTCGGCGGCCCCGGTTTTCAGCGCATCGGCAAGATCGGTGCGGAACTTTGCGACCTGATCAGGCGCAAGTGCATCCAGCAGCCCCTCTTGCACCGCCAGCACCAGCGCCACTTCTTCCGCAAGCCGCATCGGCGCGTGTTGGTTCTGACGCAGCACCGCGCGCAGCCGCGCACCGCGCGTCAGTTGCGCCTGCACCCGTGGCTCGGTGGTGCCACCGAAGCGGGTGAAGACCTCCATCTCCAGAAACTGCGCATAATCGAGCCGCAGGGATTTCGCGGCATCCCGCAGGGCGGGCGCCTGCGTCTTGCCGCCGACCCGGCTGACCGATACGCCCACATCCACGGCGGGTTTCTGCCCCTCCTGGAACAGTCGCGCGTCCAGCACGATCTGGCCGTCGGTGATCGAAATCAGGTTGGTCGGGATATAGGCCGACAGGTTGCCGGCCTCGGTCTGGGCAATCGGCAAGGCGGTCAGCGACCCGGCCCCCTTGGCCTGAGACAGTTTAGCCGCACGTTCCAAGAGGCGAGCGTGCACATAGAACACATCGCCCGGATAGGCCTCTCGCCCCGGCGACTGCCGGGTCAGCAGGGCAATCTCGCGGTGGGTGGCGGCGTGCTTGGTCAGGTCGTCGATCACGATCAGGGCATGCTGGCCCTTGTCGCGGAAGTGTTCAGCCATGGTCATGCCGGCAAAGGGAGCGATCCATTGCAGGCCGGGTGGGGTAGCGGGCCCGGCAACTACCACGATGCAACGATCAAAGGCGGCATGGGTCTGCAAGGCATCCACAGCACGGCGCACGGCGGAGGTCTTTTGCCCCACCGCGACATAGATGCAGAACATGTCGGTGTCGCGCTGCGCGATGATCGTGTCGATGGCCAGCGTGGTCTTGCCTGTGGCGGGATCGCCGATGATCAACTCGCGCTGACCACGGCCAAGCGCGAACAGCGTATCGACCACCAGCACCCCGGTCTGCACCGGATTGACCACGAGATCACGATCAATGATGGCGGGAGCCTCACGCTCAATCGGCAGGGTTACCTCGGCGGTGATCGGTCCCTTGCCATCCAGCGGGCGCCCGAGCGGATCGACGATGCGCCCCAGAAAGCCGGCCCCCACCGGCACACGCACCACATCGCCGGTGCCGTGGACGGCGTCCCCCGCTTGCAGGGCGTGGGCGGCATCCAGCAGCACGCAGCCGATCCGGTCAGGTTCCAGCACCTGGGCAAAGCCGAAAACACCGGCTTCAAAGCGCAGCAACTCGTCCAGCCGCACGTGTGGAAGGCCCGAAATCATCGCCACGCCGTCTGCAATCTCCTCGACCCGGCCCCGGTGTTCGGCGAAGGGTCCCAGGGCGGTGGACTCGACGCACGCGGCGGCGTCCTTCAGCCAGATAGCATCATCCGGCATCGGATAAATCGCCCTTTTTCGCAAGGGCTGCAGCTATCCGATCCAGATCGGCACGCCACGAATTGCGCAAGGAGAAATGCGCAGAGTGAATCTCATGCCCCGCGATCAGTGCAGGATCGGATCGGAAGGTAAGTGCTGCCGAAGCACCAAGGGCGTCCGCAATTGCTTTGGCAATCCGGTCCTGCGCAGTGCTGTCCTGATTGGCGGCACTGACGACCTCCAGTTCCACGCCCGCCAGCGCGGTTCGCTCGACGTCGGTCAGTGCCCCAAGGCCCTTCACCAGCCAGTTCAAAAACGCCGCATCCGTCGCAGGGCCATCAAGCCGCGCCATAAGCTTACCGGCGATGGTCAGCGCGAGGCCCTGTGCCTCATCCATCGCGTTCGCCTTCAAGGTCCCGGCCGCGAGGACGCGGGCGGCCTTGGCGGTATCGCGCAAGGTTTCCACTTCGGCCTGCGCCGCGGACAACAGGGTATCGCGGGTAGCGTCAGAGTCTGTGCGGGCCGTGGCCAGCATCGCCTCACGTTCGGCCGCAAGCGCAGCCAGCTTGTTGGCAGCCTCGGCCAGCGCAGCCTCGGCCTCGGACCGCTTGACCCCGGCCTCCTCTAGCATGCTCGCCGCAGTCGCCTGACGCGTCGTGATCATCGCTGACACCGGTTTCCAGAAGAACCGGTGGAGCAGCCAGACCAGAACGAGGACATTTACCGCCTGAAAGCCAAGGGTCCAGAAGTCGAAGGTCATGGCATCATCGGGTTGGCGAACAGCAACAAAAGCGCGATGACAAGGCAGTAGATCGCCGTCGTCTCGATCATCGCCAGCCCGACGAACAGCGTGCGCGAGATGGTATTGGCCGCTTCAGGTTGCCGCGCGATGGCGTCCATCGCAGCGGCCACCGCGCGTCCTTCGGCCAAGGCTGGGCCAAGGGCGCCGAAGGACACGGCAAAGGCGGCGCAGATGATGCTGATCAGGGGGACATAATCCATTCAGGTTTCCTCTATTTTGGGGTCGGTTTGCGGTTTGCCCTTTTCGACGGCAGAGGTGATGAACACCATCGACAGCACGGCAAAGATGTAGGCCTGCACCGCACCCGTCAGCAGATCGAGCGCCATCAGCGGGATCGGCACCAGCAGGGCGGCCAATGATCCGACGATGGCGATCACGAAGACCCCGCTCATCACATTGCCGAACAGGCGCACGAACATCGAAAAGCTGCGGGTGACGCTTTCGAGGATGTTGAGGGGGATCATCACCGGGTTGGGCCGCGCAAAGCCGCGCAGAAAACCGCCCACGCCGCCGCCCCGAATACCGAACCAGATGATCGACAGGAACACGATGGCAGCAAGGGCGGCAGGCGTTTCCATCGTGGCGGTTGGCGGTGTGACGCCGGGGATCAGCGACGACCAGTTGGCAATCAGGATGAAGAGGAACAACGTGCCGACAAAAGCGCGGTAGGGGGCCGGGGCGGCCCCGGTCACGTCTCGGATCTGTTGATCAACTGTGGCGACCAGCAGTTCCGCCGCGGCCTGCGCCCTTGATGGCACCTGGCTCAGGCGACGGGTCAGCAGGGCAGCACCCAGCACCAGCACTGCCATGATCGCCCATGTCACCACGACCGAGGCCATGATCGGCACGCGCAGCCAGTCTGGTCCCAGTATGAACAGCGGCACGGATTGCAGCGGGCTGTCCATCACGCGGTCGTCCGCATCATGGCAAAGCGTCCGATCAGCAACCCTATCGCCGCAGCCAGCAACGGCCCCGCTCCCTGCATCGCCGCGATGATCAAGACGCCGCCAAGCCCCGCCATCCGCAACAGCACCAGCGCCACTCCGAACAGCGGACCACCCCGCCGCCCCGACAGCATCAGATCGGCGCTGTGCCGCACCATGCGGAAATAGATCAGGCCTATCAGAACGCCGCCCGTCAGCCACAGTGCGAGGATCAAGGGATCGCTCATGCGCTGCCCATCCACCGCCAGGCGAACCAACCGCCAAGCCCCAGCCCGACCATCAGCAGGGGTGCCGTCCAGAACAGCCCCGTGTCGAAGCGCCCGTCCAGCCAGCGACCGAGCGCGATACCGCCCAGCATCGGGGCCACAATGATCCAGCCCAACACGCCGATCTGCGCCAGTCGCCGCCCCACCGATGCCTCACCGTCGCGGTCCCAAGCCGCGCGCCGGGCCTGATGGCTGCGCACCTCGCGGATCAGGGGATCGCGGTCTTCGGATTTGGTGTCCTCCGGCTCGGTCATACGCCCGCCCCCCGCGATTTCGGTTGCAACCGGGCCAGCATCTGCCGCATCGCGCTCAGATGCAGACGAGTGGTTTCCACATGCTCGACCCGCTCTTCATCCATTTCTGCGCGGAACCGGGCCAGAACTTCCCGATCCAGCGTTGCCAGATCGTCGCCGATCACCGCTTCACGGGTGGCGATCGCGATATGGCCTGCGCGCACTGTCAGCGCGCCACCCCGCACCGCACAGTACCGGGCGTCCCCCTCGGCGGTCGTCCAACTGACGACCGACACCGCAAGCCGGGTCAGAAAATCGGCGTGCTCCGGCAGGATGCCGAAACTGCCGCTGGCATCCACCGCGCGCAGATCCGTGGCCGGCTGATCGACAACAACCGAGAGCGGCGTGATGATCCGCAGGGGCATGGTCCGGATCATGCTCTGGGTCATGCGGCGGCCTGCTCTTTGGCGCGGGCATCGGCAATCGAGCCCACCATGTAAAGCGAGGCTTCCGCCCACGCATCCGCGTCACCGTCCAGAATGGCCCGGCATCCGGCCAGCGTGTCGGCACGGGAAACCGACTGTCCGGGGGTGCCGGTAAAGGCCTCGGTCACCGCGAAAGGCTGGCTCAGAAACCGCTGCAGACGCCGGGCACGGGTGACAATGCGCTTGTCGGCGATGCCCAGCTCGTCAACGCCAAGAAGAGAAATGATGTCCTGCAACTCGGCAAACCGAGCCAGCATCTCGCGCACTTCGCTGGCGATCCTGTAGTGCTCATCGCCCACAACACCCGGGTCAAGCAGGGTGGACGACGATGCGAGCGGATCAATCGCCGGATAGAACCCTTGCCCTGCCAGGGCACGGCTCAGAACGATCACACAGTCCATATGGCCCGAAATCGTGGTCACCGCCGGGTCGGTAAAATCGTCGGCAGGCACATAAACCGCCTGAATAGAAGTCACTGCCGCCCCCGCGACCGAGGCAATGCGTTCCTGCAACCGCGCCACTTCGGTCGCCAGCGTCGGCTGATAGCCAACCCGCGACGGCAACCGCCCCAGCAGGCTGGACACCTCGGCCCCCGCCTGAACAAAGCGGAAGACATTATCCATCAACAGCAGGACGTTCTGGTGTTTCGTGTCACGAAAATATTCCGAGATGGTCAAGGCGGTTAGCGGTGCCCGCCACCGCGCCCCCGGTGGTTCGTTCATCTGGCCATAGACCAGCACCGTGCGGGGCAAAACGCCGGAATCCGACATCTCGGTCAGCATCTCATGCCCCTCGCGCGACCGCTCGCCAATGCCTGCGAACACCGAGATGCCTTCATATTTTTCGACCATGGCATGGATCAATTCCATCACCAGAACCGTCTTTCCCACGCCTGCGCCACCGAACATCGCGGCTTTGCCGCCCTGTGCCATCGGGGTCAGCAGGTCGATCACCTTGATGCCGGTCTCGAACACCTCGGTCGTCGTGCTTTGGGCTGCCAGCGGCGGTGGGGCAGCATGGATAGACCGGCGCGGTGTGTTGTCCGGCAGCGGCGCACCGAGGTCGCGCACGCCCCCCGTCACATCCAGCAGCCGCCCCAGCACCGCAGACCCCACCGGCACGGTGATCGGTGTCCCGGTCGCGCGCACCGGCACGCCGCGCGACAAACCCGCCGTTGCCTGAAGAGCGACCGCACGCAGCGTGGTGAGGTCAAGGTGCCCTTGGACTTCCAGCACCAAGGGTTCCGGGCGGTCCCATTCGACAATCAGCGCCTCATTCAACGCAGGCAAGGCGCCTGCATCAAAGCGCACATCAATCACCGCGCCGCGCACGGCATGGACCCGCCCTGCGGGTTGCGCATCGGGCATTGGGTCTCCTTTCGGGAAATGCTGTGCACTGCTCGCATAGCGAAAAACCAAAACCTAGACCGCCTGATAGGCCCGTGCACTGATGTGCATCATGCTAAAGGTCATTGATTGGCGGCAGTTTCAAAACGCAAACCATGCCTCACTTTTCCCGCTCGTGTTGCCACCAAACTGGACGTTCTGCGCTTCAGGACGGTGAAGGCGCGTGGTGACGCTGATGCACATCAGGGCGAAAGCAACGCTGCCATGGGAAGCTGATGCTTTTGGCGTGGCCACGCCGATCTACCGAAAGCACCCATGGATCATCCCGCTGACACTGCCCCGATCAAACAGGGTCTGACCCCGACTGAGGCTGCCACGCGGCTTGCCGCAGAAGGCTTCAACGAACTGCCACGCGGACGACGACGATCAGCGCTGCGCATCGTCTTCGATGTGCTGCGCGAGCCGATGCTGGCTTTGCTCTTGGCGGGCGGCGTGGTGTACTTTTTGCTCGGCAACCATCAGGAGGCGGTGATCCTGCTGATCTTTGCCTCACTCTCGGTCGGCATCACCGTGGTGCAAGAAGCCCGCACGGAAAAGGTTCTGGACGCGCTGCGCGACCTTACCAGTCCGCGCGCGTTGGTGATCCGTGGGGGCAAAAGGATACGCATCGCGGGGCGGGAAGTCGCGCGGGGCGACGTGATCGTTCTGTCGGAAGGCGACCGGGTTCCGGCGGATGCGGTGTTGATTTCGGCAAAGGACCTGTCGGCCGACGAGTCTCTGCTCACAGGCGAGGCAGTTCCGGTGCGCAAGACGCCAGGTCCTGCGACCGACACTCGACCCGGTGGCGAAGATCAACCGATGGTCTATTCCGGAAGCCTGATCGTGCGCGGCACGGCCCTGGCAACCGTCACCGCCACCGGCACCGCTTCCGAGATCGGCCGCATCGGCACCTCGCTGGGCAAGCTGGAGATAGAGACACCGCACCTGCAACGGCAAATGCGCAAGCTGGTGATCGTCTTTGCGCTCGTGGGCGCGGCCGTCAGCCTTGCCGTCGTGGTGCTGTACGGGATGTTGCGTGGTGGCTGGCTGGAAGGCGTGCTGGCTGGGATCGCCGTCGGCATGTCGATGCTGCCGGAAGAATTCCCGATGGTCTTGGCCGTGTTCATGGCCATGGGAGCGTGGCGAATCTCGAAGGTGCGGGTGCTGACGCGGCGGGCCTCGGCCATCGAGACTTTGGGGGCGGCCAGTGTGCTCTGCACTGACAAGACAGGGACACTGACCGAAAACCGTATGACGATTGCAGAATTGCGCCTGCCCGATGGTACGGCGGCCAAAGCCGGGGCCGCGCTGCCGCAAGGGTTTCGGGAACTGGCGGCGGCGGGTGTGATGGCCTCGGCCCCCGAACCGTTCGACCCGATGGAAAAGGCGTTTCATGCACTGGCAAAGACCGATCTGAGGGCGGGCGAAACCTTGCCAGGCGCGGGGCGGCAACTTGCCCGCAGCTATGCTTTGTCGCCCGATTTGCTGGCGATGTCGCAGGTCTGGGAGGCACCGGGTGGGAAAAAGCCGAACGGGGGCTGGCAGGTCGCGGCAAAAGGCGCCCCGGAGGCGGTTGCCGAATTGTGCAAACTGGACGCTGATGCCCGCAAGGCACTGACGGCGCAGGTCGATCAGATGGCCGGGGCAGGTCTGCGGGTGCTGGCCGTAGCCGAAGCCGCCTTCAACGGCTCTGCGCTGCCCGAAAGCCAGCGTGAGTTCTCCTTTCGCCTGTTAGGTCTTGTGGGGCTGAATGACCCTTTGCGCGCCTCAGTGCCCGAAGCGGTCGCACAATGCCGCAGTGCCGGGATCAGGGTGATCATGATCACAGGCGACTATCCGGCCACGGCTCAGGCGATTGCGTCTGAGGCGGGTTTGCAAGGCACCCGCGTGATCACCGGGCCGGAGCTTGCGGAACTGACGGACGAAGGCCTTGCCAACGCCGTCAAGGACGTCACCATCTTTGCCCGCATTATGCCCGAACAGAAACTGCGCATCGTGGCAGCGCTCAAGTCAGCAGGCGCTGTCGTGGCGATGACCGGCGACGGGGTAAACGATGCGCCCTCGTTGAAGGCTGCCGATATTGGCGTGGCGATGGGCGAACGCGGCACCGATGTGGCGCGCGAGGCGGCCAGCATTGTGCTTTTGGACGACGACTTCGGGTCCATCGTCTCCACCGTTCGGTTGGGCCGACGGATCTACGACAACCTGCGCAAGGCGATGAGCTTCATTCTGGCGGTGCACGTCCCCATCGCGGGGCTGGCGTTGATGCCCTTGCTGTTCGGGATGCCGATCCTGTTTGGCCCGGTGCACATCGCCTTTCTGGAGATGGTGATCGACCCGGTCTGTTCCCTCGTCTTCGAGGCGGAAACCGAAGAAGACGGCATCATGTCCCGCCCGCCGCGCCCGCCTACCGAGCCACTGTTCTCTGGCCCCACGATCTTCTGGAGCCTCACGCAAGGTCTGCTGGTCCTGGGTGTTACCGCCGCGATCTTTGCGCTGGCCCCGGGTTACGGGCTGTCCATCGATCAGGTGCGGGGCATGACCTTTGCAGCATTGGTGTTCGGCATCGTGGCGCTGATCCTGGTGGACCGGTCGCGATCCGCCTCGATCCTGACCGCGATCAGCCGGCCAAACCGTGCGTTGGCTATCGTGCTGCCCCTCGTCGGCAGCTTGCTGGCGGTAACGCTGTTCTGGCAGCCCGCGCGCGATCTCTTTGGCTTTGCGGCACTGGAACCGGCGTTCTTGGCCGTGCCGCCGTTGGCAGGGCTAGCGGTGCTGGTGACACTTGAACTGCTGAAGCCGATCTGGCGGTGGGCACAGCGAGGGGCCGCGACGGCAACGACGACTGCTGCCGCCGCGTGACAGAAGCAGACCAACCTTCGTCAGTGCATAATTCCGAAGACGGACGCACCCTGCGTTAGCGGAGCTGGCTGACAAACCCGTCTGCCTTCCGATTTATCAAATAGGATGCTGCAATGAAGGGTTATCTGGCCGATGTCGAACATCTGCCCGAAGAAAACTCCAACTTTCGCAAGGTGCTTTACACCGGCAAACACCTGCAGCTCTTGCTGATGACGCTGAAACCCGGCGAAAGCTTCGGCAGCGAAACCCATGCGACGCATGATCAGTTCTTTCGCATCGAACAAGGCACAGGCGTGCTGGTGATCGACGGTGCGACACATGCATGCAAGAACGGGGACGGCATCATCGTGCCCGCCGGGGCGGTTCACAATCTGACGAATGCCGGGATCTTCCCCGGCCCTGTTTGTATGCGGGGGGGGGGGCGCAGCGCGGCACATTGCTAGCGTCAGAGCCGGATTTTTGGGAAGCCACCCCCCGTATAATCCATCCCAGGACCCTGAAATAGGAGCATAAAACAGCTTCTTATCCAGCAGACACCAAGGTAGATACCCTGGACTTCAGAAGCCAGCCGGATCCCGCTGGAGTCCACCCCACCTGAGTTAATCGCTGCGGAAGCAAGCGCACCCCACTTGGGACTGGCTGGTTCGAACCTTACCGATGGAACCAAACCGCTCCTGAGGTTATCTAGGCATGAGAACGGCCGAACCTATGCGGGCTCGAACGTCCGGCGGCTCCGCCGCTACGGCACGCGCAATTGCCAAAAGGTCCTGTCTGGCAGCGTGCAGTTTATCGATCAATGCGACTACCACCGCCAACGCAGCATCGTCCAGTTCAAGGTCTTCCGCCAGATTGCACAGCACCTGCATCCGCGCGACGTCGACCTGGCGGAAGATAAGAGCCGAGACGGCCCCGTCCTCCCGGCGCAGAGGAACGATGACCTCAGTCTCGATGAAGGAGACGAGACGTGTTCGAGTGAGACCAGGGACAGCGGCAATGACTTCATCTTCGGTCAGGTGTTCATTCATGACAGGGCCTCGTTCAGCATTTCCGCGCGCGGGTCATAGGTATGTGTTTCGCGCCATTCACTCAGAAAATCGCGCAATGCGTCGTCGATCACTGGCGGCGCCACGATCCGCAGTTCAACAAGCTGATCGCCAGCGGTCTTGCCATTCGGTCGAGCCACGCCGCGACCGCGCATGCGCAAGATGCGGCCGGAGTTGGTGCCCTTGGGAATGCTCAAGGTGACCGGCCCATCAATCGTGGGGGTGACTACCTTTGAACCCAGCACCGCCTCGTCGATGGTGATCGGCAGGGTCAGCAGTATGTCGTCTTGCTCGCGCCGAAACACGGGATGCGGGCGCACGGACAGCGCGATCAGGGCGTCTCCCGCCGGACCGCCGCCATAGCCCGGGCCACCCTCGCCGCGCAGACGCAAGGTCTGGCCGTCGTGTGCGCCTTGCGGGATCCTGACGGAAATCCCGCTACCGCCAGGCAAGGTGATGTGCATCTCGCCGCCGCGCGCGGCATCCATGAACGGCACCTCGAGCGCGTATTGCAAGTCGGGACCGGGGGCGACATAGGTCCCGTGGTCGCGCGGGTTGCCATAGCTGCCGCCCCGTGTCCGTTGGCGCAGGATCTCGGCAAAGATATCCGCCGGATCGCCCTGCGCTTCGAAACCACGCCCCTGCTGATAGGGACTTCCGGTCGACTCCGCGAAGTCGCGATAGTACTGGCGCTGTGGGCGCTCTGCACCTGCGGCATCGATTTCGCCTGCATCGAACCTTGCCCGTGTTTCGGTGTCCTTCAGTAGGTCGTAGGCGGCCGAAATCGCCTTGAACCGCGCCTCGGCGCCGGCATCATCGGGATGCAGATCCGGGTGGCTGGTGCGGACCAGTTTGCGGTAGGCCTTCTTGATTTCGTCCGACGTGGCGGACTTGGTCAGGCCAAGCGCGTCATAGGGATCTGTGGTCATGCTTCAAATTCCTGCCTGAGCTTCAACGGTTTCACCGTCCTGCGTCTGCATATGATAACAAGGCCAGTGAAGATCCGCATCAACGCAAGGTGGGAAGCCTGAGTGCCAGGTCTGACGAAGCCGCACCGCGGCACCCCGACCGGACCGACAGGCCGTTTTGGGCCGTGTGCGTCGATCATCCTGAAGTTGTGGCGGTCGCATTGCGACTGACGCGTCCTAGGCCTCTGGTCGTCTGGCGATGCACCATCGACGGTCCGCTGTGGGGAGGCCTCGCGGGTGAGGCGCGCCAAGGCGGCATTGCGAAGGGAGGCGCATCTGCGCCTCCGCCTGAGCCTTTTGTGAAACCGTGGGGGGGGTTATCCCCACGGGTCGATCTCGGCCTTATGGCGACGTCTTCATAAGGCCGAGTATGATCCCTTCGCGATTATGGCCCGTTGAGGGTCATCGTCTCGGTAAGCGGCTGAGATGCCGGGCTTTTCGCTCGGCACCCAGCCCTTGGCAGTGCGCATAATCACAGGCTTCACTTCGATCCTTCAAACAAAGGAGATCGAAGATGCGAACCAGACCATGCGCCCGCAAGCTGACGGACGACCCGGACAACCTGCTTGCCCCTGTATTTCCGGCTTATCGGCAAACCCTTATCGAAGGTCGATATGTGACAGCTATCCAAGGCCGCTACTTTGCGGCCGTTTTCCATTTTGGAGACTGGCTTCGATCTTCCGGAATCTGCATCCAAGACGTTCGGCATGAGCACGTCTGTGACTTTTTGGACAATCATTTGCCAGCTTGCACTTCAAAGCGACACACTCGCGGCGATCCAAAAAAATATCGGTCAGCGCTGCAGTTGCTTGAGC
>NZ_LGIC01000055.1 GCF_001294535.1 Cypionkella psychrotolerans | reverse complement strand
CAGCTCTCCAAGCTCGGCGAGGTGGTGTCCGCGTCGGACGAGCCAAGCGAAGGCTTCGCCCCAGCCAAGTTGATCATCAGCGCCATCAGTCGCTCGCCCGCTGCCGCGCGTTCCGGCAACAGGCGACGGGCGAAAAAATCAAAGTTCACCTCGTAGACCGCCGAGATCAGCCGCAGCATCTCGTCAGGATCAAGATCCATCAGCCATGCCACGTCCGCGCCGGTGACGATCGACACCGCCTGACAGGCAGCTTCGGTATGGTGGGTCAGCACCGACATATAATCGGCGGCGACAACCAGCGGCATGAACGGCTCAGAGGCTTTGCCAAAGGCCGAAAGCTGGCGGACTTTCAGGTTCGGGATCGGGAGCGTCTTGCCCGCGATGGTCTCCCTGCGGATTTCGGGAAAGAACGCGGCCAGATCGTCAGTCTTTTCCATGTCCCTCACCGTGCGATGATGGTGAGTTCAGGCGCGCCGGTGACCCCCGGCAAGGCGCGCAAATCGGTGCTGATCATGATCGCGCCGTCGTCATCCACCGCCTGCGGGTTGGTGCGCTGAACGCGCGGCGCAAAGACGCCAATACGCTTGCCCGCCGCGTTGCCGTGGTTGAAGCCGAGAGAGGTCAGCGACACGGCGTTGATATCGGTGCGCCAGGTGATCTCTTCGGTATCCAACAGATCGACCGTCATCTGGCCACTGACCGCGCGATCCGTGATGGCGATCTTCTCGCCGCCCAGAAGTTTGCGGTGGGCCAGTTTGCCGCCCATGTCCCACATGATGCCTTTCGAGGCGAGCGAGGTGCCGCCTGCAATCGCACCTGCAGTCAAGGTAGGCCCCAGCAAGATATCGCCAGAGTTTTCGGTCGTGACGACCTGCGGGGTTTGGAAGGCCGTAAGATCGATGGCGGGCAAAGCCGAACTCAGCGCCTGGACATCAAAGCCCCAGAATTCGAAGTCTGCCGTCGGAATGGCGTAAGCGGAGAGGTCCAGTTTGACGGTACCGCGCGCGCCACGGGTGAGATAGCGCACCCCGTCACGGAAGAACCGGAAGGTCAGCCCCTCGAAGCCCGAGTTGATGAAGGCATACTCGACGCGGTTTGCCGCGACGATGGTCTCAGCAAAGCCGCAGCCACGCAGGAGTTTGCCCCATGCGGGCGGTGTGCCCGCCACACCCGATCCGACCAGTTCGACCTTGAAGTTCAGCTTGGCGCGACGGGTGGCGGGCAGTTCCTCGGAATTGCCCATCCACGGGGTCACCAGATTGCGCGGCACGTTGTCAGGCTCAATCACAAAGCTCGGCGGGGCCGCAAGCAGGATGCCATCGGTGGCCACGAAAGCCACCTCGGCAGTGCCATAAACCGCCTCAGGGCGGGCAAGAATGGCAGAGCGGCGGGTGTAACGATCGGCCATTATTCTGCCTCCTCGGAATCTAGTTTAATGGGGGGTTTAACGCCCTCTTCAACGGTGTCTGGCTCTGCCACCGGCAGCGGGACATGCGTGAGGGTGTTGGCCTCTTCATTCAGCACAAAGCTGCCTCCATGTGGCGGGATCGGCATCGCCGGAGCTTCGAGTGCGGCAACTTGGGTGGCGGTTTTGGGCGATTTCATGATGGGTTGATCCTCAGTTGGTCAGAGAGGGAAAAGGAAAGCTCGTAGGCCAAAGCACCTTGGCTGGCATCGACCAGGTTGCAGCGTTGAAACATCATCACGCCGATGCGGCTGCCCAATTCCCACCCCGCCATGGCAGCGATGATCGCCTCGATCATATCGGCGGCGGGCGTGAGGCTGCGCGAGGCCGAGACATCCGCCGCGCGCAGGCTCAGGATGACCGAGAACAGACGCTCGATCTTCTGGACGTAAAGCCCGACCTGCGGCTGCATCGGTTTTCCAGCGATGCCGGTGGGAATGACATGCGCGGCAGGCGTCACCTGCGGACGCTTGCCAGTAGCCGCCAGCGCCGCGAATTCGGCGGCTCCCGCAACCCGCCCACCCAGATCCGGCACGCGGGCCTTCAGCCGGGCAATGATCAGATCCACATCCGACATCAGATGAAGCCCTTCATGGTTTCTTCCGTGAAAGGGCGCGCGCGGTCTGTTGTCATGACGCCCGATGCGCCGGAAGAGGCGGGCTCGATACCTGCAGCTGGAATGCGCACCGCGCCCGAGCCGATTTCAGCAAGCAGTTTCAACGCGTCGTCATAGTCCTTGGTGATTTTCTTATCGGGCTCGGTGATGTGCAGGCTGTAGATCGCCAACTTCATCGCGATGTCGATCACCAGCGGCGGGACCGTTGCCAGCGGCAGGATATAGCGGGTGCCCAACTTGCCATCGATAAGGGCGTCGGCATCGGTCAGCGCCCGCGCAATCACGGATGGATCAATCTGGCCCGTTGCTACAGCCGCACGGTCGGTCAAATTGACCAGCATCGCTTCGCCAAAGCGCTCGGTCAGATTGGCTTGGGTCGCATAGGTCATCGGGGCCTCTGGGATCGGGGGAAACTGGTTGCGGGGGCAGGACTTGAACCTGCGACCTCTTGGGTATGAACCAAGCGGGCTGCCACTGCCCTACCCCGCAAAGGGGAACACGACGCGGGTTTCAGTCGGGCGGATCGACGACGGTGACGAGCAATTCGGGGTCACCGTTCAGGGCATGCCATTGGGCCTCGTTCAACGCACGCGCCGGGATGGAGGTCGGCTCGGAGGTGAAGTGCCGCCCGATGCGCCAGCGCCCTTTGGCCGGGCCTTTGACCACGATGGTCGGGCCTTTCAGCATGTCCAGGACTTCGGTGGCGACGATTTCAGGCAGCGCTTGCCCGGTTCCTTCGCCGGTGATGGTCTCGCCCGCAGCATTGCCTTCAGCACCCGCAGCCTGTTCGGCAATGCCCAGTTTTTCCAGATCGGTCTCGGGTTTTGCTTTGGCCACGGGGTGCTCCTATTGGCTTTTCGGCTTGATGAAGAGGGCGGGACTGACCGCCCCCTCTGATAAAACCGATGGGGTCAAATCAAGTTCGGCCTCAGGCCAACCACGGCACGACCAGCAGCTCGGCCGTGCCCTTCCATTCGTTGGTCTCGCCTGCGGTGCCGTATTCGGAGTTCAAGAGTTTGCGACCCGCACTTTCCATCGCGGGTGGAACCACCAACAGGTTCGGCACCAGGCCCAACGGGCCGCCACCGTCCGCCTTCATGCCCTGCACAGCGGCGCGGGCGATGGCGTAGTTCGCAGGGTTCAAGGTCTGCTTGGAGCCCCAAGCCAGCTGCGGCAGGCCGTAGCCGACGTTGCAGCGCATATCGACGCCGTAGACATATTCGTTGCGCTCAAAGACGTTGTCGTCCTTGTCGTTATCCTTGGCGGTGAAGGCAGGAGCTTTGCGCTCTTGGTAGATGATCGGCTTCAGCGGCCGGTTGGTGCACATCAGGAACCACGGCGTGCCAGCACCGCCATCGGTGTTGGCATAGGTCGACATCGAGCCATCGGCCAACATCACCGGATGGTCGGTGTCAAAGAAATACTGGCCATCCCAGCAGTTGGTCGCAAAGCCTGCCTTCAGAAGACCCCAGACCAGTTCCTCGGGCAGACGGGCCGCACCGTCCCCCATCATGGTGAAGCCGTCCGAGTACATGCCGAGATTGTCGTCTTCGATCATGTTGCGGTTGACCGCGATGGTCTTCTCGAAGTGCTTGTTCAACAGCGTGTAGGACGCTTCGGTCAGGTTGTCGATCTGACGGGGCCCGAGCCATTCGCGCAGGCCGGTCAGGCCTTTCATCCAGCCGTAAGTGTTCAAAGCGGTCGAGGACTTGACGGTTTTGGCGACGCGGTCCTTGAGTTTGGGCACGGCGTCGAAGGCATTCTGGTACTCGGTCGAGAAACCGACGCGCAGAGCCTGAAGAGTGGAAGCGGTAATCAGCATGTCTGTGATCCTTACGAAAGCTGGGCGCGGGTGAGGGCTTCGTCGAGGCGGACCCAGACGCCATTGGCGTCCACATCCACAACGGTGCCTGCGGGCGAGCGGGTGTTCGTGGCGCTGGTTTTGGCCACCGTCTGATCATCGACGATGTAGCAAATCGTGCCGATGTCGGCGGTGGCGATCAGATCGCCGGCTGCGGAGTTGGCGTACTGAAACACCCCCTCGCGGAAGGGCTGCGGCGTCACGCCCGCCGTGGTGCTGACACCCGACGCTTCGGCGCGGCCTGCACCAAACGAGCCGGTGGCGGTGGCTCCTTTGATCAGATGGCCAGATGCGTTGCGCATCAACAGCGCGCCCGCGAAGATGGCTTGGTTTGCCCCCAGCATGCCGCTGCGGTCGCCAGCGGCCATCTGTTTGGTGGAACGGTTTTCGTTCAAGGCGGTCATCAGCGTGCACCCTTCTTGGCATCGGCCTGCAGTGAGGCGAGGAACTTGTCATGCGGAATGCCCAGCTGATCAGCGACCTGCAGCTGTTCGGCATTCAGCGCGGTCAGCTCGGCATCAGCGCCGGGCGGCTGCGTATGCACTTGGCCGGTGGGTCCAAGCAGAGTGAACGCGCTGATCTCTTTCTCGACCCGCGCCGCGTCTTGGACGTGCATGGCGATGTAGTGATCGCGCAACGGCTTCACGCACTGCCGACCCTTGGCGATCTCGCCATCGACAAAGGCCGCCGCCTTTGCGGTTGCGCCCTCAGTTTGCAACACAGTGAGCTGGCCGGTGACCTTGGTCAATTCGGTCTGCAGCGCCGTGATGCTGCCATCGGTGGTCTTTGCCGCCTTCGCCGCCGCAAGGATCGTGACTGGATCATTGCCCTGCACGCCAAGGGCCACGCCGATTTCGGCCATGGCGGTTTGCAGCGCCGGGGCATCGCCGGGAGCTTTCATTTTGCCGATGGCGGTGAGGATCGCATCCTCGGTCGCGTCTTCACCAAGGCCAGTGGCCTTGGCAATGGCTGCCAGGTTCATGGTGGAATTCTCCGTGTTAAGAGATGTGAGGCCCTTCAAATTGGGCTTGTTGGTCAGCGAGGCGCGCAGCACCCGCGTGATGACGTTGTCGGCGGTGTGGTTGAACACCGGCGACAGGCCGCGATAGGCGCGGTCGGACATCAACTCCTTGCCTGCATTGGTCCAGCGGACGCGGCCCCAGAGCCCATCTGCGCGGGCTTGCAGTTCGGTGATCCAACCGCGCGCCGGGGCAGCCCCGCCCACCGCTGCCGACAGATCGGTCGCGTGGTTTTCGTCAATCGGCATGCCGCGTTCGGAGTGCATCGAGGCTGCGATCACCGCCGCCAGATCTGCCACCTTATATGGGCCACGCTGGTCATAAGTCTGGATTTCGCCCATCGCTGCGGGCAGCAAATGCACCCATTCCGGCGCATCCGCGCTATCGGGAAGATCAATGGCCGCAGCTAGCGCGACAAGGGGGTGTGAGATGGCTTTTGTCATGCCGCAACTATGGCGGCGGCGGCAAAACCGAATAACCTACAACGGTGTGTAGGGAGCGGCGGCAGGCCAGTTGGTCAAAGCTTGTCGTGAGGTTTGACCAGTGCCATTAGTTTCTCGGGGCGTGTCGGAGAAGGCGGCTTTGAGCACAGAGTGGTGGATGCTGCAAACCGCGCAGACTGCCGTAATGGGCGAACGCCAGCCCGGTGGGCAACTGAGAAACCGATATCCCCGTTAGTTGAAGTGCCTACTCGACATGGATAGTCACATCATGACCAAGAGCTTTCAGAGCTTTCGAGGTTCGTCCATTTCTAGGCGGGTAATGATCTGGCAAAGCCCAACCGACCATCTCACCGAGGGCACTAATCCCAAGGCCTTCAATTTTGTATCGCGGATCATCGATCGCTAGCCATAGGCGGTCAGGTAATTTGTTCATGTCCCCACCATAAAAAATGAAAGAGAGAACCTCTTTGACGTTCAGACCGCTTTCAGTCCTAAAGTTCCAGATTGTGTTGGAAAGTGCCTTCACCTTTTCAGGGATAGTGTATGCTTTCCCTGCTGACTGAAGCCCGACGGAGGTGTTTCTTACGCGGCGGGCATAATCCCAGATCGAGTGGACAGATAAGCAGACCTTTTCAAACTCATCTTTCCCCATTTTCTCCAATCGCTGTTGGCTCAGAGCATCTCTCAGAAACGGAGATGTTGTATTCAGCATTACATCCTCACCCTGCGGAGCAGTCTTCAAACCAGCCCACCATTTAAGCGCATCATTCTGAGCTTTATCTGGGTTAAATTTGTTTTGCTCGTAGAAGTCCACATACCTTGCTTTGCGGCCATCAAAGGTCTTTTGGTAGTAGAAGGCATGTAAGAATTGGTCGGCCTGCGCACCTGACGGAGCATCTTCAGAAATCCAAGAAGGTTTGTTTTCTTTCTGACTTACCTGGCCGCTGATATTTCTAAGGATTTGCAAAGTGCCGTACCACTCCTCAAGGAACCGGTCTCGGTTTGCATCTCTGGCTTTCCTTGGTGACGTGGTGGAAAGCCCCGACCATTTCTTGATACTAGAATTGGCCCAGAAGTCTTTATCGTCTGGCTGGTTTCTCGCCAATTCACTTTGGCGCTTCTTCATCAGATCATACAGTTCTTGGGTCAGAGGTGTCGAATTTTCGTTGAGTACCGAGAACATAAGAAGGATGTCATTCGCCAGCTTGTCGTCAATATCACTTTCTCGAAAGAAGAATCCCGCTTCAACGTTTCGGTTCCATGCACTATCGGTCAGGTTTGCCGAACCAACATATAGCCCATATCCACGCCACCAGATCACCTTTGCATGATGTTTCTCGACCAGCTTGCAGATGAACTTTGCCGATTTCCGGTTCAGGAACTTTAACAATACATTGGTGTCGACCGCCACTTGAGCATCAAGTCGTCCATAGAATTTCAATGGGATATCATGATTGAAGCACCAATCGAACAAAAGCGAATTGTCTGTCGCGTAAGCCACGGCAGCAAGAACCTCTTCTGTATCTTGAGCCGCGTTTTCAGTTATGTTTCGTAGATAATTTCCGTTTATCGCACCTAACATCAATTCCATTCAGCACCCTAAGACAAATTCTTTTGCCGTTATGCTCGCTTCATAGAGAACCGAAAGTCAACGCCCTATCGATCAACGATCAGTAGACATAAGTGCCAACTAAGTAAACTGTCGCAAAATGCAGGAAAACGGCTAGCGGAGTAGGAGCAGCCGAAGGTCGCTTTGTGCGCATTACGGTCGATTGTTAGTAGTGCTTTCGCTTGATCGCACACGGCAGCTTTCCGCGGCAAAAGCCAATATTCCGCGAAATTCACACCTGGATGGCGTCCATCGATCGCTCAAGGCTGACTGAAGGCTTCCATTAACCAATCCTCCGCCTCGCCCAGGATGTTCACGCGGTCCTGATCCGAGAACCCCAAGAACGGCCGCGCGGGAATATTGCCCCACAGATGCGGAAACGCCGCCTTGGCGCCACCAAACTGCATCATGGCCGCTTGGACCCGCCCCGAGCCGACCAACACGCCATCGGACGAGGTTTCCGCAAATATCTGCGCATTCAGCATACCCGAAGGGCCAAAGAGTGGGCGGGCATCAATCCGGTTGGATTTGCGCGCGCCGTAAGCCGCCAGCGTGACCGGAGACTTTGCAGCCCATTTCACACCGTCCGGCGACTCCCCGGCCTTAAAGCGATCTTTCACCGATACGACCAAGATCTCGCCGATCTGATCCGTCAGAGGAGAAAGATCGTCCTGCTGCGCAAGGGCGCGGGCGAGCGCCGCCGTGATTTGGTCATCCTTGAGTTCAATGGTGAACATGGCTACATTCTCCTTGCAGGCGTGACGCGGTGATATTCCCCCGGCCGTAACACGATCTCAGGATCGGAGTGCCATGCAGGGTTGCCGGGAAACCGGATTGGGGGGCCCTGCCGTCTGCATCATGCCGTCTGCTTTTTGAGCAAGCGCCGGATTGTTTCATCGCGCTTGACCTGATCAGAACTCAGACGCAGGAAGCTGGTCACAAACAGCCCGTTGCCCGAGAGCGTTGCTTTCACCACCAGCACATATCCTGGCGCCTCTGGGTCTTCTAAAACAAAGATCATCGAGTTTGGGCTGTCCTGCACCCGGATCGTGGCGGCATCGACCGTGCGCTGGATCATCAGGTAATCCAGCGCCGCAAGCTCAGGATGCGCGCGCATTTGCTTGGCGACGGTTTCCGGCGAAAGGCTGGCGACGGTGGTCTTTGCCTTGATGGCTTCCGCCGCAGCTTCGGGAAGTCGCGCCACCGGCCAAAGACCCGTTGGGGCGCGCATCCAGTTCGCAAAACCGTCCAGCCTCAGCCAGCTTTGAATAAGATCCACCGAAGGCTTCGGCGGCAAGGCGGCCAGCTTTGGCACCATCTGCGCCACGAGCTGGGCAACCGATGCACCCGGGGCATGATCCCAGCCCTTGTCGATGCCGATCTGCACGCCGGTCTTCTTATCAATCGCCTGCCAACCATCTGGCAGTTTCATCTCGGGCCTGCCGCCCACCCGCTTGGCGGAACCGGGATTGCGGGCACCGACAATGTAGCAGCTGCAGCCCCAACCATTCGGCGGCGCATGCGTTGCCCAAAACGGATGATCGGGCTCCAGCACCAGCCCATCCCATGCCAAGTGCTGTTCGCGCGGCTCGACAGATGCACCGTGCCGATACACCCAGAATGCAAAACCCGCTTTGACCAGCTGCGCCATCCGCCCCGCCGCGTAACTGGTGGCCATGTTGGTGCGGTAAATCACACGGGTGCGCCACGCCTCACCGCCCTTGGTGCCCTGCCCTGCCAGCGATATCTGCCAACCCTTCGCCGCGACGATTGAACGGAAGTCGCGCCGGAACTCCTCCAGCGTTGTGCCTTGGGAGATCGCCTTGTCGATGGCAGCCGCAAGGTCCGCCAGAATGTCAGCCCGGATTGCGCCCGCCACCATGAAGCCGCGATCATGCTCTGCCCCGGCAATCTCATCCCAAGTCCGGCTTGGCACCAGATTGCCCAAACGCAGCCGGAAGGCCGCAACCTGATAATCGAAAGGCTTGCCGAAACTGGCGAGCACGCCCGTCACGCGCTGTCCTCATGCACCGCAACCCGACCGCCTGCATGTGCGGCCATCAGCCCCCTGCCCAGCACTGCCGCAAGATCCGTCACATCAATGTCCGCAAAGCCTTCGGCGAGCATCAGCTGCAGCTCTTCCAGCGATCCCGCCGCTGCCATCATCACCTCGATCTTGGCCAAGATCGCCTCCATCGGCGCTGCGGTCTCAACCAGCATCCGGTCGGTCAATTTGTCCTCCGCAGAACCCCCCGGTTTTTTGGCCGTAGAGAGGCCTTCCGTTTGCAGGGCGGGCCTAGGCGGTGAACGAGGCTCAACCCGTTTAATAACGTCTAGATTCCGTTTAATCTCTGAATTCGGATCGGTGGGGTCGATGGCATTCGCACCCGCGCCCTGCGGTCGGAGCAATTTGGCACCTTTTTTGGGTTCCGGCAGGCCAAACCGCGACAGAACCGTCGCCTGTTCGACCTCAAGGCCGCGATCAATCAGCGGACCCAGCGCATCGGCGAGCGCTTTCAGGTCTTCCTCTTCCGGCTCCTCGATGCGCAGACGCGGATAGGCCGCTTGCGGGCCAAATTCCATCTGCACCCAGATCGGGATCAGATCGCGGTTCAGCGTGGCCGCAAGTGCGCGGGCATCGGCGCGCTTGATGTCTTTGCGCACATCGCCATGCTCGGCACCCGAGCCCAAGCCGCCAGTCACGGCATCCGTCGTCGCGGTCTGGCCCAGTACCGCTTTGGAGACCTGCATATCAAGCCAGTCGCAGCGCTCTTTATACATCGCGTGCCCCGAGCCGACATTGCCGCTCTCGATGAAGTCGATCGACATGCTCTCGGGGATGATCGCCGCACAATCGCCCGCGATATTCGCCACCGCCCGGAACAGCGTCGCCTTGTCTTGCTCGGACGCACCGGGGCCAAACTTGCCGACCCGCACCGGCTGGCCATAGGTCTGGCTGAAGATCGCCCAATCGCGCTGGCTGAAGGCTTTGAACATCCACGCCCATGCCGCCCCCCGCGCCACGCCGCTGCGGATTGGCAGACCCGATTTTGCGCGCATGCGGGCGAAGATGAACTTGCCGGGGGTCAGTGGTTCCTCCTGGCCGTTTTCCGTCAGCAGCATTGGGGTTGCGAGATCACGGCGGTCAAAGCGGAACCAGCGCTGATCGCGACGCTGCAGGCGCGGCGAATATTGCCCTTCGGAATGATCATAAGTGACTTCGGTAAAGCTGTAGCCTTTGCCGACCGCGTCGAGGATATCGAACATCTCCTCTTGCAACTCATCGCGCTGCAACCAGTCGCGGATCATCTGGGCGTGCTTCTCATGCTCTGGGGCATCCGATGCCGCGTCGACCTTCACTTCGATCTGACTGACTGCACGGCGGCGGGTGCCGAGCACGCCCTGATAATGCAGATCGCGCTCTTCAATGGTCTCGGCCAGCTCGAGATAGCGGATCGGATCGCCGACATCGGCCTCGCGCAGAATGTTGGCCAGCCGCACCGGGTTCAGCCCATCACCGGGATAACCCGAGATCGGGCTGCGCACGCCGCCCACGGTCGCGGCTGCCACCTCTTGGGTCAGCGCTTGGCGCGCAAACGGGCGGCCGTAGGCGTCCAGCAACACGGGTGATTTCATCAGATGCCCCCTCTCAGGCCAGCGCCAAGCGGCGCGCGATACCAGCCACCAGAGTCGTCTTCATCGGGTTGCATGCCAAAGCCTTCACCCCCGCCGCTGCCGGGACGCGACACCGCCTGATAGCCGTATTCGACAAACCGCATCCGGCTCGCCCAATGCGCCAGCGCCACCGCAATGGCATGGTCGCCGTGGCGCTTCTTGCCGGTGGTGCCTTCGCGCAGGGCGGGCACGCGGGCAATGCCGCGCACGATCTTGATGGCACGCAAATCGGCCAGGTGTTCCGCATCGGCAATCAGCGCGATGGCATCGTCTTCAAACGCCACCTTCAAGGGCGGCATGTTGAGGCGGTACCATTCCTCGGTGAACTTGACCGCGATGACGATGCCCGCCCCTTCGGGATCTTCGCGCAGACCAAACTCACGGCCCATGTCCTCGGCCACGGTCCAGCCCATGCCGGTGGCGTCAAAGCCTGCCCCGATCAGGCGGGACTTGATGCGTTGGAAGATGGTGCGGACGATCAGCTTTTGCTCAACACCCGGCACATTGCGCAGCTCGAACGCCAGAACCTCGCGGCGTTTAAGCCGCTGTTCAATGGCCATTAAAGACCCGGCTGTGAGGTCGGCCACACGGGCGAAGTCGAAGCCGAAGGCAAACTGCGGTGTCAGATCTAGGGCTGCCAGCTGCGCGCGCAGCTCTTCCATGAACGGGGCCATCAGAGACGCCTGTTCCAGATGCGTGCGGAACATATAGTCGCTAGGCAGTTCCAGCCGCAGCACTGGCGTCTGCACCGTCATCCGCGCCTCAATCAGCGGTGCTGTCAGCCAAGAGCCTGATGACATCGAGGGGATGCAGAACAATTCCTCGTCCGCGCCATCGCCATAAAAGTCGATGATGTCTTGCCGCCATGCCGCCTCCGCCTCGGGCGACCAGGTCTTGCCGGTCACCAGACAAATCCGCTGATAGAGCCCCTCGGTCAGCGCCTGATCAAAGTCGATGCGGATATGGGCGAACTTCGACTTCTCGCCCAGGATGTCCTGGATCTGGGCGTTGAACTCATTGTCGACGCCGTCATGCGTCGAGCAGACAATCACCTGACCGCCCCACATCAGGAAGGCCAGTGCCGCCTTCAGCAGTTCCTTCAGACTGTCGACGAACGCCGCCTCGTCGATGATGATCACGCCCTGCTTGCCGCGCAGACCACGCGGGGCAGACGACAGCGCCATGATCTCAAAGCCGGAGGCAAACTTGATGCGGAAGGCATTGATCGCCTTGTCGCCATCGCCCTGGTCAAACAGCGTCTCTTCAGCGGCAGTCGCCGCGCTGTCAAACGCCTGCGCCCACATCGCACAGGCGTCGATAAACTCGCGGGTCATTTCGCGGGAATAGGAGATGTACATCACATCCATCCCGCCCGCCGATTTCTGCCGACCGGCGCGCAGCACCGCATAGGCGGCAAGCCCCCAGGTCAGACCGATCCGGCGCGACTTTTCCACGAAGAGCACGGGGCAAGCACTGTCGAGCAGCTTCACCGCGCGCGCCTGATAGGGCAGCAGCACCGCAGGCAGACCTGCCGCCTGCACCTCAGCCGGGATCGCGGCCATCGCGGCCGCGCGCGCCGCAGCCCATTGCTGTTCGGTCAAAAGCGCGGTCATCGCCCTGCCCGCTGCGTGGAGCTGATCACTTGGTCACCCCCAAAATCTCTGATTTGATCGCCTCGGCGGTTTCGGCGGTCAGACCCTTGGCTTTGGCCACGGCGGTGACGGCGTCCCCCAGGCGTTCTTGCAAGACGGCGGTCTCTTTCGCTTTTCTGCTGCTCGACAGGTTTTGCGCCGCTTGTGCCGAGCGGAATGCCTCGGCCAGTTCCTTCAGCTGTTTCGGCACCAGACCGTCTGCGCCGTCACCCAGCATGTGCAGCACCGTCGATTTGATCATCTCCCCCGCAACCACGGTCAGATCATCGCTGGCCTTGGCATCATGCTTTTGCGCCAGCACCGCGACGATCTCGCGGGTTTGGTCCAGACGCCGTGACAGGCGGGCTTGCCGCACCGAGTAGCGGTTGAAGCTGGAGAACGCCGGAATGGCAAATTCCAACTCGCCGCGATGCTCGGCCATCAAGGCTTGGCATTTCGCGGTGAACTCGGCGTAAATGCTGGTCTGGGTCTTTTCGCGATCCGCGAGTTCGGACGCAGCCCATGCAATGATGTGATCGGCTTCTTTCGGAAGCAGATCGAAGCTCGACAGCCTGCCGCGACCGATGGCCATGGCTATTCCCCCGGACGCGAAGGGCGCTTGATGCCCGGAATGACAATGCCCCGGCGCAAATGCCGCGCGCCCTTTTCGGCAAGGGTGGCGACCAGGACAGAACCGGGGCGGGTCAGCACCACCGCGCCAATCTCTGCCAGCCATTCCAGCTCGCTGTGGATCCACTCGCGCGGGCGATCAATGCCGAAGCGTTCCAGCTCAGCCCCGAGATAGCCTGAGTGCAGCCGCTCGTCGGTTTGCAGCGCCAGCGCTTTCAGGATGATCAGGCGCGCGTCTTCACGGACCTCTTGTTCGTAATCGCGCATGCCTCACCCTTTCAGCAGATGGTTCTCGTGACGGCCGACAATGGCTTCCAGCCGCACCATGATTTCTCGACTGCCCTCCATTTCGGCGCGCATCGCTTTCATTTCGCCCTTCATGCCCTCAAGCCCCAGCGAGATGCCGTGCATGTCATCCTTGGTCGGCATGGTCTTTTGGGTCTGCTCCAGCGATTGCAGGCGCAGAGCCTGATCGTCGATCTGTTTGGCGTGATCATCCAAGCGCTTGGTGTTGGCGCGATTGCCCGAGGCCATCAGGTTCCAGATCGTCAGTGCGAAGGTCAAAAGCTGCCCCAAGGCAACGGTCCAGACGATGATCGGCGAGATGTTGAGAACTTCGCCGGTCATTTACCCACCCATTTGCCAATCACATCCTTGATGGTGTGACCGCCCATATAGAGCCCCATGAACAAGCCGCTGAGCTGGATCAGATCGGTGAACGGCATCGGCGGCAGCGCGATCTTCCAGATCGCATTGGCGATGTGCAGCAGCACCGAGTTCCAGAGCCAGAGAAAGCCGATCAGATACATGCCGCCCGGCCGCCATGCCCGCATCCAGAGCGGCTCGTCCTGATCCGCGGCTAAGGTCGCAAGCTGCAACTGCAGATCGCGATCATAGGCGGCGAGCATATCGGGCGTACTCGCCTCCACCGCGCGCATCGCCTCAATCACCCGGCCGGGGGTGGTTTCTGCCATCGCGTCCAGCTCTTCGGCTGGAAAGCCCGCGCGCGTGGCAATGGCGTGGACGACTTGGCCCACCAACTGGCCGTCGTTATCGCCGAGCTTGCCGCGCAACAGCTTGTCGACAAAAGGCAGCCCGGCCTTCAGCGCCATATCGGCGAGGATGAGGCTCATTCAGAAACTCCGCAAAAAGGCCGCAACGCGCGGCAAAAGAGGTTGGGCCACCACCGCAACAGCGTCGCGGTAGCGGTAGAGAAAGTTCACGCCGTAAAGCGCAGCGCCCGCGACCAGCACGACATTGGCATGGGGCAGTTGCAGCAGCGCATCGGCAAGATCAGAGGTGCCGGTGGGCAGCGTGACGGCGGCCACCGGCGTTGCAACCGCCACGGCGGTGGTTTTGGCTTTGGCGCGCGCGTCAAGCTGGCGCTGCAAGGTGGAGAGCGTGGCGCGGCCGATGATGCCGTCCACGGTGAGGCCATGATCGGCTTGGAACTTGCGCGCGGCGGTCTCGAGGACGGCATTGATATTGCTGCCGGGATCATAGCCCAAGCCCTTGAACCCGGAGCGAATGGCGGCGATTTCTGCGCCAGACAGGATCAGGCCCCAGCGGGCAAACCCAACCACCGGGGTCGGCAAAGTGAGCGTGCGATATTTGCCGTCCAGCAGCATGTCGGCTTCGCGCGCGCGCCGTGCGGTCAGGCCCGGCAGCACCTTGCCGCCCGCCTTGTTCCACAGCATCAGACGCATGCGGATATCCGCGCGTGGGGCCTTGGATTTCCACGCTTTGACCCACGAGGCCGAGCTGATCTTGCCCAAGTTCCAATGAAACGACACGCCCGCGTCGAACTCGTATTGCTTCGGCGCGGCGGTGCTTGTGGTCATCGCCGCCCGCACGGCAGGTTCGTACTTCTCGCGCAACGCCTGCTGCAGCAAAGCCGTCGCCTGTTCTTGGGTGATGACCATGCCCGCTTTGGGTTTCACAACGCCAGAGGCAGCGGTCAGACCCGCGCCAACCGTCCAGACGCCCACGCTGTCGCGATACGCGCGCAGCACAACGCCCTCTTCAAGCTCGAGGGCGGAGACGCCTTGGGCGCTGGTTTGCATGACTGGACCTCAGGGCTAAGAAGGCGGGCCAAGCCCGCGTGTCCCGGTCAGTATGCGATGCAAAGGAAGGGTAAATTCAGCTACAACGGTGTGTAGGGAGATCAGAGCAGCGACTGTTGGCGCGGGTCAATCCAAGCACGCTTGGGTCCGTCCCCAAGCCAGCGAGACACCGTAGGCTCCGCTGCGTGCAGCCTGCGGCAGATATCGGCTTTCGACAATCCGTCCACCGTGAAGAGATACCGCGCAATCCAAGGCTTCGCCGTCGGCACCCGCGCGGGCAACCGATCCCGAACCGTCGCCAGCGCGCGCAAACCCTCAAGGCCGATGACTTCAACCGCCAGCGCCTTCCCCTTCGGGTCTTTGGCCACATAGAATTCCGCGCCGCCAAACGCCAAAAAGAACCGAACGGCAAGTTCGGCCCCAAGGGCGGAAATATATGCCTCGAGATGGGCAGGCGGGCGCGGAGTGTTCACAGATCAATTCCGGCGCGCGCGCACATCGCCTTCAACGCCTCGATGACCGTGGCGATCTGTTTCCAGTCACGCAGGCCGTCGATGTCAAACGGCACAGCACCCCATGATTTCTCAAACCGTGCGCGGATGAAGGCATTGAGACCCGCAGCCCCAGGCAGATCCACCGCCCCTGCCCGCACCAGCTTGCCCCAGAGTACGTGGCAAAACCGGATATCGCCGCGCGTCGCGGGGCGGCGGTGGGTGCGGCTCGCCTTCCCGGCCGATGGCTTGAAGCCGCGCGCCTTCAGCGCCTCCAACACCGCCAGATGCTCGGCGGGCGTCATCGCGGTCAGGCTGTCTTTGCCCGTCACCAGAAGCTGCAAATCGCGGCGGGTGTCGTTGTCCATGCCGAGATCGCGCACAGCGACGTGGATGGTTTTGAGGACGGTGTTGGCTGGCATGTTGGTTCCTTCCCGATGTGCGCTTCGCTTAGGCTTTCGCCAGATCAATCGAGACCGCCTGCCACGCGCTGTCGGCCGTGGCGCGGCGGTAGCAGCGCACATAGGTTTTGGAGCCTTCCACCCTCATAGCGTCGCGGATTGCCTTCATCGCCCGCAGCCAGCGCGGATCGGAAATATCCAACCGCAGCAGCATGAATATCTCCGAGCGATTGATCTGGCCCGCCTTGTCGGTATTGAAGGCGCGGGTGACGATGGCACGAATCTCGTCGCGCGAGCCTTGCGCCCATTCATTCAGGCATTCATCGACAAGCCCTTTGGCAATCTGAAGCTCCGAGCCAAAAACGATATTGTCAGCCACCTGCACGGTGATTTTGAACAACCCATCATGGCTGGTCAGGGTCTTGTTGCCCTTGGCCCCGCCCACGGTACTTTCGTACTCTTGGGCCAGCAGCGCCTCAAAGCTGCCGAGATCATCGAATGTGTGCTCCTTAAAGCGCGAAACTTGTTCTGACAGAGCAATGGCAAAACCCATGATTTTGCGCACCAGCTCGTCTTCAAGCTTGTACTGCGGTTTCACCAGACTGATCGGCACCAGCGCGCCTTTTGCATCTTGCATGTATTCGACATCACCGATGATGGTGCGCCCGGTTGGGATTTCAGCGGCGGGATAAAGGGTCATTTCAACGGTCCTTCACATGGGGAAAAAAGTCTGCCGGTGGCGCGCACCCCGGCTTGGTGGGGGCAAGGCCAAGGGGTGCGAGCAGCAGTGCCATCGCCTCGGTTTCATCGACGGAGAGCATGGTCACACCGCGCTTGCCCCAGAGATCGACCTTGCCAATGGCGGCAGAAGCGCGGGCAAGAATGGCAGCGGCGGGCAAGGTTTGAACCGGAAGGCTCATTCGGAAGCCTCCAGAAAGCGCGGGCAGCGGTTGCAGGCGCGGAACATCCGAATGCGGGTCGGATTGCCGACCTGAAAATCTTTGGCCTTTGCGCGCCAGTCCTGGCAGTGGTTGACGGGCAATGCGCCCAAACTCGGGCATTGCACTTTTCCATCCAGCAGCAGCCCCCGCACCCGCTCTTCGATCTGCACCGTCAGTGCCGGATATTTGTTGTTGATCAGCTGGCTGATCATTCCGGCCGTGCGATCAAGGCGCGCAGCAACCTTGGCTTGGCTGGTTTCGGTGCAAGCAATGGCAAGCGCCTCAATCCAGTCTGGAATGTTTGCGCCCCATGCCGCACGGGCGGTTTGCAGCGGAGTGACTTTCACAGCCCGTCCTCCGACATCGGTACGACGGTGCCGAGATTGTCGTCTAGGATGCAGGTCACGCGGCGCTTGCGTGGAGCCTTCGAGCCGGTTTCGCGGATAAGGCGGTAGATCGCCTCTTTTTGGCCGGGTACCGCTTTTTGAACCACCCGGAGATAGCCCGCCGCCAACAAGGTGCGGCAGTAGGTCCGAGCGTCTTCAACAGGTACGGTGACCGCGCAATGTGCGGCCAGATCAACCGGGCCGAAGGATTTGAACTTCCGCATGGTCAGCCACATCTGATCGACCGCGTCCCCCATCATCGGGGCAGATTTGACTTCGTCTTCTGGGACAACTTCAAATATCTTGCGGGGGCGGCCGCGATTGCTGCCGCGAATAAGCCGAACCTTGCCCTCGGTCTCCCATGCCAGCACGATTTGCATGACACGCTTGATTTCGATGGAAACGGCGCTGGCGATCTCGGCATAGCCAAATTGCTGCAAACGCACCGCCGAGGCCCACGCGGCCTCAAGTATCGCAAGACCCGCTGCGGACTTGTAGGGTGCTTTATAGGGCGAGCCGCTCATGCCACCGATCTCCGACGGCTCAAAGCAGATCCATCACCTTGCGACAGGCCCCGCCTTGGCATCGGAGACTCGCCGCTGTGAAAAGGCTTGCCGCCCCATTCCGCCAAACCCATGCGCAACACACCTTTCATCGCGCAGGTGGTCGCGACGTTGGCAAGGTTGGTGGAAACGTTGCGGATTGAGCCGCGTGAGGCCGCCAGCAATGCGGCTTTCAGATCACTGCCAAGCGTTAGATGCGGGGCATAGATCGGTGCCAGCAAATCGACGTCCTGAAGCGTGGCTTCTTCTGCGGCAACCCAAGACAGCACCCGACTGGAAACCCGCTCCCACCGGCGCAGCTGCTGCGGCAGGGTCTCTTCGCCCATCAAAATCACCGGCACTTGCGTCTGATCATGCAAATGGCGCACCGCCTCAATCATCTTGTCGCTGAGGATCTGGTCGGCCTCGTCGATGATCAGCGGCCGATCCGACCGCGCCAACTCCTGGGCAGCCTGATCGAATAGGCTGGAAACCGTCTTGGTCGGGCGCAGACCCAACTCAAGTACGATCATTTCCAAGAGTTTCTTGGTGCCCCCGAAAGGCAAAGCCTGCACATGACAGGCGTTGAATTTGTTGGTGCCAAAGATGCCTGCGGTGCTTTTGCCCAAACCCGCAGGGCCATAAAAGCACCCCATGCCGGGAAGGCCTGCCGCCCGGTTCTGCGTCGTGATCACCAACTGAGCAAAACGACTGACATTTGCCAGCGCGGCTACATTGTTGATCGGCGGTCGTTCGTCTGACATCGTGATCTCCTGCGTTTTCACCGCCGCCGTGGGGCCTGCTCGCCCCCGGCGACTTTGTTCATCCAAAAATCGTGTCGCCCTGCATTTCCCAAAGCATGCGCTCGGCGGCATAGGCGGGGTGGGCTTGGTAGGCGGTCAGCCAGCGCTGCTGATCCTTGGTGATCCGCCCGCCTGCCTCCAAAGTTCGTTCCAGCTGCAGCGCCTCGCGGAACAGTTCGCGGGCGTCATCGCTTTTGTCCGAGGTGGCGATGGTTGCCGTGCGGCGGGCGGCAAGATCGGCCACGATGGCCGCCTGCCCTGCCTTCACCTGCTCTTCTGAGAACGCCGGAGCCGGGCGCGAGGCCGCGATCAGCCCTTTGCCTTTGCCGAACACTGGTTTGACGACCTTTGACTCTGGCGCTGCAACCTCGACGGGGGCGACCACGTCCATCATGCCGCCGAGTTCTGCCGCCGACAGCTTCTTGTGTGCGGAAGCCATTTGCTTTTCGGCCTTCACGAAATCCTTGAGCGCGCGCGCATGGACCCGTGCTTCATCCGCATCAAAGAAGCCGACAGCCTGCCGGATCGGCGCATGGCCGAGATAGGCCTCGTCGTGGCTATAGATGTGCAAACCGGCGCGGAAATCAGCCGGATCAAATCGCGCGATGACGCGCTGATCTGCAATTTCGTGCATCCAAGCGCCCCAGAACTCATTCCCCTGAAACCAGACAGCGCCGGAGTTTTTGTCCGCCTTCAGATCTTCGGCACCCATCAACCACATTCGGCGCTGTGCCTCTGTGGCCTTGCGGATGGGGGCAACAGCATAGCTTTCGTCGAAGGCATCGACAAAGCTGCGACCAAACGCGACTGCCGATCTGCGGTTTTGCCGCGCATTATGCTCGGCAATCCGCTCGCCCAGGACTTTCAGGAAATACTCGAGATCAATAGCCTTGCTGCCGTAATCTTCGGGTTTGGCCAGCGGGGTGTTGCCAGTATATGCGCCATCAAACCGCACATCTTTTGCGATGCTGCTGCACATATCGCGGAATGCCCGCTCGATGGGTTTGGCCTGACCGTGATAGGGTGTGGCCCAATGGATTTCGCAGCCGAGTTTGTTAAAAATGCCCTGCGGATCGTCTTCTTTGATCTTGAAGCGGAAGCGGGTCGATGCCCCACCCGTCAGGAATTTGGCGGCAAATTCCCGGCCATTGTCGAACAACACATGTTTGGGGATGCCGTAAGTCTCAATCATATCCCCGGCACAAAGCTGCACGGCCGTACTGTTCGGGGTCTGATCGACCCGCCATGCCAAGATGCGCCCGGAATAAATATCCTGAAAACACACCATCTGCGGGCGGGTGATGATGCCGGGCACATTCTGGCCGAAGGGCGCGGGCCAGCGCACAAACACGTCAAACTTATGGAAGTCGGCGTTGACCGCCTCCATCGCCGACATCGCGGTTTTGTCGCGCACCTGCGGCGGATAAAGCCGCTTCAGCGCCTCGACACCCTCGCGGGTCAACACTTGGGTCAGCTTGCTGACCGCCTTGTCCAGATGCCTGCGCATCGTGCGCTCGGGCAGCACGGACCAGCCTTTGGCGCGGGCGATTTTCAAAGCGTCGCGGTAGCAGTCCGCAAAAGTCGGCCCCGTAAACCGCAAATACATGCTTTTCAGCACGTCGAAAAAATCTGGATCGCATTCCTTGGCCCGCGCGCGATCTGCCTGCGCACGGTTGCGTGGCGCAAGATAGGGAAGTCGGTCATCCAACCGCACACCCGCGATCATTTCAAACCACGACCAGATCGTGCGCGCGCCGATGCTAGAAGTCCGGCTCACGGTGATAATCGCAAGATGCCGCCCCTGCAGGGAAATCTGCTCCACAGCCTCGACCGTCGAGATGATCTTCAACCGCGCTTCAGCTTTTGCCTTCACCGATTGCGGCAGCTTTTCATACCAAGCCCAAGCCTCGTCGCGGCCCATCTTGGCAGGCACCGGGGCTGCGACCGCAACTGACGCCTCGGTCAACAATCTGCGCCGCGCCCGTTCAGGCAGAAGCTGCCAGCTATATTCCCAACCGCCACCCCGCCCGTCGCGGCGGCGCGCATGCGCGGGGTCCGCCCGCCAGTTCTGGCGATCTGCCAGCAGGTTCAGCCCGCGCTTCGATGCGGGCAAATCCGGCAAGCCAGCTGCGGCGATCTCTTCCGCCGTCCACCATTCCTGTGAGGGGGTCAAAGCGCGGCTCATGCGGCGGCAACCTCCGCCGCGTTCAGCATCGCGTCCAACTCGCTGGCCAACTCGTCAACAAACCGGCGCTTGGCCGCTTTCGGCGCACGCGCCCAAAGCGCAATCAGCGCCTTATAGGCATCTTCAACCGGGTCTTTAACGGTGGGTTTAACGCCGCTGGATTGTGCCACAAACGTCGCCCGCGCCACCGCCGCCGATTTGGCAGACCCTTCGCCCAGGGCCGCGACGACATGGCTATGCTCCGCGCTGCTTGACGCCTTGGCGATCACCTGCAAGTCAGCAAGTGTGACGGGCTTTGGTGCGGCGCGCAGTTGCTGCAAATCGAGTTGGGTCAGCCGCGAACCTGCCGAAATCATCCGCCGCACGTGGCGATCCGTCATGCCAAACTTCTCGGCAGTGGCAGTCGCAAAGCTGCTAACGGACATCATGTCCGTTTGATTTTCAAACTTGTGGCTTTTGCGATCACCACCCTGCCGAGTTTCCGGATGAAGCTTCTCATAAACTTTCTTGCGCTCGGCCAGAAACACAGCGGTATCCAGCGCGTTCATCTCTGCGCCAGCTAGGTTGTCGTCGACCTCCATCAGCCGCGCCCAGTCATCTGTGACGTCGGTCCAAATCTGCGCCGCGATCTCTGTCCAACCCAGTTGCCGCGCGGCTTCAAGGCGATGGCCGCCCGCGATCAAAACCAGCCGCCCGCCTTTCAGCTGCCGCAGGTGAATGGCATCTTTCATCACCCCAAGTTCAGTGATTGAGGCGATCAGGCTGTTGATGCCCGCTTCAGACACGGGGCGCAGCCGATCCTGAACATCGATCAGGTTGATCGCCACGAAGTCGCGTTTCATCAAGGTCGGGGTTTTCATATATTGGCCTTTGTCATGGGTCAGCTCACCCGCGCTTGCTGGGGCGGATCAAGCGATGTGCGCCGGTATCGACGCCACCGCTCGCGCTGCGGCAGGGACTGCACATACGGTTGTGGAAGCCCTCACTTAGAAAGTCCTTGCTGCAGGAGAGGCAGCGACGCTTCTGCGGCCGTTTTGACTGTGGAAGTTTCGCCAACTTGGTTGTCAGCCAGCCTTCGGCGTCCTTACGGTTCTTGAAAATCGGCGAAAGCTCCGACAGACCAACCACTTGGAACTCGTCTGGATTGTGGGCGCACTCAACGCGCGGACCAGATCGCGGACCAAACGTGCGGCCCTGAAAGGGGGGAAGCTCTCCCATTATACCCTCCCCCGCTTTCATTTCAGGCCCAGCCCGTAGCCGATAAGAAGGCCAAAATATCCCATTGCGAACAGACAGATCGCGCCGACGGCATCTCCCGCCCAATGCGCCTCGAACCGCGCCAAAGCGCGCAACACTTGCCGCATCATGCAGCCTCCTTCTTCGACAAAAGGGAAATTGGTGACAGCCATCATGCTGCCGTCCGTTTGCTGGTGACCGCTTTCACCAGCTTGCGTGGAACGACCTCTGGCCACTCCAGATCGGCGGGCCAGTTCAGATCGAACCAGCGCAACGCTTCTATGTAGGTGTCTACATGACAGCCTTTGCCATCCTGCAGTCGCTCGAAGAGCTTTGGGTGAACACCGATGCGCGAGGCAACAGTGTAAAGGCTTCGGTCAATATGCACCGCATAGACAGAGCCGAGGGTGAGGGGCCATTCGTTTTCCATGGCCCAATCTATGCAAATCTACTGTATTTAGTCAAGTTAGATTTACAGTGATTTGGAAACAGACTGTCTCTTTCTGCTCCCCCTTGTGCGAAAGGACAAAATCACTGTATTTTTACAGAATGAAAACTGCGCAAAGCATCTTTGAGACTTTGGAAGCGCGCCGCAAGGAACTCGGTTTGTCACAAGCCGAGGTCGGGCGACGTGCGCTCGGTCAGTCGGACGGGTCTGCTCTACAAAACATGAAGCGAGGTTCTGCACCGTCCCCGGAGAACCTCGATAAGATATGCGCAGTTTTGGATCTGGATTTCTATATTGGGCCCCGGCGCGAAACGGGACCAATCGCGAATATGACGATTGACGGTGCTGACTACGTTCATGTCCCCTTGCACGACGCGGCACTCTCGGCAGGACCAGGACTGGAAAACGGCGGCCGAAACATTATTGACCATTTGGCATTTCGCCGGGACTGGATGCGCCGCGTGGGTATCTCGCCGACCTCTGCGTGCCTTGCCCGTATTGACCGAGACAGCATGATGCCCACCTTGTTTCCCGGCGATATGGTCTTGATCGACACCAGCAAAACCGAAGTGCCCGTCTATGCAAGCACCAAAAGCAGCCACCGCCGCGCCCCGATTTTCGCTTTCCTAGAAGATGGCCAAGCCCGCGTAAAGCGCATCGAACGGCCCGAGGCAGCGGCAATAATCCTGCTGTCCGACAACCCCGACTACCCTCCAGAACTGCGCACCGGGGCGCAGATCGAGGCGCTGCAAATGTCCATTATAGGCAAAGTGGTTTGGTGGGGACATACAAGCAAGGAGTGAGCCATGGCCGCCCGCAAGAAACCCCCATTGGAACGAGCCGCCCGCGCGCTCTGCCGATTTCGTGGCCTGCCAAAAGACACCCGCTTCAACGGCCTGCCAATGTGGCACAGCACCGTCTCCGAAGCGATGGTAGTTTTGGAGGCAGCGCTGTCACCCGAACAACTGTAGGAGATGATCCCCGACCACCCATTCCCCAAGCTGCACGACGCGATACGCAAGGCTGATGTGCTGCGCTAGGACACCAGTTGTTCACAAGGATGGCCAGCAGTTCAATGGCAGCAGACATTGAATTGCACGGCCGATTTGGGGCGAGTGCGAGGCATCGCTTTAGACCAAATTGCACGGGAAGAGCGGAAAGCGGTCGTTTGCTCCTGTGGGATCGCTCAGGTGAACTTTCTGCGAAGCGGTCATTCGGCGGGTGTCACTAGTGTATGCCATCGATTTTCCATAACCATTCACCAACGTCCCACGTCAGCGCGTCTATTCATGGCCCTCCCCCCCCCCGTTGCCCAACCCGCCTGGATGGGTAAAGCTGAAAAACTGAGCTTCGCTCACGCTCGATAAAAGTTGGGGACAACGTCAGACACTGGGTTGATCGACGGGGGAATTACCACAGACTCCAACATGATGAATGGGCGCGTCGCATCTTTTGCAAGGCAGTCAATTGTAGTACCTGTCGTTTCAGCGAGAAACCATCTGTAATCTCCGTTTTGGAGTAGGAGGGTGAGCTCTACGGGAAGGGACCAATTCTTAATCAACTAGCTCTGTTTCCAATAGTGAACAGTGCGGCGCAGGTGCGGGCGTCGTCGATTTGCATTTCGGGGCCGACCGGAGTTGCCGTCATGCCTATTCGTTGAAGCCATCTCCGGAACACCGAAGGAACTATCCCTATTACCTGCGCCGCGCCGACATCCCTGGCTGCCCGTGCCATCGTGTTCATTAGCAAGCTCTGGACATGGGCGCGTCGGATCGATTGAACGCTTTGCGACACAAAGAGTCTCGACGCCTCCCATATTTGATCATCAACCGGAGCCGGAAAAAACAAGACATCCAGTGGCAGATCCTTCAACAGGCCTAATTGAGCATCGCGGATCATGTAGCTGTGAAGGCCGACCCTTGCGGTTGTCGGGGTGATCCGAATCCCAGCAAGTATCTCACCGAATTCATGAATCACTATGAAACGCGCGAGGGGCGTGTCGTATTGATCGAATTCCATGCCATCGACTTCCGGTAAGTTCCATCCCCGCTGATCGATGAACACGTCGTGCCGCGCTTTGAGGTAGCTGATGAAAAGCTCGCCATAATGGTGCATGTTGGCGTAACTGAGCACAGACGCGCGCAGTTGCCCAACAGGCAATATTGAAGGCCTGCTGGGAATGTCGTCGAATCCGCTGCGATTTCTGCTGACTTCCGGTGGCGCCAGAACTGGAAACACAATGTCCGCCCGCGACGTGCGGACCTTCTCAAACGCACCCATTTTCTACCCCAAGGCTATGTGCTTTTCATTTTCACATCCGTAGCGCGACTGCCATACTAATGCCATGATTTGGCCATGATTACCTGAGATTGTGGAAACAATGGCAAAACTACAACAGCTTTTGTCAATCAACGCCGCACTTTGCTGCAAATGAGAAATTGGTCACTGCGAAACGACCCGAGGTCAGTAAACGAATGGCAGCTATTTTCAGCTTTCCCAATGAGCTGGACGCTAATCTTGGTGTAGATTCCATGCTAGAGAAGATGCAGGACTACGCGAAGGTCGGTAGAAACCTGTTCTGGCAGCGTCAGATAATTTTCGCTGCTGCTCTGATTCTGGCAGGATTCTACTACAGCACTTCCTTCGCAGTTCTCACCACTTGCTTGATCTTCATTTCGGAGGCCTACGACTTTGTGGTTTTCCGAAACATCCTGAAGGTCAAAACTGTCGGCGCGCGGCAAGCCAAACGGATGCTGGGTTCGATCTACGTCGGAACGTTGGCCAGTGCCGGAATCATCTCGTTCTACTCGATCTGGATTTCGTTGTTTCAGCAACACGATACCCACTTCATGGCCTTGTTCTTCCTGTTCGCGGCGGGGCTCTTCGCCGCGATGAACAACCATGCCATTCTGTCTGTGTTGGTTCTGCGCCTGTCGATATATGGCACCACGTTCCTGTTCATTCCGATTTGGGACATCGTTCGCACCAGTGCCGACATCCATTCAGAGCAATGGGCGCAGCTGTTTACCAGCGTGTTCGTCGCCTACTTCATAATCGACTGTTCGCGGATCTATTTGAACTTCTATCGTCTGACCAAGAAACAGATGGACGATCTGAACAAAGAGCATGAGATAACCAAGGCAGCACTGCGAGCAAAGTCTGAATTCCTGTCGACGATGAGTCACGAATTGCGGACACCCCTGACTGCGATCAAGGCTTCGGTGGACATGGCCCAATCCGAAAAACTCGGTGCAGTGCCCGATAAATTGAAAACGGTGCTGAGCATCGCGCAAAGAAACTGCACGCATCTTGTCTATCTGATCAACGAAGTTCTCGACCTGCAAAAGATTGAATCTGGAAAAATGGAATTTAACTTTACTGCATGCAAAGTTGCGGAATTGCTTTCAGAATCTGTCGAAGTTAATCGACCATTCGCCGAGAATTTCGGTGTCAAACTCTGCCTCGAGCCGCAGGACAAATCTCTTCAAGTCAATGGCGACAAACAGCGCCTTATGCAGGTGCTTGCAAACATTTTGTCTAACGCCGCGAAGTTTTCACCTTCCGGATCTAGTGTCACGGTCAGGTCAGAGATTCAGGGCGCGAAAGTTCGCATCATGGTAATTGATCGTGGAATTGGTCTGGCCCAAGAGGATCAGCAACGGGTTTTTGACAGGTTCTCGCAACTGGTCGCGTCCGATAATCGAAAAGCTGGTGGAACTGGCCTTGGCATGAATATCTCGAAACAGATCGTTGACGCCCATGGTGGCAGCATCGGCTATCATAGCAACGATGGCCAGGGCACCACATTCTTCTTCGAGCTTGATCTGGTAGGACCCAAAATCCGAAACAATGTAGTGAATGTCTTGTTGCCGGAAAGTGGGCGAAACATCGCTGCAGAATAAAGCCGTTCCCGAAGCGTCACATCCGGCCAAGGCACTGTAGTTCGCTCATGTTCTGTCAGAGCAATATTTGCGTCGTCTCGCGCATCGACTTTTTCCAGATTGCTACAATTTGTTCCGAAATGGTCATTGGATCAAAAGGCTTGGTGATCACTTCCAGCGCACCCTCGGCCATCAAATCCACAATATCTTGGGGGCCCGCTTTTGCAGTTAGGAAAATGACCGGCGTTGCCGCAAATTGAGGCATCTCACGAAGTCGCAGTAGCGTCTGCGGCCCAGTCAAATCAGGCATCATTACGTCGAGCAAGAAGAGATCAGGCTTGGATGAAACAGCTACGATGAGGGCCTCGGCACCGGAACTACATTGGACGACTTCAAGGCCGCCTATGGTTTCAAGCGCCAGCAAGACAATTGCGCGCATGTCTTCGCTGTCGTCAACATGCAGAATTCTTGGTGCCATCAGGATTTCCTCGACATCGAAGTTGCAACGCCTAGCCTTGTCCAAGTCGGAATTTGTCCAATATCTGATCGTTAGCACAGCGGATGGCGCATAGTCTATGTGCGTTTTGACAGCGGTTGGCCGTTGTAGGCGGTTAGTCTCCCGCAGCGCAGCACGCAAATTTGTTGACTCCCGCGACCAAGCGAATGCAATCCTGTGGGTATATCTGGCTGGCGTCACCCTGTTCGGAGACCTGCTTATGAGCGAAATCAGAGCTAATATCTTGGATCACCTCACTCGAGAGGCGCATGTTTCATCGACGACCCTTCTCGAAAAATTCGCCAGTTTGCATCGCGTGGAACGCGGAGCAGTTTGCATGGCTTTGGACGATCTACGCCATCTGGGTTTAATAGAAATTTCGGCCGGAGCTGTGACGCTAACTCCCTTGGCAATGCGGCTTTCGCGTTAGCCAAGACTGGAGGTGCCTCAGCCCCTAACTGCTCCGGTTCAACTTTTGGGAACTCATCATGCCTACAGTCGCGCGGCACGGACCGATTGAGCCAGAGCTTCGAGGCAATTTGGCCGATTTTCGATTTCGCGACACGGTCGACATTGAAGCACTGCCGTTTCGCGATAGCCCCTATTGGCATTGGCTGCTGACCTGTCGGCATATTGGCGTGCATCGGCCCGACGACCGAAGCTGCAATTGGACTGCACGGATTATGACCAAAGACAGGCGTTATCTTCAAAAATGTATTGGACCTGCGCTTGACCTTGGGCGTGGCCGCATTGGCAGCGACGAGGCAATAAGACGCGCCTTTGAGTGGTTTGACACCGGCGAAGTTCAAGGAATTGCTCATTCGGCAAGGCCGGTTGGGCGCATGACAAGCGTGAACTTCTGCCCAGTTGGCGAAGTCTATTCGGTCGGCCACGCGCTGCGGGACTACACCGAATGGACTAAAATCGCCCGATCGAAAGGTGGCCATTACAATATCCTAGCACTGATCAACTGCCACCTTGTTGACAGCCTTATCCATGTGCCGCTCGAAGAATTCTCTGCGCGAAACCTTAAAGCGCTGGCGATCAAGGTCATCGAAACGCCCCCGAAATTTGGGTTCGCACGCCAGATGCCGAGGGTTTCCATTGATGACCTGAGCTCAGATGAACTTCGCAGGCGCAAGCGAACATTCAACTCATTGGTTACGATTTTGCGTATGGCGTTTCAGCACGCATGGGACAATGCGCAGATTTCCTCTGAACGCCCGTGGCGCTGCCTCAAGAGAATTTCGGTAAATCATTGCCCACGCAACATTTTTCTGAATCGCGCGGAGTGTGGGAGGCTCCTTGATGAATGCACGCCCGCCCTGCGCAAGTTGACCTTGGCTGGGCTCTATTCGGGCTGCCGGATAGGTGAGTTATCTGGGCTTCGAGTTGAAGACGTGGGACATCAGATTTTCGGCATTCATGTCGTAGCTTTCAAGCGGAGCCCGGCGCGGTTCGTATTTCTACCCGATGAAGGGATGGCGTTTTTCCTGCGCTGCTGCGATGGTAAATCCGGTCGCGACCACGTCTTTTTATCAGACATGGGCAAGGTCTGGCGCAAACAACACACCAGCTTGTTTCGGCGAGCCGTTGCAAAAGCCAAACTTCCCAAAGAGTTTGTGTTCCACGGCCTTCGGCACACCTATGCAAGCGATCTGGTTAAGCAAGGTGTCCCACTCGAGGTCATCGCGCGGCAACTTGGTCATGCCGATGTCAAGACCGTCAGTTCAACCTACGGGCATCTGGCCGAGCAGTTTCGCGAAGAACAAATCCGGACACGGTTTTCGCCACTATCAGCAGAACAGTTGGCAGAGTCCCGCGAACGAAGGCAACAACTCGACGCCCTATGGCAATCCGTCCAAGGGGACAGCTGGAGGAACTACGGTTTAAACCAACCGTCCAGCCTAGCAATGCGCCAGAGCCGAGTTCAAACGTGTAGGGAGGTTATAGAGGCTTTCAAAGATTCTCAAGCAACATAGTTCTAAGTTTGCTGCCAGCACCAAGTTGGACGGCGGACAGCAACTGGCAATCCAATACCGGACGATCGGCGATCTGATCCCCTGTGCTCGCAACGCCCGGACCCATGATGCGGCGCAGGTGGCGCTGATTGCAGGCTCGATCAGGGAGTTTGGCTTTACCAACCCGGTTCTGGTGGATGACGCAAACGGCATCATCGCCAGGCAGGGTCGTGTCATGGCGGCGCGCCAGCTTGGGTTGTCCCAAGTGCCAGTGATCGAACTGAGTCTGGTTATTGGGCCTGAGCAAGACGCACCTTACTGCGATCTTCGCAGTCGATACGATCCCAAACTCCCCAGCTATTTGTGCCGGTAGGGGTACAGAACCACCCCGGAGCCGAAGTATCCCCTTCTGGGATGGGCCCAATCACCGAAAATCAGTTCCCACTTCAGCTCCATCGCTACAGACGCATTTCTCACCGAACATCTTCTTGAAATCAACCACTTGCGCCGAACTGGGAACTGGATTTGGAACTGGGCAGCTTAGTTCCCAGTTCCCGCCGCGGGTTTTCGGCTCCAACCGCGGCTTTGACGCCGAAAACCCGCATTGAACGCCTTATTTTATTGATGTTTAAACGGTCTGCGGCTGGACCGCCAGAAGGCGGCTCAGAGCGTCCTTTGGCGGCTCATGACTCCTATAATTGCACTTATGCAAACTGGCTCTCCTGAAGCTTTTCGGCGGTTAAATTTTCTGTAAGGCACCGTTTTTACAACACTTTTCGATCAATTCCACCTATTCCCGGATCTTCCCGCTTCTCTGCAGGTTCTAGTGTCAAAACACATTGTGTGTGGCGTGACAGCAAAAGCTGCAGAGTTTGACAGCAGAGTCTGCAGCAACGCGAACACTGAAAGTTAAGTCCCTGTGTTGCGGAACATCTCGATCCAAAGATGATCTACGAGAATGGGGGGCAATCCAGCGGCGCGCTCATGACTGGAATGGAGACAAGCGACGCAGGTAACGTTGTCTTGAGATTTCAGTGTTAGTCTGTCCGCATCAGACCAGTTCGCCACCCCATCGGCGGTAATTGACGTAACCCACGAATCCAGCTGGTTCTGCCAGTGTTCGATCCCATCTTTCTGTATGTATCCGATCATGAAAGCACGTTGATGATCACGTGCATGATGTCCAGCCTTGAAGCGCTGCACCCCCCCGGTGGAACTTTTTTTGCTGTAAAGGTATTCTCGCGGATCACGCTTGGAACTCTTAGGCGTGGGTAATCGCTTGCATTCGATCATGAGCAAATTGTCGTAGATGTCATAAGAGCGGCTTTCGACACTGATGACGTCCAAAGGCACTACGGCGATATCGATATTGCGATTGGGGGACAGTTCATCGGGAGTTTCCCGTTCAAAATGCAAATTGTCCCAACCCACTGCACGACGCGCAAGACTATTTAACTTTCTGCAGAGTTGGGACGTCAGTTCATCCTCACTCTTTCGCTGCGCCCGTGCCGGGTCGTCGCGCCACTGAATAGCCCCTAGATTTGTAGACGCCTTGCTTGGTAATTTTGGAAGCAAGGAGGACGATATGTCCACGAACAAATTCACAGATGAGTTCAAGCGCGATGCGGTCGCACAGGTCGAGGATCGGGGCTACCCGGTGCGCGAGGTGGCCGAGCGATTGGGGGTCAGCACCAAGTCGATCTACACATGGCAGAAGCAGTTTTCGCGGCCCGCAAAGGTGATCCAAGAGGTCGATGCGCAAGCTGATGAGATCCGCCGGTTGAAGCGAGATCTGCTGCGGGTCACGGAGGAACGGGACATCCTAAAAAAGGCGACCGCATACTTCGCCAGGGAATCCCGGTGAGGTATGCGTTTATCGCCGAACACCGGCCAATCTTTGCCGTCAGGGCTATGTGCCGGATGCTGGCCGTTCATCCGAGCGGCTTCTATGCATGGCTGCGTGAACCTTGTTGTCAGCGTGCGCTGGAGGATCAGCGCGAAACGGTGCTGTTGAAGCAGGCTTGGGATGACAGCGGCGAGGTCTATGGATACCGCAAGTTGCATGATGATCTGTGCGACATGGGCGAAGACATCAGCCCCAACAGGGCTTGGCGTTTGGCGCGTCTAGCAGGGATAAGGGCCCAGATTGGTTACAAAAAGAAGCCTGGCTCTTACGGCGGCAGCCCTGCGGTCGTGGCCGACAACACCTTGAACCGAGAGTTTGATGTCGACGCTCCGGACCAGTTCTGGGT
>NZ_LGIC01000054.1 GCF_001294535.1 Cypionkella psychrotolerans | reverse complement strand
GGCGGGGGAGCGGTTTACTTATCCTTTAAGTCTGACTTTGGCGAACAGCTTCGTCGCCCCGCGCGTGGCTTTGGTGGGCGATGCCGACATGCAGCGCCGTGCCCAGATCGGGCTGAACAAGGGTGAGGCCCATCATGCCCTGAAAAACGCCCTTCGCATCGGTCGCCAGGGTGAAATCCGCGACCGCACCACCGAAGGCCAGCACTTCAGAATGGCAGGCCTCAATCTGCTCGCCGCCATCATCATCTACTGGAACACCAAGCATCTCGGCCAAGCGGTCAACCACCGAAAAAGCGAAGGATTGGACAGCCCGGCCGATCTTCTGGCGCACACCTCGCCTCTCGGATGGGCACATATCCTCCTCACCGGCGAATACAGGTGGCCAAAATCATGACCAAACGGCCTTAGCGTACGATCCTGCACTCCCCGGTATTCGACCCCTAATCAGGGCCATTTCGGTCGATCACGGGAGGTTCGACGCTGGCCAGCGCTCGATCCCGCCGTTCTGCAAAACGTCTGGCCTCCCGCGTCTTGCCTGCGGCGACATCCACCAATGCCCGCTGCTCTTCGATTACCGCAAAAATAAGGTTCTCATCCTCAAGCGACCGCCCCCGCTCGCGCAGAACGGTCTGGGCGCGGCGATGTTCCGCCAATGTGATCGGAGGATGCCGAAGATCGGCAAACCGCACGGGGTATCGCTGACCATCGGGCCCCCGCACGAACACCGTCGATAGATCGCGAGGATCGTAGGACACCCGCAGCTGCCGCCCTTCTCGACCCGCCCAGATGCTCAGGACATCGTCCCAGTATCTTAGCCCGAAAAGGTGGATGCCATCACGGCGCACCATGCGTTCAACTGCGGGCAGAAAGTCGATCCGGAACCCTTCAGGATCATATGGCATCCTCAAAGGCAAGTCGCGCCGCCCATAGGCATCCTGCCAAGCCGCAATCGGCGGAATGCCCAAGGATCGGTGGCGCTCAGCATGATAGCGGGTGATTTCCAGCGCAAACCAGCGCTCCAGCTCGTCCAGCGTCATCGCCGACTTTGCTGCAGAGTCATAGTCGCCGCGATCTTTGATGTTGCTGAAGGTCGACCCGGGCAGCAGATGCGCCGCCCCCATCATCGTACCGATCAGACGTTCAATATGGCCCCCGTAATGTGGCGCACCGATCGGTCGATACTGCAGGGAAATTCCATGCTCTTCGGCACCACGCCGCATAGCCTTGGAATGAAATTCCTTGGCGTTATCGACATGGATGGTCTCCGGCAATCCCGCCGTCGGCCAGTCTGCGTCGATGCCCAAACTGCCCAACCAATCCAGTTTCGGCTGTACCAAATGCTGGATGACAAGCGCAACCGACAAAGCGGACGGCGGTTCCAGCGTCAGGTAGAAGCCCGCCACCATGCGGCTGGCAATATCAATGGCCAGCGTCACCCAGGGCCTCTGCAATGGCTGGCGATACGCCCGATCGACAACGATGACATCCACCAGTGTATGATCGATCTGGACGACCTCGAAAGCCCGCTCAATCTGATAGGTCCCGGGGACAGGATGATAGCGGCTACGGGCAGCCTTGGCTCCCTCACGCGCGGCCACCAATTCGGCAGGGTCTATCACCGCAACACGGTCGCGCACCGAGGTCCAGCAAGGGGTGCGCAAGCCATGTTGGCCGCAACGCCTGCGCACCTCCTTGTGCAACGCATTGATGCTCGGCTTCTGGCGGGACTTGAAAAAGTCTTCGATTGCCCCGGCAATCACCGCCTCGATCCCTTCCGGCAGTCGCCGACTGCCCGTTTGGGTTCCCGCTGCGGCGGTCAGGAGAGAGCTGGTGATCGGGCGCGCTCTGTACGCTTTGATCAGTTCGTAAAGCCGAGATCGCTTGAGCCCAAGCTGTCGACAGGCCGAGAGAAATTCGACGCGGTCAGGGCTGGCCATGTTCGCCAGCCGCCGGATCACTCCCTCACGCACAACCGCTTGCTCCCATGCGGTGTCATCAACGGCGTTGATATCTGAGCGATCCACCATGGCCAAAACCAACAAAAAGGTATCTTATGTCCGATAATGAAATGATAATCCACGAATGAAACAGAAACATGAATGCAATGTATTCAATGATTTAGAGTCCAGTAATGGAACAAGAACGACAATCTCAAAACTATAGAAATTTCAGGGAAAAGATGTCGACAGAAACCGGGAAATCAACCTCAGCGTCGTCTGACAGGTCGCATGATGCTCAGGGCGACGAGCGAGATCAAGAGAAAAGCGATGGCATCGCCCTGCCCTCTCATGCGGCGGGCTCAGGCACGCTTGATCGCCTCATTTACGCCGCCCGCGACTACGCCAAGGCTTCGACGGCCGAGAACACCAGCAAGGCCTACGCGGCAGACTGGAAGCACTTCGCGCGCTGGTGCAGGCTGAAGGGTGTCGACCCCCTGCCCCCGTCGCCCGAGATTATTGGGCTCTACATTGCCGATCTGGCGGCGCCCATCGGCAAGGCCGCGTCACAAACCGAGCTGCGAGCGCTGTCGGTCAGGTCTATCGAGCGCCGCCTGTCGGGCCTCGGCTGGGGTTACACCTTGCGGGGCTTTACCCTTGACCGCAAGAACCGGCACATCGCCACCGTGCTGGCCGGCATCCGTCGCAAGCACGCGCGCCCACCAGTGCAGAAAGAGGCGATTCTGCCCGAAGACATCCGCGACATGCTGGCCACCCTGCCGCATGATCTGCGAGGATTGCGTGATCGAGCGATCTTGCTCATCGGCTTTGCGGGCGGGTTGCGGCGCTCGGAAATCGTTTTCCTCGATCATGGCAAGGACGACACGCCGGAGTCGCGCGGCTGGGTTCAGCTGCTGGACGGCGGCGCGCTGATCACCCTTCGCGGTAAGACTGGCTGGCGTGAGGTGGAAATCGGGCGCGGCAGCAGCGACCAAACCTGCCCGGTCCATGCGCTGACCCAATGGCTGCACTACGGGCGTATCGGTTTTGGCCCGATCTTTGTGGCCGTGTCACGCGATGGGCTGAAGGCCACGCAGGATCGGCTGTCGGACAAGCACGTCGCCCGGCTCATCAAGCACACCGTCGAGCAAGCCGGCCTGCGCCCGGAACTTTCTAAGGCCGAGCGGTTGCAGCTCTATTCCGGCCACAGCCTGCGCGCGGGCCTCGCCAGCAGCGCCGAGGTGGACGAGCGCTATGTTCAAAAGCAACTCGGCCACGCTTCAGCAGAGATGACCCGCCGGTATCAGCGCCGGCGTGACAGGTTTCGGGTCAATCTGACCAAAGCTGCAGGGCTGTAGGTCTTTGGTCAACCCTCTTGAAGATAAGCCGTCAGATTCTGATGACTGTGCAGGATGCGGATGATCTCAACCCCCTGCCCTTCCAGCCGATAGAGCACCAGATGTGCGCCGCTTGGGTGAATCCGAACGGGTGGCGTGAATTCCAAACGTTCTCGCGCCATCTCTGGAAACTCAGCCAGCAGATCGAACAGAGAAAACAGCCCGTCAGCATATCGATCTGCCTGATCAACACCCCATGCCGCCGCACCATCATTCCAGATTTTTGCAAGATCAGCACGCGCGGCAGGCCGGAACACATAGCCAGCGCTACTTGGCATACTGAGCGCGCATCTCTGCCTTGAAGGATTCACGGTCCAACAAAGTGGCAGGGCCACTCGACAGGCCTTCGTCGATGGCGGCTTGCAGCTCAGTTATTGCTTCACTGCGTGCTCGATCTCGACGGATCAGGTCGCGGACATAGTCGCTCGAGTTGGCGTAACGGCCCGCCTTCGCCTGATCTTCGACCCAGGATTTCATCGGGTCCGGCAGTGATATGTTCATGGTACCCATGGCAGTCTCCTTAGAAAACCATGGTATGGCAATCTTTGCCATGACACAAGAGACGCTACCACCACCAAACCGTCGTTTAGTAGTGATACGCCCCTGCCCTACTGGTGAAAACCGTAGGTCAAAATGGATTTTCAATTCTCACGCCAGTTGGAGCAAAATCACTGACGTTGCCCGTGACAACTGTCGCCGCGTGCCGGAGCGCTGAGGCGGCAATCATAAGATCGGCTCCCGTATGACCAATTTCAGCCGATAGCCGACCCCAGATCCGGGCGTCTTCGGCATCGAACGGCAGCAACCGGTCAGAAAACAGCAAGATCGTTCGATCAAGCCAGATCCGAAGATCATGGGCGAAAGCGGGGTCCCGCGTTTCTTGCTGGCGAATGCCGCGTTCGATCTCGCCAATCGTGATGACGCTGAGGAAAAGGTCTTGTTCCGATTTGCCGCTCAACCACGCTGCCACTTGCGGGGCCCGATCCGGGCGGCGGACTGCTGAGATAACATTGGTGTCGAGCACATACATCAGAAGGATACGTCCCTAGGCATGGCCTGGGCCCGCTCGACATCACCCCCCGGAAAAGCCATCAAATGATCGGCGAAGCTTTCGCGGGCTTTTACCGCACCTGCGAGCAGTCGGTGATATTCTTCCGACGACAGAACAACCACGGCGGGGCGCCCCCGGCGCGTCACTTCTTGCGGTGTGCCCGCAAGTGCGGCCTCAACTACGGCGCTGAACTTGTTTTTAGCATCTTGAACGGTCCACATTGCGGCAATCCTAGCTAGCTATCTGGCTAGATATATCATCGACCTCCCCCTGTTTGTCAAGCTCGGCAAGGCTGAAGGCCCATTATGGAAGTTATCCTGGAGAGTCCTTGCGTGAACCTTCAGCACAACCGCACTCAAACCGTCGTTTACTCCTTACACTCGAATTTGCAAAAGAGGCCCCCTGCCCCGTGCCACGCATCGGATACGCGCGAATTTCCACTGAAGATCAAACCGCACTGCCCCAGGTGCAGGAGCTACGCTCCGCAGGCTGTGTGGAAATTGTGGAAGAGCAAGCCTCGGGTGGCAGTCGCACCCGGCCCGTTCTGGCGCGTGTGCTGGATCAACTGCGGGCAGGCGATACATTGGTGGTGGTGCGGATCGACCGGCTGGCCCGCTCGCTCTCTCACCTTTTGGAAATCATTGAGCGGCTGGAGATCAAAGGCGCGCATTTCCGGTCCCTGCAGGATCCGATCGACACGGCGTCGCCTCAAGGCAAGTTCACCCTGCAGGTTCTGGGCGCTGCGGCCGAGTTTGAACGGGCCCTGATCCGCGAGCGCACCAGGGCCGGGCTGCGATCTGCGAAAGCAGAAGGCCGGGTTGGCGGCAATCCGGGGCTGAAAGCAGGCGATCCCGTGGCCATCCGCAAGGCGAGGGCCGCGCGGGTGGAAAGTCATTTCCAGAAGCTGAACGCCAGTGCCGACCAATGGGTACCCGAGGTCCGCCGTCTACGGCCGGGCACGCCGTGGGAAGACGTGTTGCGGATCGTCAACTCCGGCCTGCCCCGCGAGGCGCAGCCTTGGTCCCTGCCCCGCCTAATCCGTGCTGCCAAGACCTTTGTCCGCGAAGGCCTGCTGGCCGAGACCATCCTGGCCCGCGCCACAGCGCCCGACAAAAATGACCGCCTGCCCGCTATCGTCGCGGGCATCAAAGGCGCCGATCCCAAGATGACGCTTCAAGCCCTCTGCGACCGGCTGGAAGCGATGCGTGAACGGACGCCAAGAGGACGCAGCAAGTGGGAGCCGTCATCGGTCAGGATGATCCTGGAGAGGGCCAAGAAGCTGGGGCTCGTCTGATGCACAAAAAGGCCAAAATGTTATCCCCGATTCGAATTGGCTCGCTTAGCAACACCTATTGCCGATCTATCACTGCCTCTACCATATATTGATGGCCGGACTAAGTGTGACCAAAACCGTGGGCAAGACACTCTATGATTACCCATGCTTTTCAGATGTTTGAACGATCAAGCTATTTCAATAGGTGAACAGCGCTGTCGAGATGCGGTAGCTCACCTCTCAGGCATCGCTGCGTTTCGAACAGAAAACGCTTGCTAGATGGGCAATCATAATGTCATTTAGCAAATAGAACGCATACGGCAGTTTTTCAGGCTCTACAGCGTTCCAAACGAACAGCCGCAAATAGCGGCGGAACAATGGTTCTGAGAGGCCAGAGCCAAGGGGGCAGTATGACTGGCGCTCGCCGGATTGACGAGATCATTCAGCAGAATGCTGACCGCTTGGCTGTGGCACTTGAAAACCACATGCGCACCAGTTTCATGCCCGATGCGCGAAAGGAGCTTCGACCCTTCACTTCGGCTGAATCAGCTGAGTTCCTTGGCATGGATCCCGCCAGACTTCGCAAGCTTCATTTCGATAACAAAATCCCAGAAGTCGCGATGGACAGTCGGGGCAGACGGCTTTATTCTGGCGCCAATATTGTTGAAATCCGTCGGGTGCTTGAAACGCAGTCGCGCAAAGTTGGACAGTTTCTTCCAGGTCGCCGCGACGGCGACCGGATACAGGTCATTGCTGTTGCCAACTACAAAGGCGGCTCCTCCAAAACCACTACTGCAATTCATCTTGCACAACGTCTTGCTCTTCGTGGTTACAGAGTCCTTGCGATTGATATCGACCCTCAAGGCAGCCTAACCACTATGTTTGGCTACACTCCGGAAACAGAGTTCCAGAACGGTGGCAACATTTACGACGCAATTCGGTATGATGACCCCATCCCCATGCAAGAGGTCATTCGCAAAACCTACTTCCCCAATCTTGATCTCGCTGCATCCGGACTGGTTCTGGCTGAATTCGAACATGAGACGCCCCGCGCACTGAATGAGCGCCGTGAGCCAATGTTCTTCAAGCGACTCGGTCTGGCCATAGACCAAGTCGAAGCGGACTACGATGTAGTTGTGATCGACTGCCCACCGCAGCTTGGCTTTCTAACGATGAGCGCGCTCATCGCCGCGACGACAGTTTTGATTACAGTCATCCCGTCCATGCTCGACATCGCATCGATGAACCAGTTTCTACAGATGACAGCAGGACTGCTAAACGTTGTCAGTAACCATGGTGCGTCTTTAGAATACGACCATCTTAAGTTCTTGATCACACGCTTTGAACCTTCCGATGGGCCGCAAGCACAAATGGCCGGATTTCTCCGGGCACTTTTCACGGACCAGGTTATGACGAACACTTTCTTAAAATCTACAGCGGTTTCTGACGCGGGGCTGACCCAACAAACACTCTACGAAGTTGATCGTAGCGAATTTAACCGCAACACCTACGACCGCGCCGTCGAGTCCATCAACAGCGTAGTCGGGGAGATGGAAGAATTAATCCAAGCAGCTTGGGGGCGAAACTAATGTCGCGAAAAGATGTCTTCAAAGGCGCACTGGAAGCGCTGATCAACCCGACTGACGGCCCTGCCCGTCCGCAATCAAAGAGCATCTTACATTCTGCCGCCCTTGGTGGTGTTGAAAGCGGCTTGGCTCGCGGTCTGCAATTACTTGATCTTGAACCTGACCAAATTTCTCAATCCGAGTTCGAAGACCGTCTACCTTACGATGAGGCGTCACTAAGTGATCTGATCGCAAGCATTCGCGAACACGGCCAACAAATCCCAATACTGGTCCAGCGCCATGCTCCCAACGAGTACCGCGTCATCTATGGTCGTCGTCGTATCGCCGCTGCGCGTGTTCTAGGCGCGAAAGTACGCGCCCTCGTAACACAGATGGATGATGAGCAGCGCATCATCACACAGGGCATCGAGAATTCTGTCCGCCAAGACCTTTCGTTCATTGAAAAGGCAATGTTTGCTCATCGACTCCGCGAGGCTGATGTTCCAGAACAAACGATCCGAGCTTCACTCAACATCGACGTCGGCGCCCCAAAGGCTACCACAATCTCAACGATGAAGATGGTGGTCGAAACTCTTGGCGAAGACATAATCCAAGCCATCGGCCGCGCGCCTGGAATAGGTCGCCCCAGATGGCGCAACCTAGCGGAGGCATTCCGCGATCGCGCAGGCCAGTTTGCAGGTGCAAACCGCCCAGCCTTGCTAAAGGCTATCGAGACCAGCCAGTTTACATCTGCAAACTCGAAAAATGTCGAGGAAGCAGATGCCTCTGACCTGCGCTTCAAACGTGCTGCGGCCTTGATCGTACAAGTTACGAGCAAGACCCCATTGGATGGAGATGCGGCACCGGTAATGTCAGATGACAAAATCATAGCCATCCTGAAGCGAACACCCGCGGCGGTTTCAGTCACCGTACGTGCGAAAGACGACCCTAAGTTTCACGCCTGGCTTCACGCGAACGCCGATACGGTCATGAAGGCCCTATATGACCAATGCCAAGAAGAGACGGCCCAACACCAACCAGTAGAGGAGGCACGCTAAAGACAGAAAAGGCCCCCCGAGCGAACCCGAGAGGCCGATTTGCGTATCAAACAGAGTTGACGCTCTGATCTGACCAGTCTTCATAGGTAACAGAATCACGCAAATCGATCGATAAGTCAACGCCGCAAGTCGCGGCGGACGGTAAGAATTTGCCAATCGGTACGTTCTATCGTCATGGTTCACCGACACGAGAGATCGTGCCGGCACGGTAGAGTCATCTGCCTGCGTGATGCAGTATGCGCAAAATAACCTACACCCAATCAACTACTCCGGCGAGCAATGGCCACGTAGTCAATGAAGATCCTTGCGAAAGGGTCCAACAGCTTTGGCCGGTAATCAATGCTCTTGCCCTGTGCCGTACCAGTTACGGCCTTACAACCAACAGCCTCTCTGTGCTTCGTGCATTGATTAGCTTCCTACCCAAAGACAGGGCCCACGAGGACAGCCCAGCAGTCGTTTGGCCGTCTAATCAAACTCTTGCTGAACGAGCCGACGGAATGGACGAACGAACCCTTCGCCGACATCTCGCGAAACTCTGTGACGCAGGCCTGATCGAACGAAAATCAAGCTCAAATGGAAAGCGCTTTGCACTTCGCATTCGTAAAGCCATCGTTGCTACGTTTGGCTTCAACATCCAGCCTTTGCTCGATAAAGCTTCAGAAATCCTTCAGGCTGCAGACGAAACACGCGTTCTTGACGATCAAATTTTGACTACCCGAAAGTTGATCCTTAACCTGCTCTTTACCCTTCGCGAAGGCGCACACGATGCACTTTCTGGCATCGAGGAGGCTGAAATCAGACGACAACTTAGGCGCAATGTCTCTCTGGCGGACCTGTTGATAACTAAGCACAAACTTGAACAAATTCCCATTGCTGACACCGTCATTACTACTGAATTGTCCGCCAGCAACAGTCAAAATGACCGGCACCAACAGAATACAAAAAAAGAATACTTAGATTCTGTTTCTCTAAACCAACCGTCTGATATTGAACCTGTGATGCCAACTACATCCTACCCAGCACTCACGCCCGACAGTTCACATGATCTAACGCTGGAAGATTGCTTAGAAGCAGCAACTGAGGGCATAGCCTTCGCCCAAGCGCCTGTCAAAAATTGGAACGATTTGGTACAGCTCGCAGACACTCTGGCGCCAATGATTGGGATTGGACGGGAGCTTGCTGATCACACACGACGCGCTATGGGACCATTGCCCGCAGCTATCAGCATACTCTGTCTCATTCAGCAGGGTAACCAAATACAAAAACCAGCCGCCTATCTAAGAAAACTGACAATGCTTGCGGAAAGAGGCCTTTACTCGCTGAAGTCTCTCGTTCGAAAGGCACAAAGGCATCGGTTTGCAGCTGTAAACTGAAGATGCGGTTTCACCTGAATTTCGAGAGTTTGAGAATGGTTGGTTTGAGGGTGACGGGAAGTGAGATCGGGAGAGTGGCTTCCGGCACCCGTCGTGGAGAATGTCTGATGACGAAAGCTGTCCAGAAAATCACACTGTCCCCCTCGCGGGACATTCCCTTCGAAAAGCTCGTGCTGAGCCAGTCCAATGTGCGTCGTATCAAGGCCGGCGTCTCAGTTGACGAACTGGCCGAGGACATCGCGCGTCGCGGCCTGCTGCAGGGATTGAACGTGCGGCCTGTGGTCGATGCTGATGGCGTTGAGACCGGCATGTTCGAAATCCCGGCCGGTGGTCGTCGGTTCCAAGCGCTGGCGGTTCTGGTGAAGCAGAAGCGGCTGGCAAAGACTGCGCCAATCCCTTGCATCGTGCGGGACGCCGCATCGGAAATACTGGCGGAGGATGACTCCCTTGCGGAAAACATGCAGCGCGTCGCCCTGCACCCGCTGGATCAATTCCGCGCCTTTGTGGCGCTGCGGGAAAAAGGACAGAGCGAGGAAGCGATAGCGGCGGCCTTCTTCGTCGCGCCCCAGATCGTGAAGCAGCGCCTCAAACTCGCGTCTGTGGCCCCTGCCCTCCTTGCGGTTTACGGAGAGGATGGCATGACGCTGGAACAGCTCATGGCCTTCACAGTCAACCCCGATCACGAGCGTCAGTTGCAGGTCTGGGATGCGATCTCGTCATCTTGGAACAAGGAGCCCTTTCAAATCCGGCGCATGCTGACCGAGGCCTCGGTGCGAGCCTCTGACCGCCGTGCCGTGTTCGTGGGTGTTGAGGCCTACGAGGCGGCGGGTGGGACCATCCTGCGCGATCTCTTCCAAGGCGATGATGGCGGTTGGCTCGAAGACCCTGCCCTGCTCGACAGGCTGGTCGCTCAGAAGCTTCAGGCCGAAGCTGAGGCCATCACCACCGAAGGTTGGAAGTGGATCGAGGTCTCAATCGACCTACCCTATGGCTACGGCCACGCCATGCGAGGCCTGAAAGGCGAGCCGACGCCCATGACGGACAGCGAAGGTGCGGATCATGCCCGGCTTCTTGCCGAGTATCGGGCACTCGAACTGGAATACGACGGCCAGGACGAGCTTCCCGACGACATCGATGCCCGTCTTGCTGATCTCGAGACCGCGATGGAATCGCTCGACGCACGTCCTCTGGTGTTTGACCCGATGGAGGTCGCGCAGGCAGGGGCCTTCGTCACGCTGGATCGTGATGGAAAGCTTGCTGTCTACCGCGGTTATATCCGTCCCGAGGACGAACGTCGGGAGCAGGTCGACGTTGGCGGTGATGGACTGGCGTCGATCGAGGGGCAGGGGAGCGATGGCGAGCAGACCTTAGGCGTCCATGGCGTCGGAACCATCATCACCTCGAATGGCCAGCTGCTCGGTGCCGACCTGCCGGAGGACGAGGATGATGGCGTCCTGAAGCCGCTGCCTGAGCGCCTGCTCATGGAGTTGACGGCCCATCGGACGCTGGCGTTGCGCGAGGCCGTCGGTCGCTCGCCGGACGTCGCACTGACACTTCTGCTCCTGAAACTCGTCACCGACACGTTCCGTACGTCGGGTGCCTCGGGCAGCTGCGTTGAGGTGTCTGTTCGGCACCTCTACTTGTCGGCGCAATCGCCCGACTTGAAGGACAGCGCGGTGGCGAAAGCGGTGGACGCACGTCACGCGGCCTGGGAAGCGGACTTGCCGCTTGGCGATGATGCGGCACTCTGGGGCTTCCTCACCGAACTCGATCAGACCAGCCGGTTGTCTCTGCTGGCCCATTGCCTGAGCTTCGGGATCAACGCGCTCCACGAAAAGGTAAACCCCTATGGCGCGGGCATCTCGTCCAGTGGTCTGACCCGCCGTATGGCGCAGGCTGACATCGTTGCACATGCCACAGGTCTCGACATGGTCGCGGCAGGCTGGGAACCGACGGTGGACGGGTATTTGAACCGTGTCCCCAAGGTCCGCATCCTCGAGGCCGTGCGCGATGCCAAAGGCGAGGGAACCGCGCAGCTTCTCGATCACCTGAAAAAGGGCGAGATGGCCACGGAGGCGGAACGTCTGCTGAAAGGCAGCGGCTGGTTGCCCGAGGTTCTGCGGCGTGCCGATCTGGTGGCACTGGACGCAGGCGCGGAAGGGCAGGGGGCTCCCGTTGCGGATGTTGAGTCAGATCAGGTCGAGAATATTGATCTGCCAGCGTTCCTCACTGCCGATCTCCCCGAGGAAAACGGATCGATGATGGCTGCGGAGTGATCTGAGCCATCCGAGGGCGGGGAAACTCGCCCTCAGTTCACATATAAATTAACAATATCAATATGATGAATGCAAAAGCTCGCGTTCTAAGTGAGGAATCATGTCTGCAACAATGATCATCGACAGCGCACCCCTTGGGTCGCTCATTCGCTACACTGACGGCAGCCCCAAGCCGCCTGCGCGCTTCACCAAGAAGCTCGCGGCGTGGGAGCGCTCGAACGGCCTCGGCCGTCTTGTGAAAAAGGAACCGTCACGGCCCTATGCGACTTGGACGGCTCCGGCTTCCTTCACGCTGCACGAGGGCAACTTCTCCTCGGACGGGGTCATCCTCGTCACCATCCTGCGCAGCCATTCGGCTGACAGCCCGTTGGTCTTCGAGGTGGCCGAGGAGCCGAAATCCGGGCAGGTCCGGGTGTTGCTGGAGTTCGGCGGCAACACAGAGCTGCTGCATCTGGCCGAGTCCGTCAGCGCGGCAGAACTCTGGATCGCCAAGGAAGGTTATCGCAATGCACAGCTGGAAATCGTCGGCAATGACCACGGCGAGAGGGCAGGGGGTGCGGACCTTGCAGCCTAAGCGCCGATGAAGCCCGAGGGGCCTGCCGAAGGGTGGGCCTCTGAGCCACACGACCTTATCCCGCGAGATTGCGGGGCACCAAAGTTCCATTCCCAAAGGAAGGAGGTCTTCAACCACGAGCTTGGCCGGAAAGCAGGCGGGCGAATGCATCAGCGGGACAACCGGCTCCAGTCGTTAGGGAACCATCCCCCGCTCGCCATGCCCTTTCTTGGCCCAAAGCTTGTCTTCGAGATCAACCCGCGTGGGGTCGGACTACGGGGCAAGCCCGTGCCGCCGGATGGATTCGGGGCAAGCCCGAACGCACCCGGTGATGTCAGCCAGTCTTCGGGCCTTCGAGGTCCTGTCGCGCGGGGGATGGTCCCCCGCCTTCAAGACAGGAGCCAAATGAGATGTCCCGCAAAGATGCACACGCCTTCGCCGCCTCCCTCGCCGCCACGCTCATGGTTTCGATCGTCGTCTTCCAAGCTGGGGATGGAACCTTTGGTGCTTATCTGAACAGTCAACCTGTCTTATCGCTTTCGGGAAGCCAGGAGTTCGCGGACTTGTCGGTGTTGGGCGAGCACGTTTTCGTCGGCGCGTAGCAACCTTTTGGCCCGATCTGTTTCCGCTTGCTGATCGGGCGCATTCTGTCGGATCTTCGACTTGGCCACCGCCTGTCGGAAGATTTCCAGCACCTTGGGCGCGCGGTTCGCTGTCGCGCGACTGACACCAGCTTCGATGGCAAGATTGACGACCGTCAGCTTGCCATCGGATAAGCGCGGGCACC
>NZ_LGIC01000053.1 GCF_001294535.1 Cypionkella psychrotolerans | reverse complement strand
ACGCAAAAGACGACGCCCGCGCCATTGCAGCTATCAGTTTTGCTGTGACTCGCGACAGCCTGCAAGTCGCCGACTGGCTGCGCAACACCACGAAACCTAAGGCCTCGACACGGGGCGACCATGACGGTGCTTTGCACTGCCTTTGAGCCTGAGGAGGGCCGCTGATGGATATGACCGCCGCAATGGAACTCCGGGTCAAGAATGACCAGGCCAAGGCCGCGCTGGCGGCGACCAAGGCGGAAATCAAAGGCGTCGGCACAGCTGCCGCTGAAGCCTCCGTTGAAGGCAAAAAGCTGGGCCCAGCGATTGAAGTGGGCGTACGCGAGGCGACACCAGAAGTGATGGCGCTGAAGCGCGAGCTCGCAGGGGTGCAGTCGGGGTCAATTCTTGCTGGCAATGGCGCACGCCAAATGGGCATGCAGCTGTCGCAAGTCGGGCAGCAGACGATGGCCACAGGCGATTTCGTGCAAGCGCTGGCGATCCAGTTGCCCGATATCGGCCTCGGCTTTGGCACCATTGGGATGGCTGCAGGTCTTTTGGCCGGAATCGCACTGCCGCTGGTGATGTCGGCATTTGACAGCCTTGGGACAAAAACCAAAAGTGTCGGAGATGCGATCGACTTCGCGGCGGGCAAGATTGATGAATTCAGGACTGCGGTCGGGAACATCAATATCAGCACAGATGATTTGACGAAGAAGTTCGGCGAAGCGTCTGGTGCGGTTCAACGCGCCTTTGACCTCATTGCCAATCTGAAAGCAGATGAGGCGCAGCGCAGCATTGACGGGTTGGCCACGTCGCTTGCAGGTCTGTTCGGATCTGGCGGCGGCGGCGAGGCAAGGACCGGTGTTGCGGCCTTCTTTGACGCGAACATCTTTATGGCGTTCACGGATGCTGGCAGGGAAGCAATGGCCAGTGCGCGGGAACTAACGGCGGCGTTTGTTGATCAGCAAACTGAGCTGGCGAATTCGAACGGTGATTTAGATGCCCAGTTGTCCACCCTCACCCAGATGCTGCAGACTGTTAATGCGCTGGCAATGGCCGATGGAAGTGTGTCTGAAGCCGAACAGGAACTGATTGCCCAAATTTCGACGGCTCTGGGGCTTGTCGCTGATCAGGTGGCACTAACGCGTGAGTTGGAAGCTGGCACCTTTTCAATTGTTGATGCGGCAACTCAGGCCGGTGTCGCCATTGAGGGGGCCTACTCGGCAATGATGGCGCTCGCTTCGTCTGCACCAGGGTCGGGTTGGCTGTCCGGCGCAATTGGAGATGCCGCTACATTGGCGGCGACGCTCTGGGATGCTGCGGCAGCTAAAGCTTCAGCCGCCGCAGACATTGCGGCCGGTGCTGCGGTTAAACGAATTCCCGGAGGACTCGACGCGCTGGCAAACGGCGACATTCAGGCCAGCGGTGGCACCTTTCATCGGCCTATCAGACCTAAAAAGACAGCTGGTGCCACTGGCGTCAACAGCGGCGGGGGTGCGGCCAAGATCGATCCCGATAGTTTCAACGCACTGACCAAGGCGGCAGAGGACGCGCTCGAAAAGCTTGAGAACGCTGTCGCGGGCATCCATGAGAAGGTCCGCCTTGGACTCATGAGCACCGCCGAGGGCACCAAGGCCATCGCTTCGGCAAAAGACCAAGCTGCCAATAGCATCGCAGATCTGATCCCGAAACTGGAAAAGGTGGCCGATGCGGCAGGGCCGAAGGCAGCGGCTGCCGTTGCCAAATGGCGCGCCGAAGTTAAAGGGCTGGTCGGAGATTTGAACGAGGCGAGCGCCGGTCTCGCGGATAGGCTGTCGTCGAACTTCGAGAAGGGGTTTGCGGATTTCCTGTCGGGTGCCAAAAAAGGCAAGGCCGCGATGGCCGACTTCAAAAACTTCGTGATCCAGCAACTGGCAGCGATTGCGGCGGAACGGTTCACGCAGTCGATCATCACGCCGTTCATCGACAGCTTGTTGGGTGGCATCACAGGCGGTTTGTCGGGCGGTACAGCGGTGGAAGCGAACGCAGCTGGCGGTGTTTACAGTGGCCCCGGCATCTCGGCTTATTCCGGTACAGTCGTCAGTCGCCCGACGTTTTTTCCATTTGCCAAAGGCGTCGGCCTGATGGGTGAGGCGGGCGAAGAAGCGATCCTGCCGCTTGATCGCGACGGCAGCGGCAGGCTCGGCGTGCGCGCCTCGGGCGGCGGCGGGGGCAATATGATCGTCAACATCAGCACACCGGCTGGCACCAAGGCCTCATCGACCGAGCGGTCGCAAGGCGGCGACCGGATCATCGAGGTTATGATCGAAATGGTTAGAACTGCCATCGCTGGGGACATCACCCAAGGGCGGGGGCCTATTCCTGACTCCATGTCCAACACCTACGGTCTTTCACGGGTGGGCCGATAATGCGCCGCTGGCCCGATGTTCTGCCCACGCCCTCCATGCCCGGCTTTGGCTTGTCGCCGGTTGACCCCGCCCTGCGCACCGATATGGAGGTCGGCGCGCAGCGCGTCCGTCGTATCACGTTCGCCCGCAATGACCTGGTCGATATGGCGTGGGTGATGACCGACGCCGAGTTCGCCGCGTTCCGGGCTTGGTGGAACGATGAGGCGTGGAGCCTTGCGGGCGACAGCGAGAGCCTATCGGGCTGGTCCTGGCTGAATGCAACGCGCGGAATCGGCACCGGCCTGTCGCCCGATGGTGCTATTGTCGACGGGTTGTTTGAGACCGCCGCCAACGGCTTGCATCATGCCGAGCTGGCTTTGCCATTGGCAGAGGCCAACAAGACGGTGCTCTGCCGGGCCACGCTGAAAGCCGCAGGCCGCAACTGGGCGCGGCTTTCGTTCTTTGACCGCGCCGGGGCGCAGTGCTTCACCGATGTAGATCTGGCGAATGGCGTGCTGGGCGTGCAAAGCGGGCTGGTGAGCCGAATGCTTGAGCCGCGTGACAACGGTTACTGGCGACTGACCCTGACCGCCCCAGTCGTCAGTGGCGGCAGCGCGCCTGCAATGCGGATCAGCGCGCTCTCGGCGTCGAACAATCCAAGCTATGCGGGCAATGCAGCTTGGGGTCTGGGCGTCTCGGAAGTCGGCGCGCGCATGGTCACCGGCTTTGATCTGCATCTGCGCACCGGCAGCGATGGCAAGGTGACAGGAGCCGCTGGCACCACGGCTTGGGTGCAGATGCCCATCGCTGTCGGAGGCGGTTTCAAGTTCGTTGAAGGCCGCTTTAAGGGACCGTTTAAAGCCAGTGCTGGCCCTGCGCTGAATTGGGATGTCACCGCCCAAATGGAGGTTCGCAATGCCTGATATGGTCCTCAATATCTCAGCGGCTGCTGGTCTCCGTGTCCGGGTCGCCGACTGCTCTCAAACCGGGGGCGTCGTAACGCTCGATGTTTATGTTGATTACGTCATCCAGCCCCAAGACGGTGAACTGCGCGCCGGGTGCGACCGAGAACTCCACCCAACCGGTGCCGACAAATTCGACACGGAAAGTAACACCACCAGCGCTGGCATTTCGGTAAATTTGGGGCGTTCCACGCTCCATCTTCGAAGTGAGGATGTCGGACATAGTGATTCCCCTATTGCTGACAGCCTAGCGTATCCCACGAAGGACGGAGGCGACGATGCCTGATCCGACGCTCTCTGCCGCGATCCAAGAGGCCTATGCTTCGGCCCCGGTGAACCAAGTGATTTACCACACGCTGGAGCTTTGGCATCCGGCGTTCAGCCAGCCGATCCGGGTGGTGCGTGACTTCAACGCACTCGACGCGCGCATCGAGGCGGGGGCCGCACGGGACGCCGGTGCAATCGTCACCTTCGTCGCCTTCGCGTTCGACATCGTGCCACCCGATCAAACCAGCACCGGGCTGCCGCAATGCACGATCGAGATCGACAACGTCAGCCAAGAAATTCTGGCGCAGATTGATCTCGCCGTGGTCACCGCCCAGCCAATCACGGCGATCTATCGCTCGTATCTGTCGGACACGCTCAGCATTGGCCCTGATAACATCCCGCCGATGGAACTGACCCTGATCACGGTCAACGCTAACCCGTTCCGGCTGAAGGCGACGGCGGGCTTTCCCGATCTGGTGAACCTGCGCTTTCCCAAGCTCGACTATGATCTCGAATCCTTTCCGGGGTTGCAGCCATGACCGCGCATTGGGCGAGCACTTACATCGGGCGTCCGTGGAGCCGCAGCTTCACCTGCTGGCATTTCTGCGCGCTGGTCTGGCAAGAGCGTTTTGGAATCACCGTGCCGCTGGTGGACATCGATGGCGCCGATCCGCGCGCCACGCGGCGCGAACTTTCAAACTCGGCCGAGCGGCGCGGTTGGATCGAAGTGTCGGTCCCAGACGAGGGCGACGGTGTGATGATGGCGAAGGGTGCTTTGCCCTGCCATGTCGGGATATGGCTCTGCCTGGGCGGCGTGCTGCACTGCGTTGAAGGGGCGGGTGCGATCTTCACTCCGGCCGCGCGGCTGGCTGATCTGGGTTACCGCATCGTCGGCACCTATTACCGAGATGTGCCATGAGAGCCCACTGCCTGACCATCCACAATCCGTTTGATCCGCTCGGCAGCCGTGTGGTGCAAGAGGTGCGTCGCCCGCTGCGCTTGAGCCGGTTGGCCCCGCCCGGCTCGGCACCATGCATTGCCATCCTGAATGGTCGGCCGATTCTGCGATCGGAATGGCGGCGTCGCATGCGGCCCGGCGATCAGCTGGTGTTCTGCATTCTGCCGCGCGGTGGCGGCGGCGGGCAGGGCGGCAGCAATCCGCTGCGCATGCTTCTGAGCCTTGCGCTGGTGGTCTTTGCGCCGCAATTTGGCGCGCTGCTGCTTGGCCCGGAACTCGCGGGCACCGCGATCTTTGGCAGCTTTACATGGGGCAACGCTGTCGGCTTAGGGGCGATGCTGGTCGGCCAAGCCGCGATCAACGCCCTGATGCCACTGCCGACACCGAAGCAGCTGCCCTCAGCTTCACCCACCTATGCCATCGGTGCGCAGGGCAACATTGCGCGCATTGAACAGGCGATCCCGGTGCAATATGGCCGCCTTTTGGCTTGGCCGGACTTCGCGGCGCAGCCCTACGCGGAATACGCAGGTAACGATCAGTATCTCTATCAGCTGCTCTGCCTTGGCTGCGGCGAATTCGACATCGAGCAGATCCGCATCGAGGACACGCCGATCTCGAACTTTTCCGAGATCACCTACGAGGTCATCGCCCCACATGGCCAAGTCACGCTGTTCCCGACCAATGTAATCTCCTCTGTCGAAGTCTCGGGGCAGGAACTGCCGGGGCGCAAACAGGGCACCTATGTCCGGTCGGGCACCACCATCACCGTGACGGAAACCGCCCACGGCCGGGCAGTGGGTCAGGCGGTGCAGCTCTCGACCACCACCGCCGATGCGCCCACCGAGATCTATGCCATCGCCACGGTGCCCACGGCTGACACCTTCACCGTGGTCGCCCCCAGCGGCTCTGGCTCGGGCACGATGTATATCCGCACGGTAGTGGGCGGCATCGACGGTTTTATCGCGTCAGATGCAGGCACGCTTGCCCGCCGCCTTGCCGTCGATATCATTTGGCCGCTTGGGCTTTACGATGTGGACGGCAGCGGCAACCCCAAGGACATCAGCTCGCATCTGGTCATTCAGGCCCGGAAGGTCGATGACAACGGCCTGCCCACCAGCGCCTGGTTCAATGTCATCGGCCAGATCGTGACCGACCGCACGGTGACGCCGAAGGCAATGTCCTACGATTGCAACGTGCCTGCCGGGGCAGGGCGCTACCGCGTTCGGGCTTACCGCATCGATGCCAAATCGACCTCCGCCAACACTGGCCATCAGATGATCTGGGCGGGCCTGCGCTGCTATCTCGCCGAGACACAGGATTTTGGCAACGTCACGCTGATCGCGATGCGGATGAAGGCGACCAACAACCTCTCGGCCCAAGCCAGCCGCCGCGTAGGCGTGGTCTGCACCCGCAAAGTCCCGGTCTGGAATGGCGTGAGTTGGAGCGCGCCGGTCGCCAGTAGGTCGATTGCTTGGGCCATCGCGGACGCCGCCCGCAACACGGACTACGGTGCAAGCCTGCCCGACTCCCGGCTTGATCTGGCGGCGCTTCTAGTCCTCGATGCGCTGTGGTCTGCACGCAGCGATACCTTCAACGGCCGCTTCGATTCCGCCGCCAGTTGGTGGGAGGCGGTCTCTAAGATCGCGCTTGTCGGCCGCGCCCGCATCTTCATGCAAGGCGGGCGCTTGCGCGTGGTGCGCGATGGGCCGCAGACCCTGCCGGTGGCGCTCTATTCGATGCGCAACATCAAGAAGGGATCGTTCTCCATCGACTATCTGCTGGCCTCTGAGCAGACCGCCGACGCGCTGGATGTATCCTACTTCGATGAGGTCAAATGGTCACCGCGCCGGGTCAAGGCAGCGCTTGCGGGCAGTGCGCTGGCCCGGCCGGTGAAGATGGAACTCTTTGGTGCCACCACCCGCGAGCAGGTCTACCGCGAGGGGCTTTATCATGCGGCCGCGAACAAATACCGCCGCCGCCTGGTGCATTTTGCGACCGAGATGGAGGGCTTCATTCCCTCGATCGGCGATCTGATCGCGATCCAGCACGACATGCCGGGCTGGGGTGCCCATGCCGAAGCGGTGGCGTGGGATGCTGCCACGCGTAGCCTGACCCTGACCGAACCGATGATCTTTGGCGCGGGCAGCTATTACATCGGCATGCGCATGGCCAATGGCGGAGTCAGCGGGCCGTGGCTGGTGACCGCAGGGCCATCTGCCGAGATCGTGGTGCTGACCGATACGCCCGACATGACGCCCTACACCAGCTCTGACCGCGAGCGGACGCACGTCGTGTTTGGCAAAGCCGAGACGTGGCGCACGCTCGCAAAAGTCACTTCAATCAAGCCGCGCGGGCTTTACGAGGTCGGCATCGAGGCCGTGACCGAAGACCCGTCTGTGCATACCGCTGACACCGGCGTCACCGCCGCCCCGATCAAAACCAGCGTCCTGCCACGTGTGATTACGATTCCGATTGTCAGCGGTTTGATGGCCCGCCGCATTCCCGGCGACAACAGCCGCGCGGTGCTGGCGTGGCGACCGGCCGTGGGAGCGGAAAGCTACCAAATCGAGATGGCTTCGGGCATCGATCCGTTCGATCCAACCGTCACATGGACCCGCACCGCCGACACCTCTGCCTCAAACTATGTCATCGCCCTCCTGTTTGCCGCCCAAACCCTGATCCGGGTGCGCGGAATTGGCCTCACGGCCGGGCCATGGATGGCGGCTGCCTTGGGCACCCTGATCCCGCAGATGTGGAACACCGACGCCACCGCGATGTGGACCACCAACGCCAACCCGATGTGGAGCAGCTAAATGACCGCACTTCCCGCCTCTTCAGACTTCACCGGCTCTGGCGTCACCGAAGGCCAGTTCAAAACCGCCCTGACCGGCCTGCGCGACTTCCTGTCCGGCCTTCTGGGCGCTGACGGTCTGACCGCGACCGCTCTCGCCAGCTTGGGGGCAATGGGTGCCGCCATTGTGGCCAAAACAGCCGCCTATACCGTGGTGGTGGGCGACCGTGGCAAGGTGCTGGATTGCTCCAACACCTGGACGCTCACCTTGCCCGCCACCGCGACGGCCGGGACGGGGTTTTCGCTGCTGATCCGCAATGGCGGCAGCGGTATCATCACGCTGGACCCCAACGCGGCCGAGCTGATCAACGGGGCTTCGACCGTCCCTCTCGCGGCGGGCCAATCAACGCTCCTTGTTTGCACCGGCACCGCATGGGTCACGGTTGGAGCCGTGGGCAGCGATGCTGCGGCGTTTCTGGCCATCACCGGCACCGCCATGCAATCCGCCCTTGATGACGCAACGGCTGGTCGGCTGATGAAGGTCGGAGGCTTCGGCTGGGGCATCAACAACACTGGACCCACCGCGCTGACTGATCTGGATGCCAACCGCGTCTCCGGGTTGTTCTTCTGGGCCTCGACCGCCACCGGCGCGCCAGAAGTGGCGAACGGTGTGGTGCTGCATATGACCAAGTTCGCGGGTGTCACCCAGAACGGTTCGCAACAGCAAATCGCCTTCTCGGCATCTGGCACGGTGTTTTTCCGCTCGTCGAAAAGCACCGGGCTGTGGAGCGCTTGGGCAACCCTGCCGCAGTTGAGTGCCGCTGGCGTCTGGACCTTGGCGGGCAACGCGACCGGCGCGCTGGCCATTACCATTGCCGACGATGCCGTCGGCATCATCACTACACCGCGCCAAGGCGGCTTTGCCGATATCACCTGCAACGGGGCGACCGCGAGCCCACTGCCCGACTTCTCAGGGCAGATCTACTTCGACGCGGGCACCACGCTGCAGATCATCAAAGGTACTGCCTTCGCCGGGTTGTCGGCCTTCCTGAACGTGGTCACGACTGACGTGCTGGGCACCACCGGCACCGACACTTACGTCACCATCGCGGTGCAAGCCGGGGTTCTCAAAATCGAAAATCGCTCGGGTGCCGCGCGCACTTTCCAAGTCACCTTCAGCTGAGGTCATCCCCATGATTGCCGAACAAATCGACGCCACGACATGGATGGTCACCGAAGGCGAAACCGACCCCACACCGGGTCAGCAGCACCGCGTTGCCTTGCCTTCGGCCGCCAGCACCGGCGCTGCGGCCGTGGCCCTTGTGCAAGGCTTGTTGTCCCCCGAACCCGCAGTCTCGGCCGAGGCGAAAGCCGCCGCAGAACTCGCCGCGCGCCGTAGCAACATGGTCTGCAGCCCGTTGCAGGGCCGTCTCACGGCCGGGCCTGCAATCTGCGCCGCACTGGATGCCACGGCCTCTGATCCAGCCACGCCTTGGGC
>NZ_LGIC01000052.1 GCF_001294535.1 Cypionkella psychrotolerans | reverse complement strand
GCCAGTGATAGTCGCCCCGGCTCAGCACCAGGCGCTCCTTAGCCCAGATGATTTGGCTGCGCACCGCAAAGCCTGCAGCCGCGAGGCTGTCGGCCACTGTGGTGGCATGCAGAGCCCCATGCCAAACGTACGCCACATCCCCCGGAAACAGCGCCCACGCTGCCCGCCAGTCGGCGCGGTCGTCATTCATCACCTTACCAACGCGTTTGGTCTCAGACACGCCGATCTTGTTGCGCCAGCTTGGATCGTACATCACACCATAAGGCGGATCGCTGACCATCAGATGCGGCACAACACCGCCAAGCAAGAGAGCAACCGCCGCGGCATCGGTGGCATCGCCGCAAATGAGCCGGTGCGTGCCCAAACACCACAGATCACCCAGCTGCGAGATCGGAACTGCAGGTGGCTCGGGAATAACCTCTTCGCGCGGATCCGTCGCATCACCCCTGAGCAACCGATCGATTTCCGCACTTTCAAAGCCAAGGTCGGTGAGTTCAACGCCCAGGGCCTCAAGATCCCCCATCTCAAGCGCAAGCAGGTCCGCGTCCCACCCCGCCTGTTCGGCCAAGCGATTGTCGGCAAGAATATACGCGCGCTTTTGTGCCTCGGTGAGATGGGCAAGCTCAATCACCGGCACCGTAGCCAGCCCCAACTTCTGCGCCGCGAGGACCCGGCCATGGCCTGCGATGATGCCGTTTTCCCCATCGACCAGCACCGGATTGGTAAAGCCGAACTCCCGGATCGAGCCTGCGATCAGCCCCACCTGCGCCGGACTGTGCGTGCGGGCGTTCCGCGCGTAGGGGATCAGATTGCCGATCGGGCGGTAGGTGATGTGCAAGGCCTTGCCGCTGGCGTGGTCCAACTCCGCACCCGGGGCTGTTCCGCCGCCACTTTCGCTCATCACCGTTGCCACCATCGCTCGATCTCCGATCCCCCCTTTGCAAAATCGCGGGGGTAAAACATCTCGTGGCGACAGTATATCATGGGCTTAAGCTATTGTCTTTACGACATTAAATGACAATTGACGACATGGCGCGACATGTTGGCCGCTACTCAGGAATGTCGGAGACCCACTCGGCCAACGCCCCAAGGGCTGCCTCGACTTGCGCCCGCCGTTCGTCGGCAGAGCCGTTTACCCACCAGGCCCGTTGCCAGCCACGACCGCGGCCGGACCGTCGATATGCAGCCGATTTAAGGGACATTTCCCTATAGGTACCTCTTATAGGGAAATGTCCCTTAAATGCCCCTCGTTGGAATGCTTTCTTAGCCTGCTCCTGCCCCGAGAATAATCCCGGATGAAGCATTGCCGCGTCGGCAGGGCTATCCACCGCCATCCCGCACAGAAGCATGCGCTGCACAATATCAGGACAAACCATCTCCCAAGCCATCACACGATCATATGCGAGGGGCAAAACAACGTGGGCCATCAGATGAACCTCGAGCGGGGTTGCATCCGTGCGATTGATCCCACGCCCCCGCCCCATCGCCTGCATCACCTCGTCATCGCAGATTGCGGCACGCAAGATTTCTGCGGCAGGGTCGGTGTGGCGTATCGCTTGGCCCGACAGTTTGCGCCCGGTCTCGGTTAGAATGCCAACCGCAGACGTTTGATATTTGCCATGAGCAGAGTGATCGAGCACTGCCCCAGTCAATTCGTGCAATTCCACCGATGATGGCAGCGGGCGGCCGATCAAAAACAAGCAGCCAATGTCCCCCCAGCAGTCCAAGCCTGCGACAGCATTGTAATGTGCAACCTCCACACCCGGAATATCGGCAAACGCCGCTTCAATCGCCTTGTAGGTAATGACAAGGCAGCGCTGCGGCGCATGCCGCTTGGCATGCCACCGCACATAATCGAGGCAATCGCGCAAACGATTGGCGCGACGATTGATCTCTGCGGCGTCTGCTTGTGGGGCAGGACAAAGCGAGCCCATGCCAAAACCGCCCCCGATCAGCCGCACATGTTGATGGGGTGCCGCAGCCTCGATCGTCACGATCTCTAACCTTGGCAGCACGGCCTTGGCGATTTCGGGGCGCAGCGTCGCATCGAGATGAAGTAAGGGCAGGCTGATGAGATCAGGGGCCATTGCCTTGCGCCGCCACATGCGGATCGGCCTTTGCCCAGATTGCGCGGCCGGCCCATCCAGCCAGACCTTAGCGAGCGCCGCAGGATCACCCCGCAACAGCGCCGCAAGCGCATCCCAAAGAGCAATGATCTGAAGCCCCAGCGCCCGGCGCACGCTCGTGGCGAGAGCCGCCCTACGCGCGCCCGCGCTCTGACCAGGCACAAGCCCACAGCGCGCCAAAGCCGCAACCTCCAACCGGGAGGCATCCTCGCAAAAGCGGCCATCAATGTGCAGCGCCGCCAGATCAGCCGCTCTGACCTGCCCCAGAGGCAATGAGGCAAGAGCAGCCGACAACCGCTGCCGGCAGATCACAGCATCTGCCATGTCGGCTCCTCGGGCATCTTGTTTGCGCGCGCCCCCAAGCCCGGTGATCCCAAGCAGCGGAAGCGCCTCGATCGTCAGCCCCGTGGTCTCTTCCAAGCTCCGCGACCAGCAGGCTTCATCGACCAGAACCAGCGCAAGCTCCTCGGCATCGCCTGCAAAGCCAGTGTACATTGCGTCATAGGCCGCAACCACCACTTGGACTTTTGCAACCTCGCGACGATTGGATTGCTTGGCACACCCTGCATAATGTGCACATTTCTCTTTTTCGCTCCTGAAGCAGACCGAGGATTGAATATCTAAGCCCGCAGCAACAGCGGCCCTGACGGACGGTACATCGCGGCACATCGGCGCACGCGTGGTCAGCTGCAAAGCCTCATAGCCACGCAGCACCTGAGCCTCCACGCCCAGGCTCTGCCAAGCCGCTGCCGTCTCATCGGCCAGCGCCAGCGACGGTACGAAGTTCAGCAACCGCGCTGGTTGCCCTTCTTCCGCGAGTGTTGCGAGAAGCTTCACGACATGACGTCGAGCAGCTGTGCTTTTGCCAAGCCCAACTGTCGCACGAACCCCCAAGCACGGGGCCTCATCCACACGCCCACCCCGATGCCAGTTGGCAATCTCGGTCATTGCGGCGTCAAAAACGTGGTCCAGCTCCACCCGCGCGCGATCAACCGGGAGTGTGGGCAACACGTAGCTGGGTTCTATCCGCGGCCTTTGGCGCTCCGGCAACTGGCCAAGACCCAAAAGGCGCAGCTTGTCGCGCACTTTCTTGAGGGCATCGTCAGGTCCATATCGATGCCGACCATCCTGTTTCGGGCGATCGAGATCAGTGCTTGCCAAAAACCGCTGCCAAACCGCGGCGGCAATCTGATGCGCGTCAAGCGTCTCGCCGCGATCCACCGCGTCGTACACGCCATGATAGGCGATCAGCGAAAGCCATTGGTCGCGCCCGTCGATGACACGTCCGTCCGCCGCCCTGATCGGACCACTTTGCGTATTGTCGCCACCACGCGGCACACGCGATCCGGACGGTGCAGGCCCGGCAATTGGCTGCAGCGGCGCAAGCAGCGTTTCTATTGCCCCTGCATCCACAAGAGGCAGCGCATCTAACGGCACGTCCAGCGGGCTTTCGCCCAAGGGCCAATCGTAAGGCTGGCCGGTATCGGGGTGGATGCCGAAGGCCACGAACTGTTGTCCGAGGCCGAGGATCTCCACCTTGCCAACAGCCCGCTTTGGCTCCGGGCTGCGCGTGCGGTACAGCAGCAACCGCTTGGGCCAACGCCCAACCCGCAGCAGCGTATCGCCGAGATGCAGCCGCGTGATCTCTGCAGCGTCGTGCGCAAGATCAGGATCGAGCAGGTCGATATCTACGGCAACAAGCTTGCCGGTGCGCAGCCCGATGCCGCAATGGCCAAATCGCTTTATCCAATCCTCAACCTGTGCCTCGTCAATTGTAACCGTCGTCCAGTTTCTTGCGGCCACCTTTTTGGCATGCGGCAGGATCGGCACCGGCTCATAGCCGTTGTCCACCAAGCGCATGGCGATTTCTGCAAAAGTGGGGACGGACACGCCTTCGGGGCGGCGCTCGGCCACCCTGTCAGTCGTTTCGTCATGCTTCGGCAGGTCCCGATGGGGGCCCGCCTTGTCCATCAATCGAGCGCCTCGCCAGTTTGCCCGCGTTCCCAAGCGAGTACATCTTCGCGGCGGTAAAGTATGCGGCCCCCCATTCGCAGCGGGCGCGGACAGAGCCCGGTAGCTGACCACCGCTCAATCGTGCGCACGCTGACCCGCCAATGATGGGCCAATTCTTCACGCGTCAGGCGCAGCGCAAGATCCTCTGCGCCGTTCATGCCAGCCCCCCGACAAAATCAAGCAGAGTGGCGCGCTCCAGAGCCTCGATGTTCTTGAGGTAGGCAAGCTGCACTTGCGGCAGGTGATCTTCGATCGCGTCCCGCACGATGCGGCGCAATTCGTCCGGCGGCAGCGCGTCGAGTTCGGCCGCAAAGGCATGCGGCCAGCGCCGGTCTGCCTTGGTCCCATCTTTGGCCGGGCGCGTTGGCAGTTTGAACTGCGTGACCTGGTCAAAAGACAGCCCAAGCGATCTGAACTGGACGGGGACACCGTAGTCGTGGCCGAAACGCTCGACTTTTTCGCACAAGGATCGTGACGCGTCACCGCCAGACCGGTCAAAGTCGTAAAGCGCGTGCACAATCAGCGTGCGTCCTGAGCCACGCAATCGCGCAACTGCCTCATGAGCGAAGGTTTCGGAGCTAAAGCCGCCCGTGCACATCAACGGCACGTCGTATTCCGACGTGACCGGAAACAGGACGCCCGCCAGCGCATTTTTCTCCAGCCATATCTCGACTTCAAGATCGGTGTCGGCCCACAGATCCTTGCGGTAGAACCGTGCCGTGTCGCGCAAAGCATCTTCCCAGCCGTTAAACGTTTGCGGCTTGCGCATGAAGCGTGATGAATCTGCGATGGCTTCGTAGTTCAGCCGACCCTCACGCCGCAGCTTCAGAACCTGTGCCTGAACCTTGCGGTAGCCGCTTTCGGTCTTGTCGATGCCTGCAACGGCGTGCACCTCGGCCTGGTAGTAGAGGCCGCGCACGGTGATCGGACCGTGCGCGTGTGCATAGTTGATCAAGAACGCGTCGCGATCCGCCATTTCGGCATGGCTTGCGCGCTGACGCTTTATAGTGCCAGCACGATAAAGCGGAGTGTTGGTATCGGGGTTCGCATCGTTATGCTTCATCTCAGTGCACCATTGCCGAGACGAGGACCTGATAGATGGCAAAGAGCGTGGCTCCGTCCCGCGTCAGCCCGGCTTCTTCGATCCGGTAAATCGCGCCCGGCACGATCACCCGTGCCAGATCCCAAACCCGAAACAGGCCCGGCAAGCGCTCGAAGTCCTCTTGCTCGTTTTCATGCACCATGACCACCTCCATCGCGAGGCACATCCGCGGCCTCTCGATCTGCAAAAGCCAAACGCGACCGCGGAATGGGACAGGGCGGAACGAATTGTGCGGGTGCAGGCAGTCGCGCCAGCGCACGCTGATGACGCTTGCGCGCTGCCGCATGGGACAGCCCTAATGCGCGTCCTGCCTCGGCTTGGGTTTCGCCCAAGAGCATGATGCGCAAGAACAGCTCGGTATCTTTGCCGAGTAGCGGGACCAGCCGCTGACGCCACTCCATCGCAGCTATGAGTTCAACATCGTCTGTTGGCCCGATGAGCGCATAACCGCATGTGTCATCCCACGAGATCTGATCGCGGCGTTCATCGCGCAGGCGTTTAAAAGAGCGGTGGATGTCGCGCTGGGTGTTCATAACGAGAGTCGCCGCCACCTTTTGCACGGCGTCCAAGTCCATGTTCAGAATGCCCAAGGTGACGCGGCCAAGGATTTCTGCCCCGACCTCATGCCGCTCGTGCGGGTAGTATCGACACAGCCGCCCGTGGACCGCATCAAGCCCAGGCCAAAGTGCGAGCAGCAACAAGGTGGTGGCTACCTCGGAGCGCCGCGCATCGCCCTGCGCAACGATCACGAGCGCGCGAAGCATGTCGTTGCGGATCGCCGGGTCCCCAACGGGCGCATGCAAGCGGTCCATCAGATCGCCCGGATCCCGCCCACCGCACAGGGCGCTGTGGTCTTGGCATATTTGGCAAAATTCCGTTTGGAAACGGAGACGATTGGTCGCCTGGACCAAGTCAGAATAGAGTGCTTGCCAACTGGCTCGCATGTGACGCCTGCCTTACGGCCGGGCGTCACGCGCCTCACGGGGGACCAGTTAATTTTGTGAGGGGGCTGGATGACAAAACGGGCGCCCTGAAAGGCGCCCGCTCATGTCAGGTCCGGTTGTGTGTGCCGCAGCCGCGACAGATAGCTTCAGCGGGCAAGCTCACGGTGTAATCGTGACCTTGAACCCGCACGTGCAACTTTGCGCCGCGGCGCACGCCCAGCAGCTTGCCACATTCAAGGCAGCGCCAGTCGTTTTGCAGAAAATCAGCGGGATGTTTGCGCGCTAGGCGCTGTGTCAGTTGATCGGGATCGACATAGGCCATTTTAGGCTCCTGCGATTACGGGAGCCGTGGAATTGTCATGGCGAATCGGAGTTCGTCAGTCCCCCGCAACGGAGTTGCAACGGAGTTGGGTCTAGGTGGCGATTTCCCAAAACGGTTTCTTGGGTGATCGAATGAAGTCTGCCTTCAACTTATCCCAAAGCGGCTGATTGAAGATATTTGCCAGAGATTGGTCCAAGATCCCTTTTCGCAGATCGTCACTCGCGGTTGGGGACGAGCCGCTGTTATGGGCGTCGACAAGCCGCTGGATCACCCTAACTTTATGCTCTCCCGATATGTAAATGCTGCCCTTTTTAGGCACGAATAACGTACCCGCCGTGTCGCCCAGCGGGACAAATTCCACGATCGCGCCCCCATTTGCCAACACGCAATTGCGCTCGTAGACAGAGCGCAGGCTTGCCAGGTTCAAACCAATTGCGGGCAACGTGCCCTCCAAGTGATCAATCAGGCGCGTCAACACATTGCCAGAAATAGAGCTGCCCAGCGCAGATCCCGCCTGCAAAACCAATCCAACCTTGCCACCTGGGCGCGATCTTAGTTTTGTATCGATGGACTCGCGTGCTCGCTCGTCATCAAGCCCGCGGACAAGGTAGACCGGCACATCCCGACCTTCGATCTGCAATGTTCCCAGCGCCACAAGATTGGCGTCATCGTCGGGCACTGCAGAATTATCGAATGATTTGGCAGTAAATTCGCGGACGTACTGCGCAACCCAACCTTTTCGAACGCGATAGCGGCAGTATCGATCAGCGGGGCCACCGGGAGCCTCTTGGCCCCGTATTGTTTTGACACCGATCCCATCCGACCTTGTTACAACCTCGGCGGTAGCTTGGCCGATGCCATCTTCATCGTCGATCACGTCGCCGTCATCCGCACCAGACGGAACAAGAAAGCCAATTTCGATCAAGAGTTGAGGATCGATCTGCCGCTCAAACAACCAAGCCCCGGAGAGCGTCTCCGCCCCGATATCCCAAATTTCCAACAGGGCTGGCAAAACCGACATCGCGTCAGTCTCACTTGGCGCGCGACCTTCCCGAAGAATGCCCCAATGCCTCAATAGCCGATGCCCCAGAACCCGCTCAAACGGATCGTCGACGCTGAGAAGGCTGCATGTATTTCGATCCGTCACTGTAAATGACAGTGTCCGTGTCTCGTCTTTGTCCTTGCGCCGGTATCGCACGGCAATTTCAAGAAACCGTGTCGCGATCGCCCGTTCGAATATGCGCGCCAGCCCCGGCTGGTTTTCGACGAGTGTTGCGAGATCACTCTCTATCGACGTCGAGACGGAAAGTCGGCTTGCAAGGTCTTCCACGCTTACTTGGACTTGAATAACCTTGGCCGCCACGATTTCCACATCGGCCATCGCAGGCCGAGCCAGATCAAACTCGGATCTGAATTTCGATATATCGTAAGCTTGGAAGTCGACCGGTTGACGCGAGGGCTCTTGGCTAAGGACCTTTTCGATGAAGGCATCAGCGATTTTATGGCGCAGTGAACGCGTCCCGGCCCGAACATGCACCCTGCCCGTCGACGGCGTGTAGACGATCATCGCCTCGCCAGGCGGGCGGAAATATATCCGAGCACTATTGCCGTCGTCGTCCATATCCCGCGCGCTGGTTGGAGGGCTGGGATGTGAAAGCAAATACATCACGGCTGCAGGTTCATCGGCCTCTTCAGGCAGATCAAAGCGGTCAATTCGATAACCATCCCCACGATTTAGGCTCCCTTTCAACTCGGCCAGCAAATCCTTGACCAGACTTTCTTCGACATCGCGGTCGGTTCCCGGGGAGGGTTCGGCCATAAAGGTCTGATAATGGCGGTCGTAACGCCGGTAGAGGCGCATATGCATGCCGTTCTCGGTAGCATCGAACAGGCTGGATTCGTGAACATAGGCCCAAAGGCTACGCGCAAGTTCATCCCTCTGGCCAATCAGAATTTGCAATCGATCTGCGGTCAATTTCGTCGTGGCCAGACCCTCCAACGCAAACTGGCCGCGGTTGCCTGCCATCGTGACAATACGCGCGGCCTCGGTTTCCAGCGGACCAAGACGCATTTTTGTTTCAGTCGCCAGCATTGCACGCGCGGGCTCGTTGCTTGGGATTCCGTCCAAACGGGGCATGTAGCCTTCAACCCATGTGAACCGTTCAAAAGGCTTCGATTTGAAGAAAGCAGCAACAAGGATCGGAGGGGCGGTGTCAAACAGGTTGGACAAATGCGGGCAGGTTCTAGTCGGCGCGCGTACCATCAAGCTCTCCAGCATAGTGCACTGTGGCCACCCTATCCGCGACTTGAAATCTGTCACGCGAAATAGCGCAGAAGAAGTGTCCCATTCTCGCCTTCGACTTGGCTTTTACCGGGCAGATACCACCGAAGGTCTGCCATGATACGCCCCAATCCCCTTGCCCCGTCCCATATGAAACCGCTCGAACGCCGGGCCGAACTCTGCGCGATCTTGGCCCTCGGCCTGCGTCGTTTGCGCGCACGAAATGCAAGCGATCTATCTGCGATTGCGGGAGATAGTTCGCTACACTCTCTGCCCGGCCAGAGTGCTCATGCAACTCCAACCATCGGAGAGACCCATGACCAAATCTGACCCCATCCCCGCCCGCTTGGCCGCGCTGAAGACCGCGCCGATATCAGAATTGAAGGCGCAATGGCACGATCTCTACGCAAGCGAGCCCCCGAGATATAACCGCAAGAACTTGGAAAGTCGCCTTGCTTACCGCATTCAGGAACTGGCCTATGGCGGGCTGAACCCGGAAATCGTCAAGCGGCTTGAAGCCTTGGGCGAACAGCTTGATGGCGGCAATATCACCACGCGGCGCATCCGTACCGACCTGATGCCCATTGCAGGCACCAAACTGATCCGCGCGCACCAAGGCGTCGAACATGTCGTCACCGTGCTGCAAACCGGGTTTGAATGGCAGGGTCGCCCCTATCAATCGCTTTCGGCGATCGCCCGCGCCATCACCGGCACGCGTTGGAATGGCTGGACGTTCTTTGGTCTCAAACACAGCCGGAGGGCCGCATGAACGCGCCCGTTAAACCTGATAATCTTTTGCGCAAACTGCGCTGCGCCATCTATACCCGGAAATCATCTGAAGAAGGGCTGGATCGCGACTTCAACAGCCTGCACGCCCAGCGCGAAGCGTGCGAAGCCTACATCACCAGCCAACGCTCCGAGGGTTGGGCGCTGCTGCGTGATCAATACGACGATGGCGGGGTTTCGGGTGGCACCCTTGAGCGCCCCGGGCTGAAACAGCTGATGGCCGACATCGAAGACGGGTTGGTCGACGTGGTGGTGGTCTACAAGATCGACCGGCTGTCACGTTCGCTGATGGACTTTTCGAAACTGGTCGAAGTGTTTGACCGGCATGGCGTCACCTTCATTTCGGTAACGCAATCTTTCAACACGACAACATCAATGGGGCGGCTTACGCTGAACATCCTGCTCAGCTTTGCACAATTCGAACGCGAGGTGACCGCCGAGCGCATTCGCGACAAGGTCCGTGCCAGTCGGATGAAGGGCATGTGGATGGGCGGTTGCCCCCCGATGGGCTACGAGGTGAAAGACCGCAAACTGGTTGTGAGTGCTGCCGATGCGGCCACGGTGCGTATGGTCTTCTCGGAATTTGCCAAGGTCGGATCAGCCACCACCATCGTGCAGTCCCTGCGCAAGATCGGCGTCACCACGCGCAAAGGCGCGCTGCTCAATAAATGCCATCTGTACCGGATGCTGAACAATCGGGTCTACATCGGCGAGGCCGTGCACAAGGGCACAAGCTACCCCGGCGAGCACCTTGCAATCATTGATCAACCCTTATGGGACAAGGTGCATGCCATCTTGACGGTCAGCCCGCGCAAGCGCGCCAGCAACACCCGCGCAGAGACGCCCGCCCTCCTGAAGGGCCTTTTGTTCGGGCCGGATGGCGCTGCATTCTCACCCACACATACCTGCAAGGGTACGCGACGGTACCGCTACTATGTCAGTCAGACTATCCTCAACCATGGCGCCGGAACTTGCCCTGTGGCACGGGTGCCTGCGGCAGAGATCGAAGGCGCTGTGGTGGACCAGTTGCGGGCGGTGTTTCGCCAACCGGAGATCATCATCGGCACATGGAAGGCTGCGAAGATGGACGACCCGCCTATTGTCGAGGGCGATGCGCGCGCGGCGTTAATACAACTTGATCCGCTCTGGGATGAACTTTTTCCCGCAGAGCAGGCGCGCATCGTCCAGTTGTTGATCGAGCGGATTGATCTTGGGGTGGCAGGCATGAATGTTCTTTTGCGCGTTGATGGACTTGCCGGACTTGTGCACGAGATGGCAACCGTCTCGGGAGGCGCGTCATGAGCCAAGTTTCGGCAGAAACTCTCACGCTTCATGTCCCGATGGCGCTGCGCAAGCACGGCAGACGAAAGACTATCGTTCAGCCGGAGGGCGCGCCCATCGCGCGCCGCCAGATCGACAACACGATGATCAAGACGCTGGCCCGCGCTTTCCGTTGGCGGCGGATTTTGGAATTGGGCACCTTCGCGACTATTACCGAGCTCGCCGCCGCAGAGAAGATCGACCCATCATATCTGAGCAGGGTTCTGCGCCTGAACAATCTCGCGCCCGACATCGTGGAAGCGATCGTCGAGGGGCGGCAAATTGGCGGAGCAACGATGGCGATGTTGCTGAATGCTGTTCCTGCCGAGTGGGGGCAGCAGCATCGGTTGTTTGCTTTGAATACGTGACTTTCGAGTTTTGAGCCGCGTCCGCCCCTCAACCTTGAACCACTAAGGCTCAGATTTTTTCGGCTTTTGGGTCATTCGAGCAAGACGGGCGACGGCCTTGACAGGCGCACGAGTTTGCTCTGACCCCTCCCTCTCCCGTCGATTGTGCACCCAGGTGCCTGAAAATGAATGTAGACTACGACAAAGACAGTTTTCAGCGAATAGGCAAATGGAACGACGACTTACCGCGATACTTACCTCCGACGTAGTTGGCTATAGCCGACTCATGGGGGAAGATGAAGTTGGTACGCTTGCGCGGCTCGTGGCGTGCCGCAAAGAGGTGATTGATCCGGCAATCGCGCAGTTCCATGGTCACATCGTCAAGCTCATGGGTGATGGCGCGCTGGTGGAGTTCGCCAGTATTGTAGATGCTGTACACTGTGCCGCCGCGATTCAGCGAGGAATGGCCGACTACGATCAGAGTACTTCCGAAGCTCAACGCATTCGCCTTCGGATCGGAGTCAATCTCGGCGACATCATCATCCAGGACAACGATATCTACGGCGACGGCGTCAACATCGCGGCGCGTCTGGAGAGTTTGGCAGAGCCCGGAGGTATCTGCATCTCTGGTACTGCCTTCGATCACGCCGCGCAGAAGGTTGATGTTGGATTTTCCGCTCTTGGCGAACAAAAGCTGAAGAACATCGCTACGCCGATCAGGGTGTATCGGATTCTGCTTGATCCCGGGGATGTCGGAAAAGTCAAATCTGCTTCGCGTCGGCCGGGTACGCTGAAGCTGAAACCGCTGGTGGTTGCAGCACTGGTGGTCGCCTCGATTGCGGTTGTGTTTGCATGGCAAACGCACTCCGTACCGGAACGGCCGTCGGTCGCAGTCCTGCCGTTCGAGAACTTGAGCGGCGATCCGGCCCAGGACTATTTCGCTGATGGCATCACCGAAGATTTGATCACCGATCTGGCCAAACTGACCGGGCTCGACGTGATCGCCCGCGACTCTGCGTTCGCGTACAGGGGCAAGCCCATCGTCCTCGCCAAAGTCGCAGGCGATCTTGGCGTCCGGTATGTGGTCGAGGGCAGCGTGCGGCGCGCGGAAGGACAAATTCGGGTCAATGCCGCACTCCTTGACGCAGCTACCGGAAAACATGTCTGGACCGACCGATTCGACCGTCCGGAGACAGAGGTGTTCGCCGTTCTGGACCAGATGAGAAAGGAACTTGTTGACGCACTCGGCGTGGAGCCTCTGGCAACCGAGGCGGCGCAGATCGCCCGCCCGCCGACAGCTAATCTTGAGGCCTACGATTACTTTTTGCGCGGCGAGCAGGTCGCGCGCAATGGCGACCTGAAGGGGCTGCGCGAGGCCCTCGATTTTTACGAAACCGCGGTGGAACTCGACCCCAATTTCGCGGAAGCGTTGGCAGCCGATGCCCGAACAGCCGCCTACATTTGGCGAAATACTTATGACGATGTGCTGCCAAACAGGGTCGCGGAAGAGCGGGCTTACCAGAAAGCCTCGCTTGCGCAGAAGTATAAACCCAGTTTGCCGCTGCCCTGGATGACGCTGGCGATCCTGCAAAATGTGGATGGACACTTCGACGAGTCAATCGCATCGGCCCAGAAGGCGGTCAATCTGGGCCCTGGGGATGCCGAGGCATATATCACGCTTGGTTACGTTCAAGTGTTTGCTGGCAATTTTGCCGAGGCAAGCGCCGCGATTGAGACTGCACTGAAGCTCGACCCCAATCTTTCGCCAATCAACCGGAGTATTGCAGGCCTCGTTTACTTCTTTAACGGCGACAACGATCGGGCTATCGCTGCTCTTGAACGTGCCTACTATGAGGGGCCGGAGATTGACGATGTTCTCATCTCCTTGGCTGCGGCCTATGCGCGGGGGGGCCGCATTGCCGACGCGCGTGCCGCAATCGGACAAAGTATTCGCCTGCCTTCAAGTGACCCGTCTTTAGCGGGCATGCGGATAAACCGGGCGCACTATCGTTATGAAAAGGATTTCGCGTTCCTGATCGCAGCGCTGCGCGAGGCAGGCATGCCTGAGTGGCCTTTCGGCTTTCGGGAACAGGGGCGGGAACGACTTAAGTCCGATGAGATCGAGAGTCTCTTTTTCAGGCCAACAAAGGAAGGCTCTCAAACTCTTAACGGATTTATTGACCCCGGAAAGCGGATGGCGACCATGTTTGTCGGGGCAGACAGGCGGATTGTGTTCTTTACGGGAGTCTATGGGCAGCCCCGCTCACAGGACGTCGCCTTTCAAGCAATGCTCTTCATCGATGTCGATGAGGACCTGCTGTGTTTGCAGAGCGAGAACGGTTTCGGGCGACGAGATTGCGGCCAGGTATTCAAGAGCGCCGACGAGTACCCGTTCGTTTTTGCAAACTCAAACTTGATCTTTCACTTCAAGCCGCAGAATTGAGGCTGATTCCGCGTTTACGATTCAAGTTTCAGTTGAACAGATCCTGTTCAAGCTCGGCCTTGACTTCGGGCCAGTTGGCATCGGCCTTTGGGATGTAGTCGCTTGCGTGCGCTTCGAAATCGTCCGCATCGGTTTTGTCGTAGATCAAATAGAGCTTGCCATCGATGATCTTGAACGCCTCCGGATCAATATCGACGGTGACCGATCCGCCGACAACCTCGCCCGCGCAGTAGCCGCCGTATTGCGGTGCATATTTGACCGGGTTGCTCTGAAACAGGTCCCTGTGCTTGGCGCTGACAAAATACCAAGGTGTTCCGAGCCATTCATAAGAATACTCTTCAGACCCTTTCACCGCACGGTTCTCGGTGAAATAGGCGACCGTATCGTAGCCCTTGATCGCAATGCCCTCGAAATAACCGGTGTTGAACGTACCGTCGGCGAGAACCGGCACAACGCCAGCCACCAAAGCCATTCCTGTCATGGCCGTGAATGCCAGCACTCGGGTCATATGCTTGCTGTTAACTTGCACTGCTTTGAACATTGCTCGTCCTCCAGTTAATCATGAATTTCCAAACATTGCTGATACCACGCAACTATCTTGACTTGACACGTTGCTCCGTGACGCTTGTACAATCGGATGATGTCGCTGTTACCTTTGAAGAGCGCACGTGTGATTGGCGTGTAGCCGTGCACTTCTGGGTGGCTAACATTTGCGCCCTTGGCGATAAGTAATTCGGCGACCGCTAAGCGATTTTCCTCTCCCGCCACCATCATTGGAGTGACACCTGCCTTGTTATCCGCGTCGTCCAGCAGCGCGCCTTTCTCAAGCAGCAATTCAGCGATCGGAACACTGCCGGAGTACGCTGCAGCATGAAGCGCCGTGAAACCGCCAGAATTGCGCGCCATGACATCGGCACCACTACCGAGCAGCAATTCTACAATGTGAAACTGGCTCGCAAGGGCGGCGGCGATGAGGGGTGTTGCCTGATCACGCGCCCGGCCATCAACATTCGCGCCATTTGCAAGTTCCCGCTTGATCGCAGCGCTATCGCCAACACTTATGGCTGCGAAGAGACGATCATCGGCAGCGGCAAGCTGAGGTGCCAAAGTCAAGAGTACTAACAGGATTGCGAAGGCTCGAACCATGACCTTACCCCGTACCTTGTCTCGATTTTACCACAGTTTCTTGATTTCTCAACCCGAAATAGTCATAGACCTCGTTCTCGGCGTCCCGCAGGTCCGTTTCTCTAGGGTGAGGACCCATTGAACTTGCAATGCAGGCGTGATTCAGGCTCCGCAAGGAGACCGATCAATGAGCAACCTTTTTTGGCTGAACGACGCGCAGATGGCCCGTCTTCAACCGTTTTTCCCCAAGAGCCATGGCAAGCCGCGCGTCGATGACCGTCGGGTTCTGAGTGGGATAATCTTCATCAATCGTAACGGGTTGCGCTGGTGCGATGCCCCCAAGGAGTATGGCCCTCCAAAGACCCTCTACAACCGTTGGAAGCGATGGGGTGACATGGGGGTCTTTGCCCGGATCATGGAAGGGTTGGCGTCGGAGGCGGCCGTTCCGAAGACGGTGATGATCGATGCGACTTATCTCAAGGCACACCGTACGGCTTCAAGCCTACGGTCGAAAAAGGGGGGCCTGACGACCAACGGGGCCGATTGATCGGCCGCACCAAGGGCGGCATGAACACCAAGCTGCATGCCGTCACCGATGCCGATGGCCGCCCGATCCGCTTCTTCATGACCGCAGGCCAGGTTAGCGATTACACCGGCGCGGCCGCCCTGCTGGGTAGCTTACCCAAGGCCGAGTGGTTGTTGGCCGACCGGGGGTATAACGCTGATTGGTTCAGAGATGCGTTGAAAGACAAAGGGATAAAGCCCTGCATCCCCGGCCGGAAGTCACGCGGCAAGCCCGTCAAATACGACAAGCGCCGCTACAAACGCCGCAACCGGATCGAGATCATTTTCGGGCGGCTGAAGGATTGGCGAAGAGTGGCCACGCGCTACGACAGATGCCCGAAAGTCTTCCTTTCCGCCGTCGCACTCGCCGCAATCGTCATGTTCTGGCTATGAAACGAGAACGAGTCCTGACCCTAACAGGTCAGGCCTACTGTGTCTGACGCAATCTGAGAAAACAAATGCAATGTCGCGGGAAAGTAGGGCTGATCGTCGAGAGATCGGGAGATCATCACATGCTCATCTGCCCCGGCGGCACAACTAACAAGCGCGGAAACCGCCTCGTAACCGGGGTAATCGCTGGTTGCTCGCACGGTTTTTCCAGATGAGGCGATCACTGTCGGAACTGGCGCGCCGCGCTTCGCTTCGGCGATATAAAAAGCAGCGGCCCGCTCCACGGCAGGATGGTCTAAGCTGCCCGACCAAATGAGGAACAATGCTGACCGCAGTGCATCATATCCACTTTGAGCTGGGTGCCCCTGCGCGTAACGCCAACCGAAAGGCCCAACGTCAATCCAATCCGGCACGAGCCCTACCGCCACCGCGAGTTCCGCCAGCAAAGCCTCGCCATCGTCCGCACATCGCAAAAGCGCTGGTTCCGAGGCTGCCAACCCCAGTTCTCGCATCGCCAAAGGCATGTAATAAGATGGATTGACTGTCGCATATTCATCGGTGCTGAAACGCTCGGCGCCCGGAAGAAATAGTAATCTGCCGTTTCCGCGCGGATCGGGGCGCACGCAACTTGCGGCTATAAAACGCGCGACTTCACGCGCCCTTGCCAGATAATCATCGCTTTTAAACCTCAGACCTGCCCGCAACAGCGCCCAAGCATGGAATAGATCACCGTCAGTCGCATTGTTGTAATCTGAAATTTGCGGCGATTGGTTCGGAGTCCAGCGCCAAGCGAGCAACGGGTCTTGACGCACAGCCAAAAAACTTGATGTCCAGCCGTCCATCCGCTGAAAAGCCTGCATATCACCAAACCACGCCGCGAGGAACATGCCGTAGCCTTGGCCCTCAGAATGGCTCGCATCGTCTTGCAAATGATCGACCACGCGGCCGTCGTGCGTCAGGAACGCGGCCTTCCATAGTTCCCAATCTGTCGTGTCTCTTTTAGGCTGACCGCTGGGGGCGCTGCGGGCCTTTCCTATATCCGCATTGACGCGGAAGGCCAACGTCGATGCCAGAAACGCCATCAGCCGTATGTAGCTCCGGCGGTTCATTGTGCGTCGTTACTATTGCAGCGTTCAAGGCAAAGCCGATCTTTCACACCATGAGTTACGGGTTGAACGGTGCTGCGGTGGTCGTTACGATAGTTTCGGATGTATTTCCGCGCGCATACACAACCTTGAGGGGTATAAAACGATGACATCACGTCCATCCTCCGTAATCTCGCTTTCAGTCGCAGTTTACGGCTTTGTGATGCTCGGGGCGATCCTTTTCGGGCTGGCAACGACAATTCTCTTGCAAGACCGGGTTGGACGCGCCGAGGCTGCGGCTCTAGAGCAAGCCGTTACAGTGCGCGGGCGCCACGCCGCCCGCGATTTTGCGCGGGTGCTGGATCAGGACTGGAAAACACTCAAGACTATCGCAGACAAGATCGCGCTCACCGATGGCTTCGCGTTAAAGGGCGCGCTTGATCTTGCAGCAGGAAATGGCGAGCGCATCTCATGGGCGGGGTTTGCCACACCAGATGGATTGGTTTCTGAAGCCTCGAACAATCTGCTCAAGAACGTTGATGTCTCAGCACGTCCGTGGTTCCAACGCGGCCTCAGTGGCAATTTTGCCGGAGACGTGCACGATGCGGTACTGCTGAACAAGCTTCTGGGCGGTTCGGCAGATGATCCGCTTCGCTTTATTGACCTTGCCGCGCAAGTGAAAGATCCAAAAGGGCAGATCGCCGGAGTCCTTGGGTTTCACATCAACTTTACATGGGCGGAGGCGTTTCTGGCCGAGACGGCGCAAGACCTTGGGTTAGATCTGTATTTGGTCAGCCAGAACGGTGACGTGATCATAGCGACGGATGGCTCAAAACCTGGGATCCAAGACTTGCAGAGTTTTCGCGCCGCAGCAGCAGGGGTCGCGCAATCCAACCGGGAAATATGGCCAGATGGTGTGGAATACTTCACGGTGGTCATTCCCGATGTCATCTATGGCGATCTGCCCTCCTTTGGTTGGCGTATGGTCGCGCGCATTGCGCCAAATGAGTTCGAAACAATGTCATCCGGGTTGACCAGCTCGCTTTTTGTCGTGCTGTCAGTGGCAGGGCTCTTGCTGCTGATCCTGACGGTTGGCTTCAACCGGATTTTTATTCATCCGTTTTCGCTATTGGCCGACAACGCCAAAAGCATCGCGGATGGGGCGGATGAATACCCGCTTGAACTGCGGCGCACGAGCGAGCTTCAGCGCTTGTCAGCGGCGCTGGCGCAACTTCAGGGTCGCAGAAACTGAGCCAGAGATGATCCCGGTCAGTTGCGCGAGGTTGACGAGAAAGACAGCCTGCGGGCGATGTCGTCCAGCAATGCTGTCAGGCGCACGGCGACGACGCCGGGGGCGTCGCCTTCGGTGTAAAAACGCCGCATCATTGCGGCATATTGATCTTCCGTCGGCCGCAGGGCGAGCCGGGCTCCATCGTCTGTTTCCGCCACCACGATCGCCTCGACATCCCCAATATCGCGCACACGAAGCGTTCCGCGCACACCTGCATTAAACGTGCGGCCGCGGATGCGCACAGTGTTGCGTGTAAGATTTTGCAGCCAAACCCGGCGTGGGGTGCCTTCGGCCACGAAGATTGCCCGTTCGGGTGCATCCGCAAAATGGCGTTCCTGGCGTGGCAACTCCACACAAGCGATCAATGTCGCAGCCAGAACGAATGCGTTGTAGATCGTCCAGAACAAGATCACGATCTTGCCGTCTCCGGCATCGTAATAGGCAAATCGATCTGAGGTGAGCGCCAACAAAAGACCAACAACCGTGAGTAAAAGCAGAGTCAGGAATGGCATCATCAGACGCCATTGAACCGTGATCTTGCTTCGGTCGCCACCCTTGGCGGTCACCGTGAAAGGATGGCCTTTCGGTTTGATCAAGCCGACAATCGCCGCGCGGGTGATGGGAATAGCCCCCAGAAGCTGGCTGACATCATTGACGATTGGGACGACCAATCCCCGCGTGAGGATGTTCAGCGACATGATGACCCAAAGAAAGTAAGTCCCAAAATAGCTCAGCACGTCCGGCACGCTTGCGTTAACAACGGTTACGTTGAAAAACCAGTAAAGCAAGGGATAGGTCAGCGACGCGATCCGGAACGGAAAAGTGGTGAGCCAGTAGAAAACCGAGTCGATCACGCTCCAGCGGTCGCGCAGACGCAAGTTGTTGCGTGACAGCGGACCGAGGCGGCTGCGGGCGATCTGCATCAGGCCAAGACACCAGCGTGCGCGCTGCGTGACGTATTCCTTCAACCCCTCGGGCGCGAGGCCCTCTGTCAGCGGTTCGTTCAGATAAACAGTCCGCCAACCCACGTCTTGAAGTGCGAGTGTTAGCATAAAGTCTTCTGTAATGCTTTCGGTCGGAAAGCCACCGGCCTCCTGCACCGCGCGCCACCGCGCGATGGACGACGTGCCGCAGCAAAAAGCGATACCCCATGCATCGCGTGCGGGCTGCATGTGGTCAAAGAAAAACCGCTGCTCATCAGGGTAAGAACGACTTAGACCAAGATTATGTTGAATCGGATCGGCATTGAAGAAGTGCTGTGGGGTTTGCACCAAGCCAACCTTCGGATCATGGAACAGCGCCAGAGATCTGCTGATGAACCCCCGATGCGGTACGAAATCGGCGTCGAGCACCGCGATGAAATCTGGTGGCAGAGGATCGGCGGCCAGCACGTCGAGAGCATGATTGATGTTCCCAGCTTTTGACCCCCTGTTGTCAGGCCGCCTTAAGTAACGCACGCCTTGGCTAGCACAATAGTCGCGCAACCAATCTCTACGGCCATCGTCAAGAACCAGAACTTCCTTTGCCGGATGGTTCAGCGCTAGCGCCCCAACAATAGTGCGTTCCAACACCTCAAGATCTTCGTTGTAGGTCGCGATCAGTATGGCAACACGCGGATCCGCAGCCGGCGCCCACCAACCAAGATGAGCAGCCACCTCATCTTGACGCTGTCGAGTGCGTGACATGATCACAAAAGCACTCATCGACCCGATCAACGCCGCCATCTCCAAAACGAACAGCGACCAGCTTGCCAGAAACGCACTCGTCAAGCCAACGGGAGCAAGTGTTTCGGTAAACCGCCAATGGGCATAACGCAGTGCCAGAAGTGTCGCCACCGCGAACAGAAGAGTGCGCTGCCAATTACGAGCCGGGTTCACGACCATCGGCAGGACAAGGGCCATCCCGGCCACAAGCGCCATGTGCATGGCACTGGACTCAAGCTCACTCAGATAGAATGGCAGCACCATCTTAGCGCCATATGTCCCGCAACCAATCCAGTGGCCGTGCGTCAAAGAACGCCCGTCCGGTCCGACCAACGGTGCAGCGCAACTCGGGTACTTCGCGCAAGCTCGGGACCACCAGCGCCACATCGTAGCGTTCTAAGTGGCGCTGGCTGGGTGCAATCGCAAGATTCTGGTAGATTGTCCCGGCACCCGGGCCTGCCAAGCGGATCACGCTTGCGGCGAAGTTGCGCCCGTCGCCGGATAGCCGGAACACTGCCGCCTCGCCAACTGTCAGGCGATTGTAAACGCCTTCTGTCACGGAAACCGTGACTATCGTTGAATCACAGTCAAGAAGACGCAGCACATCCTGTCCACGCTGAACAATTTCGCCATCTGCGGCAAGAACTTCCCAAACTTGGCCATTGGCGGTGGAACTAAGTGCGGCTCTTCCCAAAAGCGTTGTCCGCTCGCGCTCTTTCAGAATGCGGGCTTCGATGGTGCCTAACCGGACTTTAGCATTCGTCCAATCCGCATCTAGCCCGCTGCGCAATGTTTCAAGCTCGATGCGCCGCTGCTCGGAAAAGGGCGCATCATTGTAACCGTCGCCAAGGAATACCCCTGATTTCGCGCTGCGCAGAGTGATTTCCAGGACGGCGACCCGCTCGCGCGCGTATTCAACGGCAATACCTTCGATTTGCGGATCACCTTGATCGCCTGACTGGCCTTCTTCGACCAAGCCGGCCACCGCCTCATCGCCCAATATCCCACGCTCTATCAGGTCAAGTCGGGCGCGTGCACGCGACAGTCTGATTTCAATTTCGGTGACGCGTTCGAGACTATAATCTTGCCGCCGCGCCTCTAATGCTTCGATCTGCGCCGTCGCCCGCTCGACTTGAAGGCTCAATCTGGCGACTTCGGCTTCTGCAAATCCGCGCTCCATCGCCAGATCGTCGAGTCGGATTTTGTCGACCAGCGGGTCGGTCACCGAGACCAACTCCTCGCCAACACTCACCGAGGACCCCAATCCACGCGGCGGCATTGATAGTTGCCCAGCAATAGGCGAGCGCAGGGTAGTCAACCGCGCGTTGATTACCGCATCGGCACTCGCGCCCGCCATCTGTTCGCTGACGATCACCCAGAGCGCAATCAGAATGAGTGCGAAGCCAATGAAAAGACGGGAGTAGCGCATTGAGTCACCTGATGATTGAGCACTTCTATGACACGGCAAGGCGCTGGAAGCAAAGCAGGCTTTAGTTACTCTAAGCGTGCGCTTGGTCGTCCAGCGACAGAGCGACTGCCGATTAAAGCCAGCACAAATTTCGATACCAGACCCGTCTGCCACCCAAACGAAACTGAAAAACAACAAATTCCCACCTAATAAAAAAACTTACAAAACAACGGCTTACAACTGTGGAGTAAATTACCGCAGTCCACAGCTTCGGAGAGAATTCGCGCAGAGACAGGCTTTTTGGGGCTTGGGCCGGAGAAACAACTCCTGAGCCAAAACTGCATAACCCTCTAAAACAACAACAATTTCTTGCCGCGATCGAGCCTGTATATTTGTTGGAGGATTGAAAGTGGTGGACCCAGAGCGATTCGAACGCCCGACCCTCAGATTCGTAGTCTGATGCTCTATCCAGCTGAGCTATGGATCCACTCTTGCGGCTGCATTTAGCCCCCCCTGCCGGGCATTGCAAGAGCGAATACGCAGCGAAATGCAACTTGATGCGCAATCCCCGCGTAACCTTGGGCAAATCGTGATCAGGTCGCAGAGTCGATGGTTTTCGGCAAATGCACCAGAAACTCGGTGCCATCCGCGTCACTGCGCGCCAGTTCCAGCCGCCCGCCATGGCCGCGGATCAGCTCGGCGGCAATCGCCAGACCCAAGCCGATGCCGCCTTTGCGCGCGCCGCCCTGAAACGCCTCAAACAGATGCTCACGGGCCTTTTCTGGCAGGCCGGGGCCGGTGTCGCCGACCCTGACCCACCATTCTGACGCGCTCTCTCCGGCGGAGATTTCGATGCTGCCCTCGACCCCCGTTGCCTCGATCGCTTGGCGCGCGTTGCGCACAAGGTTGGACAGCACCCGGAACAACTGATCGTAATCGGCATGGATCACCAGCGTCTCGGGCACTTCGATCAGGCAGGTCACCGGGCCTTCGCCCGCAAGGCCCTCGCCTTCAGCGACATCCTCGGCCAAGGTCGCCAATGCCACCTCGCGCAACTGCGGCGCGGGTTCTTCGGCCTTGCCAAACGCCAATGTTGATTCGCACAGAGCCACCGCGCGGGCGATGGAGCCGACCAGTTTCGGGGCAGCACGCGCCACCATCGGATCGGTGCTGCCCTCGATCCGGTCGGCAAACAGCTGCGCCGTGGTCAGGATGTTGCGCAGATCGTGGCTGATCTTAGCGACCGCCCCGCCCAGCTGTGCGAGGCGTTCCTTTTGCCGCAAAGAGCCGGTCAGCTGGGTCTGCATCGCGTGCATGGCTTCCTCGGCATCGCGCAGCTCCACCACCGAGGCGGTTGGCTCGATCACCCGGCGGGCATCCTCGGGCGCTTCGGCATAGGCGGTCATGTGGTTGACCACCCGGCGGATCGGCAACACGATCAGGCGCTGCACGGCGAGGAACAGAAAGAACGCGGTGACGCCAGAAATCAACGCCGACAGCAGCAGAATCCGCCCGCCGTAATCCAGCATAGCATTGCGCATCGGCGCGGAATCCATCGTGATTTCAATCAGAAGCCCTGCGGACTGCACCGGGTAGCCGATCACCCGGATGATCTGATCATCGGGGTCCAACAGGCAGGCAAATGCATCGCGGATCAGCGCCCAAGGCCCCGCCTCACGCAGATCGAAAGTGTCCGAGATCGGCGTTGGCAGCGGCGAGGACAGCACCAGCTGGCGCACCTCATCCCGGCGCAACACAACGTTGTAAACCTCGGCATTGGCCAGCAGTTCTTTTTCCAGTGCAGGTGTCACCATGTCTTCGGCAGCCAGCTGGGCCAGCGAAGCGATTTGCGCCTTCTCCAACCGCAGGGTCAGAAAATCGGCGCGAAATCGGGCAATCGAAGGCACGAAGATCAGCACTTCGGCCAGCATGACAAAGGCCACGGTCAAGGCCAAAACCCGCCCCGACAGGGTGTTCAGAAATCCGCCCCGCCTTGCTGCCACGCTTCTGGTCATCCTCTGTGTACAAATATCCTTAGGGGGTCTGGGGGACGAAAGCCCCCAGCTTGGCCCGCAAACGCAGCTTATGGCAAAAGCCGCTGCACCAGCCGCACCACCCGCTTCACGGCCATGTTATCAAAGAGTTTCGGTGAGAAATAGGCCCCCGCTGCACGCTTCGAAATCTCGCCGCGCGTGGGATATGGCGCGATCATCCCGGCCAGCGCGCCGATCTTCAGGTCCGAAGTCATCGCCAGCGCCCAAAGCCCGATCAACTCACCCGCGCCAGCGCCAACAAGGGTGACGCCAATGGGGCGGCCCTTCAGCAGCATGAGCTTGAGAAAGCCTGTGGTTTGACCATCGGTCACTGCACGGTCGTTGTGCAGAAATTCTTGCCGGATCACCTGCACGCCCGGATATTTGGCGCGCGCTTCTGCCTCGGTCAGCCCGATCTGCGCCAGTTCGGGGTCGGTGTAGGTGACCATTGGCACCACGCTGGCTTGCTTGGCGGGCAGGCCGAACAGTATTTGTTTGATCACCACCCCGGCATGAGCTCCTGCGACATGGGTGAATTGCAAGCCCCCCGCCACATCGCCCACCGCATAAATCCGGCGGTTGCTGCTGCGCAGATTGGCCCCCACCGTCACACCTTTATCGCTGTAAGCCACGCCTGCGGCTGGCAAATCCAGCTTTGCGATGGCAGGCGTGCGCCCGGTGGCAACCAGCAGATGCGATCCGGTTAGCGTGGTGCCATCATTCAGCACCGCTTCCAACCCCAGCGGCGTGGGCCGCAGCCGCGCGATGTCGCGGCCCTCCAGCATCTCGATGCCCTCGGCGCGCAGGGCGGCGAGGACGACGGCAGCCGCCTCGGGGTCAACGCGGCTGAGCACACGGCTGCGGGCGATCACCGTCACCGCACAACCCAAGCGCCGATGCGCCTGCGCCATTTCCATCGCAATCGGGCCACCGCCGAGGATCAACAGATGATCCGGCCGCGCGGTCTGCGCGAAAATCGTTTCATTGGTCAGATAGGGGATCGCCTCCAACCCCGGCAGCTCTGGGATCGTGGGATGCGACCCTGTCGCGATCACAAAGCGCCGGGCGCGAATGATCTTTCCGCCCGCCTCCACCTCGCGCGGGCTTATAAAGCGGGCATAAGCGCGGATCACTTGCACACCAAAGCCCTCAAAGCGCTCCTGACTGTCCACCGGAGCAATCTGCGCGATCACCGCCGCGACCTGCGCTTTGACGGCAGCAAAATCAATCTGCGGCTCGGCCCCCCGCACACCCGGCGCGCCCATACGGATCACCTGCGCCGCGCGGCCCGCCGCCAACAGCGCCTTTGATGGCACGCAGCCATAGTTCAAACAATCACCGCCCATCGCAGCGCCCTCAATCAGCACCACGCGCGCACCCATCTGCGCCGCCCCCGCCGCAACAGAAAGCCCCCCCGAACCTGCACCAATGATGCAGATATCTGTCGAAATCCGCTCCATTCAGCCGCCCTTCTTGCGTTTTTTCAACAGGATCGGCACCGCGGACAAAGCCGCAAGCCCTAACAAGGGTAGCAGCACAGGGGCCGAGAAAATCACCCCCAAATCGGGCCGCTCACCGCGTGCAAACACTTTTCCTAATCCCGCGCCGACCGAAGTAAACACCAACGCCGCCGGAATAATGCCGAAAAATGTCGTCACCGCAAACGGCAAAAGCCGCACCCCCACCATCGCAGGCAGCAGATTGGCCAGCACAAACGGCAGCGCAGGCACCAGCCGCATGATCAACAAGGCCGACCATTGGTTCTCGCGCAACGCGGTTTGCAGACGCGAGGCTGATCCGCCTTGCAGACGCTCGGCCAAGCTCGCCCCAAACCCCGCGCGCGCCGCCAGAAAGATGCAGACAGCGCCAATGCTGGCGGCAAGTACGTTATAGAATGTGCCGGGGAACATGCCGAACAGGAAGCCGCCCGTCAGCGTGGCGATGGTGGCTCCGGGCAGGCTGAGACCGACAATCACGATATAGACCGCGATAAACCCAAGACTCGCCCAGAGGAAATGCGCGTCGCGGTAGGCCAGCAGCGCCTCACGGTTCTCGGCCAAAGCCTCAAACGACAACCGCTCACGCAGAAACACCGCACCAGCAACAGCGGTGCAGAGAATCAGCACAATCGGGATCAGGCGCGCGCAACGGGTCATGGTCTTCCTTTAGCCTAAGATGGTCGGATTGGCCTGCCCACGCCAGCCGTCTCACGCCAGCTTGATCTGGTTTGCGAAATCGGCGATCTAAAGCCGCCGATTTGTAACAGTTTGCCCCGCCCCAGACGCGATGATCGGCAAATGTTGCAGAAATCTCGCAGGACGCGCGTTGACTTACCGATGATCCGCCCCTAAAGACCGGGCTTCAAGTTTACGCCGTCGAATCTTTAAGGTTCGCCGTGCCCGTCTGATGGAGACCGCGATGAAGCGCACTTTTCAACCGTCGAACCTGGTTCGCGCCCGCCGTCACGGCTTCCGCGCCCGCATGGCTACCAAAGGCGGCCGCCTTGTGCTGGCAGCCCGCCGCGCCAAGGGCCGCAAGAAGCTGTCGGCTTAATTTCTGACTGACCCTGCGGGGTCGGATGCAGGAGCAGACATGACACCGCCGAAGGTATCGGACATTGGCCCCACCGCCGAAGCGTCCGAAGCGCCTCCGGCGGTTTCTGTTTGTGTTCAGACCATGAAGAACCGCCCGGATTATCTGCGCACCGCACAAGGGCGCAGGCAGGGCACGGGCAGCTTTCTGTTGCAGGGCCGTGCGCGGGGCGATGATCAGGCCACGGTGCGGATCGGCTTCACGGCCTCGAAGAAAATCGGCAACGCGGTGGCGCGCAACCGGGCCAAACGGCGGATGCGGGCCTTGGCGCGAGAGGTGCTGCCGCGGCTGGCGCGGCCCGGCTGGGATTATGTGCTGGTCGCCAAGCCAGAGGCCACAATAGCGCGCGATTACAAAGATATGCTGGCCGATCTGGCCACCGCTTTGGCCTCGGTGCACAAGGCGCGGCCATGACTCCGCTGGCGCGCATCGTGGCCCTGCCCGTGCGCGCCTATCGGTTGGTGCTGTCGCCTTGGATTGGCCATGGCTGCCGCTTTCAACCCACCTGCTCGGCCTATGCAATGGAAGCGTTAGAGCGGCATGGCGCGGCCAAAGGCGGTTATCTGATGGTGCATCGGATTTGCCGCTGCCATCCATGGGGTGGGCAAGGCTATGATCCGGTGCCCGGTGCCGACCCCGAGTTTGACGCCAAACGTTAAGGCGGAACGCGGGCCGCTTTGGCGCCGGATGATTAACAAACCGTGGAACAAATAGCGAAAATCCTCTGCAACTTTGAGGTGAGGATTAACCTTCCGATCAGGGTGTTTGCCTAGTCTTGCCGCATCGGGGTGGCGTTGCCCCGCAGCAGATAGGGCCGGACCGATGGTTTCACGCTTTTTCACCGCAGTCTCCACCGGGTTCGCCCACATTGGCGTGCTGATGCGCAGGCCAGAGGCTTTTGTGTTCCTCCCCGCCCTGACCCTCGCCGCGTTCTGGCTGGGCGGAGAGAGGGATTTGATCCTGACAGCACTTGGTGCGCCGCTGTTGTTTGCGATTTCAGGCGCAGTGCGGCCACAGGAAACCCCGACCGATCAATCGCAAGTGCTGGAAGGTCTGTCGCTGCGCGCCCAAATCGTTGGCACTCTGGACGCGGTTTTGCGCGAATCGCATCTTAGCGGGCGCACCACCGCCTGTTTGGTGCTGCAATTCGATCTGGCAGAGCGGATGATCGAACAACATGGCCGCGCCGCACAGACCGAGGTGCTCGCACGCTCGGCCGAACGGATTTGCGCCTCTTTGCGCGCGGGCGATGTGGTGGCGCGGCTGGAAGGCGGCGGCTTTGCGGTGGCACTGGCCCCGGTGCGGCGGCTGGATATCGAGACGGTGGTGCAGGTCGCGGCGCGCCTGCAATCGGCGCTGTGCGCCCCGATCAGCCTGAACGCAACCCGGATCTACATCACCTGCTCGATTGGCTTTTGTCTGGGCAGTCGCGCACCAGAGGCAAGCGGTGCCAGCCTGCTGAACGCCGCGCAGATTGCCGCCGACGACGCCTTACGCCACGGCCCGAGCGCCATTCGCAGCTTTTCCGAGGACATGGCGGCCAATCGCGCCGACCGGGACGCTTTGCGCGATGAGTTGGAGCACGCGCTCGACGAGGGCCAGATTCGCCCACATTTCCAGCCGCAAATCTCTACCCATACCGGGGCGATCACCGGGTTTGAGGCGCTGGCGCGCTGGTATCACCCCGATAAGGGCCTGATTCCCCCCGCCGAATTTCTGCCGATGATCGAAGATGCGGGCCTAAGCGAACGTCTGGGTGAGGTGATTTTGTACCACGCGCTCTCGGCCCTCGCCCGCTGGGATCGCGCCGGGTTAAATGTGCCAACCGTGGCCGTGAACTTCTCATCGCCGGAACTGCGCAACCCGCGTCTGGCCGAAAAATTGAAATGGGAGTTGGATCGCTTTGATCTGGAGCCCAAGCGACTGTCGGTTGAGGTGTTGGAAAACGTCGTCGCTCAAACCGACAATGACATCATCGTCTCAAACATCGCAGCGCTGGCGGCGTTGGGCTGCGGCATTGATCTGGATGATTTCGGCACCGGTCACGCCTCGATCACCTCGATCCGCCGCTTTGCGGTGCGCCGCATCAAGATCGACCGCAGCTTTGTCACCCGACTGGATGAGGATCGCGAACAGCAAAAGATGGTGGCGGCGATCCTGTCGATGGCCGAGCGGTTGGGGCTGGAAACCTTGGCCGAAGGGGTTGAGACCCCCGGCGAACATGCCATGCTGTCACAATTAGGTTGCGGAGATGTGCAAGGCTTCGGCATCGCCCGCCCGATGCCGGTGGATGAGACGATGGAATGGATCGCCCGTCACCGCGCCAAGGTCGGGGCGATTCCGCGCATCGGCTCACGCGCCCGTTAGGGTCAAATCGGCGCGCACACCGCGAATTGCGCGGCAAACCCGGCGCGAAGCCCTTTGAGTCGGGGAAAACCGCTTGACCTTTGCGCCCCCCTATCGTTGAACCACGCCTGACCCTGAACAGGAATGGTGCTTGTCCCGATGGACGATCAAAACAAGAATCTCATCCTCGCAACCGTGCTTAGCTTTCTGGTGATCCTTGGCTGGTTCGTCGCAGGCCCGATGCTTTTTCCGCAATGGTTTCCCGCTGAGACCCAAGCGCCGCTGACCCCGGTTGCCGCGACACCCGAGGCTCTGGCCACTGCAGCCCCGGCAGGCACCGTCGCGTCAACCGAGCCTTTGCCGGAAGCGCCGCGGCTGACCATCGACACCCCGAAACTGTCGGGCTCGATCTCAATGCTGGGCGGGCGGTTCGACGATCTGTCACTGAAAACCTACCATGAGACGATCGAGCCGAATTCGCCCACCGTCAAACTGCTGTCGCCTGTCGGCCAGACCACCCCCTATTACGCCGTGTTCGGCTGGGCTCCGGGTGTTGGCTTGACCGCCGAAGACGTGCCGGGGGCTGCGACTGAGTGGAAAATCGCCGCAGGCGGCACCTTGTCGGTGGGTCAGCCGGTGACGCTGCAATGGGAAAACACCAAGGGCCTGAAATTCCTGCGCACCATCGCGGTGGACGAGGATTTCATGTTCTCTGTGACCGATCAGGTGCAAAACACCGGAACGGCGGCTGCAAACCTGTATTCATACGGCCAGATCGTCCGCCAAGGCCTGCCGAAACTGCAAAATATCTATGTGGTACACGAAGGTCTGGTGCGCCGCACAGATGGCAGCCTTGAAGAACTGAAATATTCGAAATTCGCCTCGATGACCCCGAATGAACGTGAGGGTTACCCTGCCGAAGTGACCGAGGCCACCAAGGATGGCTGGATCGGCTTCACCGACCACTACTGGATGACCACTCTGGTGCCCGAACAAGGCAAACCCTATACCGCAGTGGCGAAATATCTGCCCGGGTCGGACATCTATCAGGCCGAGGTGCGCCAGCCTTTGATGACGGTTGCCCCCGGTGCAACCATGGAAACCACCACCCGGATGTTTGCGGGCGCGAAAGAATGGGAAACCATTCGCGCCTATCAGGATAAGGCAGGCATCGCCGGTTTCATCGATTCGATCGACTGGGGCTGGTTCTACTTCCTGACCAAACCGATCTTCTTCGTGCTGCATTGGCTGCACGGTCTGATCGGCAACATGGGCCTTGCGATCATCGGGCTGACCTTCTTTCTGAAACTTCTTGTGCTGCCGCTGGCCTATAAATCCTACGTCTCGATGGCGCGGATGAAGGAATTGCAGCCTGAACTCGAGGTGCTGAAAGAGCGTGCAGGCGACGATAAGCAAAAGCTGCAAAAGGACATGATGGCGCTGTATAAAGAGCGCAAAGTGAACCCTGCTGCGGGCTGTTTGCCGATCTTCATCCAGATTCCGATCTTCTTCTCGCTGTACAAGGTGATCTTCGTCACGATTGAATTACGGCAATCGCCGTTCTTCGGCTGGATCCGCGACCTTTCCGCACCCGACACCTCGTCGATCTACAACCTGTTCGGCGCTTTGCCTTGGGGTGCCCCCACGCCTCACACTTTGCTGGCAACCATCTTCATCGGCGTGCTGCCGATCCTGCTGGGTGTGACGATGTGGCTGCAACAGAAACTGAACCCGGCCCCGGCCGATCCGGTGCAGCAACAGCTGTTCGCTTGGATGCCGTTCGTGTTCATGTTCATGCTCGGCGGTTTCGCCAGCGGTCTGGTGATTTACTGGATCACCAACAACACCATTACCTTCACCCAGCAATATCTGATCATGCGCAGCCACGGTCACAAACCGGATATTTTCGGCAATATCAAATCCGGCTTTAGCAAGAAAAAGCCCGTCGAGGTCGCCAAGAAATGACCAAGCGGCTGGCGCAAATTTGCCGCCACCCGATCAAGGGACACGGACGCGAAACCCTCGCGTCCGTTCGCCTTTTGGCGGGGGAGTGTCTGGCTTGGGATCGGCATTGGGCGGTGGCGCATGAGGCGGCGAAACTCGTACCCGGTTGGAATCGCTGCGTGAATTTCGCGCGGGGCGCGAAGGCTCCGGCGCTGATGGCGATCACCTCCAGCTTGGATGAGGCGACCGCGACCGTTACCCTGAACCATCCAGAGCGCGGTGAGATCAGCTTTCGCCCGGATGATCCCGCCGATTTGCCTCGGTTTCTGGACTGGGTGACGCCGCTGAATCCGCCTGATCGTGCGCAGCCGGTAGCGATTGCGACCGCCGGGCGCGGCATGACGGATACCGCCCTGCCCGCGCTGTCGATCCTATCCACCGCCTCACTGGCAAATCTGTCGGCGCGAATGGGGATTGAATTGTCGAGAGACCGCTGGCGTGGTAATCTTTGGCTCGACGGGGCGGACCCTTGGGCCGAATTGGCTTGGGTTGGACAGAACATCCGTATCGGCGGCGCGGTGTTGCGGGTTGAAGAACGCATTGAGCGGTGCAGTGCCACCACCGTTGATCCTGAAACTGGCCGCCCGAACGCACCGACGCTGCAAGCGTTGAACCAGCATTTCGGTCATCAGGATTTCGGCGTCTATGCTGTGGTTGTGGAAAGCGGGCCGATTGCGGTCGGCGATGAATGGAGATTGGCATGAGCAGCCTAGAGTTCACCTTGGCCCCCGAGCCGGAATTCCCCTCGCGTGAGGCCGGCCGCTTACTGTTCGCAGGCCCGGTTGATTTCGTCAAAGGCGTGGTCGCAATGTCGGGTCTGCCCGAACCGGATCGGTTGGAGGTCTGCTTTGCGGGCCGCTCGAATGTCGGCAAATCCAGCCTGATCAATGCTTTGACGGGCCGTAAAAACCTCGCCCGCGCCTCGAACACGCCGGGACGGACGCAAGAGATCAACTATTTTGCCTTGGGCGAGATGAACCGTTTTCTGGTCGATTTGCCCGGCTATGGCTATGCCGAGGCGCCAAAGCCGATTGTCGCAAAATGGCAGGCACTGCTGAAGGCCTATCTGGCGGGGCGGCAAACTTTGCGCAGGGCGTTTGTTTTGATCGACACAAGGCATGGCGTGAAGGCTGTGGATGAGGAGATTATGGATCTGCTCGACCGCTCGGCTGTGACGTTTCAAGTCGTGATGACCAAGATGGATAAGGTTTCTGCGGCGGAGCGCGACGCGAATATCGAGCAGGTTAAAGGCGCGCTGGCGAAACATGCTGCGGCTTACCCGGAATTGGTGGTGACCAGTTCGGAAAAAGGCGATGGCATTGAGACTTTGCGGGCGATCATCGCGACGCTGGTATAGGCAGGCGATTTCTGCGCAGAAATCGTGCCGGAATTCGCGCGAATTCCGGTGTCAGACGTGCTGGCCGCCGTTGATCTGGATCTCGGTGCCTGAGATATAGCTCGACTGCTCGGAACACAGAAACCAGATCGCGTCGGCAACCTCTTTCGGTTGACCCAAGCGGCGCATCGGCAGTTGATCTACGATTTTATCGGTGCCGGGCGAGAGGATCGCGGTTTCCACCTCTCCCGGAGCAATCGCGTTGACCCGCACGCCGAGGGGACCGAAATCGTGGGCCATCTCGCGGGTGAGCGCCGCCAGCGCGGCTTTCGACGTGGAATAGGCGGCACCCGCGAAGGGATGCACCCGGCTTCCCGCAATCGAGGTGACGTTCACCACCGAGCCTTTTGCGGCGGCGAGTTCGGTTTGCAGGCCGCGGGCGAGGATCACGCTTGCGAAGAAGTTGACGTGGAAGACTTGGCCCCATGTCCGCAGATCGGTCTCTAGGGTGTTCAGCCGTTTGCCACCCTCACCTTTTGGAGAGATTCCGGCATTGTTGACGAGGGCGTGGAGTTTTCCGTTCAGCTTGGCCTTGATTGTCTCCATCGCGGCGATGGTTTTGTTGGGGTCAGCCAGATCAATCTGAATGTGGTTTTCTTCCCCACCCGGCCACGGGCAGCGCGGATCGAAGGGGTGGCGCGAGCAGGTCAGCACGCGCCAGCCTTCTGCCCCGAAACGTTTGACGGTGGCGTGGCCGATTCCCCGGCTGGCTCCGGTCAGGACGAGGGTTTTCTGCTCGGGCATCATGGCCTCCTTGGCTGGGGCTCAAGCTAGGGCATTGCGGGGCGATTGCAAGCCTGTCCGCGCGTGGACACCGGCTCAGCTTACATCATTTCAATCACTTAGCGGGGGGCCGTTTACGGGAAATTAACCTCTGCCCAGACACAAAAGCTTTGCTTGGCAGGGGGGGCTAAAGGGGCTATCAGGCAAAAAATCCTGGAGTCTTCCCCATGCAAAAGCAGACCCTGACCATGAGTGATGCGATCAACACCGCCAAGATGCTGTCCGAGGCCCTGCCCTATCTGCAACGCTTTGAGGGCGCGGTGGTGGTGGTGAAATTTGGCGGCAATGCGATGGGCGATGATGCCGCGATGGCAGAGTTTGCCCGCGATGTGGTGCTGATGCGGCAGGTTGGGGTGAACCCGGTTGTGGTGCATGGCGGCGGGCCGATGATCAACGAAATGCTGGCCAAACTGGGCATCAAATCGGAATTCGTGCGCGGCAAACGGGTGACCGACAAGGCGACGGTGCAGGTCGTTGAGATGGTCCTGTCGGGTCTGGTCAACAAGCGCATCGTGCAGGCGATCATGGACGCGGGCGGACGCGCGGTGGGGATTTCCGGCAAGGATGATGACCTGATGGTTTGCGTCGCCGATGATCCTGAACTCGGGTTTGTTGGCCGTCCCGTGGAGATGAACGTGCAGGTTTTGCGCGATTTGTACAATGCGGGGATTATTCCCGTGGTCGCTCCGGTCGCCACCGGGATGGCAGATAATGAGACGTTCAACGTCAATGGCGACACCGCCGCAGGGGCGATTGCCGGGGCGTTGCAGGCCGATCGTTTGCTGTTGTTGACCGATGTGCCGGGGGTGAAAAACGCCGCAGGCGAGGTAATGACCCAGATCACGCCGGAAGAAATCCGGCAGATGACGGCGGATGGGGTGATCTCGGGCGGGATGATCCCGAAAACTGAAACCGCGCTTGCGGCGATTGAGGCAGGCACCCGGGCGGTGACGATTCTCGACGGGCGGATTCCCAATGCCTGCCTGTTGGAACTGTTCACCGATCACGGCGCGGGCTCGCAAATTCGCTCCAGCACGCCGCGCGTCAAGCCGCATGTGAAGCGCTAAGGGCTTTCATACTGGTCTAAATATCCCCGCCGGAGGCAACTATTGCCAGCCAAAAGAGCCTCCAGCGGGGATATGTGAGCCAATGTGAAAGCGCTTGCCTTCGCATTTTGTCAGCCTAGGCTGCTTGACGGAGGCTGCGATGCAATATGAAGTTTTACTGCGATTATCAGTATTTCTGAGCCTGTTTGTGGTTTTTGCCGGGCTGGAGGCTTTAGCGCCAAAACGCAAGCGGGTGCTGGGGCGCGGGCGGCGCTGGCTTACCAATCTGTCGATAACGGTGTTGAACACGCTGGCTTTGCGGGCGCTGTCGATGGCTTTGCCGTTTCTGGCAGTCGGCGCGGCTGTGGATGCGTGGTCAATGGGTTGGGGTGTGCTGAATCGGGTGGCGTGGCCGCTGTGGGTTGAGGTGTTGATCGCTCTGCTCGTGTTGGATTTTGCGATTTGGGCGCAGCATTGGTTGACGCATAAGGTGCCGTTGTTCTGGCGGTTTCACCGGATGCACCATGCCGACCGCGATATGGATGTGACCACGGCTTTGCGGTTTCATCCGGTGGAGATTTTAGCCTCGATGGCGCTGAAAATCGGGCTGATCTATGCTTTGGGGCCGCAAGCGGTGGCAGTGGTGGTGTTTGAGATTTTGCTCAATGGCATGGCGTTGTTCACCCATGCCAATCTGCGGCTGCCTGTGTGGTTGGACGCAGTGGTGCGGTTGGTTTTGGTGACGCCAGACATGCATCGGGTGCATCATTCGGTGGTGCGGGCCGAGCATGACAGCAATTTTGGCTTTGCCTTGTCGGTTTGGGACAGGATCTTTCGGACCTATCGGGCGCAACCTGCGGCGGGGCATCAGGGCATGGTGGTGGGGCTGCAATGGCAAGACGAGAAACCGGCGCGATTGGGGTGGAGCCTGTGGCTGCCGTTTCGTTAAGCGCGATTGAGGACTTGGCGGCGCGGCATCATCTGGCAGTGTTGGGCGGGTTTTGTTGTGAGGATGAGGCTGGGTTGCCTGCGGGGACACGCTCGGTTCTGCTGCTCGGGCCTTTGGAGCCGGGGTATTGGGCGCATGTGAAAAGCCAGCCGGAGTGGCTGGACTATGTTTCAGCAGGTAAGGCTGATCCGATTGACCGCTGGTCGCGGCGGGTGATTGGGCGGATGGCATGTGATCTGGGCGCGAAGGCACTGTTTCCGTTTGGCGGCGCGCCCTATCATCCGTTTTACCAATGGGCGCTTAGGACCGGGCGGGTGTGGGACAGCCCGGTGCGGTTGCTGGTGCAGGCAGAACAGGGCTTGATGGTGTCGTTTCGTGGCGCGCTGGCTTTGAAGCAGCTTGTGGAAGTTCCGGTGGCGGTGTCGCCTTGTGAGGAATGTGCGCGGCCTTGTGTGTCGGCCTGTCCGGTGGGGGCTTTGGATAGGGCGGGCTATGATGTGCCTGCCTGTCGCGCCTATTTGAGCGGGCCAAGTGGCGGAGATTGTATGAATTACGGTTGCGCTGTGCGACGGGCTTGCCCGGTATCGCAAGGCTATGCAAGACTGGCGGAACACTCGGCTTATCACATGGGAACATTCCACACATGAAACGCCTAATTTTGACTCGCCACGCCAAGTCTGCTTGGGATGATCCACTTACGCCGGACCACGACCGGCCTTTGAATGAACGGGGGAAGGCGGCGGCGGCGGATTTGGGGCAGTGGCTGGCCTCGCGCGGGTATGTGCCGCAGAAGGTTCTGTGCTCGGATGCGGTGCGGACCCGGCAGACCTGGTCGGGGATTGCACCGGCTTTGCCTGCAACTCCGTTGATGGAGTTGAAGCCCGCGCTGTATCACGCCGGGGTGGATGTGATGCTGGCGGTTTTGAAGCACGCGCAGGCGGATGTGGTGATGATGATCGGGCACAATCCGGGGATTGCCGAGTTTGCCGAGAAGTTGGTGGCGAAGGCCCCACTGAATGCGGAGTTTGGCCGCTATCCGACGGGGGCGACACTGGTCGTTGATTTCGCGGTCGATGCTTGGGATCAGATTGATCTGGGCCAAGGCGTGACGGTGGATTTTGTTATCCCGCGCGAGATGGTGGTTTAGGGAGGTCCCGAGTTGGGACCTCTTAGAGATTATCGCTAGATCAATCGGTTAGGTTTTGACGGTAAGGAATTGTTAACGAAAAAGGCGCCCAGGGAGGGGCGCCTTTTTGTTTGTGTTGGGTGGTGTCAGTGCCCGAGAATCTGCGACAGGAACAGCTTGGTGCGTTCCGACTGCGGGTTGTTGAAGAACTCGCGCGGCTCGTTTTGCTCGACGATTTGGCCTTGGTCCATGAAGATCACCCGGTTGGCGACGGCTTGGGCGAAGCCCATTTCGTGCGTCACACACAGCATGGTCATGCCTTCTTCGGCGAGAGAGATCATGGTGTCGAGCACTTCTTTGATCATCTCGGGGTCCAAAGCCGAGGTCGGCTCGTCGAACAGCATGATGCGGGGTTTCATGCAGAGCGAGCGGGCGATGGCGACGCGCTGCTGTTGGCCGCCCGAGAGTTGGCCAGGGTATTTACGCGCCTGCTCGGGAATTTTCACCTTATGCAGGAAATACATCGCGGTTTCTTCGGCTTCTTTTTTCGGCACCTTGCGGACCCAGATTGGGGCCAGCGTCAGGTTCTCAAGGATGGTCAGATGCGGGAACAGGTTGAAGTGCTGGAACACCATGCCGACTTCCGAGCGCACCTTGTCGATGTTCTTCAGATCAGAGGTCAGTTCTGTGCCATCGACGATGATCTGGCCCTGCTGGTGTTCCTCTAGTCGGTTGATGCAGCGGATCAGGGTGGATTTACCCGAGCCGGAGGGGCCGCAGATGACGATACGTTCGCCCTTGTTCACCGTCATGTCGATGTCGCGCAGCACATGGAAGGTGCCATACCACTTGTTCATATTGGTGATTTGAATTGCCACCTCGTCAGAGATTTGCATCTTACTGCGGTCGATTGCGGGGTCTGCCATGATGTAAGTCCTTGATTTAGCGGTGATCAGTCTTCAGCTTGTTCTCCAGATACATCGAGTACCGGGACATGCCGAAGCAGACGATAAAGAAGATTGCGCCGACGAAGATGTAGGGCTCCCAGTAGATGCCCTTCCACGCGATGTCGGCGCGCACAATGGTGGTGATGCCGCGCAGCGGATCGGCAAGGCCGACGAAGGACACCAGCGTTGTGTCTTTGAACAGGCCGATGAAGGTCGACACGATGCCGGGGATCGAGATTTTCAGCGCTTGCGGCATAATGATAAGCCGCTGCGCCTGCCAGTAATCCAGACCCAAAGCGTCGGCAGCTTCATACTGGCCGCGTGGCAGGGCGGCGAGGCCGCCGCGCACCACTTCGGCGTTATAGGCGGCCGAGAAGATGGTGACGAGGATGACGACGCGCAGGATCAGGTCGAACTTGGTTTGCGGCGGCAGGAAGTATTGCAGCAGCAAAGATGCGGTGAACAGCATGGTGATCAAGGGCACGCCGCGGACAAATTCGATGAAGCCGACCGAGAGGGTTTTGACGAGGAACATGTCGGAACGGCGACCGAGGGCGAGCAGGATGCCCAAGGGCAGCGAGATCGAGATGGATGAGACGCCGATCACGAAGGCCAACAGGAAGCCACCGAATTTGTCGGAGTTGACGTAGGTGAGCTGGAACGGAAGCAGCGCTTGCCAAGCCTCAGACACATAGGATTGCAGGAACAACCACCACAGGCAGGCGGCAATAAAGCCGATGCTGGCGCCCATCACCGGCCCCAGTTTGGGGGCTACGAGGCCATAGATCACGACCATAACGGTGAAGCCCAAAAGGGCGGTGATCGGGCCCCAGATCGAACCGCCCCAGAGCAGCCAAAGCGCGACGAAGGGGAACAGCAGGGTGACGATCAGCAACAGGCGCGGTTTGATCGCGGCGAGGGCGGTGAGGGCGGCCATTAGGGCGATGGCAAGCACGGTGTGGAACGAGAAACCATCTGCGCCGATCAGGCAGAGCACGGTGAGGGCTCCGACCACGCCGCAGAGTTTCGACATCGCGCTTTTGTTGTCAGAATACAGCACCGGGGCGAGGGCGACAAACAGCAGACCGAAGGCGAGGATCGGACGCCACCACAGGCTGGGCGGGTAGAAGCCGAAGATGAACTGCGACCAACGTTCACGGATCATCGCCCAGCAGGCACCCGAAGCATCGGGGCCCGCGCTTGCGGCGACGATTTTGCGGCAATCGGCCATCGAGTTGGCGTCACTCCATACCCCATTGGCGAGCCAAGGCCACGACAGGGCGATCAGTTGATAGAGCGTCCAGATCGCAAGCAACGTCAGGATGGTGTTGAATGGGCCCTTGAACAGGTTATCACGCACCCAGCGGATTACGCCGCTTTGCGAAATGGGTGGGGCCTGCGGGGCAAGCATGTCTTTGCGGATGTAAGAGAGAGACATCTTAACGCTCCTTCAGTTTGACAGAGGCGTTATAGGCGTTCATCACCGCAGAGATGATCAGGCTGATGATCAAATAGATCAACATCATCAGGGTCATACATTCCAGCTCGCGCCCGGTCTGGTTTAGGGTGATGCCGCCCAAAGTACCGCGCAGATCGAGGTAACTGACGGCAATGCCAAGCGAGGTATCCTTGGTCAGCGAGAGATATTGCGAGATCAGCGGCGGGATAATGACGCGCAGGGCTTGCGGCAGGATCACGAGGCTCATGGTGCGACCGGGGCGGATGCCGAGGGCAGCGGAGGCTTCGGACTGGCCACGGCTGATGGCTTGGATGCCAGCGCGGACGGTTTCGGCGATCACCGAGGCGTAGTAGAGCGTCAGCGCGATGGTCAGAGCGGTGAAGGAATGGGCGATGTTGATGCCGCCCTTGAAGTTGAAGCCTTTGAACACCGGATATTCCCAATGCAGGCCCATGGCGAACAGCAGGGCTACGACCGGGACGAACAGGATCAGCACGGATTTCCACCAGATCGTGGGGCGGATACCGGTGGCTTCTTGGATGACTTTGGTGCGGCGGCGCAGCAGGATATTGGCGTAGATCGAGGCCGCAATCACCGCGATGACGGCGATCAGTGACAGGCTGATCGGCATGAAGCCCAGATGCACGGTCGGCAGCGGATTGGTCAGCAGCGGCAGGGGTACGTTGGTGCCACGGTTGGTCACAGCGATGGTGTCGAAGAAATTCATATGCGCGGCAGAGGTTTGGCCTTCGACGAGTTTGAAGGCTTTCGGCTCGGGCCGGGTCTCTGAGAACACCACATAGACGAGGATGATCCAGAGCAGCAGAGGGACGTTGCGGAAGATCTCAATGTAGACGGTCATCAAACGGGCGACGAGCCAGTTTTTCGACAGCCGCAGCACGCCGATGATCACGCCGAGGATGGTCGACAGGATACAGCCGACCAAGGCGACGACGAGGGTGTTGCACAACCCGACCAGCAAAGCGCGGAAGTGGCTGTCGTCGTTGGTGTAGGGGATCAGGTGTTGATCAATGTCATAGCCTGCGCGGTTCCACAGGAAGCCAAAGTTGATGTCTTTGTCCTTGGCCGCAAGGTTCACGATGGTGTTGTTGGCCAACCACGCCACACCCAGCGCGAACAGGATCAGAACGATCACTTGGATGGTGTAGCTGCGGTAGCGGGTGTCGTAAATCAGCATGCCCAACCGAAAGTTTGCTTTCGGTGGCTCGGTCGCGAGCGTCATATGTATTCCCCCTGCCCTGCCGCTGCCGGGCTTTTGCCGGTCGTTTGGGGTGGTCCCCTGCGGTCAGGTGATGTGCCGGATCAAGGTGAAACGGGCGCGGATTTCCCCGCGCCCGAATGGTCAGGTCAGATTACCGGAACGGCGGAGCGTATTGCAGACCGCCTTGGGTCCACAATGCGTTCAGGCCGCGTGCCAGACCGATTGGGGTCGAGGTGCCGATGTTGGCTTCAAAGATCTCGCCGTAGTTGCCGGACGCGGCGATGGCGCGCTTGGCCCATTCCTTGTCGAGACCCATCATCGCGCCCATGTCGCCTTCAAGACCAAGCAGACGCTTGACTTCCGGGTCGGTGGTCGATGCGCCAACGGTGTCGATATTGGCTTTGGTGATGCCTTTTTCTTCAGCTTCGAGCAGCGCGTAATAGGTCCAACGGACGATATCGCCCCAGTTGTTGTCGCCATGACGTACGACCGGGCCGAGCGGCTCTTTCGAGATGATTTCTGGCAGGATGATGTGGTCAGCCGGGTTTGCCAGCGAAGCGCGCGACGCAGCGAGGCCCGAGGCGTCAGTGGTGTAGGCGTCGCAAGCACCGGCGTCATACTGGCGCAAAGCTTCCGAATCGTCGCCGACGGTGACTGGGGTGTAGGAGATGTTGTTGGCTTTGAAGAAGTCAGCCAAGTTCAGCTCGGTCGTGGTGCCAGTCTGGATACAGACGGTGGCGCCATCAAGTTCTTTCGCCGAGGACACGCCCAGCTCTTTTTTCACCATGAAGCCTTGGCCGTCATAGTAGTTCACCGCGACGAAATCGAACTTCAGGTCGGTGTCGCGCGAGAAGGTCCAGGTCGAGTTCCGCACCAGAACGTCAACTTCGCCGGAAGCCAGAGCGGTGAAGCGGGTCTCACCGGTGGTGGGGACGTATTTCACTTTGGCAGCGTCGCCCAGAACGGCAGCGGCAATGGCTTTGCACAGATCAACGTCGAAGCCGACGTAAGCGCCGGTTGCATCCGGGGCACCAAAGCCGGTCAGACCGACGTTCGCGCCGCAGATCAGCTCGCCGCGGGCTTTCACGTCATCGAGCGTGCCGGCAAATGCCGCGCCCGCAAGGACCGTGGTGGCCGCAAGTGCGCCGAAGAATACGGATTTTTTCATTCTTACCTCTTCCTGGTTTCCGCCCGTTTTTCGGGCGAAGGTTATATGCCCTGCACAAGTTACAGGTGCCTTCCCGAGTGACGGCAAGCGCCGCCAGTGTCAGTGATACTCGGACATAGCGATGCAATCGGTCAAGCAAAACTGCCAATATAACGGATTTTAGCGCTATCATAACGCTTTGGGGCAGTCAGACAGACAGAATGTGCAAAGAAGCGGCAAGATGGGAGAAGATTGTTACCCGCACAATACGAAGAATCGTGCCGCTTCGGCCAGTGCCTGCCGTTTAAGCGATTCTAACGCCGCCGCATCTTCGTCGACGCCCCAGAGTTCGTTCTGCCACGTCTCGTCGATTCGGCTTAACGACCATGCCTCGTCCAACGACAGGCGACCTCGGGTCACCGCAAGGGCGAGGATCAGCGAGCCTGAAATCGCGATCAGATCATGCACGGCGGCGAGTTGAAATGGGGTGAAGGCATGGACCTGCGCCGTCAGTTTGGCGATGGAAGCTTCCGGCTGCCGGATATGCATCACGCCAGCGGTGGCGATCAGGGGGCTGCGCAGGGCGGCGGCGGACCAAGCCAGCAGTGGGTCCCATGCGTCAGCCTGACGGTCGATCAGTTCTTGCGGGCCAGTGGCGCGGTAGCAGAGCAGATCAGTTTCGCCGTAGCGGGCAAGGTCATGCGCGACGGCGACGAATTGGATCGCGACATTGTCGATGGCAGAATTGGCGGCGCGGGTGGCGGGCATGGTTTCGGGTTTGACGCGGCCTTGTTGGGCATCCCATTCGGCGGCAATCACTTCGGCCATCGCCATTGTCGGCAGAACCAGCAGGCGCTTGGCCGGGGTTTTGACCGCCCGGCCATCAAGGGTTACGGTGAAACCGCCGTCGCAGGGCCCTGCAATGGCTTGTTTCCAAAAACGTTTTGCCGTCCAAGCGCTCATTCAGCACCCGAGAACGGATCGGCGGGCACTTGGTTTTCGCCCCAATCAAGGGTCTTCCACGTGCGGGCCATATGCTCGGGCAGTGGTGCTGTGAAGGTCATCATTTTTTTCAGGATCGGGTGTTCGATGGTCAACATGCGGGCGTGCAGATGCAGTTTGCGGCTGATATCGCCGCCGATGCTGGCGCCCCATCCGTCACCCATGTTTTCGGTGCCCGAGACACCGTATTTGCTGTCGCCCAAGATCGGATGGCCGATCTCGGCCATATGGGCGCGCAACTGGTGAGTGCGGCCAGTGACGGGCTCCAGCGCCATCCACGACAGGCGGGATCCGAGGAACCACAGGGTGAAATAATCGGTCTGGGCGCGTTTGGCATCGGGGTGTTCGGCCATTTTCGCGGGGTGGATACAGATCATCTTTTCGTCGCCGTGACGACCGCCGCCGGATTTTTGCAGCCCGTATTTGATCGAACCTTTGCGCGGGTGCGGCACGCCCGCGACGGCGGCCCAATAAATTTTGCGGGTGAGACGGTGGCGCAGGGCTTCGCTGAGCGCACGCGCCACGCGGTCGGTGCGGGCGAGCATCAACAGGCCCGAGGTGTCTTTATCGAGGCGATGCACCAGTTTGGGGCGCTCTTTGTAGCCGAACTTCAGGGCTTCGGTCAGGCCATCAACATGGCGGTCGCCTTGGCCGGAGCCGCCTTGCGACGGCAGGCCGGGGGGCTTGTTGAGGATGATGATATGCTCATCCTTCCACAGCACGGCGTTCTGGATCATTTTCTCGTCGGCGGCGGAATAGCTGCCCGCGCGGCGGGCAACCGGGGCTGCGGCATCGGGCAACGGCGGGATGCGGATGGTCTGGCCGGGGGCGACGTGATCCGACGCCTTGCAACGCGAGCTGTCCACGCGGACTTGCCCGGTACGGCACATCTTTTCGACATGGCCTTGGGTGACTTGCGGAAAACGTCGCTTGAACCAGCGGTCGAGGCGTTGCTCGCCTTCGTCTTCGGTGACAGTGATCAGTTGAACGTCGCTCATGCGAGGGCTCCACGGGCTAGGGCTGCGCCAAGGGCGACGGCTATGAGAGAGAGGGTGACGGAGGCCAGCATATAGGCTGCGGCCTGCGGGATTTGGCCGGATTGCCAGAGTTTTAGGGTGTCGAGGCTGAAGGCGGAGAAGGTGGTGAAGCCCCCAAGCACGCCGGTCATCAGCAGGGGCGATAGGGACGTGCGGCTAAGGGTGACGAAAAAGATGCCCATGACGAAGCTGCCCGCGATGTTGACGAGGGCGGTGGCCCAAGGTGCGCCGAGGGTCGAGATGCACAGGTGGCGCAAAACCGAGCCAATGGCGCCGCCGAGGGCGACTTGGGAGAGCGTGTAGAACATCAGGTTTCATTGGGCGCAGGCGGGGGATTTGTCAACTGCCGCTCAGCGCTTGCTGGCGCGCGCTTTTCGCTAAGGCGGGGGCGCGGAGGCTTGATAGGGCGGCGGATCGGCGGGTGTGGGACGCTCCGCGGGGGATATTTAGGCCAAGATGAAACGGCTAGCTGTCGTTTCTTTTGGCGCGGAGTTTGACGAAATAGTCGATGCGTTTTTTCAACTCACGCTCAAAACCGCGCTCGGGTGGGGTGTAGTAGATCGGGCGCTTCATGTCGTCGGGGAAATAGTTTTGGCCGGAGAAGCTGTCTTCGGCGTCGTGATCATAGGCGTAGCCCGCGCCGTAGCCGATGTCTTTCATCAGTTTGGTGGGGGCGTTGCGGATGTGCAAAGGGGGCGGTTGACTGCCGGTTTCGCGGGCGCTCGCGCGGGCGGCTTTGTAGGCTGTGTAGACCGCGTTCGATTTGGGGGCGAGGGCGAGATAGACGAGGGCTTGCGCGAGGGCGAGTTCGCCTTCGGGAGAGCCGAGGCGTTCGTAGGTGTTCCAGGATTCGAGGCAGATTTGCTGGGCTTGCGGGTCGGCGAGGCCGATGTCTTCGACGGCCATGCGGGTGATGCGGCGGGCGAGAAAGCGCGGGTCTTCGCCGCCCTCCAGCATGCGGGCAAACCAGTAGAGGGCGGCGTCGGGGTCCGATCCGCGCACCGATTTGTGCAGGGCCGAGATTAGGTTGTAATGTTCTTCGCCGGATTTGTCGTATTTGCTGGCGCGGCGCATCAGGCGGGTGGCGAGTTGGTCGCGAGTCAGCGGTTTGTCGAGTTTCCACGCGGTGATTTGTTCGATCAGGTTCAGCAAAGCGCGGCCATCGCCGTCGGCCATCTCAATCAGCGCTTCGCGGGCATCGCCGTTGAGCGGGAGGGCGCGGTTCAGGTCTTTCTCGGCGCGTTGGGCGAGCAGTTCCAGGTCGGTCAAGTTGAGGCGTTCAAGGATGATGACTTGGGCGCGGGACAAGAGCGCGGCATTGAGCTCGAAACTGGGGTTTTCGGTGGTGGCACCGACCAGAAGAATGGTGCCATCTTCCATATAGGGCAGGAAGCCGTCTTGCTGGGCTTTGTTGAAACGATGGATTTCATCGACAAAAAGCAGGGTGCCTTGGCCGTTTTGGCGGCGAATTTTGGCGGATTCGAACATTTTGCGTAAGTCAGGCACGCCAGTGAAGATCGCGGAGATTTGCACGAAGGCAAGGTCGGATTCATGGGCGAGCAGGCGCGCGATGGTGGTTTTACCGACGCCGGGCGGGCCCCAGAGGATCAGCGACGACAGGCTGTGGGCGGCGATCATCGCGCCTAAGGGGCCATCGGGGCCGAGGACATGACCTTGACCAATCACCTCGGACAGCGTGCGCGGGCGTAGGCGATCCGCCAAAGGGCGCGGGGCCTCTGGCACGGGTTTTCCGGGGGTGTCGAAAAGGTCTGACATGCGGGGAGTTTACGCGGCAAAGCGGAGCGGGGGAAGGCGGATTGCGCCCAAGCTGTTGGGGCGGGGGAACTGGCTCAAGCGGGCGGAGGAGATTGCCTTGGGGCAGCTGATTGGAGAAACCTCATTTGAGCCCAAACCAGACCTTCATCAAACCTCCGATTTGATAGCAGCACGCATCGAGTGTCGACTTTGCTCAATCAGCTGCAGCAAAATGCGCCATCTGATCCACATGCGCCTTTTGGAAGGCTGGTCTTTCCGTGGCCCGCACAACGTAATCTCGACAGGCGGGATAGTCTGCCAAGCCTTCAAACCGGTCGACGAGACGCAGCACATCCGCCATGAGGATGTCAGCCACCGAGAAGCGCCCAGCCAGCCATTCACCCCCAGCAAGCACCGTTTCCATATGCGCTAGCCGGTGGGTCAGAAAATCGTCGAAAAACTTCCACATCGGCGTTTCGCCGGTCTCACCGGAAAACTTGAAGAAAGACCATGGCTGACTTGCTGCCTCAACCGATGCTAGTGCGGCAAAAAGCCATTCTTTGACTTCGCTGCGGCCTCGCGGATGGGTAGGCATTAGTATCTCGCTGAGCTCGCCCAGGTGCAGAAGGATCGCACCGCTCTCGAAAATCGTGAGCTCGCCATCAGTCAACCAAGGTATCTGACCGAAGGGCTGATGAGCCAAATGTGCAGGCTGCCGGTCCCTGAAGGGTGTGCTTTCGACGCGATAGGGCAAGCCAGCCTCTTCTAACGCCCAACGCACCCTTAAGTCGCGCACAAAGCCGCGCGGCATGTCTGGAACCCAGTCATAGGTCGTTAGGAACAGGTGATTCATTGGTGACTCCAAGGAAATCGGCAGCCTATCGACGAGACCATCCTGCCCCAACCTTCACCTTTTGTTTGGCAGAGTAAAGCACTGCCAATGACAGCTCCGTCCCACATAGCTGACCCACGCCACCACGAGTCATCATATCCCACCGCATAGGGGCAGTTTCGTCACCACTTCCACCTGCCCCGCTGCGTGATATCGGGGGCTGCGGGCGGCCCTGCTCCCCATAGGCCGCCGCAGGTTTGGTCAGTGCTTGGTCAGGCTGAAATCCATCTCGACCACTTGGTTGTCGATGGCGTCGATTTCCATCACCGGGCCCATCGCCTTCATCTTGACGCCGACGCGATCGGCCCAACGGGGCCAAGTGGCCGCGAGCAGGGTCAGGCAATGCGTCGCCCCCAGGCTGCGCACGGTGTCGCCGAGTTGGGCGATCAGCTGCGCGTGGACGCGGCGGCGGATCGAGGATGGCACGTCATGGGCGACGAACAGGCGGCTCGATTCCCAGATGTGATCGCCCACGGGGGCTTCATCGGTCAATAGGTTGGCCGGAATCGTATCCAGCAAACCGCGCTGCGCGTCGCGGATCATATAGCTGTAGATACCGCATTTTGCGGTGGTGGGCGTCAGACGGTTGCCCGCCAGAACCCGGCCCTGATCATCATGCACGACCACCCAGCGGCTGGCCGGGGTGTCGTACTGATCGTATTCCATCCCCAAAGCCTCGGGCAGGTCCCATTTGTTATGGACGATGAATAACTCGCGCCGGGCGCGAAGCATATTCGCGAACAGCTCTCCATGGTTGTGGAGGTTGGCAAAAGACAGTGTGGTGGTGAGCATTGTGGTCTCCGTTATGTTCAGATGGCAGTCGGAACATCGCGGAGGGGGTTGTCAGATCAGCCGATAATCCTTTGCGCGTTGAATGGCCTCGGCTGTGGTGCGCGCCATCAAGCGCACGCGCGCTGATGTGATACGCGCTTTAAGCGCACTTTCTGATATACCCAGTTTCGCCGCAGCGGCAGTAAACCGGTCCCCCCCAGCGATACAGCGCAGAGCCTCGATCTGAGCCTTGGTCAGCTCTTCGGGTGGCTCTGTCACGTCATGCAGCCGGTGCACAATGGTGGCGATGGCTGCAATTTCATGATCCTCGAATTCGCGGTCAGCCCGCGCAAATGAGGCAATGGATCGTGATTTGACCGGGCCACAGGCAACTGTGGCGCCATAGTTCAGACCGTACCTTGCGGCCTCGGTGAACAGGCCAAACGGGTCTGGCAGGGCACTATCGCTCCAACGGATGGTGCCTGTGGCACTGAAGCCCCAGGCTACCATTGGATCGCGCAGGACGTAGCCTTTTTCGGTGTAGTAGTCGAGCCAGCGCTGGTCATAGGTCTGAAAGGTGAACAAGGGCGCTGTGAAACGGATATGGAGCCCGACGAAGTAACCCGCAGGAGCCATAAGCGAAAGTTGGTGTAACTCGACATCTATACCTAGCTTTACTGACATGTTTCTTCGATCTCTCGATTCATTTACAACTTTAGGCAGTTCGGAGGGTGGCTACTATACTCGGATCAGCAACATGCTATTTCCAATTTACCATCAATCAGCAGAATGGATGCGAAGGGAAGCAACGTTTGAAAATTGGCCTTCGCCCTTGCGGTTAACCCAACGTCAACCCGCGCGATGGCTCTTGATAGATATGAAAAAACCCGCCGGTTAGGGCGGGTTTTTAAGGGGGTTTGCGGTGGGCTTACGCCTCAAACGCATCCTCGGCGGCGGTGCGGGCGTGGTCGGCTGCACCTTTCGCGTTCGGGTCACGATCAACGAATTCGATGATCGCCATCGGTGCCATGTCGCCATAGCGGAAACCGGCTTTCAGCACGCGGACGTAACCGCCCTGACGATCCTGATAGCGCGGGCCGAGGATTTCGAACAGACGCGCGGTGTGGATGTCTTGCTTCAGTTGCGAATGCGCCTGACGACGGGCGTGCAGGTCGCCGCGCTTGGCAAGGGTGATCAGCTTTTCGATGATCGGGCGCAGTTCTTTGGCTTTCGGCAGAGTGGTTTTGATCTGCTCGTGCTCGATCAAGGACCCGGCCATGTTGGCGAACATCGCTTTGCGGTGTTCATGGGTGCGGTTAAGCTTGCGGTAACCATTGGCGTGACGCATTGGAATCTCCTATTCGCGTGTTTTACTTTGTCCGGCAGGGCCTACGATTGGTCCCGCTCACCTTGGGGCTTGCGCCCATATTTTCCCCGGCAGTCCGGGCATTTATAGTTGGGCGAGGTTGCCCCCGCCCCTAATTCTTAGAACTGGTCTTCGAAGCGTTTGGCCAGATCTTCGATGTTTTCCGGCGGCCAGTCTTCGACTTCCATGCCCAGATGCAGACCCATGCCCGACAGCACTTCCTTGATTTCGTTCAAGGATTTGCGGCCGAAGTTCGGGGTGCGCAGCATTTCTGCTTCGGTTTTCTGGATCAGATCGCCGATGTAGACGATGTTGTCGTTCTTCAGGCAGTTTGCCGAACGAACAGACAATTCCAACTCGTCAACTTTCTTCAGCAGCAGCGGGTTGAACTCAAGGCCAGCATCTTCGACGCCTTTGCCAGCAGCTTCCGGCTCGTCGAAGTTGACGAACACAGCCAGCTGATCTTGCAGAATGCGCGCGGCGTAAGCCACAGCGTCTTCCGGGGTCAGCGAGCCGTCGGTTTCGATTTTCATCGTCAGCTTGTCATAGTCCAGCACCTGACCTTCGCGGGTCGGGGTGACTTCGTAGGACACTTTCTTGACCGGCGAATAGATTGCGTCGATCGGAATCAGACCGATCGGCGCATCTTCCGGGCGGTTTTTGTCAGCGGCGACATAGCCTTTGCCGGTGTTCACGGTGAGTTCCATGAACACGTCAGCGCCGTCATCGAGGTGGCAGATGACGTGGTCTTTGTTCAGGATTTCGATGCCGTTGGTTTCCGAGATGTCGCCAGCTGTAACAACGCCCGGCCCTTTGGCGGAAATCGACAGGCGCTTCGGCCCATCCACATCCATCTTGATCGAAACGCCTTTCAGGTTCAGCACGATGTCGGTGACGTCTTCACGCACGCCAGCCACGCTGGAGAATTCGTGCAGCACGTTGTCGATCTGCACCGAGGTGATCGCCCCGCCTTGCAGCGACGACATCAGCACGCGGCGCAGCGCGTTGCCCAAGGTCAAGCCAAAGCCGCGCTCCAGCGGTTCAGCGAACACGGTGGCGGTGCGTTGTGCATCGGCCCCCGGCTTCACGACCAGCTGCGTCGGTTTAATCAGTTCTAGCCAATTTTTGTGGATCATGTGACCGCCTCCATACTTGTCTTCTGCTCATGTCCTAAGCAGAGGACGCCCGAGGTTCAGAAATGCAGAAATCGGGCCGTGCAGACATCGCACGACCCGACCTGTAGTGATGCTTTAGACGCGACGGCGCTTCGGCGGACGGCAGCCGTTGTGTGCCAGCGGCGTCACGTCACGGATCGAGGTGACGTTCAGGCCAACTGCGGCCAGAGCACGCAGTGCGGACTCACGGCCCGAACCCGGACCTTGCACTTCGACTTCAACCGTCTTCATGCCATGCTCTTGCGCTTTGCGGCCTGCATCTTCTGCTGCCATTTGCGCCGCGTAAGGCGTTGATTTCCGCGAGCCTTTGAAGCCCATGGTGCCCGAGGACGACCAGGAAATCGCGTTGCCCTGAACGTCAGAGATCAGGATTTTGGTGTTGTTGAACGAAGAGTTCACGTGAACCACGCCAGCGGCGATGTTCTTGCGTTCTTTTTTCTTCGTGCGGGATGCTTTGGTATCGCGTGCCATATCTAAACGCCCCTCTTATTTCTTCTTGCCAGCAATGGCCTTAGCGGGGCCTTTGCGGGTGCGAGCGTTGGTGTGGGTGCGCTGACCGCGGACCGGCAGGCCCTTACGATGACGCAGGCCGCGATAGCAGCCGAGGTCCATCAAACGCTTGATGTTCATCGAGGTTTCGCGGCGCAGGTCGCCTTCAACCGTGACGTTTGCGTCGATGTATTCGCGGATCTGCAGCACTTCGGCATCCGAAAGCTGGTTGACGCGACGGGCGCGGTCGATGCCAACAGATGCACAGATTTGCTCTGCGATATGCGGGCCAACGCCGGTGATATAGGTGAGCGCGATCGGAACCCGTTTCGCGGTCGGGATGTTAACGCCAGCAATACGTGCCAAACGTGTATTCCTTCATGGTTGCGGTTCCGTAGTGCCAGAACCTTTTTTCACAACACCGCCCCAAAGTCCAAACCAAGGCCGAAACCGGAGGGCGATTCGAATCCTTAACAAATAAGGAATCCCGCAAGCGATTCCGCTGCGGGACGCCGTGCTTTATGGGCTTTTGACCATATCGTCAAGGGCTGCAGGCAAGTTAGTTACGCTTTGTCAAGAACTTTGGCGATAGCGCCCGCAACCGCGTCCATTTCCGCCAAGCCATCCACCGCCGACAGCTGCCCCTTGGCGTAATAATAGCCGATCAACGGCGAGGTATCGCGGTAATAGGCCAGCATCCGGGTGCGCAGCGCATTTTCGGTGTCATCGGCGCGGCGCTTCATATCGTGGCTGCCGCAGACGTCACAGATGCCCGCCAGCTTGGTCGGGTGGTTGGTGTCGTGGTAGACGGCCCCACAGTTGCCACAGGTGTAGCGGCCGACGATACGGGCCTTCAGCGCCTCATCATCGACCTTAATCTCGATCACCGCATCCAGCGTCTCACCAACGCGCGCCATCAGCTCGCCCAAGGCATCGGCTTGTTTCAGCGTGCGGGGAAAGCCGTCAAAAATATAGCCGCCCGGCGCATGGGTTTGCAGCTTTTCCTCAATCAGCCCGATCACGATATCATCGGTGACAAGGTGGCCCTTGTCCATCACCTCGGCAACCAGACGGCCCATCTCGGTGCCAGAGGTCTTGGCCTCGCGCAGCATATCGCCCGTGGACAGCTGCACCATGGCGCGCTCATCCACCAGACGCTTGGCTTGGGTGCCTTTACCAGCGCCGGGTGGCCCGAGGAGGATGATATTTGCCATGGGTCGCCTTTCTGTCAAAGAAAAGGCCCGGCGGGGTGCGCCGGGCCTGAAGTCATAGCCCGATCACCGCCGCGCGGGCGGACGGTTGGCCGTGCTGCGCTTTTTGCCGCGCAGTTGCGATTTCTCAATCAGGCCTTCGTATTGATGCGCCAGTAGATGCGACTGGATCTGGTTGATCGTATCCATCGTCACCGACACCACGATCAGCACCGAGGTGCCGCCGAAGTAGAACGGGATCGAGAACTGGCTGATCAAGATTTCCGGCAGCAAGCAGACGAGTGCCAAGTAAGCCGCGCCCAACACCAAGATGCGGTTGACGACGTAATCGAGATATTCCTCGGTTTTCTTGCCGGGGCGGATGCCGGGGATAAAGCCGTTCTGGTTCTTCAGGTTGTCGGCCACTTCATCGGTTTTGAACGCCACGTTCGCGGTGTAGAAATACGCGAAAAACACGATCATCGAAACGAAGAACAGCAGGTAGAGCGGCTGACCATGGCCGAAATACGCCAAGATCGTCGACATGATCGGACCGGTATTGGCACCCGAAAAGGTTGCTATCGTGGTCGGCAGCAGCAGCAAGGACGAGGCAAAGATCGCCGGAATCACGCCTGCCGGGTTGACCTTGATCGGCAAATGGCTTGAGCCGCCATCATAGACCTTCATGCCGACTTGACGGCGGGGGTATTGGATATGGATCTTGCGCAAGGCGCGTTCCATGAACACCACAAAGGCGATCACGCCGACGACCATCACCAACACACCCAGGATCACTGGGGTCGAGATCACGCCCGCGCGGCCTTGGCTGAAGAACTGTGCCAAAGCGTGCGGAATCTCAGCGACGATGCCGGTGAAGATGATCAGCGAAGTGCCGTTGCCGATGCCGCGCGCGGTGATCTGCTCACCCAGCCACATCAGGAACATCGTGCCCGCGACCAGAGTGATCACGCAGGAGACCACGAAATACATGCCAGGCGTATGGGCGAGCCCACCTGCCTCAATAGACTTAGCGATGCCGAAGCCTTGCAGGATCGCCAGACAGACTGTGCCGTAGCGCGTCCACTGGTTCATCTTCTTGCGGCCCGCGTCGCCTTCTTTCTTCATCTGCTCCAGCGCCGGAATCATCGACGCCAAAAGCTGGATGATGATCGAGGCCGAGATATAGGGCATGATCCCCAAGGCAAAGATACCCATCCGCTTGATGGCTCCACCGGTGAACATCGACAGCATACCGCCGATGCCCTGCCCCGCATTATCCATGAAATGGCGCAGCTGCGTGCCATCAATGCCCGGAACCGGCACATAGGTGCCCAAGCGGTAGACCATCAACAGGCCAATGGTGAAGAAAATCCGGCTACGGAGATCCGTCGCCTTGCCAAGCGTACCCCAGCTGAGGTTCGCGGCCATCTGTTCGGCAGCTGAAGCCATGCCCAGTTCTTTCTGCGTAAGCCCGATATGGGAAGCGCCGCCAAACCGTTTCCGGTCGGCGGTGCGGGAAACATAAGCCGATGTAAGCGGTCTGTCGACTGCTCACAAGGCGTTAGTTATGCTTTGCGGACCGCTTTGGTGAAAGCTTCCAAGGTCGGTGCCACGGTCAGGGTGCCGCCAGCGGCTGCAACGGCTTCAACAGCGGCTGCGGATGCGCCAGTGACGTTCAGTTTGACCGCAGTGGTGATCGAACCTTTGTTCAGGATACGGATGCCGTCGCGCTTGTGACCGGTGAGGCCCGCGTCCACCAGCATATCCTCGGTGATCTCAACTTTGGCGTCGAGTTTGCCGAGGCCGATGAATTTCTCGATCAGGCCGAGGTTGATCACGGCAAAGCGATCCTGGTTCGGCTTGTTGAAGCCACGCTTCGGCAGACGACGGTACAGAGGCATCTGGCCGCCCTCGTAGCCGCCAATAGCGACGCCCGAACGCGATTTCTGACCCTTGATACCACGGCCAGCGGTTTTACCCGAGCCCGAACCCGGACCACGCGCCACGCGCTTTTGCTTTTTGGTTGCACCGGGATTGTCGTGCAGTTCATTCAATTTCATGTCGCATACTCCTATGCCGGAAAGCCCTTGCCTGCGACGGGCAAGAGCAACGCGGCTGTTTGTGATTCTTATGCCGATAGGTGAGGCATCGGGCGCGTATAGAGGGGATGCGGGTGGGGATCAAGTGGTGGCTTACAATCCGAGCCGTAAGCCTACAGACTTAGTGGCAATGCACCTTGCCCGTTGATTTCTGCATATGACAACATTGCCCTGGAGGTGAACTTTTGCGGCAGCCACCACCATGTTCGACCTGCTGGTGTCCAGAGGACGCGATCATGGGGGTTTGTGCTGTTGCCGCAACGCCGACAGATGGCAGAAACAAGAATCCCATGATAGAAAGAACTCGCATCGAACACCTACGTTAACAAAGGTTAATAGAACGTTAATAATCGTTAACACGGATGCGGTCGCAAAGATAGAACGTCAGGTTTTTGCCTACATGCGAAAGCGATGCCCTCGGACCGCCTACCCAACTAGACTCCCCCCGCAAATCCTGCGTATCTGCGGGTTGTTTTGCACGGGGGCTGTCATGGCGGTGGATACCAATTATCGGGCGGGGATTAAGCTGCTGTTCAAGAACGAATGGGGCAGCTTGGTCGCGACTTTTGCGCGGTTTGAATATGCGCTGAAGCTGGCGGGGTATTTGAAATATGAAAAGCCCGGCACCTCGGCGGAGGCCGGTTGGGCGGGGTTTGCGGGCGATTTGGGCGATGGGTTTCTGGCGCATTGCCGGGCGTTGCCAGAGGTTCAGGTGCTGTTCAATGTCCCACCTCGGTTGTTGAAGGTTGACCGTGACAGGGAAGTGTCTTGGAAAAAGGCGCGGGCGGTGAATTCGGTTTCGGATTTCTTTTTGGTCGTTCAGGACGTGCGGGGCAGTTTGTTCCACGGCGATGCTAAGGTGCATGGCGAGCGGGATGGCGAGCGGATTGAGGCGGCTCAGGTGGTGTTGGATGAGGCTTGGGGTTGGGCCTTGCAGGACAAGACCAACGCGCGGCTGGTGCGGTTTTGTGAGGCGTTTCGGTTTACGCAGTAACCCCACCCAACGCCTGCATGTTCAACACGAGTAAATTTGAAATGATCAGAAAAGAGAACGCCGATAAAACCAAGAAAATGTCCCGCTACTTGGTTCTCCCAATATTTGTAGGCATCCTTGGTATTTACGCCATTCTTATCCTTTTTGGCGAGATTAGCTTTCACCGTGGCACTGTGATGGCGCAGTATGGCTTATCGTCTAGCAAAGGTGCGGTCGCAACGCTGCGGGTATCTGTCGAAGGCCAAGAGTGGATGGTTCCGCTTCATGACATGCTGATCGAAAGCTATGCTGGTGCCGAGATATGCGTGAAATTCACATCATACCCGCCGTTAGGTATCATCAGAAAGTCTGCCGTGCCTCTCGGCTTTTGTAACAACGTGCCCCGCTAATAGCAAAACGCCCCACCTTTCGGCGGGGCGTTTTTGTTTAACCCGAAGGTGCAGCGATCAGCCGCGCTCTTCGATGATCGTCACAAGATGCGAGATCTTGTTGACCATGCCGCGCACGGAAGGGGTGTCTTCCAGCTCGCGGGTGCGGTTCATTTTGTTCAGGCCAAGACCTTTCAGGGTCGCGGTCTGTTTTGCCGGGCGGCGGGCGGCCGAAGCCACCTGCTTGACCACGATGGTTTTCTTCACGGTGTCGGTCATGTTCAAGCCTCCACAACTTCAGCGGCGGGCTTGTTCAGGATCTCTGCCACTTTCTTGCCACGGCGTGCCGCGACTTGACGAGGAGAGGTTTCCGACTTCAGCCCGTCGATGGTGGCGCGGATCATGTTGTAGGGGTTCTGCGAGCCGATGGACTTTGCCACCACGTCTTGCAGGCCCAACATTTCGAACACAGCGCGCATCGGACCACCGGCGATGATGCCAGTACCGGCAACAGCCGTCCGCATTACCACTTTACCGGCGCCATGACGGCCTTCCATGTCGTGGTGCAGGGTGCGGGCATCTTTCAGCGGCACGCGAATAAGCTGGCGCTTTGCCTGCTCGGTCGCCTTGCGGATCGCTTCCGGAACTTCCTTAGCCTTGCCCTTGCCGAAGCCGACACGGCCCTTTTGGTCGCCGACTACCACAAGTGCTGCAAAGCCAAAGCGTTTGCCGCCCTTAACGGTTTTCGACACCCGGTTGATCGCGACCAGACGGTCAGCGAATTCCGGGGTTTCTTCCGGCCGGTTATCGCGGCGATCATTGCCACCACGATTGTCCCGACGGTTATCACGTTCTGCCATTTTTCAACTCCTCAGAACTGCAATCCACCTTCACGGGCAGCCTCGGCCAAAGCCTTGATCTTACCGTGAAAGAGGAAACCGCCGCGGTCGAAGTAGCACACTTCAACACCGGCCTTTTTGGCCCGCTCGGCGATTGCCGAACCGATTTTCGTCGCTGCTTCGACGTTGTTCTTGCCGACCACACCGAATTCCTTCTCCAGCGTGGAGGCGGAGGCGATGGTGACGCCCTTCACATCGTCGATCAGCTGCACGCTGATGTTTTTGTTCGAGCGGTGAACGGACAGGCGCAGGCGCCCATGCGAAGTCGCTTTGATTTTGTTCCGAACGCGCTGACGGCGCTTGAGGAACAGGTCTCTCTTGGTGTTTGCCATGATTGTGTCCCTTACTTCTTCTTGCCTTCTTTGCGGAACACGAACTCGCCCTTATAGCGGATGCCTTTGCCCTTGTAGGGCTCGGGCTTGCGCCATTCGCGGATGTTCGCAGCGACCTGACCAACGAGCTGTTGGTCAATGCCTTCCACAATGATTTCAGTGTTCTTCGGCGAGGTCACGGTGACCCCGGCTGGAACGGCGAAGTTGACTTCATGGCTGTAGCCGAGCGACAGTTTCAGGATGTTGCCAGCCATCGCAGCGCGGTAACCCACGCCTTGAATTTCCAGCTCTTTCTTGAAACCAGCGGTGACGCCAGTGACGAGGTTTTCAACCATCGACCGCGCCATGCCCCACTGCTGACGCGCACGCTTCGAAGTGCCACGCGGGGTCACTTTGATGCTGCCTTCGTCGATCGTGAGCGTCACGTCGTCGGTTGCGGTGAAGCTGCGGGTGCCTTTCGGACCTTTCACTTCGATGGTTTGACCTGATACGGACGCCGAAACGCCCTTGATCAGTTCTACGGGTTTTTTGCCGATACGAGACATGCCACCCTCCTCAGAACACGGTGCAAAGCACTTCGCCGCCAACATTGGCTGCGCGCGCATTTGCATCTGACATCACGCCTTTCGGCGTGGACACGATGGAGATCCCGAGACCGTTACGCACGGACGGAATTTCCTTGACCGACATGTACACACGACGGCCGGGCTTGGACACGCGCTTCACTTCGCGGATCACAGGCACGCCTTCGAAGTACTTCAGGCTGATCACCAGCTCGCCCTGACCGTTGTCGGTCTTGGCGCGCTCGAAACCGCGGATGTAACCTTCGCTTACGAGCACGTCCAGAACCCAGGCGCGCAGCTTCGAGGCAGGGGTCGACACGGTCGATTTGCCACGCATTTGCGCGTTACGGATACGGGTAAGCATGTCGCCGATAGGATCGTTCATCATCATTTGGCGACCTCCTTACCAGCTCGACTTGACCATGCCGGGGATCTGGCCGAACGAGGCGAGATCACGCAGCATGATGCGCGAGAGTTTGAGCTTGCGATAATACGCATGCGGACGACCGGTCAGTTGGCACCGATTGTGCAAACGGACAGCCGACGAGTTGCGGGGCAGCTCTGCCAGTTTGATGGTCGCTTTGAAGCGCTCATCCACCGGTTTCGCTTGGTCGTTGATCACCGCTTTCAGTGCTGCGCGCTTGGAAGCATGTTGCTTCACCAGCTTCTCGCGCTTCACTTCGCGGTTCACCATTGCATCTGTTTGGTCAGATAAACGTTGGGCATGATGGGCCTCCGATGCCAGATCGTATCAGATGCTGACATAGAGACAAGAAGGTTGGTGGAGTGCATGATCTCTCACACCCTACTGCTATGTGGAGAAAGAGGCGCGGCAATTGGCGTCACCCGGCATTCAGTGGGCAAGATGAGGATTGCAGAGAAGTTTGGGTGAAGTCTATTCTTGGCACTACAAGTTGTAAGTGGAGTTTTTTGAATTTGGAAATTGATACAGGTCCGCGCCGGTTTACGCCGATCCTTAAACTGATCTTTTTCGCCGGACTTTGGGTTGTGCTATGTGGGTA
>NZ_LGIC01000051.1 GCF_001294535.1 Cypionkella psychrotolerans | reverse complement strand
GGCGAGATCACGCAGCATGATGCGCGAGAGTTTGAGCTTGCGATAATACGCATGCGGACGACCGGTCAGTTGGCACCGATTGTGCAAACGGACAGCCGACGAGTTGCGGGGCAGCTCTGCCAGTTTGATGGTCGCTTTGAAGCGCTCATCCACCGGTTTCGCTTGGTCGTTGATCACCGCTTTCAGTGCTGCGCGCTTGGAAGCATGTTGCTTCACCAGCTTCTCGCGCTTCACTTCGCGGTTCACCATGGATTTTTTTGCCATTGTCAGGTTCCTCGCGCGATCAAGAAGTGAAGGGCATGTTGAATTGCTTCAACAGTGCCTTCGCTTCCGCATCGGTCTTAGCGGTGGTGCAGATGATGATATCCATGCCGAGCACTTCATCGACCTTGTCGAATTCGATTTCGGGGAACACCAGTTGCTCTTTCAGACCCATGGCGTAGTTGCCACGGCCATCGAACGAGGTCGGCTTCACGCCGCGGAAGTCGCGGACGCGGGGCAGAGCAATGGTGATCAGACGGTCGAAGAATTCGTACATCCGGTCGCCGCGCAGGGTCACTTTGCAGCCAAGCGGCATTTCTTCACGCACGCGGAAACCAGCAATGCTGTTCTTCGCGTGGGTGATCACTGCCTTTTGACCGGCGATGAGAGTCATCTCTTCGGCGGCTTTCTTGACCTTTTTGGTGTCCTTGACGGCTTCACCAACGCCCATGTTCAGAACGATCTTGTCCAGACGGGGCAGTTGCATCGCGTTCTTGTAGCCGAATTCTTCCATAAGCGCCGCGCAGATGCGGTTCTTATAGTCAGCCTTCAGACGCGGGGTGTAGGTGGCTTGGTCGAGCATCAGATCGCCTCCCCGGTGGTTTTAGCGAAGCGCACTTTCTTGTCGCCTTCCATACGGAAGCCAACGCGGGTTGCTTTGCCTTTGCTGTCCAGCAATGCGAGGTTCGACAGATCAATCGGCATCGGCTTTGCGATGCGACCGCCTTGCGAGGTCTGGCTTTGCTTGGTGTGACGGATCGCCATGTTGGCGCCGTCGACGATGGCCTTGTTGGCAGTCGGGTTCACGGACGAAATCTCGCCCTTTGCGCCCTTGTCCTTGCCGGTCAAGATGACGACGGTGTCGCCCTTTTTAAGCTTCGCAGCCATCAGAGCACCTCCGGAGCCAGCGAGATGATTTTCATGAAGTTCTTCGCGCGGAGCTCACGCACCACTGGCCCGAAGATACGCGTGCCGACGGGTTCACCCTGGTTGTTCAGGATGACAGCAGCGTTGCGGTCAAAACGAATTGCGGTGCCGTCTTCACGGCGAACTTCTTTGGCGGTGCGAACAACAACGGCTTTACGCACGTCGCCTTTTTTCACACGGCCTTTCGGAATGGCTTCCTTGACCGACACCACGATGATGTCGCCCACGGATGCATAGCGGCGATGCGAGCCGCCCAGAACCTTGATGCACTGAACCCGGCGAGCGCCGGAGTTATCAGCAACATCCAGATTGGTCTGCATCTGGATCATTTGGTTTCTCCCGACCTTTGGGCATCATTGCCCAGGGTTTCGTATTCAGAAAAAGACGAAAGCCGTTGCTTATGCAGCAACGACCACCGTCCAGCGTTTGGTCTTCGAGATCGGTGCACATTCTTCAATGCGGACAGAATCCCCGGTCTTGTAGGTGTTGTTCTCGTCGTGCGCGCGATATTTCTTCGACTTACGAATGGTCTTGTGAAACAGCGGGTGCTTGAAGCGGCGCTCCACCAGAACGGTGATGGTTTGCTCGTTCTTGTCCGAGGTTACGACGCCTTGCAGGATACGTTTTGGCATGGGTCTGCTCCTCAGTTCGCAGCCGCTTGCGCGGCTTTCTGGTTCAGCACGGTCATGATGCGTGCCACTTCGCGGCGAACAGCGCGCATACGCGAGGTGTTTTCCAGCTGGTTGGTCGCTGCCTGGAAGCGCAGGTTGAACGCTTCTTTCTTGAGGGCCACAAGGCTCTCACGCAGCTGCTCGGGCGATTTGCCCAATAGTTCCTTGGCGGTCATGCGCCTGTTCCTTTTTCAATCACCAGAGCGCCCCTACCTTGCGGCAAGGTCACGCTGAACCCGGTGGATCAATGTAAAACCACCGATTCCGAGTCGCCTCGGAGCCGTGGATGGCTGCGTATAGGGGATGGGGGGGGATAGGGCAAGGGGGATTTGAAGCTTGATTAGTTCCCGCCCAGGCATCCAGCAGAGTCAAATTGGTAGGCAACCCATTCCACAGCCCCCAACGGTAGCGGTGGTTCAACATACACCAAGATTGCCGCAGGCAGTTTGTCATCAAGTAAACTGGTTTCGTAAGGAGACTGACGCAGTTCAGTCAGCCATCCCTGACTTAGCGCCACAGCTTGCAACTGTTCGCGTGTAACACAGGACTGCTCAGCCGCGAGATAAAGCATCCGTTGCCGCGCACGATGATGCTCCAGATCACCTCGGACGATTGTTAACTCTATCGTTTGCCATAGCGCATACCCACATAGCACAACCCAAAGTCCGGCGAAAAAGATCAGTTTAAGGATCGGCGTAAACCGGCGCGGACCTGTATCAATTTCCAAATTCAAAAAACTCCACTTACAACTTGTAGTGCCAAGAATAGACTTCACCCAAACTTCTCTGCAATCCTCATCTTGCCCACTGAATGCCGGGTGACGCCAATTGCCGCGCCTCTTTCTCCACATAGCAGTAGGGTGTGAGAGATCATGCACTCCACCAACCTTCTTGTCTCTATGTCAGCATCTGATACGATCTGGCATCGGAGGCCCATCATGCCCAACGTTTATCTGACCAAACAGATGCAGGAATACGCCGAGGCGCAGATCCGCTCCGGTGCCTATGCCAACCTCAGCGAAGTGGTGCGGGCCGGGATGCGCGCGATCATGGAGAAGGATGGCGCGCGGGCGTTTTATGCGTTGAAGGCCGAGTTGGAGGCTGCGGCGGAAGAAGTCGAACGCGGCGATTATGTCGAGTTTGACCCGCGCGCCTTCGAGCCTGACGCGTTCCGCCGATGACAATCCGGCTCTCGCGCAGGGCCTTGAAGGATATAGAGGATATTCGGGCCTATACGCTGGAGCATTGGGCAGTTGAGCAGTGGTTGCACTATTTCGCCGGGCTTTCTGCTGCGATGGAGCGGATTGGCGAAGATCCCAACTGCGGCCGTCCGCGTGATCTGATGCTGAAGGGCATGCGGTCGCTGCCGCATGAAAAGCATGTGATTTTCTTTCTGCCCGCCAAAGCAGGCGGCGGCGGTGCGGCGATTCTGAGAATCGTTCATCAGCGGCGGAATCTTGCTGCGCTGAAATACTATGAAGACCTAGACGGCTAGGCTTTCACGCCCCCTGCCCCAAAAAGCAAAACCCCCGCTGTTTCCAGCGGGGGCTTTATTCTGAACCGGGTGACGGCCCGCGAGTTTCCGAGGAAACTCGCTACACCGCACTGGCTGCGCGAGAGCGCAGCCTTACCAGTCTTCCCTTGCCACGACTCGCGTCGTGACCGGAAGTTTCATAGCACCCAGACGCAGGGCTTCACGGGCGATGATCTCGGACACGCCGTCGATCTCGAACATGATGCGGCCCGGTTTGACCTTGGCTGCCCAATAGTCGGTCGAGCCTTTACCTTTACCCATCCGAACTTCGGTGGGCTTGGACGAGACTGGGACATCCGGGAAAATCCGGATCCAGACGCGGCCCTGGCGTTTCATGTGGCGGGTGATCGCGCGGCGGGCCGCTTCGATCTGACGGGCCGTCACACGCTCTGGCTCGGTGGCTTTCAGCGCAAAGGAGCCGAAGTTCAGCAGGAAGCCGCCCTTCGCTTCGCCGTGGATACGGCCTTTGTGCTGCTTGCGGAACTTAGTCCGTTTTGGTTGCAACATCTGTGTTCTCCCTTACGCGCGTTCGCGGTCGCGGCGAGGCGAACGCGGTGCTGCACCTTCTTGCGCTTCGGCAAGACGGCGATCATGGGCTTGCGGATCATGCTCAAGGATTTCGCCTTTGAAGATCCAGACCTTCACCCCGATGATGCCATAGGCAGTCGTGGCTTCGGACAGAGCATAGTCGATGTCAGCGCGCAGGGTGTGCAACGGCACACGGCCTTCACGATACCATTCGGTCCGCGCGATTTCGGCACCGCCAAGACGGCCACCGACGTTCACACGGATGCCGAGGGCACCCATCCGCATCGCGTTCTGCACGCCACGCTTCATGGCGCGACGGAAAGACACCCGGCGTTCCATTTGCTGTGCGATCGACTCGGCGACGAGTTGCGCATCGACTTCCGGTTTGCGCACTTCGACGATGTTCAAGTGAACATCCGACTTGGTGAATGCAGCCAGTTTCTTGCGCAGGGTTTCGATATCGGCGCCTTTTTTGCCGATGATCACGCCCGGACGTGCGGTGTGAATGGTCACACGGCATTTTTTGTGCGGACGCTCGATGATCACGCGGCTGATGCCAGCTTGCTTGCACTCTTCATGCACAAACGCGCGCATTTTGAGATCTTCCAGCAGCAGGTTGCCGTAGTCTTTCGATTCAGCGAACCAGCGGCTGTCCCAGGTGCGGTTGACCTGAAGACGCATGCCGATCGGATTGACCTTCTGACCCATTATGCAGACTCCCCGACTTGACGCACAATGATCGTCAGCTCGCTGAACGGTTTCATGATTTTGCCGAAACGGCCACGCGCACGCGGGCGGCCACGTTTCATCACCAGGTTTTTGCCAACCCAGGATTCAGCCACGATCAGGCTGTCCACGTCGAGGTTGTGGTTGTTTTCCGCGTTGGCAATCGCCGACTGCAGGCACTTCTTCACGTCACCAGCGATGCGGCGCTTCGAGAAGGTCAAATCGGCCAGAGCCTTTTCAACTTTCTTGCCGCGGATCAGGCCAGCGACGAGATTCAGTTTTTGCGGCGAGGTACGCAGCATACGGCTGATTGCCATCGCTTCGTTTTCCGCCACGCGACGGGGGTTCTTTTCCGTGCTCATGGCTTATTTCCTCTTGGCTTTTTTGTCGGCCGAGTGGCCGTAATAGGTCCGGGTCGGCGAATATTCACCAAACTTCTGACCAATCATCTCTTCGGTCACATTCACCGGGATGTGCTTTTTGCCGTTATAGACAGCAAAGGTCAGCCCAACGAATTGCGGCAGAATAGTAGAGCGACGCGACCAGATCTTGATCACTTCGTTCTTGCCCGAGGCTTTCGCAGTTTCTGCCTTTTTCAAGACATAACCGTCGACGAACGGGCCCTTCCAAATAGAACGTGCCATTTATCAGCGCCCTTTCTTCGCGTTACGCGACCGGACGATCAACTTGTCCGAAGCCTTGGCCTTACGGGTCTTGTTACCCTTGGTGCCTTTGCCCCATGGCGTCACCGGATGGCGGCCGCCCGAGGTCCGACCTTCACCACCACCATGCGGGTGGTCGATCGGGTTCATTGCAACACCGCGCACGGTCGGGCGAACGCCCTTGTGACGCATACGGCCTGCTTTACCGAAGTTCTGGTTCGAGTTGTCGGGGTTGGACACAGCACCGATGGTGGCCATGCATTCCTGACGCACCAGACGCAGTTCGCCCGAAGACAAACGGATCTGCGCGTAACCACCGTCACGACCCACGAACTGAGCGTAGGTGCCAGCAGCGCGTGCCAACTGGCCGCCTTTGCCCGCTTTAAGCTCGACGTTGTGGATGATCGTACCGATTGGCATCCCCGAGAACGGCATCGCATTGCCCGGCTTCACGTCGGTCTTAGCGCCAGCGATAACGCTGTCCCCAATGGCCAAACGCTGTGGTGCCAGGATGTACGAAAGTTCGCCATCCGCGTAACGGATCAGAGCGATAAAGGCGGTACGGTTCGGATCGTATTCGATCCGCTCAACGACCGCTGCAATATCGAATTTTGTGCGCCTGAAATCGACCACGCGGTAGAGACGCTTGGCGCCCCCGCCCTTGTGCCACATCGTGATACGTCCGGTGTTGTTCCGGCCACCTGTCTTGGTCAAACCCTCAGTAAGGGCTTTGACCGGGCGGCCTTTCCACAATTCCGAACGGTCGATCAGAACCAACCCGCGTTGGCCAGGCGTCGTCGGCTTATACGACTTAAGTGCCATGCTTTCTGTCTTCCGTCAGCTGTTGGGTCTTAGATGTAGACCCAAGGTTATAGGGCTCCGTAGATCCCCGAGATAGGGTGCTTCTTGGTCGAACCAAAACGCACCGATTCCGCAAAAATTCCACGGCCCCGGAGAACCGGGGCCGTGGGATTCGCTGCCAATATCAGAGGCCCGTCGAAACGTCGATAGAGTTTCCGGCTTCCAGCGTGACATAGGCTTTCTTCTTGTCGCTACGCTCACCAGCGCGGCCACGGAACTTCTTGGCCTTGCCTTTGGTGATCGTGGTGTTGACTGCTTTCACCTTCACAGAGAAGATGTTTTCAATCGCTTCTTTGATCTGCGGCTTGGTCGCATCCATCGACACCTGGAACACAAACGCGTTGTTTTCCTGAGCCATAGTGGCTTTTTCGGTGATCACTGGCTTTTTGATCAGGTCGTAGTGTTGCGGTTTAATGCTCATTTCAGACGAGCCTCCAAAGCTTCGATACCTGCTTTGGTGATCACCAAGGTGTCACGCTTCAGGATATCATAGACGTTTGCGCCCATGGTCGGCAGCACGTCGATGCCTTCGATGTTGCGAGCAGCCAGCGCGAAATTCGCGTCAACGCTTGCGCCGTCGATGATCAGAACGCGCTTCCAGCCCAACTCGGACACATGTTTTGCAAGGATCGAGGTTTTGGCTTCGGCCATGGTGGCCACGTCCAAAATCACCAGCTCGCCTGCTTTGGCTTTCGCCGACAAAGCGTGACGCAGACCCAGAGCGCGGAATTTCTTCGGCAGATCATGGGCGTGCGAACGCGGGGTCGGGCCTTTGACAACGCCACCGTGACGGAAGATCGGAGCTTTCTTGGAACCGTGGCGTGCGCCGCCGGTGCCCTTTTGCTTGTAGATCTTCTTGGTCGAGTAGGACACTTCGGCGCGGGTCAGCGTCGAGTGGGTGCCTGCTTGCATCCGGGCGCGCTGCCAACGGACGACACGGTGCAGAACGTCTGCGCGCGGGTCGAGGCCGAACAGAGCTTCGTCGAGGTCGATGGTGCCAGCTTTGCCGCCATCAAGTGTGATTACGTCAAGTTTCATGCTTCACCCCCTTCAACTGCCACTTCGACAGCCGGAGCAGTGGTTTGCGCCGCCATACGGATCGCCGCAGGCAAAGGCAGACCAGCCGGAGCCGCTTTCTTCACTGCGTCTTTGATGGTGACCCAGCCGCCCTTGGTGCCGGGAACTGCGCCTTTGATCATCAGCAAGCCACGCTCGGCATCCGTGCGGATGACTTGCAGGTTCTGGGTGGTGCAGCGCACAGCGCCCATGTGACCAGCCATTTTCTTGCCTTTGAAGACTTTACCCGGATCCTGACACTGGCCCGTGGAGCCGTGCGAACGGTGCGAAACCGACACACCGTGGGAAGCCCGCAGACCCCCAAAGTTGTGACGCTTCATAGCACCCTGGAAGCCTTTACCGTTGGTCGTGCCAGCGATGTCAACGAACTGACCTGCAAGGTAGTGGTCAGCGGTGATTTCCGCGCCCACTTCGATCAGGTTAGCCGGCGACACGCGGAACTCGGCGATCTTACGCTTCGGCTCTACATGAGCTTTGGCGAAGTGGCCGCGCATGGCAGCAGTGGTGCGCTTGGCTTTCGCCAGACCAGCACCAAGCTGAACAGCGGTGTAGCCATCGCGGTCAACGGTGCGTTGTGCCACGACTTGCAGGTTTTCAAGTTGCAGAACGGTCACCGGAACTTGGGTGCCGTTCTCAAGGAACAGCCGGGTCATGCCCAGCTTTTTAGCGATAACGCCAGAACGCATGTTATCTATCCCCCTTAAACTTTGATCTCGACATCCACGCCAGCGGCGAGGTCGAGCTTCATCAGCGCGTCCACGGTCTGGGGGGTCGGATCAACGATGTCGAGAAGACGCTTGTGCGTGCGGATTTCCCACTGGTCGCGCGACTTTTTGTCGATGTGCGGACCACGGAGAACCGTGAATTTCTCAATTTTGTTCGGCAGCGGAATCGGCCCGCGCACAGTGGCGCCGGTGCGTTTCGCGGTGCTTACGATTTCTGCGGTGCTGGCGTCCAGCACGCGGTAATCGAAGGCTTTCAACCGAATACGGATGGTTTGACCTTGCATGTGTTCTTCCTTCTGAACGTAGACGGGGCAACAGGCCCGGCCCATAGGTTCACGTTGTTTTCAGTAGTCTGGTCTTGAAAGTCTGCGGCGCACCCCGAAAGGTGCGTCGCTGGTGGTCCCTTATAGTGCGCGGTCCCCGTTGAAAAGGGGATTCGCGACCTATTTACTTGATGATTTTCGACACCACGCCTGCGCCGACGGTGCGGCCGCCTTCGCGGATGGCGAAGCGCAGTTTTTCTTCCATCGCGATCGGCGCGATCAGGGTCACGTCGAACTTCAGGTTGTCGCCCGGCATCACCATTTCGGTGCCTTCCGGCAGTTCCACGGTACCCGTCACGTCGGTCGTGCGGAAGTAGAATTGCGGACGGTAGTTGGCGAAGAACGGCGTGTGACGACCGCCTTCTTCTTTGGTCAGAATGTAGGCTTCTGCATCAAACTTGTTGTGCGGGTTGACCGACTTCAGCTTGCACAGCTCTTGGCCGAGCTCAAC
>NZ_LGIC01000050.1 GCF_001294535.1 Cypionkella psychrotolerans | reverse complement strand
GCACCGCCGCCACCCCCTTGGATGCGCTGAGATTTCGCGCCGCGGATGCCGGTCTCGATGGAGGCCGCGATGCGGTCCATCGCGGCGTTGATTTCGTCTAGGCTTTCAGCGCGGTCCTTGATGGGCAGGTAGGTCAAGTCGATATCGACCGACAATCGCGGCAGATCGCGATAGAACAAGTTGATGGCCGTCCCACCTTTGAGCGCGAAGACGCTTTCGCCCGCGACTTGGGGAAGGACGCGCACCAGGAGCGCAACTTGGGCTTCATAGGTCTCACGCGCCACGTTCGGCCTCCGGTTTCACGAAGTCTTGCGGCACCATGATACGGTAGCGCGGATGGATCCTGCCACCTTGGGCCAGGGCCCGGTCGCCGCTTCCGAGGTCGAATGCTTTTGGGTCGAGCCGCTTGCGCCAAGGATGATCGTGGCGGTCGGCGAAGACGAAGAACAGGCGCTTGACCTTGATCTTCCGGCACGCCTGCAGGAGGTCCGAAATTAGTCTTGGACGCAGGGTCGTCAGGCTCTCGAAGACCATGTCGAGGGTGTGGAAACTTTCTTGATCGGGCAATTCGTCCATGGCTTCCAGGATCGCGCGCTCTGGCGTCGACAGGGTAAGACCCCAGTCCCAGGGCAGGCTCGTCTTGTTGTCTTGGGTCACACCCAGCTTTGGATCTGTGAACAAGGAACGGGAACGGATATTGATCGGGGCATCCGTCGGCAGTTTGACCAGCCAGTTCGGGACATTGTCGCCATAAACCCAGACCGGAGCACTTTCCCCTAGGCGGAGATAATGTGCATGTCCCTGTTCGCCGAGTGCGGTCGTGCCGCCGACATGCAGATCATGGCCCATGAGGTGCTGCATGGACAGAATGCAGGTCTTCCAGTCGATGCTGTTGGACGACGGGCTGTTTGGGGTTGGTCGGCGGAAGACGCCTCGGGTGATACGCTCCAGCCAGCCGCGTTTCACATAGTCGCGAAAACTCTCATAGGCGATGCCTTGCGAGAGGAGCCATGCGGCATCGACCAGATACCCTGCGGGCACAGCGTCGAGCAGTTTCTTTAGATTTTGTGATCGTGCAGCGTCCATAGCGCTTAAAGTGACATATTTCTAAAGAGAGGACCACTGATTTCTTTGACGAGTGAGAGTTTTCAGCGTCAAGGGCACTCCAAATCTGTGATTTTCAAAGAGTCTGGTGGGTGGCTTCAAACAGACAAAGATCCGACGAAGTGGGGTTTCAAGATGACTGATGGACTGCAGTGGTTGCCGAATGTCGGTTTGAGCACCTCCCGGCGTGCCGCCAGGACCGGGCCTTGGTCCTGCCTTTGCAGTCTCCCCCCATGCGGGCAACAGTCCTTGGCGCAAGAAGGGAGGGAAACGCAGAAAAACTGCCATCGGCACCTCACCGGTTCCCGTCGATCCACTTCGACATCAGGCCCTTGTCGCGGAAACATTCATCCGGCACGGCGCGGCGTTTGATCCGGGCGAGGCGTTCGGCGAAAGCCACTTGTTTGGAGCTTGGACGTGGGTCTGACGCAGCGGCAGATTTCATCTGACCTTGTGCGTCAATCCAAGCGCTTAAGCTGCGCCGATCTTGCTGCACCTCCCATGGCAAAAGCGTCTGATTGCGCAACGCAAGCGAGCGCGCATAGGCGATCTGCTTTGGCGTCGCAGGCAGGGCATATGTGGTGCTATCCATCGGAAAACTCCCTTGCTGGCTGATCTTCAATATAGAACATAACACGAACAATATCAAGCTGACTGACGCGATCATTGCGGGTCGAGAGGAAGAGGAGGGCTGGGAAAGTTCAGGTCCGAGGATGCCCGAGAGAGGGTGTCCGGGCGTGATCCTGTCCCTCATTCCGGAGTTTTCTGATGAACCAACTTGCCCCCGTTCATACAATCGCACTGAGAACGGCAGTGCAAAAGTTTGCCACGGAAGTGGCGGGATAGTCTTGCTGCGGGCAGAGTAAAACTTTGCCACTTTGGCTCTTTCTGGTGACGGGGAGGGCGGGGGATTTTCAGCGTGGAACTTTATAGAAAGGTGCGCCTTGCGCGCCGCGAAGGCCTGAGCGAACGCGCCGCCGCTCTTCATTTTGGTGTTTCGCGTGCAAGCGTGAAGAAGATGATGAGTTTTTCGGTTCCGCCAGGGTATCAGCGGACAACGGCGATAAAGCGGCCCAGGCTGGATGCATTCACGGGCTTCATCGACCAGTGGTTGCAGGAGGACCTTAGTCGGAACCGCAAGCAACGGCATACGGCCAAGCGTATTTTTGAGCGGCTGCGTGACGAGCACGGGTTCAAGGGCGGCTACACGACGGTGAAGAATTATGTCCGCGAACATGGCCGACGCAGCCGAGAGATGTTTGTGCCGCTGGCTCATGCCCCGGGCCACGCCCAAGCGGATTTTGGCGAGGCGATGGTTGTGATCGGCGGTGTTGAGCAAAAGGCGTATTTCTTCGCACTTGATCTGCCTCACAGTGACGCCTGCTT
>NZ_LGIC01000049.1 GCF_001294535.1 Cypionkella psychrotolerans | reverse complement strand
CTCTACCGAAGAACGCAAAAGCATGGACATGGCCATCAACCCAAGCCTCGGAAACTGCTGCAGGATAAGCCCGCACAAAGCAGGCGTCACTGTGAGGCAGATCAAGTGCGAAGAAATACGCCTTTTGCTCAACACCGCCGATCACAACCATCGCCTCGCCAAAATCCGCTTGGGCGTGGCCCGGGGCATGAGCCAGCGGCACAAACATCTCTCGGCTGCGTCGGCCATGTTCGCGGACATAATTCTTCACCGTCGTGTAGCCGCCCTTGAACCCGTGCTCGTCACGCAGCCGCTCAAAAATACGCTTGGCCGTATGCCGTTGCTTGCGGTTCCGACTAAGGTCCTCCTGCAACCACTGGTCGATGAAGCCCGTGAATGCATCCAGCCTGGGCCGCTTTATCGCCGTTGTCCGCTGATACCCTGGCGGAACCGAAAAACTCATCATCTTCTTCACGCTTGCACGCGAAACACCAAAATGAAGAGCGGCGGCGCGTTCGCTCAGGCCTTCGCGGCGCGCAAGGCGCACCTTTCTATAAAGTTCCACGCTGAAAATCCCCCGCCCTCCCCGTCACCAGAAAGAGCCAAAGTGGCAAAGTTTTACTCTGCCCGCAGCAAGACTATCCCGCCACTTCCGTGGCAAACTTTTGCACTGCCGTTCTCAACTGGGTGGCGCCGAACTTCAACACCCTCGGACGCCGCCAGAAGACCCTGAAGGTCCACATCGGCGCAGGACTTCGATCGTCAGGTGTCCGAGTTCCTGGTCCGCGTGGCCATCTTGAACGGCATCACGGTCCTGGGCATACCCGTCACTGAAACCGAGGGATGAGTCTGTCCGGGGACAGGGGAGGTCCGCCTTTGACCCGATCTGTGCATGTATGGATGCCCCCGTTGGTGCAAGTGGTTTTTTGAACGGCTTGAGCGTGTGATCGGGTGCGGTCATGTATCAGGCCTCATGTTGCGGCGATTGACACAGCCGCGGGCCGGTATGGCGATGCGCGGATCAGAAGCAGATCAACAGACCGAGCTCATTGGCTCCAGCACAAATACTGCTTTATCTGACCCGGATCTTGTCGATCCTTTGCCCTTACTGTTAAGTGACCTCCTCACACTCCCGATGCGCCGGCAGGCAATAGAAAAGCGCGGTGCGCTTATACCATTGCAGCCACCGGAACCCGATAGTCTTGCTGTTTCGTCATCATGGCCCAAAGGCCACGGGCCATCTTATTGGCCAGTGCAATCGCCACGACCATGCGAGGCTTTCGAGCCCGCATGCGCGTTAGCCAGCCTTTGTTTGGCGTGCCGAACCGCTCGACCGCTTGCAGAACCGCCATGGCGCCCGAGACCAAAAGTGTGCGGATGTCACGCTGGCCCATCTTCGACGTTCTACCCAGTCGAGATTTGCCGCCGGTCGAATGCTGCTTTGGCACAAGCCCAAGCCAGGCGGCAAAGTCGCGCCCGCGCCGGAACGTCGTTAGATCTGGGGCGAATGTCTCGATTGCAAGCGCTGTGATCGGACCCACACCGGGCATGGTTTGGAACCGACGTGCCAAATCGGCCTCTTTGGCGACGCTTCTCATCTTCATGTCAAGCTCTGCCACCCGAGCATTCAGCCCCGCAATTTGCGCCAGATATATCTGGCCCAAGTCCCGAACACCCTCGGGCAAGGCTGTGCCGCAATCTTCAATCGCATCTGCGAGGCGCTTGAGCTGCGCTGTGCCGGTCGCCGCGACCAGGCCGTGCTCGGCGAGGTGCCCGCGTAAAGCGTTGATCAACTGGGTGCGTTGACCGACGAACATCTGCCGCGTGCGAAACAGCATGGCGCGGGCCTGTTGGTCTTCCGTCTTAACCGCGACGAAACGCATCGTGGGTCGCAAAGCCGCCTCGACAATTGCCTCGGCGTCCGCCGCATCATTCTTCTGTCGTTTGACGAACGGCTTAACATAGACCGGCGGGATCAAACGGACCTCGTATCCCAGCCTCTCGAGTTCGCGTCCCCAGCCATGCGCAGTGGCGCAGGCCTCCATTGCAACAACGCACCTGGATTGCTGAGTAAAGAACGCCAACACTTGGCTCCGCGAAAGTTTCTTGCGGAATGCGACCGACCCGTCGCTACACGCCCCGTGAACTTGGAAAACGCGCTTTGCCAAATCGATACCGATGATAGTAACTTCGGACATGGATGCTCCTTCCTTCTGTGATGCTTTCAGCACTCATCACTTTGGCACATTACGATGCCGTCAGGAGGGGGCATCCACGCCATCAACAGAGTCGATCGAAGTGTTCGATGTGTATCGATAGGCGAGTTTAACGCCCAAGAAGCAGGAAAAAAGAGAGCAAACCATTTGCGGACAAAACGCTGCCAAATGGCGACCCTGAACAAGTGGGTTACGGCGCACCGCGACACGCATACCGTGCGCCCGAGCATTGCAACCTTGCAGGAGAATGAACGGCTTAGGCGCAAGACCGCGCAGGGAGAACCGCAGCCTAATACCAAGGTGAAATTTGCCTTGCGACTAAGTTATCATTGTAAATCATAAAGTTGGTGGACTGCTATCCAATAACAAACCGCTGACTTTGCATAACTTTGGCTGGCTCCGCATGTTGGCTCTATCGAAGTGAGCTAATCTGCTCACCCTTTTCCTCTTGGAGTACTCATATCATGGCCCATATCGATGGCAATGGCATTGGTAACAGAATATTCGGCACCAGCTTGGCTGACATCATTCATCCCGGCGCAGGTAACGACACCGTATACGGCGGCGGAGGCAACGACCTCATAGATGATTTTGGACATACATCCACTGGCTCTGGTGGTGATGATTGGTTTTTTGGCGGAGCAGGTGCCGACACCTTGTATGGCTGGACCGGCAACGACTCGCTGGATGGCGGCACCGAGAACGATTTCATGTTCGGCGAGGATGGTGCAGATTACCTAGACGGCTGGACGGGCAACGATACGATGTTTGGCGGAAACGCCAATGATCGACTCTACGGCTACACAGGCAATGACAGACTATATGGCGATTCTGGAAATGATCTGCTTTACGGCGAAGACGGCAATGATCTGCTCTCCGGGGGGCTTGGGCTGGACAGGCTTTTTGGTGGTAATGGCAGTGATGTCTTTGAATTTAATTCAACGAGAGAATCAAACGGAACGACGCGCGATGTAATTGGCAGCTTTGAATTCGATCTCGACAGGATTGATCTTTCGGAAATAGATGCAGATGCAACTATCGCGGGAAACCAAGCGTTCAGATGGACGGATGCAACTACTGGTACCCCTGCGAAGGGATATTTGATGGCGGTGGCTGGCACCGGTACGGACACTTGGATTCTCGGCAATACGGACAGTGATTCAACTGCGGAATTTCAACTGGTGGTCGTTGATGGCTCAATTTTGCCTAGCTACTGGTTGGCCCATGATTTTTTTCTCTGACTAGGCAGGGTCAATGCGTGGTCGTACAAATGAAGCAGCTCATACCTCCTGATATACATACATAAGGAAAAAAAATGAAAATCACTTCATTTGCGCTCGCGGCAATATTTGCTTGCGCGACGGGTCCCATGCTTAACGCACAGGTCGTTTTTCGCAGTAACGTGACGACGAATCTCAAGCTGTCACCGGGCGCGGATGCTCAGATCTTCCAAGTTGATTCAAAAAACGGCAAGGCTGGTGAAAAAAAGAAGCTCAAGAAACACTCCAAGGCAAAATCCCACGCCGCCAACGAAAAGCACAGGAGCGACAAGGGGGACAGGGGCAAGGTCAATCGCTCAAAAGAGCAGCGCGCGCAGGATTCCGCCACGATTTTAGGCTTACAAGCCCCGCGCGGCCGCGACATGCTTGTGCGCCTCGCTGCTGCGCCTCTCGCATTGCTGGGACCGAACGCCGTTTTTACTGAATTGCCTGACGACCGTTTTGTAACCTATCGCAACTGTCCCCCGGGCCTCGCCAAGAAGGACCCGCCTTGTGTGCCACCTGGCTTGGCAAAAAAAGGCGTGACATACGATCAATGGGTTACTTATGACGACGATCGGCTTGATGAGATCTATCTCGACCAGAGGCGCAGCTATCTTGATGATGGGTCGGTATATGACGATGATGATCTGTTGCTCAGCTCAGACCAGATCGCAACTCTTTACGGGTTGCGCCCTGCGCCCGAAGGCAGGCGATATGCCTTGATCGACGGTCAGCCAGTGTTGTTGGCGGATGAGGACAACAGGTCACTTCTGGCACTCCATCGTCTTGCTCAATCCCAGAATGTGCCAGAAGGCACACTTATATCGCCCACTGCAGCTCTGACCCAAGACGAACTGCGCCAAGCCTACAACCTGCCAGAACTGCAGCCAGGCTATAACTATGCCGTCATAAACGGGGAGTTGGTGACCTTGGCTGACACCGCCTTTGAGATGCTTCAGATGATCCGGATTGCTCGGTCTGTATTTTGAATGCTCATTATGCCCTAACCATAGTCTGCAGCCACATGGCTCTCGGCGGCACCAAACTCACCGATCAACTCTGACCAGTAAGTTTAGCACATTAAATACACCACCTTCCTCTTGCCGGGGGAGCATGCCGCGCTGGCTAAGGTGGTGTACGATGCCGCGCAGGGTGAGGTTTCCTGCCGCGCGGATTTCGGCGATGACCGAGCGAGGCCGGCGGCGTGCTGGTCCGCGGTGGCTACAACAAACTTGCGCATCGCCCATCCCCGACAGCAGAAGCGCAGCCGCTCCATTTGGCTCGCACAACTTGCCCCCGCGCGCCTGGTCTTGTCGCGTATTTGTGCCGCTCCGAGTGCTCATGTTAGGCCACCTGGCGTTCGAAGGCCAAGGGGCTTTTGCCTCCCAGTGCTGAATGCCGACGGCGCGGGTTATAGAAGCCGTTGATGTATTGGAAGATTGCGGTTTCGGCCTGGCGGCGGGTTTCCCAGGTGCGCCGCCAGATCAGCTCTGCCTTGATGGTTTTGAAGAAGGTTTCGATGGCCGCGTTGTCATAGCAGTTTCCTCTGCCACTCATTGACGCCTTGAACGTTGCCTTGGCTAACAAGCTCACCCGGATCGTCTAGGCGATCCTGACACAACCCGGCACCGTCTACCTGCGGTCAAAAGGGGCAGCTGCATAAGCTGATTCCTCACCGCAAGACCCATTGCAGGGGACGTGATGACCAAACGGTTGATCGACCAAGGGTAAGCCAGGCGTAAAAAAGCGGGATATAATCCCGTGCCACTAATCTGGAACCCGTGGGGCGGATCTCATCAAGGCCTTGTCTCCAAAAGCGGCTGACTGATCAGAGGCCGGATACATTTACGCAAGCCGGACGGCCACGCACGAAAACCTTGCAATAGCGGGTCGGACCATACATTTTTTCCGAGGGCCTCCTTGAGCAGTTCATTCTGCATTCTCAGTTCGGCAAACATCTTCTTCAGCCGGCGGTTTGAACCGCCCCTTGTTTACCGGAGACTGAATAGCCCCTAGATTTGTAGACGCCTTGCTTGGTAATTTTGGAAGCAAGGAGGACGATATGTCCACGAACAAATTCACAGATGAGTTCAAGCGCGATGCGGTCGCACAGGTCGAGGATCGGGGCTACCCGGTGCGCGAGGTGGCCGAGCGATTGGGGGTCAGCACCAAGTCGATCTACACATGGCAGAAGCAGTTTTCGCGGCCCGCAAAGGTGATCCAAGAGGTCGATGCGCAAGCTGATGAGATCCGCCGGTTGAAGCGAGATCTGCTGCGGGTCACGGAGGAACGGGACATCCTAAAAAAGGCGACCGCATACTTCGCCAGGGAATCCCGGTGAGGTATGCGTTTATCGCCGAACACCGGCCAATCTTTGCCGTCAGGGCTATGTGCCGGATGCTGGCCGTTCATCCGAGCGGCTTCTATGCATGGCTGCGTGAACCTTTTTGTCAGCGTGCGCTGGAGGATCAGCGCCAAACGGTGCTGTTGAAGCAGGCTTGGGATGACAGCGGCGAGGTCTATGGA
>NZ_LGIC01000048.1 GCF_001294535.1 Cypionkella psychrotolerans | reverse complement strand
GTTCTGGGTCACAGATATCACCTACATCCGCACCCACGAGGGCTTCGTTTATCTCGCAGTTGTCATCGATCTATTTTCTAGGCGTGTTGTTGGGTGGTCCATGCAGGGTCGGACCTATACGGATCTGCCGTTGCAAGCCCTTCTGATGGCCGTCTGGCGCCGCAAACCGAAGACCAAAGTCCAAGTGCATTCCGACCAAGGCTCACAGTTCACCAGCTATGAGTGGCAGGAGTTCCTCGAACAGCACAATCTGACGCAAAGCATGAGCCGACGTGGCAACTGCTGGGACAACGCCGTCGCCGAAAGCTTCTTCAACCTGCTCAAACGCGAACGCATCCGCCGAAGAAAGTATAAAACCCGCAAAGAAGCCCGCCAGGATGTGTTCGACTACATCGAGTTCTTCTACAACCCGCAGCGCAAACACGTTAGGAACGGAATGCTGTCGCCGATCGCATTCGAGCAGCAGCAAAAACTGAAGCTGCAAGGTGTCTAGGAAACTCGGGGCTATTCATCCATTCGGTGAACGAGGTGCTGCAATCCGAATTCGGCCAGACCCTCGGCTCCCCCGGCGTCCACATCATCGACCCCTTCACCGGCACTGGCACCTTCATCACCCGCCTGCTGCAATCCGGCCTGATCGCGCCAGAAGAGATGGAGCACAAGTTCCGCCACGAGATTCACGCCAACGAGATCGTGCTGCTGGCCTATTACATCGCCGCGATCAACATCGAGGCGGTCTATCACGGGCTGCAGGGCGGCGACTATGTGCCGTTCGAGGGCATCTGCCTGACCGACACCTTCCAGATGTATGAAAGCGACGACCTGATCTCGCATTACATGCCCGACAACTCGGAGCGGCGGAAGCGGCAGAAGGCGACGGACATTCGGGTGATCGTGGGGAACCCGCCTTATTCGGCTGGGCAAGGCAGCGCGAACGACAACAACGCCAATGTGGCCTACCCTACTCTTGATGGACGCATTCGTGATACGTATGCAGCGCGGTCAACTGCGACACTGAAGAATTCGCTTTACGACAGTTACATCCGTGCCTTTCGTTGGGCATCGGACAGGATCGGTGACGCTGGCGTTATGGCCTATGTTAGCAATGCTGGCTGGCTGGACGGGAACGCAGCAGACGGCATACGTGCCTGTCTGGCGGAAGAGTTCAGCGATCTTTACATCTTCCATCTGCGTGGTAACGCCCGCACGTCAGGCGAGCAACGCCGCAAAGAACGCGGCAACGTGTTTGGCGAAGGCACACGAACGCCAGTTGCCATCAGCATACTGGTCAAGAACCCAGACGCGACTGCTCATGGCAGGGTCCACTTTCACGACATTGGTGACTACCTTGACCAGAAAGAAAAGTTGGCAATCATTCGCGACTTTGAAAGTGTTAGAGGAATTTCAAGTATAAACGGATGGGTGAACGTTCAACCAGACGCACACAACGATTGGCTAGGTCAACGCGACAGCAGTTTTGATGCATTCATTAAAATTGGAGATAAGAGAGACCGCTTAGCGCCAGTACTCTTTGAAAATTATACAAGTGGCCTCAAAACCAATCGTGACACTTGGTGCTGTAACTTTCAAAGCAGCACTGTGCTGACGAATATGAAGGCTACGATTGATTTTTACAACTCTGAGGTCACTCGCTACCAATCAGCTCCGAAGGTCGACGATATAAAAGACTTTGTAGATAAGAGTCCGCCAAAAATTAGTTGGGATCACGCCCAATACGTTGGTGTTGAGCGTGGTAAGTACGTAACGATGAAGCCTGCTTCAGTAGTGCCGTCAATGTACCGCCCCTTTGCGAGACAATGGGCGTATTTTGATCGCGATTTCAACAATCGCGTTTATCAGATACCCAGTATTTTCCCTGACGCAAAAACATCCAATAGAGTTATTGCAATGTGTGGCGTTGGCGGCAAAGGTTTCTCTGTTTTGATGTCGTCAACGATGCCTGACATCCAAATGATGTTCAACGGTCAGTGTTTTCCATTATCACTATATGGGATTGAAGAAAATGAAGACAGCGACGATCTCTTCTCCGAGGCGCAAGTACATCAAGGGCGTCAAAAGCGCGACGCAATTACTGACGTTGGCCTAAAGCACTTCCAAGACGCCTACCCCGGCGAGATCATCACCAAGGAAGACCTGTTCTACTATGTCTACGGCCTGCTGCATTCCGAGGATTACCGCGCGAAATACGCCGATAATCTGTCCAAGGAACTGCCCCGCATCCCCCGCGTGAAAACCGCCGCCGACTTCTGGGCCTTCAGTCGCGCGGGCCGCACCCTCGGCGACCTGCATGTGAACTATGAGACGGTCGAACCCTACCCGGTCACGATGAAGCAAGGCGACCTGCGCCTCGCCGACATCAAGAACCCAGAGGCCTTCTACCGCGTCACGAAATGGGCCTTCGGCAAATCCGGCAAGGACAAGGACAAGACCACCGTCATCTACAACGCCAACATCACCATGCAGGACGTGCCCCTGGGGGCCTACGACTACGTCGTGAACGGCAAACCCGCGCTGGAATGGGTGATGGAACGCCAAGTCGTCAAGACCGACAAGGACAGCGGCATCGAAAACGACGCCAACCGCTATGCCATCGAGACCATGAACAACCCCGCCTACCCGCTGGAGCTGTTCCAGCGCGTCATCAACGTCAGCCTGCGAACCATGGAAATCGTGCGCGGGTTGCCGAAGCTGGAGGTGATGTGATGCGCGCTGGTAATAGTCGAGGCGATGACCATCGTCTGGCCTACGGCGGGAGAAGATTTGTCAGACAGGATGGTCACCCAACCGTACAAGATCGAGAGCCAAGATGATGTCCTATCGATATCAATTACAGCATCAAATAGAATGAGTTGAGTGATATAGGATGCCATTCCCAAACACAAAGAATCTCGCCCATTTTGACCCTCGATCTCAGCTAATATTTCTTAACGAAATTCGAGCCGATGACATTGAATCTAGCTTTAAACAGGGCAAACTCACAGAAATTCGACAACGTCTCTCAACCATTTACCATGAGATAACACATTGGGCTGATACTGTTGGCACGCTCTGGGGCAACGAATACCTCAAAAATGTTTATCATGCCTATGATGTTATGCCGACGGTCAACAGGCCTGGGAGCGAGGTTAACTTTCATCGATTTCTTGATTTGCACGACAACGATCGTCGCTTGTCATTTTCTGACTACTATCGGACGGTTGAGGGCAATGGCAGAAAACATACATTAACGATGCCTTGGCGTATAAATTTTTCATGTGGGATTGAGTTCAACTCCGCAGGTCGGCCTGACGAACAAAAGCCTATCATTTTCGTACGCTTTGGCGATCACTTTACTGAGAGGCAATTGGTTCGCCAACCGTTAAGCGTAGCAGCGCTACTGGAGACGACCGCAACATGGTCGGAACTTTCAACGCAATTTCAAACGCTAAGTGTGCTACCGAAAGACGAAATGATTGTTGACGAGCATCTTTTGAATAAGGAGTATGGTGATCGACTGTATGCACCTGAACTGACGTTGTATTCAGCACCTGTTCATCTTTTGGCTCACTACGCAAAAATCAACAACTCAGTGGTCGCGTATCAATTGGGATCTCTGGTTTCATTGGTGTGCCTCAATCTGGTAGGTCTACATTTTCGAAAACTTAAAACTCCCTCTGGCCTTGAAGCTTGGGGAGGAAGAGTTGCTAGTTTCACCCGAACTCAAAGCAGACCCTTCGCGTTCATGTGTATCTGCATGAACGCACCACTATGGAAGACTGGTATGAACCCGCTGGACTGGGTAAATGCGGCGTTGTCAAATTCATCGTTGCCAAGCTACGGCGAAATTTTAGATCATGCCGTAGCTACGCTGAAAGGCGACAAAAGCTATTGTGAGCGCCCCAGAATGGCCGCGAGACAGAGCTATCTAAGAAAGCTTGGTGCAGATTGGTTGGAATGGCGAAGAGAACAAGGTAACGCCGCCATCGACTACGGGCATCTAGCGAAAACCCACTTGAAGACCCCGGTGATATTTGACGCCACGGAAACCTCATTTCTTATGTTTGGTAGCAAATTTGATGCTAAACTATTTGACGCAACAGAAATGTTCGACGAGGAGGCCTCGCTACATAGTGACCTGCCCCCCGGTCGTCCCTCGTTCATAACGAGAGTCCTTTGGGTTGATAGTCATCGGTTGCGGGTTGGGCAAGCGCGCCGTGGGCGTTGCCATCAAATAGCTCGAGCGCTCGGCGCGCTTCTGCCGGGGTCTTGTTGCCGAGGGATGAGTGCGGCCTGACGTTGTTGTAGTCGTAACGCCAGAGCGCCAGTATTTTACGGGCATCAGCCAAGGTATCGAATATCTCCT
>NZ_LGIC01000047.1 GCF_001294535.1 Cypionkella psychrotolerans | reverse complement strand
GCTTAAGACGTTTGGCATCAGACAGGTCCATCCCACCATACTTGGCCTTCAGCTTGTAGAAAGTCGCGGGGCTCAATCCATGCTTTCGGCATAGCTCAGCGGTTGGCAAACCAGCCTCCTGCTCTTTGATCATCCCGATTATCTGCGCATCGGTAAAACGGCTTTTCCTCATTCGTCTGCTCCTTCAGGGATGGGCAGACTCTACATCAGATCGAGGGAACTTCCGGGGGGCAGGTCAGTCGTGAACTCCGTGTGATTGACGCAAACGTCATGCGTTTCAGGATGGGTGGCGCAGACTAGAAATGGGTATGGTTGCCCGATACATGAAAACGGAGATCCACCAAATGCAAAGCGTTATCATGACCCGCCGCGCCACGGTGTTTGCACTTCTTAGTGGCGTTGTCCTTGGGATGCGTCCTGTCGCAGCTGTCGCCGCGCCAATCGCGATCAATGTAGCCAAGGATCCCAATTGCGGATGCTGCACCGCTTGGGTCGAAATCATTGAGGCCGATGGTTTCGCAGCCTCCATCGAGCTGCTTGATTTCGATGCCCTGCAGGCCCACAAGATCGACAGTGGCATCCCGGCAGGTATAGCCTCATGTCATACGGCTCATGTGGATGGATATGCCATCGAAGGCCATGTGCCAGCCGCCGACATCCGCCGTCTCTTGACAGAGCGCCCCGATGCAGTTGGCCTGTCGGTACCCGGCATGCCTTATGGTTCCCCGGGCATGGGGCCGGAATCGGAGCGCGAGGCCTACATCGTTTACCTGATCCGCCGTGACGGTAGTGTCGAGCCGTTCGCAAGTTACGACGCTGCCTAACCTGATCGGGCGCGTCTCGCGGTTTGCAGGACTAAAGTCCGCTCCCAACATCGTTGCCATCTCTGACTGGAGTCGAAACTCTCTGATCTTCACCTCGGCTGGCTCAAGCCCCCAAACGCAAAAAGCCCCCACTTTTCAGGGGGACTCGCAAAACGTTGAGGTGGCGTTGAGGTAAAACCGAACTTACTATACACAAGTGTTTTTGTCGGATTCCAAGTCTTTGTTATATAATAGTAAAATGGTTGCGGGGACAGGATTTGGCTTATGCCGAACAATTGGGGTTCTTTCTCCAGCAAAGCCACCTTCGGCCTTCAGGTTATGAGCCGCAATTCCCCAAATCTAGAAAAATGAGCGGCTTCAGACTCTTACCTGCTAAGCCTCTGACAACAGGACCTATGTTGGACTGGATTGGCACGGTTTCACCGCGCTCCGACGGAACAAGAGATGCACAGAACTGAATTCACCTGTTGACCAGGCGTTGACAAGAGTTGCACCTACAATCCCTGAAGTATCATCAATTTCGTCGCAAAACAAAATAGTCCCTACATTACCGCGAACGCTGATCTCTCGAGGTTGGCGTGTTTGCTGTCCCTGCGGTAACCAGAGATTCCGCCATCTTGCGACACCTTCACACCCAGTCCCAACAAAGCAATCTGCTTAGCTGCGGCGGTTCTTCCGCCGCTGGTACTTCCACCTTTGATCTTTAGGATTGCCCCGACCGCAACAATATTGCCTGTCCGCCATCAGCACCCATGGAACAGTTTAGCGTGATTGCGTAGCGGAGGGTTTGCGGCTCATCTTTACCCGGCATGGAGTTGAAGATGATGAAGAAACCCGACCCGAAGGAGGGCGCATGATGCACCACGCGCAAATCGCCCAGCGCGCGTTCAACACGCCCTTGATGGTCGACCCGGCCAAGGCGCTGGCCTTCCTGTCCGGGCTGGGCCCGCGCATCACTGGGCAGGAAATCACCTTCCAGGGGCTGGAGGTCGACAGCGTCGATCAGGCCACGGCCGCCCTTCCCGCCCGGGCCTCGCTGTTCGGCAACGATCTCGCCCAGCACCACCAACGCAATGGCACGCAGGACGTGTTCGAATACATCGAGATGTTCTACAACCCTAAACGCAAGCACACGAACAACGGTATGCTGTCGCCCGTTGACTTCGAAGCAAGACAGCAGAAACTGAACGAGGCAAGTGTCTAGGAAACTAGGGGCACCTCAAGTTCTGACTTGCGATCTGTTGCTTCCACAGTGCTTCCACGGGCGCGGCGGGAACGCAAATAGCCTCCCGGGAGAGGCTGTAGCGCGTTGATATATAATGATAATTTGGTTTCGGAGACAGACTGCCATTACGGTCGAACTGCATTGAGTTGCCACGTTTGAAGAGAACTCACAGCACGCTTTGGGCTGAAAGCGCACCTTCGGCTCCAGACTTCGGTAACGGGGCCGTCCCAGTCAAGCGGTTTTACCCATGCGGCATACTCCACGGGACTGCGGTTTTGTGCCTTGAGAGCTTAGTCTTCTTCTCTTATCTGAATAGCCCCGAGTTTCCTAGACACCTTGCAGCTTCAGTTTTTGCTGCTGCTCGAATGCGATCGGCGACAGCATTCCGTTCCTAACGTGTTTGCGCTGCGGGTTGTAGAAGAACTCGATGTAGTCGAACACATCCTGGCGGGCTTCTTTGCGGGTTTTATACTTTCTTCGGCGGATGCGTTCGCGTTTGAGCAGGTTGAAGAAGCTTTCGGCGACGGCGTTGTCCCAGCAGTTGCCACGTCGGCTCATGCTTTGCGTCAGATTGTGCTGTTCGAGGAACTCCTGCCACTCATAGCTGGTGAACTGTGAGCCTTGGTCGGAATGCACTTGGACTTTGGTCTTCGGTTTGCGGCGCCAGACGGCCATCAGAAGGGCTTGCAACGGCAGATCCGTATAGGTCCGACCCTGCATGGACCACCCAACAACACGCCTAGAAAATAGATCGATGACAACTGCGAGATAAACGAAGCCCTCGTGGGTGCGGATGTAGGTGATATCTGTGATCCAGAACTGGTCCGGAGCGTCGACATC
>NZ_LGIC01000046.1 GCF_001294535.1 Cypionkella psychrotolerans | reverse complement strand
CTGTTCTCATCCTCAAGCTGCTTAAGACGTTTGGCATCAGACAGGTCCATCCCACCATACTTGGCCTTCAGCTTGTAGAAAGTCGCGGGGCTCAATCCATGCTTTCGGCATAGCTCAGCGGTTGGCAAACCAGCCTCCTGCTCTTTGATCATCCCGATTATCTGCGCATCGGTAAAACGGCTTTTCCTCATTCGTCTGCTCCTTCAGGGATGGGCAGACTCTACATCAGATCGAGGGAACTTCCGGGGGGCAGGTCAATACGCAAATTCGCAATTTGAGAAACGCCTGCAGGTAGTTCGCTCACATCTGAAGGAAGGCAATGTCGATAGGCCGCCCTTAGCCCTTAGCTGACCTTTCAAATGCTGCCAAGCGCCGTGTTGTTGCCGAGCATCCACATTTTCGCGACCTCTTTATTGCGGGCCCATCGCCCCCTCCCCCGGCACGGTTCCTCCCCAGCCCCGTTTGTATGCGGGGGGCGCAGTGCGGCGGTTCGCTAGCGACTGGCGTTTTCACCGGGGAAGCTAGGCGGAATCCACTTGGCGGAAACAAAACAAGAAAACGTGGTGATTCGGGGAGGATTACCCCATCCCAGACAATTATTTGAAGGCCGGAGTTGACACCATATCCACTCAATGCTCTACTTTGCATATTAGAAAAACGTGCATCATTCCGTCGGATAACGAGCGAGGCTTCAATGATGACTTTCACCCACCACTACAACGTTCAGATAGAATATCAAAACAATTTAAGAATCGTAATAGGAAAATTGCTCAAAGGTCGAGGTGAGGCGGTTGATGCTATAGAGCTAGAGACACTTAGCTCGCATACCAATCACCAAAACTTCATATCCAGATATATATTTCTGGCGTCAACCCGAATGCACATGGCAAAATTTTATAGTACCGAGAACTCGTTGAACACTTACCCAGAGGATAACTTGCTGCAAGCTCTTGTCAGTTCTTCAGTAGGCTTTGTAAAGGATTATCGGCACTCCAACAATTTAGATAGTTATCCACCGTATTATGCAGATTTCGCAAAGCAAATTGAAGTAGGAGAAAACGCAGATCAGACGGAACTTACAATATTCTGCGGTAACTCACTGTATAAAATAATGTATCTAGTTCTGACTCGATCTACAAATACTTCTTATTCATCTTCAGAACTAGTAGCTGTCCAGCAGATACTTGATACTAGAGCGGTGTTAAGCTGCCTCAAATCTGAACTGATTTCGAAATGGTTTGAAGATTTCGCAACTTCAAATAAGACTCCAATTTCGCCAGTGCAACTTAAAGCAAAGAGAATCCTTTCCGAACTTGTTCAAAAATATTCCGACACATATGCTGTTTTGGATCGGCCCACGCAAAATCAGATTGTCGGCGACGGTTCTCCAAATTCATTTATCGATCTGGAACGCGAGCAACTACTTTCCACTCGCCCCACTCAAACCAAAAAAATAGGCTTTCCTATTAGTACTTTGAAGGATAGCGGGCAGGAACTCCCTTCTAAACCAGCGACGAAAGCGATGATGGCCCGTCGCAGCGGAATAAGCTCCGAGGAGCAAATTCGTCTTGACGGTAGTCAAACTGATCTCGATATTCTACAAAAAAAATTAGATAACAATGAATGTGCAAGAATTCCGATTACCCCAAACTATTCTATCTTCGCGGAGCGAAGCGATGGTAGCGTACTTGGACCCATTGGCGAAGGCACAACTGCCATAGTTCTATTTGCGCGTAGGTCAGGAGACCCTCAGTCCCTTGGAACAGACGCTCCCAACTTCGCAATAAGAATTCCAAGAATGTCGACCGGGAGTAGGATCCAAAATTTTGAAAATGCAGAAACCTGCTACTTGGAGCACATTCAGTCGACTACCTTAAATGGTCGTGCTGCGCTACATTCACCTGTAGAACTGGGTTGTTTTCATAATATTGTTGCAACTGATTCGGGAGATGAACTCGGCCTAGATATCTCAAAAGACAAAGGTCAGATCTCAATTATACCTGTTTTCCGTATGGGTCCAGGCCTCTCGCTAAAAATTGGACTGATAAGTGACAAATTTATTTGGCCCGAATCGTTGGAACTTGCGCTACGCAACCGCGGTGAGAGCCCTTCAGATATATTTGCTTCAGTTTCTGAACTATTGAGAAAAAACAGAGCTATAGCACGGGGAGCCGCTAATTCCGGAGGTGTTGGCAAAGAGTTTCAAATGCCTCCAGTATATCTAGCGGAGGACGTTCCCACAATTACCAACGAAAAGCGACGCAGCGAAAGGGCCGGAACAATTTCACTGGATCGTCAAGCGGTTGAGAATTTTTACGTCAATGAAAGCGCCAGCGGCTGGTTCATCGGCTTGCCTTATATGGTTAGTGACTGGCTGTCGGCAGATTTACAACGTTCTCTGGTGGGTGTCGTAACGAGAACCTCTGTACAGCATACGCAAGGCAAGGATCGACGCTTGCTCCCAATCTGGCAGCAACTTCGGGACCTTCCGCTTCACGGATGGCTACAAATGTGCAGCCGCCTTTGTGACGGCCTGAGCGCAATACACCTCACAAATCCAACTGAAGATTTTGCAAATGCTCACGGTGATGTTCGCCCTGCCAACGTTATGTTCGTGAGAAATCATGAACCGCGTGAGTGCAAGTGGATTGATATTGGACTTGGCTCACTACTAGCGAGAGAGCGCAGGTTAGGATTTAGCCTCCGGCGTTCAATTTTTTACTCTTGGGAGAAACTTACGCATGAGTCGGAGGAAAATGATTTCGCTCAAATGAATACTTTCGACGATGCTGAAGGAAAAAAGAGATTCTCCATAAGCTTGATGTTTCGCGACAGTAATCTTAGCCCCGCCCAAGCAATTAGATTAAGACAATCTACCAATGGAACAAGTGGTAGGCTATCTCTATTGAAGAGGGGAGATCGACTTGTAGTAGGCGGCGAATTTGTTTTCAGGATCGACGAGGTCAGGGACTCTGAACTTATAGTTGACAAATCATGGAAAATATACAGCAATCAGTTTTTAGTGGAGTCGAGTATAGCCGAAATTTTCTCCAAGCGAGGCCACAAGCCTATGGCTGATTTTAAGGTTCTGTGGCGCTGGGGAATCGCCAGCGATATATACGGTTTTGGCGTTTTGCTTTTGTACGTATTCTATATGCGTGGCCGTTACGGCGAGTTGACCTCTAGAAATCTGGAAGATTTTCAGGGGGCGTCAGTCGTGGATGTCGAGGACGAATTTTCTAATCTTGTTGGAGCTATCCGTAATCAAGGTTTCTTAAGCGCATTTTTTCGAAGCCTTGCTGGCAGTTCCATTCCAGATAGTTCGGGGAAGACAGATCCTTCATTTAATGCGAAGAGTGATCTATTGGGCCTGTCGGACAATATTATGCTCCACACCCGTCCCAGTAGTGGAGGTAACCTCACTGGCAGTAAGGATCTCACGGAAAACGAGAAAGATATCATCAACCGACTGCAGGAAGTAGTCGACGAACTCAGCATCCACGCACCCGGCCTTCAGACTGTTTTCTACGGCTTAAACAGCAATCCAGCATTATTCTCAGCTTTTTTGTACGTGGTACTCGCTTGCTTGTGGAGGAAGGACGAAGTTGAGAGAATTGGTTTGATTGGGGGATTGCTTGATTCTCGCGTCGTTTTTTCACCCTATTGTACTTCGCGGCTTCGGGACGATACAGAGGGTAGCATCCCAACTGTGGATCTTCATAGAGACTTACAAATACTTGAACGCCACTTGAGCTCAAAACCTGAGTCTAGTGGTAAATTTGACCAAGCTCAGCCTTTAGTTGAGCCTGGGGAATATAGATCGATGCATCGAGGTGGCACAATCCACTCGACGTTACAGGAGCAAAACAGTAGGATCGGGGAATTGGAAAAGATCGTTAAATCGATAGCGGATCTCTCAAAATCTGCACCTTCAAAAAACAACGTTGGTTTTGGATTTCTTAAGTTCGGATTTTGGAAGCTCGGCAGCAATAGTCAAAATTCCGAACTTTTGAGAAAGATCGAAGAAATTGTAATTACGACACAGATATCTGGAAAAAACTAACGTGTTGAGATAAGTGTCAATCGGCGCGCAAAACTAACACCGCGCCATCTCGGCCCCCGCAGGCGCGTGGCCCGGCAGTGTAGCAGGGCGTTCTGGAAGCGCTAAACGAGATATCACGCCCGGAGCCGGATCGAGGCAAACCGTCACGCGTTTCGAAGGCGAACATCTACCGGGTAATGGAGCAAACCATCCCGACACCCAAACTGCCAAAGTCCAAATCGGCCTCGTTCGCATCAACGCTGCAGCGCAGTCGGGATCATCAAGATCGTCCGCATGGCATAAACTCAATGTGGCGTCACGCTTCAAACGTGCGTTGCACAGCAACATCAGTCTATTGTATGGTCGAAATTGGAGCCTTCAGCGAGGAAAATATGAGAATTTCGTGCTTTTTTGCAATGGCATTCTTCATGCTTGTACCATCAGAATTTGCGCATGCGCAAACATCAAAAAACGTTGAATGCCTTCAAAGAAATCTTGCCGTGCTTGGTTACGATGTTGGACAGGCAGACGGCAAAATTGGAAACAAAACCAACAAAGCCGCATCGAGTTTTAATCTAATTACCAAAATATTACCTGACCTGACTGAAGCCGCTTCAGCAAATTGGTGTTTTCAGACCGGGGAGGCCGTTACTAGAGGCGATTGGGCAGGCTATAGGTCAATATATGACGTATCGTCTCCGCTCAAAGAACTGGCGATGTCTTCAGTCTTCCAGATATTGACTGTAACCCTGCTTGAGAAAGACAAGGACAATTATGAAGTTGTCGACATGGTGAATGACCAAACAACAACCAAAGTTCCTCGTATTCGTGATGATGCGCGGACGTTCCAAATAGAGACCTGCCGAAATCAAGGCTTGAAAAGATGTCCGATATTTCGCACCAAAGAGACTGGTTCTGGATTCGTGAATAATGGCACTGATTTTTACACTTGTCGCCACATGATTCACAATTGGTTAGTTATTGCCGCCAAAGAAAACTCTACTTCAATAGAAAAATTATCGCCTCCAATTGAATTACTGAACTATAGAAAGGAACTTATTTACAGCTCGGCAAAATCGAAAGAAAACATAATGAAAATATCAAAAATTAATACAGATCCGAGGCTGGACTTTATATTAACGGATAAATTTACTGTAAAAAACCAAATCGAGCTATTTTTTGCATTTTCTGAATATACCTCCATGAGATCACCAATCGATTTAATTCCAAAAATCAACACCCCTTTTGTGTTTGACATCGCAGATAACGATATCATATTTAATAGTGGATACCCAGGACGGACTGCGTTACCTAATGTTGCAACAAAAAATAACGCACCTGGTGATCAACTTGTCACCTCCACAGGTAAAGTTGTTGGTCATAACTTGCAGCAGCAGGCAATGGCATCATCTGCGGTCAGTACTCCAGGGATGAGTGGAGGAATGACCACTACTGCTGATGGAAAGATCGTGGGGTTAGCGTGCTCTGGCGAACCAGGAGTTTCTACGACCAATATGCTAAACGAACTAACTCTCGAAGGATTTTGGGGTTATATGCAGGAAACACCGATTTAGCATATTGTTTGAGACATCGAAAATGTTATGTTGCTGAGATGTTGCGTCCCGGATGATCACATAGACCCTCGGCGCTCTTCGTTTTTCATGGCAAGATCGGTTCTGAGGGACATTCGGGACGGGGTGCAGCGATGCTGATCCATCTTCACAAGCAGGCGACGACGACACCCAAGGTGCGGGGGGCGATTCAGGCCAGCGCGGAGCCAGCGTCAGCCCTCGCGGCGCGCTTCGGCACGACCGAGCAGACCGTCTACAAGTGGAGGCACCGCGACAGCGTTCATGAACCGCAGCCACACGCCGCACCGGCTGCAAACCACCTTGACCCCGGCGCAAGAGGCGGTGGCGTTGGTTCTTCGCAAGATCCTGCTGGTGTCGATCGACGATCTGCTGGCGGTGGTCAGGGAGTTCCTGAATGCGGACGTCTCCCGATCTGTCCTTGACCGCTGTCTGCGACGGCACGGGGTCGCATCCCTGCGCGATCTGCAGGGATGCGACCACTGGCCCCAGCACAAGGCATTCAGGGCCTACGAGCCAGGCTATCTGCATGTCGACGTGAAGTATCTGCCTCAAATGGCGGACGAAACCTTCGCGACGCTACCTGTTTGTGGCGATTGACCGAGCCACCCGCTGGGTGTTCATCCGGGTTTTCAAATCCAAGACCGCGGCCAATGCCCGTCGCTTCCTGCGCGATCTGGAACGCGCCTGCCCAAGCCGGGTCAGGACGTTTTTGACCGAAAATGGGAAGGAGTTCACCGACCGCCTGTTAGGTCTGCGCAAAAGTAGCGCCACCGGCAGGCACGAATTTGACCTTCTGTGCGCCGCCCTAGGCATCGAACACCGCCTCGCCCCGCCCCAGCACCCCCAAACAAACGGCATGGTGGAACGCTTCAACGGCCGCATCGAAGAGGTGCTGCGATCACACCACTTCCATTCCGGCGAGGAACTGGAGACCACGCTGCACCGCTATGTGGCCCTCTACAATCAGCAGCTCCCTCAGTCAGGCTTGGGCAGCTAGACGCCCATGTGCCGTCGCACAAGCCTCCATCGCGACGCAGCATCCTCCTTGCTTGGCTAAAAATGACAATAGTTGCGCCCGCGAAAGTTTCTTCTGGAAGGCAACGACCCATCCGCTTGCGTACCGTGAAGTTGGAAAACGCAATTGGCAAGATCGACGCCGATGATTGTGACTTCCGACATATGATTCTCCTCCCTGATTAATAGGAACCCAATGTGAAAGCATGACATATTACGAAGCTGGCGAGTGGGGCATCTACGCCATCAGCAATAGGCGGCACGACCCACCCAGTCAGCAAGAGTCGAGCGGTCGAGATTAACACCGTGGCGGCTGTAGATTTGTACCTGGCGATAGAGGGGAAGATGATCGGCATATTTGCTGAGCAGAACATCGGCCACTGTCGCTTCGGTTGGCATGCCACCGGGGATCAATCGCGCCGGTGCAGCCGCTTGAACCAAGCCGTCGGTGCAGCAGCGGCAGGCGTATTTAGGGCGGCGGGTCACGATCACGCGGAACTGGGCGGGCACGATGTCAAGCCGTTCCTATACGTCAACGCCTTCCACCCGGCCACTTCACAGTCGTCGAGCGAGACGTTGAAACGTATTATGAAAAAAAGATATGAAAACAATAATTTGGCCTGCTATAGGGGGCGATGGGACGATGGGACGAGCTCAGAATCCGCTGGACAGTTCACCTTGTCTCGGCGGCGTGGTCATCATTGGCATCAACCACCACCGAGCTTTCCAAAACTGTCAGAAGCGGTGAAACGCCGAGGATTCATCCAGAATTTCAGAAGGCGACCTCCAGATCGGGTCGGCCCGACGCACGATGCAGTACGACCTTTCACTTAAAGGGGGTTATTTAGCCGTCGGAGCCGCAAATTCTCCAGATGCTCACTGGGACAGACTGGACGCCACAATCAGGCCCGATATGAAAATCCATCGCAGTTTATGTTGTAAACCCTGTTATATTCATCGACCAAATAGCGAAAACTTCGCTATGTCAAATTGATGCTTACCCAACCTACTGCTAGCAGACAAAAAAGGGCTGGATGCAAAGCATTCCATCGCCCAACCACTAAGGGGTCGACCAAATGGCACGGCGGCAAACACGCGCCACAGCGCAAAACCCATTTGCCTCGACTGAGGAACCAAGAATAGAAATTTCTCTGCGCGAGGACCTTCTTGAAGGCACCTCATGGCGTCCTGCGGATGGCTTACCGCCATTCGTTAATTGGTATGGATTTTTATCAGACACTATCCCAGACATGACGAGGCTAACGATAATCGTCGATCTCGAAGCTGAAGAGTCTACTCTCCCGCTTCTATCAGTACTCGTCGGTGTGGCTGCAAACATCTTTCTGGGGCTTCGGTCATTTCAAGCGGCACCCACCACATCAGAGGGCTTCAACAGGCTCCATGATATGAAGAACGCGGCTCAAAAATTGGCGATACTGGCTAAGGGGGGAACTCCTTCCATGGCACAACCCTCACCATATACCACTCCAGAAAGCTTAGGGCCGCTTGGACCTAGAACGCCAAGTCTGCACGCATTCTTGCACGACCTGTTGGAAGAAATTGATCAGCCTGATCCAAGCTTACGTAAAGATCCCGAGGCGTGGAAGCGCGCTTTAGCTGAAGCATACCGCCGAGATCGCCGCCTGCGCTTATTTTTCGGCCGTCTTGATGAGATCGTCAAGCGGCTTACGATATCAGATAGAGCGGTCGAGGCGAATGTTCGCTTGGACCCGCGAACCCGAAAGAAAGGTGTGCCGGCAGATGCTGCGCGGAATTGGCTCTTGATCAGGCTAATGTGGATTTGGCGCGACGCGCTAGGCCGAAACAACCGTATTTACCTCCCACAGGATAGCAAAAATGGCGATGTGTCGAGCGCCATCCCGCCAGAAGATGGCATTATAGAGTTCATTTGCGACGTGATGAGCCGCATTGAACCAATCGCGCCACATGAACTTTCTGCGTTGGAGAAAAAGCTATTTGAGCTTCGGCCACAGGTTCCTTTGAGTCCTCTTCTCGACGTAACTCAAAAACTCTTCTGAATTAGCGGAATATCTTGCGACCGGGCTGATGTGCATGGTCAGGCGATGACATGTCGCCCCACTCCCCCAGTAGAGACTAGCGCAAACGCGCGCACCTTGAGTGACGCGTTGCATCAGCTTGTCCGCCTGTTGGCGCAGCAAGCTGCGCGGGAAGCGTGCGGTGTCAGCAAACCTGATCCAAAGGATGATCCCAATGTCGACTAAGCCGCCGCCCAAAAGCAACACCGCTGACGAACTTCTGACAGTTAAAGAGATCGCGGCTTTGGATCGCTGCTCGGAGAAAACTGTGCGCCGGGCAATCAAAACCGGCTTGCTTCAAGCTCTGCACATTGGCCCCGGCGTCCGTATTTTGCGGGTGACCAAGCAGGCGCACGAGACATACCGCAAGGCGCAACGCCTGTAAGATGCAGTGTCCACCAATGTCCATATAAGTCAATAAGTTACGAAGCTGTCGGGAATACGCAAACCAGATATTCGGCCCAGATTTCTTGCTATTGTCTTCCCGAATGTCTATACCTGTCACTGGATGTCCGCCCGAGGCCCCAAGTGACCCAAACTCAGGAGCTCCAAATGAAGACCATCGACGCAAAACTGATCGAGGTAGCCATGCATCCCATTGGGACGCAAACCTTCGCCGACATTATTCAACGCCTTGAGGTTGCCGCCGACCTCGACGACGTGCGCAAACGCGACCTTATCTCGGGTTTGCGCCGTGTCGCAGACGCTCTTGGCCGCCAACCCCAGGATACGATCGCCGACCCGCATTGGCTGCAGCCGCGCTTGTCCAAAGTTGCGCCCGCAGCGTTGCGGCTCTCAGATAAGACGTGGCAGAACGTGGTGAGCAACGCGCGTGCGGCGCTGGCGCATTTCGGCATCGTCAAGCGCCGGAACCGGCATATTGATGATCTCCAGCCTGGTTGGAAGCTGCTGTGGCAGGCGGTGCTTGCCTCGGACGATCGCACACTTACCGCCGGGCTTGGTCGCTTCGTTCACTTCCTCAACATCCTTGAAGTTGCCCCTGACGGGGTGACCCAAGCACATGCAGACGCCTTCCTTGTGGCGGTTAAGGCAGACGAGATCGCCAAGAGCCCAGAAAAAAGCTGGCGCGATGCAGTCTGCGCGTGGACGCTTGCCACAAAGCGCATCGATGGCTGGCCGCAGATCAACTTGGTGGTGCCAAAGCGTCAGAACGTGATCAAACTTCCTGACGAAGCGATGCCCGCAGCGTTTCTTGCCGATCTGGCTCAATTTATGCACCTCAGCGCGAAGCCCGATCTTTTCGCCGACGAGGGTCCCACGCGCGCTCTTGCGGCTTCTACGATCAAACATCGCACGGCAATGCTGAAGCGCTTTGCCTCTGAGCTGATTAGAGCAGGCGTCCCAGAAGCAGAAATCAACTCTGTCGCGGCCATTTGTGAGCCAAGCACTGCAAAACGCGGCCTTCAGGCCATGGTTGCCCGCAATGACAACAAAACCAACACTGTGATCGACGATATGGCGGGCATTCTGATTGCATGCGCTGGCAGGTTGAACATGGCTGAAGATGCTCGGGCGGGCCTTATCGCATTGGCGCGCCGCGTCGCCAAGCCTCCACAAAAAGGTATGACAACCAAAAACCGAGAGCGCTTGCGCGTGTTGCGGGATAACGCGACCCTGCGTCGCCTGCTTGAGCTGCCCGATAAACTCTGCGCAATGAGCCGCAGGTTGAACCCAAAAGCTACGGCGCTTGCGCGCGAGGACGCGCTTGCCATCGCGATCTTGCTGGCCTGCCCTTTGCGGATCGGCAACATTTCCGCAATTCATATCTATCAGAACCTTCAGCGCCCCGGAGACGGTCGTCTGTTCCTCAACTTCGTCGAGGACGAGATCAAAAATCATCGTCCTATGGAGTTTGAGGTGCCGCGCGATGTCCGCGTGATGCTTGATAAGCATTTGGCCAATCGCTCTCCGCTGCTTTGCCCGCTCGATACGCCTTGGTTGTTCCCGCGCCGTGATGGGACAAGTTCTGTGGACAAAAGCACCCTTTCCACTCGCTTGACCCAGCGGATACGCAAGGAGACGGGTATCGCGATGAATGCGCATTTGTTCCGCCATCTTGCCGCAATGCTGTGGCTGGACGCCAATCCCGGGTCATACGAGGCCGTGCGGCGTTTGTTGGGGCATTCGTCTGTGAGCAAAACCATTAGCTTTTATACTGGCTTGGAAGCGCACTCGGTGTTTGAAGCCTTTGGCAAGGTGCTTACAGCCAAGAAAGGTGGCCGGTAATGCGGATGTCCCTGCCGTTTTCGGAATGGCCCGCCACTGATCAGCAGATGTGGCACGATCTGCAGCGACAAGGTGGGCCGTTCGACGACCGCGGTGCGCTGTCGCATCTGCGCCAAACGTCACTGGATACTTATCAGTGTGCATATGAACGTTGGCTCCAATGGCTCCGGCAGGAAGATTTTGTGACGCTGGATGCCCATCCGGTTGAACGCGCCACCGTGCCGCGTCTCAAAGCTTGGCTGGCATCGATGATCACCATTGATCCCGCAAGTGTGGCAATGTTCTTGAGGGGTACACTTCGTGTGCTTCAAGCAGCCGGGCCTAACAATGATTGGTCAGCCCATAGGCGTGTAGGGCGCGGGTTGCAGCCCGCCGTTGGCCGCGGAACTCCCCAACGCAAGCAAGGCAGAATTCTCTCTAGCCGCGTCCTTTTGGAGGCGGGCCTTCGTCACGCGGGCCCAGAAGCCGCTGCTGCCACCACACCGCTTGGGCGCGCGAAAGCGCAACGGGACGGAACCATGGTGGCAATGCTTGCAGCGATGCCAATACGCCGTCGGTCCTTCACGTTGTTGAAGATTGGCGAATCGCTGTTGATCACAAAGAGTGCGATTATCGTGGCCTTGTCAGAAGACATGACTAAAAATGGGGTCGCATGGGAGGCCACTTTACCGGAGCCAGCGGCAGCCGTTCTTCGCGACTATCTCACCAATACCCGGCCTTTTTTG
>NZ_LGIC01000045.1 GCF_001294535.1 Cypionkella psychrotolerans | reverse complement strand
GTTTTATCCAGCGTGAGCGAGACTCCGGGTTTGAGTTTGGCCCTTTTGGGCGGGGTGGGCAACGGGGGCTGGCGCGGAGCTGATCGAATTGCGGAGCGTCAGATCCCGTTGCGGGGTGAAGGTCAGGGCGAAGGCGGCGGGCGTTTGCCAGCCGAGGCGCGAGTGGGGTCGTTCGGTATTGTAGTCGTTGCGCCAGGCGGCCAGCGTCACACGGGCATGATGCAGGGACGGGAAGAGGGTTTCGTTCAGAAGCTCATCCCGCAGGCGACCGTTGAAGCTTTCGATGAAGGCATTCTGGGTCGGCTTTCCAGGCGCGATGTAGTGCCAGTGGATCTTTCGGTCATCGGCGAAGATCAGGATCGCGTTCGAGGTGAACTCGGTGCCATTGTCACTGACCACCGTTGCAGGCTTGCCGCGAGCCTCAAAGAGGGTCGCCAGTTCCCGCGCCACACGCGCGCCTGAGAGTGAGGTGTCGGCAACCAACGCCAGACATTCGCGCGTGCAATCATCCACAACGGTCATGATCCGGAACCGGCGTCCATCGGTCAACTGGTCAGACACAAAATCCAATGACCACCGCTGGTTCGGCGCAAACGGCAGCGCCATCGGAGCGCGCGTGCCGATCGCCCGTTTGCGCCCACCCCGACGGCGCACTTGGAGCCTTTCTTCGCGATAGATGCGAAACAAGCGCTTGTGATTGACCTCGTGGCCTTCGCGCCGCAGGAACACATGGAGGCGCCGGTAGCCGAACCGGCGTCGGACCTTGGCCAATTCATTCAGCCGTTCCCGTAGCACCGCGTCATCCTGACGGACCACCTCATACCGCATGGTCATCCGGCAACATCCGATCACCCGACACGCCCGCCGCTCGCTCATCCCATGGCCCTCCACAAGTTGTGCTACCGCTTGCCGCTGCGCGGCGGGCGCTACCATTTTTTTCCGAGGAGATCCTTCAGCGCCGCATTGTCGAGCATGGCATCCGCCAGCAACCGCTTCAGCCGGGCGTTCTCGTCTTCGAGGCCCTTCAGCCGCTTTGCCTCGCTGACATCCATGCCGCCATACTTGGCCTTCCATTTGTAAACGGTCGCATCGCTGACACCGTGCTTGCGGCACAGGTCGGCCACAGAAATCCCGGTCTCATGCTCTTTCAGAATGCCGATGATCTGATCCTCGGTGAACCTGCTGCGCTTCATCTCTCTGGTCCTTTCGGTTGGGCCAGAGTCTATCTCAAACTGGATTAGCCGCAGGGGGCAACGTCAGGGGCAACGTCACACGGTCCAAAATGGTGAACACAGAAAGCCCCGCGGGATGCGGGGTTAATGTGTTGTAATTGTTGTGTAAAGGTTTGGTTGCGGGGACAGGAATTGGCCTACACCGAACAACTGGCATCTTTTCTTACACAACCGCAACGCAGAAGTCCCCGACTTTGCTGCCCTCGACCTTCAGGTTATGAGCCGAATATGCATACTCTATTGAGTCTTTTAATTTCAATAGCTTGGCGGTCAAGCCTTTGAAATGGCGCACTCTTTCGCCGGAATGTGCCAATTTCCGTCGTCATTCGACGGCTTCCAAGGGTGCGCAGACCGTATTCGCGGGTTGACCAGACGTTGACAAGAGTGATGGCAACGATGCTCAAATGCAATCATTCCGCCCGCCACAAGCCCAATTGACCCGATCTAAATAATCACAGCAAGTCTCGCCGAGGCGAGCAGCTGCAGTTAAGGTGTCTATTCAGAATAGGCCAACCTGCCCTGCGCAAAGAAATGCGCTGTGGCCCGGAGGCGTCGGAACAGCGCCAGACCAACCTTTGCATGGACAATCGGATTATCTTTTGTGAGGCTCTTGAGTTGGTCTTTTCCCACGACAGGCAGCAATTCGTAGAACACCTTGGTCAGGCGGAGCAGTTCGATGAGAACATCCGAACTCACCTCTTTCAAGCCACCGGTTATCGAGAGCAGCTTGGCCTTCGACATGAAGCCACGCAAGTCATCATGAGCTTTCTGAATTGCATCAGCTCCCTCCAGAAAGAGCTCGACGCTTACCTTGACTGCCTCAAGGATTTCATCCTTACCTCGAAGATCAACCCAACCTGGCGAATGATATTCTATGCCCTCTAGGGATGGGCGCTGATTTGACGGGATGATTTCAAAAAGGTCGTTAAAGAATCCCATATAGCTTGACCCACCCTTAAAGGGCTTGCTGCTAAATGCCTTCTGTACTTGGCTGATTTTTTGGCTGTTTGGATCGCTGATATATTCCACGGCCTGACTATAACTATATAAATCTGCAAATTTCTGATAAAAGCTTCCAAATTCTTGCATGTCCCAATGTCCATCGATGAGCAGACGCTGCTCTTTTCCGATCGCATCACTAATGCCGTACTTTGAAGTATGCGCCGTTACGAAAAACTGGCCATCAGGAAGCAAATTCTCCCCAAGCACCCCTTGGAATTCTTCCAACGCAACGGCGCCCTTAGTGTTGGGCTTCAAGTCTTTCACAACATAGTATTTTCGTCCGGATGCGAAGGCGAACAGAAAACGCAGATCACACTGTTCGTTGAAATATCGGATGAGATGATGCCTTCCCACAAAGACAACAAAATAGTAGTCAACTTCACCACTCTCATCAGGGATCGCACTTGCAATAAAGTGTTGGGTACCTGTTCCAGCTTTCTTTGAAAGCAAAACGACCAGCGGGATGTCAGCCTCAAAAAGGTTCGCTTCAACCTTTACATTGATTCGGGCTGACTTCTTGACTTCCGCGTTCATTTTGGTTCAATCCGAACTATAGCCTGCGTAAAAGAGAAATGATCAAAAGCGCAAAAGTGCACATGGTTACCCTCCTTCATCGAAAGACCAGAGCCTGCAGGGACTTTCATTTCGGCACGGGCGACGAATTTCTTAAACAAAGGGAGCTTCATTAGATCCTTTGTGTATTTTTCGCCCTCAAAGAATGAGCATGACGCCCAACCACATTCGCATTTGTTTCTCTTGTTCTCAATCTTTTGTGCAGCCTGAGACTCAAAGCATGCCTCCGTTGGAGTTCCTGCGCGCAGGAGACGCCAAACGTCGGTAAGTTCCACATCTTTCGAGTCTGGCAGCGGGCAGTTTTCTGGAAGATTTTCTTTATAAGTCAATGACATAATCGTTCTTTTTGGACGTGCGCACCACGTGGGGTTGACGACGTTTATCACACCATCGTGTTACGCCAAGCAAAATTCCACGCATTTGGAGCCCGACCGTTCCATTTCCACTTGGGGGCCGCGCCTGGAACCTACCCTTCCGTCAGCAGGACTGCACACCCTACCTAACCCATTGATCTCATTGACCGGAATTCACCACCCCACTTCAGTTCCACCTTCCGCCTGTATTCCGCCCCCTGCCCCATGCTCTGCCTTGATAACCGCGCGGGTCTACGCCTGTGTCGGGATGCAAGGAGGCTGGGCACATGGTCAAGCGATTGAAACTGAATGAGAAAGCCCTGCGCGATGCGGAGCCGAAACGGGGCGTCAGCTATCAGGTTTTCGACACCGAGGTGATCGGGTTTGCCGTACGGGTTCAGGCCTCGGGCGCGCGGACTTTTACAATCGACTACCGCCATGCGGGGCGGCAGCGGCGGATGAACATCGGGCGCTGGCCGGAGTGGAGCGTGACTGCCGCGCGCGAACGCGCCAAGGAACTGCGCCGGGCCATCGACGGGGGGCACGACCCTTTGGCGGCGAAGGAAGAGTTTCGCGGAGCGCCTCGCGTCAAAGACATGATTGAACACTACATCGTCGAACATCTGCCGAAACTGGCGAAGAACAACGCTGGTGAAGACCCGAGGTAGGCGGCGAACGGTCGAGTTGCTGGCTTGCCCGGTCACCTGGCGACCCCATCTAGAACGGATCGCATCCGCCCCGGCGCGGCTATGAGGACTGGTGCAGGCGCTGGACTGGGTCCGGGATGGGCTTCTGGCGGGCGGGATGCTGACGGAGGTGGAAATGTCTGAGGCAATGCCGAACTTGCGGCCATGGCTCTCGACGCAACCAAGAGCAATCAAGTGCTAGTAAAGGCTGGCAAAGGCTGGCAGCTTCATTTTGAACATTGCGAGAAGGAGCAGGTCCATGTCGGACCCTATTCTCACTTTGCCAGAGGTCGCGATTTTGTTGAAGGTTGCAGAGAAAACCGTGTACACGATGGCGCGCGACGGCCAAATCCCGGCATTCAAGGTTCAAGGACAATGGCGCTTTAAGCATGATGATATTGATCGATGGATCGATGAACAGAAGGCATCCATAAAAGAAAACCTTGGAAAAGGTGCCGCGGATGTCTGAGCAGTTCTTCGAAAAACCGATTCTCAACTCGCCGTATGCATATCCGGGCAGGCATTGGGAGCTGGACCCCGATGGTCAGCCGACGAACCGCATTCTCGATAACCGTCGGCGCTCGGATCTCATTACACCCGTTCCAAAAACCAAGAAGCAGCGTCAGAACACTAAGCAGGCTTCCCTCCTGCTTGGCGCCAAGGACGAGCTTTCGACAGCAGATCAGGAATACAACCCGACCCCAATCATCAACGAAGTTCGGGGCTATGTTGAAACCTGGCGCAGTCTCCCCAACCCCGATCAATGGTTGGTGACCCAAGAGACCGCGCGTCTGCTGCGGCACTGGCGGCACCACAAGCTCGAGGGTAACGGCGTTGCAATCCCTTGATGCGGGTCTGCTCCCTTAGAAACCGAGGCACAACATCTCCTAGGTAGGGCGGATTCAACTTTCAAGTGCAACGTTTGATCTGAAGGCCGCGAGTTCTTCGGCCATGGCTTCTTCGGGTGTTTTCCATCCGAGGGTTTTGCGGGGTCGCTGGTTCATCATGCGCGCCACGTCGTTGAGTTCGGTCTGGCTGATGGTGCTCAGATCGGTGCCCTTGGGGAAGAACTGGCGCAGCAGGCCGTTGGTGTTCTCATTGCTGCCGCGCTGCCAGGGGGCATGCGGATCACAAAACCAGATGTCGATCTTCAGTCGACGCGCCAGCTCCGGGTGGCAGGCCATCTCGCTGCCCCGGTCGTAAGTCATCGACCGGCGCAGCACGGCAGGCAGGCGTTTCATCTGGCGGGTAAACCCCTCCAACGCCGCGTCAGCGGTGCAGCCGCGCATTTTGCTGAGAATGAGAAAGCGGGTCTTGCGCTCGACCACCGTGCCCACCGCCGAGCGGTTGAAGGCGCCCTTGATCAGATCGCCTTCCCAGTGGCCGGGCACCAGACGGGCCT
>NZ_LGIC01000044.1 GCF_001294535.1 Cypionkella psychrotolerans | reverse complement strand
GCTTAAGTCCCTGCAATTGTTCGGAATGGCAATCGCGTGGCGAGAACTGCAAGCGGAAGCGCCGCGCAACAAATCCCTCTCGCTCGAAGCCCTTTTGCTACGGTTGCTGGATGCCGCGCAAGCCGATCGTCAGGCGCGCAGCCTGCGCTATCAGCTAAAAGCTGCGCGGTTCCCCATCCATCGTGATCTGACCGGTTTTGATTGGAGCGAAACCCCCTTGGACGGTGCCCGCATTCAGGAGTTGGCCAAGGGTCACTATCTGGAAACGGCACACAACCTGATCCTGGTTGGGGGAACAGGCACCGGCAAAACCCCTCTTGCCATCGCACTCGGTGTCGCCGCCATCCATCACGGCAAGCGCATACGCTTTTACAACGCCGTCGATCTGGTCAATCTTCTGGAACGGGAAAAAGCTCAGGGCAAAGCCGGAAATCTGGCCAAGCAACTCACCCAGATCGACGCGGTCATTCTTGATGAGTTGGGCTATCTGCCATTCCCGGCCTCTGGCGGCGCCCTGCTGTTCCATCTCATCAGCCAACTCTACGAAAAGACATCCCTCATCGTCACAACCAATCTCAGCTTCGCCGAATGGGTCACGGTCTTCGGTGACCCAAAGATGACCACTGCGCTCCTCGATCGCATAACTCACCACTGCGACATTCTCGAAACCGGAAACGACTCCTGGCGCTTCAAACAGCGCAAGAAAATCAGCGACCAAACTGATCAATATTGAACGCTGTTACCTGTTCAATATTCGACGCTGATTGACACACAAGCAGCTGTCTCCCGTCTTTGCGGTCACTATGGCAGGTCCGTATCCAACGAAGAGCTTGATGGCGGCTGGCAGAGCGACATGCCGCTGACATTTGAAGACTTCTCCGCCTGCCCAGCCGCTGAAGATCAATTTGAAGACGAACCCGGCGTCTTTTCGGCAAACGCTGCAGATGCCAGTGATCAGGGGTCTGCGCATCTGCCACCTGGCGTGTTGAACGCGACAATTCGACTTGCAGAAACGTTCCAGAATGAGACTGCTTTCGTCGAACATCTTTACCGCGGCGCGGTGACCCTGATCGACGGATTTCTTCCCGATCAGCTCGAAGCCATTGTTGTCGCATTGTCGAACGGTCTGCTTCCGACGGAATGGAGCATTTCTTCGATCGTTCCAGAGCGCGGCACGCTGAACATGGCCGTGCTTGTCCGGCCCGAGGTAACTGACGGTGAGGTGAGCACCTATGCGGCCAAAAACTTCCGGCGGAAGCTGGACGATGCGCTCGAAAGCGAAGCTGGAGTTCTCATCTTGTGTCCCGTGGGAACAAGCTTGGATAAAAATCTGCGTGAGAGCTTGCCGCGTTCGATGCAGCTTGCGCCACTGTCACAAGACATCATTGTGCAGCACCTTCGGTACAGCCACCCGGCCGCATATTTCGATGAGACTGCCTTGCGCAACATCCTGCCTGTTGACCGCATTCTTGCAACACAAAGCTATGCAAAATTGCGTCTGGCGTTGCGCGAGGGCAGCGCGACGGCCGTAGGAATGCGCCTTGCGGACATTTCCAACTCAGATGCTTCAGTTGGGACCGCCCTGCGTGATCTGGCAGGATATGGCCATGCAAAGCCGGTGGCGATTGGCATTGTCGAAGATCTCGCAGCTTGGGCGTGCGGAGATTTGAAGTGGAAAGACGTAACGCGTGGATTGTTGCTCTCCGGCCCGCCCGGCTCGGGCAAAACCGAATTGGCGCGCGCGATGGCGCGCGAACAGGGCATTACGTTCGTTTCTGCAAGCTATGCCCAGTGGCAGGCGACAGGACACCTTGGCGACTTCCTCAAAGCAATGGCGCACAGCTTTGCAAACGCGATCGCAGGCGCACCTTCGATCCTGTTTATTGACGAGATTGACGCGTTTAGCAGTCGCAGCCACGATCCAAATGGACCACACGCAAGCTACAATGCGAAGACGATCGCGGGGCTTCTGGAACATCTGGACGGCCTGTCAGGCCGCGAAGGCGTCGTAATTATTGCCGCAACCAATCACGTCGATCACATCGATCGCGCGATCATCCGCTCTGGCCGCTTCGATCAACACATTGCCATCAGTCTGCCCGATCGCAATGATCTTCAGCTTATCTTGCGCCAGCATTTGGGATCAGATCTCGCTGATAGCAATCTGGACCACACTGCCAGTTTGGCCCTCGGCGCAACCGGTGCCGACATTGCCGGCGCCGTTCGCAACGCCAGGGCAAAGGTGCGCCAAATGAGGCGCAATCTTACCGTGGAAGATCTCATCTCCGAACTTTCCCCACCAACAGGTCTGCTACCGCCCGCAACTCTCTGGAGGGCGGCAGTGCATGAAGCCGGTCATGCGATTGTCATTTCCGCACTCGGCCTCGGCAAACTGATCTGCCTTCGGCTGAGTGGCGACGGCGGCGTGTGTTTGTCGGAGTCTCGCCCAATGCCGCTCACCGCAAGCGATTTCCATAAAAGGCGCATGGCTGATCTTGCAGGTCGTGTCGCTGAACGCATTTTGCTTGGTGATGTGAGCGCCGGCGCAGGCGGATCGCGGGACAGCGACTTGGCCAGGGTGACCACATGCCTCCTGAGCGAGGAGCTAAGTTATGGCTTGGGCGACCTTGGATCCCTTTACATTTGTTCAGATCCAGACCCGCGCGACTTCCTGAAGCTCCCGGCTTCGACCAAACACCGGTTGCTGCTGCGCATTGAGGCCGCGGAGGCAGAGGCGGCCGGAATTCTCAAGCGCAATTCTCAGCTGCTGATCGATTTGTCGAAGGCCCTGTTCAATACCCACCTGCTCGACGGCAGCGCTCTTCAAACCTTCGTTGACGAAGTGCAGGTGCTGGAAAGAAACGATGGGCCGCCGGTAAATGCGGAGCAGCCAGAACTCGAATGTGTTGCTCGATCAGCAATAGATTTTTAGCCCCCCTATTGAAGGGCAAAGCCTAGCCGCAGGTCTTGACCGCGCATGTCACGCACAATGAAGATCAAACTGACGCTTGAAGATCGATCGTTCAGATTTTGCAGATGCCGCTTCAAGCGACCCATCCATCTTTGCTCATGAAGCCTGCTGTTGTCGATTTTAAAATCCGTATTTTCCAAATCCAAAAGCTGGATATTTCTCCCATACTTCCGTTTTTTGGAACATTGGAGTTCTGGCCATAAAATCGATGTGCTTTTTTGTATTTCTTATTTCGAAAACCTCTGGGTTATCCCCAAAATAGCGACGCATCTTGCAATCATCCGCAGTTCAATAAGTTCAAAGGAGCCGCCAATGCAATATATTAACGTTCAGACAGCCACGCAAACTTCGGGCGTAACTCACATCAACATTGCACCGTCCGGATGTCATCCGGAGCGGTTGGGAGACCTCGGCCAATGGCACGGGAGCGGAAGATACATGCTGCAGATAAGGGAGTGCTGCCGACGGCACCACTCCGTGCAGCCGTGCCTTCCCCTACCCTCATTGCTCCTGTCAAAGTGCCGGCCAAACATTCTGAACAGATGCTCGCACTTGTTCGGGCGCTTGCCCGCGATGCGGCACGTTCGGACCATGTGAATGAACTGTCCATCAGCCGCAGCCCCAAAAAGTCTCACCCTTAGGCCGATCTTAAGGACCCTTATCAATGACAAATAAACCATTGCGCGTTGCCATTTACGCCCGCTATTCGTCCGAACTGCAGAACGCCGCCTCCATCGAAGACCAAATCCGCATCTGTCGCGAGCGCGCGGTGCGTGAGGGCTGGCAGATTATCGGCATCTATGAAGACGCTGGGGTTTCCGGTTCAAACATGATTTTGCGTCCCGGCGTGCAACGGCTGCTGCAGGACGGACGTGACGGCCGCTTTGATATCGTGCTGTCAGAGGCTCTAGATCGCTTGTCGCGCAACCAAGCCGATATCGCGGGCATCTATCAGAACCTCAGCTTCGCCCGTGTGGCGATTGTCACCCTGTCGGAGGGTGAGATCAACGAGATGCACATCGGCCTCAAGGGCACGATGAACGCGCTGTTCCTCAAGGATCTCGCCGCCAAAACCCATCGTGGGTTGCGCGGCCGGATCGAAAAGGGCAAATCGGGTGGCGGCAATGCTTACGGCTATACCGTGCTGCGCAGCCTGACCGAGACGGGCGAGCTCAAGCGCGGCGACCGCGAGATCAATGTGGTGGAATCCGAGATCGTGGTTCGGATTTTTCAGTCGTATGTCGCGGGCGTATCCTCCAGCGGGATCGCTGATGCATTGAACCGTGAAGGCATTCTCGGCCCGCGCGGCGGTGCCTGGGACAAGTCTGCCATCCACGGCAATCCCAAACGCGGCACCGGGTTGTTGAACAACGAGATCTACATCGGCAAGCTGATCTGGAACCGCCAGCGGTTTGTGAAGGATCCGCAGACCGGCAAACGGCAGGCGCGTCCGAACCCCGCGGCCGAGTGGATCACTACCGACGTGCCCGACCTGCGCATCATCGACCAAGACCTGTGGGACCGAGCCAAGGCGCGTCAGGAAGGCCGCAAGATCGAACATACCGAGGCCGAGGCATGGGAGCGGCGCAAGCCGCGGTTCCTGCTGACCGGTCTGGTCAAATGCGGCATCTGCGGGGGTGGGTTTTCGACGGTCGGCAAGGACCGTTTCGGTTGCTCGAACTCGCGCAACAAGGGCACATCGATCTGCACCAACCGGACCGGGATAACGCGGCAAGAACTCGAGGGGCGCATTCTGTCTATCTTGTCAGAGCGCCTGATGGACCCCGAGCTTGTCTCGGCCTTTGCCGCCGAATACATCGCCGAACGCAACCGGCTGGCGGCAACCAAGACCGATACCACCGCTGCCATGCGCAAAGACTTGGCCAAAGTGATCAAGGATCAGGACATGCTGGTCAACGCAATCCTGGCGGGCACGCCGGCCGAGCGCATCAAGGACCGTATGGCACAGCTTGAACAGCGGCAAAAACAACTCGAGAAGGATCTCGCCGCCGCCCCTGCAGGATCTGCTGGCCTGCACATCCACCCGGGCATGGCAATTGATTATCAGACGCGCATCAAGGGCCTGATCGACGGCCTGACGGATGCAGATAGCGAGGGCGAGGCCAAAGAGGCCATCCGCAGCCTGATCGAGAAGATCGTCGCCACGCCGGTCGCCACCAGTGGCAAGCGCCATAAACTGGATCTGCGCCTTCACGGTGATCTTGCGGGAATTTTGGCGCTGAGCCTTGGGGTTGATCAGCTCGTTGGACAGCAAAAAACCTCCTGCGAACAGGAGGTTATGGAAAGTGTAGTATTTATGGTTGCGGGGATAGGATTTGAACCTATGACCTTCAGGTTATGAGCCTGACGAGCTACCGGGCTGCTCCACCCCGCGACGGTCGTTCCCGTTGGTGGTGTGGGAACGTGGTCTCAGCTGGTTTTGTGCTGAGGGCTTGCTATCGTATTGAGAGGTTGTTTCTTGTTAGGTTTGGCGGTGACCTACTCTCCCACGTCTTAAGACGCAGTACCATTGGCGCGACGGCACTTAACGGCCGAGTTCGGGATGGGATCGGGTGTTT
>NZ_LGIC01000043.1 GCF_001294535.1 Cypionkella psychrotolerans | reverse complement strand
GAAGAACAGCCCCGGGCCAACCTCTGCCGCCGCTTCGATCAGAATTTCGACCCTTGGCTTGCCGGGTTCGGCGCGTTCCAGATGCTTGTGCGCGTTCTCGATCATCACAATCGCCGCGTCGATCATCGCCCCGATGGCAATCGCAATGCCGCCAAGGCTCATGATATTGGATCCAAGCCCCAGAAACTTCATCGCCGAAAACGCCATCAGGATGCCGACCGGCAACATGATGATCGCTACCAAAGCCGAGCGGACGTGCAGCAGGAAGATGATGGTGACGGCCGCCACCACAAGACTCTCCTCCAGCAAGGTGCCTTTCAGAGTTTCAATCGCCGAGTTGATCAGGGTTGACCGGTCATAGACCGGCACGATTTCAGTGCCCGCGGGCAACGCCTTTTGCACATCGGCCAAAGCGGCCTTGGCATTGTCGATCACCGTCAGGGCGTTCGAGCCGACCCGTTGCAGCACGATGCCACTGGCGACCTCGCCATCGCCGTTCAACTCGGTGATGCCGCGCCGTTCATCGGGCACGATTTCCACCTGCGCCACATCTGACAGCCTTAAGGGCACGCCGGATTTGGTCATCAGGGTGATGTTTTCAATATCGGCGGTACCCTTCAGATAGCCGCGCCCGCGCACCATGAATTCAAACTCCGAGATTTCAATAGTGCGCCCGCCGGTATCCATATTGCTGTCGCGCACCGCCTGGCCGATGTCAGCCAGCGTCACGCCCTGTGCTCGCATCCGGGCCGGATCGACGACAATGGAATATTGCTTCACAAATCCACCGACGCTGGCCACCTCGGACACGCCATCGGCCTTTGAGGCGGCAAAGCGCACCACCCAGTCCTGCAAACTGCGGAGTTCGGCCAGCGACAATTCCTTGCCGACCAGCGCGTATTGATAGACCCAGCCAACCCCGGTGGCATCCGGGCCAAGGGCTGGCGTTACCCCGTCGGGTAGCCGACTTGCAGCGGCATTCAGATATTCCAGCACGCGGCTGCGGGCCCAATACGGATCAACGCCGTCTTCGAAAATCACATAGACAAACGACACGCCAAAGAAGGAAAAACCGCGCACCACCTTGGACCTTGGCACGGTCAGCATCGCCGTTGTCAGCGGATAGGTCACCTGATCCTCGACCACCTGCGGCGCTTGGCCGGGGTAATCGGTCAACACGATCACCTGCACATCCGAAAGGTCAGGTATCGCATCGAGCGGCAACGTGCGAATGGCATAGACGCCCCCCGCAACCGCAACCGCGGCGGCAAACAGGATCAGCACCAGATTGCGGGCCGACCAGCCGATCAGTTTGGCGATCATGGCTTTGCCTCCGCCGGGGTCAGCGCCGACAATGCAGCCTTTAGGTTGCTTTCGGCGTCGATCAGGAAATTGGCCGACACTACAACCGTCTCGCCCTCTGCCAAACCTTGCCTGATCTCGACCATGCCCGCGCCGCGCTGGCCAAGTTGCACATCGCGCGGCTCAAAACGGCCCTCGCCGAGATCAACGATCACCACCTGGCGGTCACCGCTGTCGATCACCGCAGAATCCGGCACGGTGACCACAGGGGCCAGCGCACCCGCAGCAATCTCTACATCGGCATACATGTGTGCGATCATGGCACCATCGGGGTTTGGCAGTTCGATCCGGATTTTGGCGGTGCGGGTTTCGGCCTGAGTTTCGGGGTAAATCTGGTCAACCTTGCCGGTGAACGCCCGCCCCGGCATGCTGCGAAAGCGCACGGTGGCCGCAGCACCGCGCTGCACGGACGCCAGTTCATATTCCGGCACATCGGCGATGATCCAGACGGTCGAGGTATCGGCAATGCGAAACAACGTCTCGCCAGCTTCGGCCATCATGCCATCGACCGCCATACGCTCCAGCACCACGCCATCGCGCGGGGCCATCAGGGTGACGGACAGCGGCGGTTTGCCGGTTTTCTCGATCTCGGCGATCATCTCGGCAGGCACGCCAAGGTTCAGCAGGCGTTGCAAGGCACCCCCGCCCCCGGTCTTGCTGCCTATTTTC
>NZ_LGIC01000042.1 GCF_001294535.1 Cypionkella psychrotolerans | reverse complement strand
GTCCTGATCGTTGATCCAACGCAACAGCGTCTCGGGTTCGCGCGCCACCTGCGCCTCCTTCACGATCTTCCCATGCTCGCTGATCACGCAGATCGCGGTCTTCTCCAGCGACACATCCAGTCCGACAAACAGCTTCATCCCGCACTCCTCCCTGTGGATCCGATACGGGAATGGCGCCAGCTTGCCCGCGATTCTGCAACCGTAACGGGCGGGTCGCGACGCAGGCCCCGTTACGGCATCTCATGGATTTGACTTTGGTTTCATGATTCAGCCTCCGCAAGGGGACCTGATCGATGAGCAACTTGTTCTGGCTGACTGAAGCGCAGATGGACCGTCTTCGGCCCTTCTTCCCCAAGAGCCACGGGCGTCCAAGGGGTGGATGATCCCGTTGCCCGGCAACGGTTTGCCTGCAAACCGTGAGAGGGGGCGGGTTCTGAGTGGCATAATCTTCATCAACCGCAATGGGTTACGCTGGTGCGATGCGCCTCGCGCATATGGGCCTGCGAAGACGCTCTACAACCACTGGAAGCGGTGGAGCGGGATGGGGGGCTTCGCCCGGATCATGGAGGGCCTCGCGTCCGATGCGGCAGAACGCAAGACCACCATGATCGATGCGACCTATCTGAAAGCGCACCGCACGGCCTCCAGCCTGCGCGTGAAAAAGGGGGGCGCGGACGGGCCACCGGGCGCACGAAAGGGGGGCTGAACACCAAGAGCTCCATGCCATCGCCGATGCCAAGGGACGGCCGTTGAAGTTCTTCATGACCGCAGGCGACCCTCTCGGCGATGCAAGCATCGCCTGCCGGGCAACGGGTCAGCGATTACACAGGTACTGCGGCCCTGCTGGGCCACATGCCGAAGGCAGAGTGACTTCTGGCCGACCGAGGGTATGACGCGGATTGGTATCGAGAAGTTTTAAAGACAAAGGGATACGGGTTTGCATCCCTGGCAGCAAGAGCCGCAGGAAGAAAGTCCGCTTCGACCGCCGCCGCTACAAACGACGCAACCGCATCAAGATCATGTTCGGAAGGCTCAAGGACTGGCGCCGGGTCGCAACCCGATACGACCGATGCGCCATCGCTCTCGCCGCAACCGTGCTCTTCTGGCTGTCAAAGTTAATGGGTCTGGAGCCTAGATAACGATTGATTCTCTCCATGTCATCGCCGCGTTATACGACTGCCTCGGGCAAAAATAGCCTGCGCGCGGGCTCACTATAGCGTGGTCGCGCGCGGACCTGCGCGCTCTGAACGCAAGTTGCGATACGTCCCGCTCCGCTGGCTGGGCCTTGGCGCCAACCGCAAAATCATGCGCAAAGCCCCCCGGTCAGCGGCGATGGCAGCGGCAGGAAGTTGAGGCATCGGCCTGTGATTTGGACCGACGCCCCCTTCGTTCAGATAATCCATCTGAAAGCCAGCGGCGGACAGCGCCTTTGCAATACCGCAAAGCTGCACGCCACCGAAATTCTGGCCCTTAGCCGAGTTTCTGCCGGACAATCTCACGCAATTTGACCAGATCTTTGGCAAAGCCCCGGATGCCGCTGGCAAGCATTTCCGTGGCCATAGCATCCTCGTTCAAAGCCCAGCGGAAGGCGCGCTCGTCCATGTCGATCTTTTCAACGGCTGCGAAACTGTCCGGCGAGAGCGCCCGCGCAATCGTGCCGTCGCTGTCGCCAAGCTGTTGCAGCAGGGCCGGGCTGATGGTCAGGCGGTCACAGCCCGCAAGCGCCTCTATCTGACCAGTCGAGCGGAACGAGGCCCCCATCACGACGGTTTTGATGCCATGGGCCTTGTAGTAGTTGTAGATATCGCGCACCGATTGCACGCCGGGGTCTTCCTCGGGGGTGAAGGTGCGGTTCAGGGATTTACTGTACCAATCGGTAATCCGCCCCACGAAAGGCGAAATCAGGAACACGCCCGCATCGGCGCAAGCAATCGCCTGAGCACGGCTGAACACCAGCGTCAGATTGCAGTCAATGCCCGCCTTTTGCAGCACCTCTGCGGCACGGATGCCTTCCCAAGTTGCGGCCAGTTTCACCAAAATCCGCTCGCGTCCGATGCCGCGCTCGGCGTATTGCGCGATCATCGCCGTCGCGCGCGCGATAGAGGCTTTGGTGTCAAACGACAGATCGGCATCAACCTCGGTCGAAACACGTCCGGGCACCAAACCCACCAGCGTCGCCCCAACAGATACCGCCAAACGGTCGGCAATCTGCGCCTCGCGGTCGCCCGACTGTTTGGCGCCCCAAGACACCGCCTCGGTCATCGCCTCGGCAAAATCGGGCGATTCAAGTGCTTTCAACACAATGGACGGGTTGGTGGTGCAATCGACCGGCTTCAGCCGACGCACGGCTTCGATATCGCCGGTGTCAGCAACCACGGTCGTCATACTGCGCAGTTGGTCTAGTTTTGATGGCATTTTGTTATCTCTCCCGTATCTCTGTTTACTCGGTCAGCGTGAAATCGGCAACCACGCTCAAGCTCTCAACCAGCTTTGCATTCTCAAGATCATTATCAAGCACGCGTTTTCGCGCGGCGATCGGGTCGAGCCCGTAGTCCTTCCACCGCTGCACCAGCCGCTTTTCGAGATCTGCCAGCAAGACATTCAGGGAAACGGTCAGGTCATAGATGGGCCGCAGCGCCGCCCAAGGCTGCTGATCCAGCAGCTGGTAGTTTCCCTCCACCAGAAGCAGGGCTTTATCTTTTGAAATCAGCCGCCCACCCGCCCGAGAAATTTCTAGCTTGCGGTCAAACACCGGCACGACAATTTCGGCTTCGGTATTTTGTTTCAGCCGCCCCAACACCGCCGCCACCACACCCACATCAAAGGTGAACGGGGGCCCCTTGCGCGCATGAGTGCCCAGGGCGCACAAAACAGCATCGTCAAAATGAAAGCCATCCATCGGGACAACCGCGCTGGACTCGGGTCTGCGCAAGTTCAGTGTGATCGCCAGATAGTCGCTCAGCGTTGATTTGCCACTGCCCGGCGCGCCTGCGATGGCCCTTCAAAGCAAGCAGATGTTCGATCAGCTTTTGCGCCATTGGCTTGTTGGACCAGGGGTTTGGGAACCTCTGCTGTGCTTCAGTCATCGGGTTCCCCCTTTGTTGCAGTATCCTTAACGGATACGATCCCCTCGGCAAACCCAAGTCACCATGTTCGTCATCAGCCTGCCATAAAGCTGCCAGCCCAGAAAATCGAGCGACAACCAATGCGGACCGATATCTGTCGACCAGATCACGCTGCGGCCCCTGCCATAATCGCGCACCGCCAGCAGTGGCCAATCCTTGCCGCGATACCGGCAGATCGCTAGCAGGGTCGAGGCGTCATCCCCGCGAAATTCCAACTTATTCAGCCCTAGTATCGGCGGCAAAGGCTGGTCTATTCCGGCGAGGATTGGGTGAGCCATATCCAGCAGGGTGGCGGTCAGCCCCTCTGGCACCTCTAGCCCATCACTGTGGGGCAAACACAGCACCGGCAGCACATCTTCCGCGGCCGTATCGGCAAAGCGCGCGGTTCCGAACATGCCTTGGAAGCCCATGTAGCCGCCTGCCATCATCAACCCGCCACCCGCCTCAACATAGGCTTTCAGCACCTCCAGCCGATTGGGGCCGACCTTCCCTTGGCGCGCATCGGGCGTCATAAGCAGCGTCAGCGCGCCAACATCCGACAGGATCACCGCGTCATATTCGGCCAATTCGGCTAAGCTGCGGGGGAACTCCGCGCCACAATGCTCGCCGCCGATCTGTGTCAGCGCAATTCCGGCAGAGGCAAGCGCTGCGTTGAACGCCAACGCACCGTTAGACCAGCCGGTCGTGGTGATCGTATCGCTCCCCGCACCGACCGTTGTCGTCGCAAGAAACGTCTCGCCTGCAAGCAGCACTTTCATCGGGCCACACCTTATACGGATTGGACAGGAGGCGGCCCTAGCCGCCCCCCAAGACGATTGATCAGAACTTGAATTCAGCCAAATTCGCGGGAGTCACGATTTTGGCTGGCCCAAGCACCAACTCACCATCTTTGCCAATGGTGTAGTCGCCCAAACGCCCCGCGGTAAACTTTTCACCTTCTTTTCCGGTGATTTTGCACTGCGCCAGCGCCTGCGCGGTTTGATAGGTCAGATAGCCAAGGTCCGACACGTTCCACCAGATATCCTGTGCCGAGCCGTCGGTGATATATTTGGCGATCAGGGTCGCCGGAGCCAGACCCGTCAGTTTGACCTTACCCATCATGCCCGCTTCTTCCAGCGCGCGGGCGGCCGCAGGCAGGCCGATGCCAGCAGGCACGATGATCGCTTTCAGATCCGGGAAGGCCTGAACCAAAGCCAGCGCCTGCTGTTGGTTGACCTGCTCGCTTTCCTCGCCGTAGGCCACCTGCACCAGCTTCATTTTGGCGAATTTCGGCTCGGCCGCCATTTTGGCCTTCATGAAGTCGATCCAAGCGTTCTGATTGGTCGCGGTGGGGGTCGAGGAAAGGATGGCGAATTCGCCCTCGCCGCCGGTGAGATCGAACGCGCTTTCCAGCATCATTTCGGCAAGGCTGTCGCCCTTGACCTGATTGACGAAGACCGAACGCGCGTCTTTGGCGACATCGGAATCATAAGAAATCACCCGAACGCCCTGCTCGATGGCGCGCTTCAGGGCAGGCGCAACTGCATTGGAATCATTGGCAGAAATTGCGATCACCCCAACCTGCTGCGACACGAGGCTATTGATGAATTCGATCTGGGCTTCAGCTGTGGCCTGCGACGGAGCGACTTGAATGACCTCGCCACCGATTTCCTTGGCGGCCTCCTCAGCGCCCTGCTTGGCAACTTGGAAATAGGGGTCGGTGTCAAGTTTCGGCAAGAAGCCAACCTTGACCGGAGCCGTGGCACATTCCTGCGCGAAGGCCATAGGGGCGGCGGCAAACATCACAACAGATGCCAGAAGGGTAAGTTTAAGCGATTTCATTTTTTCCTCCACTGAAATCGGGTTTCTGTTCGGGGCCCGAAATTACCCCTTCGTTCCGCGCAAAGAGCGCGATCTGTGCAGGCTCTCTTGGGCAGAGCGCCAGTAATTCCCCACCAGCAGCGAGCCGATCAGCAACAGGCCAATGATCATGCCCTGTGCGTCGCCGCCGATCTGGTTCAACGCCAGCACGTTGCGGATCACCGCAATCAGCACCAGCGCCAACAAAACGCCTGTCAGCTTGCCCTTGCCACCAAACACGGAAATCCCGCCCAGCAGCACGATGGTGATCACGTCCAACTCCATCCCCAGCGCATTGTTGGCCCGCGCATTCGACAGCCGCGCGGTGTAGACGATGCCCGCTACCCCCGCGACGACGCCTGAGGTGATGAACAACCGCAAGATCATGCGCTTGGTGTTGATGCCGGAGTATTTGGCCACCTCGGGGTTGCCGCCGATGGCATAGATGCGTTTGCCGACGGGCATCTTTTGCAGCACCACTGCAAACACTGGCGCCAACAGCAAAAACGGCATGATGGTCCACGGGATCTGCGTGCCGGGGAGGTTCTTGATGCCGAAATCAACAACAGCATCGGGGAGAATGTTCACCGAGCCGCTGCCCAGCAGGATGTAGCCAATGCCGCGATACAGCGCCATCGTGCCAAGGGTGACGACCAAGGATTGCAGCCCGAACGCCGTCACCAGATAGCCGTTGAGCGCCCCCAGCACGCCGCCCGCAATCAGCGTCAGCGGGATGGCCACCAACGTCGGCACGCCTGCCTGCACCAATAGCCCGAACACCACCGAGGTCAGCGCCAGCATGGACGCCACCGACAGATCAATCTCACGCGTGATGATCAGCAAGGCCATTGGCAGGATCAGCAGCGCTTTTTCCGAGGCACTCGCCGCAAGCTGTGACAGATTGAACGCCGACAGGAAATTCGGCACAAAAATCGCCGCATAGAGCACCACCGCAAGGCAGGACCCGGCCAGCAACATGTCCCAGAAGTCGAGTTTACGAAGGAACGTCATCCGATCTTCCTTTCCCGCGCTTTTTGCGCCCGGCGCACGATGAAGGCGTCAATCCCGACGGTGACAAGGATCACCAGCCCGTAGACGCCTTGCAGCCACAGCGGATCAACCCGCACCAGCGTCAGGCCATTCTTGATGATCAGCAGGGTGAACGCCCCCAAGACGATGCCCAGTAAGGTGCCCGCCCCGCCCCGGATCGCCACCCCGCCGACGACAGCCGAGGCGATCACCGTCAACTCGAATCCCAGCGCCACGCGGGCATCCACTGTCGCGTAGCGCGAGGCCCAAAGTGCGCCGCACAATCCCCCCAGCAGACCGGCAATCGCAAAGGCCGCAATGATCCGCCGATCCGCTGGAATACCGATCAGCCGCGCACCATCGGGGTTTGATCCGGTGGCAAACAGCTCGCGCCCCATCGCCGTGCGGTACAAAAACACATAGCCCGCCGCCAGAATGGCCGCCGCGATCAGCACGATGAACGGGATACCGGCGACGCGCAGGCTGGTCATCGCCAGCCATCGTTCCGTCACCTCATCGGCGCTGACCTGGTTGCCCGCTGCCCACAGCGAGTTGAAACCGCGAAAGATCGACATTGAGGCGAGGGTTACTACGATGGCCGGAATTTTGCCTTTTGTTACCACCAAGCCGTTGATCAACCCGGCGACCAAACCCACACTGCAAGCGGTTGCCAGACCAACCGCAAGGTCCAGCCCCGGATAGGCCTGCACCATGCTGGCAGCCATGTAAGCTGCAAGCCCCATCACGGCGGCAATCGACAAATCAATGTTGCGGGTGATCAGCACCAGCATCTGCGCCAGTGCCGCCACGATGACCAGCGCGGCATCCATCGACACGGCGGTGATGTTGGCCGCAGAGATCATGCGCGGGTTGATGATGGTGACGGGAATCGCAATCGCCAGCATTGCAGCGAGCAGGCCAAACTCGCGCCGTTTCAGGAAATCGAGCGGGCCTTTGACGGGCGTTGCCCGCGCCATTTCAACCGCATGGCTTTCCTGCTCACCGCTTTTGGTTGCGGCCTCCAGTACCTTTTCTTGGGTGGCCTCGCCCCGCGCAAACTCCGCAGTTTTGCGGCCTTCGCGCAGCACAATGATGCGGTCACAGTTGCCGATCAGTTCCGGCATTTCCGAGGAAATCAGCAAGATCGCCATACCCTTGCTCGCCAGATCAGCAATCATCGCATGGACTTCGGCCTTGGTGCCGACATCAATCCCCTGCGTTGGCTCATCCAAAATAAGGATGCGCGGGCCAGAGCGCAGCCATTTCGCCAGCACCACCTTTTGCTGATTGCCGCCTGAAAGCTGGTTGACCGACTGATCATAGCTGGCAAAGCGCAGCTTCATCCGCTCCAGCCAGCCCGCCACCAGACCAACCGCCCGGTCCGCCTGGTAAATTCCGCGCGGCGCGGCTGCGTCAAGGCTGGGCAACACGGCGTTGTCGAGGATCGAGAAATCCATCACAAGGCTTTGCCCCATGCGGTCTTCTGAGACATAGGCAATGCCTGCATCCATCGCGGCCTGCGCCGAGCCAAGTCGCATCACTGTGCCGTCGATCAGGATTTCCCCGGCATCCGGCTGATCAATGCCAAACAGCACCCGCGCAATCTCGGTCCGCCCCGATCCGACCAACCCGCCAAGGCCAACCACTTCGCCCGCATGCAGCTGTAGATCTATGCCGGCAAATGCCCCGCTGCGCGACAGGCCGCGGGTTTCCAGCATCATCTTGCCGGGAGCGGCGGTGCGTTCGGGGTAAAGGTCTGTCACCTCACGCCCCACCATCATCGAAATCGCAGCGGCCCGCCCCAGTTCGGCCTTGGGATGCACGCCGATCAAACGCCCGTCGCGCAGCACGGCAATCCGGTCTGCGATGCGAAATATCTCATCCATCCGGTGGCCGACGAACATCATCGCCACGCCGTGCTGGCGCAGATCGTTGACCACGGTGAACAACCGCTCCACCTCGCGCTGCGACAGCGCGGCAGTCGGCTCATCCATGATTAGGACGCGAGCATCCAGTGACAAGGCGCGGGCAATCTCCACCAACTGCTGTTCGGAAATCCGCAACCGCCCCAGTGGCACATCGGCGCGCACATCAAGGCCGACGGTTTCCAGCACACGGCGCGCGCCTGCGATCATCGCGGCGTTGTCGATGCCGCCAAAGCGGTCGCGCGGCATGTGGCCGATGTAGATGTTTTCCGCGACCGACAGATCAGGGAACAGGCCCGGATGCTGGTGCATGACCGCTACCCCAGCGGCTTGCGCATCGTGGGGCGAGCGGAAGGTGACGGGTATGCCATCAATCTGCACGCCGCCTTCGGTTGGCGCATGAACCCCCGCCAGCAGTTTGACACAGGTGCTTTTGCCCGCGCCGTTTTCCCCCAGCAGCGCCAGCACTTCACCGCGTCGTAGCTGAAACGAGGCATCCCGCAGCGCGACCGTGCCGCCAAACACCTTAGTGACATCCACCAAAGCAATCGGGGCCGTCTGATCCGCATCGGCAAAGCCAGCCGGATTTACACCAACATTCATGTGCGAGACAACTCCTCCCAGAGGTATTTCTTTTTTCAATTTGCTATAATAAATAAAATCCGGTTGCAACTGTTAAATTGACTTCCCTGCTTCCTACGGTCAGTGTCGAACACAATGAGACGTTGAGGTGGCGCGTCGCCAATGCGGGCTCGACCAAACGGGAAAGACCCGAAAAAGTGACAGGAGACGCTGGTTTTGTTAGGAAAAGGCAGCAATTCCAGTAAGCTTCGGCGCTATAACGAACGCTTTGTCCTCGATGCACTGCGCCGCATGAAGGAGGCCTCCAAGTCGGATCTGGCCCGAGCCGCCCATCTGACACCCGCTGCTGTGGCTGTCATCGTCGACGGGCTGGAAGCCTCTGGATTCGTCAAGCAGGTTGGAAAAAGATTTGGCCAGCGTGGATCTCCCTCAACTCTCTATCGTTTGACGCCGGAACGGGTTTACAGCGTTGGCATCAAAATTGGGCGCCGAGCGCTAGAGGCGGTCTTGGTTGATTTCACAGGAGAAATTCGGGCCCGCGAAACTCATGAATACCGTTTTCCCGACCCCGATCTGGTGCGAAAGGCGGGAAATACTGTTCTGGATAACTTCAACCAGATCGTCGGCAGTCTGGGCGATGCCACCATTGTCGGCCTCGGCATCGCCTCGCCTTATTTTCTGGGCTTGTGGAGCGATGAGTTGGACTTTCCAGAGGATCTTGGCGCGCGGTGGGAGGTCATTGATCTGACGACATTCTTCGCGCTCGACCCCAAAACGCCGGTCTTCGTCGAAAACGATGCGACCTCTGCAGCGCTTGCGGAATTGCTGCAAGGCACCGGTCGCCGTTACAGCGATTTCATGCATATTTCGATCGACACTTTCGTAGGCGGCGGGCTGGTGCAAGGCGGCAAGGTGCACACGGGGCCGCACGGCAACAGTGCCGCGCTCGGTCCCTTGCCGGTGTCGCCGTCAAAACTGGATTCGGTCGCCCCGCACAAGGGCCGGTACCAAAGCCTGCTGCACCGCGCCTCGATCTATGTGCTGGTCAACCATCTAAAGTCACGCGGCATAGAGATCACCCGTGTCCGCGAATTAGACCCGCTGCCCGTCGGAGCCCATGCGCCGCTTTATGAATGGCTCGACGATTGCGCCAATGCCTTGGCAGAGGCGATCATTGCCATCACCGCCGTCATCGACATCGAAGCCATCGTGCTGGATAGCATCCTGCCGCGACCGATTCACCATGACCTTCATGCGCGCGTGCAAGCGCAATTCCAACAGATGAGCGCGATCGGCATCGTGGAACCGGCCATAGTATCGGGCCAGTTCGGGCCAGACGCGTCGCCAATCGGTGCGGCGATGCTTCCGCTGTCCGCACTGTTCGCGCCGGATAGCAGCGTGCTGATGATCGGAAAAGACAGAACCAACCTGTCAGGCCGCCTGTCAACACAACCCAGCTGATGCAGACCCGCCTGATGTAGACCCGCCTGACGTAGAACTGTGCCACCATCCCTGCATTTTCCGTGACACCGCTCGGCAGACTCCACCGCCAGCGCAAAGCTGTGCAAAGTAGGCGATTTTACAGCCACGGCGCGCGGACCTGAATGCCGCGCGCTATCGTTTCTATCGTTTGGCGGCATTACATCTTTCGGGTGATCACACTCGCAATCTTCTCGGTCGCCATGATGATTGGGGCATTCACATTGGCGGAGGGGATCTTTGGCAGGATCGAGCCATCGACGATGCGCAGCCGATCAAGCCCATGCACCAAACCCGCCGCATCCGTTACAGCGCCCGCATCGCGGCCCATCCGACAGGTGCGGACCGGGTGGTGCTCGGTGTTGGCGACGTTGCGGATGAACGCCTCAATCTCGTCGTTGGTGGAATTGCGGCGCACCTCGTCCAACTGACCAGTGCAGTATTTGCGCCATGCCTGTTGCCCGACTATGTCCAGCGTTTTGCGCACACCTTCGATCATCTCGATCAAGTCGCGGCGGCTGTCAAAATAGTTGAAACTGAGGGCTGGCTTAACGCTGGGATTATTGGATTTCAACCGGATGGAGCCGCGACTGTGCGGGCGCATCTGGCTGATGAAGTATTGAAAGCCGTCGCCCAGCACGACCTTGCCGGATTGGAAATCGGCCAAGAATGGCTGGAATTCATGCTGCAGGTTGAAGTAATCCGTGCCACTGCCGCCGTTAAAGGACGCACCCACTTCGAAAAAACTGGTGGCACCAAGGCCTGTCTTGAACAGCAACCATTCCAGACCCAGTTTGGCGCGGCCGAGCAGACTTTCCAGACTGCAACTGATCGCATCTGCCCCGTTGGAGCGAAAGCGGAGCGAGACCACGACATGGTCTTGCAGCCCCTGCCCCACACCGGGCAGATCGGCCACTAGTGGGATGCCATGGTGCTTCAGATGTGCGGCCTCGCCCACACCGGACAGCATCAGGATATGTGGCAAGCCAATGGTGCCCGCCGTAAGGATCACCTCGCGCTCCGCCCCGACTGTTTCGGGTTGACCGTTGCGCAGGTAAGTGACGCCCTGCGCGGTGGTGCCGGAAAACACGATCTTCTCGACAAGGCACCCTGCGCACGGTCAGGTTGGGCCGCGCCATCGCCGTGCGCAGATAGGCCTCGGCGTTTGAGCAACGCTTGCCGCCCTGAATGATGGCTTGGGTGACATGCACACCTTCCTGCGCGCCGCTGTGTAATCGCCTGCCGCAGATAGGTAGTATTGCTCGCCTGCCAGTTGGAAGGCATCATAAAAGGCATGTTTGGCCGCACTTCGGGTGACGCTGAGCGGGCCGTTGCCGCCGTGCATCGAATCGCGGCCTGCATCAAAACGCTTCATCTTCTTGAAGAACGGCATGCAATCGTTGAAACTCCTCCCTCGACGCCAAGACTGGCCCATTGATCGTAATCTTTCGCGTTGCCGCGGACATAGACCATACCGTTGATGGAAGTTGAGCCACCAAGGCCACGTCCGCGTGCCTGCCCAATAGTACGGCCATGCAGGGCGGCCTCGGGTTCGCTTGCGAACTTCAAGTTGTAGGTGTCGCTTTCGATCAGAAAGGTAAGGGCTGCAGCCATCTGGATGAAGAAGGACTTGGCGATCCGCGCCTTGAACATGGCCATCGCCCTGCGAAGGCCACCAAAGGGATGCATTCATCATAGCGACAGGGGCAGCCTAGGCGGATTCAACCGGTCGTCGCAACACCTTCGATCATATCCGTTTTGAGCAGGCGGTCGAGTGCTTCCGCTGGTGTCTGCCAGCCGAGCGTCTTGCGTGGGCGCGTGTTCAGCGCGTTGGCAACGGCATTCAATTCATCCGCACCGTGTTGGCTGAGATCCGTTCCCTTGAGAAAGTATTGGCGAAGCAGACCATTGGTATTTTCGTTGCTGCCTCGCTGCCAAGGGCTTTGTGGGTCGCAAAAGTAAACGTCGAGACCGGTGTCGATCCGGAGCTGGGCGTGTTGTGTCATCTCGGCGCCCTGGTCCCAGGTTAGGGATCTGCGCAGGTGTGCTGGTAGGTCCATGATGGTCCCCACGATTGCGTCGCGAACGGCTTCGGCACCATGACCGGCAAGAGCAGGCCCATTCCTGATGGACTTGGCCTTTCCATGGCCCTCCATTCGCGGCAGATGCAGCAGCATCGTGAAGCGCGTGGTTCGTTCGACCAAGGTTCCGATCGCCGAGCTGCCCAGATCGAGAATGAGCTCACCTTCCCAGTGGCCTGGCACCGCCCTGTCACAGACGTCTGCCGGGCGATCGCTGATCATCAACGCATCCCCGACAAAAGACTTGCCTCGGTTCCGCGCGCGTTCTCGGGGAAGACGCAGCGCCCGGCCTGAGCGCAGGCAGGCGGAGAGCTCGCGCTCCAGGGCGCCGCGTCCTTGAATGTAGAGCGCTTGATAAATCGCTTCGTGACTGATGCGCATGGTCAGGTCCTCGGGGAAGTGCACCTTCAGCCGCTGCGCGATCAGTTCCGGGCTCCACGCCAAGGACCAGCGTCGACTTTGCCGGTGAACCGCCCGTCGTTTCTTCCATACCACGACAGGCCCATCGAAAGCGACGCCGTTCGGCGTGGCGATCAGGCCTGCGAGCCGGTCCTGCACATAGTCACGCAGGGCAGGATTGTTCGCCAGCTTGCTGGCCTTGGGGCTTTGGGCAGCACGGTCCGCATGCCACTGCGCGGTGATGGCACGGCAATCGAAATCCCCGCTAGGGGTCGCGGAGTTACGCCTGATTTCGCGGGAAATCGTGCTGGGCGAACGCCCCAGTTTGCGTGCAATGGCGCACACCCCGGTCTTGCGCGCGCATTCCAAGGCTATCTCCTCACGCTCGGCAAAGGAAAGATTGCGGCCCTGCGGCTGCGGCGCAGATGTGGCCAAATGTGTGGGAGGCATTCCGCCAGAACTCCGAAACCAACGGCTTGCGACAGGAGCAGAAACACCGGCTGCGACACCAGCATCTTCACTGCAGAGACCTGCTGCGATCCACCGCCAGAACCGACACAGATTCACACGCTGCCAGACAGGCCAACGTCCTGGCGAGCACAATCTGCGCCGCATGGACCATTCGGATTTTCGCTTTCCAGTCGTCATCTACACCTCCAAGGTCTGAATAGCCCCTAGATTTGTAGACGCCTTGCTTGGTAATTTTGGAAGCAAGGAGGACGATATGTCCACGAACAAATTCACAGATGAGTTCAAGCGCGATGCGGTCGCACAGGTCGAGGATCGGGGCTACCCGGTGCGCGAGGTGGCCGAGCGATTGGGGGTCAGCACCAAGTCGATCTACACATGGCAGAAGCAGTTTTCGCGGCCCGCAAAGGTGATCCAAGAGGTCGATGCGCAAGCTGATGAGATCCGCCGGTTGAAGCGAGATCTGCTGCGGGTCACGGAGGAACGGGACATCCTAAAAAAGGCGACCGCATACTTCGCCAGGGAATCCCGGTGAGGTATGCGTTTATCGCCGAACACCGGCCAATCTTTGCCGTCAGGGCTATGTGCCGGATGCTGGCCGTTCATCCGAGCGGCTTCTATGCATGGCTGCGTGAACCTTTTTGTCAGCGTGCGCTGGAGGATCAGCGCCAAACGGTGCTGTTGAAGCAGGCTTGGGATGACAGCGGCGAGGTCTATGGATACCGCAAGTTGCATGATGATCTGTGCGACATGGGCGAAGACATCAGCCCCAACAGGGCTTGGCGTTTGGCGCGTCTAGCAGGGATAAGGGCCCAGATTGGTTACAAAAAGAAGCCTGGCTCTTACGGCGGCAGCCCTGCGGTCGTGGCCGACAACACCTTGAACCGAGAGTTTGATGTCGACGCTCCGGACCAGTTCTGGGTCACAGATATCACCTACAT
>NZ_LGIC01000041.1 GCF_001294535.1 Cypionkella psychrotolerans | reverse complement strand
CGAAGAAATACGCCTTTTGCTCAACACCGCCGATCACAACCATCGCCTCGCCAAAATCCGCTTGGGCGTGGCCCGGGGCATGAGCCAGCGGCACAAACATCTCTCGGCTGCGTCGGCCATGTTCGCGGACATAATTCTTCACCGTCGTGTAGCCGCCCTTGAACCCGTGCTCGTCACGCAGCCGCTCAAAAATACGCTTGGCCGTATGCCGTTGCTTGCGGTTCCGACTAAGGTCCTCCTGCAACCACTGGTCGATGAAGCCCGTGAATGCATCCAGCCTGGGCCGCTTTATCGCCGTTGTCCGCTGATACCCTGGCGGAACCGAAAAACTCATCATCTTCTTCACGCTTGCACGCGAAACACCAAAATGAAGAGCGGCGGCGCGTTCGCTCAGGCCTTCGCGGCGCGCAAGGCGCACCTTTCTATAAAGTTCCACGCTGAAAATCCCCCGCCCTCCCCGTCACCAGAAAGAGCCAAAGTGGCAAAGTTTTACTCTGCCCGCAGCAAGACTATCCCGCCACTTCCGTGGCAAACTTTTGCACTGCCGTTCTCAGATAAATTGTGATCAGTTAGACAGGGCATTCCCGACAGCTTTCTTGCACGTGACAGGGATTGCAGAGTGCCACTTGGCACCAGGACGCATCAGGTGTTCGAGGTCTTGCAACGGGAACCGGCGGTTCCCGATCTGTGCTGGGGCGTCTGGATTTGCGCAAATCCCCCGGCTGCGGGCGCTGCAAAAGCGCCAGTCGGCTATACGCGGGCGCATTTATGTGTCCGCGTATAGCCGACACCATTTGGCCGATCAGCCCCGCCTCAAAAGAGGTCAAGCTGGCGAAGTTTCTCCAGCTTGATGGCTTCGCGGCGCGCGATTTTTGCGGCCTGCAGAGCATCTTTTTGCGCACGTTCTGCTGTAAGTTTTGCGCGATATTCGATCTCCCGACGCTCCGATTCCCGATGTCTCTCAAGAATCTCCTGTGCTTCTGCGAGAGCGGCTTTCTTGGTTTTCCAAAGCCAGCTAACCTCTGCGCAGTCTGCGGCGGAATCCCAAATGACCCAGCCTGATTTATGCCCGATCGGGGCTTTTCTGATTTCAAGCTGCATGGGAATAGCAGTTGCCAAATTTTGGGGGCCGCTTACGCGGCCACCTTCTTTTTTGTTTGGCCCGCGACGGCGGTGATGTAGTCCACCGCTTTCTGTGCATCGGATGCGGCCTTGAAAATCAGCCGCTCGTCGTTCTGCAAGGCTTCCAGCCATCCTGCCAGATAGGATGCTGATTGGTCAAAATCGGGGGCAGGGCCAAGGGTTACGCAAAGCATACAGTTGCCGATTTCTGCCACCAATTCCTCAAAGGCATAGGCGCGGCGGTCGGGTTTGTTGAAACGGTCAAGGCGGCTTGCGTGTCCTGTCCAATGGGTGACTTCATGGGCAAGGGTGGCATAATATCCGCTGGCGCTGTGGAAGGTTGCGATGGGCGGCATATGAATGAAATCGTCCTTGCTGTTGTAGTAGGCGCGCGGGGTATCGGTGCTGGTGATCGTCGCACCTGTTGCCGCAAAAAACGCATCAAGCGCGGCGTCTCCCTCGGTGCCCAGGTCGCAGGGGGCTTCAGGCGGTTTGCCGTAAAACTCTGCGGGCAAGCCGTCGATCTGATCGGCATTGAACACCCGGTAAGCCCTGGCATAGGCAAAGCGCTTTTCTTCACCGCTCTCGCGGTCTTCGCGCTCGACGGTGCCGTATTTCACAATGGTGGCGGATTTCTCGCCCTTGCGGACTTGGCCACCCAATTCCTGGGCCTGTTTGTAGGTAAACCATTGGGGGGAAACATAGCCTTTTTCGCTGGCCTCAATCCACAACATCAAAACATTGATCCCGCGGTAGGCTTCGCCGTTGGATCGCAGGGGAATGCTGACGCCGCCTGTGCCGCCCGTCCAAGGCTTGCGCCACGGTGCGGTGCCCGACTGCATCGCAGAAACGATTGCTGCGGTGACGTGGGAATATACATTGAATTTGTCGTCGGCCATTTGTGGCGCTCCATCGCTTTGCCCTAAACTCGGGCGGGTTTTTGACTTGAGCGGCGCTCTTGCGCGCCTCTCATGTGAAAACCTGCCCCCCCGGCGAGGGGCTGGAGGGGGGCCTGCGCAACTTCAAACTCCAGATCGAAGGGGAGGGGGATCACCCACCTGCACAAAGCCGAAGGCAGAGGAAGGCGGGGACACCCCTTCGGTCGCCAGAGTTTGTGGTTGCGCGGGGGAACCGGCGGTTCCCGATCTTACTTTGCAACGTTTCAGCCTGCACAACGCCGCTCTGATCGGGGGCGTTTGGCTTGTCCAAATCCCCCTGATGATGTGGCTCAAGTTCAACATGACCGCGCGAAGGATCGTAACCCGAATGGGCCGAGACAGCCTTTGGCTGGCTCGGTGCCGCATGCGGCATTGAGCCAGCTCCGAAGGACGCGCCCTAAAGCTTGTTGCTTTGCGGATACGGGACGAAGGGAAGGATCAATATAGACAATCGGCGCTGATTGAGTATATACTGTATATACGGAGGTTTATATACGGGTGTGCAATGCCGCTGTTTGTGAGAGACGAGAAGATTGACCTGCTGATGCTGAGACTGGAGAAAAGACTGGGCTTAAACAAGACGGATGTCGTGCGACGGGCTCTAAATTTACTCGACACACAATCCGCAGTAGTTGTGAGCCTGGCAGAACAAGTTGCGCTGTTGCAAACCCGCGCCCGTAGCGAAGGACTGTCTGGACGGCCCTTTGACGATAAGGAACTTATGGATGATCTGAGCGGGGGTATCTGATGTTTGTGGATGCTTCTGCATTAGTGGCGATCATTAAGGGTGAACCTGAAGCCTTGGGCTTTCTGGGACAAATAGAACGTGCGAAGGCTGAAGGAAAAGTTTGGGTTTCGCCCGTCGTGCGCTTTGAAGCTGTGGTGTCGCTTGCGGCTCAACGCGCGCGGGACGCAGGCCGCACGGTTCTGAATGATGAGGACAAGAAATTGTCCGAAGATTGGGTGCGAGAACTGATTGAAGCGATAGGCGGCAAGGACATTATGATTTCGGAAAGCATTGGGACTGGCGCGCGTATGGCGTCGATGGCCTATGGCAAGCTGACCGGGCATCCGGCGCGGCTCAACATGGGCGACTGCTTCGCCTATGCCTGTGCGAAAGGCTATCACACGCCCTTGCTCTACAAGGGTGATGATTTTGCCGCGACAGATCTGGGATGAAGACCGGAGCGATGATCGTAGCACTGGTGCTGGCCTCGGGGTCAGCACTGGCGCAAGCGCCCGAACTTGTCGGCCGTGCCTCGGTTATAGACGGGGACACGATAGAGATTCACGGCGAGAGGATCAGGCTGTTTGGCATTGATGCGATTGAAGCACATCAGACCTGCACCTTGCCCACGGGTGCCAAGTGGCGCTGCGGCGGCGATGCGGCTGAGGCGCTGGCGGTGCATCTGGCACAGAAGCCGACGAGCTGCGCAGTGCGTGGAACGGACCGATATAAGAGGTCCGTTGCGGTCTGTCGGACAGCGGAGGGCGACGTGAACGACTGGCTGGTGCGCAATGGCTGGGCGATGGCATATCGGGCGTACTCGACCGATTATGTCGCGGCGGAAGCCGAAGCAAGCCGCGCGGGCCTCGGCATTTGGGCCGCGCAGTTTGAAGCGCCCTGGCAGTGGCGGAAGGCGCAAAGAGTCTCAAAGTGAGACGGTTTGCGCATCGTTGGGAAGGGAGTAGGGGCGGCTTTGTGCCGCCCCTCTGTCTTACTGCTGGTCGTCCTGGCGTTCGGCCTTCTTGGCCAGACGGTCGAACTGGTCGCAAGCGAAAGTGACGCCGTAGATGGTTTCGCCGTTCTTGTCGTAGCTGGTTTCCCGTGCGGTGCCGCGCGCATGAACCAGATCCCCGGGGCCGACATTTTCTTTGACCCACTTGATGGTGGCTTCGTTGAAGATCGTGACGGTGTTCCAGAAGGGGTTGGACTCGAAATCGCCGCGGTCGTTGCGCTTGCCGTACTCGGCGGCAAGGCTGACTTTCAAGATCGAACCGATTGCAGTGATTTTGCCGACGCGAGCGATTGCATTGAACTCGAAGTGGGTGCGCATTTGGTAGTTTCCTTTGTTTGAGTGTTTCGATGAAAACGGGCAGGGCCAGTTGGTGATGCGATCAAGCTGAAAAACGGAAGGTTCGCGCTCGCGTGAAAGCCGTTTTTCTGCTTGAAGGCGGCTCTTGGCCGCTGGTCGCTGAAGAACCGACTGAGCCAGGTTCCGTTATTGAAACACGCAAAGGAAACGCCTCGCGCGCGCCCACAGCTTTGTCCCAAATCGTCCGTATTGGCTTCATGCTACGGTATTCGAGATAGTCAATTGTGCTGTCACGGCACCTTGCGTATGGACCGGGGCAGGTTCGAGGCGGCCGGTGGAATGGAACTACGACCTGCGGAAGGCGACCATTGGGGATCAAAGATTGTCGGGCTATGGCGATCTGGTTCTTGTGCGACGGTGCGGAGGAAACCCTACGATAAAGAGAATTTGCGAAAGTATCCGGGGCGTCACAGAGCCGAACATTTCGATCTGACCAAGAAGCCTGAATTGCAGAGTGACAGACCCAAAACAGAGGCGCTGGGGGAAAGCTGCCGGTTACCACGCAGGACTTCCGCCATGGCCAGAGCGCTTCAAATAGCGCGGTGAGTGAACGGTTCATACAGCGCCTAAGTTTGTATCAAAACATATGTATTGAGGATTCTTTATATCTTTGCAACTTTAAAACCGTGTAAGCGGCCCCGGCGCGGGCAGCGCCGGTCGTGCCTGATTTGGGGCCCTTTTGCCCCAAGTCTGGCGGGACACCCTGAACAGCTCGGCTGCCTTTGGGAAAGAAAAAACCCCGCACAGTGCGGGGCATTATCTGGCGCCAATCGTGGGTTTGGCCTGATCCCTATGCTGGATCGGACTCTAGCTCTGGGTGGCTCTATTCCGCTGCGTGAAGCGTGGGAATAGCTGACACATCAACAGCGCGCTCTGCCTGCCATGCGTCGAAAGCCCCTTGCATCCGAACCCACGCCAGCGAGCCGCCGCCGAACATCTTGGCAAGTCGAACCGCTACGTCGGGGCTGACGGGCTTGCGCTCTGCCATGATTTCATAAAGATGCTGGCGCGAGATGCCCAACATTCGGGCAATCTCGGCCTTCGGCTTTTTCGTGGCCGGGATGATATCCTCACGCAACAAAGCTCCGGGGTGTGAGGGGCAACGATCTGGATTGCGGGTCATATTCGTCTCCTTAATGATATTGCTCAAAGTCGATCACATAGGCATCTTCATCAATAAACTCGAAGGTGATGCACCAAGGACCGTTGACGTGAACGGTGAAGCGGGTTGGGTTGAAGCCCTTAAGGGCGTGAAAGTTAAATCCCGGCAGGTTCATATCCTCGGCGGTTTCTGCGGCATCAAGACGATCCAGCCGCAGCAATATTCGCTGATGAAGGCGGGCGTCGATCTTTGACCTTCCCGTTTCCCACAATGCTTTGAGTTGTTTGTTGGCGAATGTCTTTATCATAGGTTACTGTAACTGAACAGATTACATATGTAAACAGATAGGTGACGCGACAAGAAAGAAGCCGCCCCCAAAGGGAAGGCAGTTTGACCTCACCACGAGGAGTAAACACGGGGCCGGTTAGAGTTTGAGCGACAAAGAGAATTGACTGAGCCAACTCGGGCCGTGGCTGTTGCGCAGGCCATGCATGGTAGGATCGGCGGCGCGCGTCCAGAGATCGGAAAGCCAGGCCTTCCAATTCCGGCCATTCTGCTTTGCTAAATGCGCAAGCGCCTCAAGCTGTTCGGCAGTGACCGGGGGATATTGTGTCATAGCATATCACCTCGGGGCAGGGGGTGAAGGGCGACAAGCGCCACCCCTCTGCTTTGCGTTAGAGGCAATCCGGCACCCATTGGCCGATGCGCGCGATCTGCTCCGGGGTAAGGGCGTAAAGCGTTTGGGTAGTGCTGTCGCTGAACAGCCGCTCCATCGTCGCCGCCTTCTCGGATTTCTTCATCTTGGCAAAGGCTTTTACACGGGCGTCGCTCGCCTCGGAAGAAAGAAGATCGGCAAGCAATGCGTCCAGATAGCCACCAGACACGCGGCCAAAGAAGTTCGCGGCGGTCGGGGTCCAGACGGTGCGAATTGATGCGCCTGCCTCTTCCTCGACGTGATCAAAGAGGTTTGACTGTCTGGAACAGGTGCTGAAACCATAGTTCAGACCGCGCGCCAAAGCTTCGGTGATTGCCGCATTCCGCGCCTTCTTGCCCTGACCCTGAAACCCGACAAACGCCTCCGCCTGATCCTGCACCATATTGTGCGGCTTCGGGTCGGTCAGGCGGGCATCCACCGCAAAGCCCTCCTCAACGCTCGGCGTGTTGGTCGGGTTGCCAAGGCGCATATCGAAGATTGCAGCATAGGCACCGCTGGCCGATGAGAGCGCGAAAGCCATCAGATCCAACACCAGTTCGGGCTTAGCCAGCAAAGCTTTCTGCAAAGCGGCAAGGCGCATGGCGTGAATATCTGCTACCAAAGCCGCAGAGTAGGGGGATTTCGGAGTGGCTTCACCGGAAATAGCGCCCGCGCTGCTGTGGCGGTCGGCTGCAATCACGCCCGCTTCAACAGCCTCGGCGCGATCTTCTGGGCGAACAAAGCCCATTTCAAATTGCAGCTCGCCATCGCGCCCGACAAATGCAAACCCACCTGCCGCTCCGCGTTGCTCCGGGCTGAACACTGGCGCGCGCTTCGCGTCAAAGGCGTCCAGCTTGGCGTGGCCTTCTTCGTCTAGCGCGTCGGCGTTGGCAAGTTCGCACAAGGCATCGTATTCCTCGGCTTCATCCTCCGACAAATCCGGCTCTTGCGGATAAAGCCGGGTGAGTTTGTCTTTCTCGGACCAGTCCACATAATTCTCGAGACGCGACTCCGCCCATTTCCAGCCTTGGCCCATCAAGCCCCGTGCCACTTCTGCCAGCTTGCGCGCAAAAATGTCGGTTAACAGCCCTGCATCGTCAAACAGCACATCGTTGCTAAACAGGTCGCGGGTGATGCGCCCGCCCTCGGTCTCATAAGCTTCGATCCCGACGAATTGTGCGCGGCGGTCGGTGTGGCGGATTGAGGCTCCTTGCAGCAAGCGGCGGAGTTCATGCTCGGCCATATCGCGGCCCTTCGCCGTTTCCAGCACCTCAAGCGCAAGGTCTTCATCGTTGCAGGTCGTGAAGATCGCGGCATGGCCCAAGGTGATCTGGCCCGCCCTCAAGGCGTCCAGCACGGCGGCGGGAAGGGCCGCGAGTTTCAAGCGGCGGCGAACATGCGCCTCGGTGACAGCAAAGGCAGATGCGATGGCGGTGATGCTGGCCCCGGTGGCCTCCATCCGGCCATAGGCGCGGATTTCATCGGCAGGGTGCAGGTCTTTGCGGGCGGTGTTCTCGACCAAAGCCCATTCGCGGGCCGTGGCTTCATCGTCGGTCACTTTGACAGGCACGATCCCCAAGAGCGCGTGGGTCTGCACGGCCAGTTGCAGTGCCATGAAGCGCCGACCGCCTGCCACAATACCAACGCGGCCTTCTGCATCGCGCAAGCCTGAAAGGTTTTGCAGCATTCCGCAGGCAATAAGGCTGCCAGCAAGTTCAAGGATTTCGTCGTCGGAATGGCTCTGACGCGGGTTCAGCGGCGACAGATAGAGGCTTTCCAGCGGATAATATTCGATCGGATCTGCTGCAACGGCGGCGGTGGTGTTCATCATGTTCATAATCGTCTCCAGTGTGGTGATATGGGACGCCGCTGTTTCACGGCGATATGTGGGGGGCGGCCCCTTCAGCGGGGGCCGGGGTGGTTGTCAGTATTCAGAGGGCAGCAAGAGCGTCATTACGCGGGTGGTTTTGGTCAGATCGCTCGGGGCTTCGGACCCAAATTCAAGGTTCCGATCATAGAGGTCGATCTTCCAGTAAACGCGGGTTGGCTTGCCTTCGTGGGGGATGGTGACAATTCCAAAATTGCGGCAACCATATGGGTCGTTGTCAGCGGTGAAATCGGAAAACTGCATCACCGCAACCATGAGGCTTTGCATAAATTCGAAACCCAAAGCTGCAACGCCGGGGGTGCCAAGGATGCGACCGGGGATTGTGAAATCAGCGTTCCAAACCGCACGGAACCGATCATTCTGTTCGGCAATCGTCACGGTTTCTTGGCTCGGGAAATCCCGCGCGCCACCTTTTGCGCCGCAATCCGGGCAAATGCTCGGTTGGCACAAAGCCTCCTGCGGCTTGCCACAAGCCTTGCAGATGTAGGCAAGGGGTTGGTCATCAAGCATAGTTTACACTCCGTCTTCGTGATGAAGCGGTTCGGGGTCTGTTGCCCTTCATCCGCCTTGGGCGGCACTTCCTGTTCTGTCTTTCGGGAACTGCACATTTCCCGGAGGACAGAGCAGGGAGGGCAACGCCCTGCCTGCGGCCCTGGCCGCGACTGTCAACGGTCGGAGGCGGGGAGGTGGTGCGGCCCGCAGCCCACATGGGCGAGGACACGGCTCCCCACTGGAGACGACGCGCTTTGCGCGGCGCTTGCCGATTGACCGGCGCGGGCAGGGATGTCAGGCGGATCGTGAGAGCAGAAAAAAACCGTCGGCGTTGGGGTGAGCCGTGCTTTGCACGGTCGATCCCCAGCGCTGGCCTTTGAGATCAGGGCTGGGGCGTTTGGCTCTGCCAAATCCCCCGGCCGGACCGCGCGCCCTCGCGTGGGCTGCGATGTTCCTTCTTGTCTGCCCCAGAGTTTTTCAGCCTGAAGGTTTTGCTTGAAGGGCCTGAGGGCTTAGAGCTGAACGCGCTGATTCACATTGCGAAGGTAAGTGAAATGCTTCGTGGTAAACTCTGGGGTAAGCCGCTTTGCGGCCCCCGGCGCGGGTAGCGCCGCGCCCCGCTGCTGCGGCCTCGCGGGCCGAGGCCGCGGGGCGAACCTTTGCTGAGAGGCGTGGCGAAGGGGCCGGTTGCCTCGCCACGCTTTCCGTCAAACGCCCCGATCTAGCGCCGCAACCAAATCTTCGCGGATTGCGGCAAGTGGGTGATTGTCAAAATCGTCGCTTTTAAACTCGTCCGGCTCGTCATAGCCGGGGATTTCATCGTGGATCTTGCTTGTCAGAATATCGGCCAAGGCGGGCAGGCTGGTTTCGGCGGTGCAATAATCCGAGGCTTGGAACGACACACTTTTGCCGGTCATGGCGATGATCTGAACTAACGCCGTGCCAGCAGAATGTTCGTCGGTGCTATCGTGGATCAACCTCCATTCCAAACCTGAGCGGCCATAGATCGACCAGATTTCAGCGCCGCAGATCGTGGTCTTTTCCATGTGTTCACCGTAAAAATCATGTTCGGTACGCACGGGGCAAAGGGCGAAAGCCTCAAATTCGGCAAGATGATCTTCGCTGCCCGACTGGGCATTATAGAGCGGAAACGGCGCTGTGGCCTCTCGATGTTTGCGCGCGGTGCGGATCATCAGTATTTTGCACTCCCGGCCCGCAAGAACGGCGAGGCGCGCATATTCATCGCGCACCACAGCATTCAAAACTTCGGTTGCTTTTGCGGTGGTGATCATTGGTCAAGCCCTCCGCGCGGCTTCAAAGGTTAGCAGGTGCGCCATCGCCGCTGCGTGGGGCGGGCGGTAGTGCTGTCCAGTTGACGGCACGGGCGGCTTCGGTTCCGGTGGCTTTGCAAGCCGCGCAATAGCAAACTGCAAAACCTGATGCGGTTTCGGCACTGTAGCGGGCGGGTTCGCCGCACTCATGCCCCATGCTGCCGGGTTCGGAATTTGTGCATGACGGCCATTTCTGATCGGTGCCGGACAAATACCGACTGTATTTCGTCGGAAAGCCGTAGGGAAAGCTGGTCATGGCTTCAACCTCACGCGCTTGCCAAAAGGCGGCCAATTTGGCCTGCGACAAGGGGGTGATGCCGGATATGGCTCGGTGACATATGCGGCGGAAACAACGTCGCCTCACCGTTGTCGGAACATACAAAAATCCAGCCACCTGTGCTGTGGATGCGGCGATAGTCCCGCGCCTCTTGATCATTGTCGAAATGATGGAAGGTAACGCGGCTGCTCCGCACAATCCGGCCATCGGTGATATAGGCTTGCGGGTTGGCCTCAATCCCGCTGCACTCTGCCTCGGTGTGGCCATGCATCAAAGCTTTGGCCCGCATCCCGGCAAGATTGGCCGGCAGAATTGCGTGACCTTGGGTCAGTGCGACTGCGAAGGTGTAGAGGTGGGTTTCAAAGTGCTTTGCCATTTAGGGCGCTCCGTCTTTGTGGTGGCGCGGGTCGGGATCTTTTGCCCTTCATCCGCCTTGGGCGGCACTTCCTGTTCTGTCTTTCGGGAAATGCACATTTCCCGGAGGACAGAGCAGGGAGGGCTACGCCCTGCCTGCGGCGCTGGCGGCGACTGTCATCGGTCGGAGGCGGAGAGGTGGCGCGGGCAGGCGCGCAAGCGACAACACGGCTCCCCGCTGGAGACGACGCGCTTCGCGCGGCGCTTGCCGATTGACTGGCGCGGACAGGGATGTCAGGCGGATCATGAGACCAGAATAAACCGTCGGTGCTGGGGTGAGCTGGGCTTTGCCCGGTCGATCCCCGGTGACGGCATTTGAGATCAGGGCTGGGGCGTTTGGCTTTGCCAAATCCCCCGGCCGGACCGCGCGCGCCCCGCGCGGGCTACTATGTTCTTTCTTTTCAAGGCTGTTCGGAATTATTCGACCACGGCCAGATCAACCTTCAATAAGGGGCATGTCGTCGAGCGGCGAGACGGCTTGTCTTTCGATCATCCGATGCACCACCTTCCTGCTGGGTGGCTGGAATGAACAGCCGGGCGATTGCTTTTGCTACCGCGATAGTTGCCTGCCAGCCGTCATTCGCATTTGCGGAGCGCTGGCCTCCGCTGGGTGGCACTGGAAACAGCGAACTCGATCTCGACTCTGTCGACAATAACGGACCACCTTCGGCTTGGATCAGGACATCTGGGCAGACTGCGCAGGGGGTTCTTACGACCTATATCAATATTGTCGCCTATTGTGCCGGGACTATCTATACATTCGAGGTGGGGAAATTGCGACGAGTTGGTCCTCTATGGTCGCCCCCATGCCTGATATGCTCAATGCTGACCGCGTGGTCGCGATACCCGTGCCGAACGCCGCGTTGAACAATGCGTTCTATTTCCTGTGTAAGAGGCGATAGTGGCCTGCGGGAAGACCGCGCCAAACTCGGCCGCTAGGAGTGTTTGTCTGCGAAAAATTGACGTTATCTGGACCATAGTCCTTCCTAAATGTCATCGAATAATGCGATTTTCTCTTCGTCGGAGATTTGCAGAGGGTTCACTTCCTACTCGGGTTACTCTCGACGGAAATTAGCGGAGGATAGACAGTGTTTTTCAGCGCCGTCGTATAGCCGCGCTACCAAATGGCCGTCGCCAACATCGACCATCACCAACCGCGCTGGACCTTGGCCCAAAGTATGCACCGGACTGGGTACGTCGCCTGCCAACCGAGGTGATGCCGCGCGGATGTGGCTGGGGTCTGGCACCGGAACCGCCTCGATCAAGCGCTGGGTGTAGGCATGTTGCGGGTTGCCGAACACCTGCGCGCGGCTGCCGGTCTCCACGATCTGGCCCAAATACATCACCGCCACACGGTCCGAAATATTCTCAACCACTGCCATATCGTGACTGATGAACAAGAACGCCACGCCATATTCGCGCTGCAAGGTTTGCAACAACTCTAGCACCCGCGCCTGCACCGAGACATCCAAGGCCGACACGGATTCGTCAGCGATGATCAGATCGGGCTGCAACGCCAAGGCACGTGCGATGCAGATGCGCTGGCGCTGCCCGCCCGAAAATTCGTGCGGATAGCGATTAAGCTGATCATCGGTCAGCCCGACGCGCTGCATCAATTCCGATGCGCGGGCGCGTTGCTCGGCTGCGCTGCCAAGGCGGTGGATCACCAAAGGTTCGGCAATCAGAGCGCCCACGGTCATGCGTGGATCTAGCGCTGCCATCGGGTCTTGAAACACGATCTGCACGCGGCGGCGTAGCGCCTTTTGGCCAGCAGCATCCAGATCGGAAAAGCTTTGGCCTGCAATTTCAATCCGGCCCTGATGCGGGGCAAGGCCAACTATCGCCTTGGCAATCGTCGATTTTCCACAACCGGATTCCCCCACCAGTGCAAATGTTTCGCCCCGGCGAATATCAAAGCTGACATGTTCGACAGCATGCACATGCGCTGTGGTCCGGCCCAGAATGCCGCCTTTCAGCGGAAATCGCACCACCACATCGCGAAGTCGCGCAATGGTTTCGCCGGACCTGTCGCGGGGTACATCGCTGGAAACGCGCGAGCCATTGCCCATCCGTGGCACCGCCGCCAACAAATTTTGAGTATAGGGCATTTGCGGTGCCACAAAGATATCACGGGTCGTTGCCGCCTCTACCACCTGCCCGGCTTTCATCACGATCACGCGGTCTGCCATTTCAGCGACCACGCCCATATCATGCGTGATCAGAATGATCGCCGTGCCAAATTCGCGCTGCAAATCGCGCAACAAATCCAAAACCTCACGCTGCACCGTCACATCCAGGGCGGTGGTCGGCTCGTCTGCGATCAGCACTTCGGGGCGCAGGGCAAGCGCCATCGCGATCATCACACGCTGACGCATACCGCCCGACAACTCGTGTGGATATTGCTTAAGCCGTTGTTCGGGCTGCGACAGCCGCACGGCTTGCAGTGCGGCCAATGCTTGCGCGCGGGCTTCGCTGCGGGTTGCATCGCTATGCGCCCGGATCGCCTCTGTCAGTTGCGCGCCAATCGTCAGTACCGGGTTCAGCGAGGTCATCGGTTCCTGAAAGATCATCGCAATGCGGGCACCGCGCAACGATCGCATCTGCGCCTCGGGCAGCTTGGTCAGATCGGTGTCGCCCAGACGGACGCTGCCCGCCGTGATCCGCACCGCAGGCGGCGGCAACAGACCCATGATTGCCAGCGAAGTGATCGACTTGCCAGAGCCGCTTTCGCCTGCAATCGCCAAGGTTTCACCCCGGTGCAACGTGAACGACAGGTTTTCAACCAAAGCACGGTCCCCGTTGCCCGTGCGCACCGATACCGTAAGCCCTTGCACTGACAACACTTCCGGGGCCAATGCGGCCCCGGCATTTGGTAAAGCTGCGCTCATTCAAACACACAACGTGGGAAGTAAAAGCTAACCACCCAGTTCGGCATATCGACAATTTCAGATATCCGCAGATCGCCGCAGGTCGATACAAGCATATAGGCATCAACTGCCGCCATGCCGCGCTGCGCGCACAAATGGTCAATCATCCCCGCCACCGCATCGCGTGAAGCTGCCATCAGATCAGGCCCGATGCCCGTGGTCACCTCATAACCCTTGGCGTCAAGGTGTCGTGTCACCGGGCCGGGGGTGGTAAAGCGCGGGTTTTTCAGATTTGCGCCTTTGACCAGATCCAGCGTCAACACCACATCCATCGGAGATTCGATCGCCGTGCCGCACACCTCGCCATCACCCTGTGCGGCATGCGTGTCGCCGACGCTGAACAACGCGCCCGCGACTTCGACTGGCAGGTAAAGCGTCACCCCCGCATTCAGATCGCGGATATCCAGATTGCCGCCGACCCGGCGCGGTGGGACAACCGAGTGTAGGCCGGGTGCGGCCAAAGCATTGCCGATGGTGCCCGCGAAGGGCTTCAGCGGCACGCGGGCTTCACGCCCGAACAGAGCTGGCCCCATTTGCCCAGGATCATAGGCCCATACGTGCAGGGCGGGGTCGAGGAATTGATCGGCAAGAAGGCCAAAGCCCGGAATATTCGCCGTCCAGCCAAAGCCACGCCCGTCAAAGACGCGCGGGGCAAAGCTTTCGATGGTGACCTTGATCGCGTCACCCGGTTCGGCGCCTTCGACATAGATCGGACCCGAGACCGGGTTGATCTTGCCGAAATCAAGCGCTGTCACATCTGCCAGAGTCGACGACGGGCCAAGCTGGCCCGCCGAGGAATCCTGACAATGGAACAAGATCGTCGAGCCCGGCTCCACCCGTGCGGCAGGGGGATTGGAATTGTCCCAGCCGAAGTGGTATTGCGCGCCGTGGATCGTGTAATTGCAGGCTTTGCACATGTTACTTCACATACACATAGTCAAAGTTGACGGTGGCAATCGGATCGACAAACAACGCATCCGCTCCGCCCATACGGTCTGATTTCATGGTGAAACGCTGGTCGTTATAGACCGGAGCCCATGGCGCATCCTCCATCACCTTCATGTAAATATCCGACCATGCCTTCAGACGATCTGCGGTTTTTGCAGGATCGGACATGCTGTCAGCGGCAACGGCAGCCTTGTCGAGTTCGGGGTTGCAGTATTTCGACCAGTTCCAGCCCCCGGCTTCGGCACCCGCACAGCCTAAGATCGGCCCATAGAAGTTCGACGGATCGGGGAAGTCGGCAACCCATGCCATGCCGCCCGACCAGATCATCGGCGCTGTGCCCGCGCCGCCCGCTTCAATCACATTGGCCTGCGCCAGCGATTGGATGTTGGCCTTGATGCCGATGGCGGCCAGATCCTGCTGGATGGCTTGCGCAATCCGTGGATTCGGGTCGGTGTTCATCGCGTAAAGATCGGTCTCGAACCCGTCCGGATAACCCGCATCGGCCAGCAGTTTCTTGGCACCTTCCGCGTCAAACGGATAACCCGCATAGTCCTTGGTGTAGCCAGGCATTGCAGGCGGCAGCGGTTGCGTGGCAGGCACGGCGCGGTTGTTGACCACCTGCACGATGCGGGTCTTGTTGATCGCCATGTTCACCGCACGCCGCACCTCGACCTTGTCGAACGGGGCGGCGGTGACGTTCATCGTGATATAGCCGGTGTGCAGCACATCGCCCGTCACAACGCGGGCCTTTTGCGCCGGATCACCCATCACTTCGGTGAATTTCGCAGGCGGAATGCCGTCGCCGGGAATGTCGATCTCGCCATTCTGCAAGCGCAGCAGGGCGACGATAGGCTCTTGGCCGAACTCATAGGTGATCTGGTCCAGATAGGGCTCGCCCTTGCGCCAGTAGTCGGTGTTACGCTCGAACACTAGGCTTTGGCCCAGCGTCCATTCCTTCATTTTGAACGCACCGGTGCCGACCGGCATTTTGCCAAAGTCGCCATTCGCGGCCTCGACCGCTTCTTTCGGCACCACGGAAGAGAAGTTGATCGCCATGACATGCAGGAAGGTGGCGTCGGGGCGCGACAGTTCGATCTTCACCGTCAGCGGATCGACCACTGTGACGCCTTCAAGGCTGGTGGCGGTGCCGCCGACCATCGCATCATAGCCCTTGATCGAGCCGAAAAAACCCGAGCCCGGCGATTGCGTCGCTGGCAAAGTTACCCGGTCTAGAGAGTATTTCACATCATCCGCCGTCATCTCGCGGCCATTGTGGAACTTGACGCCTGCGCGCAGGTGGAAGGTGTAGGTCAGGCCATCCTCAGAAATCTCATACTTTTCGGCCAGACCGGGGCGCAAATCGGTGGTGCCGGGCACATAATCCATCAGACCATCGAACAAAGACCGGATCATCGACCAGTTTTGCCAATCATAGCCAATCGCCGGGTCCAGCGTGGCTACGTCATCCTTGTAGGTCATCACGATTGACCCGCCCTGCTTGGCGGCTGGATCGGGAACATAGTCTTGCGCCAGCGTTGGGCCGCAAAGGGCCAGCATCAAAGCCGTGGAGGCGAGCAGTTTTTTCATTTTTGTCTCCTGTTGGTCGTGTTGGTTTTGGTCATTTCAGCTTAATTCGAGGATCGATGAACGGGGCGATCAGGTCAGCCAGCAGGTTGCCCAGCACGATGGCAACGGCGGATACCAGTGTCACGCCCATGATGATCGGAATGTCGATGCGCTGGATCGCTTGCCACGCCAACTGGCCAATACCGGGCCAGCCGAAAACGCTCTCCACCACCACGATACCGCCCATGAATACGCCTATGTCGATACCGATCATGGCGATAATCGGCAGGATGGCGTTGGGCAAAGCATGGCCCAGCACGACGCGGGCGCGGGTCAGCCCTTTGGAGCGCGCGGTGCGGATGTAATCGGTGCGCATCACGTCGATCATCGACGAGCGCATCATGCGGGAATACCAGCCCGAGCCCAGGATCCCCAGGGTCACCGCAGGTAGCACCAGATGCCGGAAGGTGCCGTAGCCGCCAATCGGGAACCAGCCGAGTTTCACTGCAAACACATAGAGCATCAGCAGGCTGACCACGAATTGCGGGGCTGATACGGTCACAAACGAGGTCATCATCAACGCCTGATCGGTAAAACTATCGCGCCGCAGAGCAGCTACAATCCCCATCGCAAGGCCGATCACCAGCTCGCAAAAAATCGCCGCTACCATCAGCAGCAGGGTCGCAGGCAGGCGCGAGGCGATCAGCACCGAGACCTCGGATTTTTGCAAATAACTGCGGCCCAGATCGCCCTGCACCAGCCCGCCAATATAATGGCCAAACTGCACCAAAAATGGCTGATCCAGACCCAGTTCATGCCGGATGCTTTCCACCGTCGCCGCCGAAGCCGAGCGTCCGGCGATCTGGCGCACGGGGTCTGCGGGCAGCACGAACAGCAAAAAGAAGGTGATAAAGCTGACGCCCAGCAGGATAAGCCCCGATTGCAACAGGCGACGAAGGATGTAGGCAGGCATCAGGCGCGCCCCCTCTGCGTCGGGTCCAGTACGTCACGCAACGCGTCGCCCACCAGATTGAACGCCAAAGCCAGCAAGATAATCGCCGCGCCGGGAATGAACACCAGCCACGGTGCTGATTGGAAATAGGTCTGATTTTCAAAGATAATATTGCCCCAAGACGCAGTCGGCGGCTGCACGCCCACACCCAGAAACGACAGTGTAGCCTCAAGCAAAACGGTAGTGGAAATCCCCAATGTGCCCCAGACGATGATGGTCGGCACCAGATGCGGCAGGATATGTTTGAACAAAATTCGCCCGGTGCTTGCGCCCAAGGTGCGTTCCGCCGCGATAAAATCGCGGGTCGCAAGCGATGTGGTCTCGGTGTAAATCACCCGCGCCGTCTGCACCCAGTTCACCAAAGCAATCACCAAAGCCACTATCCACAACGATGGCTGAAAGATTGCCGCCAGACAAATCGCCAGCAACAATGCCGGAAACGCCATCATCAGATCGGTAAACCGCATCAACACCGATCCGACCCAACCGCGAAAATACCCCGCCGTCAGCCCGACCAAGGTGCCAATCAGCAACGCAAGTCCATTCGCCACCACCCCGATCAACAGCGACGTCCGCGCACCATACAAGATCCGGCTGAACAAATCGCGGCCCAGCAAGTCGGTGCCCATCAGATAAGCCCCACCGGGCGCCATCGGCGCGCCCTCTATCGTCAAGCCATCAAAATTCTGCTGATCCGGCGCAAAGGGTGCGATCCACGGCGCGAATATGGCCCCCGCCACCACAATGGCAATCAACATCATGCCGAACACGGCGAGCTTGCGGTCCATCAGCCGCCGCAGAGCCCCTTTGGGCGCGAAGTTAACCCCGGTTACGCTGGTCATCGCCGCCCTCCGCTGCATAGCGCGCCACAACGCGCAGCGCCGCATCCTCGAAACTGATTTGCCAAGACATCGCCATCTGACGCAGCTGACCGTAGGCATCCGCCTCTGATTTCCCCATCTGCATCAACAGCATAACAGCGCGGACTACGGCTCGCCGCCCGTCCAGCCTGCGCCGCAGATCGGCGATTTCAGCGGCCTGCGCGCGCTGGCGGTCAAACGCATCCCGCGCGATCAGCACCGCAGAATAGACGCCGCTGCCGGTGATCGGCTTTAACAGCTGCGCATGTGCGCCGATCTGCAACGACCACTCAATCCGCCCCGGTGCTTCCGACCCGATCATCGCAATCATCGGCATCGGGGCCTCGCCCGCAGGCCAAGGAAACTGGCCATCATAGCCCATATCGGCGTCGAAAAAGATGAAATCAGTAGCCAGTGCCTGCGCGCCCAATTCGGGCCAAGCCTCATCCACCACCAACCCAATCGCGCGCAACTGCCGGGCCAGCGCCAGCACGTTCAGGTGTGGGCGGTGCAAAATCAACGCCCGTGCCCCACCCAAATACTTGCTGCGCACCTGCCGTTTCATGACACTACCCGCAACGGGGTCGCAGCCGTGCCCACATCGCGCGACAAAAACGGATCGCCCACCACAATACCGCGATTCTGGATCACCTCAAACGCGCCGTTGCGCACCTGAGCGATAATCACCGGCAATCGCGTATGATGCGTGCCCGCATCTACCATCCCGCCCGCCCCGGCGAGCAGTTGCGCCAGCGGCAAATGTTCAGACCCCGGCCCGTGATGCGCCAGCAACCGCGCCAACTCGGTCACCGCGCCATAACTCGCAGCCTCGTGTGACGATCCAAAATCGATCTGACCTTGCCAGCCCGAAATCCCCCGAAAATATGGACCAGCCGAAATCAACCCCTCTGCCGCAGCCCCCAAAGGCGGAAACTCACATTCGGTCAGATTGCACGACAGCATCGGGCAACGCTCGGGCGTAAAGCGCGGATCGGTCAAGCTTAGCGCATGATAGGCGCGCAAAAACGCATAAGACGAAGCGCCTACCAGCGAATTCAGCACGAAATCCGGGCAACTGACGCGGATCTCATCAATCATCCGTTCGACATCCGTAGCCCCAATCGGCAAATACCGCTCGCCCAACACCACGCCGCCCGCTTCCACAATAGTCATGCGGGCCAGTCGGTTGATCTCCCAGCCCCAGATGTAATTCGACCCGGTCAGATAGACCCTGCGGCCATGCGCGGGCATCGCCCAATCCAACAGCGGCAACAGGTGCTGATTGGGGCAAGCATGGGTGTAAATCACGCGATCAGACGCCTCAAACCCCTCGTAGGGCAGCGGATACCACAGGGTGCCGTCCAGCTTTTCAAGGCTGGGGATCACTTCTTTACGACTGAGCGAGGTCACACAGCCAACCACATGCCGCGCGCTACTATCGCGCAAAATCTCTTCGCACAACGGGCCGTATGCATCGGCATTGCCGCACGGATCGCGCTGCACCGAGGTAAAATACACAGGCAGACCTGCATCGGCATTCACTGCATCAATCGCAGCCAGCGCTCCGGTCAGGCTGGCCTTTGACATCAGCGCATAACTGCCCGAGCGCGAATGCAATAACCCAAGTTCAACGCGGCGTTTCACCAGATCAGCCCCACATAAAAAAAGCCCCGCCGCCCGGACCCAGTAAACAGGGGACGAACAGCGAGGCGCAAATGCCCTCCGGCCAAGCGGCCAGTATTTCGTACAGGATGGCGCACCAATCACGACAGGTCAACGTACTTTGTGACTTAGAAGGGGCAACGGCTCTGTCGATACTATGGACGTCACAAACCGTCGTCATAGATTGGACTGCGAACATAACTTACAGCGTGAACTTAGCGCGTAATGAACCGCTAGGGGTCCGCTGGAGGCTGATTGAAGTTACTTACTCCGCCATGGCTTCAGTTTTCAGAGCTGGGTAGAAGTTTGCTTCGGCTTCGGCAGGCGAGATGTTTCGGATGGGCTCATGGAGGCGACGGTTGTTGAACCAATCGGCCCATTCCAGCGTGGCGTATTCGACGGCCTCGAAGCTGCGCCGTGGGCCGCGACGGTGGATGAGTTCGGCTTTGAACCGTCCCTTGATCGGCTCGGCGAGCGCGTCGTCAGAACTGTCATCGACGCTGCCGACCGACGGTTCGATGCCTGCCTTGGCCAACTGTTCGGCGTATTTGATCGACATGAATCGGCCTGCCGCGGGCATTGTGATCAACGAACCTCATGTCTGTGACCGGGCGGCATTTGTGAACAGCCTGCTCGAGGGCATCCTGAACGAACCCGGCATGAGGGAAGGTGCCGACGCGCCAACCGAAGTTCCTTCAGGCGTAGGCATCAATGACGAAGGCTACATAGGTGACGTCAGAAATCCACAGCATGTTCGGCGCCGACATCCGGAACTGGCGGTTCATCTTGTTCAGACGGCACGGTAACTTCTTGTCCGGGCCGGTCGTCTTCTATGGCTTTCCCAGATAATCGCCTGAATATCCATGGCTTCCATCGGTCTAGCCAAGGTGCGGCGAGCAACATCGAAGCCATCGCGGCGCAACTTTCGCCAGAACTTTGCGCGCGCCCTAAACCTGCCAGTTGGCATCGAAACCCTCCCTGAATCTCGGGACGAGGCGCTTCATCTCTCTTGGCGCGATCCGGCAGCCGCCCCGGATAGGCACGTCTTGGCCAAGTGGTCATAGAAGATGGCAGGGGTGATCGGCAGCATCTAGCAGATCGGTTCGACCCCGTGCGTATCCCGATTGACATCGATGAACTTGACCATCGCTTTGATCGGCAGTCGGACTCCGCCATCGCAAAATATGCACTGCCCTTGCAAAGGATCTCGTTCGCTTGGCGGAGGTCGCGGTACTCGCGCTACAACGCCTTTACGCGGTCGGCCATCTCATTCGTGATACCCCGAGCGCTTGCCGATATTGACGTCGGCCCTCTTGACCCAGTCGTTGAGGTTCTGCGGTGTGCAGCCGATCCTTGCCGAAATCGACATAGTCGCCTGCCAACGCGATCCGTACTGACCCTCGTTGTCTAAGTTCAGTCCCACAGTGCTCGATTTTCAGGGGCCAGAGCGCTTAGATTAGGGTGACTGGCCGGTGGCACCGTTATTTAGCCAGCATGATCGACACTTTGTTCCCGAGCGCGCGGAATCGATTTGGGGCAATGCTATCTCTCCGGCAATCGCAACTCGGCGAGCACTACACAGTCGCGGTCGGCGTACACCCAATTGCCGGGTGCGAATGTTACCCCCCCAAAGCTGATCTTCACATCGGGATGTCCTTGTGTGGCCTGAAATCCGCGGCGCGCCGTCGTTCCTAGTGCCCTGACCCCAAGGGGTAGAGCATCAATCCCAGCTGAATCCCGGATCGCGCCGTTGATGATCACCCCCGCCCAGCCGTTTTCGACCGCGATTCCCGCAAGACGATCGCCCATGAGTCCAACCCGCAGCGAGCCCCGCCCGTCCACCACCAACACCCGCCCCAAACCCGGGGTTTTCAATACCTCCAGCACAGGTGTGTGATCTTCAAACGTGGCCAGCGTTGAACAGGGGCCGTCAAACTCCAATTGCCCTCCGAAGCTTCGAAACTGGGTATCGCAGACGGCTAAGAGATCGGGATGGGCGTCAAAGAGATCGGCGGTAGGCAGCATTTTGGCCTCTCAATTGATCAAAGCGTTAACCTTGTCGGTAAGGTCAGCGATATAGGCAGAGGCGTCCAAAGCCTCGCCCGTGGCGAGGCGCAACGTCTCTTGTGGCAGCTGCGAACGGCCGTGGCGATAAATCTTCTCACCCAGCCAATTGCGCAACGGGGCATAATTGCCCGCCTGAAGCCCGGCTGAAACGGCAGGCTCGGTCTGCGCCTTGCGGAAGAATTGAGAGGCCATGATATTGCCGATTGTATAGGTGGGGAACGATCCGAGATAGCCATGTGACCAATGCACATCCTGCAAGACACCTTGGGTGTCATCTGGAACATCGACCCCAAGATACTCTTTCATCTTTTCTGCCCAAACACCTGGCAGATCATCCACCTGCAAGCCGCCGTCCATCAGGTCGGCCTCAATTTCCGAGCGCAGGATGATGTGCATGTCATAAGTCAATTCATCTGCTTCGACCCGTATGCAGCCGGGACGCACGGCATTGACAGAGCGCCAGAATTCATCTGCGGACACATCTCGCAACTGATCGGGGAAGTGATCGTGCAACTCACCGAAATGCAGGTTCCAGAACGCGCGAGAACGACCAACACGGTTTTCCCACAGCCGTGATTGACTCTCATGGATGCCAAAACTGGCGCCGTTTACGGCATATAGGTTCACAAGGTCGGTGGTGAAGATGCTGCGCATAAATTCGGGCACCCCCCCTTGTTCATACATCGCATGCCCCGCCTCGTGCCAGAGCGCGAACACGCCGCCGGGTAGCCAGCTTTCGCGAAAGCGGCTGGTGATGCGCACATCGTCGCGGGTGAAGGAAATCTCAAACGGATGCACCGTGTCATCCAGACGCCCGCGCGAAATGTCGTAGCCCATCCGCTCTGCAATCTTCATGCCATAAGCTTTTTGCTCGGGCACCGGGTAGCCACGCGCCAGAAAATCCATGCGCGGCGGCGTGGCGGCTGCGGCACGTTCAATAAGCGGAACCAATGCAGACTTAAGCTCCGCATAAACCGCCTTGAGTTGGCCGTAGGTCATGCCCGGCTCAAATTTCGCAACCATCGGGTCATAGGGATGCGCGCCACCAATCGCCTGCGACACTTCGCGCTGCAGACCCATGATGCGTTTCAGCAAGGGCGCGTAGGCTCTGAAATCGTTGGCGGCGCGTGCTTCGGCCCAAGCGGAATGCGCCCGCGTGGCCAACCCGGCCAGTTCGGTGATCACCGCCGCTGGAATCCGGCTCAGCGTGGCGATTTCGGTTTCGGCCTGCACCAAGGCCCGCAAGCGCAGATCGGTGGACGGGGTGCCAGAAAGTTCGGCCTTCGCCGCTTCAATTGCCCGGCCCAAAGCATCGCCTGTAGCCATTTCCCGCGCCATTGTGGTCAACGTCGCCACCTGCCGACCACGCGCATCGACCCCGCCAGAGGGCATCATCGTGCGGGCATCCCACCCCATCAGATTGACTGCACAAAGAACGTCATTGATGCGGGCGATCTGGGTTTGGAAGGCGGAATAGCTCATTTTAACGAATCCTTAGGGTCGAAATTTGTCAGATGGCACGCGGCTTGATGGCCAACAGAACGGTCGGTCAGTTGCGGACGTTCGGCATAGCAGCGATCAAACGCATGTGGGCAGCGGGTGTTGAAAAGACAGCCTTTCGGAGGATGGATCGGACTGGGAAGCTCACCTTTTGCCGCGATCTTACGGCTGCGTTTGCTGGGGTCCAACTCGGGCGCTGCTGCAAGCAAGGCGCGGGTGTACGGGTGCTGCGATGCGGCGAACAACGCTTCGGTCGGCCCGATCTCGACGATCTTTCCCAGATACATCACCGCCACCCGATGCGAGATATGGCGCACAAGGCGCAGATCATGCGCGACAAAGAGAACTGTCAAATCAAGTCGCTGTTGCAAATCGAGCAGCAGATTGACTACTTGGGCCTGCACGGACACATCCAAGGCCGACACCAATTCATCGGCTACCAAAATCTCTGGTTCGACCGCCAAGGCGCGGGCGATGCCGATCCGCTGGCGCTGGCCACCAGAAAACTCGTGCGGGTAGCGGTCCGCAGAGTCCTGCGGCAGGCGAACCAGATCCAAAAGTTCGGCGATCCGCGCAGGGATTTCTACCGCCGGGCGCATGGCATGAACCGAAAGTGCTTCGGTCAGGATCACACGCACCGTCATGCGCGGGTTCAGTGAACTGTAAGGGTCTTGAAAAATCATCTGAACGCGGCGATTGAAGGCGCGGCGTGCAGGCCCGGAAAGTGACGCGACATCCGTGCCTTCAAAGTGGATTTCACCCTGATCCAGCTCGTGCAAACGTACTAAGCAGCGGGCCAGCGTGGACTTTCCGCAGCCACTTTCTCCAACGATGCCAAGGGTTTCGCCGCGATGAAGCGTAAAGCTCACGTCATTCAGCGCATGCACAGCAAGCGGTACCTTGCCGCTGATCCGGTCGATCAGGCCATGCGGCAGCGGGAAGGATTTACGAAGGCCAGCGGCCGAGATTACGACATCACTCATTGAACTGGCGACCCCGCTTCCAGAACTGCCAGGCTGTTGTGACAGGCGACGTCGTGTTCGGGCTCCACAGTTTCGGTGACCGGTTGGGAGACGCGACACACATTGGTCGCGAAATCACAGCGCGGATGGAAGGCACAGCCTCGGGGGATCGACGACAGGCCGGGCGGAGTGCCCTCAATTGACATCAGCGGCGAGCGCTCGGTTCCTACACGCGGCACAGAACCGAGTAGCCCCCGCGTGTAGGCGTGCATCGGTCGCGCAAACACGTCCGCGATCGTCCCTGTTTCCACGATCCGCCCTGCATACATCACGGCCATTCGATCACAGGTAGCTGCCACCACGCCCAGATCATGCGTCACGAAAATCACGCTCATCGCCAGTTCATCTCGCAGATCAAGGATGAGTTTCAGAATCTGGTCCTGAATGGTGACATCCAGTGCTGTTGTCGGCTCGTCCGCGAGCAACAGCCGTGGGTTTGAAGCCAGCGCGATGGCGATCATCGCGCGCTGTTTCATGCCACCCGAGAATTGATGCGGATATTCGGCTAACCGGCGGGCGGCCTCGGGGATGCCCACCAGATCCATCAATTCGCGCGCGCGGTTCAGCCGTTCACGATGCGACAGCGTGGTGTGCGCGCGCAAGTTTTCGTCGATTTGAAGACCGATGGGCAACACTGGATTTAGTGCCGTCGTTGGTTCTTGAAAAATCATCGAGATTTGGCCGCCGCGCACCGCCCGCACTTCCTTGGGAGACATTTTCAAGATGTCATGCCCTTGCCAGATCACCTCGCCGCTTTGGCTTGCTATCGACGGCAAAAGCCGGATCAACGAGCGCAAAGTGACGCTTTTGCCCGACCCGGATTCACCGACAAGGCCCAAAATCTCGCGCTCACGTAGGGAAAAGGATACATCATTCACCGCCACCAACGCCCCCGTTGGCGTGGAAAAGCGGGTGGTCAGATTGCGCACGTCGAGAACTGCTCTCACTTCTTCGTCCTCAATACTTCGGCCAATCCGTCACCCGTCAGGCTGAAGCCAAGCCCGGTCAGCACGATGGCCAGCCCCGGAAATACCGAGATCCACCATGCGGTTGCCATGAAATTCTTGCCGTCTGCGATCTGCACACCCCATTCAGCGGCTGGCGGTTGCGCGCCAAGGCCAAGATAGCCCAAGCTGGAACCCAGCAGGATCGCCAAGGCCATATCCGTCATCCAATACACCACCGCAGGCGTGATCGCGTTTGGCAACAAGTGGCGAAAAATGATGCGCATGTGGGTATATCCCATCGCGCGGCCGGCATCGGCATAGTCAAGCCGCTTTTGCACCTTCACTTCGGCTGCGATGATGCGCGCATAAAACACCCAGCCCACCACACCTACAGCGATATACATGTTGAGCAAACCCGGCCCGAGGATCGACACGATCGCGATGACAAGGACCAGAAAAGGAAAGGTGATCACAGCGTCTACGATCCGTCCGAAGATGGTCTCGGAGATACCGCCAACATAGCCCACGAGCGCGCCGATCACCGTGCCGATCAGAAACGGGAAAACCGTGGCAAACACCGCGATCTGCATGTCGATGGTATAGGCGTGGATCACGCGGCTAAGAACGTCGCGGCCAAAATTGTCTGTGCCCATCAAATGCGCAGTACTCGGCCCTTGCAGTAGCGCGGCGTAGTCGAACGCATTCGGGTCGTAGGGCGCAAAGACCGAAGGGAAGATCGCCAACAGAAGACTGGCGGCAAGGATTGCTCCACCAAAGATCAGCGGGCGCGGCAGCGATGCGGTGCGGTACAAGGCGATGCTCATCTTGCCACGCGCGGATCAAGCCAGGCTTGAAACAGATCCGTGAGAAGGAAGGTCACCGAAACCAGAACCGCCAGTGCAATCGTCAATCCTTGCACCACCGGATAGTCGCGCCCGTAAATGCTGTCCACCATCAACCGTCCAGCCCCCGGCACCGCAAAAACCGTCTCAGTGATGACGGCTCCGCCGAGAAGCGTTCCAATCGACAAGCCAAAAAGCGCAACGGTCGATATCAGCGCATTGCGCAGCACATGGCGCAGCAGGATCAGCCGCGACGAAATCCCCTTGGCGCGGGCGAATTGCACATACTCGGCATCGACCACGCCGATGATCGCAGACCGCAGATTGCGCATGATGATCGCAGACAGACTGAACGCCAACGTCAGAGCAGGCAGGAACAGATGATGCACATGCTCAATGAACCCATCGCCATAGCCACCCACAGGAAACCAGCCAAGTTTCGCACCAAACACCGTCAGCAAAATCAAACCAATGTAGAAGACCGGCATTGAGAGGCCGATCTGAAATGCGCCTCGGATTACAGCATCGGCAGCACGCCCGCGCTGCAGTGCCGCCCAAAACGCCAGTGGCACCGCCATTACCAATGCAATCAGCGCGGCCATTGCTGTCAGCAACATGGTTATCGGAAGCCGTTGCGCTATCAGTTCGGTTACAGGCACCTTTAGCGAGATCGAACGTCCTAAATCGCCAGTAAACACCGATTCCACAAAGACCCCAAATTGGACAAGCAGCGAGCGATCCAGCCCAAGTTCACGGTTGATACGCTCCACATCGGCATCCAACGCCCGATCCCCCAAAATTGCGCTGGTCGGATCACCGGGAAGGAGGCGAACCAGCACAAACACGACAATTAGGATAAAGATCAGCGTCGGGATCAGTTGCAACAATCGGCGCAGGATAAATGAGGCCAATGGCACTAGTCGCACCTCAATAGGAATTTCAATTGCGGGAAAGGGGCGGCCCAGCCGCCCCTTTGGGACAGGTTACTTTGCCATCCAGGCTTCGCGGAACACGTTATTGCCCAGCGGGATTTGGTAGAAGCCGTTCACTGATTTGGAAAGCGCCACCGGATAGGGTGTTTCATAGAGCGGAATGGTCGGGCCGCTTGCGTTGAAGATGTCTTGGATCCGCGCAAATTGCTCGGCGCGTTTGGTGGGGTCCATTTCCTTTTGCGAGGCGACAAACAACCCGTCGACCTCATCACTTTTCCAACCCGAATGGAGCGCGTCAATGGTCGGGCTATAGGCGAAGTAAGAGGTGATCTGGCTAGCGTCCGAAATGTCGTTGGTCCAAGCACCGGCGCGCATATCGAAAGTTCCCGCACGGTATTGGTCAGTGCGCGAGGCGTTGTCGACCTGCTTGATCTCCAACTTGATGCCAATCGCAGCCCACATCTGTTGCAGCGCCGTGGCGGTTGCCAATTCATCCTGATTGCCCGCGAGTGTCAGGATGCTGGTCGAGAACCCATCTGGATATTTCGATTCCGCCATCAGCGCCTTGGCCTTTTCCAGATCATAGGCAAACAGCGGCGTAGTGCCTGAATGCATAGGAGTAGTCGTGGCCATGAACGAAGTAAGCGGCGTGCCAACGCCATAAGTCACTACTTGAACGATCGCATCCTTATTGACCGCGTAGTTCATCGCCTGACGGACTTTTTCGTCGGAAAGCGGGTTCTCGCGATCACCTATCATCGGGCGCACGTTGATGATGATGTCGTTCACCTTTGTTGACGGAAACAACTCCATATTCAACTTGTCATCCGCCTTCAACTCGGCGACGCGGGCGAATGGAATGAACTCTGCCCCCTGAATATCGCCCGATTGCAGCTTGAGAATGCGGGTCGCGTCATCGGGAATGATTTCAAACGTTAGACCATCAAGATAGGGCAGGGGCTTGCCATCCTCGCCCATCGCCCAGTAATTCGGGTTCTTGACCAGTTTCATGGTCGCGCCACGTTCCCAGCTTTCCAGCATGAATGCCCCGGTCCCGATGGGCTTCTGTGCGAAAGCCTCAGCCTTTTCTTTGTCGGTGGTACCCGGCATCGCCTCAAACGCCGCCTTGGGCATGATCGCAGTGTTGAACACCGAAAGCGCAGAAAGAATGGTCGGATCGGGATACTTCAGACTGATCAAGATGGTGGAGCTATCGGGTGCCGTCACCTTGTTGATCGAAGCATCAAGCGAATTCCAGATGCCGTTCTCGGGATTGGCAGCACGGGTCAGAGACCACACGACATCATCTGTGGTCATCGGCGTGCCGTCAGAGAATTTCACCCCCTCGCGCAGCTTAAGTGTGACCTCGTCGCCGGCGTCGTTCAGCTTCCATTCGGTTGCAAGGCTAGGCTCAAGGGTCAGCCCATCCTTCGATGGGGCGATCAGGGTGTCGTAGATATTGGTTAGTATCCAGATATCGACGTTTGCGTCATTTAGCACCGGATCAAGGAACAGACTGTCCGTGTAACGGCCATAAGTCATCACCCCGCCGCGTTCCAGCGCAAGGGCAGACACGCTGCTGCCAAGCAACACAGCAGCGGTCAAGGCTGTGATGGAAAATAGCTTCATTCTGGATACCCCCGAGGTTTCATCTGTTATAATTCTTCACTACGTTACGCGCCGAATTTGGTATGTCAACAGAACAGTTTTGTAGATTATGCCCAGAAAATATCGTATCGATGCTTATGAAGTGTCAATATGGCAAAAAAACGTTCTAATATATTATAACGATACCGGTATCGCTCACATGAAAATCCTTGTCGACCGAAACAATCCCATCCCGATGCGCCAGCAGATTCGTGGTGCCATTGAACACGAAATTTCCTTTGGCCGATTGCCGGTTGGCGCGGCGTTGCCGTCGGTGCGCGCGCTGGCTGATCAGGTCGGAGTAGCACCTATGACGATCAGCACTATTTATGCTGAACTGAAAGCTGACGGCTTGATCGAGGGCCGTGGCGGTTCCGGCACTTTTGTCGCCGACAGCCGCCTCTCGGCTGCCGGGCGGATGGGTGAGGCAGTTGGGATTCGCAACCAAATCGACCGTTTGATTGATCAATCAACGGAACTTGGGCTTCAGGGTGCCGATTTGGTGGCGTTGGTGAACGCGCGCGTTATTCACCGCTTGAACGCCACTGCGCGGATGCGAATCGTTGTTGTGGGTTTGTTTGACGACGCCACTGCCAGCTATGCCGACCGATTGGCCAATCAGGTCGGCGACAAAGCTATCGTTGAATCTGTTACGATTGGCGCCATCCGCGCTGATGCGGAACTGCTAAGCCAAGTGCGCTGCGCCGATCTGGTGTTGACGTTTTCCAATCTTCACCCCGAGCTTGAAACCCTCACGTCGCGCAGTGACATTATCTCATTGCGTTTCATACCCTCCGAAACCACCCGGATGGCGCTGGCCGGACTTGATCCGATGGCACGAGTTGCCGTGGTCTCGCGCTTTGTAGAGTTTTTGCCCATCCTCACACTGGGCGTGCGCCGCTTTGCTGCGCATGTTCAAACCTTTTCCGTGATCAACATGGACGATCCTGATCTGCAATCAGTATTGGCAGGCTGCGATGTGATTGTGCTGGCAACCGGCGCTGAAGATGCGGGCCGTCTTGCACGCGCCGACATGTTGAAAATTGAATACCGCCACATCCCCGATCCCGGCGACATCGACCGTCTGGTTATGCCGCTACTTACCCCTGCCCAACCGCATGCCGAGCGGAACACAAAGGAAGCATAATGAAAGTGTCTGAGATGAACTGGCATCAGGTCGATGCCTATCTGGAGGGTGACGATCTTGCCGTTGTGCCTTTGGGCAGCACGGAACAGCATGCAGGCCTGTCGCTTTCAGTGGATTCCATCCTTGCAGAAAAAGTGGCCCTAGATGCTGCCGAACCTTTGGGGATTCCGGTATTTCCTGTGCTGGCTTACGGGGTTACGCCTTATTTTCTCGCCTACCCCGGTTCGATATCAATGCGGGTAGAAACCTACGTAGCCATCGTGCGCGATATTCTAGACTCGCTGCGCAGGCAGGGCTTCAAACGCATCATGTTCGTCAATGGCCATGGCGGCAATTCGCCCGCGGCCAGCCTCGCGATTGAATGGATGGCAGATCACCCCGGTCATGCCGTAAAGTTTCACAACTGGTGGAACGCGCCCAAAACCTTCGCCAAGGTGCAAGAGATAGACCCTGTCGCCTCGCATGCATCCTGGATGGAGAACTTTGCCTGGACGCGCTTGCCCGGTGTGGTGCAGCCCGAACAGCGCAAGCCGATGGTCGATTTTGACAAGATGCGCGTGCAAGACCCCGATGGGGTGCGTACCATGCTGGGTGACGGCAATTTCGGCGGTTACTACCAGCGCGATGACGTCGAGATGCAGGCGCTTTGGGATATCGCAGTGGCCGAAACCCGCGCTTTAATGTCGGGAGGTTGGACGTGAGCGACCCGATCCTGATCTGGGGCGCGGGTGCCATCGGCGGCACTGTGGGTGCGGCGTTCTTGCGCGCGGGCCATAAGGTGGTTTTTGTCGATAATGTGGCCGAGCATGTCGCCGCTATCAACACCAATGGGTTGCGGATCGATGGACCGATTTTTCAGGATGTTGTCCATGCGCCCGCGTTTTTGCCAGCTGATCTTAAGGGTCAATTCCGCCAGACATTTCTGTGTGTCAAAGCGCTGCATACCGAGGCGGCGATGGCCGAACTCGCTCCGCACCTCGCCTCAGATGGCGTGGTGGTGTCGGCCCAAAACGGTCTGAACGAAATCGCCATCGCCCGCGCAGTGGGGGCTCGGCGCACCATCGGCTGCTTTGTAAATTTTGGCGCAGATTACCTTGAGCCGGGCGTGGTGCATTATTCCGGTCATGGTGCGGCGGTTATTGGTGAGTTGGATGGTTCTACATCCGGCCGCATCAAAGACCTGCATCACTTGTTGCAAAAGTTTGACCCCAAGGCGGTTTTGACTCCGAATATCTGGGGTTACCTTTGGGGCAAGATGATCTATGGCGCGCTGCTGTTTGGCACTGCGCTGACCAACGACTCGATTGCCGATGTGCTTGATAATCCCGCGCCTCGGCCGATTCTATCCAAACTGGCCCAGGAAGTGGGCGCGGTGGCCGCCGCCGAAGGCGTGAAGACCGAGGCGTTTGACGGCTTTGATCCAGCTGCTTTTGCCCCCAATGCGGGGCAGGCTGCCTTGGATAAATCCTTCGCTGATATGGTCGCTCACAACCGCCGCTCGGCAAAAAGCCATTCCGGCATCTGGCGCGATCTTGCCATTCGCAAGCGTAAGACCGAAGTGGTGGCGCAGCTTGGCCCCATTGCAGCCAGAGGCGCGGAACATGGTATAGACACGCCGCTAACCGGCAGGCTGATTTCGATGATCGAAGAGATTGAAGGCGGCACCCGCCCGCTTTCAATGGAAAATCTGGCCGAACTGGCAAAGGTGAGCGCATGATCATCGGATTTGAAGGTCAAACGGCCATTGTCACCGGCGCGGGACACGGCTTTGGCCGCACGATAGCCCAAGGCTTCGTCGCCCGTGGAGCACAGGTTTATGTGTTGGATATCAACGCCGAGGGGCTCGCCGAGACTGTGCGGCTGTGCGGCCCCAACTGCCATAGCGCCGTGGTCGATGTCGGCGACCGCGAGGCGGTGCAAAAGGTGGTGGCAGGGATCGAGGCCACGTCAGGCCGGATCGACATTCTGGTGAACAACGCGGGCGGAGTTTGCGGTCAGACCGGTCGCCCGATTGAAGAGATTTCCGCAGCCGATTGGCATGCGATCTTCAACGTCAACCTGACAGGCAGCTTTATGATGTCGCAAGCCGTGGCTCCGGCCATGAAGCGGGCCAAGCGCGGGCGGATCGTCAATATCTCTTCGGGGGCGGGGCGTTCAATCAGCCTGACCGGTATTCAGGCCTATGCGAGCGCCAAAGCGGGCCAGATCGGTCTGACTCGGCAATTAGCACATGAATTGGGGGCTTGGAATATCACGGTGAACTGCGTAGCACCGGGGTTTATACTGTCCAACCCAACGACCGAGCGACAATATGAGGCGATGGGCGAGGATGGTAAGGCCAAGCTGTTGGCTGGCATCGCGCTGCACCGACTTGGATCGCCCGACGATATTGCCAATGCGGTGATATTCTTTTGCTCTGATCATGCTGGCTGGATCAGCGGCGAAACCCTTGGCGTGGATGGCGGCAAATGAGCGCCATTGAGGATTGGCTTGCAGCCTACACCCCGAAGGCGCTCGACACGCTAAAAGCCTTTTGCCGAATCGAAAGTGTTTCGACCGATCCGGCCTACAAGGCCGGGATCGAAGAAGCCTCGCGCTTTGTGGCCGCGCAATTGCACGATGCGGGTTTTCCAGTGGTAGAGATCGTGGAAACCGGCGGGCATCCGGCTGTTGTGGCCGAATGGTGCGATGCAGTGGGGGCGCCCACGGTGTTGATCTATGGCCACTATGATGTGCAACCACCTGATCCGTTAGACAAGTGGACGTCTCCCGCCTTCGAGCCGACCATTCGGAATGACAGGCTTTTTGCCCGTGGCGTGTCTGATGACAAAGGCCCGCTGCTTATTCCCATCGTTGTGGCCAAAGCTTTTCACACCCTGCATGGCAAACTTCCCCTGAACCTCAAAATCATCATTGAAGGCGAAGAGGAATCCGGCAGCCCGCATCTTTCCCCGACCGTGGCCCGCCTGAAAGACCGCTTGGCCTGCGATCTGGTGGTGTCTGCTGATGGGGCGATGTGGCGGGCCGATCTGCCCTCGCTCACTGTCGCAAGCAGAGGTTTGGTCGCGTTTGAAGTCATTTTGACGGGGGCCGCGAAAGACCTTCATTCCGGGCGGCATGGCGGCTCTGCCCCCAATCCGATCCGTGCATTGACGCACATCCTTGCCGGACTGCACGACGATCAAGGCAGGGTTATCGTGCCGGGGTTCCTTGATGCGGCCACGCAACCTGACCCTCTGATCCTTGCAGCCATCCACCGCGCCAATTTCGACCCCGCCGTTTATTTCGACAGCATCGGCGCGCCGCATCCCGATCCTATGCCTTCTGGCGAAGATCTGCTCACGCGGCAATGGCTCGTTCCCACACTAGAGTTCAACGGCATCTCGGGCGGCTATGCTGGGGCGGGCACCAAGACGGTGATCCCCGCAACGGCTTCGGCAAAAATCACCTGTCGGCTGGTGGCAGGCCAAGACCCCGAGGCGATCAAGTCCGCAATTTTGCGGCACTTGGAAAGCGTTTTGCCGACAGGTTACATGATGGAAACCATCGGCCGCGGCCCGGGCTCTGCTGCCTTTGCGCTTAACCCGAACCTGCCCGCATTGGCGATTGCCGAAACCGTTCTGGCCGAGCTTCTGGGTGCGCCGCCGCTGCGGGTGGCGATGGGGGCAACGATCCCGATTGGCGAGGTGTTCAAAACCCATTTGGGTGCCGAGATGGTGTTCTTCTCGTTCTCAACCTCGGACGAAGACTATCACGCTCCCAACGAGTTTCTGCGCCTGTCGAACTTTCGCCTTGGGATGGTCGCTTGGGCACGATTGATCGAGCGACTGGCAAGGCTCTGACAATGCAGGACGAAACTGGGTTTCTCAGTATTGCGGAATTGGGTCAAGCCTACCGCAATGGCCGCTTTACCCCCTCGCATGTCGTGACGGCGGCGCTTGCCCGCATCGCGCGCATGGAACCACTCTTGAACGCCTTTGCCGATCCGATGGCGAAGGCCGCACTGCAGCAGGCTGCACAGGCGACCGCTGCCTTTGCAGCAGGTCGTGACCTTGGCCCCCTGCAGGGTGTTCCTATAGCGATCAAGGACTTGATCGACGTGCAGGGCATCCCCACCGGCTATGGCTCCATGGTTTTGCCGCGTCGGATTGCAGACAAGGATGCAGCGTTGGTCGCCCGCTTGAGACGGGCTGGAGCCGTCATTTTGGGCAAGACCAATCTTTTGGAATTCGCCTATGGCATCGCACATCCCGCCATCGGGCAAACCAACAATCCGCATGATCCCACTCGCACCGCTGGCGGATCAAGCGGCGGCTCGGCAGCGGCAGTTGCGGCAGGCATTGTTCCCTGCGCGATTGGCACCGATACGGGCGGCTCGATCCGTATTCCCGCGTCTTACTGTGGCATTGTCGGCCTGAAACCCAGCTATGGCTTGGTGCCCTTAGAGGGCGTCTTTCCTCTGTCTTGGTCGCTTGATCACGCCGGCCCCCTGACCCGCACCGCCGACTGCGCTGCAACCGTGCTGGCGATCTTGACCGATGATCCCAATAAGCAACCTGAAGCAGACTTGTGCACCTTGCGGATCGCCGTTTTGCAAGCCCATTTCCCCCGTGAACCCGGTGGCGCTGCGGTTCTTGGCCAGTTCAACGCAGCACTCCGCGCCATGCAAGCCTTGGGGGTCGAGGTGGTCGAGATCGACATTCCCGAGCTTGGCCACGCCAATGAAGCCCTTGTGCAGATTTTGAAACCAGAAGCCTCGGTGATCCATCAAGATCTGATGCTGCAGAATCCGGCCGGCTACGCGCCGCGCACGCTGGAAAACATCAAGCAAGGTTTCACCGTTCCTGCAACCGCCTATGTCAAAGCCATGCGGTATCGCGATACCCTGCGCGACGCGGTCGAAGAGGCCTTTGCCAAGGTTGATCTGCTGGCCTCACCCTCGGTCCCCTTCACGGCCCCGCATGAAGACCCAGAGATTGCCGATGGTGGGGACCCCGAGATACTGGCCAGCGGTTTCTCTAATGTCACGGGGCATCCGACTGTCAGCATGCCCTGTGGCCTTGGGGCAGGCATGCCTGTTGGTTTGCAACTTACTGCGGCTCTTGGGCGTGATGATTTTTTGTTATCAGTGTGCAGTGCCCTGCAGCGCACCGATAGCCGCTTCTTGGCGCCAATGCCCAAATAAGACGTAAGCTCCGGTCTGGCCGTTACCAGTTCTCGCGCCACGGCAGCAGGTCGTCAACCTTGATGATCTTGTAGACATGTATGCGCGCGAGGGCGTCGGAGAGCCAAGTGTCCGTCGTCAAATAAAATGGGGCTTCAGACTGGTTTGAGCATTGGAGGCTCAGGTTCGTTTGTGTGATTGATTATGCTGCTTGTTTTTGGTGTTGCAAGCGGCGTTGGCGGATCGTCCTCGACGAAGAGCGATGATCACTAAGACTATGGGCTGAAAATGTCAGTATGCGATGGCTGTTGGTTTACTTTTGCCACATGTGACTCGTCCATCATGGCTCGACGCTTGCCGATCGGATAAATGGATCTATGCTCTTACCCCATTTTTTCGCGCCTTGCGATCCGCAGGGTTAATCCCCCCGAAAGTGAGGGCCTGCATAAGTAGAATTTTCTCGCAAGAGGCATGAGAAGATTGCAAATGAAAACAATCAGATAGACTGATCCCGGATCCTGCGTCGGGCTAACGGCGGCATGCCTTTGGCCGAGCGAGGTCGTACACATGGCATGAGCAACGCGTATTCCTACAAGTGGCGGGCGAAGTATGGTGGACATGCGTCGATGATCGCCCAGACGAAAGTCATTGAGGATGAGAACCGGCGGTAATTGAACACAATCAAACAAATTTTCGGCTTCGGAAAAGAGTTTCTGGGGCTGTTTTTGTTGTTCGTGCGTCAATAGTATTCTACGGCTTGAAAATGCCACAGATTTCCGCGTAGGAAATTGGGAAATATACAATTCAGCGGATGATTTATGCCCGAGTCACGCGAACAGCTAGATGCCATGATCAGCCCACGCTTTGGCACGCTACCGGGGATGCGCGAGGGAGCATTCATCGAAAGCTGCAACAAGCCGGGTGCAGTCGTCGAAATCGAAGCGCTGATCCCTGCCTATCTGGCCGGAACAATGTGGTGCGGGGCATGGCGGTTCTATGTCGTCGATCCAGAACGAGATGTCCGCTTTGTGCTTCAAACAACAAGAGCCGACAGACCGAAGACGGTGAAGACGATAATTGGTGCGATGAACCTGATTTCGCACCTCGGCCCGCACAAGCTTTCGCTGCCCACCGGCCCGTGGTGACTGGCGCGGCAATAGTCTCGCCCAGGATCATTGCAGACGTGTTCGCTTGGCCAATCCAATCAGGCTATGCGAAAGATTGAGGCTGCCCGCCGCATGTCGCTGGGACATAGCGCGCAGCACGCCACCTGGGGATTTTATGGGATGGGTTGGGTGGTTGCGGTTGGCGTCGATCACCAGAACGCAGAGCGCCGCGCGATCATTGCCCATAGCATCCGCGGCAGCTTCCCAAGCAGCAGTGCTGATGCCCAGCTCGGGCACACGCATTATCGCCGCCTTCACGAATTCCCGCATTGTGCTGGGTCCGCGATCCGTCAGCCCTTCGACATAAAAGCGCATCTCTGAGCTGGCCATGGCATAGAGCAGGGTCGGTGGCAGCCAATCCAGATCATAGGTCTTGCATCCTGCCAGATCGGCAGCATCCTGTTGTTCTAAGCCTTTTTCCGCGCCGTAAGGCACTTCGATGGAAATTGGTTCTGCCCGCTTGCGGGCAGGCATTTCCAGGACGGAGGAGCCGTTACAAGATACAGATATATTTGGATTTGTATTTATAGTAATCGCCGGAACCGCAGATTCCACTGCGCCGGAAGTATCATCAAGCAATTGAAGCAAATCCAAGGCCTTATCGGTGATTTCGTCCACAGCTTCGACATGCTCCGCCAGTGCCTCTGCGGTGCGGTAGTCGAGGTATCGGCGAGGTAAATTCGCGTAGAAGTCCACGGCGTCACTGGTGATCGGGTGATCCGGGGCAATGTTGATCAGTCGATCAATCGCACGGCGCAAATCCCGGCGCGCGGCAGAGGCCTGGAGCCTCAAACTGACGAAACGGTTGCTTTCGTCTTGCTGGCGAGCCTGCAGCTCGACTAAGCGCGGTATCAGGCCTATGAGCGGGGCAAAGCTGATGCCAAGGCGAGTGCCGTCTGGCAGCAACCTGCCTGATCTGCGGCCGTCATTGCCTGTGCGAAGGACAATGACGCCAGCACGCGCAAGTGTCGTCTCGTCATTGCGTAGCGCCCGATCTGATTTGCCGAGTGTTCGAGCCAGATCCTGCTGCTGGCGATAGCATACCACATCTTGGCTGGGATCATGCCAGGCGGCGGCGGCCGTGGCCTCGATCATCGTCAGCAAGGTGTTGTGCAGGCTGTGGGTGAGGCCGAGTTGGCGCATGGATTTATGCAACAACTCTTTGACCTGCCCCAGTGAAACGCCGGTTGGGAGGATCGGGTGAAATATCGTCTGGTCGGTGGATCGCGTTGCTCGAAGTGCCGTCAATTTGTATCGTTTCTGGTATGGCCGCGGGCAATAGAAAGCTGTTCGCAGAAACTGCGGTTTTGCCTTGATCGGATGTGCGGGAGGGGATACAAAGAGGGCAGAGTTTGAGCCCCTTGTCAGGTTTGGCGACCTGATTTGTGATCCCCCCCGCCGGTTTGCGCCGCGCGGGGGTTTCTGTTTGTGGTCTGTCGTGTTCCTTACGGATTGATGAAGCGGGTCGGGATCCTTTGCGAACCTATGCGGTGTCTGTTTCGCTAATGCAGATAACTAGCTCTGGAAGCTGGTCCATCAGTAGCGGCTCCACCCGCTGAACATCATATCCCGTTGCCACGTGGAATATTCTACCCCGATGAACCGTCCCACGCTTGGCAGAGTCAGCGATTGCTCGTTCTCGCTCTGCGCTGTCTCTGGTGGGGACCGGTGGCTCATCGTGGCACGGGTCAAGCTGTTGCAATCATTGTCCGCCGTACAAGACCGCAGCGTCCAAGTGTAAACCAAACCCTCATCGTGTTGGGTCCGGCGCTCGGAGCGCCACCACAGGACACGCATTTGGGAAAGCCAGGCATATTCGGGACCATCCAGAGACAAAGTGTCGATCGCGCCCGTGGGTCCTGCAAAGGTGCAAGGGCCGAAGGGCGGCAGCGGCGGAAGGCGCGTGAGGCGGCTCATCATATAGTGAAAGGGCGGCTGACATTCCGCGCCGGGAAACCCGCCCGCAAGACACAAGATTACGGCACAATCCATATCGTATGCGGCGGCCATCTCGGGCGCGAGCGCCGGAAAAAGGATCAGGGTTGAGATGGTGGTGAGCTTCACACGTTACTCCTGCGCTGGTTGAGTGCTCGAGAGGTTTTTGAACCTTTCACACACTCGCCACAGGCGCGCAAGATTATTTGTGTTTTGACGCCACTTTATAGTTTTCTCTCTCGTTACATATGTTATGCATTGCATAACGCCTGCAACGGAGCTTGCTGTGAGAGACCCTGCCACCAATCTGGATTTGCGCGACGGCATCAGGATCAGCGATGTGAAATCGATGATTGCAGAAGGTGTAACGTTCACGGTCACCTATCACCGCTGCAGCACCAGCCGCGACGGAAAGCCAGTGTTCCATGCGGTCTATGCCTTCGGTGGACGCGAGGCGCTGCTGGTCACCAACGAAATCCGGCCTCACGCCCGCACGTTTCTCTTGTGGCCGGGTCTTGTCGGTCATCACCAAAAGTTTGGTGGCGGCGATCAAAACCCCCGTCTCGATGTGAGCAAAGCCAAAAGCGAAGACAGCAAATGCGCCTGAATGCCTCAACTGCTGCGCTTGGATTCTGTCTGTGCGCCCAAGCCGGGGGCGCTGATGTGCTGGTTTTCGGGCCCAACGGCGCGGTCGTGCAGTCGGCATCGTGGACGGTCTATGACGATCAAGGACAGGCGCGCACGCAACTGCCGTCACAGGATGTGCAGCCGGTAAAACGTAGCACAAACACCGAAATTCAAAGTCAGATCGATCTGACAGTTGCGCGCCACGCGGGCAATACTGCCCTGAAGCGGGCTGGCATTGATCATTTGGCGTGGGAAAGCTGGTTCACAAGGTTGATCCGGCAAGAAAGTGGGTTTCGGCAGAATGCCGTAAGCCCCAAGGGCGCGATCGGCTTGGGGCAGTTGATGCCCGGAACGGCCGAGGAACTGGGCGTCGACCCCTACGTCGTGGCAGAAAATCTGGACGGTTCTGCACGCTATCTTTTAGCGCAGCTGGATCGTTTCGGATCCATGGAGTTGGCGCTGGCCGCCTATAACGCCGGCCCTGAAGCCGTGGCTAAGTATGGTGGTGTCCCGCCCTTCGCAGAGACGCGGGCTTATATAGCGGCGATCGGCAACAAGCCGCTGCAAAACGAGCCGGTTCTCAAAATCAAAGAAGCAGAAATCGGACTGGCGACCGCAAAGCGCCAGCCCTTCGTCATGACGTTCAACTGAAGGATCAAAACATGATTACCAAATCAATCACCGCCAGGATCGGTGGGGCGATTGCTACGGCATCGGTGGCATTGCCTGCCGCCGCACAGGACTTGGCGCCAATCACGGGCATGTTGACCAAAATCGAAACCGCAATGACAGGTCCCATCGGTATTGCCGTTTGCACCATCGCTTTGGTGGGCACTGGGTTCATGTGTCTCATGGGCCGGTTGAATTGGTCCTGGTTCATTGCCGTCCTCGTCGGCATTGTGCTTGTCGCTTCGGCCCCGACCATCGTTGGCGGGTTCTTCACGGCTTGATCATGCAAAGATCGGTGCTGTTCCTCGGCCTTGCGCGTCCGCCGAAATTCCTCGGGCTGCCAGTGGGATATCTGGTGGCCCTCAGCCTCGGCGTCGCCCTGCCCTTCCTATGGACCAAGTGGATCATTTTCCCGCTGCTTGGGGCCATAGCTTATCCAGCTCTGTGGTTCGTCGCAGACAAGGAACCCAGCTTTTTTGAAGTTGTGCGGGTGTCGTTTGGGACAGTGCGCGGCACGAAAAACCGCAAGCTGTGGAAAGGAGATCGTTTTGGCATTTAATTTTGCGAGGTTGGGCGGTCTGTCCGAAGCCCTGCGTGCAGCGGGGGGTGCTGCGTTCAGCCGCGAGGCCCTTCTTGAGGAGAATCTGCCTTACATCGGCCTGCTCAATGACAACATCATTGTGCAGCGCGAAGGCGATCTGATGGCGACATTGCGGTTGGAGGGGGTCAATCCCACCACAACCGAAGATCAGGACTTGGATGCGCTGCGCGGTGCAGTGGCAGCAATCGTCGCACAATGCGGCGCGTCGTTCGGCTTCTATGTTCACCGGGTCCAAAGGCCGCAAGACGTGGTCCTGAAGCCGATCGATGGGGATGGGTTCGCGGCACAGATTGATGCGCGGTGGCGTCATCATATCGCTCTGCTCGCCCCGAAAAAACGCCAGCTCTATATCAGCGTCGTGCGTCGCCCGGAAATGGCGGCAACGATGCCCTTCATGCGCAAGCTCGCGAACACCGGGTGGGTGAAGGATCGGGACACGCGGATGCGCGAGCTGAACGAAGTCACGGGTTTTTTGGAAACCGCTCTTGCCCGCGCGATGCCGGAACGGCTGACTGCGGGTTCGGGTGAGTGGTTCGGCTTTCTCAATAGCCTCAGTTCGGGACGGTTCTCTTCATTGCAAAAGAGTGCCACATCCGGCCCCATCCGGTCGCAGCTTGCCAATGCTGATGTGACCTTTGCCGGTGACTCGATCATCCAGCGAGATCCGATCACGGGTGAAGTGCGTTGGGGGGCAATTTTCGCCGTGAAATCATACCCCAGCTTTACCAGTGTGAGTCTGCTGGATGAAATGGATTTGAGTTGCGATATGGTCGTCACCAACTCTTTCGCCCCAATCCCGAACAACGTCATGGGTGAGCGGATAGGGCGGATTATCCGGCAAATGGATGCATCGGAAGACGCAGCCTTTTCCCTGCGGGACCAACTTATTCAGGCAGCGGATGATCAGGAATCCGGGCGTATAGCCTTCGGCAGCCATCATTTGAGCGTGGCGATCTATGATGTGACCCCCGAAGCGCTGGAGGCCGCTGCGGCCGAAGTGAAGCGGGCTGCCCAGGAGATGGGCGCGGTGATGGTGCGCGAGAATCTTGCCGCAAAAGCCACGTTCTTCGCACAGCATCCCGGCAATTTCAGGTACCGCCCAAGGGCTACCGCCATATCTTCGGTGAATTTCGCGGATTTTGCCGCACTTCACGCAAACGCAGGTGGGCGTGCGAAAGATCAATGCCCCTGGGGCGAGACTATCACGGTGCTTCCCGCGAAGATGGACAGCGCCTACCGCTTCAACTTCCATGAGGCGGGAAGTCCCGACAAAGAGCCAACCCTTGGACATACTTTGGTCGTAGGCCGTACGGGGTCGGGCAAGACAGTGACAACCGCATTCCTAGCGGCGCAGGCCCGCCGCACAGGCGCGCGGCTGATTTTCTTTGACAAAGACCGGGGTCTGGAAATGGCGGTGCGCGCGCTTGGCGGCACTTATCGCGCCATCAATGCCGGGATGCCGACAGGGCTTAATCCGTTTCGCACCGAAACAGATGCCAAAGGCAAAGCCTGGCTGACGGACTGGATCGGCACCCTGATCGGGAATGGCACCGCGTTGTCCGGCAGCCAGGCCCGCCATCTGCAACGTGCCGTCAACCAAAATGCGACGGCGGCTGAGAGCCTGCAGAGCTTTGTAGGCTTTGAAGAACTGTTTGGCAGCCTCGATGATGCGGGCGCGTTGCAAAGTCAGATCGGGCAATGGTCCACGGCAGGCCGTTATGGGTGGGTTTTCCGGGCACGTGAAGACGGCGAAGGGTTGGCCCTGGACGGCAATATTCTCGGCTTTGACATGACAGAAATTCTGGACATGCAAACCGAGCGCATGGCGGTTCTGAGCTACGTGTTCCGGCTGATCGAGCGCCTGATGGCAGATCGAAAGCCGACGATACTCGTCCTCGATGAAGCATGGAAACTGCTTGATGATTCCTATTTTGAAACGCGGCTGGAAAACTGGCTGGTGACATTGCGCAAGATGAACGGGGTCGTTGTGATGATGACGCAATACCCGTCGCAACTGCAGAAGAGCCGCGTGGGCAAGGTGATCGTAGAAACCGTGCCCACACAAATTTTATTCCCCAATGATCGCGCGCGCTCAGATGATTTTCTTTATCTCGGCGTGAACGAGAAGGAAGCAGAAATGCTGACTTCTCTGACACTTGGCATGCGCCTGGCGCTGGTGAGGTCGGCTGGGGATAGCCTGCTCGTCAACGTCGATCTGTCGCCGCTCGGTCCCTTGCTCAAGGTTTTGGGCGGTGGCGTATCGGGTGAGGCTGCTGCTGGCGCGGGTTGGCGCGAACGGCACGATTTTTGGAGGGAGGTAAAATGAAGTGCAGTTTTGTGCTGGTTCTTTGCTTACTTGCCGGCTGCGGCAGTAAGATAACGCAAGAAGGATCGCCCTGCTTTAAGGCAGGCAAGTTTCGAACGCTGACGCCCGGATTGGTCGTTTCGACCAAGGGCAGCGTGAGGGCAGAGTGCGAATTTCGCCCCCTGCAAGTGGTGCAATGATGCGGCGCGGCATTACGCTGGCTTTGGCGCTGTGGTCGTCGGTCAGTTGGGGGCAGGGGATTGCGACAGTTGACGGAACCGCCAATGGACAAACGGCGGCTGAAATTGCGCAATCTGCCATAGATGCGGGCGCGCAGGTCGAAAAAAGCAAGGCGCGCGCCACGTTGCTGCAAATCCAAAAAGATCAGTTGCAAACGCTTGTCGATATTCAGGCCGCGCTGACTGTCAATGCGACCGGCTGGCAGGGTATGGAAGGCGGCGGGGAGTTGGGGGCCGAAACTGTCTATCCGCAGGGGCCTTCCGGCCCAATGGATGCGCGGTTGTTTGGTACGAACGGCAATGATCGCCTGACCGTTGAAGCTATGGTGGTGCAGGTCGCAGGTGAATTTGCCGCAGCACCAGGGGTGGCGGCCGCGGGGCTTTCGGCAACGCAATGGCGGTGCCTGTTCCAAGCCCTTGTAAAGCAAGAGAGTGGATTTCACGTCAGCATCTGTTCGCCCGCTGGAGCGTGCGGATTGACGCAATTGATGCCTGGCACCGCTGCTGAAATGGGTGTGACGGATCGCAACGATCCTGTCCAGAATTTGCGGGGCGGTGCGCGGTATATCACAACGCAGTTGGCACGCTTTAACAGCGTGCCGCTGGGGCTGGCTGCATATAACGCCGGACCCGGAGCGGTTCTGAAATATGGCGGCGTGCCGCCCTATAAGGAAACACAAGGATATGTGCAGCGGATCTTAGGCTATCAGGCGGAATATCTTGGTGTGATCGGTGGGCCGGATGCGCTTGGCAGCCTCTCGCCCAGCGATGCGGGCATGGCGGAATGGTCAAACACCTCCGATGCCGCAGGATACTACGCTGCGGCAAGTTTTGCATCCGGCGAGCAAGCGACGCAGCGCCTGACCTCGATCATCCATCAGATCGACGGCACGGCGGGCGAAAAAGCCGCCTGGGATCTGAACACTTACGCGCGGGCAGAGTTAGCCCGGATTGTCACAATGCGGATGCGCACAAAGGCAGCCTCATTGGTCGCAGAGGCGATAGCCGAAGCGAATGCACAGAGCGTTCTGATGGCAGAGCGGAAGTTTGATAACATGGGGATGGAGTGATGCGCAAACTGCTAGTGTCGGTGGCCTTGATCGGCTGTTTGGGATTGCCGGGGAGCATGGCTGCCCAAGGTATTCCGGTGATCGACGGATCTTCCTTGGGCAAACTCATCGAACAGATGAACCAGATGTTGCGCGATTATGATGTGCAAACCAATCAGCTTGGGACGTTACAGGCGCAGCTTACCAATGGGCTGTCACAGTTGGAAAACCTCAAATCCCAACTGCGCAGCCTCATCGAAGGCTCCGGGCTCGGCAAACTGCTGGCATCGGCCGAGGACTTCAAAAAATTGAAGGGCCTGATTGATGATCCGTTGACGGCGCTTCAGGGGATCTCATCAGGGTCTTTCGCATCCGGCTTCAGCGCAAACGGCAATGGCGCAGAGCTTGCAAAACAAGCTTTGGAAAGTGTCGGCATCACCCCGGATATGCTGGGGACCATGTCTTCCTCGCCAGCGCTCGCCGACAGGAACCTTGCACAGAGCGCCGGGGCGTCAGCCATGCTGTCGGCTGCGGGTCAATCAAGCAATTTGGCAAGTGCTGCCAGCCTGGACCGGATTCAGCAAATGGTGGGTTTGATCGACGGCCAAGCCGGCGTGAAAAGTGCGATTGATCTGAACACACGGGTTACGGCGGAGCTGGGGATTGTCCTTATCCAGATGTGGCGTCTCGAAGCAGCACAGGGTGTCAGCATGGGACAGATCGGTGCTGCGGATGCGGCCACCATCGCAGCAGAGCGCAAATTCCGCGCCATGGCGATTGAATAGGCCACCTCGCACTTCTGAAAAGTCCGTCCTTGATGTTCGGGCTTTCCACTTCGGGCGGTGTTGACCTGCGCATATCGCGGGCAACGGCCGGGAACGCAAACCGTCGCAGGGATAAGCCGTGGCAATCATTCAAGACATTCTCGGTCAGATCAATGCAGCCGTCGGGTCGGTGGCACAGTCAGGCTTTACGCAAATGGCCGGTGCCGCGGGCAATGTGCTGACCATCGGCGGCATCGTGGTCATTGCAGCCGTCGGCCTGAACATCGTGCTGCAGATAGCACCCTTGCAAACATCTGCCTCGATGCTGATCTTTTTTCGCATGGCGATGATCTCGTTTTTCGCACAATCTTGGGCGAATTTCGCAGTCATCTTCGACATTCTGAGCAAAGTGCCATCAAGCATAGGTGCCTCGGTTGCAAAACTCGCGGGCATGAATACCAGCGGCGGTTTGTTGGTCGTCCTGGACGATATGATTGTAAAATTTATGGCCTATGGGCAGGCGGTTGGTGACAACGCGGGTTATTTGTTTGGTGCGGTTATGGGTGCGTTCTTCTTCCTGATCGGCTGCGTATTCGTGGCTGTCGCTGTGGGGATGCTGGCGCTGGGGTCAATCGGGCTCACCCTCATGGTGGTTCTCGCACCGCTGGCCATCGCGTGCTCCATGTTCAAATTAACCACCAGTTTGTTCACACACTGGACCAGGCAACTTATCGGCTATGCGATGTTTCCGCTGATCACCGGGGGCATGTTGGGCGTGATCCTGGCTGTGGGCGGCAGGATCGCTGATCAAGCGCCGGCTGCGGATAGTGTAGAAAACATGGCCGCGATGGTTTCATTCGTGGTCGTGTTTTTGCTGGCATCGGCAATGCTGGCCATGGTGCCATCCATTGCTTCGTCACTCGCAGGCACGGGAGGGCTGGCTGGGTCAGCACTCGGGGCAAAGGCCGGTCAAGGTGCGAGGTGGCTCGGCGGCAAAGCCGGACAGGGCACTGCGGTCGGGGGACAGGTCGCCCTTGGCGTGGCCAAATCCCCTATCGCCGCTGCACAGAACGTTGGGCAAGCACTGAAGGACACAGTGACCGCAGCGGGCGTTGGCCTTGCAACCAGATCACCAGGCGCAGGTTTTGCGGCCGCAGACGCTTTGCGGGAAAAGCGGGGCGTGGTCAGTGCAGCGTTGAACGCCAGCAACACGCAAGCGGCGAGGTCGCGGGCGGCAATGCAACTGCCCGGAATGGGCAAACTAGACGGTAAAAAATGACAGATAGTATGATGGACGAATTTCAGGCCGACATGGTGCTTGGCCCGAGGCGTCGCGAGCGGTTCGGATATGCTATAGGCGGCATCGGGGCAATTATTGGCGTCTGTGGGATGGTGGCGGCAGCCAGTCTGTTCCCGCTCAAAACCACCGAAACCGTGATTGTGGTTGTCGATAAGTCAACAGGCGATATCGACAGGGCTGTGACCATGGCTCCGCTGCAAATGGGCGAGCGGGATGCTTTGATCCAGGCGCAGTTGGTGGCCTATGTCGATGATCGCGAAACCTTCGATCAGACCGACAGCGAGCATCGGGTAAATGCGGTGCTGGACAGATCGAAAGGCGATGCAGAACGCACTTTGCGGGCGCTGTGGTCTTCTACAAACCCCGACTATCCCCCGAAGATCTACAGTGACGGCTCAAAGATCGACGTGACGATAAAACGGATCAATCTGATCAGCGAGGCCATAGCGCAGGTTAATTTCACCAGAACGCTGCGGCAGCCGCGCTCAAAAGAAACCGTGACCCGAAGCTATGTGGCGACGGTCGGTTTCACCTTCCAGCCGCAGCGCGAGCGCCGGCTGGAAATGGTGTGGGCGAATCCACTCGGGTTTTCCGTGCAAAGTTACCGCGTCGATGCGGAAGTGGTCGAGGATGCGAAAAAATGAAATGGCTTTGTAGTCTTAGTGTGGTCGCCGCCCTCTGTGCGGCGGGACCAGCCCAAGCGGAAGTACTGCCAAAGGGCATGAAAAATGATCCGCGCCTACGTACGGCCATTTATGATCCAGCGCAGGTCTATATGGTGGAAACCGATCTGAAGGTTGCGACAACAATCAGGTTTGGCGAGGGCGAGCGCTTCAAAGCTGTCATCGTCGGCGACACAGAAAGCTTTCAGATAGATCCGCTGCCTGACTTGGGCAATGTGCTGGCCATCAAGCCGCATGTTGCGGGCGCTGTGACCAACATGACGGTGATCACCAACCGTCACAGCTATGCGTTCCAACTGCGCGAAGGGGCAATCAGGGGCGGCGGCGGCGAGTTTTTCGAAGTGCGGTTTGAGTATCCTGAAGCTGGCAGCCGCACGGGGTCAAGGTTCGCAGCCAAGGGTTTCGATGCGCCAAAACATTATGGGTACATGGTCGCGGGCAAAGCCGACTTCATCCCAGTCAGCATCTTTGACGACGGGAAATATACATATTTCACCTTCGGGGAAAATCAGCAGCAACCGTCCGTGTTCAAAGTGGACAGCAACACCGGCAAAGAGCGGTCGGCCAACTGGACGCAAATGCAGCAGACAATCCGGGTTTTGGGCGTGCAGCAAGCCTGGTCGCTGCGCCTTGGTGATCAGGTGATTTGCATAAAACGGTCAACAGCAGCGGTGAGCAATGCAGGGTAATAACATGGACCAAAAAGTGCAGGATCAAGCTCTGGCCGAGAGGCTGAAAGCATTTCAAAAACCGGATACTGCAAAGCCAAAAACCGCCAGGTGGAAAATGGCGGTGGTCGGCGCGGGTTTGCTTGTGGCCGGGGGCGTGATTTCGGTTGGTGTGAAAAACGGGTTGGCCCAGCTCGGAGAGTCTGACGTAGAAACCTTCCAGTCAGGCAAACCACCCGAACGCCTCAAGATCGAGGATGGCACAGTCCCGCAATCTGAACCGCTGCAAATTGCCGTGGAAGCCCCGCCAGCAGCGCAGCCTGTCGTCGATGATACTGCCTTAGAGGCAATGCGTCAGCAGATACGCGATCTGCAAGCAAAGCTGGATGCAACGCCGGCGGCGGACAACAGCGAGCTTGAAAGTCGAATGACTGATATGGCTGCGCGGTTGTCGGCAGCGGAACAGCGTGCGCAGGCGGCCGAGGCGGCATTATCAGGCGAGCGCGACCGGCAAATAGTGGAGGCGGCAGCGTCGGCGGACGATGCTCTGGAGGCTGCAAAGATAAAGGCTCCGGCGATTGTTTATGGGAAAGCGGGTGGGCAGGGCGGTACAGATGCGGCTGGACTAGGTAGTGATGTGCCGATGGGCAGCGGCGGTGTTGGCCAGGACGGAATCCGCCTTTCGGAAAATGAGGCGTACCTGCGCAGGGGTGCCCAGACGCTGGTCGTTGCTGAATCGGCGGAGATGATGGAACCCAACCAAACGCTTGCCCAAGGAACACTCATTCAGGCTTCACTGGCCACCGCTATCAACTCTGATTTGCCCGGTAATGTTCTGGCTTCGGTTTCCGAGCCGGTTCCGGCCTTCTCGGGTGACAGCATACTGATCCCGAAAGGCTCAAAGCTGTTTGGCCAATACAAGTCTGATGTGAAGGTCGGACAGTCGCGAGTGCTGATTTTGTGGACGCGGATTCTAACACCGGATGGCAAGTCCATCGAGATTGCCTCGATGGGCGGCGATGCTCTCGGTGTCAGTGGCTTGACGGGGGAGATCGACAAGCATTTCCGCGAACGCTTCGGCAGTGCTGCGCTTATTTCTATCATCGGATCGGCCCCGACAATCGCCAGTGGGAGCGTCGGGGATGATGTGGCGAGGGATACATTCGCCTCAGTTGGCGAAGATCTGAACGATGCGGTGGGCCAAGGCATATCGGATCAGATCAACATTGGCCCGACGATCTACGTCGATCAGGGCAGCGCTGTTACGGTCATGGTGGATCGTGACGTGGTGGTGCGATGAGTGGACCATCAAGCTATCTGGAAAGTTCCCTCGACACATACGCAGGGATTCTGACAAACCCCGCGACGATAGAAGTCGCGATCAACGCGGACGGCAACATCTGGATCGAGCGGGCAGGGGCGGCAGGCATGGAAAGAGCGGGTTTGCCCGCTTTGGCCGGGCATCAGTTAGCCGAATTCGCCTCGAACCTGGCGGGCGGTGCTGGATCAAGGCTGGGTGAGGAATCTCCCCTCGTCTCGGGAAATGTAGATTTTCGTGGCCGAAAGCTGCGGTTGCAGATTTTGGCGCAGCCTGTTGTGCCAAAAGGAGCTGCAATCGCAATCCGCATCTTTAGCCAAGCATTGGCCAAGAGTGCGGCACCAGAGTATCTTTACGGAAAGCCTGTATCGCTCGTTGAAATTCGGCGCGAAAAAATGAAGGCAGTGACCGCACTTCTGAAAACCGATCTTGCGGCGGCGCTGGAAATGATCGTGTGGCGCAAGCTGAATGTTCTGGTCAGCGGCGGCACCTCATCTGGCAAAACCACTGTGGCGCGACATTTACTCTCGTTCATTGGCGAGGATGAAAGGATCGTCACAATCGAGGATGCTTTAGAGCTGTTCCCCCGGCAGCAGAATGTTGTGGCTATGCTCGCAGATCGCAAATCGGATTCACCCCGCAATCCTGCGCGGTTGCTGGAAGCTGCGCTGCGCCTGCGCCCGGATCGCATCGTTCTTGGGGAAATTCGCGGCAGCGAAGCCCTGACCTATATCGAGGCTATCAACACGGGGCACGGCGGTTCGGTTTCGACCATTCACGCAGAAACGGCCGGAACCGCGATAGATCGTTTGGCAATGATGGTCCTCCAAGCCGGAACCGTTCTAAATTTCGGTGAGGTCAAAGAATATATCGCGCAAACGATTGATGTGATCATTCAACTCGGCAGGGAGAACGGGCGGAGGGGCGTGACCGAGATTGTCTTTCCGGCCAGCTGCTTGGAGCATAGGAACAGACTCGCCTAGGCCTCGAAACAGCCTTCCCGCGACGGACGAAAGAGATGTCTCTTGGTGGCAACTACCGCCTTGTTGCACGGTTGATCCCTCGCCAGGATAGCCCAACGCTGGGGAAGCAACCGACACATCCCATTAGCTTAGCGGGTTCGCGACACCGATGGTCGGCGCAGGATGATCTGGTATGTCGAGGTCGCGTAACTGCGAGAGTTTTTGTGGCTGGAGCATCTCTTGAAAGAGCATGGCGAGCCATCAGCATTCTGAATCGAAAGGCCTGCAGCGATTCAGAATGCTGATTGGACTTACGACCAGCAACAAGTCATTCTGGCAATGGAGGTTCAGCATGACACCCGGCCATTTTTGCAAGCATGACCCAGAGCGAAACATGGCGCGGTTTTACCGGGTCGATGTTGCACCCACACTCTTCGGAGAGGTCAGCGTTGTGCGATCCTGGGGAAGGATCGGCACGGCGGGAAGGACCGCTTTCGAAACTTGTCCGACATCTGAGACGGCTGAGATTGCAGCGGCGAAGACGATATGCGCGAAGCTGAAACGCGGGTACTTGGCCAAATGAAGCGTCTTGGTAGAGCCGATTACCGGGAGTCGAACTGTGTGGGCCGGGTGGTTACGCCCTCAATTCCACGGGGCCAAGCAAGCTGATCTAACGCCGCCTGCCAGATCGCAGCGGACAGGCGTGAAAGCCTCGCTTGCACATCAAACCGCATCGCCGTTGAAAATAGCCCCGACGACGCTTATGGTGCTCCAACAGACTACCAACGGAGGGCATGCGGTGGGCGTTCATAAACAGAGCGTAAGCTTTACTGACGCGGCTTTCTCTTTCGCACGCGAGTTGGTCGAAAGTGGTGAGTACCCAAACATCAGTGCCGCAACCCTAAGGTAATGTTGTTTGATGAACCCTACTTCGGCACTTGATCCGGAAATGGTGCGGGAAGTTCTGGACACCATGATCTTGCTGGCCGAGGAGGGTATGACGATGATCTGCGTCACGCATGAGATGAGCTTTGCTCGACGGGTAGCAGATCGGCTGGTCTTCATGGAGGCGGGCCAGATCGTCGAGGAAGGCGGCCCCGAGCAGATGTTCACCGCCCCCGTGCAGGAGCGGACACGGGCCTACTTTAACCAGATCCAGCATTGAGGACCCAATGACCATTCCCGTGGCAACCGCGTGGTTCCGGCAAACAACGATCAGGCCATGCATTACGCAAATCACCGAACCGCACGTCCATCCCTATTTCAGCGCCAACATCTGGCTGGTCGAGGGCCGCGACGCCGATCTGTTGGTCGATTTCGGGATGGGGCTGTCGCCCCTGGTCCCAATGTTGCAACGCGATCCGGCCAAGCCCCTTATCGCCCTCGCCACGCATGCCCATGTCGATCATGTTGGCGGCTTTCACGAGTTCCCGCAGCGTTTCGGCCCAGCCGTCAGCGCTGCTGCCTTCGGCAATATGCCCGATGCGGTGACGCTGGCACATATCTTCCGCGAACTGCCCGATCCCTTGACCCAGGCACCGGAAACAGGCTGGAGAGCTGAAGCCTATCATCTGAAACCTGCCCCGCTGACGCGTGCTCTTGCAGAGGGCGATACGGTCGATATTGGTACCACGTTCACCGTGCTGGATTTGCCAGGCCATTCCCCGGATTCGATTGGTCTTTTCGATCCGGTCCACGGCCTATTGATTGCCGGAGACGCAATTTATGAGGGACAGATCGTGGACGACTTGCCGGGAAGCGATCCTGCAACCTATGTCCGCACAATGAAACGTCTGGCCGGTCTCGGAATCGACCTCGCACTTACAGGGCACAACATGCCTCTGACCCAAACAAGGCTGCGTGAGATTGCATAAAACTACGTCACCCGGAACTGAGGTCCGCACGCTTTGCCCTTTTGCCGTCCTCAGCTCCGACGATCTCTACCGGGCGCTGCGCGGCTAGACGCGGAGGGCATTACATTTGTCGTCAACTTCAGGGCGATGAACGGCGGCAGTGAGGGAGGCGACGTGCTGCGGCTTGATGGTCTGAAAGTTGGAACATTTGTCTATATTGGCACATCGGCGTTTTCAGGGTTCAGACAACTCAGAGGCGCGGGTTGTCGGAAACCAGGTTTTGTTCGATGCGAACGGGGACAGGATGGCAGACATCACGATCACACTGACGGGTCCGACAGCGGCATCGCAGCTTGCCGCGACGGATTTATTGTTCCTCTGATCGAGGCGATACGGACAATGTGATGGGCGGGCTTTTGGAGTAAGTTCCAAGGGCACGTTTTTCTTACAACTCCCACCCCTGATCCCTGTCGAGTTCGCGCTGTCTTTCGGGCTCAAGCTGCCTCGCACGCTCGCGCTCTTCGTGGGCTCACCGGCTCACTTCTAAGTGGAAATCAAGACGCCGGCACCGTTGCGCTTCGCTGACCCGAAGGCCTCGTCGCTTCATGACCAGATCCGGGCTGCACAGAGTTCATACCGGCAGTTTGCGTGCCGATTGACACGCCCTATACCCCGCCACTCACAACCGGGCACAGTTTGGAGTGCAAATGCATAACTTCCGCCGCGTCAATCTGGTTCCAAATAGCAGGAACGCGTTACCGCACCGATTAGCGCCTCGCTCGAGAGCGGCACGACCACAATCACCACCAACGCGGTCGACAGCCTGATCATTGACTTCCCGGTGACGTTCCCAACAACCTGGCCACTGACGGCCCTTGGCGGGGTCGTAGCCGTCTCGGCCGATCTACTGATCAAAGGTACGGCAAGTCCGCGTCAACCAGCGCTTTGGGCAACACATTCACAGAAAATTGGGCAGCAGGCGCTTTGGCAGTGGAGGTCTACCGAGTGCAGGTGCAGCTGTCTATCGCGGGGGCAAGTTCACACCGTTTCCGAGGTGAGGGTGCGGGTGCTGGAAAGCAACGCATGATCGCCGGCTGGTGGATCGCCCCTGCCAATACTACGTCCAGATATTCACTCGCAACGTTTAAGTTTCGGATCCAGCTTAATCGCAGCCTCACGCTTTAGATCAACCAGACCATCTAGGACGAACTGCCACTCCGCGATGTACTTCGCCCGCGCACCGGGGGCGAGGCGATCAGCGATCAAGTGAGCGTCCTTCTGCACGAGTTTGCCACCTTTGCGTGGTCCATGGAACCGCAAGAGCGCACCCGGTTCGAGGCAAGCATTCGGCAAATAAGCGAATATGGCGGCCGCCGATGTTGCGTGACTGCGGATGATGACCTTTGTGCCGCGTGCCTTAAGCTGGTCCCAACGCCTGGCATAGGCTTGCGTGGATCCGCCGGGGTCCATGTCCACGATGTAAGGACTGGTCGCCGGGATCGGGTTTGGCTTGTGCAGCGTTTCGCCGCTGCTGCTGCTGCAAGATGACAGCACGATCGCGGTGGCCAAGAACAGGTAGTGTTTAATGCCATATGCTATCATCCAACGCGTCTCTCTCAATCTGATCAATCAGACGATCTAGGCTCATTTCAAGTGTTCCGCAACTCCAAGCGCTGGCAAACCCCGCCCCGTCTCAAAACTTGCGACACACCTGGCCACGGCCTCACCCTCCAATAATTTAAGGCTGCATTTCAGTGTTTCTTCTGGTGCCAGGTGGGGCAGCGCCCCGCATTTATTCCAATCCTTCACTTAAGGCGACGCTAACTTATTCGCTGAAGACCTGTCTAAAAAGACAGCTATGCCGAACACAAATAGTAATATATCTAATGCTTCATAAGAATTTGTTATGGAAGACAGGTTCGGGACCAACGTGCGAGTAGAGGGTGAAATGTTGCGTTTTATTGACTTGGACCGTTCGTCAAACAACATGGCTCGTAACGTCTTTGCGCCGCCAAATGCGGTGCGAGATTTCCTGTACAGCTTGCCGGTGTTTGAGTCGGCCGTGTGCGTGGTGTCTTTAGTGTATTTTCTTGTGAAATAGGCACGTTGCCGGGCAGATTTCTAACGTTAAGGGAAGTTAGGCGCTGCCGAAGATCTTGACTAATTCGACCAGACTTACCTATCAATCTGCATCGTGGATCAATGCCCTTTACCATGTAAGCCCTCGCTATAACAGGCGGGGGCTTTTTTTGCGCCGGGAGCGGTGATCCACCGTTTCAACATTCGATCCGCCGCGGCTATGTTGCGTGTCGCCGCCGCAAACACCCACTGTGGGGCCACCTTTGGTGTCCGATGCGCGGTGCCCTTTTCGGGCAGCCTTTGGCGGCTTTAAGACAACTTGTGCAGACTAGGTATGAAGCTTGCCGCAACCCGGCTGAATGGCTGCTAATCGGAACAACGAAGCGAAGCGCTACTGCATGACGATCGACGGAAAAGGGCAGACCATGTCGAAAACCTATGGTCAACGCAAATGGCGGGGAGTTGACTGGTGCAAATGCAGTAGTGCAAGTCAGTTTTCGGAAACCGTGGTTATCCGGCATGCAGGCGGGATTTTGACCGCCTGAGGTGTAAGCGCATGCTTTTGCGTAGGCTTCTGCCGCTTGATCAACTGGCCGACTTTGCCGATGTATTCAGGCGATTGCAACTCTGTTGGATTGCTTCAGTGCAGACCAAACTCTGCCATCAAACGTCTGCGCAGGACAACTAAAGTCATCTCGCTCCGGTCGCGTGGGCGGGGAAGATCAATCTCAATCAGGTGGGGGCGACTGCCGATTTCCTTGGCAGCACCAGCACCCGGCCGGCCAGAAAAATTGCCTCTTCCAGATCGTGCGTCACAAGGATCAGCGTCACCTTTTCCTCACGCCAAATGTGCGAGATTTCGTCTTGCATTGTCAGTTTTGTCATGACTTCCAGCGCGCCAAGCGGTTCATCCAGAGCCAAATGTCGGGCTGTACCGTCAATGCCCGTGCGATGCCAACGCGCTGGGTCATACCGTCGGAAAGCTGGCGGGAACATCCATTCCGGAAAGCCGATGGGTAGTTTGTTTATACGCCAGTGACCTAGGCATGGCGGCCGAGTTCCTATGGATGTTTGCGACAAGCCAAACCCTGCGACGTAGGAGACCTATCGTCAGCCCGGCAAGATCGTCGCTTACAATGTATTGCTCTTAGAATTTGTAACTGCTGACGGCATGCCCCTCGCCGATAAGTCCGACAACGCACAACTGCTTTTTTCGTACATCAGTCCCATGCGAGCATGGGTTTGTGCCGGGGCAAAGGCGGCATTTATGTGGACATTATCGATAGAAAAAACAAGCAGGCCGCGACGAAAATCCCGACAAAATACAGTTGTCGTCTGGCCGCCCTCGCTGATGCAAAAACGTCTGGAATCTGACTAAGGAACTCTTCGTCCAGATGGCTTTGGTACTCGGTAACACACGCCTCGTATTGGTGGTCCATCACTATTCCATTTCTTACATCACCCAAGAAAGTTAGATCTTGGAAAGGCCGCGCGGGGGGCAACCTGCGCGGCCGTACTCGTTAACTACACTTTCAAAACGACTCGACTCGTTATCTGCGATGGGCCAGTTAGTAAAAACTAATGCATCATAAGATTTTATAATAGTAAGGATTTTCGAAACAGTTTGTTGATGGCTTCGACACTCGTTGACCTGATCACTGCGCGCCAAGACATCGCGGACGCGTCTTCTTGATTTGTGAATAGCTGTATGAAGGTGAATGGATCTGTCAGACTTCAGGGCCACAAGGTGAGACGAAGCCCACGTCGGATGCGCCATAGGCCGTTTTGTGGCTGAACATCTGGCGCCCAACATATACTTCGACAGGCACCGATCACCATAGCACTCACAGTGCTAACAACGCTCTGACCACTCATAATCAGCTTTTGGAAGTAGGTTGCCCGTATGCAAGCATGATTCCATCGAGTGTCATGCGAGCGATAACATTGGTCCCGTTCACGTCCTCGATCACTAAGGCGCCGCAGTTGGCCAGTTCATTAAGCGTCGCGCGAATGGAGGCCTGCGACTGAGTTTGGTTGTGTCCAACAGATGACACGTTTGCGGCAGCCATGCGCCGGCACAGGTCAGCGCTGGTTGCTTCCCCGCCAAATTCTTCGATCAGCGTGCGCAAAACCAAAACATGAAGGCCAAAATCTGCTGTAACGACCGGTTTGCTGTGTCTCGCGCCTGCAATATAGGGAACTGCCGCAGTATACAGAGCAAATTTTGCATGGCGCGGGGATGTCCAAGCGCGGAGTTGCAACATGCGTGGGAACAAAATGCGATACTCCACTTTCCAAAGATCTCTCGCAGAACTTCGACACTACGCTGACGTTACTAGCGTTGATCAATGTGGCGCGATGATGCCCGCGGAGCGGCAAGGTTTGGGCATTGTTGGCCGAAGGGTCGGGTAACTGCGACCTGCCAAGCTGCTAACCATGGGCTGTTAGGACTGAGACTCTACGAACGACCGTATGGTGTTCTTTTCACCTAGGCTTGTGCCAAGCCAACAGGGCCAAAAATTTTGGGGTTTCATTCAAGCCTGAATGCATCGGGGATAAGATGCTTGGTTGCCTCTTCAAGCACGAGATCTCCAAGGCGCGTTAGGATTTCGCTTGATTGCATACTCGCCTGCCAATGCAAAGACACCCGCGCCGCCTTGCCGGGACTTAACTCTACAAGCTCGCCAAGCTCGACCAAGGGCGTTGCAGCTATGCTGGGTACAAGTCCCCATGCCGTCCCGTTCCTGCAGCAAGCAATGTAGCCCTCATACGATGGCACGAAATGGGTAGACAAAGGCACGGTTTCGCCAAAGCAAAGTGTCATCCATTGGTCTTGGATATTGTCCTTACGATTGTAGGCAAGACAGGTCGATCCGCGCAGAGTATCAAGTGACACCCCCTCCGAAAACTCCGCGAGAAAGAATTCGGGCGATGCTACGGCGATGTAATCCATCGACCCCAGAGAGAGTCTGCGGCACCCGTGTATCGGCGTTTCGAGGGCCGTTATCACCGCAAGTGCGTCTCCTGACTTCAGGCTCGCTTCGGTATGGTCCTGATCATCAGGAAGGACGTCTAAGCGAATCCCCAGTTCCTGTGACGCTCGCTTGATCAAATTTGGGAACCATGTCGCCAAGCTGTCGTTGTTCACTCCAAGACGGATCGTTGCCGCCCCGGCAATGTCGCCCCCCACCAGCGCGCGCATGCGTTCATCGAGTTCTTGTTGAAGAAGTGTCACTTGTTCGACATGGCGACAATACTGTATCCCGGCCTCCGTCGGCAGGCACGGGCG
>NZ_LGIC01000040.1 GCF_001294535.1 Cypionkella psychrotolerans | reverse complement strand
GTGCCCGACGGTCCCGTTCTGGACCTGGATCGCCCGTCTAGTCGCTGACGGCATTCGGGGTATGCCGTCAGCGCTGACTGATCTTCTGCGCAGTGTTTGACGCGGCGCTACGGGGTCGTGTCGCGAAGGTGGTGGAAATTTGAAGGTGGCGTAATCTCCGGGTGACTTGAACCCACCCAACCGGCGGCAGCAACCGCCAGGGAGATCACACCATGAAGAACAATACCGACACTTCTGCACTTTCGCTACTGGCCAGTGAAGCGGGCTATGATCCGATCGAAGATCGTCTGCGTGAGAACATCCGCGCCACCATCGAGGCGGTTTTCGAGGAGGAGCTGGACGCGTTTCTGGGACGATGCCGTTATGATCGTGGCACCGACAAGCCCACTGGCTATCGGAACGGCCGTCGTGAGCGCCAGCTGATAGGCACGTTTGGCACCGAGACAATAAGCGTGCCGCGTGCCCGGGCCGTCGATGAAAACGGCAAGACCACGGAATGGCGATCAAAGGCGCTCCCGCGTTACCAGCGGCTGACCAAGAAAGCCGAAGCGCTGATTGCCTCGGTTTATCTGGCCGGGACCAACACACGGCGCGTGAAGCGGGCGCTGTATGGGCTGTTCGAAGGTGCGGTAAGCAAGGATGTGGTCAGCCGCGCTTGGCGCAAGGTGAAGGTCGATTGGGACGCGTGGGTGGCACGCGACTTGGCTGACGAAGACATCGTCCGTCTGATTTTGGACGGCACGGTCATCAAGACCCGGTTGGACCGAAAGGCCACGAATATCTCGGTACTGGCGGCAATCGGGGTGCGCCGGGATGGTCAGAAGGTGCTGCTTTCCATCAAGAATATGGGCGGCGAGAGCAAAGCTGCATGGGGCATGTTCCTCGGCGATCTTGATGCGCGTGGCCTGAAACAACCGGAATTCGTCATCGTCGATGGTGCGCCCGGGCTGGAGGCTGCCCTCGTCGCGCTCTGGGGCGAAGCCCTGCCGATCCAGCGCTGCACAGTTCACAAGCACCGCAACCTTCTCGGTTATGCCCCAAAGCACATGCATGACGAGCTGAGCGAGGATTACCGCGACATGATCTATGCCGACACCGCTGCAGACATCGAGAAGCGGCGAAAGGCATTCTTGCGCAAGTGGCTCCTGAAATGTCGCGCGGTCGCCGACAGCATGGAAGAAGCCGGGGATCGGCTGTTCACCTTTACGCGCCTTGACCCGTCGCAGTGGAAGTCCGCTCGAACCACAAATGCGATCGAGCGCCTCAACGAGGAATTCCGTCGCCGCATCAAGACCCAGACCGTGCTGCCCTGTGCTGAAACCGTGCCTATGCTCCTCTGGGCGCTGATGGCTTCCGGCCAGATCCAGATGCGAAAGATCGATGGCTGGGAAACCTTGGCTCAGCCTATCGCCCCAATCAGCCTTGACCTCGCGGCCTGATCAGGTCCACATCAACATGCTCGGAGAACGCCGCCAGAGAATTTCCACCACATTCGAGACACAACCCGCTACGGCTTCGCCATGCTGATCCCCGCGCACAGCGAGTTGCTGCTGTTGCGCGGCACATCCGGCTGTTCCAACTGTCCTCTGCTGCATATACTGGCCTTCAGACACTGAGATCGATACCGGGCCCAGACCCCACGACCATAAGGAACGCACCATGCCCGCCGAAGGAACCCTTCTTGGCAGTCTTTCAACGCCAGCCCTGCTGCTCGACGAGGCGAAAATGATGCGCAACATTGAACGGTTGGAGGCGCAGGCGCAAACGCTTGGCGTGACGCTCAGGCCTCATCTGAAAACCGCAAAATCGGTTGAGGTCGCCCGGCGTCTGAACAAGGGTGTTGCCGCTGCGATCACCGTCTCCACTCTGGCCGAGGCCGAGGCGTTTCATGCCGCAGGCTTTACCGACATCCTTTACGCCGTGGGCATCGCCCCGCAAAAGCTGGCGCGGGTGCAGGCCTTGCGCGCGAAAGGCTGCGATCTGATCGTCATCCTCGACAGCGCCGAACAGGCCCGCGCGGTGTCGCAAGCAGAGGTGCCCGCCCTGATAGAGATCGACTGCGACGGCCATCGCGGTGGGCGGCGACCAGAGGATGCGTCGCTGGTCGCAATTGGCCATATCCTGCATGAAAAGGGTTGCTTGCGCGGTGTGATGGCCCATGCCGGCGAAAGCTATGGCGTGCGTGGCAAAGCCGCCCATGCCGCCTTTGCCGAGCAAGAGCGCAGCGCAACCGTTCGCGCCGCGCGAGCCTTGCGCGATGCTGGCCTGCCCTGTCCGGTTGTCAGCGTAGGCTCAACGCCAACGGCCCACGCCGCCCACGACTTGTCTGGCGTGACAGAGTTGCGCGCCGGGGTCTATATGTTCTTTGATCTGGTGATGGCTGGAATCGACGTCTGCGCGGTGGATGACATCGCGCTGAGTGTTTTGACCACCGTTATCGGGCACCAGCAGGACAAAGGCTGGATCATGGTGGATGCGGGCTGGATGGCGATGTCGCGTGATCGGGGCACGGCTGCGCAGGCTGTGGATCAGGGCTACGGCGTGGTGTGTGACGCGGACGGCCGGGTGCTGCCCGATCTGATCATCAGCGGCGCCAATCAGGAACACGGGATTGTGTCGCTGCGCCCCGGTGCCAAAGCCGCCTTGCCGGATTTGCCGGTTGGAACGCTGTTGCGCATTCTGCCAAATCACGCCTGCGCGACAGCCGCCCAGTATGACCGCTATGCTGTTCTTTCGCCCGATGGGCGCGCGTTGCGGACATGGCAGCGTTTCGGCGGCTGGTAAGGGGCACAGCATGATCCTTGTTACCGAAGCCCAATCGGCCGCTCGCGTCACCCATGAGCTTGCCTTTGACGCCATGCGCCACGCCTTCATCGCAGCCGTCGGGGCGGATGCTTTCAGCTTTCCGGTGGTCTTGGCCCATGGCAGCGATCCGCAGAACCGCTTTACCATCAAATCGGCAGCGGGGGCTGATCTGGCCGGGCTAAAGGTCGGCGCCTATTTCCCCAGCAATGATGCGCGCGGGCTGCCGCGCCATGCCTCGACCATTCTTTTGATCGACCAATCGTCTGGCCGGATTGGCGCAGTGGTCGAAGGGTCAACCCTGAATTGCTATCGCACTGCGGCAGCTGATGCCGTTGCCACCGACGCCCTCGCGCGGCGGGATGCAGCGGTTCTGACCCTGTTCGGCACGGGCCATCAGGCCGGATATGAAGCGCAGGCAATCGCTCGTATCCGCACATTGTCGCGTATCTTGGTCGTTGGCCGCGACCCGTCGCGCGCCACAGCTTTTGCCACGATGCTGCAAGGCCAGGGCCTGCCCGCCGAAGTGGCAGACCCAGAACCCGCGGTTCGTGCCGCTGACATCATCGTCACGGCCACCACGGCAACAGCGCCGCTGTTTGACGCCGACTGGGTGCAGCCCGGCACGCATATTTCCTCGATGGGTTCTGATGCGCAGGGCAAGCAGGAATTGCCCCCGACCCTGTTCCCCCGCGCGCGGCTCTTTTGTGATCTGCCGGCCCAATCCGCCCGCATCGGCGAGTTTCAACATGCCACCCCCGCCACCCCCCTCACCGCGATCGGTGCGGTCCTGTCGGGGGCCAGCGAAGGCAGACAAAGCCTGAAAGACATAACCGTCTTTGACAGTTCCGGCATCTCTTTGCAGGATCTGCATATGGCCGAGGCCATCCTTGCGGCCATGGTTTAGCCGGATTTTTCTGACTCCGCCCGGATAACCCGCGCTGTGGGCCAATCCGGACAGTCTTGGCCGGCACATGATCCGGCATTCACCGCACAGCGTGACCTTGCAATAAAGGCGCGTCTTAGCCCTCTATCCAAGACTTAACGATCCAGCTGCGCAAATCATCCTCATCAAGGGATGACACGAACCTCGCGTCTGCGGGGTCTTCAAGGTGGTGGAAAAACACGATTCGGTCGTCATCGCTGTATTCAGCCCTGACATATTCGCCGTCCTCGGACCCAGAACCGCCAATGGTGGGGGTGAATCCAAGTTCGTTCAGGGTTTTGATAAGCCTTTCCAATTGGGCCTCATAGGCCGGGGAAAACCTCTCCCAAATTTCGACCGGCTCGGAACCAGACAAACCCCAAGCGAAAGGCTCGTTATCTCGCGGGCGTGGAAAGCTAGGTTTCATAGCGATTGTTACGCTCTTCATTGCCGCGCCGATCAGGAACCTTTCCGGTCGACGCCAGCATCTTCAATTGCAGACCTTGGCTGCGTTGCAAAAGCCTGTCAAGACGAGCTCCAGGCCGCCCGCCGCACCGCAGCACATACCCCTGATACGGGACTGCTCGAATGTCGGCTGCCGCAATCGGGGCTGGCCAGACCCGCACTTACAGCGAATGTCCGCTCTCCGCCCCCCCTCTGCGACGGTCGGCCCCCCTTCCGGCGCCATCACCCGCCCTTGGCCAAGGGCCGGAACAATTCCCCGATGATATCCATATCCAAGCCGATTGGGTCGGCTGATCCGCCATCGAAAAGGGCATCGGCGAGGGCTTGTTTGCGGGCCTGAAGGCTAAGGATGGCTTCTTCGACGGTACCTTCTGCCACTAGACGGTAGACGAAGACGGCTTTGGTCTGGCCGATGCGGTGGGCGCGGTCCATGGCTTGGCGCTCGACGGCGGGGTTCCACCACGGGTCGTAAAGGATGACGGTGTCGGCTTCGGTCAGGGTCAGGCCGACACCACCCGCTTTCAGGCTTATAAGGAAGATCTGCGCTGACCCGGATTGAAACCGCGTTACCGCGCCATCGCGGTCCACGGTGTCGCCAGTCAGCCATTCATAGGACCAGCCACGCGAGGCTATATCGGTTTCGATCAGGCGCAACATTTGCACGAATTGCGAGAAGATGAGGACCTTGCGGCCTTCTTGAACCAGCGCCTCCAGCATCTCCATCAGGCGGCCCCGCTTGGCGCTTTCCTCAAGTCGGGCCCCGTCTTTCAGCAACGAGGGATCGCAACAGGCCTGGCGCATTTTCAACAGCGCGTCCAGAATGGTGGTCTGTGAGCCTTGCAGCCCGCGCGCCGCGATGGCCTCACGGACGCGGGCGTCCATCGCCATGCGGACGGTTTCATATAGCGCCTGCTGCTTGGCACCCAACGGGATCAGTTCGGTGATCTCGGTCTTTTCGGGCAGATCAAGTGCCACCTGATCCTTGGTGCGCCGCAGAATGAAGGGCTGGATGCGGCGGTTGAGCCGGGCTTGTGCCTGGGCGTCGCCCTCTTTCTCGATCGGCAGCAGCACCTGCGTTCGAAAACTCCTGCGGTCGCCCAGCAGGCCCGGCACCAGCCAGTCAAACAGCGCCCACAGGTCGGTCAGGGTGTTTTCCATCGGCGTGCCGGTCAGGGCCAGTCTCATCCGGGCGCGTATATCGCGGATGCGCTTGGCGGCGGTCGAGGCGGGGTTTTTGACGGCTTGCGCCTCGTCCAGAATGGCAAGCTCCCAGTCGCGGCTCAGCAGGATGTCATGATCGCGGTGCAACAGCGGATAGGTGGAGATCACCAGATGGGCGGCGTCGATCTGATCGAACAGGGCTTTTCGATCATTACCTTGCAGGACCAGCACCTTGAGGTCGGGCACCCTCCTCGACTTCCACAAACTTGCGGAACAGCGCCACCCCCTGACGCCGGCGCTCGGCAATGATCTGGCTCAGCGCCTTCGCCACCATGGGCAGCGACCGGCGCAACTCATCGACTGCGGCCCACTGCGCCTTGACCATCGGGGCCCTGCCCCGGTTCGCGGCCAGCGCAATCTGGTTCACGTTGGAGCCGATCTTGCCCAGCTCGTAGCGGATTTCCTCCAAGCGCGCGCTGTCTTCCCGGCTGAACTCGAGGAACCCCGAGGCCATCCGCACCACCGAACGCACCCCGTCAGATCGGGATTTCGCGCCAAGCTGGGTGCAAAGGGCGTCAAAGGCGTGAAGCTCTTCGGCCGGCAGGCGGCAGCTGATGACCTGCCCTGAACCTTCTGCGACTGGACGACCACGCCGGGGGCTTGTGGCCAACTCAGAAGCCAAAGATTCGGCCTGAACCACAGCACCCTTCTTTAATTCCGCCTTGCGCCGCGTTTCACCCGACAGAGATTTTACCATCACCACCAACCGCCGAATTATTGTAGACATATCGCATTTCCTGCCACTCTTCCTACCCCTTCCTTCACCTCCCTTTCAAGCACAATCTAGGCGCGATTTATGCACTTGAAGATTGTGTTGACCTTGGGTAACTCACCGCCACCGAATGCGTTTCGCTGATCGCTGAACACATAAGGGAAGACGGGGAGGCGAACCTCTGGCCACGTGGCAAGAGGTGTGTTTTCCTTGTGAAATGTGGCGTAAAGCCTTGTTTTGTTTGAAGAGCGGAGCCTGTCGTTCAGTGTTCAGGGGCCGGAGAAAGGATGTGTGGGATGCGTCTTGTGGCATCAGCCTTGCGTGTTCGGGGTTCAGCCTTAGGATACACGCATTGCGCGATCAGATAAAAGAGATACGCATCCAGTAATCAGATTACGGATTAAAGAGATACGCCTTGCGCAATAAGATTTGCGCGAGCCGAATTCTGATATCCGCAATGTGGATTCGGATAAAAGAGATATGCGTTCAGATAAAAGATTTACGCGATGCGCATTGCGAGAAATGCAATCGGTGAAGTGGGATAGGTGGTATGG
>NZ_LGIC01000039.1 GCF_001294535.1 Cypionkella psychrotolerans | reverse complement strand
ACTTATGGAGGCGCGGGATGAGCGCCGGCTCCTGCGCCTTCAAAAGCAAATGGTCAGCCACAAACTGCTGATCATCGACGAACTGGGCTTTGTGCCGCTCAGCAAAACTGGCGCCGAACTGCTGTTTGAACTGATCTCGCAAAGCTATGAGCGGGGTGCCACGTTGATCACCAGCAACCTGCCCTTCGACGAATGGACCGAAACCTTCGGGTCTGAGCGACTGACAGGCGCACTTCTCGACCGGCTGACCCACCACGTGAACATCCTCGAGATGAACGGTGAAAGCTATCGCCTCGGCCAGAGCAAAGCCCGCCAAGACAAGGCTTAACCCAATACCAACATCGTAAGCAGTTGGCCCTCACGGGCCAAAGCATCCGGGCAACCGCCAGCTCTGTGACAAGCGCGGCCGCCCAGATGCTAGCGCACGCCTATGCGGCAATCTTGATAACCCCAAAGTGGCAACATTTTGCGCTGCCCTTTGGTCCACTTTTACTCTGCCGTTGACACCGCAGGCAGCGACTCGCTGATGAGGAAGCGTGGCTTCAAGTGGGCCTAGGTGAGAATTGGCGTGGTGAGCGCACTGATTTTGCCGGGATCAAGGCAGTTTCATCCTGGCTTGCACAGGTGAAGGCGGCTGGTTTTGGCTCGGCGGCAAATCTTCTTGCCGCTCTGGTGAAAAATGATGCTCCATCGCAAGCCGCCCTTTCTTTGGCAGCTTTGGTGCGAGACGCGCAGGAAAAGTCTGAAAAGCCCATTGCCCGGTTGGGACTTGATCTTGAACAGGTCGAGTTGTCGGCAGAGCTGACAGATGCGGACCTAACCGATCTGACGGCGGTGTTTGAACGGATGCGGGCGGACAGTGGGCGCTATGCCGATTGGGCAGCCCTTGCGCGTGCGACGGCGCAAACCGTGGAAAACGGGGCAGGGGACGTGATTGACGCGGTTGCGGATGGTCGCGTCGAACCCGCAGCCGCAGGGACCGAATTTACTTATGCCTGCGCCGAGGCGCGCTGGAATTCGGCGCGCGCGATGCTGCCGGAACTTGGGCAACTGGCTGGGTTGGACCGGCATGAACTCGTCCGCCTGTTTCAGGAAAAGGAACGCTCGCGTCTGAACGATGCCCCAGCGCTGATCCTGGCGCGCCATTTTGCCCAGATACCCAAGGGCAGCATGGGGGAAATGGGCGTCATTCGCGGTGAGATTGGCCGCAAAAGCCGACACAAGCCAATCCGCTGGGTGATGAAAAACGCAGGCGCGATGGTGCAGCGCATCAAGCCCGTTATGCTGATGAGTCCGATTTCAGTGGCGCAGTTTCTGCCGCCCGGCACCGTGACCTTTGATTTGCTGGTGATCGATGAGGCGTCACAGATCCGGCCCGAGGATGCGCTGGGCGTGATTGCGCGTGCGCGCCAGATAGTGGTGGTCGGGGACCAGAAACAACTGCCGCCTACATCGTTCTTTGATCGTCTTGTGGATGATTTCGAAGACGAAGAAGAAGAAGACGACGAAATGCCCGCAGGCGCAACTGCGGCTGATATGGAAAGCATCCTGTCGCTTTGCGAAGCCCGTGGCCTGCGCTCGCGCATGTTGGAATGGCACTACCGCTCCCGCGATCCGTCCTTGATCCGGGTGTCCAACGCCGAATTCTATGGTGACAAGCTGGTTCTGCCACCGTCGCCCCTGCAGCTTGATCCCAACTACGGGATGAAGTTTCGGCGCGTTCCCGGCGTTTATGCCCGCGGGAAAACCACGACTGCCCGGGCTGGAACCAACAAGATCGAGGCGCAACATGTGGTGAAAGCGGTTGCGGAACATGCCCGCAAAAGCCCTGACCTGTCGCTTGGCGTTGTGGCCTTTTCCAAAGCGCAGTCAGACACATTGACCGAGGCATTGGAGTATGAACGCCGCCGTGATCCGGTTCTGGATGCGTTCTTGCGCGAAGGTCGGGCCGAGGATGTTTTTGTAAAAAACATCGAAAACGTGCAAGGCGATGAGCGTGACGTGATCCTGATTTCGGTCGGCTACGGCCCGCAAGAGCCAAACGGCCGGCTGGCGGCCATGTCTTTTGGCCCGGTGAATGGTGAAGGGGGAGAGCGCCGCCTGAACGTGCTGTTTTCACGAGCGCGGGTGCGCTGCGAGATATTCGCCTCATTCGATCCTGGCGACATCGACCCAAGCCGGTCATCGCGCGAGGGTCCGCGCGTGCTGAAGCGGTTCCTCGATTTTGCGAAAACTGGCATCATTGAAGAACAGATGGCAACCGGACTTGAGGCGGATAGCCCGTTTGAAGAGGATGTTGCCCGCGTCATTCGTGATCTTGGCTATGAGGCTGATCCACAAGTTGGCACCGCCGGATTCCGCATCGACATTGGGGTGCGCCATCCTGACCGCCCCGGTCAATATATTGTCGCGGTTGAATGCGATGGGGCGGCATATCACTCAGCACTTTGGGCGCGCGAGCGTGACCGTTTGCGGCAGGATGTGCTCGAAGGCCTTGGTTGGCGTTTCCACCGGATCTGGAGCACGGATTGGTTCCATCGCCGTGACCATGAGATCCGCCGACTTGCCGAAGCCCTTCTGGCCGCAAAAGAATTTTCTGCAGGCGGCATTGCTGTGCGGGGCGCGAATACGGGCGGAATTCTGCAACTGGTTGATGTGGAGCAGAACGCGCCGGGACCGATCCAGATCGGCCATCTAGAAATGACAGCCCCTCCCTATCAGCGCGCGGATTTGTTGGTCCGAAGCACCGTCGAGCCGCATGAGGCACCTCAGGGACAAATCGGCGATCTGATCATCAAGATTGTCGAGATTGAAGGGCCGATCCATGTCGATGAAATAGCACGCAGGGTTGCGACAGCCTTTGGCAAGCTTAAGGCGGGTAGCAGGATCGTTGACGCGACATTGCGTGCCTTGAATGCGGTGCAGAAGCGCAGCGACAATCGTCTAAAAACGCTAGGCCAATTTGTGATGACCATAGAACAGGCGACGGCACCGCCCGTTCGAGACCGGAGGACCCAAACGGGCGGGCTTTTGAAGGCAGAGTATTTGCCTCCGACAGAAATTTCCGCCGCAATGTCACGGATAAGCGTTGAAAGCGGCATCATGCCACCAGAAGAAATGACCAAAGCAGTGGCGCGCCTGCTTGGCTTCCAGCGCGTCGGACCAGATTTGTTGGAAACCATTCTGGCGATCGTGTTGCAAGAATGAGTGGGATTCTGGTGTTGTCTCAACGAGACGGACTCAAAAGCGTAGGCCCGGACAGCGAAGGAGCTTGGAATTGCGACTGAGTTGGGCACCGTCCATACTATGGAGTTTGAAGCCGCTATCCATTCATGCATTGAGTTCCAATTTTGTTACATTTGCCGAGCATAACATCAATCAGATAGAAATGTTTCGATTTTGATACATTATGTTGCGTAAGGCATCTTTAGTGGCTATATGTTCTGAAATCGTAACATGGCATTCCAAAGATGAAGATGACACTCAACGCCGAAGCCTTTGGGGCCCAGATTAAAGCACGCCGCCAGACGCTGAACATGACCCAGGACGACCTCGCGGCCGTTTTAGGGACGATCCGGCAGCGTGTGGCCGAGATGGAAAATGGCAAGGCCAGCGCCAAGCTTGCGCTGGCTCTGCAAGCCTGCATGGAGCTTGGGTTGGTTGTCGAGGTTCGTGAGGCATGAGCCAAAGTCTTGATGTTTACCTTGAATCCGAGCCTAAGCCCGTCGGCACCCTTAGCGGTGACGACTTTGGAACGCTCAGTTTTTGCTATGACGTCGATGCCAAAGTGCCGATCTCGATCAGCATGCCGCTGCGAGAACACCCCTATGGAGATGTGGCGGCACGGGTGTTCTTCGACAATCTGTTGCAAGAGAACGATCAGCTTGACGGCGTGATGCAACGCCACGCCATTGCGAGAAGCGATGTGGCCGGGCTGTTGTATCATCTCGGCAGGGACTGTGCGGGTGCGATCTCCTGCGTGCCGAGGGAATCGGAGCCGGGCAAGATCCCCGGAGATTTGACCCGTGATTACGATGTGCTGAGCAACGACAATATGATCGCGCTCATGCAAGCGCTGGCTGCGCGCAGGCCGCTACCCAAGGGCCTGCCAGACCCGTCCCCAGTCGCCGGAGTGCAGAGCAAGATCGCGCTGACACGCCTGCCTGATGGTCGCTTCGGCCTGCCAAAGCCCGAGAGCCTCGCGCCCACCACCCACTTACTCAAGGTGCCGCGTCCGAGCGAGGACGAGTTGGTTGATCACGAACATGCATTGATGGCGCTTGCGGGGCGGGTGCTGCGGTCACCGGTCGCCCAGACTGAGATCTTCGAGTTGGGCGGTCAGCGCGGCCTACTCGTAGAGCGCTTTGACCGGATTGTGCAGGGCACGGAAGTGCGCCGCTTACATCAAGAAGACTTCTGCCAAGCGCTCGGCCTGCCTTCGTCGCTCAAGTATGAGCGCAACTCCAACGACCCCACACGCAGCTTCTCAGCTGGGCGGGTGGGCGCATTGATGCCGCTGCTGGGCGTGCCTGCACTGGACCGTAATGCTTTCCGGGCGATGACACTGCTGAATCTCGCCTTGGGCAACACCGACAACCACGCTAAAAACCATGCCCTACTCTACTGCAACGGCACCCCGCGCCTAGCGCCACTCTACGACGTGGTGCCGGTTCTGGTTGATCCGAGGGTCACCCACGACTTTGCTTTCTCTCTGGGCCGGGCCGCCAACATGGATGCCTTGACCCTCGGCGACATGCACTTGTTCGACGAAGCCATCGGCATCCCCGGCCGCGGCAGCCGTGCTTTTGAGCGGCGGTCACATGACTTTGCACAGGAGATACTCAGTGCGGTCGCCGTCGAGATCGACAGCCTCCAAGGCCCACGCCTGAAGATACTCGGTGATATGATTGCTCATCAGTTGGCTATTCTGAATGAAGTCTCCAACCTCGATCTGGACATCCCATCAAGAGATGCCTTCCTCATTCGAGGTGGCGGGTTTGACAGTAGTTCATGAATTCTGGCATGATAATAAAGTAGGGTCAGGACTCGTTCTCTTCTCATAGCCAGAACATCACAGTGGCTGCGAGGGCGACGGCGGATAGAAAGACTTTTGGGCATCTGTCATAGCGCGTGGCAACCCTGCGCCAGTCCTTCAAACGCCCGAACATGACCTCGATGCGGTTTCGGCGTTTGTAGCGGCGCTTGTCGTATTTCACGGGCTTGCTGCGGGACTTCCGACCTGGGATGCATGGCTTTATCCCCTTGTCTTTCAACGCATCTCTGAACCAATCGGCATCATAACCACGGTCGCCCAGCAACCATTCTGCCGCTGGTAGGCTGCCGAGCAAGGCCGCAGCACCGGTGTAATCGCTGACCTGTCCCGCCGTCATGAAGAAGTGGATCGGCCGGCCATCAGCGTCAGTGACTGCGTGCAACTTGGTGTTCATCCCGCCCTTGGTTCGACCGATCAGGCGGCCTCGTTGGTCGTCAGGCCCCCCTTTTTCGCCCGCAGGCTGGTCGCCGTGCGGTGCGCCTTCAGATAGGTGGCGTCGATCATCACCGTCTTGGGAACCGCCGCCTCTGCTGCCAAACCGTGCATCATCCGGGCGAAGATGCCCTTGTCGCTCCACCGCTTCCATCGGTTGTAGAGGGTCTTCGCAGGACCATACTCTTTGGGTGCATCGCACCACCGCAAGCCATTGCGATTGATGAAGATAATTCCACTTAAGACCCGCCGATCATCGACACGCGGCCTGCCATGGCTCTTCGGAAAGAAGGGCCGCAGCCTCTCCATTTGAACGTCTGTCAGCCAGAAAAGATTGCTCATCAACACCCCCGTCAGTTCGGAGCCTTGAATCACGCAGCTACGAGAGCCTCAAGCCCAACAATGGGTCCTGACCCTAACCAAATAGCCTTAAATTGCTATACATTTTGTTATACAAATTGTGTTACGGATAAATATCAACGCATTGATAAATATATGTAAATTATATGGCGTGAAGATGTGTGTCGGACTATCGATCCGCCAATACCCATTGAAATCATTGAGAAAATCAAGATTTTAACGGTATACCCATCTACCGACCCATCATAGAAAAAACGCTTGGCCCAGCGTCGCTTGCCGACTCTAGGGCAGCTTTTCGGTCTTTCGCGTGATGCGGGTCACAAGAGCCTTTAGCTTGGCTAGCGGCCCCTCTCGCGGTGCGGGCGGCAATGCACTTTCGATCACATGCCAACGAAACACCCTGCGCAGAGCCGCGCATTGTGAGGCGTTGCGCTTGGGGGCGGCTAAGATGTCTTGATAGGCGCGGTCCAGATCGGCTTCGGGTACCCGGAACCCATGCACATGCGCATCAAACAGCATCTCATGGGTCTGCAAGAGATAGGCCCGCAGCAGAAAAACCCGGCTGTGCGACAACTTGATATGCGCCACCTGCAGCTTGGTGCGCTCTCCCCCCCAGAACGGCAAAATCCTCGCTCCAATCAAACTGGAACGCCTCGCCAGGCTGAAAGACCAGCGGCACAAAGGTTCCGCGCCCCGTCGTCTGTTGCTCCTTTTGCCGATCTGCCCGCCACACCCGAGCAAAAGCGGCAACCCGACCGTAGGACCCAGTGTAGCCCAGCTTCACCAAGTCATCATGCAGCTGTTTCGACGTCCGTCGCTGTTTGCGTGACTTCCCGGTCTCGGTCTTCAGCCAGCCCGAGAGCTTTGCGGCAAAGGGATCAAGCTTGCTCGGTCGCTCGGCAATCCTGAACGCAGGCTCAACCGCTCCAGATCGCAAATACTTCCGAATGGTATTGCGCGACAACTTCGTCCGTCGCGCGATCTCCCGAATGGACAGATGCTCACGCAATGCCCAACGCCGAATAATACTCAAAAATGCCATGCCGATCACTCCAATATCCCCTGCTGCCAGCAGCCAAGGGGAACGTGTCACATGGGTCACTTCTCAATGAAAATTACGCCCCTACTCGGGTCACTTCTGAGTGCAAATCAACAGATGAACCATACTGCAGGCGTATTTCTGTTTCATTCCGACGGCCGCTTCGGCGGTATCATTGATTTCCACGAAGACCGCCGCTTTGCCGTCCCGAAAATCCGTCGCATACTTGCCTGAAAGGTCTGTCGTCTTGCCGCATACCCTGACCCGTCGCGCCGTTCTGGTATCTGCCGCCGCCGCCCTGCCGCTGCACGCCCAAACCAAACCCGTCATTCACGTCGTGAAAGGCACCGACTGCGAGTGCTGCACGGCTTGGGTCGATCACTCGAAAGCGGCGGGCGACCCTGTGACCGAAGAAGA
>NZ_LGIC01000038.1 GCF_001294535.1 Cypionkella psychrotolerans | reverse complement strand
GTGATGATCCCGTCCTATGACGGCCGCGCAGACGAGACCTGCGGCGCGTATTATGGATGCCATTTATGTATTGGAAGGTGGCGGTTTCGGCTTGCCTGTGTGTCTCCCAACAGATGAACCATACTGCAGGCGTATTTCTGTTTCATTCCGACGGCCGCTTCGGCGGTATCATTGATTTCCACGAAGACCGCCGCTTTGCCGTCCCGAAAATCCGTCGCATACTTGCCTGAAAGGTCTGTCGTCTTGCCGCATACCCTGACCCGTCGCGCCGTTCTGGTATCTGCCGCCGCCGCCCTGCCGCTGCACGCCCAAACCAAACCCGTCATTCACGTCGTGAAAGGCACCGACTGCGAGTGCTGCACGGCTTGGGTCGATCACTTGAAAGCCGCGGGCTTCCCTGTGACCGAAGAAGAAATGTTTGGCACTCTGCTGATGCGTTTCAAACAAGATAACGGCGTGCCGCAAAAGATGATTTCATGCCATACTGGCAAGGTCGCGGGCTATGTGTTGGAAGGCCATGTGCCTGCCGACGATATCAACCGCCTGCTGGCCGAAGCCACTGATGCCATCGGTTTGGCGGTTCCGGGTATGCCCTATGGCTCACCCGGCATGGGCGATGAGACAGCGCGCGAGGCCTACGATGTGTTCCTCATCAAGCGCTAGGGCGCGACTGCGGTGTTTACGTCCTATCCAGCCGGGTGATGGGAAGCTATGCGCCAGATCAACCAGCTGTTTTGGTTAAGATCCAGTGCCGCAGCCGGGGAAATACGTTCCTAGCCATCGCGCAGACGTAGTTGATATACCTTCAAGATTCTATGGTATATTTGTGTGGTGATGGCCTTGGTGCAGATTATGCCGCAAGCGATTTTGGGGCCTGTCCAATCGCCTTCATACAACGGCAAGAATTTCTGAAATCTTGTTCCCGTGACAGAGATTTATAACAATATATCAAATACTTAGGTCGATGCAAGGCGCCCAATGGGTGCCTTTCTTGCGTTGCGACACCGCACAACATCTTTCCGTGCAATTCCAAAGGTTTACACTGGTTTCGATTCCTTCCATGCAACATCCATGCGCCACGGAAATGGTCGGATGTTCGCGCGATGTTCCAGAGGCCACAGGTCGCCCGCCTACTGGCCAAAGCATGTTGGCATGGCCAGCTTGCTGATGGCAGCACGGGCGCCAGCAAGGTGCTGATCCGGGTAATCCCCCACAGCAGTTCGAGAGGGAGCTGAAGAATTGCTTCAGATACAGTCATCGCTGTCGAGACCTTCTTCAAGACAATCAAAGCCGAGTTGATCTGGCGGCGAACTTGGGAGACACACAGGCAAGCCGAAACCGCCACCTTCCAATACATAAATGGCATCCATAATACGCGCCGCAGGTCTCGTCTGCGCGGCCGTCATAGGACGGGATCATCACAGGGCGACCGAGCGTGGTGAGCAAGAAAAAGTTTCATCGGGCGTCATTTCCGAGGCAGGATATTGTTACGGTCATAGCTGAGAGCTTTCTCCGGCGTCGTCGTCAGGTGCCTTGTCGGGCCAGAAGCGCACGCCGGGGCGTGCCAGCCCGCCGCCAAGCGATGCCACCGTGCCATCGGCGCGCCAGCAGGCGGCCCCTGTCATGCTATCGTCAAAGCCGATGGCATTCATGCCTCCGCCGATATGGGGCAGAACCCGGACCTCATGGCCCAGAGCCTCCAACCCGGGTTTCTGGGCGGCGTAGGCTTCTTCCAGTTCCACCTCTTGGCCTTGGGTCCAGATCCGGGGGGCCTCGACCGCCTGTTGCAGGGTCATGCGATGGTCGATCAGGTTGACGATAGCCTGTAGGGCCGAGGGGAAGATACGCAAGCCGCCGGGCAGACCCAGCGCAAACACAGGCTTGTCGGCTTGCAGCACAATCATCGGGGCCATCGAGGTTGGCACCCGTTTGCCCGGCACGACCGACAGGGCATGGCCAGGATGCGGGTCAAAGTTTGACATGTAGTTGTTGGGGATGATCCCGGTGCCCGGCACCACGAAGCGCGCGCCAAACAGGCCGTTGATGGTGTGGGTGGCGGTCACGATGTTGCCATCGCGATCGGCGATGGTGATATGCGTGGTGTCGTGGCTTTCCCGGCCCGGCGCAAAGGGGGCGGGTTGACCGGCGTTGGTGCGGATCTGCGTGCGGCATTCGGCGGCGTAGGCTTTCGAGGTCAGCCGTTCGACCGGCACATCGACAAAGGCCGGATCGCCGGAAAAGGCGCGCCGATCCGCAAAGGCAATGCGGATTACCTCGGCCAGAAGATGCAGGCTTGCGGGCGAGCCAAAGCCGATGCCTGCCACGTCATAGCCCTCAAGCATGTTCAGCATCTGGGTGATATGCACGCCGGATGACGCCGGGGGCGGCGGGCCTGCGATCTGGAAGCCCCGGTAGGTGCCGATGATCGGGGCGCGATCAACCGGGCGGTAATCGCGCAGATCCGCCTGCGTGACCCAGCCCGCATCCGGCCCGCCGGTTGCCATCCGCGCGACCAGAGCGGCCCCAAGCGCACCGCCATGCAGGGCCGCAGCACCTTCCTGCTGGATCAGGCGCAGGCTTTGTGCGTAATCGCCCATCACCATTCGGTCACCGGGCTTGAGGGCGGCTCCGTCGCGCAGCACCAGCCGCGCCATCTCGGGATCGCGGCTCAGCTCGGCCTCGGATTCCTTGATCGCACCCGCCAGATAATGCGTGACGGCAAAGCCACGCGTGGCCAGCCGGATCGCGGGCTCCACCACGTCGGCAAACGGCAACCGGCCAAAGCGGGCGTGCATGTCGCACCAGCCCGCAAGGTTGCCCGGAACGGCAACCGCCGAGGCTCCGATCAGGTTGCGATTGTCCTTCGCATCCATGTAGTGCGCCGGGTGGTCGGACACAGGTTCATAAATTTCGGGGTGCATGGAGGCCGCTGCCGCAGACAGCGCGTCGATCACAAGATGCTGACCATCCGCCAGCCGGATATGCGACAAGCCACCGCCAGCGATACCGACCATCATCGGTTCCACCACAGTCAGGGCCAGCAGGGCGGCGACGGCGGCGTCGATGGCATTGCCGCCTGCCGCCAGCATTTCGACCCCTGCCGCCGACCCCAGCGGATGATTGGTCACCACCATGCCGCCACCGCCGCTGGCAGGGGATTTCTCGCAGGCGAAGGGCAGAGGGGCGCGTGTCATGATGGCTCTCGGGTCAAGAAGGGGGCGTATGGGCAGACTTGCCGGGGCCAGAGAGCCCCGGCCAGCACAAGTGCATGGATCAGGTCAGTTTTGCGAGCACTTTGGCAGTGGCGCCCGACAGATCACCCAGCTTGATGCCGCTGTCGCGCACGCTGGCTTCGCGGCTCTTGCCCCGGATCTGGATCTCGATGGCCTTGCGCGCCTCGGCTTCCACCTCGTCGGGAGACAACACGACCACGCCGCTTTCATCGGCCAGCACCGCATCGCCTGCCATCACCACGGTATTGCCGACAGAGACCGGCACGTTGATCGCGCCACCCAGATCGTAGAGGCGGGTGGTGATCGGCGAGATGCCCCGGCACCACATTGGAAAATCCGAGGTTTCAATCTCTTCTAGATCGGTGCAGGGTCCGTCAACAACCGCGCCGACCGCACCGGCGGCCTTGGCACCCACTGTCACACCACCGCCCCAGCAGGCGTAGCGATCATCATGCAAGCGATCGACGATCACGAAATCGCCGGGGCGGATCAGGCTGAGCAGGTGGTGCAGAAGGGTGGAATCCGGGCCTGGGATCGCGATGGTCACGGCGGTGCCGACAACCCGGCGGCGCGGGATCAAGGGTTGGATCTGGCGGTTCAGAAAGCCGAACTGCCGCCAATGGCCAAGCGTTGCGGTTTCGCATTGGGCCAGAAGCTCCAGATGTTGCGCCGGAATCTGGGCGGGCATCGGATTGATTTTATAGCTCATGTCAGATCTTTCATTGCTTGGGATAGGAAATTCAGCGCCCGAAGGCTTTGGCAAAGCCGACGCTGCGCTCGACCAGCAGCACGATGGTCAGCGAAATCGCGATCAGCAGCACCGCCAGCACCGCGACCATCGGATCGGTCCGCTCGTTGACATAGCGGTAGATCACGACCGGCAGGGTTTGCAGACGCGGGCCGACGATGAACAGTGACAGCACGATTTCGTCAAACGACAGAATCGCGGCGATGGCGCTGGAGGCGATGACACCAGGCATCAGCCGGGGCAGGGTGATCTGCAGGAAGGTTTGCAGCGGGCGCGCACCCAGCGTCATCGCCGCTTCTTCCACATCGGTGCCAAGGTTGGACAAGGTGGTTTGCAGGATGCGGATCGAGAACGGCAGCGTCATCACCAGATGCGCCAGCACCAGCCCCGGATAGGTCGCCACCAGCCCGGCGGGGGTGAAGACCATCAGGATGCCCAGACCCAGCATCATGGCGGGCAGGATCAGCGGCGTGAGGATCAGGTTGCGGATCAGCGTACGACCGGGAAACTCCATCCGTACCAGCGCATAGGCGGCGGGCAGGCCCAGCAGCAGACTAAGCACCGCCACGATCACCGCGATGATCGCGCTGTTTTTCAGCCCGGTCATAAAGGCGGCATTGCCCAGAACCGTGCCATACCATTTCAGACTCCAGCCCGAAGGCGGGAACGACAGATAGCTGTCGGCGCTGAAAGAAATCACCAGAATGATCAGCATCGGCAGGAAGATGAACGCGAAGATCGCGATCACATAAGCGCGGCCGAGGATGGAAAGCAGCTTGGTCATGTCAGCGCGTCCTTGTCAGCAGGCGGATCAGCAGCGCGGTCACGGTCATTGCCACCACAAACAGCGCCAACATCAGGAACGACAATGCCGCGGCGGTCGGCCAGTCGAGCGACATCAGCGCCAGATCATAGACCTCGGTCGCCAGCAGGAAGACGCGCCCGCCGCCCAGCAGCGTCGGTGTGATGAAGGACGACACCGACAGCACGAAACCGATCGTTAGCCCGGCCACGATGGCGGGCAGGCTGAGCGGCAGGATAATGCGGAAGAAAACGATGTGCGGCGGCGCGCCCAGCGACATGGCGGCATCGTCCAACTGGCGGTCGAGCTTTCCGAGCCCAGCGGTGATTGTCAGGAACATGAACGGCATGATGCTTTCCGACAAACCGATGATGACGCCGAAGTAGTTGTTGACGATCCGCAGCGGTGTGGCGATCAACCCGGCCGATAGCAGCATATTGTTCAGCAGCCCGTCGTCGCCGAGTGTGATCATCCAGCCAAAAGACCGCACCACCGCCGAGATCAGCAGCGGCGAGGCCGCCAGCACCGTCAGCGGCGTGCGCCAGCGCGAGGTCATCCGCGACAGGAACAGAGCCATCGGATAGGCCATCGCCAGCGCCACCAGCGCACAGGTGACCGACAGGCGCAGGGTGCGCCCCAGCAGCTCTAGATAATAGGGATCGTTCAGGATTTTTATATAAGTGCCGAGGCTGAGCGCCGGGATGATCGCACCGTAGTCTGACTCGTTCAGCGACATGCGGAACAGCCACAGGATCGGTGCGACGAAGGACACCAGCAGCACCAACAGCACCGGCGCAAGCAACAGCCACGGCGTCAGGCGATTGTTGCCTCCGGGGGCGACAAAGGCGTTCATGATGCGAACAGCCGCATGTCGCGGGCAAGCCAGTCTACGCCGACGCGCGCGCCCTCTGCGGCCAACGCCGTGTCGTCACTGTTTGGGCGCAGTTCCGCAATCAAGGTCTGACCGCCATCCAGCTTGATCGCGGTCTCAATCGTGCTGCCGACAAAGACCCGGCGCACCACGGTGCCGGTAAGACCATCGGACGATGGTGGCCGCAGACGGATGGCATGGGGGCGGACCATTACCGCGATGCTGCTGCCATTGGCGGCATTGATTGGCAGATCGGTGGGCAGCGGCAGGGTTTGCCCATCACAGACCAGTGTGGGTTGACCGGCGGAGAGCGAAAGCGTCGTCGCAAGATTGTTCGCACGCCCGATGAAGTTCGCGACAAAGGGCGTCGCCGCGCGGTCATACACCTCGGCCGGGGTGCCGATCTGCTCCAGCTTGCCTGCATTCATCACGGCAATCCGGTCGCACATGGTCAGGGCTTCCTGCTGGTCATGGGTGACAAACAGCGTGGTGATGCCGGTGCGTGTCTGAATATCGCGGATCTCGAAGCGCATTTCGTCGCGCAGGCGGGCATCGAGGTTTGATAGCGGCTCGTCGAGCAGCAGGATTTCAGGCTCAATCACGATGGCGCGGGCGATGGCGACGCGCTGTTGCTGGCCGCCCGAAAGCTCGGACGGTCGACGCGCACCAAAGCTTTCCAGCCGGACGGCCCGCAGGGCTTCTGCGACGCGGGCGCGTTGGTCTTCCTTGCTGACCTTGCGCAACCGCAACCCGAAAGCCACGTTTTGCGCAACGGTCATATGCGGGAACAGCGCGTAGGATTGGAACACCAGCCCCAGATTGCGGTCCCACGGCGGGCGCGACACGATGTTCTGCCCGCCGATGGTGATCTGGCCCGAGGTGGGGGCCAGAAGCCCCGCGAACATCCGCAAGGTGGTGGATTTGCCGCAGCCGGACGGGCCCAGAAGCCCGATGAACTCGCCCTTTGCGATGTCGAAGGACAGGGCGTCCACCGCAGGCCGCGCGCCGCCGTAGTCGAAGCTCAACCGGTCGATGCGGATATGCGGGGGGGCGGTGTCAGCCGATGCCGCCGGGGAAAGGTGCAGGTTCATGGGACCGTCCAATCCGCTGTCAGTTGCTGGCCGAGATGATCTGGCGCTTCCAGATCTGGTTCCACTGCTCGGATTTGGTCGCAGCCCAAGCCCAATCGAGCGGCAACATTTTGTCGAGTTGGCCAGATACCGTGCGTGCCGTCGCTTCTGGGCTGACGACGGCTTTGGCGTTCACCGGGGCATAGAACATCGCTTCGGTGAAGGCGGCCTGAGCTTCGGGCGACAAGGCGTAGTTGATGAAGGCCTTGGCGGCGGCTTCGTTTTTGGAGCCTTTGATCAGATTGATCGTGTTGATTTGCAGGATGCTGCCTTCCTTGGGCAGGACCACGCCTAGTTTTCCGGCGGATAGATCTGCGTAGTATTGTGCGCGGGCGTTCCAGCCGGTGGCCAGCGCGACAGAGCCGTTGATCACCAGCGTATAGGAATCGGGTTTGGGGTCGAAGGTCTGCACGGCGGGGGCCAGTTCAGCCAGTTTGGCGGCCGATTGTTCTACTGTCTGGGTGTAGTCTTCGCCCAGCATCGCCGAGGTCATCACCATCAATCCCGAACCGAGGATCGAGGGCATCGCGGTGATGGCCAGTTTGCCCGCATATTGGGGATCCCACAGCGCTGACAGCGACTCTGGTTTGGTCGCGATGGCGGCGGTGTCATAGATCAATACGAGGTTGTCAAACGTGACAGCGGGGCCGTAGCCTTCCTGCACCGTCGCCTGCGGCAGCAGATCGGCTAGGTTCGGGATATCGGCCACCGACAGCGGTGCGAGCAGATCTTCCTTGTTGCCAATCAGCGCGGTCGACACATCAAAAATCACCACATCGGTCTGCACGTCACTGGCCTGTGACCGCAGGTTCCCCAACATCACCGAAGAGGCAGTGTTGCCGAAGTAGGTGACCGTCACGCCCGGAAACTTTTCCTGGAAAGGCTTAATGACGGCTTCAGTATATTTGTCCTGGAAGACGCCAGAGTAGGCCGACAGCGTGATGGTGCCCGACACGTCGCTGGTCTGGGCATGGGCGGCGGCGGTCAAAAGCCACGAGGCGGCGAGGGTAGAGGCGGCGATGGCATGAAAAAAGCGGGGTGTCATCGAAGGCAGTCTCCTGTTGGATGGGGGCTCTCCTAAAGATCGGAGGTGCCGTTTCGTGTGGCGCGCGGACCAACCTGACTGTCTGAGGCGCAGCCGGAAACCGGCCACCGGCGGTGGCTGACCGTGCGCTGTTGAAGGCAGGATGGATCATGCGTCTCCGGTCACTTCCGGGGCGGATAGGGGCATTTTGCGGGCTTCGAGCGGCCCGGTTCATAGGCTGATGCAACGGTTTGCTGCCAGGAATGTCCAATCGAATTTTCTTTATGAGTGCATCGAAAAAATTTGGATGGATCGTGATGATCTTGACTTATCTGGCTGAAATTACATAGAAATTCTGTGAATTATCTGCATGGCACAACGCAAAAAAACCGGCCCCATGTGGGGCCGGAGGTGGGGTGTCGCAGAGGGATGGCTGCGGTCTGTCGCGGCTAGTAGCCTCTTTTCGCGTCAGCCAGATCGGCAACGGAGCCGGTTTCCTCAAAGGTGCGGATGTTCTTGGCGACGATCTTGCTGCCGGTCGGCGCGTCGATCATCGAGGCGACATGAGGTGTGACCGTGATCCGCGGGTGGCCCCAGAATGGGTGGTCCTTTGACAGCGGCTCCACATGGAAGACATCCAACGTCGCTGCCGCGATCTGCCCCGAACTCAGCGCCTCAATCAGGTCTCTGTCCACCAAATGCGGGCCGCGCGCGGCGTTGATAACGCTCGCCCCACGCTTGAGCCGGTTAAAAGTATCGGCGTTCAGGATGCCCAGCGTGCTGTCGGTCAGCGGCAGCAGGCAGACAAGAATTTCGGTTCCGTCCAGAAATGTGCCGAATGACGCGTCGCCCGCATAGGTCGTCACGCCGGTGATGGTCTTTGGGGAGCGCGACCAGCCCACCACATTGAAGCCAATCTGCGCCAGCATTTGTGCAGCCGCAGCCCCCAGATTGCCCAGCCCCATAATGCCAACACGGCGTTCGGGTGCTGGCGGCACGATGATCTGATCCCAGACATGCGCAGCCTGATTGGCTTGGATCTGCGGCAACTCGCGGTGGTGGCGCAGAACATGCAGCGCGATGTATTCTTTCATCCGCTGTGTCAGATCGGTACCCACGGTGCGAATGATCGGCACATCCTCGGGCAGCTTCTCATCGGCCAGCACATGGTCGATCCCCGCGCCCAGCGACACGATAGCTTTCAGATTTCGGAACGGCGTCATCGCCCCGGTGGAGGGCCGCCAAACCACCGAATAGGTGATGGCATCGGGGTCGGGCACTTTGTCGATCGGATAGATATTCCAATCCGGCATCAGATCGCGGAGCATCTGGCACCACCATTCGGTCTTGTCACTGGAGGGCAGGGAAACGGCAATGCTCATCGTGTGTCCTTGGATCGTGTATCGCGCCGACAGGTTCGGCCCAGGTGAATTCACACCCATTCAAGTCACTGTGCAGCGGCGCGTCAAAGCAAAAATCCTTGTGCCTCTGATAGAAGGTTTTTATGTAGAAACCCCCGACGGTTGGGCTATAGTCTGGGCATGAACTTTAAACAGCTTGAAGCCTTTTATTGGCTGACACGTCTTCAGAGTTATCAGCGCGTTGCCGATCACATCGGCCTTACGCAGCCTGCTGTTTCTGCACGTATTTCCGGTCTTGAGGAAAGTTTTGGTGTGCCGCTGATCGATCGTTCGCAATCCGACTTCACACTGACAGAACAGGGCCACGAAGTAGCTGAATACGCCGAAACTTTCCTTAATTTAAGCGAAGCGCTGACCAGCCGGCTAAAATCAAAACAAAAAAAACGTTATACGATTGGTTTGGTTGCTATGGTCAGCCAGACATGGGGTGTCACGCTGCGGCGCAAGATCGCAGCCATGCCCGATGCGCCGCTGGTCGACTTCTATTCGGGGGGGAATGTTGATCTACGCCCGCTGGTGAAATCGGGTGCGCTCGACATGGCTTTTGTCACGGGTGAGGCGGGCTTGCCACAGATCCAGAACAGCTTTTCGGTCTTGTATCATGTTGGCTGGGCGGCCCGGCCAGACGTGGTGGGGGAAATTGTCCGGCCGCTGACGCCGGATGACCTGCGCGAACTGCCTCTTGTGCTGTATCCACACACCTCGCCGTTGTTCGGCCCAGTGGCGGAGCTGATTGAGGAAACCCGCCGACGGCCAAGCGCGCGCCATACCGGCAACTCTTTGGCCACGATCTGCGATATGGTGCGCTGTGGCTATGGCGCTTCTGCGGTGCCACTGGCGGCGCTTGAGCATGAGATCGCCACGGGCATGCTTGTCGAAATACCGACGACCGTGCGGCTTGCCCCGTTGGATATCCGATGCGTTCATGTCAACAAGGCGCGCAAAGTGCAGACCGAGCAGATATTTCAGCTTGCCCGACAGGCTGCCGAGGAATGGGCGACGGCGCATCCGCGCTATGTCACCTTTGTGCCCCACTGAACGCGGGCCGGGCTGTGCTGTCAGGCTGTAGGATATTGGCCTGCGGCTTCAGGTTTCGGACAGGCAGGTTTTCAGCAGCGTGATCGGATGGGCGATCTGCACACCGGCCCGCAACGCGGTTTGACAGCGGCAGGAAAAACCTGTCGCCAGCACTGGCTGATCCGTGCACGAGACAGGCCCGGCCCAGCTTTGCGCAAATATCTTGGCCGAGGTCGCCTCGTTGCGCAGCTCATGCCCCCAAGTGCCCGCCATGCCACAACAACCGGTCTTTGGGAGATCCAGCGTGACGCCCAGCTTGGCGAAGATTGCGGCCCAAGCGTCACCCGTGCCGGGCCGGAGCGTGGTTTCAGTGCAATGCGGCAGCAGGGTTGCACGGGGCGTGGTTGCAGGGGGCAGGCCTGCCGGGCGCTGCGGTATCCGGTCGGCGACACGTGTAAGCCATTCCTGCGGCAGCAGCACCTGCGGACCGGGTTTGCCCAAAGCCTCGTGGTATTCATCGCCGTAGCTCAGCGTGACCGCGGGTTCGATCCCAACAAGGGTCAGGCCCATTGCCGAGAGTCGGTCGAGATAGATGGTTTGCCGCGCCGCGATGCGGCGAAAGGCCGCCAGACGGCCCAGCACATGCAGCGGCTTGCCGCTTGGGTGGTAGCGGGCGATCCACGGCTGAAACCCAAGCGCTGTGATCACAGCGGCCAGATCCAACAGCGCTTGCGGCTCGAAGAACCGGGTGAAGGCGTCGGGCACGATCACAATGCTGGTCGCGGGGTCGGGCAGAGCGGTGCCGACTATACGAATGCCACGTTGCGCCAGTGCATGCCTCAGGTTCAGCGCGGGCATCACGGGCAGGTGGTGCAGGCCGAGTTTTCGCATCACCGCCGCCCCCAGCCCGGTGACCGCCAGATTGAACAACGGGCGGAGACGTTCAGCCAGCGGCAGCAGCGGCTCCAGAGCCGCCAGCGCATGATCTGACAACGGGCGGCGGTGGCGGGTAAACCAGCTTTCCATGAACTTCACCCGGAACGCGGGCACATCGACCTGCACCGGGCAGGCCCGCGAACAAGCGCGGCAAGACAAGCAACCATCCAGCGCCGCCTTGACCTCGGCCTCGAACTGCGGATCGGCGCGGCCCTCTGGTCCATCCTGACGCAACCATTCCCGCACCAGACCGGCGCGGCCCTTCGGCGAATGTCGCCGGTCGCCGGTGGCTTTGTAAGACGGGCACATCACCTCGGCGGCAGATTGGGCGAAGCAGGCACCGTTGCCATTGCAGGCGAGCGCCGGGGCAAAGGCGGCGCGGGAGGCTGGGGCGATCTGACGGTCGGCCTGACCGCGCAGCGCCACGCCATCGATCTGCATCAGCGGAGTATCAGAGGGGGACGCGATCTTGCCGGGGTTCATTTGGTTGCCCGGATCAAAGGCACGTTTGATGTCTTGCAGAAAGGGATAAAGTGGGCCGAACACTTCGGGCACAAATTCCGAGCGCACGCCCTTGCCGTGTTCGCCCCACAGCAGCCCACCATGCCGCCGTGCCAGTGCATGCACGGCTTCGGTGATCTTGCGGATCAACGGCTCCTGTGCCGGGTCGGTCAGATCAAGCGCCGGGCGGACATGTAATACTCCGGCATCGACATGGCCGAACATGCCATATTCAAGCCCCTCGGCGTCCAGAATGGCGCGAAAGCCTGCGATGAACGCCTCCAATTCCTCGGGCGGCACGGCGCAATCCTCGACGAAGGGCAGAGGGCGTTTGGGCCCGGCGGTTTTGCCAAGCAAGCCCACGGATTTTTTGCGCATGCTCCAGATACGCGCGACAGCGGCCCCGAAGGCCAGCGAATGCCCGCGCCGCCCGTTGATCGGGGTGGCAAGCTCGGCCACCAGACGCGCAATGGCGGTATCAATCTCGACCTGACTGTCACCCGTGAATTCCACCAGAGTGACGCCCTTGGCCGCAGTATCGGGAAAAAACGCCGCCACCTCACGCCAAGCCACATCAGCGCGTGCCAGCCCCAGAACCCGGCTGTCAATGGTTTCCACCGAGGTCGCACCCATCACCGCCAGCGCACGGGCATCGCGCAGCGCGGATTGGAAATCAGCGTAGAAGACGTTCACCAGCGCCGATAGTTTCGGAACAGGCAGCACATTCAACCGCACCTCGGCAATCAACGCCAGCGTGCCTTCGGCTCCGCAGATCACGGCACCCGCATCTATGCCGCCGTCCGAGCGGCGGATATGCGCCAGATCATAGCCTGTCAGGCTGCGGTTGATCTTTGGAAATCGGGTGGCAATCAGATCGGCCTGATCGGTGGCAATCTGGTGCAGCATCCGCAGAATATCCCCCGCGCGCCCCGGCATTTTGGCCAGTGTCTCGGGGGGGTGTGCGCCGGTGTGCAAGAGTTCACCGCCTGGCAAAACGGCGGTCAGGGCCAGCACATGATCGCTGGTTTTGCCATACATGCACGACCCTTGACCGCAAGCATCGGTAGACACCATGCCGCCAATGGTCGCGCGGGACGAGGTGGAAAGTTCCGGTGCAAAGAACAGGCCATGTGCGGCAAGCGCCACATTCAGATGATCCTTGATCACGCCGGGCTCGACACGGACCCAGCGCTCGGTGGGGTTGATCTGCAGAATCCCGGTCATATGGCGCGAGCAATCGACCACCAGTCCCGCGCCCAGAGATTGGCCGTTGGTGCCAGTGCCGCCGCCGCGTGGACGCAGGACGACCTGACCAAAGCGCGGATCGGTCAGCAGTCGGGCGATGCGTTGCAGGTCGGCGGTGCTGCGCGGAAAGACCACTGCCTCGGGCAGCACCTGATAAATCGAATTGTCAGTGGCCAGCACCATCCGGTCGGATACGGCTGCGGTTTGATCGCCTTCGAACCCGGCTTCGCGCAGAGCGTTTAGAAAATCCGGGTAGAGCGCCATATCGGTATTCTTTGCGATGTGGGCTGGGGCGGCGCAACAGCCGCCCCAGCGGGTGAGGAATGCCCGGCAAGGCTTAGGCCGCGAAAGCCTTGGAGACGTGATCGCGGATGAAGCCAGCGCCGATCTTGACCAGACGGTCGCTGAGCGCCTTGCCGGTTTCGGCCGAGCAATGCACCGGATCGCCACCCCAGACGCCATGCGGTGCGCTTTCAATCGCCTCAATCGGGGCTTGCAGGCGTGCGCCGTCGTATTTGATCGCCGCAAACCCGGCCACATCCACGCCCATGGCTTTCTGGCCCTTGGGTGGGGCCTGACGCATATCAAGCCGTAGGATTTCCGGGTAGTAGTGCAGCCCGATTGAGGTCAGCGGATCGCCACCATGGCCCGAGGATTTCGCAGCCTGCTCCGGCCCGAGAATGTCTTTCAGTAGCTCATAGCTGATCTGCCAGAGATACATCGAGGCCACGAACATCCCGTTCTTTTGCCGCCATTTCAACGCTACGTCGTTGATCGGACCCACATTGCCGCCATGCCCGTTGATCACGAGGATCTTGGTCAGACCGTGGCGCGACAGGCTGGCAAACATATCATCGAGCAAGGCTGCCAGTGTGGATTGGCTGATGGCGATCCCGCCATGCGACGAGCCGAAATAATCGGCGCCGCCAAACGGGATCACTGGGGCGATGAATGTCGGCACGCCTTCAGCACGTGCGGCGCGGGCAATATCCAGCGCTACGCATTCGGCGGCCAGATAGTCGCCCATCGGCGCATGGGTGCCCTGATCCTCAAGCGAGCCCATCGGCAGCAGGATCACGGCATCCTGGTTCAGATACTGACGCGCTTCTTCGCTGGTCAGTTCGGCGATCTTGATCTTATCGGTCATCATTGGTGTTTTCCTTAAAGAATGTCGTCTCGGATGCAGGCCTTCATGCGGCCCTGCCCTGCGTCGCGAAGTGGTGGCACGGTTTCGGCGCAGGCAGGCAGCGCATAGGGGCAGCGGGTGCGGAACACGCAGCCGGAAGGGGGTGTCAGGGGTGAGGGAATTTCGCCCGTCAGCCGGATGCGCTGGCTTGTGTGCTTGAGGCTCGGCTCGGCCGAAATCAGCGCGGCGGTGTAGGGGTGCTCGGGGTCGAAATGGATCTGATCGGCGGGGCCGACCTCCATCACTTTGCCCAGATACAGCACCATCACCCTGTCCGAGATATAGCGGACCACCGACAGATCATGGCTGATGAACAGCAGCGAGATCCCGGTTTTGGCGCGCAGATCGGCCAGAAGGTTCAGCACCTGCGCCTGAATAGAGACGTCCAGCGCCGATACCGCCTCATCGCAGACGATGAACTTCGGCTCTACCGCCAAGGCACGAGCGATGCCGATGCGCTGACGCTGGCCGCCGGAAAACTCATGCGGGCGGCGGTCGAGGAAAGTCGGGTTGAGTCCGACCATCTCCATCAGCCCGATCAGCCGTTCGGCGCGGGCGGTGCCCAGATGCAGCTTGTGGGTGTCCAAGGCTTCCGTCAGCACGGCGCGGATGGTCTTGCGCGGATCAAGGCTGGCGTAGGGGTCTTGAAAGATGATCTGCATATCCTTGCGCAAGCGGCGTAGATCGGTGCTGGAGATTGCGGATAGATCCTGCCCTTCAAACCGGATCGTGCCGGAATCCGCCCCGATTAACCGCAGCACCGCCCTGCCGATGGTGCTTTTGCCCGAGCCGCTTTCACCGACCAGCCCCAGCACCTCGCCGGGGTGCACCGACAGGCTGACATCGCGCAAGACCTGCATCATCCGCTTGCCGAACAGACCCTTGCGGCCGACCGGATAGCTTTTGGTCAGGTTCTGCACCTCAAGCAACGGGGTCATCGTGCGGCCTCCAGTCCGGCTTCGGGCGCGCGGAAGCAGCGCACCTGGCGGTCGCCATCGGCGCTGACGAACAGCGGCGGGCGGGCATCGGCGCAAGACGAGACGGCTATCGGGCAACGGTTGTGGAAGGTGCAGCCGGAGGGGCGCGCATCCAGCAGCGGCGGTGTGCCGCTGATCGCGCGCAGCCGGTCGCCACGCGCCGAATGCAAGTCTTCATGTGACGACGGCATACTTTCCAGCAGCGCTACCGTATAGGGATGATGCGGGTCATTCAGCACCTGCGCGGCGGGGCCTTCTTCGACCACCTGACCGGAATACATCACCGCCACGCGGTCGGCGATTTTGGCCACGATGCCAAGGTTGTGGCTAATGAACAGCAAGCTCAGGCCGTTGGCATATTCGGTGCGCAGGCGTTGCAGCAGTTCGATGATTTCGGCTTGAATGGTCACATCCAGCGCGGTGGTGGGTTCATCCGCGATCAGCAGGCGTGGCTCGCAGGTCAGCGCCATGGCGATCATCACGCGTTGGCGCATGCCCCCGGACATCTCATGCGGGTAGCCGTCAAAACGCCGTGCCGGTTCGTTGATGCCGACCAGTTCCAGCAGGCTGATGGCGCGGGCGCGGGCATCGCTGGGCGACATCGCGCGGTGCGACAAGATCGCCTCGACCATCTGCGCGCCAACCTTGTGGATCGGGTTGAGCGAGGTCATCGGTTCCTGAAAGATCATCGCCACATCATTGCCGCGCAGACCTTCCAGCTCCTTAGCATTCAGCGCACCCAGATCCACCATCTCGCCCGATTTGCGGCGCAGGCGCAGCGCGCCACGGGCTTGACGGACCGCACCGGGCAGCAGACCCATCAGCGCCAGCGACGTCAGGGATTTGCCCGAGCCGCTTTCACCCACTAGGGCCGTGCATTGGTTGGCCCGCAGCGTCAGCGACACATCCTCGATCACATTGACCGGCCCGCCGGGGCGCATAAGATCCAGCCGCAGATCGCGCACCGAGGCCACCACATCTGCCGTCTCATCCGCCGGGACCATTCCCGCCGCAACCGGAACCGAGGTTTCATCCTTACCACCGCCCAGCGCGCCCTTTGGGTCCAGCGTATCGCGCAGCCGGTCGCAAAAGAAGTTGATCGCGTAGATGGTTAGCGTCAGCGCTACACAGGGGATCAGAATGCCCAGGGGGTCTTGGCTCATGAACTGGCGTGCGCCCCGGATCATCTGCCCCCAGGATGGGGCAGGCGGCACCACGCCAAGGCCAAGAAAGGACAGACCACTTTCGATGGTGATCGCGGCGGCGGCGGTCAGTGAATATTGCACCGACACCGGGCCTGCGATGTTCGGCAGAATGGTGCCCAGCACGATGCGGTGCGAGGGCGTTCCCAAAGCGCGGGACGCTTCGACAAAATCCAGCGACGAGACCCGCAGCGCCTCGGAAAAAGCGATCCGGGCAAACGACGGAAAGTAGAGCACCGACAGCACCGCCACCAAGGTGCCCGCACCGGGGCCGAACAGCGTCACCACCAACAGCGCCAGCAGGATCGGTGGAAAGCATAGCACCACATCCGACAGACGGGTGGTGAGGAATTCGAACGGCCCGCGAAAATACGCTCCGATCAGCCCGAACAGCGTGCCGACAATGCAGGCGAGCGTGGTGGCCACGAAAGCCACCGTCAGCGACACCTGCCCGCCATAGAGCACCCGCGCCAGCCGGTCGCGGCCGAATTCATCTTGCCCCAGCCAATGCGCGAAACTGGGCGGCGCCAGTCGGTCACGCACTGCAATCTGGACCGGATCAGCGCCGGTGATCAGCGGCGCCGCGAAGGGAATGAGGATAAGTGCCGCCAACAGCAGCGTGGGCAGGATCATGCACCGGGGAAACCCTGGCAGCAGGCGGGTTTTGCGCGTAGCGCGGACGGGGATCGCGGTCATTGCAGGCGAACCCTTGGATCCAGCAGGGAATACAGGATGTCGATCATCAAATTGATGCCGATAAAGATGGCGGCGACGGTCAGGATGATCGCCCGGACGGTTGGGTAGTCGCGCTGCTCAACGGCTGTGACCAGCATTCCGCTGAGGCCGGGCCAGTTGTAGACAAATTCGATCAGCACGGTTGATCCCAGCAGGATGCCCAGTTGCAGCCCGGCAACGGTGATGACTGGCCCCAGCGCATTGCGCAGGATATGGTGGCGCACCACCAGACTGCGGCGCAAGCCCTTGGCCGTGGCGGTGCGCACCCAGTCATGCCCGCGCATCTCCAGCACGCTGGCCCGTGTCATCCGAAAAATGATCGTCGCCAGATGCAGCGCAACAGTGGTCGCGGGCAGGATCAGCATTTGCAGATGCTGCGCAGGATCTGCGGCAAAGGCGACATAGCCCCCGGCGGGCAGCACCCCCAGCACCTGTGCGAAAAAGTAGATAAACAGCGTGCCGACCACGAAACCGGGGATCGAGGTCAGCAGCGCGTTCACCGCCGAGGCGATCACATCAAAACGCCCGCCACCGCGCAGCCCGGCCAGCGTTCCCGCCGGAATCGCCAGCAGAAGCGCGAGGATCGCGCCGACAGCGATAATCTCCAGCGTGCGGGGCAGTCGCAGCGCGATGTTATCGGCAATGGACGAGCCATCGACAATTGAGGTGCCGAAATCGAACTGCGCCGTATTGGCCAGAAAGCCGAAGTATTGCGCCAGAATTGGCTTATCCAGCCCCATCTCGTTGCGCAGATTCTGGATCGCTTCCTGCGTGGCGCTGCCGCCGCCCGTAGACAGCAACAGCTCTGCCGGATCACCGGGCACGATCACCAGAAGTGAAAAAATGATCGTGCCAACGACCAGCAGCATGACGATTGCTGCCGCCAACCGGCGTAGGAGGAATTCCAGCATCGGCCGCCCCTCAGCCTAGTTTCGTATCGTCGAGTGCGTAAGCAGACGCGCCGTTCAGAAAGCCGGGCAGGGCTTCAAATCCGGTGACGGTCTTTTTCATAGCATAGGCCTGCACCCGCCAGTTCAGCGGCACCTGCGGCACCTCTTCGAAATAGGCGGTGGCAAGATCCTGATAGATTGCCTTGCGCTTTTCCGGGTCGACTTCAGTGCGGCCCTGTTCCAGGAGCCCGTCGATCCGCGCGCTTTTGAAGCCAAAGGACTGCAAGTAAGAGGGGTTGCCAGAATACAGCAGTGACCAAAGCGAATCCGGGTCGTTGTAGGTGCCCGAGCTGCCATGCACGGCGAGATCGTATTTGCCTTCTTTGCCAGCGGTGACACGGGTGCCCCAGTCTGGCAGATCCAGCGTGGCGTTGATGCCGATCATCGCCAGATAGGCCTGCACAACCGACGCTGTGTCCTGGTGCATGCCATAGGTCGCCGTGGCCAGAAGGCGGCAGTCGAACCCGTTCGGATAGCCCGCTTCGGCCAGCAGCGCCTTGGCTTTCTCGGCGTCGAATGTCCACTCATGCGCGGGGTCCGTTAGATCGAAGGGCGAACCTTGCGGGTTAGGGAAGCCATACAGAGGCACGCCGCGACCAGCGAAGGCGGCATCCACCACATCTTGACGCTCAATGGCATAGCCGACCGCCTGACGCACCTTGGCATCGGCAAACGGGCCATCGGTCACATTGAACAGCAAGAACATGTAGGGCCCAAGCGTGCTTCTCATTTGCATCGTGTCCGAAGCTTCAACGGCGTCGAACTGGGTCCACGGCAGATATTCGATCAGATCCACATCGCCCGCTTCCAGTGCAGCAAAGCGCAGGTTTTCGTCGGCATAGGCGATGAAGCGGATGCCGCCGACATGGGGCTGGTCGTCCGCGTAATATTTGTCGAACCGCTCCAACTCGATGAAAACACCCTTCTCGCTGGACTTCATCACAAAAGGCCCCGCACCGATTGCATTGTCTTCGGTGCTTTCAGCCGAAATGACCGGGCAGCAATAGCTGGCCATCAGATCCAGAAAGATGGCACTGGGCGATGACAGCGTGATTTGCACGGTTTTTTCATCGACAGCTTCTGCGGCCGTGATGATCGTCAGATCGCTTTTCAGAAAGGCGCTGGAGCCCTCCTTTGTGATCTCGTTCAGCGAAAACACCACATCGGCCGCTGTCACCGGTTTGCCGTTGTGGAAGGTGGCTTTCGCACGCAGTTTGAACACGGCAACCGTGGGTTCCAGCCATTCAAAGCTTTCGGCCAGTTCGGGCAGCAGCTTGCCCGAGGCATCATAGCCCATCAACCCACGGTAGATCATTAGCTTGACGGTGTTCGCTGCCCCCCCGGTATTGTCGAATGGTTTGACGGTGGGCGGGAAAGTGGAGAGGCCGAACTTCAGGATGGCGTTGGTGCTTTGCGCCCAAGCGCCGCAGGGCAGGGCCATCGCGGTGATGCCGACGCCCAGACTGAGCAGAACGCCACGGCGCGTGGCCATCATGCTTGCTTGAAAGGAATGTGTCATGGATACCTCGGATCTGTGGGATGGGGACGTCGCGGGCATTGGCCTCGTCTTGGGTCGGATCGAAGCCTTGCGGATGGGGTGCTGTCCAATCGAAAAAACTTTTATGGCGGATAGATTTCTTTACCCGCTCCGACTTTTCTCCAAGCGCCATCAGTCGATGCACCTGCCGCGAGAGTCAACCTGATGCGTATTTTATATATTAGTTACAGTCGGTTGTATCTGGGTGGCAGGAGACACTGACGGTGCTTTTGCCCAGTGCGGGGCCGGATGGGTGGCCTATGCTCTGTCAGCGGGTCTTTCGCCTCTGGTGCATTTTTTTGGCGCCAGTATAGGCGGCGGAGCATGTGCCGCAAGTTTCAGCTCGAGGAGCGCCGGATCATGCGCTGTCGGTTGATCAAGAAACTCTACGGGCGATCAAAAAAATTTCGATTGGACAACTGCGTGCGTCACGGGTGTTGATTGGCTGTCGCCTACTAGCAGCGGAACCGCCGGATGCCGCACTTCCGGCGATAAGCGGGCGTTCTAGTTCCGGGGTTCGCCGCACCCCGCCATACATCACCGGACACCCTGATGACACTGATTGTTCGCCTTGCCCTGCGCGACTGGGACTATCTCACACCCTTGCTGTTGGGGGATGTCGTGGACCCGCGGATTGACCTGCAAATCGGGCGGGTGGGCACGCTGGTTGCCGATCTGGCCGTGAATGCCGCCTATGACGGGGCCGAGATTTCCTTTAGCCGTTATGTGCAGGATCGGGCGGCCGGGATGGCCGAGGTTCTGGGTGTGCCGCAGTTTCTGATGCGTGGCTTTCGTCACCGCTGCATCATTACCGCCAAGACCAACCCGATCACCCGGCTGCAGGATCTGGCGGGCAAAAAGATAGGTGTCACCGGCTGGCAGGATAGCGGTAACAGTTGGACCCGGGCGGCGCTGGCGGATCTGGGTGTCGGGGTCGAGGACGCGATGTGGTATGCGGGCCGTCTGACCAGCGCGCATCCGATCACCGACCGTCTGGGGCGCTTTGCCCGCCCGGGCCGGATCGAGGCGATGCCGGGCGAACAACCCATGATCGCGGCGCTGCTGGATGGCGGTCTGGATGCAGTGTTCACGCCCTTTATGCCGAGCGGATTTTTTCGCCAGGACTCGCCCTTCCGCCATGTGCTGCCAGATTTCCGCAGCGCCGAGATCGCTTATTTTGATCGTGTGGGCTATGTGCCGGGGATGCATATCCTTGGCCTGAAAGCCAGCTTTGCCGCCAAGCATCCTTGGGTTGGCGCGGCACTGAGTGATCTGTTTGATCAAGCGCTGGCGATGTGGCTGGAGAAGCGCCGCAAATATGCCGAGACAACACCTTGGATCATTCAGGATATCGCGGTGATGGATGCGGCTCTAGGGGCGAGCTGGGCTGCCAGTGGTGTTGCGGCCAATGCGACAATGGTGGGTGATTTCGTGCGCCAGGCGCGGGAACAGGGGTTGATCACCCGTGACCTTACGCTGGCAGAGATTTTCCCCGCAGACTAGAGCCGTTCATGATGTGGTAAACCTCCAAGATTCTATGGTATATTTGCGTGGTGATGGCCTTGGTGCAGATTATGCAGCAAGCGATTTCGGGTCTGTCCAATCGCCTTCATACAAAGGCAAGAATTTCTGGAGTCCTATCTCCGAAACAAAATATAACAACGATATCAAATAGATATAACCTGACATAAACAGTCTGGTTTTGCATTTGAAATCCTTGTCAACACCTGGTCAATGTTTGACGAGTCCCCCCTGCAAAGCGGAGGCCTTTTGATTCTGGCCTCGAGAAAATCCTTGTGGCAGCATCGCGCTATGATCGAGTTCCACACACTTCCCGATGACCATCCTGACCTCGCGCAGTCGCCCGTGCTGCGAGCGGCGTTGCTGACACTTCGATATGCGCAGGAGCACGGGGCCATCGGTCTGACCAAAACCATGGCCTTTAAGCGCGTCTTTGTGCATTGGGCGGTCGAGTATTTTGATTGGCCCGGAAAAGGCGCCGAGGAAATGTTCCGCTACAGCAGGGTCATCAACGAATGCGAATTTCCGCCGCTAGAAGTTCTGCACTACCTGTTGCTCACGCTGCGCCTGAGGGGGCCCTTCAAGGGTGAGTTCCGCCTGACCAAGCGCGGCGCGGAGTTGGCGCGCGCACCAGCGCAGCTGTTTGCCGAAATCATCCCCTTCTTCGTTCTCAAGATCGACCATGCCTCCTATGCCTCGCTTCGAGGAGCGCCCCTTGGGCAAATGGGACGTCTGGATGAATGTCATCAATGTCGAGGCCGACCAAGGAACCACCAAGCAGGCACTGTTCGCGGCGTTCTATGGCGAGGAACATGACTGGGACGATGCTGGATGGTGGGAAATGGCCGCATTCTCCTCCTGCGTCTTGCGCCCGCTTGAATGGGCGGGATTGCTTTCCGAGACAAAAAAGGCAGCTCAGCGCCTGTTTGTATTTGGATTAGCACAAGTTCGAACACCCACGACCTTCACACCCACAATGATCGGATCGTCCACGCGTGGCTGACTTATGCAGGCCGCTATGATGTCAAAACGATAGATCGGCATCTATCGGCAATCAGGTATTGCGAGGGACTTCTGGGCGGAAAGCCTTTCAGCAAGTTGACCGGTGCCGATGTCGACAAAATCCGGAAGGACCTCAAGCGGCGCGCAGACGTAAATGCTGTGGACAGCCTGTCTTCTTCTTCGATCAGGCATATCGCTTCGCATTTGTCGGCATTTTTCGCCTGGTTAACCAAACTGTAATGTGGTCACAACCGTCCCTGACGTCCGCGCAGTGCCAAAACATCCACTACATGCCGCACCCGAGCCAGCAGATGGCGTGTCTCGGGCCAAAGTGCGTGGATGCTGACCGTTGCGGTGGCGTAGTCTGGCAGCACCTCCACAAGGCTGCCATCGGACAACGCCGGGGCTACCAGTGACCATGGCATCTGCGCGATGCCGAGCCCCGCAATCGCCGCATCCACCACCGCTGTTCCATCCCCCACCTCATGCGTTGGGGTAACGCGCAGACGCATCGGGCGGCCATCTGGCCCGGTTAGCCGATAGCCGATGGGGACGTCGGTTCGGACGCCGGTGATGCAGTCATGACGGCTAAGATCCTCGGGCACTTGCGGCATGCCGCGCCGGGCTACGTAGGAGGGTGCCGCCACCAATGGCACCCGTTGCTCGGCCAGTTTGCGGCTGATCAGGCCGGTCGTGTCGGGCGTTTCGCCAAAGCGGATCACCAGATCGACCTGTTCTTCGATGGGGTCTATGATCCTGTCGGTGAAGGACAGTGACAGGCGCAGGTCGGGATGTTCCTGCGCGATCCCGGCAAGGATCGGCAACAGCACCTGCCGCCCCCAAGCCGCAGGCGCATCAACGCGCAGGCGGCCTGCGATGCTGCGGTTTTGGCTGGTCAGCGAAGTTTCCGCCGCCTGAATGTCTTCAAGCGCGCGGCGGGCAACGGAAAGATAGGCCTCGCCATCCGGTGTCAAGATCAGGCGGCGCGTGCTGCGGTGGATCAGGGTCACTCCAAGCCGCGCCTCCAAACGGGTGACGCTTTTGCCGACGGCGGATTTGGTCAGGCCCAGAACCTGCGCCGCTTCGGTGAAGCTGAGATGCCGTGCCGTCTCAGCAAACGTTTGAATGCCCTGCAGGTCCGGTTGTGCCATTGTATCCTCCGGTGATACTCTGAGGGGAGAATCCGATATCTAACCCTGTATCGGTGACACGGTTATCTTCCTCACACAAGCTGCGGCCATGTGGCCCGGCGACTAGATCAATGAGGATAAGGGATGCCCGTAGTGCGCGTAAGCTGGTTTGACGGAAAGACCGCTGATGAAAAAGCAGTGGTTGCCAAAGAGATCACCGAGAGCATCGTCAAGAACACCGGCACCGATGCCAGTTATATCTATGTAATTTTCGAGGACGTGAAAGCCTCGGATTGGGCTGGCGCAGGCAAGCTGTTTGGTTGACCAGTGATGCGTCCGAAACTTCGGGCGCGTCTTTCCTTAAGATGAGATTTCCGATGAAGAACCTAATCGCCGCCGTTCTGCTGTCCTTGCCGCTAGTCACCTCTGCCTTTGCGGACACAGCCTTCGCAGTCATCGGCGACTACACGTTCCCCAATGCGATTGAGGGTATGCCGCCGAAGCTGTCCGACTTTGAGGGGCTGCAGATCAACAGCTTTACCAGCAATGACGGTACCGGATGGGTGCAGGACGGAAGCATTGCGGCACCAAGATATACGCTGGTGCCATTGGCCGAGGCGGCCCGTGTCCACACCGTGCTGGAAAGCCGGGGCGTTTCCGGGCGTGTGCTTTTGGTCCCTTAAACTGCGGCTGGTCCACACACAAGGTCTGCGCTCACCATGCCGATTCGGCGGATAAGGGGTGCCCTATCCACGGAAGCTGTACGATAGCCCGATGAATCCGAAGCCTTGCGTGTCGTCGAAGACGATCGGGCTGTCCTTGGCGTCGCCAAGCAACTTGGACATCGTCGCCGAGGCTGTTAGGTTGACACGCTCGGTGATCCGGTAGTTTGCGGTCAGACCGATCAAGACATCTTTGAACCCGCTGCCGGGCGTGAACGCGTCGATGCCTGCGCAGGTGTGACACCGAAATAGCTTTGGTTGTAGTCGCCGTCCGACCAAGTGGTTCCGATGACCCGGTGATCCGCTCCCCAACGTTGGACCGCCCGAAGGCAGGGTTTTCCGGCTCCGCTCCGGGTGACGGGCTGGTGGCGCCCCCCGATTTCGTCAGCATGATCGGAACCTTGTTCCCGATCGCGCCATGTGGCCGTTCCTCGTTGTAGTATCTACGCCAAGCCTCCAACTTTTCGGCCGCATCCGCAAGCGTCAGGAACCAATGTGCGTTCAGACATTCCGCTCGGAAGCGGCCATTAAACGCCTCGATATAAACGCCTCGATAAACGCATTGTCCGTGGGCTTGCCTGGCCGAGAGAAGTCCAGGGTGACGCCGCGCTGATAGGCCCAGAGGTCCATGTCGCGCGAGACAAACTCGCTGCCTTGATCGACGCGGATCGTCTTCGGGTAGCCAATATTCCGGCAGACCCGATCCAGTGTCGCGACCACGTCTTCCCCGCGGTAGCTGAACCTTACGTCGAGCGTCGGCACATAGCGCGAGAACGTGTCCACGACCGTCAATACCCGCAGTTTCTTGCCCGTCGCCAGCTGGTCATGAACGAAGTCCATCGCCCAGACATCATTCGGCCCGACTGGCTCGGTGCGGTCGTCGCGCAGCTTCGCCTTCACCTGGCGCTTGGGCGTCTTGTTGCTGAGCTGCATGCCCAACTCCCTCTAAATGCGGTAGACTTTCTTGATGTTCACGCCCCAGCCTTCGCGGGCCAGAAGAACATGCACGCGTCGATAGCCATAGCGCACGCGCGTTTCGCAGATCTCCTTGATCCGCTTGGCAACAGCAGCCTGATCAGTGCAGCGGG
>NZ_LGIC01000037.1 GCF_001294535.1 Cypionkella psychrotolerans | reverse complement strand
CCATGCAGGGTCGGACCTATACGGATCTGCCGTTGCAAGCCCTTCTGATGGCCGTCTGGCGCCGCAAACCGAAGACCAAAGTCCAAGTGCATTCCGACCAAGGCTCACAGTTCACCAGCTATGAGTGGCAGGAGTTCCTCGAACAGCACAATCTGACGCAAAGCATGAGCCGACGTGGCAACTGCTGGGACAACGCCGTCGCCGAAAGCTTCTTCAACCTGCTCAAACGCGAACGCATCCGCCGAAGAAAGTATAAAACCCGCAAAGAAGCCCGCCAGGATGTGTTCGACTACATCGAGTTCTTCTACAACCCGCAGCGCAAACACGTTAGGAACGGAATGCTGTCGCCGATCGCATTCGAGCAGCAGCAAAAACTGAAGCTGCAAGGTGTCTAGGAAACTCGGGGCTATTCAAAAGCAGAACCCGCAATGGCATCGCCATCGCTTTCAGCTTCAAACCAAACCTGCAAAGAAGTTGGCTGGGGCGGGAGGGCTTTATTACAATATTTTCTAAGTCCTTATTATTGCGTAACCATATGATAAACATTGCATATACTGAAAGAAACTGTAACACACAGATGTAACACACGACCCCTTCATGTGGAGCATTTCATGGCCCTAGTCAGCAATCTTCTTAGACGCGGTGCAAGCTATTCGGCCCGCATTCGTGTCCCGCTTGATCTGGTGCCGATCTATGGCAAACAGGAACTTGTGAAGGCTCTTGGCACTAGTAATCCCGCCGAAGCAAAGGTGCGGGTTCATCTTGTCGTTGCTGATTGGCAGCGCGAGTTTGACGACCTGCGAGCCCGCCGCCATCTTGCAGCGGGCGACCTAGAGAACGCTGTTTGGGATCACTACGAGGCCGCGCTCGACCGCGATGAATCTGCGCGGTCGATACTACCCGGTCAGGCTGAGATCGAAGTGGCCAAGGCTGATCTTATGGGAAGGGTGGACAGGGGCGAGATCACGGGCATTGATCCACTGACTTTGCTTGATGCGACGCTTGATTTACAGGTGGCGCAACAAATGGGCGAAGTCGCTGCCGATGCCCGAAAGCGTAAGCTGACCGAACTTCGCAAACATCTGGCTAAGGGCGAGACTGCCCTGATTGCCCATGAAGTAGAAGACTACCTGCGCCAAAACCGTCTGCATGTAGACCGATCAACGCCAGACTGGATCAGCCTTGCACGTCGCTTGATGCGGGCCGAGGCTGAGGCCCTAGAGCGCACCCTAGAGCGCGATGCTGGTGATTACTCCGGCCAACCCCGCGACCCGCTGGTAAGGCCCGCCACCGGCCCGCGCAGAGAGACTGCGAAGCCGGGTGAATCTATCATGGAAATTTTCGAGATCTTCGCCAGTGAGAATCCGCGTGGCGTGGCGCAAGATCGTGTCAATCAATGCCGCCGTGATATTGGCACGTTTGTTGAAATGATCGGCGAACGCCACCCCATCGCCAAAATCGACAAGGTGGCAGTGCGCGAGTGGAAACAGCTTCTGGTGAAGTATCCGGTTAAGGCCACCGAAACTGGCGTGTTCGCGGGCATGAATATTCGCCAGATCGTCAAAGCCAATGAAAAGGTAGGCAAGCCGGTGATCGCCGACCGCACTGTGAACCGCTACCTTTCCAGCCTTGGGGCTTTCTTGTCATGGGCGGTGAACAACGGTTATCTGGATAAAAACGCGACCGAGGGCTTGGCGCTTAAGAAGGAAACCAAGACCCCGACTGTGCCTTTCAACGCAGATCAACTCCAGATCCTGTTCAACTCGCCTTGGTTTTCCGGCTGTCAGAGTGATGATGAATGGCGCAAACTTGCTAAACCCGGCAATTTTCTAATTCGAGATCACCGCTTTTGGGTGCCGCTGATAATGCTGTTCTCTGGTGCGCGACCCGCTGAGATTGGTCAGCTTGCCGTTAATGACGTTCGGCAAGAGTTTGGGCATTGGATTATGCACATTACGACCGAGGGTGATAAAACCGATGAAGGTAAGTCGGTGAAAACCGCAGGTTCAATGCGGGTGGTGCCAATCCATCCTGAATTAATCCGGCTTGGGTTTATCCGATACCACGAAAGCCGCGTTAGAGAGGGCGGTAGCGCGCTATTTCCCGGCGCAGTGCGCAATGAGCGCGGGCAAATGTTGGCTGACCTGTCGCGAGAATTTGGCCGCTATCTTACCCGGATTGGCTTAAAAGCGGGCAGGGGGCTTTCACTCTATTCTTTCCGGCATGGTGCCGCCGATGCGCTGCGCCGTGGTGGTTTCTTGGATCAAGAGTTTGGTTTCATTCTGGGCCACACCGAGGGCAGCATGACCGGCAGATATGGGATCATGCCACAAGGGATGATTGAAAGACGGGCGGAACTGGTAAACGCGATAGCTTACCCCGGCTTAAATCTAGATCATGTAATAACATAACATTTCCTCTATTCGGGGAATCCACACTGTGGTATTATGATACCGTAGTGTTGTTATGAGTTCCGCATGGGTATCGCATCTAACCTCGCCCGACTTATCGGGCGAGGTGCTTCTGAAAAGAAATCAATCCGGCTGACAGATCCCGAGGCTTATGCGCTTTTCGGGATTGCTTCCGTGGCCTCGGGTGTGTCGGTGACACGCGAAAGCGCAATGCGTGTTCCTGCTGTGCGCAGGGCCGTGTCGCTGATCGCTGAATCTGTCGCCACGTTACCGTTCAAAGCCTACACCGAGGGCAAAGATCCCGCGAAGGATCATCCGGCTTATGGGCTGGTGCATGATTGGGCGAACGACTGGACTAGCGCAGAAGAGCTGCGCGAACAACTTACCAGTGACGCCCTGCTGACCGGCCACGGTTTCGCGCAGGTCAGCCGCAACGGTGAAGGTAAGGCGGTGGAATTGCACCGCATGGATCCCGGCGCGGTCAGCATTGAATATGATAGCTATGGCGAACCGTCCTACCGTGTTCAGCTTGCGAACGCTGACAATGCCGTGCTGCCGTTTATTGACGTGCTGCACATTCACACCCTGCGCGGTGTGTCGCCTATCACACTCGCCCGTGAAGCAATCGGTCTGGCGCTTGCCGCCGAAGGCCATCTTGCCGGGTTCTTCAAAAATGGTGGCCGACCCTCGGGTGTGATCTTGCATCCGAACAAGCTGGAATCCGACACCTCAAAGAAACTGGCAGGAAGCTGGTTTCAATCGCATGGCGGCGAAAACTCTGGCTCTACCGCTGTTCTTGATGAAGGCATGACCTTTCATGAGATCAACATGAAGCTTGCCGATGCTGAATTTTCCGAAGTTCGCCGCGAACAGGTGCGCGAGATCGCCCGAGCGTTCAACGTGCCGCCCGCGCTGCTTTACGAATTGTCGCGTGGCACTTGGTCAAACTTTGAACAATCGCACCGCGACTTCCTGACCGGCACCCTGCGCCCTTGGATTGCCCGCTGGCAGGCCGCTTACACTCGGGTGTTGTTGGCACCAGAGGAACGCGCCAGCTTCTACATTGAAGCCACGCCAGACGATCTGCTGTCGGTGGAGTTCGCCGCCCGAGCAACCGCTTACAGTCAATACCGCGCGATGGGTGCGATGACCGCCAATGAGGTTCGCGCCGGTCTGAACCTTCCCGCTATGGCCGAAGGCAATGGGCTGCAAAACCCCTTCACCTCGACCGGCACCACGCCAGCGCCAGATCCAGCACCCAAGGAAACCACCGATGAATAGCGAGATCACGCACCGCGCCTTCTTTGGTGATGGTGAACACGACTTCACCCTTACCGACCCGATGCTGGCAGAACTGGAAAAGATCACTGGCCTTGGCGCTGGTGCGCTTTATTTCCAGATGCTGACCTTGGCCTATCCAGCCGAGTATCTGCGCGAAATCATCCGGCTTGGCCTGATCGGTGGCGGTATGAACCCGGAACAGGCCAAGCGACTTTGTGATGCTTACGGCGTGAACCGCCCACTGGCAGAGACGCTGGCGCTTGCATGGGAGATCATGGCCGCGCGCTGGACTGGTGCCGCCAATCAGGCGCAGGTGCCAGCGTGACCGATCATATTGAAATCAAGGCTCTGCTGACCGTATCCGATGCGGGCGAGATCACTGGCACGGCTTGGCCTTTCGGTTCTGCTGATCGTGTTGGCGATGTAATCGAAAAGGGGGCATTCACCAGCCCCGCCATCCTGCCGATGCTCTTTGCACATGATCAGGCGCAGGTGATCGGTGTTTGGGATCAAATTGCAGAAACAGAAACTGGCCTGACCGTCAAAGGCCGCTTGCTGGTGGATGATGTAGAGCGCGCCCGTGAAGTGCGCGCCATGATCAAAGCAGGTGCGGTGACTGGCCTGTCTATCGGCTTTGTCACCAAAGACGCCAAACGCAGCGCCAAGGGCCGCACGATCAGCGCCCTTGAACTGCATGAAATCAGCATTGTTGCAGTTCCGGCCCATCCGGGCGCGCAGATCACCTCGGTAAAATCAGTAATCAGTGAAAGTTTGAACATGGAAAACGAAGATCCCAAGACCCCGGCGAATGCGCCGCTTATCGACACGAAGGCCCATGAGGCCGTGCTGGCGCGGCTGGATAAGCTGGAAGCCAAAGGCCAGCGCCTCGGTGCGCCGGTGATCACCCAGGGCGAAGACACGGTCCGCAAAGCCTTCGTGTCTTTCCTGCAAGGCGCTGACTTCGACAAGAAAGCCCTGACCGTTGCCAATGACGCACCGGCCTATGTGCTAGCACCAGAGGAAACCTCGGGCGAGTTCATCCGCAATCTGGTGGAGTTCAGCCCGATCCGTGCTATCGCCGATGTGCGCACGACCGCCAGCCACACGATCCTGTTGCCGAAGCGCACCGGGATTACCAACGCCCTTTGGGTTGGCGAAACCACCACCCGCACCGGTTCCGAACCGACCTTCGATCAATCCGATATCGTGATCAAGGAACTGGCGACCTTTGTGGATCTGTCGCTTCGGATGCTTGAAGATTCGGCTAACGTCGAAGCCGAAGTGCGCTTGGCGCTTGCCGAAGACTTCGGCGTCAAAGAGGCGCTGTCGTTTGTGAACGGTGCAACCGCCGTTGAACCGACCGGCTTTATGACCGCCGCCGGTATCGCAGAAACCAACAACGGCCACGCCACGGTGCTTTCTGCCGATGCCCTGATCAAGCTGTTCTATGCGATGCCCGCGACCTATCGGAACCGTGGCGCATGGGTGATGAACGGCACGACCCTCGCCGTCATCCGCACTATGAAAGACGGCAACAACAACTATCTGTGGCAGCCGTCCTATCAGGCAGGCCAGCCAGAAACGATCCTTGGCCGTCCGGTTGTCGAAGCGCTGGATATGCCAAACGTCGCATCTGCCGCCACGCCGATCATCTATGGCGACTTCAAAGCGGGCTATCGGATCTATGACCGCGTGTCGCTCGACGTGTTGCCCGATCTGCTGACCCAACGCACCAGCGGCCTTGCCCGCTTCCACGCCCGCCGCCGTGTCGGTGCTGGCGTGGTGCGCAGCGATGTGTTCCGCAAGCTGAAAATGGCTATCTGATCAGCCATGCTAGCGTTGCAGCCCGCTTCGGAGATCCTGCTTTGTCATGGCCCCCATGCCGTGACCTTGCGGGCTTCATTGCGGGCTGCCGTCGCGCTTGAAAATCTGCCGGGCGGAATTGCTTCCCTTTGGGATGATATCGCCCGCCAGAAGCTGACCCCCATTCATGCGGTGATCAGAGCCGCCGCGACCGATCGGCAAGAGGCCGATCGCCTGCTGGCCTACACCGCCACCAAACCGCTTGAGCGCTTCGCGGGCAGCGCACAGGCGGCTTGCCTCGCCCTTCTGTCGGTGATCCTAGCACCGGCACAGGGCGAGGCTACCCCATCTTCTGAACCCGGCCCTGAGATCACGCTGGCGCAGTTTTTCACCGAACTGTTTAGTCGCGCGACAAGCTGGCTTAGCTGGCCCCCGTCCGAGGTTTGGAACGCCAGCGTGGCCGAGATCGTCACCGCGCTGGAAGCCCAAGTCGACCGTGAACTTCGCAGATCCGGTATCAACACACCGAGCAAAGCAAACCCCGCGCGACCGACCAAAGATCAGCTTGCGCGCATTGTTGAACAGGGCTTCGATCCGACCTTTGATCGGCACGGGCTGCAATCACTGAAAGCGAAAATGTAATGAGCCGCCCGCCGCGCCTTTGCCGGTGTGGGGCGATTGTTCCCGCCGATGCTATCTGTGCCTGTCAGGCGGCCACCATGCGCGCCCGTAAGCGCCGCTTCGATGCTACCCGGCCAAACAGCCGCCAGCGTGGCTATACCCGCCAGTGGGAGGCCCTGCGCGTCGAGTTCCTGACCTTGCACCCTGTCTGTGCTTTCGCGGGCTGTGGGGCTGTCGCCGCGCATGTCGATCATATCAAGGCCCATAAGGGCGATAGGGCGTTGTTCTGGAACTGGAACAATCTGCAAGCATTGTGTGCGCATTGCCATAACAGCGTGAAACAGCGGCAAGAGCGGGCCGATGTCTGATCGTGAAGAGAAGCAGAGCCGAGAGCGGGATCTGTGGCGAGAGGTGCTATTTCGCGCCGTGGCGGATGCCGAGCTTGAACCCTCGCAAGACGTGATCGGCGGGCGCGTGGCGAGTGATGTAAGAGACGCCCGCGATTACCTGATAAGACCGAGCAAGGATCTTGGCCTCGTTTGCTCTAACGCCGGTCTGGATATGCAGGCGGTGATTGAGGCCGTAAACAGGCGGCTTGCCCTTGCGGCTACGATTGATCTGAATTTCAGGCCCGATCAAACAGGATTGTCAAAGGGGCATTGTAGAACGGGCAGGCGAGGCCGCAGGGGCCGCACGATCACCCACAACGGCGAAACTCTGACTATACCGGAGTGGTCGAAGCGCACGGGCTTGGGTATGCCCGTGATCTATGCACGGATTAGCAAGGGCTGGCCTGTCGATTCCGTCCTGAACCCCATCGCGTTGCTTGGGCGCAGGGCCAAACTACCCGAGGCTTAGGTGGTGGATCCTATCATACGCCACGGCGATAACCGTGGCGCGCATATGAGAGTGCCGGCAGAATAGCCTACATGAACTAATTGGGCGCGGGCTTTCCAGTCTTAATTACAATGTCAAGGATAGACGTTTCATCTAGTTTCTTTATGTCTGAATTGAGTTCCGATGCCTCCGCTAACCATCCCAACAGGTGCATCGTGTTGTGATATACCTTTGTCATAACATCCAAAACATCTCGAACATCGCTCCCATCCACTAAGATAGGCCGCCAATATTTGAAGTGATTAGGTGTTCCCTCAATCGCCACAATCATCGCTGTTCGTTCTGGATCTCTAGAGCCATAGGGATGTCTATGAACAACGCTGTTTCTTATAGTCGATGCCCATTGCAGCCAGCCATTTGTTTGTATTCTAGATCCAGTGTTGTCAATAATAATAAGTTTGGTTGATAGCAGATGTTCAAGCATTTTATCATGTGGTAGTTTCTTCGGGTTGAGGTTTTTCACCAAGGTTGCCATACTATCTATATCCTTCGAGAGAGAGCAACGGCGTGCAATCAATGTGGCTAGGTAATCTCTTGCTGATCCGAAGTGCAGAAAGAAAGAATGAACATTTGCAATGAAGGCAAAGTCTGACATGTGTGCAAACTTATTTCCAATAGACTTTTCATCGCGCAATGACTGCACCAACTGCCCATTGTAGTGATTGCAAACTGCAGCGATGCTAATATCCATTGATCGCAAACTGGCAGTTAGATAGTGCGCATATCTCTTTAAGATCTCATGTTTCGACCCGGATTCCGCTTTCATATTTCCTGCAATCGTTTGCCAAACATCAGTTGTTGGCAGTGGGTTGCGTTTTGACACTGGATAAACGGACATGAAAGAATTCATTTCGAGGCCGTCGATGGAGCTATGAACCTCATAGCCAATAGGCGCTAACTTCATACCTGCCATCAGCTTCTGAATGTCAGCAAAAGTGAATATTCCGGCCCTGCATGGTTTGCCTTGATGCAAGCTAGGTTCGTATGACCATTCATCGTCACTCAACTGCCAAACCTTGAAGCCGCCAGTGTAGTTGGTGCATTTTGTTTGATGATCATCCTCATGATCTATGATCTGGATATGCTCTACTTTGTAGTGGCTAGTATTCATAAAGGTTTCACCTGTCGCGATCTGGTTGCCCGGTTTTAAGACGTTATCAGAAAATGCCGCAAAGACGGTTTAGGTCATTTCTCAGTATGCGCCCGATCTTCTCAAAATTCTCCGCTGTCAATTATCGATTCAACAATCCTCGGATCACTCCATATTTCGCAACCGACTTCCTCAGCTAATGCGCCCGGTCGATCGGGATCAATCAACAGGATTCTTAACTCCTCTTCATGACTGTAATCAATTGCCTTAACAAACATAAGATTAAGCCATTTATTAACCCTATCCGCTTCTTCGTTTGATATTGTGTGACCGCCAATCACTATTCGGCGGTCTTTCCTCCCATACTGCACTTTTCCAGCAATGGCAGTTAAATGCTTTAAGCGGCTTGTTTCAAGCACATAAGAGCTTATTGCTGCTAAAAGTTTCTTCAAATCATAGACGGCGTAGGCTCCTATATCAGGATTGCCTCTGTCGCGTATTAAACTCGCTCGTTCACGATCAAAAGCGCCAATTGACGAACAGCAACAGTAGTCATTTGCGATATACTCATACACCACGGGTTCGTCCGCTCCCTCTATGGCAATCCCGCTTATACCACCACCTTTACCATCTTCAATATGGTAAAGCCCATCTGAGCTTTCATAAACATCGGTTTGCAAGCCTTCTCTAGTGTCGCTGAATCTTCCTACAAGCGCTTTATCCTTTGGCCGATACTGCGAAACTGTTCCAAACTTAAATCCTCCATCCCGCACTACAGGAAGTAGATTGAGGCAAAAATGACGAGTAATTGTCGCAACACCTCTAGGGAAAATACCCTCTATTTCATTCAACGTTATCTTAGGAGCATTCAGTTGCTCTTTAGTGATGATTGCGGCAAGTGGTCCTGAACCGTCCGTGTGCGATCTAACTCGGACTAGCGTTGTTTGAGCAGACGACGCACTTCTTTTTCTCTGATCAGGCTGCACAATGGACGTGAAGCCGGGTTGCGTTAGCGAAGTAGTTGCCAAAAGAAATCTCAGGAACGGCAGATTCATAGATTACCCTTAATGATTCGATGTTCAATTATTTCTTGTCTATTGCTCGCAGATAGAAAACGCCCACGCAAGATTCGAGGCAGGTGGGGGGGGGGGTATCCCCCAACTTTCACCCTATCAAGGGAACCGGCGTGTGAAGCGTCGCGCAGGATTTTCGATAATATAACTTTCGCAGAGTGGGGTATTATGATACCGTAGTCACAGTTTGTTCCCGCTGTGAGTAACGAGTATGACCCTAGACCTCGACCTAATCCGGTCGCATCTGAATCTTGACGACACGCGCGACGAGGCGCTGCTGACCCACTACGGCAATGTGGCCGAAGCTTGGGTGCAAGCCTACACCGGGCAGCCCTTCACAGTTGATAGCGCCTTGATGGTGCAGGCGGCGCTTCTTCTGATCGCGCACCAATACGAAAGCCGCGAAGCTGTGGCTTTTGCCAGTGCATACCAGTTGCCGTTTGGCGTCACCGATCTGCTTTCACCGCTGAAAGTCCGCGTGACGGGCCACCTGTCCGCGCCCGAGGCGGCATAATGGCTCGCTATGTCGAAGGATCTGAAGCGCTTTCGCGGGCTTTGTTGGGGATGCCACAAGCAATTCTGCTGGCATTGCGTCCGGCGCTGGCAAGATCAGCCGCCGAGATCGCAGGCGATGCCCGCGCGCTGGCTGAAACATCGCGGCGATCTGGCAGCCTGCTAGAGTCCATCGACGCGACCGGACCCGGCGAGACGACCCCGCCTTATGCAGCTAACGGTGGCAGGCGCACCGCCGAGGAAGGTCAGGCGTTTGTTACTGCTGGCGATGGCAATGCCCGCCACGGCCACCTAGTCGAGTTCGGCACCAAAGAGCGCCACCACAAAGACGGCACCAGCACCGGCGCGATGCCTGCGAAACCCTTCCTGTTGCCCGCGTGGCGGCTGAATAAGAAGCGCGTTCTGAACCGGCTGCGCCGGGTGATCCGGGCCGAAATCAAGAAAGGTGCCGAGTGATGCTTGATCCTTCCTTCGCGCTGCAAACTCTGATCGGTGACAGGCTGGCGGCTGATACCCTGATTGCGCAGCATGTCGCGCCCGAGAACATCCGGGCGAGTGCAATCCGGCCCGGTAACATGCCCGCAATCGTGATTGCACCCTCACAGGTTCGACTGCTTGGCCGCGCTGGCAACGGGCAGATCGTGGCCGAGGTGCGCGCCATGCTGCACGTTTGGGCCATTGAAGACGGCTCTACCGTGGCGCAGGCGGTGGCCGGTGCGGTGATGATCGCGATGATGGATGCACCTCCGGCACCAAACGCGGGCTTCACTATCGTTGAATGGGCGCGGCCAGATCTGGTGTGGATGCGAGATCCTGACCCGGCACAGGCTTACACGCAGGGCGTGGTGGCACTGCGCGCGGTGATGCAATGGAGGGCCGATTGATGCTGGCGGGAAAGCTTCGCCATCCTGTAGAACTGCAACGCATGGCCGAAACGCTCGGGCTGGGGCGAAAGGTTCAACAGATCTGGACAACGTATGCCACCGGGCGCGCAGAGCTTCGGCAAGCTGGTGTGTCCGAGTTTCTGACTACCTTCGGCGAAGGCGTGTCGAATAACGCGGTGTTTGTGATCAGGTGGCTGCCCGGTGTGTCGGTATCTGATCGTATTATGCACGGCGGCAAGGCGTGGAATATCGTCGCTATGGCCGAGATCGGGCGCAGGCAGGGGCTTGAACTGCGGGCGGTCGCGGCATGAGTAAACACCTTCGCGGGGTAAAGCCCAAGATCGCCGCCGATCAGGAACCGCTTATCAAGGTTCCGCGCCAGCCGTCCTATTTTAGCACCTATGCCGTGGCCGAGTGGAAGCGGGTTCTGCCGGTGCTGGTGGCGCGCCAAGTGATCTGCACCGCCGACATGGCGCAGGTTGAAACCTATTGCTGCATGGCGGGGCTGGTGCGCCAGATCGAAACCGAACGCCAGCTTGCCGGTGGCGTGGTGGACGTGAAGCTGTTCGGGGTGCAGAACCGGGCCGCGCAGACCGCGCGACAGCTTGCAGCCACGCTCGGGCTTGATCCTGTCAGTCGAGTGCGGATGAAAGGACTCGAACTTTTACCCGGCGATGGCGACACGTCACCGAACCCGCTGGATATCTGATCTTGGGCGCGGCTTCGACTTTTCCGGCGTGGATCTTTGACGCCAGCCCTATCCCTGACCCCCTCGGGCATGGCGAGCGCGCGGTGCAATTCCTGCGCGCCCTGCGCCATATCAAGAGTGATAGGCCGGGGCGGGCGCTTACCCTCTATCCTTGGCAAGAGCGCATTGTGCGCGCGATATATGGGCCGCGCGACGCCGATGGCGACCGCGTTGTGCGCCGCGTGTTCTTCTTCATCCCGAGGGGCAACCGCAAGACCAGCTTAGCCGCTGCGCTGTCTGTTCTTCACCTGATCGGGCCGGAAAAGGTGCCAGGTGGTGAACTGGTGTTCGCGGCCTGCGATAAAAAGCAGGCCAGCATTGCCTTCAAAGAGGCGACCAATATCGTCAAGCTAGATCCGCGCATCGGCGCGGTGACGAAGATTACAGATCAACGCAATGCTGCGAAAGAAATCGAAAGCCATATCAAGGGCTTTGAAAGCAAACTTGAAGTGGTTTCTTCAGATGGTGCGCGCCAGAACGGCGGAACCCCGACCTTCGCGCTGTGCGACGAGATCCACGCTTGGAAAGAAGCCGCCGGTCAAGAAATGTGGGAGGTGCTGGAATCCGGCGTGTCGAAAAGTCGAAACGGGCTGATCGTCACCGCGACAACGGCGGGCCGGGGTGCGGATGGTTTCGCGGCTGATCAATACGCCTATGCCCGCGATGTGGCGCTTGGCAAAGTGCAAGATCCTTCGGTGCTGCCGATCTTGTTTGAACTGCAAGACGGTGACAACTGGACCGATGAAGAGGTATGGCACCGCTGCAACCCCGGCCTGAAAGATGGCTTCCAAGATCTGAAAGACCTTCGGAATAAAGTGAACCGGGCGCGCAACATGCCTTCGGCGGCCTATGGTTTCCAGCAATATCACCTGAACAAGTGGCACGGAAATTCCCGTGATCCATTGTTTGATCTGGCGAGTTACGATGCCCGCAAGCTTGACGATGACGAAACCGACCTTGAAGGGCTGCCCGCTTACATCGGTGTGGATCTGTCGCAAACTGGCGACCTTACCGCCGTAGCTATCGCCTTTCGGCATGGTGACGGCCAAATCACGTTGCGCAATACCTGCTTTGTGCCGACTGCCGATCTGGAAACCAGAGCGCACCGCGACCGCGCACCCTATCAGCAATGGGCCGATCAGAACTTGATCCAGCTTTGCACCGGCGGTGTGATTGATCAGAAGCAAGTCGAAGACCATATCCGCGAATTGTGCGCCACCTATGACGTGCAAGAGATCGCTGTGGACCCGGCGCTTGCAAGGGTGCTGTCGCAGAACCTGACCGATGCTGGCTTGCCAGTATTCACCCATCCGCAAAGCGCGCTGATCATGTCCGAGGCCACCGGCAACCTTGTGCGCGCGGTGAACGGTGAAGTCATCCGCCACAATGGCGACCCGGTGTTGCGCCAGCACTTCGACAACGTGGCCGTATCAAACAACCCGCAATCCGGGCTGATCAGGATGCACAAGGCGCGAAGCACGGGCCGTATCGACGCCGCCGTTGCATCCGCAATGGCAGTTTCACGGGCAGTCACCGCCCATAACAAGAAATCGCGCTATGACGACCCCGAGGTGTTGGGGCTTACAGTGTTTTAAGGAGTAAAGAGTATGTCCGACGTAGATATGATGGGCTTGATCATCAAGCTTGAAGCCCAGACCAAACAGCTTCAACGCGACTTTGCCCGCGCCAACTCGATTCAGGCGAAAGCCTCAAAACAGATGGAGGCGAAAGCAAAGCAGAGTGTCGATAAGATCGCGCAGACCTATGAAGGTTTAGGCGGGCGTGTCGGTGCCGCTTTCAAAACGCTCGCCATGCCGAAGCTGGCGGGATTGGCCGGAACCGTGGCTGGTATCGGTGTGGCCGGGGCTGTGGCGGCTGTGCGCAATCAGGTTCGCGCCATTGCCGATCTTGGCGACGAAGCAAAGCGCGCCGGTATGGAGGTGGAAGCCTTCCAAGAATGGAAATTCGTTGCGGATCAAAACCGCATTGGGATTGATGCCCTGACAGATGGCTTCAAAGAGCTTTCATTGCGCGCCGATGAATTTGTTATCACCGGCACTGGTAGCGCAGCCGAAGCGTTTAAGAGGCTTGGGTTCAGTGCCGAGGAACTGAAAACCAAACTCAAAGACCCGAGCGCCTTGATGCTTGAAATTATCGGGCGGTTGGAAAGTTTGGATAAAGCCGCACAGATCAGGATCAGCGATGAACTTTTCGGTGGCACCGGTGGCGAACAATTTGTGCAGTTACTCGACAAGGGCGCGGCTGGTATTTCTGCACAGATCGCCCGAGCGCGCGAACTTGGCGCTGTCATGGATAGCGATATGGTCGCAAAGGCGGCGGAACTGGATACCAAGTTCCGCGAAGTCGAAACCCGGCTGCAATCAATGTGGCGCAATGGCGTTGTCGGTGCCGCTGAGTTTTTCGGTTTTATCGAAGGTGAGCAAGAGAGGCTGAAATTTGACCCGGTGGATACGGGCCGCTTGTTTGGATCCGGAACAGCCGATGCCTTGGGCAAGCTGCCCGAGGTGCCGCAAGATGCCCTAGCACAAGTCGAAGCGCTAAAGATCGAATACTCCGATTTGGCGACCGAAGCCCGCTTGCTGGTGCCCGCGTTGTCGGAAGCAAGTTCAATGCTGCGCGGCGTTGGCAATGAGGCTGGTGCAACCGCCCTGACTGGCCTTGCGACCCGGATTGGCGATGCAGCCAACGCATTTGAAAAAGGCGAAATCACCGGCGAACAGTATGCGGAGCAGTTGCGCGAAATTGTCACCGAAGCGCAGAACACGATCACCGCCATGTCAGATCTTGATCAGGCGCGATTGGCCGGGGTGATAGGGCAGGTTTCCAGTCTGCTTGACTGGATCCGGCTCTTGCCCGGTGCTGCTGCTGCCGCCCGTGACGAGATCGCCAATCTTGCCATGATGGATACCGGCACGCCCCTCGCCACTGGTGGCGCCGATCTGCTGCCGCCCGAACCGGTCAGCCCTTTGGCACCCGGCACTAGCCAGCGGCCAAAACGCGCGCCCAATGATCCTGACTTCGGCGTGCCGGATATGCCTAAAGCAACAGGTGGCGGTGGTGCTGGTGGCCGTTCTACCGATGGCTTCGCTGCTGCCCTTGCTTCGATCCGCGAAGAAACCGCGGCGTTAGAGCGTGAATCGCTGGTGTTTGTCGCAACCGCGGCGGCGGGAAAAGAGTATGGCGATGCAGTCGAGTTCGCCAAAATCAAAGCTGATCTGCTAAACGAGGCTATCAAGGCGGGTAAGACGATCACGCCCGAACTGACGGCCGACATTGAGCGGCTGGCGCAGGCCCACGTTACCGCTGGCTTGAACGCCGAAAAAGCCGCACAGAAACTTCAGCGGGTTCAGGAAACCGGTGAGAAGGGCGCGCAGACCCTCACGGATCTTTTCATGGGAGTGGCGACTGGCGCGATGACCGCCGGTGAAGCCCTGAAACAGCTTTTGATCGAAATTCTAAAAGCGCAGTTGCAAAAAGGCATTGCGGGTATTTTCAGCGGAGCCAAATCCGGCGGGTTTCTGTCGATGCTCGGCGGGCTATTGGGCTTCGCGTCCGGCGGTTACACTGGTGATGGATCCAAGAATGAACCCGCCGGGGTAGTGCATCGCGGTGAATATGTTTTCAGCGCCGAGACTGTGAAGACCCTCGGGGCGGGCAACCTCGACAGACTCCACCAGAGCGCCCGCAAGGGCTATGCAAGCGGCGGCCTTGTCGGTGACTCGGGCAGGGTGGCACGGGCCACCAGCGCCCTTGCTATGGAGTCTGGCGCGGTATCCGGGCCGGTGATCACGATCAGCGCACCCGTCACGGTGAACGCGACCGGCGGCACGCAGGAACAAAACGCTGATCTGGCGGCACAGGTCGGCAAGACGCTGCGAACCGAGCTGAGCGGCTTGATTCAAGACGAGTTCCGCAAGCAATCCAGATCCGGCGGCATGTTTGGGCGGCAAGCCTGAGAAGCTGTTTCGCGGATGCGTCACGCTTTTCCCTTATAAGAGAAAAGTCGGATGATCACCGCAGCCGGAGCTAACTGAGACGAATCGTCACGATTTTCCCCTATTAGGGGATGTCGGACGATTTCCACAGCCGGAGCGTGGGTAACGCAAATCGTCACGCTTTTCCCTTATTAGAGGAAATCGTGACATTCTTCGCAGCCGGTGCGTCACGATTTTCCCTACTATTAAGAAGAGAAGAAAGAAAGAGAAGAGAAGAGCTGGAAAATCGTGACGCTTTTTCATCCCATACCGGGCGCGGCTAACCCTGATCTATCCCGGATGGAATGAAAGCTGCGCGGACACCGGGCCAGTGTGCCGCCTACGCCGGATGGAAATTCTGAAACGTCGGTTGACAGTCTAGTGAAATTTCACTAAGCTTATTTTTAATGAACGTGAAAGGTTCCCCGATGATGACGACTGACACTTTGAAACCGGCCCGCCAAGGGATCATCAGCCTGCCACCGGCGCGGGTGGAGCAACTCAAGGCCCTGAGCATGGTCTGGTGCTTGCCCGTGGCTGACGTGATTGGGCGCATGATCAAGGAACAAATCAACGCCGGGGTAATCCCTGCGACCATCGCCGGGGTGAACCTGTCGCGCTTTAATGGTGCAATCTTGTTTGGCTTCGACAATGACGACGCCCTTGAAATGACGCCTGATGAAGCCGCCTTTGTTGTGGAGCAACTCCGGATCCGTGCCATGCCGAAAGACAGCACCACGCGCAAAGCGCTGAATGCCGCCGTGGATTTGGTGACGCCGGAGCATGACTTCGGCCTGCGCCCGCTGGCGGTTTCGAAGCGAGGGACCGGGATAAATGTTCGGATCGGCAAGACGATGAAATCTTTCTCGCCCGCCCTTGCGCTGGACTTGGCCGACCTTATTGAATCGACTGCCGCCTGATCACCCTCAAATGATCAAGGGTGAAGCGCGGGAACGCTTCACCCTTGTAGGACAGTATCAATGCGAAACCACTATACCGTAGAAATGCAGGCGCGACAACTCACAGCCGAGGAACTTGACGCTATAGCGGATCTTGATGTTCCGCGCGGGCCAAATTGGTTCCCCGGTCAGGAACAAGTGCAGCCGGGGCAATCAGACGCTTCCTTGGCAGCTTTCCTTGCAAGGTGGATGAAAACCAAGAATCGAAAAGCAGATGCGGCTGTCGCTTGTTACGCCGGAATGATGGGGGCAACTAGCCCGACCCTTTCGGACTTTTCGGACGCTGAGAAACATGCCGACGCCTATCAAGCGTGGTTGGCAAGCTGCACTCCACGGCAAATCGGCATTCTGAATTTTGCCAGCGCCGAAAGGCGGAAACGCCAGCGCGCCCAAGAGCGCGAAGACTACGCGGCTGCGAAGCTGGCGGAAACAGGCCAGTCGGTGCGACCGTATCTGCGCGACAGATCCGACGCAGATAAACGGGCGCTGGATGCAGCGCGCCAACAACGCCGCCGCGATAAGGTGACACTCGAAAAGGCAAACGCCAAAATGGCGAAAGCTGCTGAAGTTACACTCATTTTGGCCGACATTGATCTTGGCGAATAGTGACCGGGAAGAAAGTAAGTCGTTACTTATCAAATACTTACAAAAATATTTTCCTTGCGTTGGATCGCCTGATCAGCTTAGAATCCGGGCATCGCAACCGTAGGAGCCGACCATGCACTTCATCGCTGATAACGAATACGCCAAACTGGTGGCCGATCTGGCCGAAGCCTATATGCGCGCCGCCACCACTACCGGCACAGACCTGCATGACGTGCTGGTGGAGGTGCTGGCCGATGCTGACATCATGCCGGAGCGGTGCAGGGCTGATCTGGCCGCGTAAGGGTGCCAGTTTGTAAGTCTTGGAAGATAATTCCCATTTTTACACAGAATACGAGATTTTGTCCTTTTGGCGTCATTCCCATCATCAGAACGCTATAGGCGAATAACGACGCTATTCGAAACCTGAAATCACTCGGAGATTACAAGATGAAAGACGACGCTATGAATAAGAACAATCGGGCAATCGCTCTGGTGCGCGCACAGTTCACCAACCCTGTCGTTCTGCCGCAGATGGGGCGGAAAGAGTTTGATGACTTCCTTCACGACAAGTTTGGCCGGCCTGACGATGACGTGTGGAAGCGTCCATCCGGCGCGGAGGAATTGAAGGACGATGAAGATTTCTACCTTGTCGAATACTTTAACACGCCAACCGGGTCGCTCATGGCTGCCCATATCAGCGATTTTCCGCAACCTGTCATTGTCGTCATGGACGGGCCAGTGAACCAAGTGAGCGTTGCGGCTAAATAGCTATCACAACAAAACTTTCAAAGCCCGCCCGGTTCAGCGCCGTGGCGGGCTTTTCAACTTCGTGGACTTTCACCTAGGTAAAGCGCAACCTCCGGTCACATTTGGGGGAATCGCTATATGAACCGTCTTTTCTACACCATTTCAATCTTGTTCGGGCTTGCCGCCTGTGGCACGACACCGACAGCGACGCAAGATCCGGCATATTTCACGTCTATGAGCACTAGCGCACTGTGGAGCGCGCAGGCGGCTTCACGATCACCGCTTCAACTTGCGTATGTTGAGGCTGAACTTGGTGGGCGCGGTCAGTCTGCCAGCGGTTCGGCATACCTTGGGCAGCGCACAGCTAGCGCCCTTGGTCGCAAGCTCTATTCCCGGTCAGGCGCAGCGGGCAGTCCAGTTGCTGGCGGCGGCAAGTCTTGTTCTGACTTTGCGAGTTCAGCACAGGCGCAGCGTTACTTCCTCGCTTCTGGTGGCCCGCTTTCCGACGCCTCAAACCTAGATGGCGATGGCGATGGTCTGGCCTGTGAGTGGGGTAAGACAATCGCACGAGTGGCAAAGAGCCATAGGGTCAAGGCAACAACCTATCGCAGCCATACATCGCGCCGCGCATCCAGCGGCTGCTACACAGGACCGAGGGGCGGCACATACACCATAACGTCCAGCGGTAACAAAAACTACGGCGGCTGCTGATCACGATTGAGGCTAGGCCCACTGACAACCAAGCCCGCCCGGTTCACCGTGGCGGGTTTTTCGTTGCACGGATCTGATGTTGTCGAAGGCCCGCGTGTTACACACACACGACTGTAACACATGAGCGGACCGATGGTCCGTTAAGTGCTTGATATTGCACATAAATATAGATTGGCTGGGGCGGGAGGGATCGAACCTCCGTATGTCGGTACCAAAAACCGATGCCTTACCGCTTGGCGACGCCCCAACTGCGGCGGTTATTAGCGAAGCCATCGGGGGGGTGCAAGGGGGTTTTTGCGAAAATCTTCATGTGGTTGTCAGGCGCGAGCTTGGCGGCGTATGAGGGGGCATGGAACAGGTTGATGTCATCGTTTTGGGGGCCGGGGCGGCGGGGATGTTCGCGGCAATTGAGGCCGGACGGCGCGGGCGGCGGGTGCTGCTGGTCGACCATGCCAAGGCGGCAGGCGAGAAGATTCGCATCTCGGGCGGCGGGCGGTGCAATTTCACCAATCTCGGGATCGCGCCGGATCGGTTCATCTCGCAGAACCCGCGCTTTGCTTTGTCGGCGCTTAAGCGGTTCACCCAGTGGGATTTTATCGCGCGGATGGATGGCGCGGGGATTGCTTGGCATGAGAAGGCCTTGGGGCAGCTGTTCTGTGACGGCTCGGCCAAGCAGGTGGTGGATCTGTTGCTAGGCGATATGGCGCGAGTTGGGGTGGCTTTGTGGCTGGGCTGTGGGGTGACGGCGGTGCGGCAGGCTTCTGTGGGGTTTGAGGTCGATACTGCGCGGGGGGGGGTGCGGGCGGCGTCGGTGGTGGTGGCGACCGGGGGCAAGTCGATCCCGAAGATGGGGGCGAGCGGGTTTGGCTATCAGGTGGCGGAGAGTTTTGGGTTGCGGCTGGTGGAGACTCGGCCCGGGTTGGTGCCGCTGACCTTTGCGGCGCAGGAACTTGACTGGATGGTGCCGCTGGCGGGGGTGTCAGTGCAGGGGCGGGTTTCGGTGGGCAAGACCGGGTTTGACGAGGCGGTTTTGTTCACCCACCGCGGGTTGTCGGGGCCGGCGGTGTTGCAGGCGTCGAGCTATTGGCGCGAGGGGGGCGAGGTGAGCTTGGATCTGGCACCGGGGCGGGATGTGGCGGTGGAACTCGGGCAGGCCAAGCGGGAGCAGGGCAAGATGGCGCTGAGAACGGTCTTGGGCAGGATCGTGCCGGAGAAGCTGGCGCGGCATGTGGAGGCCAGTTTGGGCATCACCGTCCCCTTGGCGGAGTTGGGGCGCGCGGAGTTGGAGCGGGTGGCTGCGATGGTGCGGGACTGGCGGCTGCGGCCGGTGGGATCAGAGGGCTACAGGACGGCGGAGGTGACGTTGGGGGGCGTCGATACCGATGGGCTGGATGGACGCACCATGATGGCGCGCGGGGTGCCGGGGTTGTTTTTTGTCGGCGAGGTGGTGGACGTGACCGGCTGGCTGGGGGGGTATAATTTTCAATGGGCGTGGTCGTCGGGATGGGCTGCGGGGCAGGTGGCCTGAGGCGGTCCCAACTCGGGACCATTTTTTGTTTTTTTATATCAGATAGATGACTTTGTGCTGTTAAGGGATTTTTAACGCTTATCGCTAAAATCTGTCTAAAATTGTCATCCTCTGTGCGCAAATATCCTGGGGGTGCGGGGGCTAGCCCCCGCTCCCGATGCCGACAAAGAGCACAAGCTTAGACGTGCAGCGGATCGGCCTTGGCCAAGCGGTCAAACGCCATCAGGCTGGCGACCAAGGCGGCCATCTTGTCGAGTGGGATCATGTTGGGGCCATCGGAGGGCGCGGTATCCGGAGCTTCGTGGGTTTCAATAAACACCCCAGCGATGCCCAAAGACACTGCTGCGCGGGCCATCACCGGGGCAAATTCCCGTTGGCCGCCGCTGGAACCACCAAGCCCGCCGGGTTGCTGCACCGAATGGGTGGCGTCCATGATCACCGGATAGCCGGTGCGCACCATGATCGGCAGGCTGCGCATGTCGGTGACAAGGGTGTTATAGCCGAAACTCGCGCCGCGCTCGGTCAGCAGGATGCGTTCATTGCCGGTGGAGGCGACCTTTTCGGCGACATTTGCCATATCCCACGGGGCCAGAAACTGACCCTTCTTGATATTCACCACCGCCCCGGTTTCGCCTGCGGCCAGCAACAGATCGGTTTGACGGCACAGGAAGGCCGGGATTTGAATGACGTCGGCGACATGCGCCGCCTCGCGCGCCTGAGCAATGTCGTGAATGTCGGTCAGCACCGGGATACCAGAGGCGCGTATAGCCTCCAACACCTTCAGCCCTGCGGCCATCCCCATGCCACGACGGCCCGTGAGCGAGGTGCGGTTGGCTTTGTCATAGCTGGCCTTAAAGACATATTGCGCGCCGACAGCGGCACAGGCCTCGGTCATCACGCCCGCAATCATCTGGGCATGGTCCAGACTTTCCAGCTGACAGGGTCCTGCAATCACCAGCAAGGGCTGATCGTTGCCGACGCGCAAGCCCCCGATGGCGACCTGTTTCATTGCGTTAGGCGTCATCCCGAAGTTACCTGCTCATACAGGATCGCGATGGTCATGGTGATCATCAGATAAATCCCGATCAGGATCAGCATCACCACCAGAGTGCTTTCAAAGGCGCGTGGATAGGCGGCCTCATCGGCGGCGACCGGGTTGACCGAGACGGAAAGGTAACGGGTCTGCCGATTGGCCTCACTGCGCGCCAGTTCGGTGGCTTGCAGCGATTGCGCTAGCATCAACTGCCGGGTTGTGACCTCGGCTTGGGCCACCAGCAATTCGGACTGCACTCGGGCCAAGGATTGGCCGCTTGCGTCATTCTCGGTCAGCTTGGCGCGCAGTTGCGCGATCTGATCGTTCAAAGTGGTGATGCGGCGCTTCACAGGCTCCATCCGCGCCTGGTTGGGGCTGGCATTGGATTCCATCTGCGCCAGCGACAGCCGTTCAGTGGTCAGCTGGGTTTCCAACTGACCAATCTGCGCCGAGATTAGGCTGATTTCGACCTCGGACGACAGAACCTTGGTCTTTTCTTGCAAGCTGACCACCCGTTCATTGGCTTCCGTCAGCTTGACCTCGGCATCATCATAGCTTTCGCGTGCGCCCTTCATCTGATCATCGCGCACCCTCGCTGTCATCAGATCAACGCGTTCTTCAGCATAGCCGAGCAGCGCTTGCGAGAATTTCACCGCGACCTGTGGATCGGCGGCAATCACTTCCATCTTCACCACGCCTTCGGTGGGGTCGTAAGAGATTTTTACAAATTTATGGTAAAGCTTATAGGCCGCCCCCTGCGTGGCATCGGGGGCAAGCCGTTGCAGCGGATCCATGTTCGGGGCCGAGAAATGCGCGCGAAAGCCGAGGTCATGGTCCAAGCGTTCCATCGCGTCTTGGCTTTGCAGGTAGCCCTGCACGGTGATCGAATCCTGCGAGGTGGCCATCGCCGAGCCCTTCAGCATCGAGCTGAGTCCAGAAGGGGCTGCATCGTTCTGCTGGATGACGAATTCGGTGCGGCTGGAGTAGAGCGGCGTCGCGATGGTGTAATAATAGATCGCGGCAAGGATAGTGGGCAGCCCGACGAACACGAACAAACGCGCGGCCAGCAGCAGCGATTTCTTGCGGCGGCGTGCGACGATATCGCGCTGGATTTTGCCAACTTCGGCGAGATGCGCCCGCTCAATTTGTTCTTCGGTGGAGGGCAGCTGGATCGGTTTGATGGTTTGCGGCAGTTGGATGCCATCGCCGCCGGGGGTGACGGTCAGCGCGCGTGAGCCTGAGGGCGGCATTGGCGGGCCATCGCCGGAGGAGACCAGTTCCAGCACCGAATTGGCTTGAAACGGGTCAATGCCGGCGTTGCGCAGCAGCCGCACGGCGTCAAAGTCGGATGTGGCGGGCAGGCCATGCTTTTGGGCGAGGCGGCGGGCCATGCGCAACTGCCGACCCGTCAACCCCTCTTGCCGGATAGTGTCGATATCGGCGGGGGCGCTTTTTTGCGCAGGTTTTTCGGCACCGGGGAAGGTCATGCCAGCAAAGCCGTCTTCCTCATCGGTGGGAAAGAAGGCGCGATCGCCGACGCGGGGTTGCACTGGGGGGGCGGGTTTGGCGGTGGCGGATGTTGGGGCAGGGCTGGCTTTGGCGGCCGCCGTGGTCAGCGGCAAGGGCGCCGGGGCCTCAACTGGATCGGGGCGGCGGGTGCGGAAGCGCTGAACACTAAGTTTGGTAGTCATAAAGCCGCTTCGCCTCTTCTAAAGTTTCAAACATATACAACTGACCATTGCGCAACACAGCGGCCGAGCGGCAGAATTTCTCCAGCGTCGAGGGCTGGTGCGACACCACCACCACGGTGGCATTTTTCAAGCGCTGGCGCAGCACTTGCCCCGCTTTGCGGTTGAATTCAACATCGGTCGAGGACGGCATGCCTTCGTCGATCAGATAGATGTCAAACTCCAGCGCCAGCATCAGCGCGAAGGAAAACCGCGAGCGCATGCCGGATGAAAACGTACCGACCGGCATGTCGAAATATTCGTCGATATTGGACAGCCAGCGGCAGAAGCTTTCGATATAGTCCGGGTCCAGCCCGTAAAGCCGCGCGATATAGCGGGCGTTTTCGGTGGCGGTGTGTTTTGACAGGATGCCGCCCATGAATCCCAGTGGGAAAGAGATCCGCGAGGTGCGCATGATTTTGCCCTCATCCGGTTTCTCAAGCCCCGCCATCATGTTGATGATGGTGGTTTTGCCGGTGCCGTTGCGGGCAAGGATGCCCAGAGAATTGCCGACTTCAACGGTGAATGAGGCGCGGTCAAGGATCACCTTGCGCGACTTACCTGTCCAAAAGGACTTACTGACATTCTCGAACGCGATCATGGCTGCCCTGACGGGTCTGCCTCCTGCCTGTGCACATCGTTATCGGCCAGTGACCCCAGCCCTACCGAAGAAATGTTAACGCTTGGTTCTTGTTGACGCACAAGAGCCGAATACGGGTCTAATCCGGGTTTGAGGCATCATTATGTCGCATCCATGGACAATGGCGCAAGGTGGGGCAGTATTGGGTGGGGAAAATGTGGGCGCGCATGCGGATGTGATGCGTGGCGTGGTGCGGGCGGATAGGGTGGGGAGGCGAATCCTTGCGGTGAGATGTTGTGGTGATGCGGTGGATGTTGGCGGTGCTGTTGGCGGTGATTGCTGCAGGCGCAGAGGCGCGACCGGGTCCAGCGCTGTGTGATGGCAAATATGCGGCGGCGGGCGAGATGCTGAATGCATCCTTCGGGCGGTTTGGCACGCTTTATGCGGGCGGTGCGGATGTGGGGATCGGTCACGAGGTGGGGGCGACGCTGGATCTATATCGACTGTAACATGGCTTGCCAGATTATGGCTTTCGCAATGGGGCGGATTTATACAAACCCGCGTGGATGAAGCATCAGCCACCGGGCGGTCCGTGGAGTTGGGATTATGCTGGTGTTGTCGACGAATGGGCGGATTTTGCGTTGAACCACGCGCTGCCTTACGCGCTGGCCCCAAATGAAACTTACCTTTCGGCGGGCCCGCGTGACTAGGTGGCAAGCACATTGGATGTGCTGACGGTGCCGGGGCCAAGCCCGGATTGGTGGTTTAACCCAGATCGCGCCAAGGATTTGAGCGATACCGAGGCCGTGATCGCTTGGCACGCCCGGTGCTCTGATCTGGTGGATTGGCTTCTGGGGGCCGCCGTGCAATCGGCCTATCCGGTTTTCGCGGCGGATCAGATGCGGAAAGAACAGAACTGGCGGCGGGACAATGACAAGGACTGGGAAATCGCACCACAGTTTGACAGCTTGGGCGCGCGCTATTGGGTGCAGTATCGCCGCTCGGGTGGGACGGAATGGGCGGTCCTCGCCATGCTGTTTCCGATGGCCGAGGATCAGGCCGAAACAGCCGACGGGCTTTACAATATTTGGCTGGTGCGCACGCTGAATTGTGTGGCCTCCCCGGCGGAATACGCGGCTTTCCCGACAGCGTATTTTGAGCGCAGCACGCGCGATGTTTGGGACGCTGGGCTGCCAAAGCCGGATGATCTGATCGAGCTTTTGCCGCCTCGGATGCAGGATGCGATGATTGACCAAGCGGCGCGCGGTTTTCTGGCGCGCAAGACAGCCGCCGGATATTGGCACCGCAAACTGCGGCAGGTTGAGGAGACGCCGCAAGACTTGGCGGCTTTGGCGGCGATGCAGCGCAGCAGGCGCGACGATGCGTCTTATACGCTGAACGAAATGCGCCTGATGTTTGTCGATAACATGGATGCGTTGGCTGACCTGCTGGCAGAAAATGGGTCCGTGCAGTATGCGCGCTCGATTGATTTGCTGTCTGCGGCGCATCTTCGGGCATTGGTGGCGGATACAAGGCTGCCGCAGACGGTGCGAGTCAACTTGGCGCGGGTAGCGTTTCTGCGCTTGCTGGCCTTGGGGAGCATCCGCGAGGCCCAAGCGGCTTTGCGCAACTATCTCGCACTTTATCCAACCGCACGCTTTGACGCCGAGGCCGCGATGGCGAAGGCATCAGAGCCAGAAGTCAAACTCGCCTTGGCGGCACTGACGATGCCGCTTTCGGTGCGCTATTACGGGCATTGGGCTTGGGATATGACTAAAGTTCCGGGCTTTGGAAATTATTTCGGCACAGTTGGTCAATTTAGCGCCGATCTGCCGGATTGGTTGCGCACGGGCGGCGGGTTGCAGGTGGATGTGGAGCGGTTGTTGCAGGTGGGGCAGTTCTGGTTCTCGCAGAAGGGCTACACCGAACGGGGGATCCGGCGGCTGCATGATCGGCGAATGGAGATTGCTTTGCCAGTGCCGCGCTTTGTCGGATTCCCGCCGCAAGGTCCTTACGACCCCGGTGTGCCGTTTGGGCGGTTGGTAGCGTTGGATGAATTGGGGCGGCTCGGGCCGGATACCGGGCTTTCGCAGCGCTTGAGTGAAGTGGTGATCGCTTGGGCGGATGCGGGGTCGGATACGATCCCAGAGATGATCTTGCAGCAGAATGGAGCGATGCCGCAGGCGTTGCGGCAGATTGTGCAGCTGAACCGCTACCGGACGCGCGGCGATGTGGGTGGGGTGTTTGCCGGCAAGGCGGCGTTTCGCTTGCTGCATGATCGGTTCCCGTTGAGTGCTGCGGCGCGAGCGACACCGTATTGGTACAAATGTACCAGCCCCTATTGCGACCGTTAGCGACGTGTCAGGCGCGCGAGCAGCAAGGCGGCGGCTCCGGCGAGGAGCGACAGCGCGAGGCCAAGGCGGGCGGCTTCGGCCATGCCGCCTCCGGGCAGGGCGGTGTCGAGTGCCAGCACCGGGACGGTGAAGCCTAGCCCCAGCAGCATGGCGATCAGCAGCAGTTCGCGCAGGGCGATACCTGCGGGCAGGGTGCGGTGGGTGATGCGGGCGGCAAGCCAGCAGCCGAGCAGAAAGCCTAGGGGTTTGCCGATCCAGAACGCGGCGAGGGTGGTGAACGTGGTCGGGGCGAAGGCCGACAGATCAATACCGCCACGGGTCAGGCCGAACAGGAACAGCACGAGAGCGAGCGGGCGCACCAGCAAATGCGCAAGGCGGTTGAGCGGGTCGTGCAGAAAGTTTTCCGCCTCGGCGAAGAAACCGAAAGAGCGGTCGGCGTGCGGGATGGCCGGGATCACGGGCAACAGGCCAAGCGCCGGGGGTAGGCCAGCCGCCGCGACGCCGATGAAGGAGATTGCTCCGGCAAGGATATAGGGCCAAAGCATCAGGCCACGGCGGCGGGCGGCCTCGGATGCGTTCAGGCGCGGGCGGCGGCCATAGAGCGCCCAGACGCCAAAGCTGGCGAGCAGCGGCAGCGCGAGCCAGCCCAAGCGGAACAACCCCCCGCTGGGGTAGGACAGGCCCAGCATCAAGAGGCCGAGAAAATCGCAGGCGATGGTGACCAGCAGCAGCACATGCAGCGCGGGGTGGTTTGGGCCGAACACCCGGCGACCCAAGACGTAGCCGAGCACCACATCAGAGCCGAGCGGGACTTGCCATCCGATGGCGAGGCTGGATTCGGCGGCGGTCTCGATCAGCGCGCCGGAGAGGATCCAGATCAGGGCGGCTCCGATCGCGGCGCCAATCACGCCGCCGAGGGGCACCAGCGATTGCGGGCCAGACAGCGCGCCACGCTCTAAGATCAAGGCCTCCCACAATTCTTTGCCGACGAAGAACATGAACAACGCCATCAGCCCATGCGAGGTCAGCGAGGCGGGGGTCAGGGCCGGGCTTTGCAGCGACCATTGCGTCAGCCACGCGGGCAGTTGATCAAGGACAAAGGCAGGGGCGTGCAGATCGGCGATGCGCCATTCGATGAAATCATAGTAACCTGCGGCATCAAGGTTAAGCCAAAGCGTGGCCGCAAGGATGCCAAGGCACAGGGCGAGGGCGAAATGGCGCACGAAGGGCGAGACACGATACATAGCGGGATTCCGGGGAGGCGCGGGGTTTATCCCTCACTAACTGGGGGGCAGCGGCGTCACAATCGGGATTTGGCGGAAGTCTGGATGTGTTGCTGCGCTGTTGCGGTGCGGCGGTTGTGGCGGTAGCGATGGGAAAACGGAGGATGTGATGCAAAGTCTCGATCAGGCCTATGGCGCGATGCAGGCGGGGGACGCCTCGGCGGGGTTGCGGTTTTACCGGCTGTTGGCGGATGCCACCTTGTTTTTGCTGCTGGAGCGCGAGGCGGAAGGTGAGCGGGTGGATCCTCGGGTGTTCGATCTGCCGGATGGGCCGGTGCTGCTGGCCTATGATTCCGAGGAACGGTTGGCGGTTTTCGGGCAGGGGCCGCAATCTGGTGCGGGCCTGCCTTATGCAGCACTTCCGGGGCGGTTGATTGCGCAGCAGATGCTGGGGCAGGGGCTGTCTTTGGGGCTGAACTTTGGCACGGGCGCTGCGTCTGAGGTGCTGTTGCCGCCGGAAGCGCTGCGCTGGCTCTGTGAGATGCTGGAGGCGGCTCCGGTGGAGGTCGAGGCGACACCTGTGCAGTTTTTTGCCCCCAAGGGTTTGCCGGAGGCGTTGAGCGATGCGCTGACCTTTACGTTGGGCGGGGCGGCTGGGTTGGCGCGGGCGGCGTTGCTGTCTGGGGTGCGGTATAGCGACGGGCGGTTGGGGCATATGCTGGCGGTGATTGATGCGGCTCCGGGCGCGGAGGAAGCCTTGGCGCGGGCGCTGTCGGAGGCTTTGGTATTCTCGGGGCTGGAGGCGGGGGAGTTGGATGTGACGTTCCTGAGTTCCGGCGATGCGGCTGTGGTCGAGCTTGCGCGGGTGGCGATTGTGTTTGAGGTGCCGGAACTGGTGGCGCAGGCCGCGGTAGAGCGGGCGGCGCCGGGGATGGATGGGAAGCCGCCGCGCTTGCGGTGAAGGCTGGGGGTTTCACACCCCCAGACCCCGGTGGGATATTTGAGCACAGAGGATGATAATTTTAGTCAAACTGTTTGGAGTGGATTTGGGGTATCATATTACCGCATATCGTAACTTGTTGAATTTACTATTTATTATATTCGTCCCGCCGCTTGACGCTGCGCGCTGGTTCAGCGATAAGCCGCCATCCGAAATGCGAGAGGTGACTCTCGCCCTCTCTCTTATGGGTTCAAGATGAAAACCTTCTCCGCTACGCCTGCGGACATTGACAAGAAATGGATCCTGATCGACGCCGAAGGCATCGTTCTGGGCCGTCTTGCAACGATCGTGGCTTCTATCCTGCGCGGCAAAAACAAGCCGACCTTCACCCCCCACATGGACATGGGTGATAATGTTATCGTCATCAACGCGGACAAAATCCAGATGACCGGTAACAAGCGCAACGACAAGATCTACTACTGGCACACCGGCCATCCGGGCGGCATCAAGCAGCGCACCGCCAAGCAAGTCTTGGAAGGTGCTCACCCCGAGCGCGTCGTGATCAAAGCTGTTGAGCGTATGATCACCCGCAACCGTCTGGGCCGCGTTCAGATGACCAACCTGCGCGTTTACGCGTCGGCTGAGCATCCGCATGAGGCGCAACAGCCCACCGTTCTGGACCTTGCGGCCCTGAACCCGAAGAACACCCGGAGCGCATAATCATGTCCGATATCAAATCTCTCGACGATCTGAAATCGGTAGTCAGCGCTGCGGCTCCTGCTGCACCGGCTGCCATTGTGCGTGTGGCTGTGCGTGACAAGTTGGGTCGCGCCTATGCAACCGGCAAGCGCAAGAACGCGGTTGCACGCGTCTGGATCAAACCAGGCTCGGGCAAAGTGGTTGTGAACGGCAAAGAGATGGCGGTTTATTTCGCACGTCCCGTGCTGCAAATGATCCTGCGTCAGCCTTTCACCGTCGCTGGCGTTGAAGGCCAGTTCGACGTGATGGCAACGGTTGCTGGCGGTGGTCTTTCTGGCCAGGCTGGCGCTGTGAAGCATGGCGTTTCGAAAGCCTTGCAGCTTTATGAACCCGCTTTGCGCGGCGCGTTGAAAGCCGCTGGCTTCCTGACCCGCGACAGCCGTGTGGTTGAGCGTAAGAAATACGGCAAGGCGAAAGCCCGTAAGTCGTTCCAGTTCTCGAAGCGTTAAGCTTTACGATCTTGGATTGTGCAAAGGCCCGTGGGAAACCACGGGCCTTTTGTATTGGCCGCGCGGTCGGGCATCTTGGGGCAGGGCATAAAAAAACGGGCCGGAAAAACCGGCCCGAGGTTGGGGAACACGGAGAATGGGGTTAGGCGCGCCAGAACGGCTTTTCAGCCTCGACCTCAGCATGGCTTTCAGACAGGCCAATGTCGCGCAGCATGTGTCTCGGCATCTGCGCCAACTGCTTTCGGGTGCGATAGCGCAACTCCCATGCCGCGACGGTCAGCGCCAACGATACCAGCACGCGCGACAGTGGCGGCAAAGGTTGGGCGTTCAGAGCGAGGGCTTGGTTATACGACATGGCTTCATCCGATTGTATTGATACAAGATGCAGATACCTGCTATGATTGATACAATGCAGGGCCGCGAATCGCCAGAGGAACATTGTTATGAATACAATCTGGGTGCCTGATTTGGCCGGCGACGAAGGTCCGAAGTACTTATCGCTGGCGCGCGCGTTGCGAGACGCGATCCGCACCGCGACTTTGCCACAGGGCACACAATTGCCGACGGTCCGCGATTTGGCCTATCGCTTGGCTGTGACGCCGGGGACGGTCAGCCGGGCCTATCAAATCGCCACGCAGGAAGGTCTGCTCGAGGCGACGGTGGGGCGCGGCACGTTTGTCGCGGCGCGCAAACCAAGGCTGGGGCCGACGCAGCCTTTGTTCACTGACCGCGATCCGGGAGTGGATGACGGTCGGGTCGATCTGCGCTCGCCGCAGCTGCCGGATGTCGGGCAAGTGGCGATATTTGGCGATATTCTGCGCAAGGTTTCTCTGAGCGTCGGCGTGGAATGGCTTGATTACACGCATCAAAGTGGCGAGCGTCCGCTGCGCGCGGCGGTGGTGGGCTGGCTGGCCAACCGGGTGCTGGGGCCGATCAGCGAAGATGATGTGATGCTGACGCATGGCGGGCAAAGCGGCATTGGTTTGATCTTGGACTGCTGCTTGCGCGGCGACCGTCCGGTGGTGCTGATCGAGGATCTGGCCTATCCCGGCTTTCGCTATGCGGCGCGGGCGGCGCGGGCCGAAGTGATCGGGATTGAACTGGACGAGGAAGGTATCCGCCCGGATGCGTTAGAGGCCGCCTGCAAACGCTATGGCGCGCAAGTCTTGTGCCTGACCCCTAGCGCACAAAACCCAACCACGGCCCGGATGAGCCAAGAGAGACAATCGCAAATTGTATCCATCGCGCGGCGCTATGATCTGCAAATTATCGAGGATGAGTGCTATTTCTATTCGGGCGCGCCCGATCCGGCTTTGCGGGCTTTGGCGCCGGAACGGGTGTGGTATGCGGGCAGCCTGTCGAAATCCATCTCGGCGGCATTGCGCTTTGGCTATGTGATCTGCCCGACCGGGATGGGGCCGACGGGGCGGTTGGCTGCCCAACATTCTTTTTTTGCGCTGTCTAAGCCTTTGGCGGAATTTGCGCTGGAATTGTTCAACTCGGGCGCTGCGGATGAAATCCGCGCATCGGTTGAAGCAGAGTTTTCGGAACGTTTGCAGATGGTTGTCAACCGCTTGGGCGCGTTTGATCTGTCGTGGCAGAAGGGCATCCCGTTTGCTTGGCTGCGGCTACCGCAGGGTTGGCGGGCCTATACCTTTACCCGGATGGCCGAGGAGCAGGGGGTTTTGCTGCGCGCGGCGGATCAATATGCGATGAGCAATGGGCGCGCGCCGAATGCGGTGCGGCTGGCGATTGCGGGGGGAATCCCGCGTCAACAGTTGGATGCGGGCCTCGCAGCGATGGGCTACATGCTGCCGCGACCACCGAACGATATGGCGGTTTGAAGGTGTGGCTTTCAGGACTCTGTGGGACACAATCTTGCACGGGCGAATTGACCGAAAGTGTCGCCACGCGCAAGATTCCGCCCAGAGCCTGCAAAACGGGCCAGAGCAGATAAAGAAAGGCCCGCAAATGGGACTTCAAACCACGTTTCACGCGCCGGGGGCCGGTGCGGATTTCCTTGGGATGCGCAAGTCGCGCGCAGGCTTGACCGAGATTGTCTACGATGACGGGGACAAGCAGCGGCTGATCTGGCGGGTGTCGGATGGGGCGGGCGATCAGGTGATCTCGGATGCGTTGCAGGCAGCGGTGGGCGCGCAAAGGGTGCTGGCTTGTCTGTATGATGAGCTTAAAAAGCGGGCGATTCAGATCGAACAGATTTGACCGCTGCGCGTTTCCCTTGCGTGCAGGCCACTTGGCGGTGATGATCAGATAAGATTTACGATCACATAATGCTTGCGCGATTTCGCGCGTTCGGCTTAATTTGATCAAAATACGCCAAAAGCGCCAGTCAAGGTGCAACAAGGGGACCGGGATGCAATCGAAACCAAAGGTGCGCTTCAGGGGATCTGAAGCCGCCAACGGGCTGTTGATGATCAGCCCCACCGCGATTTACGCGATTCTGCTGTTGGCCGCGCCCTTGGCGATGATCTTCGCCTACAGCTTCATGACCGATGGTTATCTGAAGATTATCCCACATTTTCAACTGTGTAACTACATCGGAGAATGTCACTCCTACAAAGATGTCAACGGCGTGATGACCGAGTCTCAGACCTACAAAGGCGTTTGGTCGGACCCGCTGGCGCTGACGCTGATGTGGCGGTCGCTGCTGATTTCAATGGTGGTGACGGCGGTGACGGTGCTGCTGGCGTTTCCGGTGGCCTATTACGTCAGCTTTTACGTCGCGCCTTCGAAAAAGTCGTTGTGGCTGTTTTTGATCACCATTCCGTTCTGGACCAGCTATCTGATCCGGGTGTTCTTGTGGAAGGTGATTTTGGGCACTGGCGGGCCGATCAACTTCGGGTTGCTGGAGCTTGGCCTGATCCAAGAGCCGATCACCTGGCTGCTGTATAACGTCAATTCGGTGGTGATCACGCTGGCGCATGCCTATGCGCCGTTCGCGATCCTGCCGATTTTCGTCTCGCTAGAGAAGATCGACCGTTCGTTCCTAGAGGCGGGGCGTGATCTGGGCGAAAGCCCGTTCATGACCTTCTGGCGGGTGACGCTGCCTTTGGCGATGCCGGGGGTGATTTCCTCGGTGCTGATCGTGTTTATTCCGACCATTGGCGATTATGTGACGCCCAGTCTGGTCGGCGGGCCAGAGGGCAAGATGGTCGCCAACCTTGTCGAGTTGAATTACAAAAAGCTGGACAATTATCCGCTGGGATCGGCGCTGGCGGTGTCTTCGATGGCGCTGGTGATGGCGGTGAGCCTGTTGTTCTTATTCCTGAATCGACGGTTTTTGCGGGGGAACAAGCGATGAAGGGCGGTTGGTTTCGCGGCTATACGATCTTCTATCTGATCTTCCTCTACGCGCCGATCATTCTGCTGCCGATCTTTGCGTTCAACAACGCGACCACGATCGCCTTTCCGCTGAATGGCTTCACCACGGCATGGTTTGGCAAGTTGTGGGACGATCCGGCGCTGCATCACGCGCTGAAAAACTCGCTGATCATCGGCTGTAGTGCGGCGGTGATCTCGACCTGCTTGGGGATTTTCGCCTCGCGCGCCTCCAGCCGTTATACGTTTCCGTTCAAAACCCCGTTGATGGGGCTGATCATGCTGCCCTTGGTGATGCCGGATATCATTTTGGCGGTGGCGCTGCTGACGGTTTTGCTAGGCATCGGCATGCCGCTCAGCCTGTTCACGGTGATCTTGGGCCATGTGCTGGTCTGCACGCCGTTCTCGATCGCGATCCTGTCGGCGGCGTTTCAGTCTTTGGATCAGTCGCTGGAGGAAGCTGCTTATGACTTGGGCGAAACCCCGGTGTCGGCGTTCCGCTTGGTGATCCTGCCGCTGGTGCTGCCCGGCATCATTTCCAGCCTGTTGATCACCTTCACCATCAGTCTTGATGAATTCATCATGGCGTTCTTCTTGGCGGGCAATGAAAACACCCTGCCGGTCTATATCTTTGGCCAGTTCCGCTTTCCGCAGAACGTGCCGGTCATTCTGGCTTTGGGGACGATCCTCGTTTGTCTGTCCATCGCCTTGCTTGCAACCGCAGAATATTTCCGCCGCCGTGGCCTCGCCAAAACCGGTGGTAAGGATACTGGAGGCTTCCTGTGACGTCTGAAAAATCAACTGCTGCCGATCAGACGATGATCGAGTTCAAAGACGTTCATAAGTATTATGGCGATTATCACGCCCTGCGTGGCATCACCGCGACGATCAAGGCGGGCGAGTTTTTCAGTCTGCTGGGGCCGTCTGGCTGTGGCAAGACCACGCTCTTGCGCACCATTGCTGGGTTTGAGGGGATTTCCTCGGGCGTGGTGATGATCGACGGCAAGGATATGGCGAATGTGCCGGCCAATGTGCGGCCAACTAACATGGTGTTCCAATCCTACGCGATCTTCCCGCATCTGACGGTGGAGCAGAATGTGGGCTTTGGTCTGCGCAAAGACCCGCGCTCGGCTGCGGAGAAAGCCAAAGCGGTGGCCGAGGCGTTGGAGATGGTCGGGCTGAAAGGCTACGGCGCACGGGCGGCGCATGCGCTTTCGGGCGGGCAACGGCAACGGGTGGCTTTGGCGCGGGCGCTGATCCTGAAGCCGAAGGTGTTGCTGCTGGACGAGCCTTTGTCGGCGCTGGATAAAAAGATGCGCGAGCAGATGCAGATGGAGCTGATCAAGCTGCAACGGCAGGTTGGCATCACCTTCATTCTGGTGACGCATGATCAGGAAGAAGCCTTGGTGATGTCGGACCGGATTGCGGTGATGTTCGAGGGTGAGATTGCACAACTGGCCGACCCTGAGACGTTGTACAGGCGTCCGAACTCGCGCAAGGTCGCGGATTTCATTGGCACAATGAACTTTTTGCCTGCGGATATTCTGTCGGAGGTGGATGGCAAGGTTGAGGTTGAAGCCAAGGGTTTTGGCCGTCTGACTTTGGACGCCGAGCAGGTTTCGGTGGCTCCGGGAAGCTCCAGCGCCTCGATCGGCTTCCGGCCCGAAACGCTGACGATCCTGTTTGATGGGCAGACAGCAACCGACCGCGAAAGTAAGGCGGAGGTGGTCGAGGTCGTCTATTACGGCGACATGACCTATTACGACATCAAGCTGGAAGGCACGACCGAGCCGATGCGGTTGTCGATGCGCAATGTGTTTGGCCGTCCGGTTCTGGACATTGGCACGCAAACCCGCGTGGCATGGTCCCCGGGGGCGCTGGTTTTGTTCCGCTGAAAATAAAGGCCCCTGCGGGGGCCTTATTTATGTGTCTGGCCGCAACAGCCCCAGCCCGCGCAGATAAATCCCGATCCCTGCCTCCAACAAGTCTTCCGGCGGAAATGGGCTTTTGGCACCCGGCGCGCCACGCATATAAAGTTCCACCACGCCATGGCTCATCGCCCAGATATGCGCCGAGAACATGCTCGACGGCGGGCGTTTGCCGACGGGCAGGTGTTGCGACAGCTTTTCAGCGGCTTGTTCCAGCACCGCGCGGGCTTTTTGTGCGACGATGGCAAGATCGGGATGCGCTTGCAGGCTGAGGCCGGATTCGAACATCGCCATGTAATGACCGGGATATTTGCGCGCGAAGGCCAGATAAGCGCGGCCGGTGGCCTCGAACGCCGCGAGTGCGGTGGGCTGGCCGTTGTTATAGGCAAACTCCATCAATGCTGCGAAAATATCATAGCCTTGGCGGGCGACCTCGGCGATCAGATCGTCGCGGCCGGCGAAATGGCGGTAGACTGCGGCGGGGGTGACATCGGCGGTTTTCGCGGCCTCGGACAGGGTGAACCCGGTCGGGCCTTGGTCGGCGATCAACTCTAGCGCCGCCTCAACCAAGGCCTGCCGCAGATTGCCATGATGGTAGCCACGTTTCACCCTTTTGGCCTCATCTTCGGCCCGCCGCAGATTTTCTCATCAATCTTACCGATCACATTCAGGTCTTTGCCTTTGAAATCCACCGCCAACAGGATGTTTTGTATCGCACAAATCCGGGTGCGCAGCTTGTCATCCGACAAGATCACCGTCCAAGGCGCGTATTTGAAATCGCTTTGCGCGAAGGTTTCATCAATCGCGGTGCAATATTCCTGCCATTTCGCCAAGCCATCAATGTCGATTTGGCTTAGCTTCCATTGCTTCAGCGGGTCTTGCTCACGATCCAAAAACCGTTGCAACTGCTCGGCTTGGCCGACTTCCAGCCAGAGCTTGACCAGCACAATCCCCTCATCCACCAGCATCCGTTCAAATTCCGGCAGTTGTCGGAAGAATTTCGCGCGCTGTTCGGGGGTACAAAAGCCGAAAACATGCTCGACAATGCCGCGATTGTACCAAGACCGATCAAAAAAAGCGATTTCACCCGCCGCAGGCAGCCAATCGACATAGCGCTGGAAATACCATTGTGCGGCCTCGCGCTCGGTCGGTTTCGGCAGCGCCACGATGCCTGCGACGCGGGGGTTGAGATTCATATGCGCGGCAGAGATTGCTCCGCCCTTACCTGCAGCATCGCGGCCTTCAAACACCACCACCATGCGCTTGCCGGTGGCTTTCACATCTGCCGCCATCCGCACCAGCTGTACCTGAAGCGCGTCCATCTGGGCGTTGTAGTCAGCTTTCTTCATCTCGGTCCGGTAGGGGTAATCCTTCCACAGAATCTCGTCTTTGCTGGCCTTTTCGATGGTTTTGCGCACCTCTTTCGGGGCGGCTTCCTTGAAATAGCGGCTGATCGCGCCGTCAAAGGGCAGGTCCATGGTTTCCTCCAGCTTTAGGGTTGCCCCACTATGGCGATTGCGGGCTTGGGCGCAATCCAGAGCGTTCGGCGGCGCGTTCAATCGCCGCTAGTGTCTCAGCGCGATGACTGTAATGCGGCATGTGGCCCGCACCTTCGATCACCGTCAGATGGGCCGATGGCAGGCGTCCAGCCAGCGGTTCGGAATGGATCGCCAGCGGCACGATGGTGTCGGCACTGCCGTGGATCAACTCGATCGGCAGGGTCAATTGCGGGTAGAGCGGCTCTTGCGCGACAATTTCTGGGCGTAGATTGTTCACTTGCGCGAAATTGGCACGCAGCGTGCTGCGGCGCATCGTCAGTTTCGCCGCAATGGCTTTGGCATAGCCGGGCGGCACCGGATCTGGCGCGAAGATGGCGGTGATGGTGGCGTCGAGATAGCTGTCGGGGGTAAACGCCGAGGCCAGCGGCGGGATCAGCGCCGCGCCGATTGTGCTATCGGTCAGGCGGTAGAAGATATCCAAAGCGCCGGGCCACGGCAGCGAGGGGGCCGAGATCAGCACCAAGGCGCGGGGTTTTACGGGGGCGTAAAGCGCCCAAGCCAAGGCGACAGAACCGCCATAGCTTTGGCCGACGATAATGGGATCGTGGACGTTCAACTGTGCGGCGGCGTCCGACAACTGCAGGGCCTGGCCACGCAGAGATTGGTCGGGGATCGGGTCTGACCAACCAAGGCCCGGCCGATCAAAGGCGATGACGCGGTAGGATTTTTCCAGATCGGACGCAAGTGCTACGGTCATGTCACGGGCATTGCCGGATGCGCCGTGGATCAGGATCAGATCGGGGCCTTGGCCTGTGATATAGACATGCACCTGCGCACCGTTCACGGTCAGAAACTGGCCTTCGGGCGGGAATTCGGCGGCAATCGCGGCCTCGCGGGATTGCGCGCGGTACAGCGTCACCGCCGAGACACCGCCCAAAAGGGCCGCCGTTATCAGGATCTTAGCGGCCAATCTCTGCCATGTCATAGGGTGTGCCCTGATAAATCTCGTTGATCCAGTTGCCGTAAAGCAAATGCGCGTGGCTGCGCCAGCGGTTCAACGGAGGTAGGGCAGGATTGTCATTCGGGTAGTAATTATCCGGCACATTGATTGGGGTGCCAGCGGCCACATCGCGGTCATATTCCTGCTTCAGCGTGTCGCTGTCATATTCAAAATGGTTGAAGATATAAAGCGCGCGATGGGCGGGATCCTCGACCAGACAGGGGCCGACCTGATCGCTGCCCAGCAGGGTGCGCAGACCGGGGGCTGCGTCAATCTCGGCCTGTTTCATCTCGGTCCAGCGGCTGACCGGAATGACAAATTCATCTGAGAAGCCGCGCAGGAACGGCGACGTGGGCGCAAGGTTCATGTGCCGGAAACAACCAAACGCCTTGTGATCCAGCATGTGTTTCTTGACGCCATGGAAATGGTTGATCATCGCCATGCCGCCCCAGCAGACGCCGAAGGTGGAGAATACGTTGGTTTGAGTCCAATCCATCACCTCGCAGAGTTCGTCCCAATAGGTGACCTCCTCGAAGGCGAGGTGTTCAATCGGCGCACCCGTGATGATCAAGCCGTCGAATTTTTCATCTTTCACCTCTTGGAACGGGCGATAGAAGGTTTCCATATGCTCGGCGGCGGTGTTTTTAGCTTGGTGTTCGGACATGCGGATCAGTTGCAGATCAATCTGCAATGGGGTCGCGCCGATCAGACGGGCGAATTGGTTCTCGGTCTGGATTTTCTTCGGCATCAGGTTCAAAAGCCCGATGCGCAGCGGGCGGATTTCCTGCGCTTGCGCCCGCTCGGGCGACATCACCATGACGCCTTCGTTCCGCAGAACGTCATAGGCGGGCAGTGAGGCGGGCAGGGTGATCGGCATGGGTTTATCCTGATAAAGCGGGTAGTTAGGCGTTAGTCTGACGGCGATCAAGGGCCGTTGCGATCATATCATCGAAATCGGCGGGGGTTTTCACCTGGGCCACCTCCTCGGCCGTCACCGTGATGCCCCAGCGCGCCATCGCGGCATAGCGTGGCTGGCGATGATCGAGCAGGCGGGCGTAGCCGAAGCGCAGGAAAGCGTCAGGATCGACTTCAGTCGAGGATTTGCCTTCTTTGGCAAGGTATTCGGCCCAAAGTTCGGTCAGAAAATCCGGGCGGTAATACATCGGTTTTGGGCTGCGATCAAAGCGGCGGGCGAGTTCGGCTTTATGGGCGTCGGAGCCTTTGATCCAGACCAGAAGCTGGTTATCCGCCAAGGCCCGCATCACCGGATCGGCGGGGTTTTCGGCATCGACCACCTCGCAGATCGAGCCTGAGGTGTCGCAGATAAAGTTCTGATAGCCATAGATATCTTCCGCGCGCTCGACAAAGCGCGGTACGTCCAACATGGCCGAGATTTCGGCCTGTGCATGTTCGGCCTGACGGCGCTGATATTCCTCAAACGCGATGCCACCGCGCGCCGGATCACCAGGCTTGCCGAGATAGGTCGAGAGCGGGGCCAAGTTGTTGAAGGTGATGTTCGAGGCGATATAGACCGAATCCGACATCAACAGTTCGCGCAGCAGCGGCACTTTCATCGCCTCGCGCTTGAAGTTGTCGGCGATGAATTCGTTCATATAGCGCGTGCCGATGCGGTAATCGACCGAGTAGTGAAACCAGCCGCCATCGCCCGCTTGCCCCGCGTCGCGCAGCATGTTCGAGAGATAGGTTTTGCCCAGGCCCGACATGCCAAACAGCAGCACCCGCTTTTGCTCGGCTGCGCGAAACATTTGTCCTGAGGTGTAAATCATCGCGCCCTCCGCTGGCTTGGCACGGCTTTGTTACAGGCGCAGGCCGGGAGGGGGAAGCGAAAATCAAAGCGGCCCCGCAAGCACTGCGGGGCCGCAAAGTCAAAGTCTCAGATCAGAACGCGTAGGAAATCCGCATGCCGACACCGATCGCCGAATTGTCCGAGAAATTCGACGCCGCAGTGACATCATTCAGCGAGGTCTGCGCATCACCGATGCGGATATAGGACACACCGCCCGAGATTTTCAGCTTGCTTGCGGTGGTATAGGCGGCCCCGATGGTGATGCTGGTTTTGCCATCATGCGGCCCAAGGTTGGAGGCAAACCCCCCGACCTGATCTTCAAAGCCAATCGAGACTGAGCCGGACCAGTTTTCGTTAAACCGACGGCCAACGCCCAAAGTATAGGTCACGGTATCCGAGTCATAAGACACCAGCGGCGACGGGGCTGGATAGCCTGCGGGGTCGATCACGAAAGCTGACCAATCCACCCAACGCACCGAGCCGAACACCAGCGTATCCTTGGCGACACCTGACTGGAATTCGAGGTTCACGCTTTGCGGCGAATCCACCGAGGTCGTGCCCGCCACATCCACGCCACCGGTCAGCAGGCTGGATTCCACCGTGTTGAAATCATGGGTGATTTTCGAGTTATAGGTCAGCGCCACCCGCAAGGCGATCTCTGGTTTTTCATAGGCCACACCGACCAGATAGCCAAGCCCGCTCGACTGATCGGAGTCGACCTTATAGCTTGCCACGAAAGGCACCGAGGCCTTGGCATCCATCAGCTCATAGCGCAGACCGCCGAAAATGCTGATGTTGTTGTCAGTTTTATATTTCAGCACCGTGGTCAGCGCGGTCGTATTCAGTTCCGCCGTGGAGCCTTGGGCAAAGTAATTGGTGCCGGTCGGATAGCTGACTTTCGCGCCGAATGGCTGGTCGAAAATCACGCCCAGATCCCAATGCTCATTCAGCTTGGTTTTCACCGCCATGCCGATCTGATTGTATCCACCCGCCATATCGCCGGAAGAAAACCCGCCCAAAACCGCCACAGCCGTGCCAGAGACATCCGGCGAGACATGGCCGAAGCTGAGTTCAACATAATCGCCTTCCTCAAAGATTGAGGCGATGCTTTGGCCCGAGCGATCAACCCCCCCCGCCTGTGCCAGCGTGGTGCTCATTGCCAATGCGCCAAGCGCGGTGATGATATGCTTCATGGTCTACTCCCCGTAACCGATGCTGCATCTTGGCATGTCCCAACTTTTCCGTGGGTTAATGCGTCTGATGCGGTGATATGTCACGCTAAGCGGAAGCCAGCGCGACGGTCAATCAATGACGCGGCGTCACACGGTTGTGATTGGCTCGATGTGACCTTTGGGTCGGATTTCAGCCCGGATGTTCAACCAAATGCCTGCAAAAATCACCGCGGCGCCAAGGATGACGTAGGGGTCAAGCGGCTCGGCATAAACCAAGGCGCCCACCACGGCGATCAGTGGCAGGCGTAGGAAATCCAGTGGCATGACGTAAGAGGCCGGGGCGAGTTTCAGCGCTGCCGTGATGCAGTAATGCGCGGTCACACCAGCAAGGCCGATCACGCAGAGCCACGGCATTGTGGCGGCGGTGGGCAGATGGAAAATGCCATCTGAAAGCGCTGCGGCAAGACCGAAGAAGAACTGCATCAGCGTTAGCCAGAACAGGATGCAGAGGATCGAGATACCCTTGGTCAGTTTTTTGGTGACCACATTGGTGGTGGCAAAGCAGAAGGCCGAGCCAGCGGCGGCCAGCACGCCGGGGTTCAGATGCGCCAGATCCGGGCGCGCCACGATCAGCACGCCGACAAAGCCCAAAGTGGCGGCGATCAGGCGGATCTTGGTCAGCCGCTCGCCCAGCAGCAGGGCGGCCAGCAGCACCACCCACAAGGGCGAGGTGAACTCGATGGCGAAAAGCTGCGCCAAGGGGATCATCGTCAGCGCCCAGAACCACAGGTTTTGCCCGGTGAAATGGATGACGTTGCGCAGGGCATGGCCGCCGAGATTGCGGGCGGTGATCTCATGCAGCTTGCCGGTGGCCGCGGCCAATGCCAGCACCAGCACAAAGCCCACGGCTGAGCGCACCGTCATGATCTCAAAACTGTCGTGACGCGGGCCAATCTGTTTGGCGGCAATCGCCATCGCCGAGAACGCCAGAATCGAGCCGATCATCCAGAGTGCTGCGCGGATCGCGGGCGAGTTTGGGGCTTTGGGCAGGTTCATTGGCTGACCTGTGAGGTCATCGAATGGGGCTGGAGCGTTTCTCTGTCAGGCTCGATCCCATCCAGACGGTCGGCTTTGCGCAGGGCCGGGAACATCCAGGCCCAAGAGCCGGTGACGATCATGGTGCCGATGCCGCCGAACACCGCCGCCCCGACCGGGCCGAGAAAGCGCGAGACGACGCCGGATTCGAATTCGCCGAGCTCATTAGAGCCCGAGATGAACAGACCTGATACCGACGACACCCGGCCGCGCATGTGATCCGGTGTGACGATCTGCACCAAAGTTTGCCGGACATAGACCGAGATCATGTCCGCAGCCCCCAGCACCGCCAAAGCGCCCACCGAGAGATACATATTCTGCGACAGCCCAAACACCACCGTCGCCAGACCAAACGCGCCCACCGCCCAAAACATCCTGATCCCGGCGCGGCGCTTCAAGGGCCAGCGCGCCAAGGCCAGTGCCACCAGCACCGCGCCGATGGCCGGGCCAGAGCGCAGAATGCCAAAGCCCTCGGGCCCGACATGCAGAATATCGCTGGCAAAGGCGGGCAGTAGCGCTGTTGCCCCGCCCAGCAGCACCGCGAACAGATCCAGCGAGATCGCGCCGAACACGATCTTGTTGTGGAAGGTGTAGGCGAGGCCCTCTTTGATCTGCGTCCATTGGCTACCCGGTTGACGTTCGGGTGTGGTGTTGGCGCGCATCAATAGCAGGATCGCCACGCCAGCGACGTATAGCGCCGCCGTGGTGGCATAGGCGGCGGCGGTGGACATCGCGCACAGCATCCCACCCAGCCACGGCCCAATGATCACAGCCCCTTGCCAGCTGAGCGATTTCAGCGAGATCGCCTGCGGCATGTCGGATTTCGGCACCAGCATTGGCACCAAAGCCGTGGCTGCCGGGGAGAGGAAGGCGCGCGCGGCACCGAACAAAGCCGCGATGGTGAAGATGGCGGTGAAACCGGGTTCAGGGTGCAGGGCCAGCGCCACGAGGCCCAAAACACCCGCGGTTTCGGTCAGTAGCGCCAGCATCACGATCATCCGACGCGAATAGCGATCCGCCAGCGACCCGGCCCACAGGGTCAGCACGAACAGCGGCAGAAATTGGCACAGGCCGACCATGCCGACCAGAAAGGCGCTTTCCTCAATCGACAAGGTGGCGCGGCCAAGGCTGTAAATCTGCCAACCGATGGTCACGGCCTCAACCTGCGCCGCGATATTCACCAAGGCCATGCCGCCCCAGAACAGGCCGAAATCGCGGTGACGGAACAGAAAATTTTGGGACAGCGCACGCATGGCGCAAGGCTTAGCGCTATCAGCGGCGCTTTGCCAGAGATCGATTTGCGTGCATTTAGGCACAACAGCTATGCATTCCGCGCCCTTGCTGCAAGCGCCTGCGACGTTATGTCTGGGGTAGTTTATCTGAAAATGGACCCGTTATGACCGCTCATTCCGCCATCAAAAACCCCCGCACCGCCGATCATCCGATCCATGCGCAATTCACCAGCCGATTTTCGCCGCGTGGTTTTACCGCCAAGACCTTGACCGAGGTCGAGCTGCTGCCCTTGTTTGAAGCGGCACGTTGGGCGCCGTCGTCCAGCAACCATCAGCCTTGGCGCTTTGCTTACGGGCTGCGCGGTGATGCAGCTTTCGGCAAGATCGCCGAGTCCTTGGTGCCGTTCAACCGCTCATGGGCCGAAAAAGCCGCCGCTTTGATTGCGGTGGCGTCGCGCACGACGGTTGAGAAGGATGGTAAAGACCTGCCCAATTCGGCGCATAGCTTTGATGCGGGTACCGCTTGGGGTTACCTCGCGTTGCAGGCGCATCATGTGGGGCTGGTGGCGCATGCGATGGGCGGGTTCGAAGCCGATGTGTTGGCCAAGAACCTGAACCTGCCCGAGGGCTATGTGCTGCATGCTGTGGTCGCGGTCGGTGAGCATGGCGATATCGAGAAATTGCCGGAAGTTCTGCAAGCGCGCGAAGTGCCGAATGGTCGACTGCCGCTGTCGCAGATCGTGGCGCATGGCGGATTTGTTTGACCTGTAAACAGGTGCCGTCGCGCGGGGCATCGAGCCCCTTGCGACGGCGCTGCCGGGGATTGGTTCTGTGATGATGTGCCGCAGAATCGGGCGAAGGGGGGCCAGCCCACCAGCTAAAGCTCCCCCCCGGGATATTTATGCCAATGTGAAATTGGACGGCGGTTTAGTCGCCAATCGCCTCGACGCGGAAATCGCGCAGGATGTTGCGGGTGGCGGTGAACCACTCGGACGCGCGGGTGCGCGCCTGATGGGCGTTGAAATCATCCTGGGTGCGGAAGGTTTCCATCACCTCCCAGACCATCGGGTCATCGGTTGGAGTGACTTCAAACGACAAACAGCCCGGCTCGGCACGGGAAAGCTGCGTGTGCAACGCAACATGGGCCTGCACGGCGGCGGCTTCCTCCGCCGTGACACAGACCAGATGTCCACGCAGCCGGATCATTCGAGTTCAATCGTGCCGGGCGGCTTGGAGGTGATATCATAGAACACCCGGTTAACGCCTTTGACCTCGTTGATGATGCGGGTCATGGTTTCGCCCAAGAAATCATGGGTGAACGGATAGGTGTCGGCGGTCATGCCATCGACACTTGTCACCGCGCGCAGCGCCAAAGCGTAGTCATAGGTGCGCCCGTCGCCCATCACGCCGACGGTTTTCATCGGCAGGATGGCGGCGAAGGCTTGCCAGATTTCGTCATAGAGGCCGTGTTTGCGGATCTGGTCGATATAGACCGCATCGGCTTGGCGCAGGATATCCAGCTTTTCGACTGTGATCTCACCCGGGCAGCGGATCGCGAGGCCAGGGCCGGGGAAGGGGTGGCGGCCGATGAAGCTGGCGGGCAGGCCTAGTTCACGACCCAAAGCGCGGACTTCGTCTTTAAACAATTCGCGCAGGGGTTCGACGAGTTTCAGGCCCATCTTTTCCGGCAAGCCGCCGACGTTGTGATGGCTTTTGATGGTGACCGAGGGGCCACCGGAGAAGCTGACCGACTCGATCACATCGGGGTAAAGCGTGCCTTGAGCAAGGAACTCTGCGCCTTCAATGCCATTGGCGTATTTCTGGAACACGTCGATGAACAGACCGCCGATGATCTTGCGCTTGGTTTCGGGGTCGGAGACGCCGTCCAGCTTGCCCAAGAACAGCTCGGATTCGTCGGCATGGATCAGGTTCAGGTTGTAATTGTCGCGGAACATCGCGACGACCTGCTCGGCCTCACCTAGACGCAGCAGACCATGATCGACAAACACGCAGGTCAGTTGATCGCCGATGGCTTCGTGGATCAGGATCGCGGTGACAGAACTATCAACGCCGCCCGACAGCGCGCAGATCACCTTTTTGTCGCCGACTTGCGCGCGGATCGCGGCGATGGCTTGTTCGCGGTAAAGCCCCATCGTCCAATCGCCGGTAAAGCCTGCCAGCTTCACGAAATTCTCGTAGAGCTTCGCACCCTTCGGGGTGTGATGCACCTCGGGGTGGAACTGCACCGCGTAGAAGTGGCGGGCAGGGTCGGCGGTGACGGCGAAGGGGGCGTTGGGCGAGGTGCCGTAGACCAGGAAGCCGGGGGCGATTTTTGAGACGTGATCGCCGTGGCTCATCCAGACTTGCTCGCGTCCATCTGCAAACCAGCCATCCAGGATCGACAGCTTATCCGTGGTGGGGGTCACAAAGGCGCGGCCAAATTCGGCGGTGCCGTGGCCATTTTCGACCAAACCGCCCAACTGCTGCATCATCGTCTGTTGGCCGTAGCAGATGCCTAAGACGGGCACGCCGAAAGACCAGAGCGCTTCGGGCGCGCGGGGCGAGCCTGCGCGGGTCACCGAATCCGGGCCACCCGACAGGATCACCGCTTTGGGTGCAAAGCTTTTGAGGAACGCGTCATCGACCTTATTGTAGGGGTGGATTTCGCAATAAACGTTCAACTCGCGCAGGCGGCGCGCAATCAGTTGCGTGACCTGAGAGCCGAAGTCGATGATGAGAAGGCGATCATGTTGTGTCATGGCCTCGGGTAGCCGGATGCGTGGAGAATCGCAAGATCGGTTGGCGGGATTTTCGTGCGCAAACGCGGAAAGGGGGCCTTTCAGCCCCCCTCGGCGTGCCGCCTCACCCCCTTGAGGATATTTGAGCACAGAGGATGGGCTTAAGTCGTTTCCAGAGTGGCAACATGTCGGTTTCGTCGCTTATGCGGCGTATTCGATGGGCGGGGGCTGGCGCGTTCACGGCATAAGAGCCAAAACAATGCCGCGCGGGCGGCTGGGGATGGAGATTGCGATGAGCGATGTGGCAGAAGCTGGTGGTCGGCGGGTGCGGGGCGGTGGCGGGGCGACACGTCGGGCCGAGCGCACGGCAGTCTCGTTCGAGACTGCGAAATTCATCCAGCGCAACATCCCGAACTTTGAGATTCTGAACGAGGAGGCGCTGCAGATCATCGAATACAACGCGGAAACCGTGTTGGAAGAGATCGGCGTTAACTTTGTCGAAAACGAAGCGGCACTGGTGCGTTGGCGCGAAGCGGGCGCGGATGTGCGCGGCGAGCGGGTGCATATTCCGCGCGGGTTGGCGCGCAAGCTGTGCTCCACCGCCCCGAAAACCTTCACCCAATACGCCCGTAACCCCGAGCGCAATGTCGAAGTCGGTGGCCGCAATCTGGTGCTGGCCCCGGTCTATGGCCCGCCCTTCGTGCGCGATATCGAAGGCGGGCGGCGCTATGCCACCATCGCGGATTTTGAGAAATTCGTGAAGCTGGGCTATATGTCGAAATGGCTGCACCACTCAGGCGGCACGGTTTGTGAGCCGACCGATGTGCCGGTGAACAAGCGCCACTTGGACATGTTGCGTGCGCATATGGTGTTGTCGGACAAGCCTTATATGGGCTCGGTGACGGAACCTTCGCGGGCTGCGGATTCGGTTGAAATGTCTAAGCTGCTGTTCGGCGCGGATTTTGTCGATCAGAACACGGTGATGACCTCGTTGATCAACATCAACAGCCCGATGACCTTTGACGGCATCATGATGGGGGCTTTGGAGGTTTACGCCAAGAACAACCAAGCCTCGATCGTCTCGCCGTTTATTGTTGGTGGGGCTATGGCTCCGGTGACGGTGGCGGGGACGCTGACGCAGGTGTTGGCGGAGATTTTGGCCGGGGTGTCGTATTCCCAGTTGGTGCGGCCCGGTTCGCCGGTGATCGCGGGGGCGTTTGTGACCTCAATTGATATGAACTCGGGGGCTCCGACCTTTGGCACCCCGGAAGCCGCCCACATCACCTATGGTGTCGGGCAACTGGTACGTCGTTTGAACCTGCCGTATCGCTCGGGTGGTTCGTTCTGTGGCTCAAAACTACCGGATGCGCAGGCGGCTTATGAGACCGCAAACAGCCTGAACATGGCGCTGCTGGCGGGGGTGAACTTCATGCTGCACGCTTGCGGTTGGCTGGAGGGCGGTCTGGTCAGCTCTTACGAGAAATTCGTGATGGACGCCGATCAGTTGGGCACTTTGCACCATCTGGCGCAGGGCGTGATGATGGACACCAACGGGCAGGCGATGGACGCGATCCGCGAAGTGGGGCCGGGGGGGCATTATTTGGGCTGCGAACATACCCAAGCCAACTTCAAAACCGCGTTCTGGCGTTCGGATCTGCTGGATTACAAGCCGTTTGAGACTTGGGCCGAAGAAGGTGCGCGCGACACGCAGACCTTGGCGGCGGAGCGAGTGAAGAAGATGCTCGGCGATTATGTAGCGCCTGCGATTGACGAGGGCGTGCGCGAGAGCATCGACGAATATGTGGCCAAGAAGAAAGCCTCGATGCCGGATGCGTTCATGTAATCTGGCCGAAGACATCAGTTTAACGAGTGCTCTGGTATGAGTGGTGACAGGCCCGCAGCGATGCGGGCCTTTTGCTGTTTGGTAGGCGGCCTAAATGGCTTTCGGCGCGCGCGGCAGCAGCCGCACTTCGGCGATCAGCGCAATCAGCACCTCAATGTGACGCGCGACCGAATAGCTCGCCTCACCGCTGACCCGAATGTCCTCCAGCCGTTCCTCCTCGGCCAACAACCGCGTCACCGCGCGTTCGGGCGAGGGGGTGCTGTCGACCAAGCGCTTCAGATCACGGTCGCGGCGATAATCCAGCACGCCACAGCGGGCAGCACGGATCAACATGCGTGGGCGCTTCAGGGTTTCAAGCAGGGCGCGGAAATCGGTCATTCTAGGAAGCCTCCATGAGTGGTGGAGCCTGCATAGCACGGCACAACTGGGCGTTGCGCAAAGCCGAGTTGCAGCGCACGGGAGCTTCCGAGATTGTTTAAGATTTATAAACAATTATCGGCAACAGCTCAGAAATTAACGATTGGGTAATCAATGCCTTCCACGCTTGTTAACGTTTCGGCAAGGTTTGATCAGGAAGGCGCTGCGGCGCGGCAAAACAAGATGCAAAGCAATCTCTCCCCCCTGCAGTGCTTGCCCGGATGGCTGCCAGACGCCGTGCGGCTATACCTGGATCATACCGAAGATGGTCAATCTTATCGCGCCCTTGCGCGACGTGAGGGTCGACATGCCTCGACCGTGATGCGCGCGGTGCGCCGCTATGAGACCCGGCGCGATGACCCTTTGCTGGATGAGGCGTTGGCCGCCCTGACCAGTGCCCCCGCGCCACGCTTGCCCCCGATCAATAAGGATGACGACATCATGACCGCCCCTTTGCGCCCGCAGAACATTGTTGCCGATGAAGCGACAATCACGTCAGAGGGCAAACGTATTTTACGCCGTCTGGTTGAACCGGGGGCGGTGCTGGCCTTCGCGCCGGATATGGAAAAAGCCGTGGTGATGCGCGAGTTTCCCGATGGCCACACCGCGCGGACGGCGGTGGTGGAGCGGGTGATCGCGCAGGCTTTCGCGCTGAAGGATTGGATTTCCTGCCGCAAGCCGGGACGGGTGGCGACTTATGAGATCAGCTCGGTCGGGCGGGCGGCGCTGAAGCGGATGGTGGATGATGATGCGCGCGCGGGCGGCTTCGCCGAGGCGCAGACGGCGTTTGGCGGTCAACACCGGGAGTGGAACTCGCGTGTCGTCAGTGAGGACGCTGGCCCGCGCCGCATCCGCTATAATCTCGCCGAAAGTCCGGTGGCGGTGCTGGGGCGCAGGCGCGACAAGGACGGCAAGCTGTATCTTGAACCTGAACTAGTGGTGGCCGCCGAACGGCTGCGCGAGGATTTTGAGCTTGCCCAGATGGGGCCGCGGGTGGCGCAGAACTGGGAGCGGTTTTTGACCGGAGCCGACCGGGGCAGTTTCCGCGCCGAGGCTGGCATCGCCGAGGGGCCGCGCGCCGCACGCGACCGGGTGGCAGCGGCGTTGCGTGATCTGGGGCCGGGTTTGGGCGATGTGGCGTTGCGGGTCTGCTGTTTTCTTGAAGGCATCGAAACGGCCGAGCAGCGCCTGGGTTGGTCGGCGCGCTCCGGCAAGGTGGTGCTGCGCATTGCCTTGCAGCGGCTGGGCAAACATTTTCAGGAAACCTACGGGCGCTCAGGGCCGCTGATTGGGTGAGCGGCGACCCCGGCTTTGCCGGGGGAAAAACCCTCCGGTGGAGGGTTCTTAGTCGCGAACGGGCGCGCAAGACTGCGCGCCCCGGCGGCCGAACGCCTCACCCCGCGCGACGTCGCCTTAAGCTCCCAACCCCTTTGCCAGCAGCGTCAGCGACACCACGCTCAACCACACCGAAGCCCCACGCCGAATCCACAGCATCGCACCGCCGTCGCTACCCGACACGCCGCCCATCCACGCGCCAAACCCCGCCCAAGCAGCCGCCACACCCACCACCAAAACCGAAAACAGCGCCAGATGGCTGCCAAGTGCATCCGGCGAGGGCAGCAAAACCAGCCCGAAAATCAAGGCCTTGGGATTAAGCATGGTGGTGGTGAACACCAAAGCCGCACTGACCCGCTGCGTGCCCCTCTGCACGGTCTGCGGCAACCACAGCTTGATCGCCAGCCACGCCACCCACAGCCCAGCCGCAATCGCCACCAAGGCCCGCGCGCGCGGTGCATCGTGCAAAACCGCAACGCCGACCAACGCCAACGGCACCACCATGACCAGATAGCCTGCCAGCTCTGCCGGAATCAGCCGCAAAGCAGACCGCCAGCCGCGCTCGGCTCCGGCCAGAAACAGCAAGGTGTTGGTCGGGCCCGGCGTGATCAGCAGCACGAGGATGGCGAGGGTGAGGTCTATCATGGTCATGGGTTTCCTTAGCGCGGTGAAGGTAACGCGCCCATGACCCAGATCAACCGCAAATGAAACCGAGCGGCAGCTTCAGACCCCCCTCAGCCCTGACCCTTGTTACACCTGCATAGACCTGCGGCCGGAACGCCGTTGCCAAGCCCTGTCAGGCAGACTATTTAGAGTGGATCACCGTTTCAGGGGGAAAAACCGTTGCGCGACCTCAAGCTGCCGGATCAACGTCACCCCGAAAAGGCGCATAAGCCCGACAATGCGCAGCCGAAAAAGCCCGATTGGATTCGCGTCCGCGCGCCAACCTCGGAAGGCTACAAGAAAACCCGCGACATACTGCGCGAGAAAAAGCTGGTGACGGTTTGCGAAGAAGCCGGCTGCCCGAATGTGGGGGAGTGCTGGTCCCAAGGCCACGCCACCATGATGATCATGGGCGAGATTTGCACCCGCGGCTGTTCGTTCTGCAACATCGCCACCGGCAAGCCCAACAACCTTGATGCGTTCGAGCCGGGCCGCGTCGCCCATGCCGTGGCTGAACTGGGCCTGAACCATGTGGTGATCACCTCCGTGGACCGCGACGATCTGGACGATGGCGGCGCCGAGCATTTCGCGCAGACCATCCGCGCCATCCGCCACCGCGCCCCCGGCACCACGATCGAAATTCTGACGCCAGATTTCCTAAAATGCCCGCCGTCGGCGCTGGAAAAGGTCGTCGAGGCCCGCCCGGATGTGTTCAATCACAACCTTGAAACCGTCCCCGGCCTCTATCCCACCGTCCGCCCCGGCGCGCGCTATTTCCATTCGTTGCGGCTGTTGCAGAAGGTCAAAGAACTCGACCCGACGCTGTTCACCAAATCCGGCATCATGGTGGGCCTCGGCGAAGACCGCCAAGGCGTGCATCAGGTGATGGACGACATGCGCGCGGCCGATGTCGATTTCCTGACCATCGGGCAATACCTGCAACCGACTCCGAAACACCACCGGGTAGATCGGTTTGTGACGCCGGACGAGTTCAAAAGCTATGAGCAAACCGCGTTTGGCAAAGGCTTCCTGATGGTGTCGGCCACGCCCTTGACCCGCTCCAGCTACCACGCCGGCGACGATTTCGCCCGGCTGCGGGAAGCAAGGCTGCAGAAATTGGGGCGCGCGTAAGGCTTAAGGGGGGGGCCTCAGCAGCCCCCCGAAAGATCAGCTTTCCGGCTGACGATAGGCCTTATGGCAGGCCGAGCACGCACCGCCCAGCTGCGCCATGCTGGCTTTGATCGCATCGCCACCCGTCGCCGCGGCTGTCTGCATCATCGCGGCGGCATTGTTCAGATCGGTGATCTTGGCCAGAAAATCATCCTGCTTGGCCCAGATATCCGCCAAAGCAAAGCTGTCGGCGGATTTGCCATTTTCCGAGCCGGCCGGGAATTGCGTCGTTGAAATCACCGAAGCCACCGCCGCGACATTCGCCGCCGCTTTGGTTGCAGCAGCTTTGTCATAGGCGACCTCACCCTTGGCCATGCCGCCCAAAGTGCCCAGATCAGAGGCCATTTGCAGCATCAAGCCATGCCGGGTTTCGACCGCATCTTTGAACGGGTCTTCAGCGTCCTGCGCATAGACGCCAAACGCCGTCAGCGCCGCCATGGTGGTAAAGGCAATAAGACGTTTCTTCATGGATCACTCCGCTTGCAAAGCGCCGATGGGGGCGCGGGCTGGCCGGAGCGTGACGCTACCGGATGCGGGCAAGCTTGCGCAGTTGCTGCACTTGCACAAGGGGCGGCGGATGCAGCACCCATGCTAAAGGCTTGAAATACACAAAGAGTTTACAGCAGATCCGCGCTTATGCCGACAGCTTATGGATCAGGCTTGGGGGTTTGGCTTCAGGTCGGCGGCAGGAAAGCTTGATAGTGCGCCTGAAACGCGGGCAGCGCCTCAAGGCGCGCACTCAATCGGCGCAGGTTTGGCAGGCTTGCGGGGTCGATCAACCCCGGATGCGACTCGGTGACAAAGCGCCACGCACAACCCACCGCGATATCGGCATGGCTGAGCGGCCCGAACCAATAGGAGCCCGAATCTTGCCCCGAAACAGCACGCCCAGCCAGATCCGCCTCAAGTGCTGCCAACACCGCGCCGATCTGGCTGCGGCAGCGGGCATCAAAGCTGGGCGAGATGGTGGTGTGCATCGCCCGTTCATAGAACAGAATGACCGCCTTATCCGCCAGCCCACAGCCCAAAGCCGCGATCTTCAGCACCCGATGCCGCGCGGGCTCCGTGCGCGGAAACAGCGGTTCCTCGACCAGCCCATCGAGATAATCCAGTATCATATGGCTGTCGGTCAAAATGAAGCCATCCTCCAGCACCAAAACCGGCACGCGGGTGAGCGGGTTATAGGCACGCAAACGATCGGCATCGCCAAACGACGACCATGGGCGATGCTCAAACCCCATGCCATAGAGCGTTAGGGCCACGCCAACCCGGCGCACAAACGGGCTGTCGTATTGACCGATCAGGATCATTCATTTCACCGCAGGCACAAGTTGCAGATAAGCCGCCACCGCTTGGCGATCCGACTCGGGCAACTTGGCCATATTCTCGACCACATGCGCCATATGGCCACCGACCGAGTCAAACTCAGGTGTGAAGCCCGAGGTCAGATATTCCACCACATCCGCCGCGCTCCACGTCAGCTTTCCCGGCGTGATGTTCGGTATGCGGCCCTTGCCATTGGGGTTCGGCGCCCCCGACAGCCAAGCCGCGCGCTGCAAGCCGCCCAAAGCGTTGCGCGGCGTGTGACATTCGCCGCAATGCGCCAAAGCCTCAGCGATATAGCGGCCTCTGGTTTGCTCGGGGGTCAGATCGCCCGCGATCATCCAATCGGTCTTTTCAAACAGCAGCTTCCATATCCCCAAACTGCGGCGGATGTTGAAGGGAAAGCCGATCTGATGCGGTTTCGAGGGTTCAGCCGAAGCAGGCAGCCCATCCATAAACGCTTTCAAATCCGCCACATCCTGCGGCACCATCTTGTTATAGGCATTATAGGGCAGGGCAGGGTAAAGATGCTCGCCCTGCTTACCCACCCCTTGCGTCACAGCATTGGCAAATTCCACCAGCGTCCAGCCACCAATGCCCTGCACAGGGTCGGGTGAGATGTTGGGGGCGACAAAGGTGCCGAAGGCCGAGGGGAATTCCTGCCCGCCCGCCAGCACCAGCTCCTCCGCGCCCTTGGCATCCACCGTCGCATGGCACGAGGCACAACCCGCCGCCCAGAACACCAACTCGCCCTTGGCCGCATCGCCCTTCAGCCCGTCGTAGAGCCCGACATCAACGGACTGCGGTGCCGAGACCAGCAGAAAACCGCCAAATCCCAACAGCACAACAGCTAAAACGGCAGAGAGCAGACGGGACATGGCACTGACCTTTGAAGGATTTAGCCATCTGGTCTGGCCAATTCTGCCGCACGTTACACCAGAATATGTGTTTGGAAAGGACGATTTCGGCACATAATTGTCGCAGGCCAGTTCTAGCGCAGCTTTGTCTTGCCGTTCACCGTCAGCCACTCGGGCCAGCCCCAGACATGCTCAATTCCGAACAGGATAAGGCACAAAATCCCCACGCCCAGCACCAGCTTCACCCGTCCCATCGACGGCGGACGGCGCGCCCAACGTGCCAAACGGATCAGCCAGATCGGATTCATCAATCTGTAAACCGCACTTTGCCGATATAGGGCAGATTTCGATTTCTCTGCGCAAAATCAATGCCATAGCCTACAACAAACTCATCGGGGATCTCAAACCCGGTCCAAGTCGCCTTGATATCCACCTCGCGCCGGGTCGGTTTGTCAAGCAAAGCGCAGACCTCCAAGCGATGCGGCTGGCGCGACATCAGCAGGTTTTTCACATGATGCAGGGTGAAGCCGGTATCGACGATATCCTCGACCACCAGCACATCTTGGCCTGCAATCTCGCCGCGCAGATCCTTCAAAATCCGCACCTCGCGGCTGGAATGCATCGCATCGCCGTAAGAGCTCGCTTCCAGAAAATCGACTTGCACCGGCAGATCAATCTCGCGCACCAAATCGGCGATGAACACGAAAGACCCGCGCAGCAGCCCGACCACGATCAGCTTGTCGCACCCCTTGTAGTGTTCGGTGATCTCGCGCGCCAAAGCCTCCACCCGCGCGGCGATCGCCTTGGCCGAGATCATTTGGTCGATGACATAAGGACGCGTCTGCATGGGGGCCTCTTGATTTCCGTTGGTTTTCTACTCAATACCTGCGCTCAAGTCACGCGATAGGTTACCTGTGCCGCATCACTCTGAAACCAAGCACCTGCCGTATCAAGCCGTACAAATGTACGGCCTTGTCGCCGATGTTGCACGCTACCCTGAATTTCTGCCTTGGACCGCCGCCGCCCGCATCCGCTCGCGCTCGCCCATCGCAGGCGGTGGCGAGGTGATGGAGGCCGATCTGGTGATCAGCTTCAAAGTCTTCCGCGAGCGTTTCGGCAGCCGCGTCACTTTGCTGCCCGGCGAAAACAAGATCCTCACCGAATATATCGACGGCCCGTTCAAGCATCTGAAATCGGTCTGGACGTTCCAGCAAACCCCAAACGGCTGCGATATCTCGTTCGAGGTAGATTTTGAGTTCCGCAATCCGATCCTCGCTGGTCTGATAGGTCTGGTGTTCAACGAAGCGATGACCCGTGTGGTGCGCGCCTTCGAGGCCCGCGCGGCAAAACTCTACGCCCCGACAAACCCCTAAAACTTATCTAAAATTTGTTTCATCTTGGTTAAAATATCCTGGGGGTGTGGGGGCTAGCCCCCGCTCCGACGATGGCGGCTAAGCCATCGCCCGCAGCAATAACGCCAACGCATGATCCCGCGCCGCGATCCGCACCCGGTCCCGCCCCAAGGCGCCAAACTCCACCGTCTCCACCGCAACCGTCCTACCCTTCACCGCCAGCCCAAAGCATACCCTCCCTTCGGGCTTGAACTCTGACCCGCCCGGCCCGGCAATCCCGGTGGTCGAGACGGCAAGATCGGCTTGCGAATGGCTCAAAGCCCCCTCGGCCATCGCCGCCGCCACCGCTTCAGACACCGCGCCGAACTCTGCCAAAAGCGCCTCAGCCACCCCCAGCATGTCGATCTTCGCCTGATTGGAATAGGTCACGAAGCCCCGATCAAACATATCCGACGATCCCGCCACATCGGTCAAAGCCGCCGCCACCATGCCGCCGGTGCAGCTTTCGGCGACAGCCACCCGATAGCCCCAATAGCGCGCCAGCCGCAGCAGTTCCGCCGTCATGGATCACCTCATCAAGATCAGCGGGATGTGATAGGCCGCCGCCGCCACAATCGTCGCCAACCCAGCAAACAACCCCGCCCACAGATCGTCAAGCATCACGCCCGCCGGATCATGTCTGCGGTCCGCACGCCCGACCAACCACGGCTTCCAGATGTCAAACAGCCGAAAGAACAAAAACGCCGCAATCGGGGCCGGGTAGGGCAAGAATCCCTCATGCCCTCTCCACCAGAATGCCGCCGAAGAAAACAACAGCGCAATCCATTGCCCCGCCACCTCATCAATCACAAACTCCGACGGATCGGCGGAGGGCGTATCGCGCAACTCCACCGAAACCGCCCAAAACCCCAAAGCCGTCACCGCAACCGTTGCCACCAGCAACACCGGAAAACCGAGATAACGGTCGATCAGCAGCGCCATGATCACCGCAACCAGAGATCCCCAAGTCCCCGGCGCAGGCCGCAGCAGCCCCGCGCCAAACCAGATCGCCAGAACCCGCGTCAGTCTCATGCCCGCACCAAAGCGCAAGTCGCCATTGCAGCGATGCCTTCCTCGCGCCCGGTGAAGCCGAGGCGTTCCGAGGTCGTCGCTTTCACCGAAACCCGCTCCACCGCCACCTCCATAATGCCCGCCAAAACCTCGCGCATCGCCTCGGCATGTGGCCCGACCTTGGGCCGCTCGCAGATCAAGGTCACATCGCAATTCGCAAGCTGAAACCCTTTCGCCCGCGCCAGCCGCATCGCGTGGGCGAGGAAAATCTTGCTCTCAGCCCCCTTCCATTGCAGATCAGACGGCGGGAAATGCCGGCCAATATCGCCCTCGGCCAGCGCACCATAAATCGCATCGCTCAAGGCGTGCATGCCCACATCGGCGTCAGAATGGCCCAACAGCGCGCGACCATGCGGCACCTTCACCCCGCACAGCCAGACCCCATCTCCGTCACAAAACGCATGTACATCAAAGCCATTGCCCACCCGCAGATCCATCTGCCGCCCCTTCAAGATCGCCTCAGCCCGGGCAAAATCGCCCGGATAAGTCAGTTTCAGATTATCCTCGTCGCCCACGACGATAGCAACATCCACACCATACGCCCGCGCCACCGCGACATCATCGGCAGCCTCGCCGGGATTTGCGCGATGCGCCGCCAAAATCGGCTCGAACCGGAACCCCTGCGGCGTTTGTGCCCGAAACAAGCCGTCACGCGCCACAGTGCCCACCACCAGCCCCGCATCCCCCCGCCATAACGCATCCGTCACCGCCAGCGCAGGTGCCGCGCCGTCAGCCTGATCGAGTGCCCCGATCACCCGGCCAATCACCGCCTGCGACACCAAAGGCCGCGCGCCGTCATGGATCAACACGCGCGAAACGCCGCGCCCCACCAAAGCCTCCAACGCCGCGCGCACCGAGGCCGTCCGCGAAGCCCCACCCTCGACGATCAACACATCCAGCCCCAAACCTTCGGCCAAGCTGCGGTCGTCAGGATGCACCACCAACACCCGCAACATGCCGTCAAAGGCCGCCACAGCATGTGCCGCCACCGCAAGCCCGCCCAAAAGCTGCCATTGCTTCGGCACGCCGCCTCCAGCACGCAAACCGCGCCCCGCAGCGGTGATGATCGCAGCTGTTGTCATGCTGTTTCCTTTTCGCCCTATCTAAGCCAGCGGCGTAAGCCTGACAATCTGCCCCACCCATATCGAACTGGTCGCGAAATGCAGCACAACAGCCTAATAATTGTGCGTTGCTTAGAAATAGGGCATAAAGTAGAGAGCCAGCCCTTGGCGAACCCCCCGCCCAAGCGCATGTTTCAGCCAAAGGAGCCGCAATGTCCCTGTGTTTAGGCGCACTCTCTCTGCACCACCCGGTGATTCTGGCACCGATGGCGGGCATTACTGATCTGCCGTTCCGGCGGATGGTGGCGCGCTTTGGTGCGGGTCTGGTGGTGTCTGAAATGATCGCGTCTGAGGAAGTGATGAAGGCGCAGCCCTTGGCCCGCGCCCGGGCTGAGTTGGGGTTTTCCGAGGCGGCCACTTCCGTGCAGCTTGCTGGCCGCGATCCATACTGGATGGCCGAGGCTGCCCGCTATGTGGAAGCACAGGGGGCCCGCGTGATCGACATAAACATGGGCTGCCCCGCGAAACGGGTGACGGCGTCGGGCGGTAATGGCGCTTGCGGCTCGGCGCTGATGAAAGAACCCGAACTGGCTTTGGCCCTGATCGAATCCGTCGTGAACGCTGTGACGGTTCCAGTTACCCTGAAAACCCGCCTCGGCTGGGATGACCAAAGCCTGAACGCCCCGCAAATCGCCAAATCGGCCGAAGGGGCAGGGGTGCAGATGATCACCATCCACGGCCGTACCCGCTGCCAGTACTATAAGGGAAGCGCAGACTGGGCCGCCATCGCTGCGGTGAAAGCGGCGGTTTCGGTGCCGGTGATCGCCAATGGCGATATCATCGACATCGCCACCGCCCGCCAAGCTCTGCGCCTCTCGCAAGCTGATGGCGTCATGGTGGGTCGCGGTGCACAGGGGGCGCCGTGGCGGCTGGCCGAGATTGCCCATGCGCTTTACAGCACCGCAGCACCACAAATTCCGCAAGGCGCAGCCCTCGCCGATCTGGTGATCGAGCACTACGATCACATGCTGGACTTCTATGGCCCCGACCTTGGTATCCGCGTCGCCCGCAAACATCTCGGTTGGTATTTGGAATCCGCAGGCATCAAAACCAACCGCGACGCAGTCCTCACCGCCACCCATCCCGCCACCGTCCGCGGCCTGATCCGCGACAGCTTCACCGAACCCCGCGAGGTGGCCGCATGACCCAGTTCAACGGCCCCGCGCTTTGGGCCTCGCTGCCGCTGCCCGCGCTCTTGATCGGCCCCACCGGCCTGATCCTCGACGTCAACCCGCCGGCTGAGACGTTCCTGAACGCCTCGTCAAAAAGCCTCGTCGGCCAGCCGCTGTTGGATCGCCTCTCCATCGACGCCCCGATGGAAGACGCCCTTGCCCGCGTCCATGCCCATGAATCGCCCTTATTCATCGCCGAAGCTGACGTCACCACAGGCGAGCGCGCCCCAGTACAATGCGCCCTGCAAATGGCCCCGCTGCAAGACAGCTCCGGCTGCGTCCTCTTGCTGATTTCCCCGCGCGAAATCGCCGAACGCTTGGGCCGCTCGATGCAGGTGACTTCGGCGGCGAAATCCGCCATCGGCATGGCAGAAATGCTGGCGCATGAAATCAAGAATCCACTGGCAGGCATCTCCGGTGCCGCCCAACTTCTGGCGATGGGTCTCGGCCCCGAAGACCTAGAACTCACGGACCTGATTGTCGAGGAAACCCGCCGCATCGTCAAACTGCTGGAACAGGTTGAGCAATTCGGCAACCTGCGCCCACCAGCCCGCCGCGCCGTCAACATCCATGACGCCTTGGATCGCGCCCGCCGCTCGGCCCTTGTTGGTTTTGGCGCGCATATGAGCATTGTCGAGGATTACGACCCGTCGTTGCCCGCCACCTTCGCCGACAACGATCAGCTGATGCAGGTCTTCTTAAACTTGTTGAAGAACGCCTCGGAAGCCGCTGGCTCCAAAGGTGGAACCATCCGGCTACATACCTTCTACGATCACTCCCTGCGCCGGCGCCGCAAAGACGGCTCCGGCTCCACCCTGCCGCTACAGGTCGAAATCATCGACGACGGCCCCGGCATTCCGCCCGGCATCGCCACCGACATTTTCGAGCCGTTTGTGTCGGGCCGCGAGAATGGCACCGGCCTGGGCCTCGCCTTGGTTTCCAAAATCATCTCTGACCACGAAGGCTGGATCTCCGTTGATTCCGCCCCCGGTCGCACCGTTTTCCGCATTTCCCTACCGCTCGCGCCCCGCGAGTTACCCGAGGAGTCCCACTAAATGGATGGCACCATTCTTGTCGCCGATGACGACCGCACCATCCGCACCGTTTTGACCCAAGCGCTGACCCGCGCCGGGTGTAAAGTGCATGCCACCTCGAGCCTGATGACCCTGATGCGCTGGGTCGAGGAAGGCAAAGGCGATCTGGTGATTTCCGACGTGATGATGCCCGATGGCAACGGCCTTGAAGCGCTGCCGCGCATCGCCCAGCTGCGCCCCGGCCTGCCGGTGATCGTAATTTCGGCGCAAAACACCATTATGACGGCGATTCAGGCGGCAGAAGCCGAGGCGTTCGACTACCTGCCCAAACCCTTCGATCTGCCCGATCTGATGAAACGCTCCGCCCGCGCGCTGGATTTGAAGCGTCACGCGCCGAAACCCAGCCTGACTCCGCGCGAAATGGGCGACGATCTGCCTTTGGTCGGTCGCACGCCCTCGATGCAGGCGCTCTATCGCCTTGTCGCTCGCGTGATGAACGCCGACCTTCCCGTGCTGATCTCAGGCGAATCCGGCACCGGAAAATCGCTGATCGCCCGGGCCGTTCACGATTTCTCGGATCGCCGCAGCCAACCCTTCGTCACCGCACAAGCCACCGATCTGGCGGGCGTGGACGGCATCGCGACCCTGCTGGCGCGCGCCAAAGGCGGCAGCCTCGTGCTGGATGAGGTGTCTGATTTTGACGAAGACGCGCAAGCCCGTCTGGTGCGGATGCTTGATGTGATGGGCGACCACGCGCCGCGCATCATGGCCACCTCGCAAGCTGACCTGAGCCAAAAGATGGAGGCAGGGGTGTTCCGCAAAGACCTGTTCTACCGTCTCGGCGGCGTCACCCTGCAAGTGCCGCCGTTGCGCGAACGCGTTGAAGACATCCCGCTGCTCGCCGAACACTTCCTCGCTCGTGGCGAGCGCGACATGGGCCTGCAACGCCGTCTCTCTCTCGAAGCCATGGCCATCGTGCGCGCCTATCCGTGGCCGGGCAACGTACGGCAGTTGGAGAATCTGCTGAAGCGCCTTTTGGTCACCGCGACCGAGCCGGAAATCTCCAAATCTGAGATTGAGCAAGCCCTCGGCGCAACTCAGCCGGTGCAAATCAGCCGATCCGGTGGCATGGACGGCGAAAAATTGTCGGCCTCGGTGGCGCGACATTTACAGCGCTATTTCGATCTACACGGCGGCCAACTGCCGCCTGCTGGCGTCTACGACCGAATTTTGCGCGAAATGGAGGTGCCTTTGATCGAAATCGCCCTCGACGCCACGGGCGGCAACCAAGCCAAATGTGCCGATCTGCTGGGCATCAACCGCAATACCTTGCGTAAGAAGATCACAGACCTCGATATCCGCGTGACACGGCGACGCAAGCTGATGTAAAACCGCCACAGGGGCAGTGCTTTGCGCGTAACGTTGCGCGGAAAGCACAACGCTGTGGCGGGGGCGACACTCCCCGTGAATGTCGGGGGAAACGTGCAAGGCGCTTACCGCAGTCTCACATGGGCCAAACTGGCGCGCCTGCGCCGGATGCGGCGCGTGCAAAACGGTCTTACCTTTGGGCTGGTGTTCCTTGGCCCGATGCTCGCGGTGGCGACGTTCCTCGCACTAGGGCCCTTCAACCTTGGCGCGTCGTCGCAAAACCTGCGGCTGATTCTGCTCACCGACATGGTCTATATCCTGCTCGTGGCGGGTCTGGTGCTGTCGCGCGTGATGCGGATGATCGCGGATCGGCGCTCGCAATCCGCAGGCTCGGCGCTGCATTTGCGGCTGACCGGGGTGTTCGCTTTCGTGGCGCTGGTGCCGACGATTCTGGTTGCTGTGTTTGCTGTGCTGACGGTGAATATCGGTCTTGAAGGCTGGTTTTCCGACCGCGTCAGCAATGTGGTTTCGGCGTCCTTAACCGCCGCGCAGGCCTATGAAGATGAGCAGACCAAGGCGCTGAAAGACGATGCCTCGGCGCTCGGTGCCTTCCTGAACCTCGCCAAACAAAAGACCTTCTTCCTGCAAGACGATCAGGTCCGCCCGATCCTGACCCAAGGCCAAGCCGCCATTCAGCGCGGCATGAAAGAGGTCTATCTGATCGACGGCACCGCCACCCTGAAGACCCGGGGCGAGCGCTCCTATCTGTTCGATTTTGAGCCGCCAAAGCCCGAAGAACTCAGCAAGGCTAAGCAGGGCGAAGTGGTGGTGATCCAAGATTGGGCCAATGATGAATTCCGCGCTTTGGTGCATCTCGATGCCTTCGCCGACCGCTATCTTTACGTTTCCCGCAAGGTCGATGGCGGGATTCTGTCGCTGCTGGATGAAACCAAGGAAACCGTCCGCCTCTATCAGCAGTTGGAATCCGAGCGCGGCAAGATCCTGTTCAACTTTGGCCTCTTGTATCTCGGCTTCGCGCTGATCCTTGTTCTGGCGGCGGTCTGGCTGGGCCTCTGGTTTGCCGAACGGCTTAGCAAACCCGTGGGCCGCTTGGCCTATGCGGTGGGAAGGGTCAGCCAAGGCGATCTGGATGTGCAAGTGATCGAGGAAGAAGGCGATGATGAGATTGCCACATTGTCACGTGTTTTCAACCAGATGACGCATCAACTTAAAGGCCAACGTGAAGCCTTGCTTGACGGCCACCGCCAAACCGAGCAACGCCGCCGCCTGTTCGATTCCGTGCTCTCCAACGTCACCGCTGGCGTGATCGGTTTAGATGCCGAGGGCGATATTGATTTCGCCAACCGCGCCGCCGAACGGCTGCTGGAACTCGCCGATGGGGCCGGCGAGGTACCACTCGCCGCCGCCGTCCCGGAATTTGCAGCACTTTTTGAGCGTCTGCGCCAGGTGGGCGGCTCTGCGGTGCAAGAGGAAATCCGCCTGACCCGCAAGGGCAAATTGGAAAGCCTCTTGGTGCGCGTGTCGGTGCGGCGTAGCGAGTCCGGGCGGCTGGAGGGCTATGTGGTGGCCTTCGACGACGTGACCGAACTCGTCTCTGCCCAACGTATGGCCGCTTGGGGCGATGTCGCCCGCCGCATCGCGCATGAGATCAAGAACCCGCTGACCCCAATCCAGCTTTCCGCCGAACGCATCAAGCGCAAATTCCGCAGCCAAGTCCAAGACCCCGAAGATCTGGACCAATATACCGAGGTTATTATCCGTCAAACCAATGACTTACGCCGCATTGTTGATGAGTTTTCCAAATTCGCCCGGATGCCCGAACCGGATCGGCGCGAGACCGATCTGGTGGCGCTGCTGCGCGCCGCCATCATGCTGCAAGAGAACGGCCAACCCACCGTCACCTTCCGCCGCACGCTGGTCGAGGGCCCGCTGATGATGGAACTCGACGGTACGATGATCGGGCAAGCGCTGACAAACCTGATTAAGAACGCAGGGGAAGCCATTGAAACCCTGCATGAAAAGTCAAATGCTGAAGGTCACAAACCCGAAATCCGCGTCAGCCTGACGGTGGACGAGTCCGAAGCCGTGATTCGCATCATGGACAATGGCATCGGCCTGCCGCCCGACCGGGCGCGGCTGTTTGAACCCTATGTCACCACCCGCGAAAAAGGCACCGGCTTAGGTCTGCCGATCGTGAAGAAAATCATTGAAGAACATGGCGGTACGCTGACACTTGAAGATGCGCCCGTCTTTGAAAACAACGCCCATGGCGGAGCGATGGCGGTGATCCACCTGCCACGCGCCCCGCGCAAACGGGGCTTGCGCAACACGGGCCAAACGGGCCAGGGGGAAAAATGAGCAATATTCTGATCGTTGACGACGAAAAAGACATCCGCGAGCTGATCGGCGATATTCTGAAGGACGAGGGCTATACCATTCGTCTTGCTGCAAATTCTGACGATTGCATGTCCGAGATCAATGCCGAAGCGCCCAGCCTGATGATCCTGGATATCTGGCTGAAAGACAGCCGGATGGATGGCATAGACATTCTGAAAACCGTCAAGCGCGACAATCCGGATATTCCGATTGTGATCATCTCGGGCCACGGCAACATCGAAATCGCCGTCGCCGCGATCAAGCAGGGTGCTTACGACTTCATCGAAAAGCCGTTCAACATTGATCAGTTGATGGTGGTGGTCAGCCGCGCGATGGAAACCTCGCGTCTGCGCCGCGAGAACGCCGATCTGCGGCGGCGCGATGTCACCTCATCTGAGATGATCGGATCAAGCCCGTCGTTTAGAACCTTGAAATCACAGCTGGAAAAGGTCACCAAGTCGAACGGCCGGGTGATGCTGGCCGGGCCTGCGGGCTCTGGCAAAGAGATGGCCGCGCGCTTTATCCACTCTAACTCCAACCGCGCGACGGCGCCGTTTATCTCGGTATCCTCGGCAACGATTGATGCCGACCGGATGGAGGAAGTGCTGTTTGGCCGCGAAACCTCGGATCGCGGCATCGAAAAAGGCCTGCTGGAACAAGGCCATGGCGGCGTTGTTTACTTTGATGAAGTGGCCGAGATGCCGCTTGGCACGCAATCGAAAATTCTGCGCGTACTGACGGATCAGCAGTTCATGCGGGTTGGAGGCTCCGATAAAGTCCGCGTCGATCTGCGGGTGATTTCCTCGACCAGCCGTGATTTGCGCGCCGAAATTGCCGCTGGGCGCTTCCGGCAAGAGCTTTATGATCGCCTGAACGTGGTACCAATCGCGGTGCCATCCTTGGCCGAGCGTCGCGAAGATATCCCCGAGTTAACAACCACTTTCGTCGATATGTTCCACCGCACCCAGGGCCTGCCGCAGCGCAAACTCACCGAGGAGGCCGAAGCCATGTTGCAGACCATGCAGTGGCCCGGCAACATCCGCCAACTGCGCAACGTGATCGAGCGGGTGCTGATTTTGGGCGATGGCACCGGTCCGATTGAGGCGCGGGAATTGCCGGGGCAAGAAGCCCCAACCGACGCTGGCGGGCGCATGGTGCTTGGGGGGGCTATGGCAACTCTGCCGCTGCGCGAGGCGCGGGAAGTGTTTGAGCGCGAGTATCTGCTGACCCAGATCAACCGTTTTGGCGGCAATATCAGTCGCACGGCGGGCTTTGTTGGCATGGAACGCTCGGCTTTGCACCGCAAACTGAAGTCTTTGGGCGTCGTCACCACCGGCAAATCCGGCGGGCGCGGGGATGACGAGGACGAAGACTAAGCAGACTGTTGCAGAAAGAATCCAAATCAGGAACATCGGCAGCAATTCTGACGTTTTGCGCTGGAAACTGCCAAATTTGCGCGACATAGTTAAACATCGAGGCGCGGCAGGGCGCGCTTTTCGGTGCGATTGGCGATAAGGATAAGAAAAAATGGCCGCAGACAAACAAAATTTGCAAGACGCGTTTCTCAATCACGTCCGGAAATCCAAAGTTCCGGTGACGATTTTCCTGATCAACGGGGTGAAACTGCAAGGTGTGATCACTTGGTTTGACAATTTCTGCGTGCTGTTGCGCCGAGATGGTCAGTCGCAGTTGGTCTATAAACACGCGATTTCAACGATCATGCCGGGTGGCCCGGTTAACCTTTATGAAGGTGAAGACTGATCCCTGATCTTCCAGAAGATGACGATTGGCCGTTTGCTGACGGTGGCATCGCCGCCTATGAAACGGCGGCGGCCCCGACGCGGGCCTATGTCTTGCACCCCGATCTGAAATCGGTCAAATCACGGCGCTTGCCAGAACATGGGCTGGCCGAAGCCGTCAGTTTGGCCGCTGCCTTGCCCGGACTCGAGGTTCTGGGGGCCGAAGTCGTGCGCTTACCACGGGTGCAGCCAGGGACGTTGTTCGGTTCGGGCAAGGTCGAGGAATTGAAAGCCACCATGAACGGGCTGGAGATTGATCTGGTACTTGTCGATGGCCCAGTCACACCGGTGCAGCAGCGCAATCTGGAAAAAGAATGGGGTGTCAAGCTGTTAGACCGCACCGGTCTGATCCTTGAGATCTTCGCTGACCGCGCCCGCACCCGCGAAGGCGTGCTGCAGGTGGAACTCGCCGCACTGTCCTATCAACGCACAAGGCTGGTGCGGGCCTGGACCCACCTGGAACGCCAGCGCGGCGGTTTTGGCTTTGTCGGCGGGCCCGGCGAAACCCAGATCGAATCCGACCGTCGGGCGATTGATGATCAGGTCATCCGCCTGAAACGCCAGTTGGACCGGGTTGCCAAAACCCGCGAGTTGCACCGCGCCTCGCGCCGCAAAGTACCGTTCCCGCTGGTGGCGTTGGTCGGCTATACCAACGCCGGGAAATCAACGCTGTTTAACCATATGACCGGGGCCGAGGTTTTGGCCAAGGACATGCTGTTTGCCACTTTGGACCCAACCATGCGCGGCGTGGTGTTGCCGTCTGGCCGTAAAGTGATCGCTTCGGATACAGTGGGCTTCATTTCCGAACTGCCAACCCAACTGGTCGCCGCCTTCCGCGCCACCCTGGAGGAGGTACTGGAAGCCGATCTGATCCTGCATGTGCGTGACATCAGCCACCCGGAAACCGCCGAACAGGCCGCCGATGTGGGCGATATTCTGACCTCTCTCGGCGTCAACAAAGCTGTGCCGATGTTTGAGGTCTGGAACAAACTTGACCTCGTCGATACCAGCCAGCGTGAGGCTTTGACGGTGCAGGCCGCCAATCGTGCAGGGGTTTTTCCGGTTTCCGCGCTGACAGGGGAAGGCGTTGCGGAACTGCTTGAGGCGGTTTCAACCGCCTTTGAGGAAGAAAAATCGCAAGCGGTGCTGGCGCTCAGCTTCTCCGAGGGCAAGCGGCGCTCGTGGCTGCATGATGCCGGGATCGTGGTGGACGAGACCCAAGACGACGAAGGCTGGCGGATCACCGTACTGTGGACCGAACGCCAGCAGGGGCGCTACCGCGAGTTCAACTAATACCCGAAGATAGCGCCGCAAGGATTTGTTATTGCGGCATTTCCGGCGTCAGGATCATGTCTCCAACCGCCCCAGCCCGCGCCAATTCCGGATCCAGTGACATCGGGATATACTCGCCGCGCCGCCACAATTCGCTGAGATCATCGTAGAACCGCGACAACGGATGCCCGGATTGTCCGGTGGCTTGGATGAACACCGAGGAATCTGGGTCGGCGAAATCGTAGACCCCGCGATAGCCGCCGGCATGGACGTTCAGATACGGGTTCGGCCCGGTGCCTTTCGTGCGGCCGCGCAGCAAGGTGGTGTCGCCGCCAGAGGTCGATTGCCGGATATTCACGAAATAGCGCAGCACTGGCACATCGCCCAATACCGGGTGATCATGCGTCGCCTGATGCGCGTCACCCCAGCGCCAGCTTTCGATGTTCGGACCGTAAGTCTCGGATAACTCTAGCAAAGCCTGATCCAAGGCGATGCGTGCAATGTCGGTGCAGGTTTCAACAGCCGCCGATTGCACCACGTCGCACCAAACCGAAGCACCACCGATGTTGCGATACACCCGCTCAATGAACACAGGCTCAGGGTGGGTGAACTGATCGGCCAGAGGGCCAATTTCATCGCGGGTCAGACGGTCCTGCAAGGCGCGCAGCCAAGCCTCGGCGATCAATGGTTCGGGCAGATGTTCGTTCATCTCACCGTTCCATTTTGCCATCAAATCCAATGCCTTCTGGCGCAGGCGTTCGGGAGTGCCTTCGGCGGCAGGCTCTCCGGTGAACCACAGATCGGCGCCGATCAGCGGCAGCAAATTGCGCGCTGTGGGTGAGACGGTATCCAGCTGCGCCTCGATGAAACTGTCGCGGGTGTGCACCTCGCGGGTTTTCATCAGTGCCAGCCAGCGTTGAATCCGTTGGGTGTCGCCCCAATCAAAACTGACATGCAGCGGGAAGGGGCGGTCGACAGTTTTGTTGTTGGTATTGCCCAGCAAGCCACTGGCCGGGTTCACAAATCGCGGATTGTCCTCATAGGGCAAAATCCCGGTCCAGCGGTTTTTGCCCTGCCAACCGGGCGCCGGCATCCGTCCTTGTGTGGCGTTCGAGGGATCACGCGCGGGCATCGCCCCGATGGTTTGCAGCGCGATTCCCTTCGCATCCGCCAGCATCAGGTTCTGCGATGGGGCGATAAAGCCTTTGCCCGCCTCAATCGCCTGATCGACCGAACCTGCCGACATCAGCTTCATCGCCGCCGTCATCGAGGTATCCGCCCCAGACAAAGCCGTCCATTCCAGCGCCGCAACCGAGCCCGCAGGCGTCACCGAGGCCAGATCGTAATGCGTTCCTGGCAGGATCGGCCCAGCCTCTGACCAGCGCAGGGTCAGCGTCACCGGATCTTCGCCCTTGATGTTCAAAATCGTCTGCCGCGAGGTGAATTTCTTCGGGCCCTCGGGTGTGAGGTATTCCTGTGAATTCTTTGGGTTCAGCTTTTCGATCACCACGTCTTGATCGTCGAGATAGCTAGAGGTCAGACCCCAGCCCAAGCGCTCGGACCGCCCGACCAGCACCAACGGCATCCCCGGAATCGTGCCGCCAATCACCCCGCCGGTTGGCAGTTGCAGCCGTGCCAGATACCAGATCGAGGGGGCCGTCAGCCCCAGATGCGGATCATTCGCCAGCAAACTGCCACCTGCCGCGGCCTTCCCCGGCATCGCCGCCCATGCGTTCGAGGCCCCGGCGAAATCGCGGGAATGGAACGGCGACAGCGGCGTGTCGAGATAGGCGGTCTTGATCGTAGCCCCCGGAAAAGCCCCCGGCATCAGGCTCGCGTAATCGGGCAAAGCGGCGACACCTTGGCCCGGATCATCGGGCAGAATATCGCTGAGACGCGCAGGCGGCAGCACCAGCGACATCTGCGCGCGCAATACCTCGTCCTCCAGATGAGAGGACAGCTGCAGCGCCATCAGCTTCAAGATCGACAGGCTATCGGCAGGCGACCATGCCGCGATCGCATTGGAAAAGAAGAAAAATTCCGGCGCGCCCCGACCACGCGCGCCGAGATTAACCTGCGAAATCCATGCGTTGACGCCAGCCGCATAGGCCTGCAGCGCCAAAGTTGTACGTTCGTCCTGCACCTTCACCGACTGTTGCGCCAGCCCGTAAATATCCAAGCGGCGCACCAATTCATCAATCTTCACCGTGCGTGCGCCGAAAATCTCCGACAGCCGCCCTTGCGCGGTGCGCCGCAGCATCGTCATTTGCCACAGCCGATCCTGCGCATGGGCGAACCCCAAGGCGAAATAGACATCTTCTTCGGTTTTACCGAAGATATGCGGCACGTCGTTGTTATTCCGCACGATTTCCACCGGGGCAGAGATGCCCTTCAGGGTGAAATCCTCGTTGTAATCCGGCAAGCTGCGGGTCAACACATAATAGACCAACACCCCCGCCAGCAGCCCCAAAGCGATCAGCCCGGTGAAGATGCGCATAAGCCAGCGGAAGGCGGTCAACATAAGGCGGAGTCCTTGACGGCAGAGGTTGATTGCCTTCCTAGTCCAAAGCCAGAATAGGGGCAATGCAAGGCGGAAGATCATGGCAAAACTGGCGTTTTTGGGCCTTGGGGTGATGGGCGCGCCGATGGCGGGGCATTTGGCTGCCAAGGGCCATCAAGTCACGGTTTATAACCGTAATCCGGTGAAATCTGCCGCTTGGGTGGCACAGCATGGTGGCACTGCCGCGGCTACCCCGCGAGAGGCCGCAAGTGGTGCCGCATTTGTGATGGCCTGTGTGGGCAATGACGACGATCTGCGCAGCATTTGCCTTGGGCCAGATGGCGCGTTTGCCGGTATGAATGACGCGATCTTCGTCGATCACACCACAGTTTCGGCGGCGGTTACGCGCGAGTTGTCGGCGATTGCCACGGGCCAAGGCCTTGGCTTCGTTGATGCTCCGGTCTCGGGCGGCCAAGCCGGGACGGAGAACGGCGTGCTCTCGGTGATGTGCGGCGGTGCACAGGCTGACTACGACAAAGCCGAGCCGGTGATCGCCGCCTATGCCCGGATCTGCCGCCGTCTGGGCGAAAGCGGGGCAGGGCAACTGGCCAAGATGATGAACCAGATTGCCATCGCGGGGCTGGTGCAGGGCTTGGCTGAGGCTTTGGCCTTTGGCGAGAAAGCAGGCTTAGATGGTGAGGCCGTGGTGGAAGTGATCAGCCAAGGCGCTGCCGGGTCATGGCAAATGGCCAACCGTCACAAAACTATGCTGGCCGGAAAATTCGATCACGGATTCGCAGTGGATTGGATGCGCAAAGACCTGAAAATCTGTCTGGATGCCGCCGACCAGATCGGAGCTTCCCTGCCGGTGACCGCTTTGGTCGATCAGTTCTACAAGGATGTGCAGCGGATGGGTGGCAACCGTAACGACACCTCCAGCCTGATCCGCCGGCTGAAATAGGGTTAACGAAAGCTGAACGGTGTCCGCTAACCCCTTGATCTTAAAAGCGCGTCTAAGCTGCCCCGCGTGGCAACTTAGACGATAATCCGGGTATACTTCACCCCAGACAGCGTCGCCCCCGCCATCAAGCCTTGCTGGCCGAACACGAAAGCGATCACCGGATCAAGCTCGGTGGTCTCTTTGCCAATCGAGCCGCCTTCCTCCGGCGTCGCATAGCGAATATCGGCGCTGGCGGCCCATCCTGGCGAGCGGCGGAAATCCTGCAACGCCTGATCTGTGGTGAAAAACAGCATATGCGCGTATTGTTGCGCGCCAATCTGAAAGCCGATCGAGGCTTTGGTGGCCGAATAGTAATCCACCTTGGCGCCCTTGATCTCCAACACGCCGCGGCCATAAGCGCCGCCAAAGCCGAAGCCCGCCTCGGTCACCAAAGGCATCGTCAAAATCCCGCTGGAGCGGTTCGCCAACTGTTGGGTGCCCGGAAACTTGCCGAACAAATAGGCCTGCGTCTCGCGCACCCGCGCATCAATCTGCGCGCCGCCGTTCGAGCCCACGCCATTGCCGACCACGGTGTTCTGGCAGGCCGAAACCAAACCCACTCCGGTCAGCGCCAGAAAGCCGCGTCTGGAAAAATTCGTCATATCCGCCCTCATGCCTCACAGGGGGTTCTGTGACCCCGTTGCCGTCACATTAGCGCGGTTGCAGCGGCTTGTCATCCCGCGCCTATTCAGGCAAGCGCCGCTCCGCCGAGCAACTTCGCCACCCGGGGCGCAAAATAGGTCAGGATGCCATCACAACCGGCGCGTTTGAACGCCATCAGGCTCTCAATCATCGCCTTGTCGCCATCAATCCAGCCGTTCTGCGCCGCAGCTTGGATCATCGCGTATTCACCCGAGACCTGATAGGCAAAGGTGGGCGCTCCGAACATCTCCTTCGCCCGCCGACAAATATCCAAATACGGCATCCCCGGCTTAACCATCACCATATCCGCGCCCTCGCGCAGATCACGCTCGATCAAGCGCAGCGCCTCATCACTGTTGGCCGGATTCATCTGATAGGTCTTTTTGTCTCCCTTCAGCGCGCCCGAAGCCCCCACCGCATCGCGGAACGGGCCGTAAAACGCCGAGGCATATTTCGCCGCATACGACATGATCGCGACATTGGTATGGCCTGCCGCCTCCAGCGCCACCCGGATCGCGCCAATCCGCCCGTCCATCATATCCGACGGCCCCAGAATATCCGCGCCCGCCTCGGCCTGCACCAAGGCCTGACGCACCAAGGCCTGAACGGATTCGTCGTTCAGAATGATGCCGTCCTTGACCAACCCGTCATGCCCAAGCGCGTTATAGGGGTCGAGCGCCACATCCGTCATCACCGCAATCTGCGGCACCGCCGCCTTGATCGCCCGAATGGCCCGGTTGGTCAGATTGTCCGGGTTCCACGCCTCGGCGCAATCTTCGGTTTTCAGGCTGGGATCGGTGTAGGGAAACAGACAAATCGCTGGAATCCCCAAAGCTGCCGCTGCTTCAGCCGCCTTTACCACCAGATCCACCGACAAACGGTTCACCCCCGGCATCGACAGCACCGGCTCGGACACTCCCACGCCATCGCGCACGAACACCGGCCAGATCAGATCGCCCACCGTCAGGGTGTTTTCCTGCACCAAGGCGCGCAAAGCGGGGGTGCTGCGCAAACGGCGGAAACGAGACTGCGGGGTCGGGGCGGAGATCGGGCGCATTGGTCTATCCTGAAGATGGCAAAAAGGCTTGCGGTTGTTGCCTCTGCCTGACATGGAAAGAGCGGCGTCTCAAGCAGACATTCGGGCGCAGGCCAAGGCAGGCTTAAGGCAGTGAGGGCTTAAGGTGAATTTGTATCAAGTCCTGTTTGAATTGATCGACATGCGGTCGTTTTCAAACTTGTGGTATTGGATCATGCTGGCAGTGATGTGGTCCACCGCCAGCCATTGGGTGCTGGGCGTGCCCTTCGATCTGATCAGCCGCGCGCGGCGGCAAGGTGGCGCGTTGCAGGATGACCTTGAGACTTTGGTGCGGATCAACACCGGTCGGATGCTGTATATCGCGCAAACCGCTGGGGTTTGGCTGGTGGCTTTTTTGTGCTTTATTTTGACCGCACTGCTGGTTCTGGCTATTTATTACAAAATCGAATTCGCCCAAGCCGTGCTGTTCCTGATCGTGCCGATGAGCTTCCTGTCGATGCTGTCTTTGCGCACCGCTGGCCTGATCGTGAGTGGGGAGCATAGCGGTGAGGCTTTGCACCGTCGACTGATCCGTCACAGGATCGCCACGCAAGCGCTTGGCATGGTGTCGATTTTCGTTACTTCGATGTTCGGCATGTACGCCAATCTTTACATCGGCGTGTTGGGGTAGGCCATGGCGGGCGCTGACCGGATCATTCTGGGCGGCGCGCCCGAAGGCTATGACGCCAAGCTGCTGGCCCGCGAACTTGCGCGCGGTGCCCCGGTGATTCATGTTGCCCGCGATGACAAACGCCTAGAGGCGATGCGCGCGGCGCTGAACGTGATGGCCCCCAAAACCGTGGTGCTCGATCTGCCCGCTTGGGATTGCTTGCCCTACGACCGCATTTCGCCCAACCCCGAGATTCTAGCCCGCCGCATGTCGACCCTTGCGGCTTTGGCTTCGGGCTTTAACGGCCCGTTCGTGCTGTTAACCACTTTGAACGCCGCCATGCAGCGCTTGCCCGCGCGGTCTGTGATGCAAACCGCGTCTTTTGTCGCCCGCGTGGGAGATCGCGTTGACGAAAAACAGCTGAAAGGCTTTCTGGCCCGCATGGGCTTTTCGCCCGTCTCGACCGTAGCCGAGCCGGGTGATTTCGCCATTCGTGGCGGGATTGTTGACATCTACCCGCCGGGCGAAGGCGGCCCGGTGCGCTTGGATTTCTTCGGCGACGTGCTGGATGGTGCCCGCCGCTTTGATCCCGTCACCCAGCGCACTACGGAAAAGCTGAAAGCGGTCGAGTTCGCGCCGATGTCCGAGGTGATCCTCGACGATGCCGCGATCAGCCGTTTCCGCCAGAATTACCGTGTTGAGTTCGGCGCGGGCGGCTCGGATGATCCGCTCTATGAGGCCGTATCTGCTGGCCGCAAGCATCAGGGCATGGAGCATTGGCTGCCGTTCTTTCACGCAGGCCTTGAGACGATTTTTGACTACTTGCCAAAGGCTTCCGTGCTTTTGGATGATCAAGTCACCGCCGCCCGCCTGTCACGCTGGGAGGGTATCGCCGACCAATACGACGCGCGGCACGAGGCGATGAACGCCAAAGGCCGGATGGATTCGGTCTATAAACCTTCCGCGCCGGGTCTGCTCTATCTCGACGATACCGCATGGGAAGCCGCTGTCGCCGATCACCGCGTCGTGCAACTGTCACCGCTGCCACAAGCCCCGGGGCCGGGCGTGCTGGATGCACAAGGCCGCATTGGCCGCAGCTTCGCGCCAGAGCGCCAGCAGGAAAATATTAGCCTTTTCAGCGCTCTGTCAGCGCATATTAAAGCGCTATCACAAGAGGCGCAGGTGGTGATCGCCTCGTGGTCTGATGGCGCACGCGAACGGCTCAAAGGGCTACTCGACGACCAAGGCCTGCACGGCGCAAAAGAAATCAAAGACTTCCGCGATCTGCCCGAAGGCCGCGGTGGCCTCTACCTGATGATCTGGGCGCTGGAGGCTGGCTTTACCGCCCCCGGCCTTGCGGTGATCTCGGAACAAGACGTTCTGGGCGACCGTTTGGTCAGCAAACCACGCAAGAAACGCAAGGCCGACAACTTCCTGCGCGAGGTCGACACCCTCAGCGCCGGCGATCTGGTGGTGCATGTCGAACATGGCGTCGGGCGCTATCTGGGCTTGGAAACCATCACCGCCCTCGGTGCGCCCCATGCCTGCGTCGCCTTGGAATATGCTGAAAACGCGAAACTTTATCTGCCGGTTGAGAATATCGAACTCCTTAGCCGCTATGGCCATGAAGAAGGTCTGCTCGACCGTCTCGGTGGTGGTGCATGGCAGGCGAAGAAGGCCAAACTCAAGCAGCGCATCCGCGAGATTGCCGACAAGCTGATGCGCATCGCGGCTGAGCGCGCCCTGCGCCACGCGCCGATTCTTGAAGCGCCGCACAGTATATGGGAGGCTTTTGCCGCCCGTTTCCCCTATACCGAAACCGACGATCAGCTTTCCGCCATTGGTGATGTGGTGGCCGACCTTGAAAAAGGCAGCCCGATGGATCGCCTGATTGTCGGCGATGTAGGCTTTGGCAAAACCGAAGTCGCCATGCGCGCAGCTTTTGTGGCGGCGCTGTCGGGGATGCAGGTCGCGGTGATCTGCCCCACAACCTTGCTGGCCCGCCAGCACTACCGCAGCTTTGTCGAACGCTTCCGGGGCTTCCCGATCAACATCAAACCGCTCTCCCGGTTCGTCAGCACCAAAGACGCCAACATCACCCGCACCGAGATGGCCGAGGGCCGCGTGGATATCGTCATCGGCACCCATGCCTTGCTGGCCAAAGCCATCCGTTTCAAAAACCTTGGCCTGTTGGTGATCGACGAGGAACAGCATTTCGGCGTCACCCACAAAGAACGCCTGAAAGAAATGCGCTCCGAGGTTCACGTCCTGACCCTAACCGCCACGCCGATCCCGCGCACCCTGCAACTGTCGCTGACCGGGGTGCGTGACCTCTCGATCATCGCAACCCCGCCAGTCGACCGACTCGCGATCCGTACTTACATCAGCGAATTCGACACCATCACCATCCGCGAAGCCCTGCTGCGTGAGCGCTTCCGCGGGGGGCAAAGCTTCTACGTCGTCCCCCGTATCTCTGATCTGCACGACATCGAAGATTTCCTGAAAACCCATGTGCCCGAAGTCAGCTATGTCATCGCCCACGGCCAACTTGCGGCGGGTGATCTCGATGAGCGGATGAACGAATTCTACGACGGCAAATATGATGTGCTGATCGCCACCAGCATCGTCGAATCCGGTCTGGATATCCCCAGCGCCAACACGATGATCGTCCACCGCGCTGATATGTTTGGACTTGGACAGTTGTACCAGATCAGGGGCAGGGTGGGGCGCTCAAAAACCAGGGCCTATTGTTATCTCACCACAAAACCGCGTGCGCCACTGACACCGCAGGCCAACAAACGCCTACGCCTGATGGGCTCGCTCGATAGTCTTGGTGCGGGCTTCAACCTTGCCAGCCACGACCTCGATCTGCGCGGCGCGGGCAATCTGCTTGGCGAAGAACAATCCGGCCATATCAAGGAAGTCGGCTACGAACTGTATCAAGCGATGCTGGAGGAGACGATTGCCAAGATCAAATCCGGCGAATTGCAGGGGCTAAGCGCCGTCGATGATCAATGGTCGCCGCAGATCAACCTTGGCGTGCCGGTGATGATCCCCGAAGCCTACATCCCTGATCTGGATATCCGTTTAGGCCTCTATCGCCGCCTGTCCAGCCTTGCCACCAAGGTCGAGCTGGAAGGTTTCGCGGCCGAGTTGATCGACCGTTTCGGTCCAATCCCGAAAGAGGTCAACACGCTGATGCTGATCGTGCGGATCAAGTCGATGTGCAAACGTGCAGGCATTTCCCGCATCGACGCGGGCACCAAAGGTGCCACCGTGCAGTTCCACAACGACAAATTCGCCAATCCGGCGGGGCTGGTGGAATTCATCAAGGCTCAAGGCCCGGCGGCGAAGATCAGCGGCAACAAGATCGTGCTGATGGGTGAGATGAAATCGGACTCCGACCGTATCAAGGGCGCGTTCAACATCGCCCGCGATCTGGCGGAAAAGATCGTCAAACCCAAGGGCTGACCCTTAACCATGAAAAAGCGCGCCCGGTCAGGGGCGCGCTATCACAGATCGAACCTTGAGATCAGCGCTTGATCACCTGCATCAGCGCCAGCGCACCTGCGACAAACACCGCCACCCCCGCCATCAGCGGCAAGGCCGTGCCGTCAAACATCAGCCCGACCGGCACAGCCAGCACCACCGAGGCTACGGTGGCCACCGAAGTCATCACCGAAGCCGCCAGCCCCGCGATGTGGCCGACAGGCTCCATCGCCAGCGCATTCAGGTTGCCCATCGTCATCGACATCATCGAAAAGAGGCCAATGCTCCAAACAATATGCAACGGAAACGCCAGAACCTCTGGCATCGTGCCCGTAGCCATCAGCGCCAGCAGCACCACGGTCAGCGCCAGAACGCTTGCATAGGCCATCATGATCACCGGGCGCATCCCGATCCGCATCACCACGCGCGAGTTGATGATGCTGCCCGAAGCCGAACCCAAGGCGATGAAAGCAAACCACAAGGGAAAGCTTTCGGCACGGTCAAAGCGTTGCTCAAAGATGCCTTGCATCGAGGACAGGCTGGCAAACAAAGCCGCCATCGTCAGCGTCTGTGCCGCGATTGAAATCACCACGATGCGGTGGGTGAACAATTCTTTGGTCGCCGCCACCAGCACGCCAAAATCCAACGGGCGTCGGTGTTCCACAGCCAAAGTCTCATGCTGGCGCAGACCGAACCACAGCATGACCACCGCGACGATCAGGATGTAGACGAGGAAAATGCTCTGCCATCCCGCAATCGCAATGATACCTTGCCCCATCAACGGCGCGACCGCAGGCACCATGATAAACACCATCATCACAAATGACATGATCTTGGCCATCTCGCGGCCCTTGAACTGGTCACGCATGATTGCCATCGACACCACGCGGGCGGCAGCCACCGACATGCCTTGCAGCACGCGCGCGATCAGCAAAGTATCCAGCGAATTGGCAAAATAGCAGGCCAAAGCCGTCAACGCATAAAGCCCCGCACCCGCATAGATCACCGGCTTGCGCCCGTAAGCATCCGACAGCGGCCCGACAAACAGCGTCCCCAGCCCCATGCCAAACACAAAACTGGTGATCACCAACTGCGCCCGGTTTGGCGCATCGGGCGACAAGGCCGCGGCGATTTCCGGCAAAGCGGGCAGCATGGCGTCAATCGAGATCGCCACCATCGCAAACAAGGCGGCCGTCAGGGCGATGAATTCGCCCTGTGAGATGCGTTTGCTCGGGGTCATTTCACTTACTTTCTTCGGCAGCCTTCGCCACCAATTCGTCGATCACCTGCGCCCAAACCTCGGGGGGTTGCGCGCCAGAGACGACATATTGTTGCGCGATCAGGAAGGTCGGCACCGCTGTGACACCCTTTTTGCGCGCATCGACGTCGCGGGCGCGCAGATCGTCGATATCGGCATCGGTTGCCAACAGCCGCGCCACGGCCTTCGGGTCCATGCCGATTTCCTCGGCGATATCGCAAAGTTCCTCGCTATCGCCAATATCGCGGCCATCGCGCCAATAGGCCCGGAACAGTGCCGAAACCATCGCCGCCTGTTTGCCCTCGATCCCCGCCCAATGGATCATCCGATGCGCGTTCATCGTGTTCGGCAGCATCTCGGGCTTGTCGGGGTCCATCGCCACGCCCGCCTCTTTGGCAATCTGACGCAAGCGGTCATGGATCGCCTCAACCTTGGCCTCACCGCCCAGACGCTTTACCAAATACGGGCGCTTTTCGACGCCTTCCACCGGCATATCGGGGTTCAACTGGAACGGATGCCAGGCGATGACAAACGGATGATCGGGATGCGCCGCCAAAGCGCGGTCCAGATGGGCTTTGCCGATCAGGCACCACGGGCAGACCGGATCAGAGAAAATATCAAGGCGGATCATTGCAGGCTCCGAAAGCTTCGCATCTGGCCCATTCAAACCGAATGGTTCAGTTAGATACCGCTATCAGCCCGCCGCCGCAATCCGCCATCCACGCACAGTTGCGTTGCATTGGTTGCACGCAAGGCGGCCTTGCCGTAAGGAAAGCCCATGTCCAGCGATCCCAAACGCATGATCCGTATTGCCCGCGAAACGGGTCCCGACTCTGGCCAAACCGTGCCGGAGCCGCTGGATTTGGGCATCCGGGTGCGCGAGTTGCGCAAAGCCAAGGGCTGGACGCTGGAACAAGCCTCGGTGCAGGCGGGGCTAGCGCGCTCGACCTTGTCGAAAATCGAAAACGGCCAGATGTCACCAACCTACGAGGCGCTGAAGAAACTCGCCCTCGGTATGGGTGTCTCGGTGCCGCAACTGTTCACGCCCGCGCAAGCGCCGCAGGTGTCGGGCCGCATCGTGGTGACGAAATCCGGCGAGGGGCAGGCCCATGCCACCACCACTTATGAGCATGAACTGCTGGCCGGAAGCCTGACCAAAAAGCAGATGCTGCCCTACCGCGCCACCATCCGCGCCCGCGCGATGGAGGATTTTGACGGTTGGGTGCGCCATGAGGGTGAGGAATTTCTCTACGTCCTCACCGGGGTGATCCGGCTGTACACCGAGTTTTACGAACCCGTCGACCTGCGCCGCGGCGATAGCGCCTATTACGACGCCTCGATGGGGCATAATGTGATCAGCCTGTCGGAAGACGATGCGACCATTCTTTGGGTCACTTCGCTGGCCTAGGCCCTGACGCAAAGGCTTGACCTTGCGCTTTGATCCATATCACTGTCAGCCACCACCCTTGGGCTTAGATCAGCATAAAAGCATGACGGGCCAGCGGGTTGAGGAGGGGTTTCATGCGTCTGGCCTTGCTGACGGATATCCACGCCAATCGCGAGGCGTTTGAGGCTGTCTTGGCAGACCTCTCGCAACGCCAGATCAACCGGCTGGTGTTCCTCGGCGATATCGTCGGCTACGGCCCCGATCCCGGTTGGTGCATTGATCAGGTCGAATCCTTTGTGGCCAAGGGGGCGGTTTGTCTGCGCGGCAACCATGATCGTGCTGTTGGCGTGGCTGACAATATCCTGAACCCCAACGCCCGCCGGGTGATCGACTGGACGGTGAACCGCCTGAACGCGCGGCAGAAGCTGTTCCTGTCGGAACTGCCGATGACAGTGCGGGATGGCGACACGTTGTTCGTGCATGCTTCGGCCAATGATCCGGCTGACTGGCTCTATGTCACCTCGGAATCCACCGCGCGGCCCAGCTTTCTGGTCTGCGATGCACGGTTGATCTTTTGCGGCCATGTCCACCGCAACGCGCTTTACAGCTGCGATAGGGTGGGCCGGATCAGCCATCTGAAGGTGGCAGCGGGCCAGCCGATGCCCTTGTTGCAATCGCGGCGCTGGCTGGGCGTGATCGGTTCTGTCGGTCAGCCGCGCGATGGCAGCACTTTGGCTTCATATGCCATCCTCGACCGCACCCGCAATGAATTGACCTTTCGCCGCGTCGGCTATGATGCCACCACCACCGCCCGCAAATCGCGCGAAGCGGGTCTGCCAGAGGCGCTGGCACAGCGTCTGATGAAGGGGATTTGAATGTCTGTGCAACCGCATCCGGGCTTGGAAATCAACGGCTTCACTTTGGGTGAGCAGTTGCACAAAGGCGGCTTCGCCACGATCTGGGATGTCACCCACGCTTTGTATCGCACGCCAATGGTGATGAAAGTGCCAACCATTCTGGATGGCTACGACGGCCCGACCATCGTGGGGTTTGAGGTCGAGCAGATGATCATGCCGCGCCTGACCGGCATTCATGTGCCGCGCGTGATGGGGCAGGGCGATTTCGCGGTGATGCCCTATATCGTCACCGAGCGTATCCCCGGTAACTCGATGTTCCAATATTTCAAACGTGCGCCGCGCCCGGTGGCTGAAGTGATCGAACTCGCCGCCCGTATGGCCGAAGCCGTGCATGACATCCACCGCCAGCATGTCATCCATCTTGATCTGAAGCCCGACAATTTCCTGCAACGCCCAACCGGCGAAATGGTGCTGATCGACTACGGCCTGTCCCGCCACGATCAACTCCCCGATCTTTTGGCCGAAGAATTCACCATTCCGATGGGCACCTTCCCCTATATCGCCCCCGAACAATACCTGCGCCAAAGGGGCGATCTGCGCTCGGACCTCTACGCCTTGGGCGCGATGATCTACGAACTCGCCACGGGCAAGATGCCGTTCGGCCAGCCCGAGAAACTCTCCCAGGTCAAACAACGGCTCTGGCGCGACCCGGTGCCGCCGCGCGCCATCCGCCCAGACATCCCCGAATGGCTGCAAGAGATCATCCTGCGCGCGCTGGAAGTCGATCCGGCCAACCGCTACCAATCCGCGGCGCAAATGATCTTTGATCTCGCGCATCCGATGCAAATCCGCCTCACCGCGCGCGGCCACAAGACCCAACGCGATTCCGCCCTGACCGTGTTCAACCGCTGGCGCAAAATGCGCAACCTCAAGGCCTTCGCCGCACCGCCATCCGTCGCCGCCCAGATCGAGCGCGCGCCGATCCTGCTGGTCGCTGTCGATCTATCGCCCGAGGCCGAACCGCTGGCGCAAGCGATCTATCTGCAAATCAAGCGGATGCTGGTCAATCGCCCCGACGCCCGCGTCGCTTGCGTCAACGTGATCAAAACCGCGCGGCTGGGCATTGACCCCACCACCGACGATGCCGGCACCAACCTGCATGTCGCGCGTCTTGTCGGTCTGAAGACCTGGGCCGAGGGCATTGATCTGACCGACGATCGCCTGACCTACACCATTCTGGAAAACACCGACCCGGCCTCGGCGATCATCGACCACGCCGAAGTCACCCGCGTCGATCACATCCTGATGGGCGCGCGCGGCCATTCCAGCACGCGGCGGTTCTTGGGCTCGGTTTCGGCCAAAGTGGTGGCCGAAGCCGCCTGTTCGGTCACGGTGATCCGGCTGCGCGATAGCGGAGAGCCCGAGGCGACTTAAGCCCTAGTTGAACCAGCCGCCGACCCGCTGCGCCCCGGCTGACACATCGCGGCCCACGCCATCCACCGTCGCACAGCCCGCCAGTGCGCCCAGTACCACAATCATCATCAGTTTGCGCATCGGTCTACTCCTGATACCACCAGACCTCAGGCTGAAACCCCGGCCAGTCGCCGTAAATTGGCAATTTTTCGGGGAAATGCAACTGCTTGGCATGGGCGATGCGGCCAATATTTTGATACCAGAGCGGCACAAAATAGCGACCGCTCGTCAAAACCCGGTCTAGTGCCTGCACCGCCGCCACAAAATCCGCGCGGTCCGTTGACGAAAGCATGGTCTGCACCAAGCCATCCACCGCCGCAGAATGAATCCCCGCCCAGTTGCGCGACCCCGGAGCGGCCCCATTGGCACCGTCCCAATACCGCAACTGCTCGGTCCCCGGTGACAGCGACAACGCAATGAGCTGCTGCGTCATGTCGAAATCATAAAGGTTCGTCCGCTCGGTATATTGCGCCGCATCCACCGTGGTCAGCTTGGCCTGCACGCCGATCTTCGCCAAAGCCTCGATATAGATGTTCGCCGCGGCGATATAATCATCCGCGCCATTGGTCAGCAGGATCTCAAACGTAAACGGCACCCCCTTGGCATCCTTCAACACCCCATCCTGCACCGTCCATCCGGCCTGCTCCAGCAACGCATTCGCCTTGCGCAAATTCACCCGGTTGGTGGGTTTGCCGTCCGAGACGGGCAGGGCATAGCCTTCAATCGCGCCGGGCAGCAGATCGGCCTTATACGTCTCCAGCAGCGCCAAGATCTTGCCCTGCGCCGGATTGACCACATCGCCCGCAAGCTCGGAGTTGCTGTAATAGCTGGTGATTCGCGGCACAGCGCCACCGTTGAGGGTCTGGTTGATCAGCTCGAAGTTGAACACGTCGATCAACGCCTCACGCACCCGCCAATCGGCAAAAATTGGCTTACGGGTGTTGAACACAAAGCCGTCAATCCCCGAGGGCCGCTGATGTGGAATCTCGTCTTTCACCACATCGCCCGCCACCATCGCCGGAAAGCCATAGTTCTGCTGCCATTTCATCGGATTGGTCTCGCGATAGCTGCTCAGATCACCCGATTTGAACGCCTCAAAATGCACATCCGGGTTGCCGAAATATTCCACCCGGATCTCGTCAAAATTGTGCATCCCCTTATAGAACGCCAGATCCTTGCCCCACCAATCCGGGTTTTTCTTATAGCTGACAAAGCGCCCGGCCTCGAATTTATCGACCATATAGGGGCCAGACCCAATCGGCGGCTCCATCGTGGTGGCACTGAAATCCCGCCCCACCCACTGCGCCTTTTCCAAAATCGGGCGCAAACCCAGCAGCAGCGGCAGCTCGCGGTTCTCGGCCCCGAAGGTGAACTTCACTTTCCTGTCACCGGTTTTCTGGGCTTTCGCCACCGCCTTATACGCCGGCGCATAGCGCGGATTGCCCAATGTTCCCAAGGTTTCAAACGACCACAGCACATCTTCCACCGTCACCGGGCTGCCATCCGAGAACTTCGCCCCCTCACGCAAAGTAAATTCGACGTAGGTCCGCGCCGCGTCCGTCTCAACCGATTCGGCCAGAATCCCATACAGCGAGAACGGTTCAGCGAAGGAACGCCCCAAAAGCGTCTCGGTGGTGAACAAAGAAATCCCCGTCGGCGCGCGGCCTTTCAGGATGAACGGGTTCATCGAATCAAAGTTGCCGTTCTCGCCCATCACAATGCGGCCGCCTTTGGGGGCATCGGGGTTGGCATAGGGCAGCGACACAAAATCCGGTGGCAGGGCAGGCTCGCCATACATAGCTATGCCGTGCGTGGGGTCCGCCTGCGCGAATCCCCCCCCAATTCCGGGGGTGGTGATCAGCGCCAGACCAAGCCCAAAGCTGCGCAAAATAGCGAAAAAATCCCGGTTCATTCTGGCAACAATCCCCCGCAGCCTGTTTTTATTGACCCCCAACCTATGCGGGCAATCCAACCTTTTCAAACTTTTAACTTGGAGTGCGCCGCCAACAGGGCTATAAGATACCTACTGCTCGATAGGTTTCTTGCCTGTATGAAACCTGCCTCAATAACTTAACGCCCGCTTCGTGCGGGCGTTTTTTTTGGCAGTTTTGGTTCCCCTTTGCAGATGCAGCATGTAGCGTCACCTCAGCAAAAGGGGGGGCGATATGCTTCAGGGAAAACGCGCGATCATCACTGGCTCCAACTCGGGTATCGGTCTGGGTGTGGCCGAAGAACTCGCCCGCGCCGGGGCGGATGTGGTGCTGAACAGCTTCACCGACCGGGCGGAGGATCATGCCTTGGCGGCGGATCTGGCGGCACGCCATGGCGTCGTGGTGCGCTACATCGCCGCCGATATGTCAAAGGGTGCCGATTGCCGCGCGCTGATCGAGAAAGCTGGCGGCTGCGATATTCTGGTGAACAACGCCGGTATCCAGTTTGTCGCGCCGATCGAAGAATTTCCAACCGAGAAATGGGATCAGATCATCGCGATCAACCTGACCTCGGCGTTCCACACCACGGCTGCCGCTTTGCCTGCAATGCGCGCCAAAGGCTGGGGCCGCATCGTCAACATCGCCTCGGCGCATGGCCTGACCGCCAGCCCGTTCAAATCCGCCTATATCGCCGCCAAGCATGGCGTGGTCGGCCTGTCGAAAACCGTGGCGCTGGAAACCGCAGGGCAGGGCATCACCTGCAACGCTATCTGCCCCGGCTATGTGCTGACGCCACTGGTTGAGGCGCAAATTCCCGATCAGATGAAAGTGCATGGCATGGACCGCGAGACCGTCATTCGCGAAGTCATGCTGCTGCGCCAACCCTCGCGCCAATTCGCCACGGTGGAACAGATCGGCGGCACCACGGTCTATCTGTGCTCCGGCGCCGCGGATCAGGTCACGGGCACCACGATCTCGGTCGATGGCGGCTGGACAGCGCTGTAACAGTTAAGGCCGGGTTAATGAACCCGGCCTAAGTCATTGAAAACATAGAAACCAAAGCTCTGTCCACGCGTGGACAACCGCTATTTCGCCGCCAGCGCCGCCACGGTTTCCTTCGGCTGTGGATAGACCAACCCTGCCGAGACGATCATCTTCACCGCCTCATCCGCCTTCATATCCAGAAAAATCACGTCCCGTTCCGGCACGAACAACAGCATCCCCGAGGTCATCGGGGTGAGTCCGACAAACACCGCCACCATCGGCGTCCCCCCCGGCAGTTTGGCGGCAATTTCCCCCTTAGGGGTCGTCGCCACCATCCCCACCGCCCAATATCCGGCACGGGGAAACTCGACCAGACATGTGCGCTCAAAACTTTTCTCAGACTTGGCAAAGAAAGTCTCGGTGATCTGTTTCACCCCCGAATAGATCGAGCGCACCAGCGGCACCCGGTCCACCACATTCTCGGCCTGCCGCATCACGGTGCGCCCGATCAGCCCGCGCGCGAGCCAACCGACCAGCGCTGTGAACACCAAAAACACCAGCACGCCCACACCGCGCACCGGAAAGTTCACCTCGGGGCCAAACCAGCTGTGCAGAAAAGCCTCGGGCTGATAATTGGCGGGGATCAACGGCAGGATCCAGCCGTCGATATAGCCGATCACCCCCCAGACGACATAGATCGTCAGCCCAACCGGCAGCACCACCACCAACCCGGTGAGGAACGAGGCACGAAAGCCAGCAAACATCGAGCGGCGCGGGGCAGGGTCAGCCATGAAGTCTCCTGAGTTTGACGGCAACCTAAGCAGCCGCCCGCGCCATCACAATGGCCTTACCCGCGCTGCGCCACGATTTCGCGCGCAATCGCCGCCCCAAGCCGCGCGTTGTTCAAAACAAGGGCGATGTTGGAAACCAGCGAGCGACCCTCGGTCAACTCGAAGATGCGGTGCAGCAGGAACGGGGTGACTTCTTTTGCGGCGATGCCTTGCGCCGCCGCCTCGGCCAAAGCCTGCTCAATCGCCGGGTTGATTTCCTCGCGCGGGATTTCATCGGCAAGCGGGATCGGGTTGGCCACCAACTGCCCCCCCGGCAGACCCAACCGCGTCCGCATCAGCTGGGCGCTCGCGATTTCCGCCGCCGTATCCATCCGCAACGGCGCTTTCAACCCCGAGTCGCGCGACCAGAACGCCGGAAACGCATCCTGACCGAAGGCGATCACCGGCACGCCTTTGGTTTCGAGATATTCCAGCGTTTTGGGCAGATCGAGGATGGCTTTCGCCCCGGCAGCGATCACCGTAACAGCAGTTTCGCCAAGTTCCGGCAGGTCGGCAGAAATATCAAACGACAGCTCGGCACCGCGATGCACGCCACCAATGCCACCGGTGGCGAATACGTCGATCCCGGCCAGACGCGCGCAGATCATCGTCGCAGCCACCGTCGTCGCCCCCACAGCACCTTTTGCGATACAAGCGGCAATATCGGCGCGCGAGATTTTCATCACCTCTGGGGCTTGGCCCAACGCATCCAACTGCGCATCGGTCAGCCCGATCAAAATCCGCCCGCCCATCACCGCGATGGTCGCAGGCGTGGCGCCATGCGCGCGAATCTCGGCCTCAACAGCGCGGGCGGCTTCGACATTTTGCGGAAACGGCATCCCATGCGTGATGATGGTGGATTCCAACGCCACGATGGCGGTGCCAGCGGCACGCGCGGCGGCGACTTCGGGTGAGAAGCTGAGCAGATCAAGGGTCATGACGGTTGTTCTCCTGAAACATAAATGGCGGCGGCTTGCAGGGCGGTGGCAAGCGCCACCTCTCGCGCGCAGCCTTGACGTTCGGCGACGATATGGGCGGCCATTAAGGTATCGCCCGCTCCGGTAATTCTGGTGACCATGACGGGCGGCGGCGCGGCGGTGATCACGCCTGCACCGCGACGACCCTCGGCGCAGGTTTTGCCGCCGTTTGTCACCAGCACATGCGAAGCGCCATGCGCCAGCAGGCCTTCGGCGGCATCGGCGGCGGTTTCATAGCGCGCGTGGCCGATCAAACCGGCTTCTTCAAGGTTCACATAGAACGTCGCAGTAGGGTGGTTGAGCAGTGGCAGCAACCGCTCGGCTTTGCCGGGGCTGGCCGGGGCCACGCGCAGATCGGCACGGGCGAACAGCGGCGAATGAGCGATCTCGGACAAAAGTGCGACAGTCAGATTGCCGTCCAAAGCCACCATACCGGACCACGGCTTTGCTTCCGATCCAAGCCTGCCATCCGCCAAGGGTCGCAAAATCTTATCCCCCGCGGCCTCCAGCGAATGGGCGTCGGCAATCGCGGCGATCAAGCCGTTTGCGCCCTCAATCGCCATATAGCGGTCGGTTGGCAGGTCTTCTGATCGGTAGAGATGATCAGTGACCATGCCCATACGTTGACACGCAGCGATCAACTCATGGCCTTCTTCATCCTGCCCCACGGCAGAGAGCAGGGCAGGGGTCAACCCAAACCGGCTGAGCGTCATCGCGATATTCATCGCAACGCCCCCCGGCAAACGGGTGATCCGCCCCGGCACGTCCGAGCCAAGCCGCATCGCGATGGACGAGCGACCGATGATGTCCCACAACACGGAACCGATGCAGAGGATGTCTGGTGTCATAGCGCCGTCATCGCAAAGTTGGCGTGGAAACTCAAGCCAGCGCGCTTAGGCTTGTCCCATCCGGTTCCAGGCATCCAGACCCGCCACCTTATAAGCCTCGGCCAAGGTTGGATAGTTGAAGGTGTTTTGGACGAAGAAATCCACCGTGCCATGCAAGTTGATCACCGCTTGGCCGATATGGATCAACTCGGTCGCCCCCTCACCGACGATATGCGCGCCGAGCAGTCGCCGGGTGTTCACGTCGAAAATCAGTTTGAGGAACCCAGCCGCCACCCCCATGATATGCCCGCGCGAGGTTTCCCGAAACCGCGCGATCCCACATTCATAGGCGATGCCTTGGGCGCGCACCTGTTCTTCCGAAAGCCCGACGGTGGAAATCTCAGGCACCGCATAGATGCCATAGGGAAAGGTTTCCGGCGGTCGCGGCAGAGTGATGCCAAAGGCATGACACGCCGCAACCCGGCCTTGTTCCATCGAGGTTGACGCCAAAGACGGAAACCCGATCACATCGCCCGCCGCATAGATATTCGAGGTCGAGGTCTGGAAGGTGTTCGGATCGACCTTCAGCCGCCCTCGACTGTCGGTCTCAATGCCCACGGCCTCGAGGTTCAAGCTTGCAACATTCCCCGTCCGTCCCGCCGCATAAAGCAGGATCTCAGAATGAACACGGCGGCCATCGGCCAACATTACATCAACGCCAGCGGTCCCCGAGCTGATCTCTTTCACCGCCGATCCCAACCGTATGCTCATGCCGCGTTCGCGCATCTGATGGATGAAGTCCTCGACGATCTCACGGTCAACGAAATCCAGAATGCTGTCGCGGGTTTCAATCAGCGTTACCGGCACATCCAAAGCCGAAAAGATCGTGGCATATTCCACCCCGATCACACCGCCGCCAATCACCGTCAGGGTGCGCGGCAGCTTCTCAAGCTCCAGAAACTCATCGCTGTCAAACACGCGCGTGCGATCAAACGGCACATTCTCGGGCCGATGCGGCCGCGTGCCGACCGCGATCAGCGCGTGCTGAAAGCCAACCTGGCTGACCTCACCCGCTTCGGTGGTCAACTCCACCCGGTTGGCATCGAGAAACCGCGCGGTGGCAAAGATGCTCTGCACCATGTTGCGCATGAATTGGTGCTGCAACACCTCAACCTCGTGGTCGAGGGTCTTACGCAAGCGCTGCACCAGATCGGAGGCCTGAATATCCTGCTTCACCCGGTAGCCACGGCCATAAAACCCACGCTCGCGCCAGCCCGACAGGTTCAACACCGTCTCACGCAGGGTTTTCGACGGGATCGTGCCAGTATGCACCGACACCCCGCCCAACCGTCGCCCCTTATCCACCACCAGCACCGACTTGCCCAGCTTGGCCGATTGCACCGCCGCCCGCCGCCCTGCGGGCCCAGAGCCGATCACCAGCATATCCACCTGATCCATCCCGGCCCCCTTTTGTTTTTCCAAAGCAAACCGACTTTCCCGGTGGACGCAAGCGCGCTGCCACAAGGTCACTGGTTTTCCATGATTTTCTCTATGCGACAGAAATGAAGCATTCGTGATAAAATGCGGCATCCGATTAAAAATGAAGGAGGCCGGCATGCACAGCAAGTCTCGTCATCTGCTGAGCGATATCGGCGATCAGATGTTCCTGACCGACGGCGGCATGGAAACCGTGATGGTGTTTCATGAAGGGATCGATCTGCCGCAATTCGCGTCTTTTACATTATTGAATAGTGAGACAGGCCGCGCGGCGCTGACAAAATATTACACCGCGTTTTTGGATGAGGCCGCAGCGCAACAGGCGGGCTTCATCCTCGACACCCCGACGTGGCGGGCCAGTGCGGGATGGGGGCAGGTGATGGGTTTGGCACCCGAGCAGATTGATGCGATCAACCGCGAGGCCGTGACGCTGGTGCAATCCCTGCGGGCGGATCGACCCCAGCAGCAGCCGATCCTGATCAATGGGGTGATCGGCCCGCACGGCGATGCCTATGCGCCGCAGCAGGTGCTTTCCGCCGAGGCCGCACAAAATTATCACCATCGTCAGGTTGCTGTCCTGGCCGCCGCTGGCGTCGATCTGATCAGTGCAATGACGCTGTCGTCGCATGGTGAAGCCATCGGCATTGCCAAAGCAGCAAACGAGTTTGATCAGCCGGTAACTTTGTCGTTCACCGTCGAAACCGATGGCCGCCTGATCAGCGGCATGAGCCTCGCCGATGCCATCCACCGCACCGATGACGCCACCGATGCAGCGCCGCTGTGGTATGGCATCAACTGCGCGCATCCCGCGCATTTCCGCGATATTCTGCACGGCGATTGGGTGGAGCGGATCGGGTCGCTGCGCGCCAATGCCTCGCGCCGCAGTCATGCCGAGCTGGACGAGGCAAGCGAACTGGATGACGGCGACGTTGACGAACTGGCGCAGGACTATCATCAGCTTTTGCACATGCTGCCGGGGCTGCATGTGGTGGGCGGCTGCTGCGGCACCGATCTGCGGCATGTCGCGGCGATTGGACGGAGTTGTTTGCATCATCAGCATTGAGCGCAGAGCGGTTTTCCGCAACTGTGCCATGGTAAAATTTCCATGCGCGGAACCCTTGCTGCAACCAACGCCCACGGCTTCAAAGCCGCGCTAACCTCCATACTATCCGCTTGCATCCCCGCCGACCTTCGGCTAAAGCCCCCTCACTTCACAGGTGAGGCTTGGGCTTTGCGAGGAGAAATCCCGTAAACTCCGCCGGTTGGACCAGCAGGTCTGAGACAGCTTCACCGAGGATTGAAACCGGAAAAGGATAAGACATGGCTCTACCCGAGTTCTCCATGCGTCAGCTGCTTGAAGCAGGCGTTCACTACGGCCACCAGACCGCACGCTGGAACCCCAAAATGGGCCCGTATATCTACGGCGACCGCAATGGCATCCACATTCTCGACCTGACGCAGACCGTTCCTTTGCTGGACGCGGCGCTGAAAGTCGTGCGTGATACCGTCGCCAAAGGCGGCCGTATCCTGTTCGTCGGCACCAAGCGCCAGGCACAAAAGCCGGTTGCTGAAGCCGCTGAGCGTTGCGCACAATTCTACATGAACCACCGCTGGCTGGGTGGCACGCTGACCAACTGGAAAACCGTTTCCCAGTCGATCGCGCGTCTGAAAACCATCGACGAACTCTTGGGCGCAGGCGGCGAAGGCCTGACCAAGAAAGAGCGTTTGATGATGGAACGCGACCAGTCCAAGCTGCAAGCGTCCTTGGGCGGTATCCGCGAAATGGGCGGCACCCCGGATCTGATCGTTGTCATTGACGTTGGCAAAGAAGATCTGGCGATCCTAGAAGCACAAAAACTGGGCATCCCGGTCGTTGGTATTGTTGACACCAACAACTCGCCCAAAGGCGTGGATTATGTGATCCCCGGCAACGACGACGCCGCCCGCGCGATCCAGCTGTATTGCGAGCTGATTGCTAAAGCTGCCCTCGACGGTATGTCGGCACAAATGGGCGCCGCTGGTATCGACCTTGGCGCTTTGGAAACCGCACCGGAAGAAGAAGCTATCGCTGACGCCTGATTGGCAGTTACGCGACTGATACACGGCGGGGATACGGCTTAGGCCCGGTTCCCGCCGCACTCATTTCTTGAATTTCAGGAGACTGAACATGACCGTAACCGCTCAAATGGTTAAAGAACTGCGCGACAGCACCGGCGCAGGCATGATGGATGCGAAAAAAGCCTTGGTCGAAACCAATGGCGATATGGAAGCGGCGGTCGATTGGCTGCGCACCAAGGGCCTAGCGAAAGCCGCCAAGAAAGCTGACCGTGTGGCCGCCGAAGGTCTGGTTGGCATCGCCGTTTCCGGTGGTCGTGGCGTCGCGGTTGAGATCAACTCGGAAACTGACTTCGTTGGCAAGAACGCTGACTTCCAAGCCATGGTCCACAACATCACCAAAACCGCTTTCCGCGCCAATAGCGTTGAAGAGCTGAAAAACGCTGATCTGGCTGGCCAACCGGTGCATGTCGTGATCTCGGAAGCCGTTGCCACCATCGGCGAGAACATGAACCTGCGTCGCATGGCCTCGATCGAAGGCGATCACGTCGCCGCGTACGTTCACAACTCGGTTGCTGACGGCCTTGGCCGTATTGGCGTTCTGGTTGCGATCAAAGGCAGCGAGCACACTTTCGCCAAGCAAGTTGCCATGCACGTTGCAGCCACCAACCCGCTGGCTTTGTCCGAAGCCGATCTTGACCCGGTTGTGGTTGAGCGTGAATTGGCGGTGCAAACCTCGAAAGCGCTGGAAGAAAACGCAGCCTCGGCCAAGCCGAAGCCCGATGCGGTGATCCAGAACAACATCATTCCCGGCCGGATGAAGAAATTCCTCGCGGAAAACACCCTGATGGGCCAGATGTTCGTGATGAACCCCGACATCACCGTCGCTGAAGCTGCAAAGCAGGCTGGCGTTGAAATCCTCGGCTTCGTCCGTATGGGCGTGGGCGAAGGCATCGAGAAGAAAGAAGAAGATTTCGCAGCAGAAGTTGCGAAAATGGTTTCGGCCTGATCTTTTCGACGATCTTTAGGTGAGGGGGCTGGTGGCAACACCGGCCCTTTTGCTTTTAGTGCCAAGGACGTAAAGAAAAGACGGCACAGCTCCGGGGGCTGTGCCGTCCTGCGCCGCACCACGGGGATGAGGGCCAGCGCATCTGGTGGCACTGCGGGCTGAATAAGCCGCAACGCCAGTCTGGGGCAGGGGGAGCGCCCCCAATTTGTGCAGGGATGTCCTGTCTGAAAATGCAAACCGACATCGCCTGCTGTCCCAAAGGCCGAAGCCTCCACTCACGGAACAAGATCAGGATGTCAGTTTACGCAACGTCAGCCTAGTCGGGTAATCCTTACCTTGCGGCCACTGGAATAGGGCTGGCATCGGTTGGATTGCGCTGAAAGATCAGGTTCATAAGGGCTGCTTTCGCCACGGCCTGTGCCGTGGTGTCCACCGACAAAGTGTCCCGCGCCAGCCGCAGGTGTTTTTCCACCATTGCCGCCGAAACCCCCATCAGCAGCGCCACATCCTGGCTGGTCTTGCCATCGGCGACCCATTCCAAAGCCTCACGCTGGCGGGTGGTCAAGGCACGCCGACGGTTGGAAAACGGCAGTTGGATCAGCCGCAAATGCAGCATATTGGCGACGGCCAGCAACTCATCATGCTTCTCGGCAAACAGCGCATCTACGGCTTCGACGCTGATCCCCGGATCGGCGATCAGCCCCAAAGCGCCCTTGGCCCGCGCCGAGGTTTCGGGAAAGCTGATAGAAATTCCAGCGGTTATGCCCATCGCGACGTTGTGCTTCACCGTCTCGATTTCCTCGGCACTCAGCTTGCCCGCCAGCATCGCTTCGCGCACCCAAGTCCAAGTGCAGGCACCTTCATTGTTCTGCGCCCAGCGAAACGCCGGGGTCTTGGCATAGAACCCATTGCGGAAATAACCCTTGGCATAGGCCTCAGATCCCGTGGTCAGAAACAGCGCATCATCCGGATCGCCAATGGTGCGGGTGGAGCGGAACCGGGTGAAGCCATAGTTCACCAACCCAAACCCCAAGGAGGCAAAATACCGCGTCGCCAGCCGCCAGACATCGTCGGCACTGGTGCTTTGCGCAATATTCACCAACAGCGCATAGCCTGCTGTCACGATCTGTCCTGTCCGGCTGTATCCCCGCACTGATCCATAGGCGCGAATCCGCCGCAAGTCGAGCAGAATGCAGGGCAGGGTTGTGCGCTAAAGCGTGGCAGCCGCCCGGATCGCCGCGATATTCACGCCGTAAGGCGCAGGGTTGGCCACCGAGCCGCCCTTGAACACCGCCGAGCCCGCCACCAGAACATCCGCGCCTGCAGCCACCACCAACGGCGCGGTTTCCACCGTCACACCGCCGTCAATCTCGATATGAATAGGCCGATCGCCAATCATCTTGCGCAACGACCGCACTTTATCCAACTGCGAGTGAATAAACTTCTGCCCGCCAAAGCCCGGATTAACCGTCATAACGCAAACCATATCCACCAGATCCAATAGATGCGCGACGCTATCAATCCCGGTACCCGGATTGATCGCCAGCCCAGCCTTTTTTCCCGTCGCACGAATGGCTTGCAGCGTGCGGTGAATATGCGGACCAGCTTCCAGATGCGCCGAGATCAGATCCGCGCCAGCCTCAGCAAACGCCTCAATGTAAGCGTCGACCGGAGCGATCATCAAATGCACATCCATGAAGCCCGTGATATGCGGCCGGATCGCCGCACAGGTCGCAGGCCCAAAAGTGATGTTCGGCACGAAATGCCCATCCATCACATCGACATGCACCCAATCCGCGCCCTCAGCCTCAATCGCACGACACTCAGCCCCAAAGTTGGCAAAGTCGGCGGCAAGGATAGAGGGCGCAATCTTGATCTGGCGGCTGAAGGTCATAGCAGGTTCCATCTGGGTACAAGTTGCGGGTTCATAGGCGTTTTGGCATCTTTGGTCCAGTCCTACATAGCAGTTATATTACATAATATTGATTATCGGATAACTAGACATAACTCAACAATCCCACACCCTGCTCAAGATTTCTTACATTTCAGAGAGTTGGTGCACCCAGCACGATTCGAACGTGCGACCTTCGCCTTCGGAGGGCGACACTCTATCCAGCTGAGCTATGGGTGCCTCCGATTGCTATAACGGTTACCGCCTTGGGCTGCAACGCGAAATCAGCCGAAAAGCTCGTGACACAACTCCAAAGCCGAGATCAGCGCGTCGACCTCCTCGGTGGTGTTGTAAAGGCCGCACGACGCCCTGCATGTTGCCCCGACACCGAAGTGCTGCATTAACGGCATCGCACAATGCGTGCCCGCCCGCACCGCAATGCCGCGCTTGTCCAGCACGGTGGAGATATCATGCGCATGTGCTTGACCTTGCAGCGTAAAAGAGAAAATCGCGCCCTTAGTTTCCGACGTTCCCTGCACGGTCAACCAGTTCAGCCCAGCCAGTTTCGCGCGGGCATAGTCGCGCAAACCGCGCTCATGGGCGGCAATATTTTCCATGCCTAGACCTGTCAGATAGTCCAAAGCCACGCCCAGGCCGATCTGCTGCACGATGCCCGGCGTGCCGGCCTCAAACTTCATCGGAGGATCGTTATAGATCACGCTATCGCGCGTCACCTCGCGGATCATATCACCGCCACCGAGGAAGGGCCGCATCTCGGCCATCCGATCCGCCTTGATGAAGATCGCGCCAGAACCACTTGGCCCGTATAGCTTATGTCCAGTTATGGCATAGAAATCGCAGCCAATCGCCTGCACATCCACTGCGCTATGCACCGCCGCTTGGCTGCCATCGACCAGCACCGGCACCCCCCGCCTCTGCGCACCCCGGCAGATTGCAGTTACATCAACAACGGTGCCCAACACATTGGACATATGGGTAATTGCGATCAACTTGGTGCGCGGTGTGATCGCATCCAGCACCGCTTGCGGATCGAGATCACCCTTGGCATCGACCTCGACCCATCTCAGCACCACCCCCAACCGCTCGCGCAGAAAGTGCCACGGCACGATATTGGCGTGATGCTCCATGATCGACAGCACGATCTCGTCGCCCGCCTGAAACCGCGGTGCCGCCCAAGCGTAGGAAATCAGATTGATGCCTTCCGTAGCACCCGTGGTAAAGACAATCTCATGCTCGGAACTCGCGTTCAGAAACCGCGCGATCTTGCCGCGTGTGGCTTCATACTTGTCAGTCGCAAGATTAGAAAGGTAGTGTAAGCCACGGTGAACATTCGCATATTCCATTGAATAGGCTTGTTTCACCGCCTCAATCACCGCTTTCGGCTTTTGCGCCGAGGCACCATTGTCGAGATAGACCAGCGGCTTGCCGTTGACCTGCCGCGCCAAGATCGGGAAATCGCTGCGAATTTTCTCGATGTCATACATGATCAGCCTTTCATCCCCATCAGGGCCACTGTCAGCACCGCCATTGCGAACGCCAGCACAAACACTGTGGCGATCAGGCCGAGCAGCACTTTGCCGGCCGAGGCAAAGCCGTGCAACTCGGCGATAAAACTCGCCAACACCCAGAGAAACAACACCAATCCGAACAGGCCCAAAGCGGCGGCCAAAGATGGCGACAGCACCAGCAGCACGATCTGCCCCAGTTGCAACAGGCTCAGCAAAGCCTCGGTCCAAGCGATCAACACCAGCGCATCGGTCAAGCGGCCCCTGCCCCCGAACAGCCGCCCGACACCCTGCACCAGCATCGCCATTACCACCATCACAAGGCCTTGCAGAACGGCCACTTGCAGCGGATTTTGGAACATCTTCAAAATATTAGGATCGATCTGCTCGGGTGCCACCAACATGGAAACCCCAGTTAGACCCGCCGAAATCACTGCCATCAGCGCAATCGCCAGAACGGCCGTCGATGCCGGAAACTGCCAATCCAGCAAGCGGCGGGCGGCGCTGCGCGGGCTTTGCAGACTTTGTTGCAGCAAAAGCGTCAGATCAGCTTGCATCTCCACGCTCCGCTTCCCGCAACATCGACATCCAGATCCACAGAAACCCCAAACCGACCAGCGCCGCCACCAGATTGGCTTGTAGACCCGGCCCGATCATCCCGGCAACCAGCCCCTGCAACAGCATCCCCGGTGTCACCGCCAACAGCGCCGAAAACAACGCCAGCCGCGCGGAGTAATAACTGCCCTGCCCGCTCATTGCTTTGGCAATCAAATGGCTTATCGCCGCCAACAGATACCATGCCGGGATCAAAGCAAGTATCGCCAGCCCTGCCCCTACCAACCGCTGCACCATCGGCACATCGGGTTGAAGTACTGTCTGCCGCGACAGGAAAGGCCAACGCGCCACGAAAGCCAACACCATAAACGCCACCAGCAGGCTGAACGCAAACGGCTCAGACTTCGGTCGTTGCAGATGCCGCCGCATCACCACTTTCGGCCGCCGCCACGCCTGCACGATATCGGTTGTGACTGACATTTAATGCTCGTGACGCGCCAGCCAGCTTTGCAACCGCTGCCGGATATCCTCAGAAATCACATCGTCCTCAATTTCCGAAATCGCCTCGGCCAAGAACGCCAGCACCAACAAAGACTGCGCCTGCCGCAACGGCACCCCACGCGAGCGCAGATAGAACAAAGCGGTTTCGTCAATCGCGCCCGAGGTCGAGCCGTGGCTGCATTTCACATCATCGGCGTAGATTTCCAGCTCGGGCTTGGCCAGAAACTGGCTGTCGCCGTCCAGCATCAGCGCTTGACTGATCTGATAACCATCGGTCTTCTGCGCACCCTGTTTCACCAGAATCTTGCCCTGAAACACCCCAATCGCGCCGTTTTTCAGCACTTTTTTGAACACCTGCCGGCTTTCGCAGCGCTCGGCGGCATGGGTGATGAACACGGTGTCATCGTGGTGGAAATCACCGTCACCCAAAGCCGCGCCCGCGACATGCGCCACCGAATCCGCGCCAAGCAGTTCCAGCACCGCATCGTTGCGGGTCAGACGGCCATTGGCGGTCAGGGTGAAAGATTTGAACGCCGCATTGCGGCCAATGCGGGCAAACAGATGCGTCACCGCTTGCCGTGTATGCGCCCGGCCCTGTGCGCGGATGTGATGAAAGCGCGCGCCATCGGCGACCTCAATCTCCATCACATGATTTAAGCGCGCCGCAGCCGCTCCGTTCTCCAGAATGGTCACCTCCGCACCGGATTCAACCTTAATGCAGTGATGCAGTATCACATCAGAAGTCATTGCTTTGTGTTGGTAAATCAAAGAAATGGGCTTAGATGGTGTCTGCGTCACCCGGATCAGCAGGCCATCACCCGCAAAAGCCGAATTCAGTGCCGCGAAGGGACGCTGCACCGGGCTTTGGCCACGGGTTTCCAGCACGCCATAAAGTCCACTCGCCCAGTGAATATCAGCCTCAGCCGCGTCAGACAGCCGCTCAATCTTCACGCCCTCCAGTGCCAGAGCATCGGATTGGCTGGCATCAAACACGCCATCGACAAATACGATCTTCAACCGATCCACGCCGCTAAACGGCGCAGGCTCGTCGCCCGGATCGAACAGATTGACCGAGGCGGCCTCGACCGCATTCAGCCCGGTCGGATCGGTGTAACGCCAGTACTCGTCGCGTTTTCCCGGTAGCCCCATAGCGGTCAGGCGCGCCAAAGCATCGCTGCGCGCAGCTCCCAGCCAGCCCTGCGGTGCAAAGCTTAAAGCGGCAATCCGCGCCTGCAGCGCATCTTGCTTCGATTGCAAAACCGCCATCAGACACCCTCCGCCAAAAGGTCCGCATAGCCGTTGTTCTCAACTTCCAGCGCCAGCTCTGGCCCGCCGGTTTTGATGATCCGCCCCGCCGCCATGATATGCACGAAATCAGGTTTGATATGGTCGAGAAGACGTTGATAATGCGTGATAACGAGGAACGAACGCCCTGCCCCGCGCAAGGCATTGACGCCTTCCGCCACCAGCTTCATCGCGTCAACATCCAGACCGGAATCCGTCTCGTCCAGGATGCACATCTTCGGCTCCAGCATCGCCATTTGCAGGATCTCGTTGCGCTTTTTCTCACCGCCCGAGAAGCCGACATTGACCGGGCGCTTCAGCATCTCAGCATCAATTTGCAGTGCCTTCGCCTTTTCCCGCACCAGTTTCAGGAAATCACCCGCCGAGATTTCCGCCTCACCGCGCGCCTTGCGCTGCGCGTTCACTGCGGTGCGCAGAAAGGTCATGTTGCCGACGCCGGGAATTTCCACCGGGTATTGGAACGCCAAAAACAGCCCCGCCGCAGCCCGCGCTTCCGGCTCCATCTCCAGCAGTTCCGCGCCTTCCAGCTTGGCCGAACCTTCGGTCACCTCATAGCCATCGCGACCCGACAGCACGTAAGACAGCGTCGATTTGCCCGAGCCGTTTGGCCCCATGATCGCATGCACTTCGCCAGCGCCGATCTTTAGGTTAACGCCGCGCAGAATGATTTTATCTTCTTCTTCAAGTTTGACGTGCAGGTTATTGATTTCGAGCATTTTTCCCTCATTCATCTCTTGGCGCAGCCCCAAAGAGCCGCGCGCCACAAATTCTTAGCCGACCGAGCCTTCAAGGCTGATCGCCACCAGACTTTGCGCTTCCATTGCAAATTCCATCGGCAGGGCTTGCAGAACTTCCTTGCAGAAACCGTTCACCACCAGCGCCACCGCTTCTTCCTCATCCATCCCGCGCGAGCGGCAATAGAACAGCTGGTCCTCATCCACCTTGCTGGTGGTCGCCTCGTGCTCCACCCGGCTGGAATTGTTCTTTACCTCGATATAGGGCACGGTATGCGCGCCGCATTTATCGCCGATCAGCAGGCTGTCGCATTGGGTATAGTTGCGGCTGTCGGTGGCTTTCGGGTGCATTGACACCAGCCCACGATAGGTATTTTGCGCCCTGCCCGCCGATATACCCTTGGAAACAATACGCGATTTCGTGCGCTTGCCCAAGTGCACCATCTTGGTGCCGGTGTCGGCTTGCTGGGCGTTGTTGGCGATGGCGATCGAGTAAAACTCACCCTGTGAATCATCACCGCGCAGGATGCAGGACGGGTATTTCCAGGTAATCGCGGAGCCAGTCTCAACTTGGGTCCACATCACTTTCGCCCGGTCGCCCCGGCAATCGGCGCGTTTGGTGACGAAGTTATAGATGCCACCAAGCCCGTTTTCATCGCCCGGATACCAGTTTTGCACCGTCGAGTATTTCACCTCGGCATCTTCCAAAATCACCAGTTCCACCACCGCCGCATGCAACTGATTGGTGTCGCGTTTTGGCGCAGTGCAGCCCTCCAAGTAGCTGACATAGCTGCCTTTATCGGCGATGATCAAGGTGCGCTCAAACTGGCCGGTGTTCTCGGCATTGATGCGGAAATAGGTCGAAAGCTCCATCGGGCAGCGGGTGCCGGGCGGGATATAAACAAACGAGCCATCGGAAAAAACCGCCGAATTCAGCGTCGCAAAGAAGTTATCCGACTGCGGCACCACCGAGCCTATGTATTTCTTCACCAGTTCGGGATGTTCCTTGATCGCCTCGGAAATCGAGCAGAAAATCACCCCCGCTTTCGCGAGTTCCGCTTTGAACGTGGTGCCGACCGAGACGGAATCGAACACCGCATCGACCGCGACCTTGCGCTCACCCATGGTCTCCGCACCTTCGACGCCAGCCAGAATAAGCTGTTCTTTCAAAGGGATGCCAAGTTTTTTGTAGGTGGCCAAAATCTTCGGATCGACCTCATCCAAAGACTTCGGTTTCACAGCCATGCTTTTCGGTTTGGCGTAGTAATACTGATCCTGATAGTCGATTTTCGGATAGTGCAGCATCGCCCAATGCGGCTCTTCCATCTGCACCCAACGCCGATACGCGGTCAGACGCCATTCCAGCATCCATTCCGGTTCTTCGTTTTTCGATGAAATCAGCCGCACGATGTCTTCCGACACGCCCTTCGGCGCGTAATCCATCTCAATCTCAGTCGACCAGCCGTATTTATAGGTGCCAGACATCGCATGAACGGTCTCGATCGTCTCACGATCAACCCCGTCGCGCACTTCCAGATCCAGATCGGTCATCGTCATATTCCTTTTATCCCAAGGTGTTGCCACCTGATATTCACGCGTTGCGCGAACGTATCCGTTTGTAGTCCCGCGCCCAGGCCTCGGCGAAGCGCAGCACATTATCTTCCGTCACATTCGGCCCCAGCGAGATGCGGATCGCCTGACCCGCCGCCGCCTCATCATAGCCCATCGCCTTCAGCACCCGACTGGCGCGCACCTTGCCACTGGAGCAGGCAGAGCCTGCTGAGATCGCAAACCCCGCCAGATCCATCGTCATCACCTGCGTCTCGCCCTTCCAACCCGGCGCGATCAGGTTCAACGTGTTCGGCAAACGTTTCGCCCTATTCCCGACTGAAATAATCTCAAATCCCATGGCGGACAATGCTGAATCTAGAATATTTCTAATTTCCGCCACGCGGTCCCAAACCCCATCCGCCAAATCCCACGCAGCCGCCTCTGCCGCAGCTGCAAATCCCGTGATGCCAATCAGGTTTTCGGTGCCAGCCCGCCGCCCCATCTCCTGCCCGCCGCCTTTCAGTTGCGAGGCCACATCCACCCCCCGCCGCAGCACCAAAGCGCCGATACCCTTCGGCCCGCCCAGTTTATGCGCTGAGACCAGACCCATGTCGCAGCCCAGCCAGTTGAACGCCAAAGGCAGCTTGCCAAAGCCTTGCGTCAAATCAGAAACCGCCAATCCCTGTGGCAAATCCTGCACCACGCCGGTTTCGGAATTGGCCAGTTGCAACGCTGTGCGGCCCGGCTCCAACACCGTCACGCGGCCATCTGAATCCACCACTAACCCAGCCTCGCACCAAGCCGAGACCGCCTCATGCTCCACCTGCGCACAACTCAGTCCCCGCCCCGCGCAAGCCAAAGCCGCAGCCTCGGTCGCCCCCGACGTAAAGACGATATCCGCGCCCTCAGCCCCCAAAGCACTTGCGATCTTCCCCCGTGAGCGCTCCATCAGCGCCTTTGCCGCCCGCCCCTCGGCATGGACGGAAGACGGGTTGCCCACCACCTCCATCGCCGCAATCATCGCCGCGCGGGCTTCTGGGCGCAGCGGCGTGGTCGCGTTCCAATCAAGGTAAATCCGGCTCATTCCTCCACCACATCCACCACCCGAAACAATGCTGGCACCGCTGGGCACGGCGTCATCGCATTGCCGATCACATCGGACAGGCGGGTTTGATGCAAAAACACATAGACATGTGCCGAAAGCCCCTCCCACAGCCGGTTGGTCAGACTTTGCGCACGGCTGCCTGACACGCCACCCGAGGCCCCCGCGCCGGAATGCATCGCATCGACATTCTCCTCAACCGCCTCCATCACCTCGGAAATGCGGATAGAATCCGGGCTGCGCGCCAGACGATAACCGCCGCCCGGCCCGCGCACCGCCTCGACCAATCCCGCGCGGCGCAGCTTGACGAACAACTGCTCCAGATAGGGCAGCGACAGATCCTGCCGCTTGGCAATCGCCGCCAGCGACATCAGCTCATCGCCGCCTTTGACCTCGGCCAAAGCCAGATCGGCCAACGCCACCATGGCGTAACGCCCCTTGGTCGATAGTTTCATGCCCAGCACCCACCCAATTTCGTGACTATCCATTGACGTCGGGGGTGCGTCCGCTTAACTCAACCCCAGTCCATGAGCGGTTTTGCCGCTTTAGAATGGTTCTAGTATATCCGAGCGAATTCGTCAACAATTCGTTCGGAAAACAGGCACGGAGCTTACATGCCCGAAGTTATTTTCGCCGGCCCAGAAGGCCGCCTCGAAGCGCGTTACCATCCGCAAAAAGAGCGTGATGCGCCGATCGCCATCGTGCTGCACCCGCATCCCGCTTACGGCGGCACGATGAACAACAAGGTTGTCTACAACCTGCATTATGCGTTCTACAATCTTGGCTTCACCGTGATGCGGTTCAACTTCCGTGGTGTTGGGCGTAGCCAAGGCGAATATGACATGGGCATCGGTGAGCTGTCGGATGCAGCCAGCGCTTTGGATTACCTGCAAAGCATGAACCAAAACGCCAAGCATTGCTGGGTGGCTGGCTTTTCGTTCGGTGCGTGGATCGGCATGCAACTGCTGATGCGCCGCCCGGAAATCACCGGCTTTATCTCGGTCGCCCCCCCGGCGAACCTGTATGATTTCAGCTTCTTGGCACCCTGCCCAGCTTCTGGCTTGATCATCAACGGCACCGCGGACAAGGTGGCACCGCCGAAAGATACCGTCAATCTGGTGAACAAACTGCACGAGCAGAAGGGCATTACCGTCACCCATACCCAGATCGAGGGTGCCGATCACTTCTTCAAGGATGAGGAAGCCCATATGAAGCCGATGATCGACACGGTTTCTACTTATGTGAAGCGTCGTCTGACGGAAGTGACCCGCTAAATGGGCGTCGTCGAGGATATGGGCGATGCGCTCGCCCGCGACGTGATCGCCGCGATGGAAGAACTCGACGACCACCGCCTGCCCGATAAGGTGTCCAAAGTGCTGCTGGATGCCTCGCCCACCATGCAAGAGGCGTTCCTGACCGCCTACCGCGTCCGCGTCGCTGAGCAGCGCGGCCGCAAATATATTGATGCTTTGCTGAAAGCCAAACGCGAAGGCACCGCCCCACCGCCCGGCCCCCATATGCAGAGCGGCCATTGAGCCCGCGGCTGGAAGCGCAATTCGCGTTTCTGAATGAGGCCGATCGCCTGAAATCGGTGCTGCGCGCCACCACCTTGTGCGATGGCTCGCGGGTTGAAAATTCCGGCGAACATAGCTGGCACCTCGCACTTTACGCGCTGGTGCTGGCCGACCAAGCCGCCCCCGGTGTCGATATCTCCCGCGTGATCAAGATGTTGCTGGTGCATGATCTGGTGGAAATCGACGTCGGCGACGTGCCGATCCATTCCGCCAATGGCCTCGCCCATGCGAGCACCGCCACCCAAGCCGCCGAATCCCGCGCCGCAGATCGGATCTTCGGCCTGCTTCCCGCCGATCTAAGCTCCGATCTCCGCGCTATCTGGGACGAATTCGAAGCAGCCGAAACCCCCGACGCCATCTTCGCCAAATCGCTGGACCGCGTGCAGCCCGTGATGGCCAACCTGCAATCGGGTGGCGGCACTTGGATCACCTACAACGTCACCGCCGAACAGTTGCAAACCCGTGTTGGGGCCAAAATCGCCAAGGGCGCGCCGAGGCTATGGGATTGGGTGCGCGAAAAGACCCACAGGTTCTTCAAATAACCCGCGACATTTCGGTATACCGTCGCATACCATCTTTCCTTTTACCGCATTTTCACATACACCCAGCATAAGCGAATCCAACCATAAGGGGCCGACATGACCAAGATTAAGGTAGCCAATCCCGTTGTCGAACTCGACGGCGACGAGATGACCCGGATCATCTGGGACTTCATCAAGCAAAAGCTGATCCTGCCCTACCTCGACATTGATCTGAAATATTACGATCTGGGCATTGAAGAGCGTGATCGCACCAACGACCAGATCACCATCGACTCGGCCCACGCGATCCAGAAATACGGTGTCGGCGTCAAATGCGCCACGATCACCCCGGATGAGCAGCGGGTTGAGGAATTCGGCCTGAAACAGATGTGGAAATCGCCCAACGGCACCATCCGCAACATCTTGGGCGGCGTGATCTTCCGCGAGCCGATCATCTGCAAAAACGTGCCCCGTCTGGTGCCCGGCTGGACCAAGCCCATTGTTGTGGGCCGTCATGCCTTTGGCGATCAGTATAAAGCCACCGATTTCCGCTTCCCCGGCGCGGGCAAACTGACGATGAAATTCGTCGGTGACGATGGCACGGTGATTGAGAAAGAAGTCTATCAGGCGCCGTCCTCTGGCGTGTTCATGGGCATGTACAACCTTGACGACTCGATCCACGACTTCGCGCGCTCGTCGTTCAACTATGGTTTGCTCAAAGGCTGGCCGGTGTATCTGTCGACCAAGAACACCATTCTGAAAGCCTATGATGGCCGCTTCAAAGACATCTTCGCAAAGGTCTATGCCGAGGAATTTGAAGACCAATTCAAAGCCAAAGGCATCCATTACGAACACCGCCTGATCGACGATATGGTCGCATCGGCAATGAAATGGTCGGGCGGCTATGTCTGGGCTTGCAAGAACTATGACGGCGATGTGCAGTCCGATACGGTTGCCCAAGGCTTCGGCTCGCTCGGCCTGATGACCTCAATCCTGATGACCCCCGATGGCCAGACGGTCGAGGCTGAAGCCGCGCATGGCACCGTCACCCGCCACTTCCGCGAGCATCAGAAGGGCAAGGCGACCTCGACCAACTCGATCGCCTCTATCTTCGCTTGGACTGGTGGTCTGAAGCACCGCGCCAAGTTGGACAGCAATGAACAACTGATGCGCTTTGCCAGCACGCTGGAAAAAGTCACCGTCGATGCGGTTGAAGATGGCTGGATGACCAAGGATCTGGCTTTGCTGGTCGGCCCCGATCAGAAATGGCTGACCACGATGGGCTATCTGGAAAAGGTCGACGAATATCTGAACAAAGCCCTGCAAGGTTAAGCTACAAGGGCCCGGACGATGGTTCCGGGCCTTTTTCTTACGGCAATTATAGGTCAGCATTATTGACACAGATGCCGCAGCTGCATTACAAAGCGACATGACCGACGCCAACCACCATTCCGCCATTGAGGACGCCCAAGGCATCGCCTTCGGCGTCTGCATGGCTGCGGTCGGGATGCACATCCTCACGTATATGGGTTTCATCGCAGGCCAAACCACCGGAGTCGCAGCCCTGATCAGTTATGCCACCGGATGGCCGTTCTCGGCGGTGTATTTCAGCATATCCTTGCCGTTCCTTTGGTTCGGCTACAAGCGCATGGGGCTGGAATTCACCCTGAAAACCTTCCTCTGCGTCGCCCTGCTATCCCTCGCCATCGCCATCCTGCCACGTTGGCTGTCGTTCTCGCACATCCAGCCCGCCTTCGCCGCCGTCCTCTTTGGCATCCTGTTCGGCATCGCCGCCCTCGCCGTCGTGCGCCACGGCGGCAGCTTTGGCGGCATCTCGATCCTCTGGCTAATCCTGCAAGACCGCACCGGGTTCCAAGCAGGCTACGCGCAGCTGATCTTCGACGCGGTCCTATTCACTGTCTCACTGCTGTTTCTTGATTGGCATATTCTGGGCTGGTCCTTCCTCGGTGCCGCCGTTTTCAACATTTTCCTCGCAATCAACCACCGCCGCGACCGATACATCGCAACCTGACAAGGTTCCTCTGGCCTTTCCGGCCTATCTAGGCTATCGCCGCGCCAAAGCTGACAAAAGAAAGAGACCTCCCCGATGGAGCTTCGCAACATCGCCATTATCGCGCACGTCGACCATGGCAAGACCACCCTCGTTGATGAATTGCTGAAACAGTCCGGTTCGTTCCGCGACAACCAAGCGGTTGCCGAGCGCGCAATGGACAGCAACGACATTGAACGCGAGCGTGGCATCACCATTCTTGCGAAATGCACCAGCCTGGAATGGGGCGGCGCGCGCATCAACATCGTCGACACCCCCGGTCACGCCGACTTTGGTGGCGAAGTCGAACGTATTCTGTCGATGGTTGACGGTGTTGTACTGCTGGTCGACGCTGCAGAAGGCCCGATGCCGCAAACCAAATTCGTCACCGCGAAAGCCCTCGCCTTGGGTCTGCGCCCAATCGTGGTGCTGAACAAAGTTGACAAGCATGATGCAGAGCCCTCGCGCGCACTGAACGAAGTCTTCGATCTGTTCGCCAACCTCGGCGCCGATGATGATCAACTCGATTTCCCGGTGCTTTACGCCTCCGGTCGCTCTGGTTGGGCCGATGTTGAACTCGACGGCCCGCGCAAGGATCTGAACGCGCTCTATGAGCTGGTGATCAAGCACGTCCCCGAGCCAAAACAAATCGCCCGTCGCGCCGAGCCTTTCCAGATGCTGGCAACCACTCTGTCGGCTGACCCGTTCATCGGCCGTATCCTGACTGGCCGGGTTGAGGCTGGCACCCTGCGCGCGGGCGAAACCATCAAAGCTCTGTCGCGCGATGGCACCAAGATCGAGCAATTCCGCGTCTCGAAAGTGCTGGCCTACCGTGGTCTGGTAATGACGCCGATTGACGCCGCAGAGGCCGGCGACATCGTGACCCTGTCGGGCATGACCAAAGCCACCGTGGCTGACACGCTTTGCGCTTTGGAAATCGAAGCCGCGATCCCGGCACAACCGATTGATCCGCCGACGATTTCGATCACCTTCGGCATCAATGACTCGCCACTGGCTGGCAAAGAAGGCTCGAAAGTGCAGTCGCGCATCATCCGTGAGCGTCTGATGAAAGAGGCCGAGATCAACGTCGCGATCAAAGTCACCGACACCCCCGGCGGCGACGCCTTTGAGGTTGCCGGTCGCGGTGAATTGCAGATGGGCGTGCTGATCGAAAACATGCGCCGCGAAGGCTTTGAGCTGTCGATCAGCCGCCCGCGTGTGCTGTTCCAAGACATCGACGGCGTGAAATCCGAGCCGATTGAAGAAGTCACCATCGACGTCGATGATGAATACACAGGTGCCGTGATTGAAAAACTCACCGGTCCCCGCAAGGGCGATCTGGTCGAGATGAAGCCAGCAGGCGTTGGCAAAACGCGTCTGATCGCGCATGTGCCGTCGCGCGGCCTGATCGGCTATCACGGTCAGTTCATGACCGACACCCGCGGCACCGGCGTTTTGAACCGCGTGTTCCATGATTGGGCACCACACAAGGGCCCGATTGAGGGCCGCCGTCAGGGCGTGTTGATCTCGATGGAATCCGGCATTTCGGTCGCCTATGCGATGTGGAAACTGGAAGATCGCGGCCACTTCTTCATTGGCGTGCAGGAACCCGTCTACACTGGCATGATCATTGGCGAACACTCCCGCGATAACGATCTGGAAGTGAACCCGCTGAAGGGCAAACAGCTGACCAACGTCCGCGCCTCGGGCACCGACGAAGCCGTCCGCCTGACCACCCCGGTGAAACTCAGCCTTGAGCAATGCATCGCCTATATCGACGATGATGAGCTGGTCGAAGTGACGCCAAAATCGGTGCGGATGCGCAAACGCTACCTTGATCCGAACGAACGCAAACGCAACTCGCGCTCGGCCTAAAGAAAAACCCGCCGCAAGGCGGGTTTTTTCATTGTCAGAGCCAGCCACCTCAAAAGTTGATTATTGTTGCGTCACCTCACCCCAGATGTAAAATATTTGGATCATGTCGATTGGGAAATCACGCTTGCTTGCACGGCTGAAGAACACGCTTCGCAGTTGGAACCGCAATCGCATTGAACGGTTGCGCAACAAACGTGAATCCCAAACCGCATATGGTTTCAACTTGGGTGTTCTCGGCATCATGAAGAATGAAGCGATGAACATCGACGAGTGGGTGCAGCATTATCTGTCGATGGGCGCTGGGAAAATCTTTCTAATCGACAACGGCAGCTCCGATGACACTGTCCGCAAAGCCAATGCTTGGGTCGCCAAAGGGGTGGTCGAGTTGGTGGAATACCCCGAACGCTATCGCCAACGCCAACATTATTGGACCGCCTTCAACCAGTTGAACATCGCGCGTAAGTGCCAGTGGCTTGTCGTCGCTGATCTTGATGAATTTTGGTTCTGCCCCTCGGGCCAAACCCTTGCCGAACAGTTGAAGGGTTTTCGCGACATTGACGTGATCTATGGCAACTGGCGGATGTTCGGCAGCAGCGGCCACGAAATGCATCCCGCCAGCGTGCGCCAAGGCTTCACCTTGCGGGAACCGCATCTATATTCTCATGGCTTTCGCAAATATATCTGCCGCACTGCCATTGTGAAAACCCGCCGCAGTTTGGGTATACATGTGGTGACGGGTGCGCGATCCGAGCGCACGGTGTCAGATAATGAGCGGTTTCATCTCAACCACTACCCGATCCAAAGTCTTGAGTATTTTCAAAAGGTCAAAATGACCCGTGGCGATGCCACCAAAAGCAGCAACGATTTGGTCCGGGATATGCAATATTTTCACCGCTATAATGCAGATTGCAGCCAGCAAGATCAACTCTTGGCAGATTTGGTGGCCAGCGGCAAAATAGACTAGGCCCCGCTTCAGCCGTTACTCTGCCGCCAGATGGGTTACAGCCGCGCGGGAAGCATAGTGCGGCACCAGTTTGCAGGGCATGAATGCATCCACTTTCACATCTGCGCCGTCAAAGGTGCAAAAGGTGTTCGATGCAATTTCGTTCCAACCGCCCTCCTCCGCCTCCAAGGGCTCCGAGACCACCGCCATGCCGCCGCGCGTCTCGGACCAGCGGTAATACAGCGACGGAGCTGCATCGTCCGTCGCATAGCGCACCGCATACAGCCGCTTGCCATCCGACAAAGCCGCAGTCATCCGCAGATGTGGCAGCGCGCCCTTCGCCTTGGCCACCGCGATAAACCGCGCCGAGGCCCGCTCTAAAGCGGCCCTCGGATCCGCGTCCATCCCTTCCGCCAAAGCCACCAAAAACAGCGCCTCGGAATCCGTCGCACCCTTGCGCGCCGCATAGAGATTGTCTGGAATCATCATATCGGCATCACGGCGAAACTGCTCATAGCCACCGACTTGCCCGTTGTGCATGAATGACCACACGCCATGTACAAACGGATGACAGTTGTTGCGGCTGGTCGCGGTGCCAGTCGAGGCCCGCACATGCGCCAAAAACAGCCCCGATTTCACCTGCGCCGTCAGACTGCGCAGGTTCGGATCACTCCACGCGGGCAGCACATCGCGGTACAGCCCCGGCTCGGGTCGATCACCATACCAGGCCACGCCAAACCCATCGGCATTGATGGTTGAGTGGCACTGCGTCGCGCCATGACTTTGATGGATCAACGAATGCCCCGGACGGCTGATGATCTCATCCAAAAAGATCGGTGCGCCCGCGTAAGCTGCCCAACGGCACATAATCCGCCCTCACATTCCCGGACCTGACTGGCCTCTTAAGGAAAACATACCACAAAATGCACCGACTGCAGCACATTTTTCCGTCAAATTTACGCGAGGCAAAACACTATTCGCCCAGCTCCTCCACCACCACCAGATCGCGATGCGAGGCACCTTTGGCATGAGACAGTGCGGCCTGATAGGCAGGTGAGTGATAGCACTCCACCGCCGCCTCAACGCTGGGAAAGCGAGCCACCACATTGCGCGCCCGGTCGTTGCCCTCAAGCTGAACATAACGCCCTGATCTGGCAAGGAAATTGCCACCGAAAGAGGCCAAAATCGGCCCTGCCAGCACGGCATATTTGCCGTAAGCCTCGGCGTCGATCACCTCAACATGCGCAATCCAAAGTGCCGTCGCCATGTCACACCTCCAAAGCGGCATGCACCGCCGCAATCGCCGCATCGGCCAGCGCAATATCCGCGCCGCCGCCCTGCGCCATGTCCGGGCGACCACCGCCACCCTTACCACCCAAAGCCTCAACGGCCGCCTTTGCCAAAGTCACCGCAGAAATCCGGCCGGTCAGATCCGCCGTAACGCCCGCCGCCACCGCAGGTTTAGCCCCGGTATCGGCAATCAGCACAATTGCACCCGAGCCAATCTGCGCCTTCATCTCATCAATCAGCCCCGGCAAATCCTTGCCCGAAACCCCGAAAAGCACCTGAGCAATCAGCTTTACCCCGTTGATTTCCTTGATCTCTGGTCCACCAGATTTGCCACCCATCGCCAGCTCCCGCCGCAACTGCGCGACTTCATTGACCAAAGCCCGGCGTTCGTCCTGCAGGGCCTTCACCCGATCCAAAACATCGCCCGGATGGGTTTTCAAAGCCACCGCAACAGTCGCCAATCGTTTGTCTTGCTCAAGCAGATGGTTCAGCGCCGCTTGCCCCGTCAAAGCCTCAATCCGCCGCACCCCCGAGGACGAGGCTGAATCGCTCAGCAGCACAAACGCGCCGATATCCCCTGTCCGCCCGACATGGGTGCCGCCGCAAAGTTCCAGCGAATAGGTCCGCCCCTCGCTGCCCTTACCCGAACCGTCCAAGCTGCCCATCGAGACAACCCGAACCTCATCGCCGTATTTCTCACCAAACAACGCCTGCGCGCCCAGGGCCCGCGCATCATCCGGCGTCATGATCCTTGTATCAACCACCGAGTTTTGTCGAATGAATTCATTGACCTCCGCCTCAACAGACGATTGCTCAACCTCAGACATCGCCGCCGAATGGCTGAAGTCAAATCGCAACCGATCCGCCGCATTCAAAGACCCGCGCTGTGCGACATGATCGCCCAAAGCCCGCCGCAACGCCTCATGCAGCAAATGCGTCGCCGAGTGATTGGCCCGGATCGCCCCGCGTCGCCCATGCGACACCTCCAGTTTCGCTGGTTGGCCACGCAAAATCGTGCCCTCCAGCACGGTGGCGATGTGCATGAACACTCCCGCCGATTTCCGCGTGTCGGTCACTTCCGCAAGGCCCGTCTGGGTGCGGATCAGCCCAGTATCGCCGACCTGCCCGCCACTTTCGGCATAAAACGGCGTCTGATTCACCACGATCTGCACCGAAGTCCCAACCTCAGCCGCCCCAATCAGCGCGCCGTCGCGCACCAAAGCATCAATCTGGCCCTCGGCGGTTTCGGTATCATAGCCGAGGAATTCCGTCACGCCATGCGCTTCGGCAATCTCAAACCAGATCTTCGCGTCCGCCGTGCCGCCCGCGCCCGACCAAGCCGCCCGCGCTTTGGTTTTCTGCTCCTGCATTGCGGCATCAAAACCAGCCACATCCACCGCACGCGCCTGTTCGCGCAGCACATCTTGTGTCAGATCCAGCGGGAAGCCATAGGTGTCGTAGAGCTTGAAGGCCACGCCGCCTGGTAAATCGCCGCCTTCCGGCAGGCGATCCAATTCGTCATTCAGCAGCCGCAAGCCCCGATCCAGTGTGGTTTTGAACCGGGTTTCCTCCAGCAACTGGGTTTCTTCGATCAGGCTTTGCGCCCGTGCCAGTTCGGGATAAGCCGTGCCCATCTGCTGCACCAGCGCCGGAACCAGACGGTGCATCACCGGATCTTGCGCGCCCAACATATGTAAGTGCCGCATCGCCCGCCGCATGATCCGCCGCAACACATAGCCGCGCCCCTCATTGCTGGGCATCACGCCATCGGCAATCAGGAACGATGTCGAGCGCAAATGGTCGGCGATCACCCGATGGCTGGTTTTGCCCGGACCATCCGGGTCGGAATTGGTTGCATGCGCCGAAGCCTCGATCAGACTGCGCATCAAATCCGTGTCATAATTGTCGTGCTTGCCCTGCAACAGCGCCCCGATCCGCTCGAGCCCCATGCCGGTGTCGATCGACTGCATATCTAAGGGGCGCATCGTGCCATCGGCGAACTGTTCGTTCTGCATGAACACATTGTTCCAGATCTCAATGAAGCGGTCGCCATCTTCTTCGGCCGAGCCCGGAGGGCCGCCCCAGATATGATCGCCATGGTCATAGAAAATCTCGGTGCAGGGTCCGCACGGCCCGGTCGGCCCCATCCGCCAGAAATTGTCATCGGTCGGAATGCGGATGATCTTGTCATCAGAAAGGCCTGCGACGTTTTTCCAGATCGACGCCGCCTCATCATCGGTATGATACACCGTGACCAGCAGCTTGTCTTTGTTCAGCCCAAAGTCTTTCGTCAGCAATTCCCATGCAAAAGCAATGGCTTGATCTTTGAAATAATCGCCAAAGCTGAAATTTCCCAGCATCTCAAAGAACGTATGGTGCCGCGCAGTGTAACCAACGTTGTCGAGGTCATTATGCTTGCCGCCCGCGCGCACGCATTTCTGCGCCGTGGTCGCACGTTTGTAATCCCGCGTCTCAACCCCGGTGAAGCAATTCTTGAACTGCACCATACCGGAATTGGCGAACATGAGCGTCGGATCGTTGCGCGGCACCAAGGGCGAGCTGTCCACCCGTTTGTGACCGTTGCGCACGAAGAAATCGAGATAGGTTGAGCGGATGTCATTCAACGAAGCCATAGGCTTGGGCCTCCAAAAAGCGAGAAAAACTGGTCCCGCCCCGTTTATCCGCCCCTGCGCGGGCTGTCCACTAGGGATGCAAAAAGGCCGGAAACTTGCTGTTTCCGGCCACATTTTCAACTGCTTGGTCAAAGATCAGTCGTCGAGAACCGGGCCCGCATCTGGGCTGACCGAGAAATCCAAGCCATTGGCGGCGCGGATCCTGTCTTCAATGTCCAGCGCCATCGCCGGGTTTTGTTTCAGGAACGCCTTGGCATTCTCCCGCCCCTGCCCGATCCGCTCATCCTTATAGGAATACCAGCTGCCGGATTTCTCAACCACCCCGGCCTTCACGCCGATATCGACCAGTTCGCCGACCTTGGAGATGCCCTCGCCATACATGATGTCGAATTCAACTTCCTTGAACGGTGGGGATACTTTGTTCTTCACCACTTTCACCCGAGTCGCGTTGCCGACAACCTCGTCGCGGTCCTTGATCGCCCCGGTGCGGCGGATATCCAGACGCACAGAAGCGTAGAACTTCAGCGCATTGCCGCCGGTGGTGGTTTCGGGTGAGCCGAACATCACGCCGATTTTCATCCGAATCTGGTTGATGAAAATCACCATGCAGTTCGATTTGCCGATGCTGCCAGTCAGCTTGCGCATCGCCTGAGACATCAGACGCGCTTGGCTGCCCATCTGCATATCGCCCATATCGCCTTCAATCTCGGATTTCGGCACCAGTGCCGCCACCGAATCGACCACGATCAGACTGACAGCGCCAGAACGCACCAGCGTATCGACAATCTCCAGTGCCTGCTCACCTGTATCGGGTTGGCTGATCAACAGCTCATCGAGATTGACGCCGAGTTTCTTGGCATATTGCGGGTCCAGCGCGTGCTCGGCATCGACAAAAGCGCAAACCCCGCCTTTTTTCTGCGATTCCGCCACCACATGCAGCGAGAGCGTGGTTTTGCCCGAGCTTTCCGGCCCGTAAATCTCAATAATCCGGCCCTGCGGCAAACCGCCAATGCCCAAAGCGATGTCCAGCCCCAGCGATCCGGTCGAGGTCGCCTCGATCTCCATCACCGGATTGTTCTGGCCGAGCTTCATGATCGAGCCCTTGCCGAACTGCCGTTCAATCTGTGCCAGAGCGCTTTCCAGCGCCTTTGCCTTGTCCATATCGCGCTTCCCGTTCAACTCGATCAGATTTGCCGCTGCCATTGCTTTGCCCTTATCCCATGGTTGTCTTCAGGCGGCAATCGCCCAAGATGTTCTGTGTTTGTTTACCCTGTATGAGGGTAAAGCGGGAACATTTCAATCAAATTGTCGCAAGCCCAGTTTTTCGCAACAGGATTAAGGATTGGTTACCAGCGAACGGAGGCAGAACTTTTTTTTCAACCCGCACTCAGCCGCGGCAAAAGAATCGCCCCGGTTCAATGCAACTGGTCCTGCACCGTCGCGGTCAGATCGCTGAGCGAAAACGGCTTTGGCAGGAAGGTCGAATTCGGAATCCGCGCCTGGCCCTCCGACAAAGCCTCTTCAGCATAGCCCGAGACGAAAATCACCTTCACATTCGGCCGGGCTTTCAATGCCTCGCGCACCCAACTCGGGCCATCCATACCCGGCATCACCACATCGGTGACGAAAATATCAACCTCCAAGGCAGGGTCTTCCAATTGTTTCAGCGCATCCTCGGCATTTTCGGCCTCTAGCACCGTATAGCCGCGCATCCGCAGTGCCCGGCTGGCAAAGGCGCGCACCGGGGCTTCATCCTCGACCAGCAGCACCACGCCCTCGCCTTGCCGCAGCACGACTTTTTTCGGCAGCGTGGCCACAACCTCACCCGGTGCAGCACCTGCGAAGATCGGGAAATACAGCTGAAACACCGAGCCTTCGCCTTCGGTCGAATCGACGAAAATAAAGCCGCCCGATTGTTTGACGATGCCGTAAGCCGTCGACAGACCCAGACCCGTGCCCTCGCCCACCCGCTTGGTGGTGAAAAACGGCTCAAAAATCTTCTGCAACCGTTCAGGCGGCATCCCCACCCCAGAATCGCTGACCCGGATCAAGGCATATTCCCCCGCAGGCACAATCGCCCGATCGCGCCGCATCTCGTCGCGCAGGGTCAGCGCCTCGGTCTCAATCCGAATGGTGCCACCCTCGGGCATCGCATCGCGGGCATTGACCACCAGGTTCATGATCACCTGTTCCAACTGCCGCTTATCGGCCCGGATCGCCCCCAAATCCGGCGCATGTGCCAGCCGCAAGCGCACCCGTTCGCCGACCAGACGGTTGAGCAGATGCGCCAGATCTGACAGCACATCCTGCAACTCGATCCGTTCCGGTTTCAGGGTTTGTTTGCGCGAAAACGCCAGCAACTGCCCGACCAAGGCCGCTGCGCGATTGGCATTCTGATGGATCTGGATCAGATCGGCATAGGCGGGATCGGTGCTGTTATGGCGCAACAACAGCAGATCGCAATGCCCAGAAATAGCGGTCAGCAAATTGTTGAAATCATGCGCAACCCCACCTGCAAGCTGGCCAATCGCCTGCATTTTCTGGCTTTGCACAAACTGCGCTTCAAGCGTTTTCAACTCCGTCGCGTCCTGCAATACCGCCAGCACGCCGGGGCGCCCCAAATCGACGATGCGGCGCAGGGTCACCTGCAAGAACACCTCACCCCCCAGACGCCGCGCGCACAACACCTCGGCCCCGCCGGGGATACGCTCATTCACCACATCTGACAGCCAATCCGAGACCGGGCGGCCCAGCCCTTCGAACAGATCGTGCAGCATCTCGGGCGCATCATCCAGATGCAGCAGGTCGCGTGCCGCTTTGTTGGCCTGCCGCAATGCGCCATTCACCTCAAATTTCAGCAGCGCCACCGGCACATGCTCAAAATCCGCCGACATGCTGGCGTCATTCGGATGCCGCGCCACCGGCAACAAGTATATCTCGCGCCGCTCACCCAAGCCCTCAACCTCAGCCAGAATCGCCCGTACCGGCCCGGTGGCAGCCGAAACCTCAACCTCCTCACCCGAATGTAGAATGGCCGAGGTGAACACCCGGTCCAGCCGCTTCGGTCGCCCGCCCAAAAGCCTGCGCATCGCGTCATTGGTGAACAGCACCACGCCCGCCTTGTTGGCGGTCAACATCGGCAGGCTCAGCGTTTCTGCGCCACGCGCCGCCGTCGCGCGATCCTGAAATTCTTCCAGCCGCCACAAATAGCGCGTCCGGGTCAGCCGATGCACCGACAGCCGCAGATGACCGCGCCGTGTCGCCACATCTTCGCGCGCCGAGCCAGAGTGACTGGCGCGGGTCTGCAGCCGATACAGCACCGCCGAGGGGGCGGCAAAATGGTCTTTCAGCACCGAAATCAAGCTGCCGCCGCTCACAGCGCCAAAGCGCGCGCCGGTGGCCGCGTTTTGGTAGCCGATTTGACCATGGGCATCGCTGGTAAAACAGGGGGTTGCATCCAAGCCCACCAGCGCAATCAACCGCGCCTCAAGCTGACTTTGCGCCCGTTCCGCCCACCAGCCAGAGCTTTGCTGCAACATCGCCAGTGCGGCAAAGGTCAGGCCCGCCGCCAGAAACATCAGCTGCATCACCAGTTGCGCCGACAACAGAATGCCCACCGCACAGCCACTGGCGGCAGCGATCAGCACCCAGAGGCCAAAATGCTGCTGTCTTGGGGCAAATACCTTGGCCAAGCTTATCGTCGAACTGGCCACTCTGTCCTCCGATCCGGGATTCGTTTCGCCCCATTTGGCGGGCAAAGTGTTAAGAGGCGCTTAACCGCCTCACAAATAAAGCGAAAATCACGCTTAAGTTGTGTACGAATTCAAACTTCGCGCGTCAACAGCGCCACAAAAAATCCATCCGCGCCCTGCAGCGGTGAAAACCGCCGCTGCAAGCGGTTACTCCAACCGGGATGACGGGCGAGAAACGCCGCAATTTGATCCTCATTTTCGGCGTTCAGCATCGAACAGGTGGCATAGGCCAGCGTGCCTTTGGGGGCCAAAAGCCCGGCCACATCGTCTAAAATCTGCGCTTGAATCTGGCACAGCGCTGCCAGCCGCGCCTCGGTCAGCGCCCATTTGCCCTGCGGATCGCGCCGCCAACTGCCCGAGCCAGAGCAGGGTACATCCGTCAGGATCACATCGTAATCCGTTCCAATCGCTTGGGTTTCCGCCACCGTGATCTTAACCCCAGCCCGCGCCGCCCGCGCTGGAATATCCCGCATCCGGCGCGGATCGACATCATGCGCCGCCAGCTTGACCTGCGCCTGCGCCGCCATCGCCAAAGCCTTGCCGCCGCCACCGCTGCAATAATCCAGCACGCGCTGACCATCCGCCAAGGGCAAGGCTTCAATCACCGCTTGGCTGGCGGCATCCTGCAATTCCACCAAGCCGGAGAGATAGGCCTGAGAATTCTGTATTTTTCGTGCGTTCTCTGTAACTTCTAAGGCAGTCTTCGCAAGTTGGTTTAACGCGCACACAATACCTTCCGCCGCCAAAGCCGCTATGGCAACCGCAACCGTGCCCTTCGCCAAATTCACCCGCAAAAACACCGGAGCCCGCCGCCGCAGCGCCTGCATCACGGCGGCAAAATCATCGCCCAATGCCGATTGCAGCGGCCCCGCCAGCCACTCTGGGCAATCCAAGGCCACATTGCCCGCGGGCGTAAAGCCTGCATCGGCATCGCTTAAAGCTCCGGGCGCATGGCCCTCCCCGGTAAACCACTCCGCCGGGTCCAAGCCGCGATCCCGCAGCCCGCCGAGAACCAGCCCGCGCCCCGTTAAAGCCCCGCCCAACGCCGCATAAGACCGCTTGCAGCGCAACGCATCAAACACCAGATCGCGCACAGCCGCCCGGTCGCCGGAGCCTGCAAAGCGACTGCCACGGCCCCAGTTGGTCAAGGCCTGCTCGGCTGGCGCCCCCGCCAAAATCCGGTCCAGCACGTCAATCGCGGCAGAAAGCCTAGCTTGCGGTGTCATATGCTGCCCCTTTTGCCCCGACCCGCTATTCCCTACAGCGCGCGCGGAAATCCCGCAACCAAGCCCCGGCGCTCTGGCAATTTTCCCCCTCACGCCCCATCTTCAGCCAGAGCTAAGAGGTGACATGACAGCCCCCATCCCACTTTCCCAACAACTGCTGCGCCTTGTCGAAACGGGCGACAGCGAGCGTGTCAGCCTCGGCGATTTGGTGAACGGCATCAAAACCCACGCCCGCGCCACCCTGCTGATCTTGTTCGCGCTGCCGAACCTGTTGCCCGGCCTGCCCGGCACTTCGGCAGTGACCGGCCTGCCCTTGGTTTACCTCACCTTGCAAATGATGCTCGGTCGCCCGGCTTGGCTGCCCGGTTTCATCGCCAACCGCTCGCTGTTGCGCGCCAACCTCTTGGCGCTGCTGACCCGCGCAGCACCCTATCTCGCCCGCGTCGAGCGCATCCTGCACCCGCGCCTGCCCGCCTTAAGCAGCGAGAACGCCCAGCGGATCATCGGCGCCATCGGCATGCTCCTGAGCCTGCTGGTGATGTTGCCGATCCCCTTGGGCAACTTCCTGCCCGCCTTGGCGATCCTGATCGCCGCCCTGGGACTACTGGGCAATGACGGCGCTTTCATCATTGCCGCCGCCGTCATCGCGGTAAGCGCCGTGATCGTCTTGGTCGGCGTCTATTGGGCAGTGATCACCGCCGTGATCTATATGGCGTTCCGCACCAGAGCCTGAATGCAAAATGGCCCCACGCGGGGGCCATTCCATCCGATCTAACCGCCTCACCCGACCCGATAATTCGGGCTTTCGCGGGTGATCTGCACATCATGCACATGGCTTTCCTTCAGCCCCGCCCCAGTGATCCGTACAAACGTACAGTTCGCCCGCATCTCGGCCACCGTCGCACAGCCCGTATAGCCCATCGCCGCGCGCAGCCCGCCGACCATCTGGTGAATAACCTGCGCCGCCGTGCCCTTATACGGCACCTGACCCTCGATGCCCTCCGGCACCAACTTGTCGCTCGCCGCATCCTTCTGGAAATACCGATCCGCCGAGCCGCGCGCCATCGCCCCCAAAGATCCCATGCCACGGTACGATTTATACGACCGCCCGTTGAACAAGATCAGCTCACCCGGAGACTCGTCCGTCCCCGCAATCGCCGAGCCAACCATTGCGCAAGACGCCCCCGCTGCAATCGCCTTGGCGAAATCGCCCGAGAACTTAATCCCACCATCGGCGATAATCGGCACATTCCCAGCAGCCCCCGCCGCATCCATGATCGCCGTCAACTGCGGCACACCGACGCCCGCAACAATCCGCGTCGTACAGATGCTTCCGGGACCAATCCCGACCTTCACCGCATCCGCGCCAGCCCCGATCAGCGCCCGCGTAGCCTCCGCAGTCGCCACGTTCCCGGCCACCACCTGCACCTTGTTCGAGGCCTTCTTGATCCGCTCCACCGCAATCGCAACGCCCGCCGAGTGGCCATGCGCGGTATCAATCACCACCATATCGACGCCCGCTTCAATCAAAGCCATCGAGCGTTCAAACCCGGCATCCCCAACGGTCGAGGCCGCAGCCACCCGCAGCCGCCCCAACTCGTCCTTGCAGGCCTGCGGGTTCAGAACGCTTTTCTCGGTGTCCTTCAGCGTCAACAACCCGGTCAATTTGCCCGCGCCGTCGGTCACCAGCAGCTTCTCAATCCGCCGCGCCTTCATCAAAGAAATCGCCTCGTCGCGATCAATCGGCTCGCGCAGCAGCGCCAGATTTTCAAACGACATCATCGCATGCACCGGCGTTTTATCATCCGACGCAAACCGCATATCGCGGTTGGTCACGATGCCCAGCACCCGGCCTTCTTTATCCACCACCGGGAACCCGGTGATCTGATAGCGCTCCATCAGCAGCTTGGCATCGCCTAGGGTCTGATCTGGCGTCAACGTGATCGGCTGATACACCACGCCAGACTCAAACCGCTTGACCCGCGATACTTCCCGCGCCTGCGCCTCAAGGTCCAGATTGCGATGAATAACCCCAATTCCGCCCGCCTGCGCCATAGCAATCGCCATCCGGCCTTCGGTCACCGTGTCCATCGCGGACGACAGCAGCGGAATGTTCATCCGAATGGACTGGGTGACAAAAGTGGAGGTATCAGCCTCCGACGGCAGCACCGAGCTTGCAGCTGGCACCAGCAAAACGTCATCAAATGTGAGCGCCTCGCGAATCTCCATGTTCACCTCCAACGGGGTCTAAGGGGAGTGTTCGTTTGACACGTCCCACTTTCACGGGTGACGCGGAATGGCAAGGCCGAAACGGCGCTTGCACACAAAATCCCAACATGCAGACTGCGCCAAAACCGAGGGGCCTTCATGCGCGTCGCCATCATCGAAAATACCGCCGTCACCCATCACGGCCAAGTCGGCGTAGCACTGCACGAGGCCGCCGCCACCATCGACCTCTATAAACCGTGGCTCGATGGCAAACTGCCCGCGCCCTCCAGCTTCGACGCGCTGATTTCCTTTGGCGGCGAGCAGACGGCTTTATCCGATCACAGCCACCCCTACCTGCCCGATCTCGCCGCCTTGCTCTATGATACCGCGCTATCGGGCAAAGCCACCCTCGGCATCTGCCTTGGCGCGCAAGCCCTCGCACGCGGCGCAGGCGCTGAAAACACCATCGGTAGCAATCCCGAGTTTGGCTGGTGCCAGATCGAGCTTACCGATCAAGGCCGCGCCGATCCGGTGTTAGGCCTGTTGCCGCAGCAATTCCCGATCTTTGAATGGCACTCCGACCATTTCACCCTGCCACCCAAGGCGGTGCATCTGGCGACCAATCCTAGCGCCCAAGTGCAAAGCTACCGTATCGGTCGCGCGGGCTACGCCACCCAGTTCCACTTCGAGGCCAGCCGCGCCGTCGTCGCCGATTGGATGCGCCGCTTTCCAGACGTGATTGAGCAACAAACTCCCGGCTTCACCGCCACCCTCGCCGCTGAAGCCGAGCGCCACGGCCTCGCCGCCGACGCCCACGGCCTTGCCATCGCGCGGGCATGGGTGGCGCTGATCTAGCCTTGAACCGAAGGAAAACGCTCCAGTGGAGCGTTTTCCGGTTCGTTGCTCAAAAGGCTGAAGGCCGTTGAGCAAGGGGCGTTGTGCAGCAAACTGTCGCTATGGAGATCGGGGCGCGCCTGACTGGACTGGCGCGAACTCGCGCCTGTCAAGGAGCAGGCAGGCGCTGCCCCCAACCTCACGCCTCCGCCGCGTTGGTCTTGGCCGCCAATTTTCCCGTCGGCCACATCGCAAGCACCTTCCAGGCAATGCCTACGACCACCACCGCGGCAGCCGCCAGCAGCCCCAGCCCGATCTGCTCAACCTGACCGCCCAACCCGATCAGCGCCGCCGCAAAGCTGACCAACGGAAAGGTAAAGCTGCCCCACAAAGCCGAAAACCCCGCCGCCGTCACCCAACGCAACCCCAGCAGCAGGGCCAAAAAGATCACAGCACCAAAACCTGCAAAACTCTGCGCCAGCACATCCTGCCCCAAGCCGGTCGCCACCAGCGCAAACAAAGCCGCAGGTGCCAGATGGATCACCAGCAAAGGCCGCAACGGCGCAGGTGGTATCCGCCCGATCAGTTGCGCCAGCGAAGCCCCCCAGATCAGCCCCGCAATCGGCATCGCGCCCCACAACAAAGCTTGCGCCAACTCCATCCGCCCCAAAGCCAGCGCCGGAATCGCCGCGACAATCCCGCCAACAAAACTCAGATGCCACACCGGAGTAACAACCCGCTGTTCTTTCGGCGCCTGCAAAAGCCCCCAGATCACCAGCCCCGCCAACACGCCATGCACCAAAAGCGCACCCACCATCAGCCCATAGGCTATCCCCGGCACATAGGGCACCAGCACCGAAGCCGCCAGCATCGCGCTCATGCTGCACGCAGCCATCCCCGCCCGCCCCGGCAATACCCGCAAATCCTCCAGCAACACCGCAGGCCGCCGCGCGATCTTGGACAACAGGGCGACAGTGGCAAAGCCCCAAAACGCCAGCACCGCCCCCAAGGCCGCCTCAACCAGCCCCCCCGGCAGCCCCAAAACCACCGCCGCCTTGCGCAAAGCCAGCCCAAGGCCGAGCAGGCCCAACACCACAGAAAACACCGCAGGCGGCGTCTTGGCGAACAACTTCGGTTTCCGAGGCGGAAACTCCGGCGGCGGATAGGCCTTCGGGCGGTGCTGCACGGTCGGACTTCGGGTCATGGCAATCTCCTTGCCCCCTTGTCCCACCGCCAACCCCGCCCGACAAGCCTGATGCTTGGGACCAATCAGCGCACCAAAGCTTAATAGATCCTGAACAGCCGATCCTAACCCATTGATTTTACAAAGTCTCGAAATGGTCCCGAGTCGGGACCATTCCAAACCCTCACTTCAAAAACGGAAACCAATCCTCCCGCAACACCTGCCCCGCGACCATCTCATGCCCCGGAAAGGGAGGCGAGGTCCGCCCCGGCCGCTCCACATACCGCGCATCATCGCCCAAAACCCGCAGCGAAAACGCCCGCCGTCGCGTCCCCGCCTCATTCCCCCGCGCCCCATGCAGCGTGCGATAATTGAACGCCACCGCGTCACCCGGCTCCATCTGCCACTCCCGCACCGGCATCCCCTCCGCATCCGGGTCCGGCACGGCCATGTACAACTCGGGGTTCGGATAAAACGAGGTTTCCGACAGCCAACGCGTCGGCAACACCTCTTTCGGCCACAGATGCGACCCCGCCACGCAGCGCAACGACGCCTGTGTCACCGGATCCAGCGGCGACCAGAACGACACATTCTGCTGCCCCTCGACAAAGTAATACGGCCCATCCGTATGCCAAGGCGTCGCCCGCGACGTCCCCGGCTCCTTCACCAGCACATGATCATGAAACATCTGTACCCGCTGCGAGTCCATCAGCTTGGCGGCCACATCCGCCACCTCAGACTGCTTGATCACCCGCTCAAATTCCGGGATGCGTTGCCAGTTGCAATAATCGTCAAAGAACCGCCCCGAGTCGCCCGGACGCAGATTCTCTGCCGCAAACGGCCCCGGCTCCGCCATGTTGCGCGCCACCCCGGCCTGCAACTCCTCGACCCAATCGGCCCAAAGCCCCTTGATCAGCACCACGCCATCGCGCTGATACGCCTCAATCATCTCATCGGTTACGTCTACCATGCTGGCCTCCTGATTTCGCTTGGCTTGCAACATGGCGCGACTTAATCATAGCCGCAAATAATACCTTTCAATGCAGGTCATAATCCAGTGCTATCCCTTACCCTCCGCCAGTTGGAATATGCCACCGCCGTCGCCCGCCATGGCGGCATGACTGCGGCCGCCGAGGCGCTGCATGTCAGCCAGCCCGCGCTGTCGGTCGCCCTCGCCCAACTCGAATCCCTGCTGCAACGCCCGCTGTTCCTGCGCCGTGCCGGAGGTCGCCTCACCCCCACTGCCTTCGGGCGCGGCTGGCTGGAACTGGCCGAGGCGCAACTGACTGCGCTGACCCGCCTCACCGATCCCAACGCCGCAGCCGAGGATATCCGGCTTGCGGTGTTCGAAGACCTGGCGCCGAGTTGTTTGGCACCAATCCTCACTTATGCGGAAAAGCTCGCGCCACACCTGAAGATCACTACGCAAGTCATGGATTTTGCAACACTTTCCGATGCACTTCACAAAGGAAAAGTCGATCTCGCTTTGACATGGGATCTTGGCCTACAATCCGACATGGCCCGCCAAAGCCTTGCCCGAATCGCCCCACATGCCATCCTGCCGCCTGATCACCCGCTCGCCAAAAACGCCAGCTTGACCCTCTCCCAACTCGCCCTCGAGCCGCTGATCCTGACGGATCAAGGCCTGTCGCTTGGCCATATGCGCGGGCTGTTTGCGCAAGCGGGCCTCACCCCGCAAATCCGCCACCGCACCGCCTCGATGGAACTGATGCGCAGCTATGCCGCCAATGGTCTGGGACTAGGCCTGTCTTACACCAATCCCGCCGCCCGCCTCAGCCCCGATGGCAAACCGCTAGTCACCCGCCCGATCCGCGATGCCGGGACCGAGCCGCTGATCTTGACCCATTTGGCGCAGAACCCTCCCTCTGCCGCAGCGCAGCAACTCAGCGCATTGATCCCGCACGCGCTGCCAGCGGCGTTACAGGGTGAATCTTCCGTGCATTTGATACCGCTTTGAAGCTTTTACACTTCCCGCAACCCACTGAAAAATAATAACACCCTTAAAAACTCGTAACGATTGTGCAAATCAAGCCTCAAACACTTTGACCACCCCGGCCCGCGCGGTTAGTGTCCCTGCGCAACCTGACCCCATGGGCACCCGAACCTCGATGAACCTCAAAGAACTGGCGCAAAAGCTGAACCTCTCGCCCACCACCGTCAGCCGCGCGCTGAACGGCTACCCCGAGGTCAATGATGTGACGCGCGAGCGTATCGTTGCCGCCGCCAAGCGCTACAATTACCGTCCCAACACCCGCGCCATCAGGCTTGCGACAGGCCGTGCCATGGCGGTGGGCCATGTGTTTCCGGTTGCCACCAAATCCGAAATCATGAACCCGATCTTCGCCGATTTCATCGCCGGCGCTGGCGAGATTTACGCCGCCAACGGCTATGATATGCTGCTGTCCGTCGTCGCCGATGATGCCGAAGCCGCCGCCTACCGTGACCTGAAATCCCGCGGTGCCGTCGATGGCGTCATCGTCCATGCCGTGCGCACCTATGATCCGCGCATCGCCAGCCTGCAAGATTTGGGGCTGCCCTTCGTCACCCATGGCCGCGCCACCGGGATTGAGACCGACTATTCTTGGGTCGATGTCAACAACCGCCGCGCCTTCCTGCGCGCCACCGAATTTCTGCTCGATCTCGGCCACAACCGCATCGCTTTGGTCAACGGCAAAGAGGATATGGATTTCGCCATCCGCCGCCGCACCGGCTATGTTGATGGCTTGGCTGGACGCGAAATTGCGCCAGATGCAGCCCTTATGGCAAGCGATGAGATGACCGAGCTTTCCGGCTACCGCGCCGCTAAGCGTATGCTGGCGCTGGATAATCCACCAACCGCCTTCGTGGCCGCCTCGATGCTGTCGGGCATGGGCGTGCGCCGCGCGATTGAAGGTCAGGGCCTGAAACTGGGTCGCGATGTCTCTGTTATCATCTTTGACGACGAGCTCAGCTATCTGCGCAATGGCGACGATGTGCCGATTTTCACCGCCACCCGCTCATCGGTGCGCGATGCCGGGAGGATCGCCGCCGAGATGCTGCTGGCGCTGATCGCCGACCCCTCCCAAGGCCCGCTGCATCGTTTACTAGAGGCTGATTTGATCATTGGCCAGTCCACCGGCCCTGCCCCACGTAAATCCATCTAAATCAAAAGCCTGCGGGCTAAAGTTAAGACAATGAGGTCACTGATGTCTACCCCTCTCGCCCTCGTTGCCGATATCGGTGGCACCAACACCCGCGTCGCTTTGGCCGATGGCAAAGTCGTGCGCCAAGCCAGCATCCGCCGCTATGCCAATGCCGAATTCACCAGTTTGGAGCCGGTTTTGACCCGCTATATGGTCGAAGAAGGTCTGAAATCGGTGGATGGTGCCTGCGTCGCCGCCGCAGGCCCGGTCCGCGATGGCGTGGCGGTGATGACCAATCTGTCTTGGGTGATTGATGCTGCCTTGTTGATCCGCGCTACGGGGGCGGGCCAAACCGCGATCCTCAACGATCTGCAAGCCCAAGGCCATGCCTTGGGACACATAGCACCGGAATTCCTGCGCCCACTGATCCCTGGCACCCAAGTGGCAGGCGCCGCGATGCTGGTGGTCGGCGTCGGCACCGGGATGAACGCCGCCCCGGTGCATGACACCGCTTGGGGTCGCCTCGTGGCACCCTCGGAATGTGGCCATATCGCGATGCCAGTGCAGACCGAACAAGACTTCCGGTTGTCGCGCTTCGTCGCCCATACCGGAGCCAATGCTCACGGTTATGCCGGGGTTGAGGACGTCCTCGCGGGGCGTGGTCTGGAGCGTGTCCACGCCTTCATCAGTTCTGAGGCCGGCCAGCCGCAAGATCTGAAGGCTGCCACGATCATGGACGCCCTGGCTGCGGGAGAGCCTTTGGCGCGCGAAACCACCAAGCTTTACATGCACTTACTGGGGCAGGAACTCGGCAATCTTGCATTGATCCACCTGCCATTCGGCGGCATCTACCTGATCGGCGGCGTCGCCCGTGCGATGGTGCCCTATATGGACGAGATGAATCTGGCGCAGGCCTTCCGCACCAAGGGTCGATTCGCCGAATTCATGCAAAGCTTCGCCGTTTTCGCGGTTGAGGATGATTTCGCCGCCCTCACTGGCTGCGCCGCCTTCCTCGCCAGCGGTGGCCGGGACTAAACCCCCAACCGATCCGCGATGAAACTCAACGCCACCTGCAAGCCATCCGGCGCAATCCCGTGCCCGGTGCCCTGCATCACATGACCATAGGTGGCAAACCCAGCCGCGACCAGTGCATTGCCCGCCGCCTGCATTTCTTCAAACGGCACCACCAGGTCTTGATCGCCATGCATCAGCAAAACTTTAGGTTTGACCTTAGCTTCTGCCTGCAACACTTCAGGAAACATCAACTTCCCTGAAATCGCCACAACCCCGGCAATTGCCACCTCCCGCCGAGGCGCCACATGCAAACTCATCATCGCGCCCTGTGAAAACCCGACCAGCACCAGCGCCTCTGGCCCCAGTCCCTCCTCAGCCAGCCGCGCATCGAGAAACCCGTTCAGATCCTCCGCCGCCTGCGCCAACCCCGCCTTAGCCTCCGCCTGACTTGAGCCATCAAACCGCGGAATCCCAAACCACTGCCGCCCAAACGGATTGCCCGCGCAAGCCTCGGGCGCATCCGGCGCATAGAACACTGTATCGGGCAAATGCGGTGCCAAAGCATCCGACAGCCCCAGCAAATCCGCGCCATCGGCGCCATAGCCATGCACAAACACCACCATAGACCGCGCAGCCCCCGACACAGCCGCCACCCGCCCGAATTTCAACGCTCTCATCGAATACCTTCCCGCGATTTTGACACATGATAATAAGCCCATAGCACCCGCGCCGCAACCGCGCGCCACGGGCTCCAAGCCTCTGCCATCCCCCGCAACGCCTTTTCCGTGGGCCGCTCCGATAGCCCGAACAGCAACCGCGCGCCTTCCTGCAAGGCCAAATCCCCCGGCGCAAACACATCCGCCCGCCCCAGCGCAAACATCGCATAAATCTCGGCAGTCCAACGGCCGATCCCCGGCACCGCCACCAATTCCGCGATCACCACCTCATCAACTTTGCTGCGCAAGCCAATGAAATCAATGCCAGAACCCGCCAGTGCCTTGGCATAACGCGCCTTCTGCCGCGACAACCCCGCAGACCGCAAATCCTCGTCCGTCGCAGCCAGCACCCCGTCCAAGCTGACCACTCCCGCCGCCTCCATCCGCGCCCAGATCGCATTGGCAGAGGCCACCGAGACCTGCTGCCCCACAATCGCATCCAGCAACGCCGTGAATCCGTCGGCATGGCGGCGCAATGGCAACGCCCCCACCACGCCCAAAGCCTCGGCGAACCGCGCATCTGATGCGCTCAGCCAAGCCGCCCCCTCCGCCACGCAATCCAAACTCTGAATAATCCGCCCGACCATCACCCCTCCAGCCCACGCAATCCATAAGGCCAGAGCGAATCTCCCTTGCCCCCGCCAAAACCGATGCCTACCGATGGCACATGATGACAGATCAAGACAGCCTCGCCCGCCGCAACGTTTTTGTGCTCGTTGCTTCCCAAGCCGTCCTAGGCGCGCAACTGCCGATGATGTTCATCATCGCGGGTTTGGCCGGCCAAAGCCTCGCCCCCAACCCGTGCTGGGCGACCTTGCCGATCTCGGCCATGGTGATCGGCTCGATGCTGACTGCGACACCGATTTCCGCCTTCATGGCGCGCTATGGCCGCCGCGCGGGCTTTATCGTCGGCACTTTGGGCGGCACCTTGGGCGCTGCCATCAGTGCAGCCGGGCTGCTCTACAGCTCCTTCGCTTTATTCATTCTGGGCGGGTTATTCTCCGGTATCTATATGTCCGCCCAAGGCTTTTACCGCTTTGCCGCCGCCGATACCGCATCAGACGCCTTCCGCCCCAAGGCAATTTCTTGGGTGATGGCAGGCGGTCTCTTGTCCGCCATCGTCGGGCCAGAACTGGTGAAACTGACCAATGATGCCATGGTGGTGCCGTTTCTGGGCACCTACCTCACCGTCATTGCGTTGAATTTCTGCGGTGTTTTCCTGTTCGCTTTTCTCAAAATCCCAAAACCTGCTGCAGCAAGCCATGGCTCTGACCAAGGCCGAAGCCGCACGCAACTGATCCGCACCCCCGCGATTGCCGTCGCGGTGATTGTCGCCACTGTATCCTATGCCTTGATGAATCTGGTGATGACCTCATCGCCTTTGGCCGTGGTTGGCTGCGGCTATCTGAAATCCGATGCCGCCAATGTGGTGATGGGCCACGTTCTGGCGATGTATGCGCCGTCCTTCGTCACCGGCCATATCATCGCCCGCTTCGGCACCCAGCGCGTAATGGCCACCGGCCTCATGATCCTCGCCGCTGCCGGAGCGGTCGCGATGGCCGGGGTCGATCTGTTCAACTTTTTCGCCGCCCTAATGCTTCTGGGCTTCGGTTGGAACTTCGCCTTCATCGGCGCCACCACCATGCTGACCACCTTGATTACCCCGGCCGAGCGCGGCCGGATGCAGGGCATGAACGATCTGATCGTTTTCGGCGGTGTCACCATGGCCAGCTTTTCCTCGGGCGGGTTGATGAACTGCTCGGGCAGCTCGGTGCAGGCCGGTTGGCAAGCCGTGAACATGGCCATGCTGCCGTTTCTGGTGCTGGCAGGCGGTGCGCTGATCTGGCTGGCGCTGCAGCCAAAAGAGACGCGTTAGGCGATGATCCGCCCTGCGACCCCCTCTGATCTGCCGCAGCTTTGCAAGATGGTTCACGCCCTTGCCGAATATCACGGCGATACCGCGACGGCGACGGTCGCCCACCTGCAACGCGACCTATTTGGCGCAGCGCCCTGGCTGCACGCCTTGGTGTTTCAGGCAGGCCGCCGCCTGCTCGGATATGCCGCCCTGACACAGCTTGCGCGGGTGCAATACGGCCAACGCGGCATGGATTTGCATCATCTGTACGTTTGTACCGATGCGCGCGGCGATGGTATCGGCAAGGCGCTGCTGGCCGCCAGCCTAGACTATGCCCGCAGCAAAACCGCAAGTTATGTGACAGTGTCGACCTTGCCGGGCAATGACATCGCTAAGGCGTTTTATCTGGCACAGGGCTTCGAACCGGCCCCGGTTTCTGGCCTGCGCTACGCGTTCGACCTTGCGGGAACGTCTTAACAGAACCTTACCAGACCACCGTTAAGCCATTGATTTACCATGCAGGAAAACCTGCCCACGCGTGGACACTCACCACCGCCCGGAAAATCCCTGCCAGAGCAACCGCCGCCGCCGCCCAAATTCCGACAACCCCATCCGACCCTCGGCGACCACTATCGGATCGGCCACAACTTGTCTCAAAAGCGCCTCCGCCTGCCACCCCGCAAGCAAAGCCGGGGCAGCTCTGCCAACCAATCCCCGCCCCACTCGCGCCTTCGAAATCTTCTCCAGCCCCCGCGCCGCCAGTTCCCGCACCGCCTCCGGCCGCCCATCCACCAAGGGCCGCCGCCCGCGTTCCTCCAACACCGGAATCGCCCGCAAATAGGCCGCCAACCCCGCAGCCCAGCCATAGGCCCGCACAGTTTCCTCGGCCCGATCACCCGCCCCACAAGCCCGCGCCGCCAGCCACATCAGCCCACCTGATGTCTCGTCCAGATACAAATCAAACGCCGCCTGATCCTCAAACGGCTCCGAATAAACGTCCCAAACCCGCGCCGCCGCCATCTTATCGAGGACCGTGACATCCAACCCCGCCACCCTGATCAGATCATGCAACGGCCCCGCCACCTCATGTGCCCGTGCGCCCGGTTCGGCCACCACATCGCGCCACCATTGCAGCCGCATTTCCGCGATCATCGGCTCTTTCGTCACCCAGGGCGCGCGGGCGATTTCCAGATTGAACGCATAAAGCGGCCACAGCCGCGCCCTCAAACTGACCGGAGCCGCCATCACCGCCGCGAACCGATCAGGATCGCCGCGGTCCACCAGATCAGCGCAGGCCTGCAAGCTCACACCGGGGCTCCAATATCGCGGATCAGTTTCCAGTTGATCGCATCCAACAACGCCTCAAAACTGGCGTCCACTATGTTCGCCGAGACGCCCACGGTGGACCAGCGCCGGCCTTGGCTGTCTTCACTGTCAATAATCACCCGCGTGACCGCCTCAGTGCCGCCTTGGGTGATCCGCACCTTGAAATCGACCAGACGCAGATCGTCAATCACACCCTGATAGGGGCCGAGATCCTTCGCGAGCGCTTTCGACAAAGCATTCACCGGACCGCGATCGGTGCCGGTTTCATCCATGCTTTCCGACACCGACAGCATCTTCTGATCGCCGATTTTCACCACCACCACGGCCTCGGACAGGCTGACCATGCGGTCGTATTTGTTCTTGCGCCGCTCGACCGTCACCCGGTAGCGCTTGACCTCGAAGAACTGCGGCAGCAGGCCGAGTTCGGTGCGCGCCACCAGTTCGAAACTGGCTTGCGCGGAATCGTAGGCATAGCCCTGATCCTCGCGCTCCTTGATGATCTCTAGGATGCGCCCGAGACGCGGATCACCTGCCGCCACCTCAATACCCGCCGAGATCAGACGCGCCCGCAGGTTGGATTGCCCGGCTTGGTTCGACATCGGGATGATGCGCTCATTGCCGACTAGCTCTGGCGGGATATGCTCGTAAGTGCTTGGGTTCTTTAGGATAGCGCTGGCATGTAGGCCCGCCTTGTGGGCAAATGCGCTGGCACCAACATAAGGGGCGGCGCGGTGCGGCACGCGGTTCAGGATGTCATCGAGCATGCGGGACAAACGTACAAGGCCCGCCAAGGCCTCGGTTGAGACGCCACATTCAAGCTGGTGGGCAAAGGGTTCTTTCAGCAGCAGGGTTGGGATCAGGGTGATCAGATTGGCATTGCCGCACCGCTCTCCCAAACCGTTCAGCGTACCTTGTATCTGCCGCGCGCCCGCCTCGACTGCCGCCAAAGAATTGGCCACGGCGTTGCCGGTATCGTCGTGGCAATGGATGCCGAGGCGATCACCGGGGATGCCAGCGGCAATCACTTCGGCCACCACGCGGCCGACTTCCGAGGGTAAGGTGCCGCCGTTGGTATCGCAGAGGACGATCCAACGCGCGCCTGCATCCAAGGCCGCGCGCAGGCAAGACAGCGCGTAATCCGGGTTGGCGCGGTAGCCGTCGAAGAAATGCTCGGCGTCAAACAGCGCCTCACGTCCCTTGGCGGTGACGTGTTTGAACGAGGCCGCAATCGCCTCGCGATTTTCCTCAAGGGAAACACCCAAAGCGGTTGTAACGTGAAATTCATGAGTCTTGCCGACCAAACAGACCGCAGGCGTACCCGCATCCAGCACCGCCGCCAGCACATCGTCATTTTCCGCCGAGCGCCCGACCCGCTTGGTCATGCCAAACGCCGTCATCGTGGCGCGGGTTTTCGGCGCATTGGCGAAAAACTCTGAGTCGGTCGGGTTCGCGCCCGGCCAACCACCCTCAATATAATCCACCCCTAACTGATCGAGCGTCGTGGCAATCTGGCGTTTTTCAGCGGTGGAGAATTGCACGCCCTGCGTCTGCTGGCCATCGCGCAGGGTGGTGTCGAACAAGTAGAGGCGCTCGCGGGTCATTTGAGGACTTCCAACTTAGTCACGTCGAAATCCATTTCTGGACGAAGAACGACTTCTTCCTTGCTCATCATCACTGAAACATTTGCCTCACTTATCGCTTTTCTTAAGGCATCTACGTGGACGAAATTTTTACTGACCTTTGCTTCTTCTCGTAGTTTCTGAATTTGGATTGCCAGGGGTGCAAGAATTTCGAGCGCCCGCCGATACTGCAGCGTTTTTGATGCAAGTTGCTCCCAATTCAAAATTCCCAGAAATTCGATATTTCGGCCGAGGTCGTTAGCATCGGATGAACCATTTAATGTTCCAAGAATACGCAACGCTTCGTGCGTATTCAGATCATCACTCAGCGCGTCAACTACTTCGATTTTCGGTTCAAGTAGCTTGGCCACATCCAAGTCGCCGTACCGCGCAATCATCTCTATATAGCCGAAGAGTTTAACTTCCGCCTCGATTGCCTTTTCCATGGTCCAGTCCATTGGCTTGCCGTAATGCGTCCCCAAATACACCATGCGGATCACCTCGCCCGGATAGCCCTGATCCAGCAAATCCCTGACCGTAAAGAAATTGCCCAAGCTCTTGGACATCTTCTTGCCCTCGACCTGCAACATCTCATTGTGCATCCAGACATTGGCGAAGCTCGCCTCGGGATGGGCGCAGCAGCTTTGGGCGATCTCGTTTTCGTGGTGGGGGAACTGCAGATCGAGGCCGCCGCCGTGAATGTCAAACGACGCCCCAAGCAGTTCATAACTCATCGCGGAACATTCGATATGCCAACCGGGACGGCCCCGACCCCAAGGGCTTTCCCAGCCGGGCTCATCCCCCGAGGACGGCTTCCACAGCACGAAATCCATCGGGTCTTCTTTATAGGGCGCGACCTCAACCCGCGCGCCGGCGATCATGTCGTCAATCGAGCGGCCCGAGAGTGCGCCATAGTTCTTGTACGAACGTACACGGAATAACACATGGCCTTCAATGGCATAGGCGTGACCCTTGGTGATCAGATCAGCGATCATCGCCACCATTGGCCCGATATATTCGGTCGCGCGCGGCTCAAAATTCGGCCGCAGCGCGCCCAAAGCATCCATATCGTCGTGATACCACTGGATGGTTTCCTCAGTCCGCTCGCGGATCAAAGCCTCCAAGGGCCGCGGGTCGCCTGCTTGTTGACGGGCCAAAGCGGTGGCGTTGATCTTGTCATCGACATCGGTGAAATTGCGGACATAGGTGACGTGATCCGGGCCATAAACGTGCCGCAACAGGCGGTAGAGCACGTCAAACACCACCACCGGGCGGCCATTGCCAAGGTGGGCGCGGTCGTAGACCGTCGGGCCGCAGACATACATCCGCACGTTTTTGGCATCAATCGGGGTGAAGATTTCCTTCGCCCGTGTCTTGGTGTTGTGCAGTTTGATCATCGCAACCCTCGTCCCTAGCGCTCGCATTTGCCTGCGGCGGGTCTATCAGCTTGATCCGGTTGAGGGAATGAGGTGATGGCCCGCCTGACGGAAAGTCAGCAGGTCATGCAGCAAATGATGATGCCCATCGTGTTCATGCCGATGTGATAACGTTGAATTTGCCCGCCGCCAAGGGGGTTTTGGTTGTGCTGCTTAGTTCACAGGTTAAGATTGTGAAAACCGGGAGGCCAAGATGAACCATGACGATCTGAACCATTGGTCAAAGCGCGCCGCCGATTGGGTGACGGACTATCATCGGAGCCTGCGGGATCGTTCGGTGCGGGCGGATCTGACGCCGGGGGCGATTGCGGCGCAACTGCCGCGCGAAGCCCCGGATGCAGCGGAACCGATGGAGCAGATTTTTGCCGATTTTGAACGGATTGTGCCGCAGGGCATGACGCATTGGCAGCACCCGCGGTTTTTCGCCTATTTTCCGGCCAATGCCTCCCCCGCGTCGATGCTGGCCGAGCAGTTGGCCAATGCGATGGCCTGTCAGGGCATGCTGTGGCAGACCTCGCCCGCCGCGACCGAGATTGAGCAGGTGATGGTCGGCTGGCTGCGGGAGGCGCTGGGATTGCCCGAGGGGTTTGTCGGCACGATCCACGATTCGGCGACGACGGCGACCTTGTCAGCGATCTTGACAATGCGCGAGCAGGCGATGGAATTTCAGGGCAATATCAAGGGGATGCACGGGCACGCCCCGTTGCGATTCTATGCTTCGGCGCAGACGCATTCCTCGGTGGATAAAGCCATTCGGGTGGCGGGGATTGGGCAAGACAATCTGGCTAAGATCGCCACCGATACCAGTTTCTCGATGCAACCCGAGGCACTGCGGGCGGCGATTGTGGCGGATCAGGCGGCAGGGATGCTGCCTGCTGGGGTGGTTTTATGTGCTGGTGGCACCTCGATTGGGGCGTTTGACAGGATTGCGGAGTGTATCGCGGTGGCCAAGGCGCATGGGTTGCCTGTGCATGTTGATGCGGCTTGGGCGGGGTCGGCGATGATCTGCCCCGAGTTTCGCGATCTGTGGAAAGGAGTGGAAGATGCTGATTCCATTGTGTTTAATCCGCATAAATGGCTGGGGGCGCAGTTTGATTGTGCCATCCAGTTTCTGCGTGATCCGACGGCTCAGGTGAAAACCTTGGGCCTGCGCCCGGCCTATTTGGAGACCGCTGGACGCGAGGAGATCGTGAATTTCAACGAATGGACTGTGCCTTTGGGGCGGCGATTTCGGGCGTTGAAGCTGTGGTTCACGTTGCGGGCTTATGGATTGGACGGATTGCGGGCGCGGATTCGCAATCATGTGGCATGGGCGCAGGAGTCGGCTCTGGCTTTAGCAGCTATTCCTAACGTGAAGATTATCACGCAACCCATTCTGTCACTTTATAGTTTCGCACTTCCCGATGATATCAAAACCGAAAACCTGCTGAACCGCATCAATGATGATGGCCGGATTTATCTAACCCAGACCCGGCATGAGGGCCGCTATGTGATCCGGGTGCAGGTCGGTCAGTTTGACTGCACGCGCGAGGATGTCATGATGATCCCGCGCATTGTTGCGGAATTGATCGGACAGTGAATGATTCGAGGACTAATTCGGACCCTGCTGTTGCTGGTGTTTTTGCCCGTTGCAGCAATGGCGCAGGGTTTGCCGCAGCCACTCTCCGATACTGTCTCGGATTTTGCAGGTGTGCTCAGTCCCGATGAGGAAACCCGGCTGAATGCTACGCTGCAAAAGGCCCGCGATGAGACGGGGGTGCATATCAGTGTCGTCACGATGGAGCGCAAGGCAAGTTATGGTGGATCAGGGCAAAATATTGAGATTTATGCGAAAAAGCTGTTCAATGCTTGGGGGATTGGCGACAAAAAGCGCAATGATGGCATTCTGATCCTGGTCGCCAAGGGCGATCATGAGATGCGGATCGCGCTCGGGACGAGATTTGATGCGGTCTATGACGGCTTGGCGCAGCGGGTGATCGACCGTGACATGCTGCCCGCCTTTCGCGACAACCGCTATGCCGACGGAATTGAGGCCGGGGCGCAAGCGGTGATCGACCGTCTGGCGCGGCCGTTTGCCATCCACAATCCGCCGCCGATTGAGCGGGACTATTCCGGCCTGCTCGGCGCGATGCCGTATGTTTTCTTTTTCGGGCTTTTAGCAGCTGCGGTGCTACGACGGCAAATTGGCGATGCGACCACGCGGTTTCGGGCCTGTCCAAAATGTGGTCGCAAGGGGCTGTCACGCAGTCGCGTCGTCGATGTTGCCGCAGACACGACGAAGTCTGGCAGCGGCAGCCAAACCACGCTTTGCAGCTATTGTGACTATTCAGAACACGAAATCTATAGCATCACGCGCATATCCAATTCCTCGTCAGGGTCATCTGGTGGATTTGGTGGCGGGGGATCGTCCGGGGGTGGCGCGTCCGGGCGGTGGTAGGCGTTTTAATATTAAGGTGAGGAAGATGGGTAAACTCATTGCTATGCTTGTGCTTTTACCCTGCCCGCTGCTGGGGCAAACTGGCGTGACCGCGATGTTTCCGCCCGAGGCTGCGTGCTTTCAGCGCCACTATGATGCGGCGCATCTGGCAAAACATCCGCAGCAACAGATCACGGATATCGCGCTGACATCTGCCGAGGGGCAAGAGGTCAGCACCTCACTGGTCGTCGATATTTCAGTGAAATTGCGGGGCGGGGCAGACAGTTACATCGGAAGTGCGTATTGCGAACCTGATACTGTCGGGCTGTCTTGTGGCATGGAGGGCGACGCGGGGGCGTTTAGCTTGGCGCTGCGCGATGGTGGTGCATTGCTGCTAAGGGTCGACTCTGGCGGCATGAGTTTTGAAGGCGAACGCGACTTTTTCACCTTGTCCGGCAGCAGCGGCGATGATCGGGTGTTTCTGATGCACCCCGTCGCCGCCGCTGATTGTTTTTAGGCGCGTTCGGCCAAAGCCAGCCACTCGGCCTCGGCGGCAGAAAGCTGCGCCTGCCGTTCGGACAATGCCTCGCCTGCTTTTCGGAATTTGACCGGCTCTTTGGTGAACATCACCGGGTCGGACAGCAGGTCAGAAACCTTACCAATCTCGGCTTCCAGCTTTTCGATCAGCGCTGGCAGCGCCTCCAGCCGTTTGCGTTCGGTGAAGGTCAGGCCTTCGGTCCTCTTCGCATCTGACTTCACTTGTGCGCCGAAACCCCCTGATTTGGCAGAGTTATCCGCCGTCAGCGTGCCACCGGAAACCACGCGTTGGTTCTGGTAATCGGTCCAACCACCCGGATAGACCGAAGCCCGGCCCCGGCCTTCCAGCGCCACGGTAGACGTCGCAATCCGGTCGATGAAATCGCGGTCGTGGCTTACCAAAAGCACAGTGCCGTCGTAATCGCCAAGAATATCCTGAAGCAAATCAAGGGTTTCAACGTCGAGATCGTTGGTCGGTTCGTCCATGATCAACAGGTTCGACGGCAGCGCCATCAGTTTGGCCAGCAACAGACGCGCCTTTTCGCCGCCCGACAGCGAGCGCACCGGGGCGCGGGCTTGGGCTTCGTCGAACAGGAAATCTTTCAGATACGCCACAACATGCTTCGGGTTACCGCGCACCATGACCTGATCGGAACTGCCCGACACCGCCATCAGCGGATCATTGGTCAGGCTGTCCCACAAAGTCGCGTTCGGGTCCAGCCGGGCGCGGGCTTGGTCGAACACCGCGATTTCCAGATTGGTGCCAAGCTGCACCGTGCCGGAATCAGGTTGAATCTCACCCGTCAACATCTTGAGAAGTGTGGTTTTTCCGACACCATTGGGGCCAACAAACGCCACCCGGTCGCCGCGCTGCACCCGCAAATCGAAGCCATTCACGATGACCTTGTCGCCGAAGATTTTGGAAATCCCCTTCGCCTCGATCACCCGCTTGCCGGATTGCGTGCCGGAATCGAGTTCCAACTGCGCGGTGCCTTGGCGGCGGATTTGGCTGCTGCGTTCATCGCGCAACGCGGCCAACGCGCGCACCCGGCCTTGGTTGCGCTTGCGCCGCGCCGAGATGCCTTCGACCGCCCATTTCGCCTCGGCTTTGATCTTGCGATCCAGCTTGTGGCGAGCATCGTCTTCTTCGGCCCAGACGGTTTCGCGCCATTCTTCAAAGCCGTCAAAGCCGGCCTCACGGCGCTTGATCTGGCCGCGATCAATCCACAGCGTTGCCCGCGTCAGGGCGCGCAAGAAAGCGCGGTCGTGTGAAATCAAAACGAAGGCGGTGCGGGTGCCTTTGAGTTCTTCTTCAAGCCATTCAATGGCTTGGATGTCGAGATGGTTGGTCGGCTCGTCCAGCAGCATCAGTTCCGGCGCTTCGGCCATCAGCTTGGCCAAGGCGGCCCGGCGACGCTCACCGCCCGATGCGATGGAGACGAGGGTTTCGGGGTTGAACTTCAGCCCCTCGGCGACCATCGCCACTTTATACTCTTCGCCCTCGGGCAGCATCGAGGCCGCGTAATCGCCCAACGTTTCAAACCCCGACAGATCCGGGTCTTGCTCCATATACCCGACATGCACGCCGGGGGGGACCACGCGGATGCCGCGGTCGGGTTCCACAAGCCCCGCCATCACCTTCATCAAGGTAGATTTGCCAGAGCCATTGCGGCCGACCAGCGCCACCCGATCACCGGGTTGGACGACAAGATCAAGCTCGTCAAAAACAGGATTGCCGCCGAAAGTCAGCGAGATGCCAGAAAGCTGGAGAAGGGGTGCGCGTGCCATGCCGCCTGCTAGGGCACCTTTTGGGCGGCGTCAATCGGCGATGGCACGTAAAGCGCGCGCAGAGCTATTCGCAGAGCTATTCAGAAATTGCGAGCAAAGCACCCGCAGGCCTATTCAGCAATTGCGCGCAAAGCACGCGCGCGTGCGGGCGGAATTTTCGCGATCTCAACGGCAGTGAACACATGCAGGGTGTCGAGTTTTAGGTCGATCACAGCATGATCGCTGACCCAACCACCCATCGCCAGATAGGTGCGCAGCAAGGGCGGCAGACTTTGCAGGGCATCGCGCAGATCGAAGGGCAGATCGCACAACGCCTCGGCAAAACCGAATACTTCGGGGACTTTTTGCACAGGCATCCAAGCGGTTGGCGCAAGATGACCGCGCAGCAGCGCCAAGGCTTTGGCATGAGGTTGCCAATCCGCGCCCTCAAAGGAGGAGCAGCCAAACAGCAGACTGACCTGCCCCGCATCCACGATCTGCGCCATCGCGCCCCAAGCCAGCCGCAGAATGTCGGGGTCATGCCAATCGGGATCAAGACAGAAGCGGCCCAGTTCCAGCTTGGCACCGGCAAAACTATCCAAGGCGCTCAAGCCATAGACCTGCGCTGCATAGCTGGTGGCAAGCGATTGATCGGCACCGAAAGACATCAACCGATAGCAGCAGACCAGCCGACCACTGGTACGCTCCTCAACCAAGACATGCTGGCACAGCGCGTCAAACGCATCGGCATCGCGGCCAAGCGCCTGCGCAATCCCACGCCGGGCGAGAAAGCTGCGGTGGCGTAGGGCTTGGGCTGCCGCCACATCTGCGCTGGTTTCGGCCAGACGGGCGGTGTAGCGGCCTTTGGTCAATGCAAACATGCGGAGCGTAACCGGGGTTGGAGAAGCGATCTGACCGCTCTACCCTTGCGCAGCAGCCAAGCCGGACGCAAGCCTGATCGCATCCAGTCCACCAAGGAGACAGCTATGCCGGTGCAAAACCTGACACGACGCGGCGCGCTAGGCCTGATGGCTTTGGCGCTGCCAACGCGGGTCTGGGGCAAAACCACGGCGCGGGATTGGGCAGAGCCCGTTGATCTGGCCGGAGCGCCCAATCTCTATCGCGTCACGCCCCTGATTTATCGCAGTGCCCAGCCAAGCGCGGAGGGTTTCCGTAACCTTGCCAAAATCGGTGTCAAAACCGTGATCAACCTGCGCCGCAAAGTGGATGATTCGCCACTTGCCCAAGGGACGGGCCTTGCGCTGATCCATATCAAGATCACCACCCGCCATGTCACTGATGAGAATGGCGCTAAGATCGTGCTGGCCTTGCGGGCGCTGCGCGATGCCCAAAGCACCGACCCGGTGCTACTGCATTGCACGCATGGCGCGGACCGCACCGGCATGATCATCGCCCTGTGGCGGATGCTATATCAGGGCTGGAGCCGGGCCGAGGCTTTGGATGAACTGCAACAGGGCGGCTTTGGCTTTCACGCCGTCTGGATCAACATTCCGCAGTATCTGCGGCATGTTGATCTGAACGATCTGAAAGCCCGCATTGCGTCGGGGGCGAACTAAGCCCCCCAGACGCTTGGCTTATTTCAGCAACTGATCCGCGCTCAGGCCACCAACGTTGCCGAACAGCTGCTGCAGAATCCCAGCGGCTTTGACGTTATCTTTGGTGACACGGCGCGACAGAGGCACGATCTGGCCTTTCTCAAGCCCGAAACGCTCAATATTCTCAACCACCCCGGCTTCGGTGAAGCTGATCGCTACAACCTCACGATTGACCTCTTTCGGCATAAAGGCGCCCTTGGTCACAAAGCGGCTTTCGACATAATACCAGCCGACATCGTTCAGCAGGCCCGAGGCCGAAGGCCGTCCGATCTTGGTCGCCACAGATTCGCGGGTGTCTTTCGCCACGGTGATCAGCGCCAGCTCTTCATCGGTCGGGATATAACCGTGGTCCCGGGTGATGGGCGCGCAGGCGGCGATCAGCACCATAGTCAGGCCGATCACCCAAGCGCGAATTGGGCCGCCAGAGGCGATCCGAGCCGATTTACCGAAAAGCTGCGCCATTCCTGCCCTCATCCTCGTGGTCTTGCCCGCACCTATGCCCCAGTCACTCTTGCGCCAGCCTGTTCGGGCCAGTATCGCAGGGAAAAGGCAACGGTTGCCAAGGCCCGTTGCTTTTGGCTTACAGAAGGACGCGGCTCTGTTCAAGAATGGAACGCGGATGCGACCGAAAACACCGGAATAACCCGCATGACCGGGTGGGATAGGCCGGGAAAGATCAGGATAGGGGAAATCTCGATGACCGATGCAACTGCTTCCAACCCGGGCTTGCCCAGCCAACCCTACCGCTCTGCTTTGGTGTCAGGGCGCAAAGCCCTGCGGTTCAGCTTTGCGCCCGATGAGGCCGCGCGCCGCCAGATTGCCAACGCGCTGGATTTGATTGATCTGCCAGAGTTCAGCTTTAAGGGCGAATTGACCCCGTTGGGCCGCGCCGATGTGATGCTGCGGGCTGATCTTGCCGCACTGGTGATCCAGCCCTGTTCCGTCACCCTCGCCCCGGTGCGCAGCCGTTTGGCTGACACAACAGAGCGGCGCTATGCCTATGACTACGCCCAACCTGACGCGGATGAGCTGGAAATCCCTGAGGATGATACTGAGGCTTTGCCGGAAATCATCGACATCGCCGCCGTCGCGATAGAGGCTTTGGCGCTCGCCCTGCCGCTCTACCCCCGTGCGCGCGGCGCTGAATTTGCCGAGGCCGCTTTTGCTGCCCCCGGAGTAGAGCCTTTGCGGTCCGCCGACCTGAAACCTTTTGCCGGATTGGCGGCATTGGCGGATAAGCTGAAAAAACCTGAGGAGCCAGAGACTTAATCGGTGGTTTAGCCCGATCCGCAGCCCCTTGCAGAAAGGGGGTTGCGCGTGGCGGGAATCTGACTATGTTCCGCGCCTCATTGAGAGCTTTGTTGCGCAGACGTTCTATGTGTAATAAGGCTCTGAAATCAAACTAAAATCCGGGGCCTGTCCCCCACTATCCGAGGTCGTGACATGGCTGTCCCGCAGAACCGCACCACCAGCTCCAAGCGCAACATGCGTCGCTCGCATGACGCATTGGTTGCAGGCAACCCGCAAGATTGCACCAACTGCGGCGAATTGAAGCGCCCGCACCACGTTTGCCCGTCTTGCGGTCATTACGATGCGCGCGAAGTTGTCGCCACCAAAGCTGTGGAAGTAGACGAGGACGCGGCGTAAGCCGCCCTTAGCCCTGCTTGCGCCTCGTGGAAACCGGATCAGAAACTCCGTCTAAGCTTGGTGCAAGTGGCATCGTCATTTCTGTTGATGCGATGGGATCAGATCGCGGACCGGGGGCAGTTGTCGCCGGTCTCGTGCTATCTGCCGCGCAGCTGCCAGACGCCAGCTTTCTGCTACACGGTGATTCTGCGATAGTCTCGCCTCTGCTGGCAAAGCATCCAGAATTGGCGTCTCGGGTCACTCTGCGCCACGCCCCGCGCGTGGTGTCGATGAGCGATAAGCCAAGCCAAGTGATGCGCAGCGGTCAAGGCACCTCGATGTGGTCGTGCATTGATGCGGTGAAGGATGGCGAGGCGACGGTGGCTGTCAGCTGTGGCAACACCGGGGCGCTGATGGCGGTGTCAATGATCCGCCTGCGCAAGCTGCCCGGCGTCAATCGTCCGGCGATTGCCTGCATGTGGCCCTCGCGCAATCCCGGCGGCTTTAATGTGATGCTGGATGTTGGCGCGGATATCAAAGCCGAGGCCGCCGATTTGCTGCAATATGCCGCGATGGGCGCGTCTTACGCCCGCAATGGCATGAAACTGACCCGCCCGCGCGTCGGGCTTTTGAATGTGGGCACCGAAGAACACAAAGGCCGCGCCGAGTTGAAAGAGGCCAACGATCAGTTGGCTGTGGCTGCTGAGGCAGGTGGCTATGACTATATCGGCTTTGTCGAAGGCGGCGATCTGCCGTCTGATCGGGTGGATGTGATTGTCACCGACGGTTTCACAGGCAATATCGCACTGAAAACCGCTGAAGGTACTGCCAAGCTGATTTCCGACTTTATGAAAGAGGCGTTCAACGCGGGCATACTGTCGAAATTCGCGGCCCTTCTGGCGCTGAATTCGCTGAAACGCCTGCAGCGCCGGATGGACCCGCGCCGGGTCAATGGCGGGATTTTTCTGGGGCTGAACGGCACCGTGATCAAATCGCATGGCTCTGCCGACGAAACCGGCGTCGCCGCTGCCATTGCGCTGGCCTATCAGCTCTCCAGTGCGGGCTTTCTGGAACGGCTTGCGGCACGGGTTGCATCCACTGGGCGGGCGGGGCAGGATGCCGTCGCCGAGATCGGCGCAGATGGGGCGGAGGCAAAATCCAACAAATGACAATACGCGCCGTTGTAAAAGGCGTTGGGCATTACCTGCCCGACCGGATCGTGCCGAACGCAGACCTTGAAGCCTTGGTTGAGACAACCGACGAATGGATCAGAACCCGCTCGGGCATTGAGCGCCGGCATTATGCCGCCGAAGGTCAGACGACGGCTGATCTGGGCACGCGGGCGGCTTTGGCAGCCCTCGCCGATGCGGGCCTGCAAGCCGCTGATATTGATGCGATTATCGTCGCCACTTCGACCGCTGATTTCACCTTTCCGTCCTGTGCGACGACGATCCAAGCCAATATTGGCATGACGCGTGGCTTTGCCTTTGATGTGCAAGCCGTCTGCGCGGGCTTTGTGTTTGCTTTGACCAATGCCAATGCGCTGATCCTGACCGGGCAAGCCAAACGCGTGCTGGTGATCGGGGCCGAGATCTTCAGCCGCCTGATGGATTGGAAAGACCGCTCCACCTGCGTGCTGTTCGGCGATGGCGCGGGGGCATTGGTGCTGGAAGCCGCGACCGGCACGGGTGAGAATACCGACCGTGGCATCCTCGCCACCGATCTGAACTCCGATGGCCGCTATGGCAAGCTGCTGTATGTTGATGGTGGCAGCTCGACCGGCACGACGGGTCATCTGCGGATGGAGGGTAAGGAAGTCTTCCGTCACGCCGTCGAAAAGCTGGCCGAAACCGCCCACACCGCGCTGGATAAAATCGGCATGACGGGTGGTGATGTCGATTGGATTGTGCCGCATCAGGCCAACATCCGCATCATCGAAGCCACGGCCAAACGCATGCAGGTGCCGATGGATCATGTGGTCGTCACCGTGCAGGATCACGGCAACACCTCGGCTGCATCGATTCCCCTCGCCCTGTCGGTCGGCAAGGCGCGCGGCCAGATCAAGACGGGTGATCTGCTGGTTACAGAGGCAATCGGTGGTGGTTTGGCTTGGGGCTCGGTGGTTCTGCGCTGGTAATCTGCTGAAATGCGCTTTTAAGAACGTCTGCCAAGTCACTGTTATTGACTCGCAATTCCAGACAACGCATCGTATCCCAAAATAACCCTGGGGGGATATGATGAGCGAGAAGACCCTAACGCGTATGGATCTGTCCGAAGCGGTGTTCCACGAAGTGGGCCTCAGCCGCAACGAATCGTCCGAACTGGTCGAGTCGGTGTTGCAGCACATGTCGGATGCTTTGGCATCTGGTGAGACAGTGAAAATCTCGTCCTTCGGCACGTTTTCCGTGCGCGACAAGACCGCCCGCGTCGGTCGCAACCCGAAAACCGGCGATGAGGTTCCGATCTCGCCACGTCGCGTTTTGACCTTCCGCCCCTCGCATCTGATGAAAGACCGCGTGGCGGCTGGCAAGAAGTAAGGATTGCAGCGGGTGGAAAAGTCGCCAGACGCCTTCCGCACCATTTCCGAGGTGGCAGATGACCTTGAAACCCCAGCGCATGTGCTGCGGTTCTGGGAAAGCCGTTTCCCACAAATTCGCCCGGTGAAACGGGCGGGCGGGCGGCGCTATTACCGCCCCGCCGATGTGGCTTTGCTGACCGGGATCAAACGGCTGTTGCACGACGAAGGTCTGACCATCCGCGGCGTGCAGAAAATCCTGCGCGAACAGGGCGTGCGGCATGTGGCTGGTTTGTCCGGCCAGCCTGTACCGGACGATATCGACATGGATGCAGAAGCGGCTTTGGAAGCGGCGTTGGCGTCGAATTTTGGCGCACGCGACGAAGTCGATCTGCCGCCTGAAAAGGCCAAGACCGCCACCATCGTCGCGCTGGAAACCGCCCTGCGCCGCAGTGAGCCGAAATCAGAACCCGAGCCCAGCTTCAACTTCGCCGATCTGGTCGGCGATGCGAGCGATGCGGCAGAGGTTGAACTGCTTGAGGTCGAGCCTGAAAGCGCCGAAGTTGTGACGCTGGTGACCACGAGTATCGCCGTGGAAACCATTGACGGCGCGGCAGAATCACCCAGCCCAGCCAAGCCACCGCTCTGGCCTGCTGACGCCCCATTGATCCAGCGCCTGCGCGTCCTGCCCCCGCACGCCCTGCAAGATCGCCAGACCGATCTGCATGTCTTGCGCGCGCGTTTGATTTCGCTGCGCGCGCGTTTGCGGGCCGCCCCACGCTACCCCGCAACATAGCATTGATCGCCTTGCGCTTTCCTGCTTGCTCCTGCGCGGAATATCAGTATGAAGACCGCGTGTCGGGCCATAGCGCAGCCTGGTTAGCGCGTCCGTCTGGGGGGCGGAAGGTCGAGAGTTCGAATCTCTCTGGCCCGACCAAATCGAAAACCGCCCGCCTGCCAACCAGCAGCGCGGGCGTTTTCGTTTAGAGGATAAAGTGATGAGCCAACCCGGCGTGCTACCTGCCCAAGCCCTGCGCGGCCTGATCGCCAGCGGCGCGATCACCGCCAGCCCGGCGATCATCCCCGAGCAAATCCAGCCCGCCAGCCTTGATCTGCGTCTTGGTAACGTCGCCTACCGTGTCCGCGCCTCGTTCCTGATCGGCAAAGGCCGCAAAGCCTCTGACCGCATTGCAGAATTTGAGATGCACCGCATAGACCTCACCCAAGGGGCGGTGCTGGAAAAAGGCTGCGTCTATGTCGTGCCCTTGATGGAAAGCCTTGCCCTGCCCCCAGGCATCACCGCCGTCGCCAATGCCAAATCCTCCACCGGCAGGCTTGATCTGCTGACCCGCCTGATCACCGACGGCGGCACCGAATTTGATCGCATCGCCGAAGGTTATCACGGCCCGCTTTATGCCGAGGTCTGCCCGAAGTCGTTCTCAGTGCTGGTGCGCGCCGGCCAACGCCTAAACCAGATCCGCTTCCGCCAAGGTCAAGCCGTGCTGTCGGACGCCGAGTTGACCGCGCTAAACGCCCAAGAACCGCTTGTGTCGGGTGAAGCCCTGATCTCCGAAGGCCTCGGCTTCTCGGTTGATCTCAAGCCATCCAAAGGCGATCTCGTCGGCTACCGCGCCAAACCGCATACCGGCGTCGTTGATCTCGACAAGATCGGCCATTACCAAGCCTCGGAGTTTTGGGAGGAAATCCACTCCCAAAACGGCCGCATCATCCTCGACCCCGGCGCGTTCTATATTCTGGTCAGCCGCGAAGCCGTCACCATACCACCGGATTATGCCGCCGAAATGGCCCCTTTCCTTGCCATGGTCGGCGAATTCCGCGTGCATTACGCAGGCTTCTTTGACCCCGGTTTCGGCCATGCCGAGGCGGGTGGTGCGGGCTCGCGCGGTGTGCTGGAAGTGCGCTGCCACGAAGCTCCCTTTGTGCTGGAACATGGCCAGATCGTCGGCCGCCTCGTCTATGAAAAGATGGCCGAGCGCCCTGAGTCGTTGTATGGTCGAGAGATCGCCTCGAACTACCAAGGACAGGGGTTGAAGTTGGCCAAACAGTTCAGAACCGATTAGCCATGCACTCCGGGGCAGCGATCATAGCGCTCGCCCTTGCAACGCCCGCCCCGGCGCAGAGCATCATTGTGCAGTTTGTGCCCAATCCCAATCCAGATGCAGTGATCTACTGCGCGATACGTCTGCAAGATCGTCAGATCAACACCATAGCCACCAAAGGGCTCGGGTTCCAAAATCTGCGCAGCTATCATTGGTGGGCCAACGAAGACGAGGATCAGGCGCTGCTGCACGGTGTTGCGGGCTTTCTGACCGGTGAAATCCCCTCTGCCAACCCGTTGACGCTGCCGCGCCTGCAACCGCCCTATCTGACGGTGGACTGGCGGGCGAATGTCGATGGCAGCCTTGCCTCGGGCCGCTATCAGGCGCAGGGCACCACCCTGCCCTTGCCACTGCAACAGCTGATCGCCACGGTGATGCCCGGCAGCTATTGCGCCACCCGCTAGCGCCAGACGGCGCGGACCGGCGCTGTAATGCCGCGAACAGGCATGTGACCGCCCCGCCGCCGCGTAGAGTTGCTAAAATGAAAGCATGAGGTTCGTATGTCTGCCCCGGTTCTGGTCGATCAAGCCGACTGCCCTACCGAGACATGGGCTGATCCGGCGCGTGGCAAAATTGCCTGGAAAACCCTGATCTCTGGCGATGTCACCAACAGCACATCCATCGTCGCTGGCATCGCCATCATGGCCAAGGGTGACACTTTCGCCCTGCACTCTCACCCGCAGCCAGAGCTCTATTTCGGCCTTGAAGGCGAGGTCGATGTGCAGATCAACGGCGCCGCCCACTGCCTCAAACCCGGCGTGGCTCTTTTCATTCCCGGCGATGCCGTGCATGGAGTGCTGGCCGCCGACCAACCGGTGCGCTGGTTCTATACGTTCGCCGCCGATGCCTTCCCCGATATCGCCTATACGTTCGCCTGAAGTGAGGATGCCATGACCGAAGCCGCACAAGTCACCATCGAAGACGCACTCGTCATCTTCACCCCCTCGGGCAAGCGCGGACGCTTTGCGCATGGAACGCCAGTGCTGACCGCCGCCCGGCAGTTGGGCGTCGATCTGGACAGCGTCTGCGGCGGGCGCGGGATTTGTTCGAAATGCCAGATCACGCCGGGCTATGGCGAGTTTTCCAAACATGGCGTCACTGTTGAGGCGGATGCTTTGACCGAATGGAATAGCGTTGAAGAGCGTTATAAATCCAAGCGTGGCATGATGGAGGGCCGTCGTCTGGGCTGTCAGGCTTGCGTGATGGGCGACGTCGTCATCGACGTGCCGCCGGAATCTCAGGTGCATAAACAGGTGATCCGCAAGTCGGCCTCGCAGCGCGATATCGTGATGGACCCGGCCACCCGTGCGCTTTACGTCGAAGTTGCCGAGCCCGACATGCACGAACCCTCCGGTGATTTCGAACGCCTTGTCACCGCGCTGCAAGAGCAATGGGGCGTCGGTGAAGTGGCGGCTGAACTGCCGATTCTGCGCCGTTTGCAACCGGCTTTGCGCAAGGGCGCATGGAAAGTCACCGTGGCGCTGCACAAGGGCAATCACGACGCCCGCCACCGCATCCTTGATATCTGGCCGGGCTTTCATGAGGGAGCGCTGTACGGCCTTGCCGTTGATATTGGATCGACCACAATCGCCGGCCACCTTTGCGACTTGCGCGACGGCTCGGTTCTGGCCTCGTCAGGCGTGATGAACCCACAGATCCGCTTCGGCGAAGATCTGATGAGCCGGGTCTCCTACGCGATGATGAACCCCGGTGGTGACGTCGAAATGACGGCCGCCGTGCGCACTGCGCTGAACGGTCTTGTGCAGTCGGTCTCGACCTCGGCAAAGATTGATCCCGCTTCGATTTACGAACTTGTGTTTGTCTGCAACCCGGTGATGCACCATTTGTTGCTGGGGATTGATCCGGTCGAATTGGGTCAAGCGCCGTTCGCGCTGGCAACATCTGGCAGCTTGGTGCTGGATGCGGCTGATCTCGACATTAAGGCTGTCAACCCCGCCGCCCGCGTCTATATCCTGCCCTGCATCGCTGGCCATGTCGGTGCTGATTGCGCTGCGGTGGCTTTGTCGGAAGAACCCAACAAGTCGAAAGACATGGTGCTGATCGTCGATGTCGGCACCAATGCCGAACTGCTGCTTGGCAACGAAACCCGCGTTCTGGCCTGTTCCTCGCCCACCGGCCCCGCCTTTGAGGGTGCGCAAATCTCAAGCGGTCAACGCGCCGCCCCCGGTGCGATTGAGCGGGTGGAAATCGACCCGATCACCAAGGAGCCGCGCTTCCGTGTGATCGGCTCTGATCTGTGGTCAACTGATGCGGGCTTTGCCGCTGCCACCGCTGGCACCGGCATCACCGGCATCTGCGGCTCGGGTATCATCGAGGCGGTGGCTGAGATGCGCATGGCGGGCCTTGTCGATCAGGGCGGCCTTGTCGGTGGAGCCGATCAAACCGGAACGCCGCGCTGTATTCCCGAAGGCCGCACCCATTCCTATGTGCTGCACGATGGCACTGCCACGGGCGGCCCGATGATCACTGTCACCCAAGGCGATATCCGCGCCATCCAACTCGCCAAGGCGGCACTTTACGCCGGGGCCAAGCTGTTGATGGATGAGATGGGCATTGAAACCGTGGAAAAGGTCGTGCTTGCAGGCGCGTTTGGCGCGCATATCAGCCCGAAACACGCGATGGTTTTGGGCATGATCCCGGATGTGCCGTTGGATAAGGTGATCTCGGCAGGCAACGCCGCAGGCACCGGCGCGCGCATCGCTTTGTGCAATGTCGCCGCCCGTGATTATATCGAGGCCACCGTGCATCAAATCCACAAGGTCGAAACCGCCATCGAGCCGCGCTTTCAGGAACACTTCGTCAACGCCTCTGCCATCCCGAACGCCGTCGATACCTTCCCAGAGCTGTCGAAAATCGTCACCCTGCCGCATGTCAGTTTCAACACCTCGGGCTCGGGCGGTGCAGGCGGGCGGCGCAGGCGGGGTTGACCTCGGCACTGGCTACGCTAGCTTCAGCGGCTATGGATGATCCGATTGCTGACTTGCTGGGAAAGATCGCCGCACAAGACCGTGCGGCGTTCCGTGCGATCTATTCCGATGCTTCCGCGAAACTTATGGGCGTACTCTTGCGTATCTTGGGAAACCGGGCAGAAGCGGAGGATGCGTTGCAAGAGGTGTTCACACGGGTATGGCTGCGGGCAAATCGGTATGACGCCGATAAAGGCCGTGGCATGACCTGGCTGATCGCCTTGGCCCGCAACCATGCGATTGACCGGCTGCGGTCGCGGCGTGAAATCCAATCCGATGATGAAGATGCGATGAACGCGGTGATCGACACCACCCCCCGCGCCGAAACCCGGCTAATTGCCGTAGGTGAGGCCAAACGCATCAACCAATGCTTTGAGACGCTGGAGGCCGACAAAGCCGCCGCCCTGCGTGGGGCCTATCTGACGGGCACCTCCTATCTCGACCTCGCCGCCCAGTTTAACGTGCCCTTGAACACCATGCGCACTTGGCTGCGGCGCAGCCTGCTGAAACTGAAGGAGTGCATGGAGCAATGACCAGCACTCCCCTTGATCTGCCCGAAGATGAGGCTCTGGCCGCCGAATATGTGCTGGGCAGCCTCGATCTGGCCGAACGCAGCGCTGCCGAGGCGCGGCTGCGCCTTGACGCAGGCTTTGCCGCCTTGGTCAATGACTGGCAAAACCGCCTGTCCGATCTGAACGAAGACTACGCCGAGGCCGAAGCCCCCAACCTGCTGCCGCAAATTGAGGCGCGGCTGTTCCCGCAAGCGCCGAAATCCCGCCGCTGGTTTGGTTGGGTTGCGGGCGCTTTGACCGCAGGTGCGATTGCCGTCGCTGCCTTTGTCATGCTGCCCCCGCCCGCGCCTCCTGCCCCGACCATGACCGCCGAGCTTTCCGCCGAAGCCTCTCCGCTGCGCTACGCAGCCGCCATTGCGGGTGATCAACTGACCTTGACCCGCACCGCTGGCACCGATGCCGAAGCGGGCAAGGATTACGAGCTGTGGATTATCGAAGGCGACAAGGCTCCGGTCTCACTCGGCGTGCTGTCCGAAGCGTCGGTGACGATCCCCGCCCCCAAAGCTGCCGCAGGTTATGTGCTGGCGATCACGCTGGAACCCAAAGGTGGCGGGCCGGATGGCAAACCGACCGGGCCGATCCTTGCGGCAGGGCCACTGAAGAACATCTGAAAAGCCAAGCGTTTCAGATAAAAACTTATCTTCTGCAAAAATAATCAAAAATAAATCCGGGCGGCTGAAACTTCTCAGCCGCCCCTTTCGTTACTTCGGCATGAGGCAAGACGGTCTTGCCCTAAAACCAACAAGAGGTAACACGATGAACGCTTCCAATATGGTCAAAGCCGCAATGGCAACCGCGTTTCTGGCGCTCTCGTCCGGCATGGCGCTGGCCGAAAATCCGATGGTCGGTGGTGCCGAGATGTTCCCCGAGAAAAACATTGTTGAGAACGCGGTGAACTCGAAAGACCACACCACCCTCGTCGCAGCCGTGACCGCCGCTGGTCTGGCTGAAACCCTGTCGGGCGCAGGCCCCTTCACCGTTTTCGCGCCCACCAATGACGCTTTCGCCAAACTGCCCGCAGGCACCGTTGAGACCCTGCTCAAGCCCGAGAACAAGGACACACTGGTCAAAATCCTGACCTGCCACGTTGTCGGCAAAGAAGTGATGTCGGACGCGCTGAAGGGCATGATCGCCGATGACAAGGGCACCCATCCGGTGCCGACTTTGGGCGGCTGCACCCTGCAAGCCACCTACGAAGGTGACATGATCAAACTGACTGATGAGATGGGCAATGTCGCCACCGTCACCCAAGCGGACGTGAAACAGTCGAACGGCGTGATCCATGTGATCGACACGGTGATGCTGCCGAAGATGTAAACAACCCAAAAAACGGCGGGCCAGCTCCCAGCACACCCGCCGTTTCAGGTGCAACACAGGTCGGCCTGTCCAAAGTCCCCACTTAGTCCGGCCAGTGGAAGGGTCTTGCAGCGCAATCTGCAAGGCCCTTTGCGTTTGCTGCAAGCTTGGCTAGTCTGACGCCATTCCGCTGTGTCATTTCCAAGGATTCTGTGATGCGACTTTTTGCCATTCTGCGCACTATTGCGTTGTTTTTACTATGCCTGCCCGCCCTCGCGGCAGCCGATGGCCGCACCATCATCGTTCTGGATGGCTCAGGCTCGATGTGGGGCCAGATCGACGGAAAACCCAAACTTGAAATCGCGCGTGAGGCTTTGGCCGAAGTGCTGAAAACCATTCCCGCCGATACCGAACTCGGTCTGATCGCCTATGGTCACCGCGATAAAGGTTCTTGCGACGACATTGAAACCATCGTCGCGCCAGCCAAAGGCACCGCGCAGGCGATTTCCGATGCCGCTTCCAAGATGCAATTCCTCGGCAAAACCCCGCTGACCGAAGCCGTGCGCCGCGCCGCCGCCGAGTTGCATTCCACCGAAGAAAAAGCCACCGTGGTGCTGATCACCGATGGCATTGAGACCTGCGAAGGCGACCCTTGTGCCTTGGCGCAAGAGCTTGAATCCTCTGGCGTTGATTTCACTGCGCATGTGGTGGGCTTCGGTTTGACCAAGGACGAAGGCAAGCAAGTCGCCTGCCTCGCCGAAGACACAGGCGGCCAATATATCACCGCCGATGATCTGGATAGCCTGACAGTCGCGCTACAAGCCACTGTGATCTCCGCGCCAGAACCAGCGCCTGCGCCCGAACCCGTTCCAGCCCCCGAACCCACAAAGCCCACGCAGTTGGAAATCAACTTCGCCCCCAAAGCACTACTGGCCCCCGGCATCCCGAAACCCGATGACAATTCGCAAGTGAATTGGGAGCTTTATGCAATCAATCCCGATGGCACCACGGGCGACCGCGTCACCACCGAATACAATGATTTCAAAGGCTATATCGAGCCCGGCACTTACCGCCTGATCACCACCCTCGATTCGGCGCAGACGACCAGCGACATCACCCTCACCGCCGATACCCTCAGCGCGCCAGAAGTCGTGGTCAACGCCGCCCGCGTCATCCTGCACCCGAAAGGCACCGAAGGTGGGGAGATTGAACCCGACGCCAGCTTGAAATTCACCACCACATCCGGCGTCAACACCACCTATTACGGCGATACCCGCGTCTATCTGCCCGCAGGTGAGGTCACACTGACCGCAGGTTTGGGACTTGCCAGCCAAACCGAAACCCTGACCCTCACCCCCGGCCAGCTGCTGGAAAAGGATGAAATCATCCAAGTCGGCCTCGCCGCGATTGAGGGCTATTACGTCGAGGGCATGTTGATCGAAGGCAACGCGCATCAGGTCAGCATCCGCTCAGCCAAGAAAAGCATTGATGGCAGCCGCGAAAACCTGACCACCTCTTACGGCACCGGCAATCAAACCAAACTCTCGCCGGGGGATTACATTGCCTATGTCGAACTGGGTGCGGCCTCTGCCGAAGTACCGTTCAGCATCAAAGCGGGCGCGCGGACTGATGTCGCAGTGATCCTAGAGGCTGGCGTTCTGGCCTACACCGCCCCCGGTGCCAGCGAAGCGCAGATTTTCTCCGCCAAGAAAGACATCAACGGCAATCGCAAATCGGTGTTCCACAACTACAACGCTGAAGACCAAACCACCCTGCCCGGCGGCGATTACAGCATTGTCACCACCAAAGACGGCATCGAGACCGAAACCCCCGCCAGCGTGAAACCCGGCGAGCGCACCGAGATCATCGTGCCATAAACCAAACCCCCGCCGCGCCAAACCGTCTTGACGGCGACGCGTGGCTGGCATACCTGAACGACGACGCGGGTGTAGCTCAATGGCAGAGCAGCAGCTTCCCAAGCTGAATACGAGGGTTCGATTCCCTTCACCCGCTCCAATCCCTCCATAGATGAGTAAGCAATTTCAATGGCTTGTTGCCAGTTTTTGAAAATTGGCACTGATGGGTTTTCAGAAAAAGGGAATGTAACGGGCATTTTGGGCTATCGAGTCACGTACAAAGTCCCAGAGTGACCAATAAAAATGGCGGCCCACAAAGGACCGCCACAGTGAGTCAAAAGCCCGTCAGACCCTAAAACAGCAGCTTATAGGTATTCCCGCGCGTATCCGTGGCCGTCCCCGTGCCGCTGGTGGTGCTGGAACCCATCACGAATTTGCCTTGCACGACAGTGCCGTCTTTGCACACCGCGTAAATCTCGCCGGTGTTGATACCGCCCACCGATTCCGTGCTGTTGTCGTATTTGCCACCCGGCCCGCCGCGCAGGGTCAAGGAAACGCCGCGGGTCTTTGACACCACTTTCGGCGCAAGCGCTGACCATGTGCCGCTGCATTTGGTCCGGTCGGACAGCTTAAAGGTCAAAGCGCCCGAGGTTTCCTCGGTCGTCTCCGCCTTGGCATGGATCACCGGCGGCGGTGTCTGCAATGCCAAGGGTCCGGCGGTCGGATAAAGCTGCATATCGCTGCTGGAGCCGCAGGCGGTCAAAGCGAGCGTTGCGATCAGGCCAAGGGCGCGCAGGGACATGGGCTTTCCTTTCGAGTCAACGAAGTATCCGGCCGGTCAACAGCGTATCCGGCTTGCGCCGTCCTAAGCCATCCTTTGCCCCCACGCAACGCACCCCGCCCGACTTCACCGCGATTTGCGTGTCCTGAACGGCGCGATCCCGCCGCGCTCTCGCTTTGCCATTCGCGCTCTACACCGCCTCAAACGCCACCCTTCCCCTTTGCCGCCGCCTAGGCTAGCAATCAGCAGCTTTCAGGAAAGGAAACCATATGAGCGAGATCAAACGTATCGGCGTAGGCGCACGGATGTCCGAGGCGGTGGCCTATAACGGCATCGTCTGGCTGGCAGGCCAAGTCGGCACCCCCAGCGCAAGTGTTGCGCAGCAGACCAAAGATTGCTTGGCCGAAGTGGATCGTATCCTCGCCGAAGCGGGCACCGACAAAACCCGCATCCTGTCGGTGCAAATCTGGCTGGCCGATATCGCAACCTTCGGCGAGATGAACGCGGTCTGGGACGCTTGGGTGCCCGCAGGCAACACCCCGGCCCGCGCCACCGGGGAAGCGAAACTCGCGACGCCAAAATATCTGGTGGAAATCATCGTCACGGCTGCGTTGAAGTAAAACAGGAAGGGGGGCTTTCCGCCCCCCTCGCCTTATCAGGCTCACCCCCTTGAGGATATTTCAGCGCAGAGGATGACCTCAACCGCGCAGATACTCCACCAGCGCCTGCGTTGAGCCATCTTTGCCACTGGCATCGCCGCCCTCAAGGATCGGCTGCAAGGCCAAAGCCAGTTCCTTGCCCAACTCGACCCCCCATTGGTCGAACGAGTTCAGGCCCAAAATCACCCCTTCCACAAACACCCGATGCTCATACAAAGCGATGATCTGGCCCAGCACGAACGGCGTCAGTTTTGGGTAGACCAGCGTGGTCGAAGGCCGGTTGCCGGGGAACACCCGGTGCTTTGCTTGCCGCTCTAGCTCCTCGCTGACAGCGCCCTTTTTCTGCATGATCGCGCGGGCTTCATTCAACGACCGTCCCCGCATCAAAGCCTCCGATTGCGCGAGGCAGTTTGACACCAAAAGCAAATGCTGATGCGCCAGATCCGGCTCATGTCCGGCCTTGGCCACCATGAACTCACACGGCACCACCCGGGTGCCTTGGTGGATCAGCTGATAAAACGCGTGCTGACCGTTGGTGCCGGGTTCACCCCAAACCACCGGGCCGGAATGGGTGGCCAAATCGCTGCCATCCATCGCCACCGACTTGCCGTTGCTTTCCATTTCCAACTGCTGCAAGTAAGCAGGCAAGCGGCTAAGCCGTTGATCATAGGGCAGAACCGCCCGTGAGGCATAGCCGCAGATCTGGTTGTGCCAAATGCCCACCAGCGCCAGCAGCACCGGCATATTCTGCGCAAAGGGGGCTGCCACGAAATGCTCATCCATCGCCCGCGCACCGGCAAGGAAGTCTTCAAACGCCTCGGGTCCGACCGCCATCATCACCGCCAGACCGATCGGGCCCCAGACCGAATAGCGCCCGCCGACCCAGTCTTCAAAGCCGAACACCCGGGCAGAATCAATGCCAAACGCCGCCGTTTTGTCTGCCGCGGTGGACACAGCTGCGAACTGCGCTGCGGGGATTTTCACCTTAGTCGCCATCCAAGCCCGCGCGGTTTCGGCGTTGGTCATCGTCTCAATTGTGGTGAAGGTTTTAGAGGCCACGATCACCAAAGTGGTTTCCGGGTTCAGCCCCTTCAACACATCCGCGATATGCGCGCCATCGACGTTGCTGACGTAATGCACCCGTGGCCCATCGTGATAAGGTGCCAGCGCCAGCGTCACCATCGCCGGGCCAAGATCAGAGCCGCCGATGCCGATATTCACCACATCAGTGATTTTTCCGCCTTGTCCGGTAAACTTGCCCGTCCGCACTTCGCGGGTGAAAATTGCCATCCGCGCCTTGGTTTTGCGAATCTCCGGCATCACATCGACGCCGTCGCACATCACCTTGTCTTCAATGCCCCCGCGCAACGCAGTGTGTAAAACCGCTCGGCCTTCGGTGACGTTGATCTTTTCGCCGCCAAACATCGCCGCGCGCTTTTCCGCCACACCGGAAACCTCGGCCAGCGTCAACAGCATCGCCTTGGCCTGCTCATCAATATTGGTTTTCGAGTAATCCAACCGCGCATCGCCCACCTCGACGCTAAACGCCTGCGCCCGTCCCGCGTGCTCGAACAGCGACAGGATTGGCCGCCGTGCCACGCTCAGCGCGTGATCTCTCAATGCTTGCCATTTTTCCGACATGACCTACTCCGCTGTTATTCGGCCCAATGAACCGTTGCATTATCCAGCACCACCCGCACCGGAGCCTCCAGCGCAGGCAGGTTAGCCGCAGCCTCAATCGCCGCGCGCTTCTCGGCCCCGGTGATCAGGATATGGATGTTCTTCGCCTCGGTCAAAACCGGGGCAGTCAGCGTCACGCGCGGCTCGCCCGCAGCCTCAGCCCGCAGCGCAAGCAGGATCGGCGCATTCGGCGCGAGTGCTTCGGCCAGCAAATCCGCACCGGGAAACAGGCTGGCGGTGTGCATATCATTGCCCATACCCAGCAGCAAAACTGTCAAAGGCAGATGCGGGGCGATGGCTTCCGACAGGCTTTGCAACATCAACTCCGGCTCGGAAGCCTCTGCATATAAGGGAATAAGCGTGGCCGCCGCAGCCTTAGCGACCAGCAACCGTTCCTTCAACAACCGCGTGTTCGACCGAGGGCTATCCTCGCCCACCCAGCGCTCATCATTCAGCATCACCGCGACATTGGCCCAATCGAGGTTCACCCCCGACAGAATGTCGAAAATCGGCCCTGGAGTCGTCCCACCCGGCACCGACAAAGACGCCCGGCCATACATGTTCAATTCTTCCGAAAGCTGGCCGGCAATCTTGCCAGCCACATCCAGCATCATGAATTCGCGGTCTGGGTATGCGATAAAATTCAAACTTTAATCTCCCGCCAGCGCCGCCCATCGCGGTGCATCAGCATCAAAGCATCCTCTGGCCCCGAAGACCCCGGATCATAGCCCTGCGGCTTATCCCCGCGCGCCTCCCAACCCTCAATCAGCGGATCGGTCCAAGCCCAAGCCGCTTCCACCTCATCGCCACGCATGAACAGCGTCTGGTTGCCGCGGATCACATCCATGATCAGCCGCTCATAGGCATCCGGCACATCCTCGGCATCCGGCCCCAAAGCATCGGCAAACGCCATGTCCAAGGGCACTTGCATCAAACGCATCCCCCCCGGCCCCGGTTCCTTGATCATCACCTTCAGGTTCATCCCCTCATCGGGCTGCAACCGGATCACCAAGACATTCTCAAGCCAGCCCTTGGCATCGTCAAAGATCGAATGCGGCGGCTGCTTGAAGGTGATCGCAATCTCCGACGCCCGCGCCCGCAGCCGCTTCCCGGTGCGCAAATAGAACGGCGTGCCCTGCCAGCGCCAGTTGGAGATCTTCACCTTCAGCGCGATATAGCTTTCGGTCTTGCTGGCCGGATTCTCGCTATGCTCCAGATAGCCGCCCTCGCCATTGCCCGCCAGATACTGCCCCCGCACGATATGCTCGGGCTTCACCGGGTCCAGCGCCCGGATCACCTTCAGCTTTTCATCGCGCACCGCATCGGGGTCAAAGTGATATGGCGGCTCCATCGCGATTAGGCACAACAGCTGCATCATATGGTTCTGCACCATATCGCGCATCGCCCCGGACTTGTCGTAATACGCCCCTCGCCCATCGACCCCAACTGTTTCGGCCACGGTGATCTGCACATGATCGACGTATTCCGCCTTCCAGAGCGGCTCGAACAAAATATTGGCAAACCGCACCGCCATCAGGTTCTGCACGGTTTCTTTGCCAAGATAATGGTCGATCCGGTAAATCTGCGTCTCAGCGAAGTGCTTTGCCAAAACCGCGTTCAACGCCTTGGCCGAGGCCAAATCGCGCCCAAACGGCTTTTCCACCACGATCCGGCTCCAGGCGTCCGCAATCCCATGCAGATGCAAACGCTCCGCAAGATCGCCAAACAACGAAGGCGCCACCGAGAAGTAAAATGCCCGCACCACGTTCTCGCGCATCAGGGCTTTCAGCTTGGTCCAACCGCCCTCACCCGTGGCGTCAATCGAGACATAGTCAATCTTTTCAAGGAATTGCGCGATAACCGTCTTGTCCTGCCGGTCTTTCGGCACAAACTCGGCAATCGCCTCCGCCACCATCGCCCGAAACGACTCATCATTCAGATCGGCACGCGCCGCCCCGATGATCCGGCTGTTTTCGGTCATCTGCCCGGCCATGAAACGGCGATACAGCCCCGGAAGGATCTTACGCTTGGCCAGATCGCCGGTGCCGCCAAAGATCACCAGATCAAAGGCATCTACCGGAATGACTCGCGAAACCATTGGCTTACCTCGCAGCTTGGGCCAGAACAGAAGCGTTGTTAGCGCTAACGACGCTCTTTTAACGCCGCAACTGCCGCAAGTCTAGCACTGCTTGCACCCCGCCCGAAAGCCATTGCTGCACGGCAGCACCGCTATTCAGACCTCATCGGCGACCATCCACCGCACCCGCACCACCCCAATCTCTGCCGCCATGCGTTGCACGGCCTGTTCCACCGCGTGATCTGGCGCGTCTTCGCCGCCGACCAGCGCCGAAATCTCTAGCCCATCCTCTTGCGTTTGCACGGCAATTTCATGCACATGCAACCCGCCCAAGCTGAGGCAGCGCAGCAACAACGCCCGCATCGCAGCCTCTTGATCGCTGGCACAGCTCAACACCACCCGATAAGATCGCGTCAGCGGCACCCCGGCCTTGGTATGCCGCTTGAGAAATTTCACCAAAGGCCGCAGCCCAAGGTTCACAAATACCACCAACCCGGTCAGCACCAGCGCAAACGGCCAAGCCCCCACGCCTGCAAGCAAGCCAACCCCCGCCGAGCACCACAAAGTCGCCGCCGTATTCAGCCCCTGCACATTGAAACCATCGCGAAAAATGATGCCTGCGCCTAAAAAACCGATCCCCGACACCACTTGCGCCGCCACCCGGCTGGGGCTGGCGTCATGCTCGATCAACTGGCTGAAAACCACGAATCCCGCCGCGCCCAACGCCACCAGAGCATTGGTGCGCAGGCCCGCCATGCGCTGGCGCACCTGCCGCTCTGAGCCGATCAACGCGCCACAAGACAATGCAACGGCCATATTCACAGCGGCGGCGGTAAGGGCAATGGCCATGCGGGCTCCTGTCAGTTTGTAACATTTTTATGACGGAAATTTAACCACTGTGACAAGAGGTTAACGACCGATCATGTAGTCACCATCATAAAAAGCACAATTTTAAACGTAAGTAACTGATTTACACAGGGCCCGGAATGACCCGACGAGCAATGTGACACATCGGATTCACCAAAGAGATCACTTTCCGCAAAATCCGCTGATTTTTGGCGAAAAACGGCACGAATTCTACGAAATTTTTCGGGCTCCCCCGTGCTACCGCTTTCAGCCATAAAACCAGCCACATCCGACTTTCGATAGATCACTGATCCAAGCCACGCAGGATCGAACGTCGGCTGGATGATGCGCTGCGCAAGTAAGCGCTTCACAGCACAGGCGTGGACGCCAACAGTGCGGGCGATCATCCCGAGCGTGGCGTATTCCGTCTCAAATCTATTGATTTCGGTCAAGGATACATAGGCCCCACCGGCCAGCCCTGCAACGATCTCTGCGGCTGTCGCGTTCAACCATGGACCGCCATCACCAAACGCAACTAACTTTTTCACCGCATTGAGCGTGATACCCAAGATGAGCGCCACAGACGCGAGGCAGGGCAATTCAGGGCACAGGCGCGCCGTGATAAGGGCCTTGGCAACGGCATGGTCGAAGCGAAGGTGGTCAAGCCTTGGCACCCCGTTATGAACCGCCCCTTGTTTACCGGAGACCTTCAACCTGACTAAGGATGAGGGCTATGGAAAAGAGTAAGACATCAAACCGTTATTCACCGGAGATGCGGGCGCGTGCCGTTCGCATGGTGTTGGAGCATCAAGGCTCCTATGAAACGCAATCTGCGGCAGTTGCTGCGATTGCCCCTAAGATTGGCTGCATCCCGGAGACATTGAGGGTCTGGGTTCGGCAGGCGGAAAAGGACAGCGGAGCACGGGAAGGTGCGACCAGTGCTGAGCGTGACAAGATCAAAGAACTGGAACGCGAGGTGCGCCAGCTTCGGCAGGCAAACGAGATCCTGCGTGTCAATCAGCGTCGAATATTGAACAGGTAACAGCGTTCAATATTGATCAGTTTGGTCGCTGATTTTCTTGCGCTGTTTGAAGCGCCAGGAGTCGTTTCCGGTTTCGAGAATGTCGCAGTGGTGAGTTATGCGATCGAGGAGCGCAGTGGTCATCTTTGGGTCACCGAAGACCGTGACCCATTCGGCGAAGCTGAGATTGGTTGTGACGATGAGGGATGTCTTTTCGTAGAGTTGGCTGATGAGATGGAACAGCAGGGCGCCGCCAGAGGCCGGGAATGGCAGATAGCCCAACTCATCAAGAATGACCGCGTCGATCTGGGTGAGTTGCTTGGCCAGATTTCCGGCTTTGCCCTGAGCTTTTTCCCGTTCCAGAAGATTGACCAGATCGACGGCGTTGTAAAAGCGTATGCGCTTGCCGTGATGGATGGCGGCGACACCGAGTGCGATGGCAAGATGGGTTTTGCCGGTGCCTGTTCCCCCAACCAGGATCAGGTTGTGTGCCGTTTCCAGATAGTGACCCTTGGCCAACTCCTGAATGCGGGCACCGTCCAAGGGGGTTTCGCTCCAATCAAAACCGGTCAGATCACGATGGATGGGGAACCGCGCAGCTTTTAGCTGATAGCGCAGGCTGCGCGCCTGACGATCGGCTTGCTCGGCATCCAGCAACCGTAGCAAAAGGGCTTCGAGCGAGAGGGATTTGTTGCGCGGCGATTCCGCTTGCAGTTCTCGCCACGCGATTGCCATTCCGAACAATTGCAGGGACTTAAGCCGTGAGACG
>NZ_LGIC01000036.1 GCF_001294535.1 Cypionkella psychrotolerans | reverse complement strand
CTTCTGCTGACTGCAGGCGTCTATTCGGGCACAGCCGATGGCAAAGTCGGCCCGCTGACCGTGGCGGCAGTGAAGGCATTTCAGCGCGCGCGCGGTATGGTGCTGGACGGCTACCCGAGCCTGGAGATTCTGCAAGCCCTGCGTTGACCCGAACCGGGGTGCCGCCTCGGGGCCCATCGAGGGCCCGCTCGGCGGCGCTGCCGGGGGAGGGCTGCCCAGCGGTGCGCCGGCGGGCAGGTTGCATTTGAGTATTTGCAAAAGAGCAATGCAAAGATCGCGCCCCGGCCACGCGGCACCGATCCGATCCGCTGGAAGCTATGCAGGCGGGCCGGGGCGACTTGCTCTTTACGGTCATCGGGACTCCTCCCTGTACCGTGGAGATAAATTCGCAGGTTTGGGTTAACGCTTCGCTAACGGGATTTGCTCTTTGACAAATACTCAAATGCAACGCCACAGCCCGCGCCCGGCCTCCCATCCATTCCCCGGCAGCGCCGCCGAGCGGGCCCTCGATGGGCCCCGAGGCGGCACCCCGGTTCGGGTCAACGCAGGGCTTGCAGAATCTCCAGGCTCGGGTAGCCGTCCAGCACCATACCGCGCGCGCGCTGAAATGCCTTCACTGCCGCCACGGTCAGCGGGCCGACTTTGCCATCGGCTGTGCCCGAATAGACGCCTGCAGTCAGCAGAAGCGACTGCATTTCTTTGCGCTCACCCAGCGTCAGGGCGCGCAGATCGCGCGGCCAGCTGGCTTTGAACGCAGCACCGCCTGCGATGCGGTCGGCGAGATGGCCGACGGCGATCACGTAAGCATCGGCTTTGTTATAGGCCTCAATCGCGGCGAAATTGTCGTAGACCAGAAACGCCGGGCCGCGTGCGCCTGCGGGCAACAGCAGCGAGGCCCAGCCGGAGGCGGGCAGGCGTGTTGCATCGGGTAAGGTCACGCCCAGTTCCGCCCAAATGCTCAATGGTTTTTGCGTGCGGTCCCCGGCCAGGCCATAGTCAAAGCCTGTGGGCAAGCGGACCTCATCGCCCCAGCGTCCGCCCTTCTTCCAGCCTGCGTTGGCGAGGTAGGCGGCGGTGGAGGCCAAGGCATCTGCCGGATCATCGCTCCAGACATCCGCCTTGCCCGACCCGTCAAATTTCACTGCCAGTTTCAGATAGGACGAGGGCATGAATTGGGTATGCCCCATCGCCCCGGCCCAAGACCCGAGCATCGCGCTAGGTTTGACCACACCCGACTGCAGGATTTGCAGGGCCGCGATCAGCTCAGCCTCAAAAAACGCCCCGCGCCTTGTGTCATAAGCCAGCGTCGCCAAAGCGCTGGGCGTGTCGATGTCGCCGCGCACCAAGCCATAGGCAGATTCCAGCCCCCAGATCGCCAGAACCACATGTTTATCAACGCCATAGCGCGCTTCGATCTGATCGAGCAGCGGGCCATGCGCTTTCAACGCCTTTTGCCCTGCCACAATGCGATCTTCCGATACCGCTTTGTCGAGGTAATCCCAGATTGTCTTGGTGAATTCATCTTGCTTGCGGTCGCGCTCGATCACATTTGGCAGAAAATGCACCCCTGCCATCGCGCTCTCAAACGTCACCGCAGAAATCCCCGCAGCCAGCGCCCGGCCGCGAAACCCGGCGATCCATGCCTGCAATCCGGCCTCGCTGCCATTCTCGATCACGTCGCTTGCCCCTGCACTTGCCGCCGAATCCACAGATTCCTCCGTCATATCCTGCGCAGTGGCACCTGTTGAGCCGAAAGCAAGCACCAGCACTACAATGCGGAAATATCGGATCAACGGGGCACCTATTTTGCGTGACCGCCAGAGTACTGGCGGCCACAGCGGGCGCAAGCACCCTTTCCGCTTAAGCCGCGATACGGCCGTCCGCGCGTAGATCTTGGCGCAGCGCCAGCAGCTCGTGCATCAGGCTGGCATTCTGCCGCTCCATCCGGCGCAGGTTGTCCTGCATTTCTTCGATGGTGCGATTGCCGGTGTTTTGCAGCAGGAACACCATCAGAAAGGTGGAGATTGTGGTGCCCGTATTGATGATCAGCTGCCAGGTGTCCGAGTAACCGAACAGCGGCCCGGTCACCGCCCAAAGGGCGACAACCAGAAACGCCGCCATGAAGGCGTAGGGGCTGCCAAGCCCAGCGGAAATCCATTCGGACAGGATTTCAAAGCGATTGGTGAGGTAGGTTTTCATAGTGATCTCCTTCAGACAGCCGTTTCCGGCCGTCCGTCAAAGGATCACATGATCCCCGAGGAACGGGCCCGAAACGGCAAATGCGGTCGACTGCGACTTGACATGGGGTTGAGGTTCCTGGGTTTCACAACGCAAAGGGTTGCAGGACCGCGATAGGCCGAAGCGGCCTGCGGGTCAATTCACAAAAGATTGCACTTTGGCGTTTTATTGAGGCGCTGGGAAGGTTTACCGCCGCTTGCGTACGATCTTGCGTTTGGTTGCGGCATCCTTGGCGGCAAACTTGCCCGGTTTGCGCGGCTGATAGCGCCCCGGTTTCGCGCGGCCTGTCGGCAAGGTGGCACCTTCGATGTTCAACAGGTCCAGCACGATGCCCCCGGTCATCGGCGTGGCTTCCGCCAGCCGCACCGTCACCCGCAGGCCGATGCCGATTTCGATCCCGCTATCCGACCCGATCAGCATCTGCCGATCCTGATCATAATGGAAATACTCGCGCCCGACCGAGCGGATCGGCACCAGCCCATCGGCCCCGGTCTCATCCAGCTTCACGAACAGGCCAAAGCGCTGCACACCAGAAATCCGGCCCGCAAATTCATTGCCGACCCGTTCCGACAGAAAGGCCGCAAGGTAGCGGTCATTGGTATCGCGTTCGGCGACCATCGAGCGGCGCTCGGTGTCGGAAATCAGCTTGGCGGTTTCGTCAAGGTTTTCGATATCCCAGACCGACAGCCCGTCATCGCCCCAGCCATGCGCCGAAATCAGCGCCCGATGCACGATCAGATCGGAATAGCGCCGGATCGGCGAGGTGAAATGCGCGTAGTTGCGCAGGGCCAGCCCAAAATGCCCGAAGTTCGCCGCATTATAATAGGCTTGCGTCATCGAGCGCAGGGTGGAGATGTTCATCAACTCGTCAAATTCGGTGTCCTGCGCTTGCGCCAGCAACCGATTGAGATGTGCGGTTTTCAGCACCTGCCCCTTGGCCAACGTAAACCCCGACGCCTCGGCTACTTCGCGCAAGACCTCCAGCTTATCTGGCGAGGGTTCTTCATGCACCCGGAACAGCAAAGGCCGTTTCAGGCGCACCAATTCCTCTGCCGCCGAGACATTGGCGAGGATCATACATTCCTCGATCAGCTTATGCGCATCGAAGCGCGGTTTGAAGGCAACCGACGTAACCTTGCCCTCATCCGACAGTTCAATCTTGCGCTCGGGCAGTTCCAAATCCAGCGGTTGCCGCAACGCGCGGGCCTTTTTCAACGCCGCATAGGCCGCGTAAAGCGTGGTCAGCACCGGCAGCAAAAGCGCCGTCGCCGTATCCGCCCGCCCGTCAATCGCATCCTGCACCTGCCCGTAATGCAACGAGCCTTGCGAGCGCATCAGGCCACGGGTGAAGCGGTGGCTCAGCTTTTGGCCATGCGCGTCAATCCGCATCTGCACGGCCAAACACGCCCGATCCACATGCTCGTGCAACGAACACAAATCGCCCGACAGCAGATCCGGCAGCATCGGCACCACGCGGTCGGGGAAATAGGTCGAGTTGCCACGCTTGCGGGCCTCCCGGTCCAGCGCCGAGTTTGGCCGGACGTAATTGGCCACATCTGCAATCGCCACCCAGATGAAAAAACCGCCCGCGTTCTTCGGATCGGAATCGGCCTCGGCATAAACCGCATCGTCGCGGTCGCGGGCATCAATCGGGTCGATGGTCAGCAACGGCAGGCCGCGCAGGTCTTCGCGTTTGCCCAAAGGCGCAGGCTGCGCCGCATCGGCCTCGGCAATCACCGCATCGGGGAATTGATCGGGGATGCCATGCTGGTGAATGGCGATCAGGCTGACCGCGCGCGGGCCGTTTGGATCGCCCAAGCGGGCGGTGATGCGGGCTTGCGGCAGGCCAAGCCGCTTCGGCCCCACCTGCTCTGCCTCAACCAACTCACCATCGCGGGCATCGAAGGTATGATCGCGCGCGACCTTCCATTCCTTATCAACGCCTTTATCGACCGGAATAATCCGCCCGCCCTCGGCATTGCTACGGAAAACCCCTAGCAGTTTCAAAGGGTTTGACCCCAAAGCCCGGATCAACCGCGCCTGATAGCCGTAATCCTGCCCGCCCACAGGCGTCAGCCGCGCGAGGATCTTCATCCCCCCCGCCAAAGCCACATCGCCCTTCTGCGGCATGATCAAAATACGCGGCGGGGTGTCGGTTGCATCGGCTTCCAACGGCTGCGCAAACAGATCGCCGTTGCTATCCGGCGGCAGTACCAGCAGCACCGACACCGGCGGCAGAGCGCCGGGTTCGCGGTAGCTGCGGGCCTTTTTCTCGATGCCGCCCTCGGCTTCGAGTTCCTTCAGCATCCGCTTCAGATCAATCCGCGCATCGCCTTTGATGCCAAAGGCCTTGGCAAGGTCGCGCTTTCCGGTCAGGCCGGGGTTCTCGGTGATCCATTGGCGGATCTGGTCTTTTGTGGGCAAGTTGTTCATCCCTTGCCCCTAGCACGAGAAGGCCCGCACCGAAAGACCGCCGTTATGCCACAGCCCGCGCTCCGGCAGCTTTGCCCGCCCAGCGCCCGGTTGCCGCCACGCCGGTCAGCAGATAGCCCCCGGTTGGCGCCTCCCAATCCAGCATTTCGCCGCAGACGAACATGCCGGGAATGGCTTTGAGTTCCAGGCCCTCCGTCACAGCCGATTGCTTGACACCGCCCGCCACCGAAATCGCCTCATCCAACGGACGCGGGCCAGCCAGCTTGAACGGCAGGGATTTGACGGCGGCGACCGTCTCCAGCCCCCGGCCAAATTCCATCACCAAGCCAACCGCCGCAGGCGACAGCCCCAATTTGCGCAAACGGTTCGCCAAGGTTTCGCCGGGTTTCATCCGCGACAGCCGCGCCGCAATCTCATCGCCCGAGACATCTGCCATCAGATCCAACCGCAAGGCCGCGCCCTCACGCAACGCCCGAGACACCGCATAAACCCCGCCGCCCTCAATCCCCTTGGCCGAAATCACAAACTCCCCCCGCTCGCGCTGATCGCCAACGACCAAAGCCGCCCCCTTGATCGCGGTACCGAAGAATTTCGCCATATGCGGCGTCCAATCCACCGCAAAACCCATGTTCGCAGGCTGCCACGGCGCGATTTCCACACCCTTCGCGGCCAACCACGGCACCCAAGCCGCGTCCGACCCCAGCCGTGCCCAACTTGCACCACCCAAGGCCAAAACCGTCACCGCAGGCCGCAACACCTGCGCGCCCTCCGGCGTCTCAAACGCCAGACCATCGCCGTCAAACCCAGCCCAGCGCCAGCGCGAACGCAATTCCACCCCTGCGCCCTCCAGCCGCTTCAACCATGCCCGAAGTACAGGCGAGGCTTTCACTGACCGAGGGAAAACCCGCCCGGTTGATCCCGTAAACACCTCTTGCCCCAAAGCCCGCGCCCAGATGATCATCTCACGCGGGCCAAATTCGGCCAGCATCGGGCGCAGCCATTCATTGCGATATTCGGCGATAAAGCTGCTGCGGTCCTCGTCCTTGGTGATGTTCAACCCCGACTTGCCCGCCATCAGAAACTTGCGCGCGGGGCTGGGTTTGGCCTCACAGACCACCACCTTATGCCCCGCCCGCGCGAGTTCCTCTGCCGCCATCAGACCCGCAGGGCCAGCGCCAATCACCAAAGCATCCATCAGATCATTCCTTTGGGCATCGCGCCCTTAATTTCCACGACGCGGTGCGGGTAAGGCATCGCAATCCCCTCGGCTTTCAACGCGTTCCAGATCGCGAACAGTACCACCGAGCCGTATTTGTTCTTACCGTCGTCAATGCCGTTGACCCAGTATTCCACCGCGAAATCGACGCTGCTTTCGCCAAAGGCCCGCAACTCGCAATCCGGTCCATCGGGTTGCTGCAACACAAAGTCCAACGCCGCCACAGCCACCTCAATCACCGCAGGCACCTTATTAATATCGGTGTCATAGCCCACCGAGAACAAAGCCTCATAGCGGTTGGCACTGCCCGCATCCGAGTAGTTCACCACCCGCGTGGTGACAAAATGCTCATTCGGCACCACGATCCATTTGCCGTCAAAGGTCTCCAACACACAAGCCCGCGCGGTCATCTTGACGATGGTACCCTTCTCGCCGCCATCGAGTTCAACATAATCGCCGACCGTGGTCTGGCCTTCGATCAGCAGGATAATCCCTGACACAAAATTCGCCGCGATCTGCTGCAAGCCCAGCCCGATGCCGACACCCAAAGCACCGCCGAGCAAAGCCACAGCGGTCAGATCAATCCCCATGATGCTCATCAGCAGCAGGAAGGCCGCGCCAAAAATCACCACCTCGGTCGCCTTCACCGCCAACTCACGGGTGGCGGGGCGCAGTTCTTCCTGCTTTTTGATGTAATCGGCGGATTGGCGGTTCGACCAAGACCCCAGCCAGAACAACAACCCACCGGCAATCAGACCCCGGATCAGCGCCATCACCGAAAACCGGATATTGCCCAGCGCGATGATGGTTTCTTCCAAGCGCAGCGAAATGTCATCCAGCAGGCCAACCGCATAAAGCGCGGCCACCGGCACCAGCACATATTTGCCCAACAGCTTCAGGAACGGATCGCGCAAAACCTGTTGCACGAACAACCGCGCGGCCAGAAAGAAAAACACCCGCTTGCCGAGGGCAATCACATCGCCCGAGCCGAAGATTGAGCGCGTGACTTCCTCACCCGCTGCGGTAAAGCCATAGGCCAGCATCGGCATCAGCAGCGGCAGGAACCGCAGGGCAAAGCGCAGGATGGTGGCGATCAGCGTGTCTGCGTCACCGGGATCCAGCATCCGCCGCGCCAAAGGAGCGATGCGGCGCGAGGCATAGACCGCCGCGAACACCGCCAGCGCTAATAGCGCAAACTGCGACCATGCAGCGGGCGACAGCAGCCAGCCTTGGGCGACATCGCTGGCCTGATTAAGCCAGCTCATCAGCTTGGTGACGAATTCCGACTGCTTTTCCATACCGGGGCCCCGCTTTACTCCCCCTCCAGTGTCAAAGAACCTTGGGTAAAACAAGCCTGCGCGAATGTGGTATAGATGCGGGGCCGTTGGGCTGCGACCTGCACCGCAGGCGATTTCTGCGCAGAAATCGTCACGGAATTCGCGCGAATTCCGGCTAACCGATGAGCCGTTTGATCGCACTTGCATGGCCGGGAATGGCCGCCAGCACGTCCGCGCCCAAGGCGCGGGCGGTGGTCAGCAAATCCTCCGGGACGACAATGCGGTCGATCAGGCCCCAAGCCAGCGCCTCCTCTGCCTCAATCTTCGCCCCTGCCATCAGGATCAGCTTGGCGCGTGCGGGACCAATCAGCGCCACCAGCCGCGCGGGGTCGGCGGGTTGCGGCAGATAGCCCAAGCGCATCACCGGATAGAAAAACTTCGCCCCCGGCACCGCAAGCCGGAGATCGCAGGCCAAAGCCATGCCCATCGCGCCCCCGGCCAGAGTGCCATTCAACGCCGCAATCGTCAGGCTCGGCAGGGTGGCGATGCGGTTGGAGAGCTGATCCCAGATCGGATCGGTGGCAAGCCCCGCCTTCGCCTCCTCCAGATCAGCGCCAGCCGAAAACACGCGGCCCTCCCCCGTCAGGATCAACACCTGCGGCGGATCATCGAGAGCCGCCAGAAGATCCGAGAGCATCGCCTTGCTCAAAGCATTGGCCTTATCCGGGCGCTGCAAGGTCAGCACCAGCAACCCGCCCTCGCGCATAACACCGATCATGCGATCAACCCGACTGCGCGGCGCACCGCATCTTCGCGCAAAGACACATCGCGGCCCAGATAGCCGTCGGCCTCGGGACCACACATCCACACCAGGCACTTGGCAGGCCAATCCGCCGGGATATGCACCGCGAAATCCAACTGGCTGACCGGATTGACCCCGCTCGCCTTGATCTTCACCTGCATATCGGTCGCCACGGTGCCGGGTGACATCCCCAGCACCCTTATGCCATGCGCGGCCTCCTCCAGATGCGCCACGCGGGTCAACATCAACGCGCCGGCCTTGCTGGCGCAATAGCCGCCCCAGCCCTCCAGCGCGTTCACCGCAGCCCCAGACGACACCGTGATGATCGTCCCTGAGCCCTGCACCTTCATCAAAGGCAAAGCCGCGCGCATGCCGTGGAACACACCTTTGAGATTGATATCAATCGCGTCCGAGAACGCCTCAACCCCGGCCTCCGCCAGACGCGCAATCGGCTCGATCACGCCTGCGTTGTTGATCAGCACATCCAGCCGCCCGAACCGCGCCACAACCGCCGCCAAAGCCTGCGCCACGTCCTCCGCATCCGCCACATCGCAGCGCCGCGCCATCGCCTGCGCGCCGATCTCGGCGGCCAACGCTGCAATCTCAGCCTCGGACCGCGCCAGCAAAGCCACCGAAGCGCCCGCGCCCGCAAACGCCCGCGCAGCTGCCGCGCCAATGCCCCGGCTCGCCCCCGTGATCACCACAACCTTACCCTGCATCACAGCCTCCATTCACGCCCACATGACAATTCCGTTTACCCAAAGCCACGCCCCACGGAAAGCCTTGACCCTGCCAGCACTTAGACGGATGCTTATCGGCAATATTTCCATCGGAAAGGCTTCATTATGAAACACTGGAAACTTGCGGGCAGCACCGCAGTTATTGCGATTTTGGCAGGAACCGGCGCTTTTGCCGACGTAACCCCTGAAGAAGTCTGGCAAAACTGGCAAGACATGAGCGCCTCGGCGGGCCAGACCGTCACCTCGGTCAGCGCCGAGCGCGATGGCGATACTCTGGTCGTCTCGGGCGTGACGATCAGCTATGAGAAAGACGGCACCTCGTTCACCAGCACGATTGAGCAGATTGATTTTGCCGATAACGGCGATGGCAGCGTCGATGTCACCACGTCCGACAGCTATCAGATGTCGCTGAAAGCCCCGGCGGCGACCGAGATTGACGGCGCGATGCCGACCGATCTGAAAATCACCCTGACCCAACCCGAAATGGTGGTGACCGCCAGCGGCACCGTTGATGCGCTGAGCTATGAATTTGAAGGCCCCAGCGTGACGGCCAAATTCGAGCCCGGCGATACCGCCGCCGCAGCGCAAGGCAGCTTTGAGGTCGCACTGACCGATTTGTCCGGCAAGTATCTGGTCGAAGGCAACGGTGAGGCCAAAAAGGTCACCTCCGACTTCGCCGCGAAAAGTGTCAAGATCAGCGGCGCGGGCAAAGATGCCGCCGCGAAATCGGATGCTACCTTCAGTGCTACCATCGCCGATGTGGCAGGAAATACCAATGGCAACTTCCTGGGTGCCGCCGCGATGGCCGATATGGCCAAGGCGCTGCAAGGCGGCTTTGCGGTCAACGGCAATTTCAGCCATGGCGCGATGTCCTTCGATCTGGCCGTCACCGAAGACGGCAAGCCGACCAAGATCACTGGTGCATCCGAAGGCGGTGATATGTCGTTTGCGATGGATGCCACCCACCTGCAATTCGGCGCGGGCGGCAAAGCGTTGAACCTGACGATTGCCAGCGCTGACATTCCCTTCCCCGAGTTGAAAGTCGGTTATCAGGAAGCCGCCTTCAACATGCTGATGCCGGTTGGCAAAACCGACGCCCCGGCCGATTTCGCATTTCTGACCAAGCTCGTCGGCTTCACCGTGTCGGATGAAGTCTGGGGCATGTTCGACCCAGCAGGCAGCCTGCCGCACGATCCGGCCACGGTGATCATCGACACCAAGGGCAAGGTCACCATGACCACCGATCTGTTCGACGAGGCCGCGATGGCGGCTTTGGGCGACGCACCTCCCGGTGATCTGAACGCGCTGGACGTGACCGAGTTGAAAGCCTCGGTGGCGGGCGCCGAGTTGACGGGCGCGGGCGCCTTCACCTTTGACAACACCGACAAAACCACCTTCCCCGGCGTGCCGCTGCCCACCGGCAAGATGGATCTGAAGCTGACGGGGGGCAACACGCTGCTTGATAAACTGGTGGCGATGGGCCTTCTGCCGCAAGATCAGGCGATGGGCTTCAAGATGATGGTGTCGATGTTCGCCAATTCGGCGGCGGACAAGGACGAGATGACCTCGACGCTGGAGTTCAAAGACAAGGGCTTTTACGCCAACGGCCAGAAGCTTCAGTAAAGCTCTGCAACGCAACAAAACAGCAAAGGCCGCTCTCACCCGAGCGGCCTTTTTGTTTCGAACCGAAAGAAAACGCTCCAGTGGAGCGTTTTCCGGTTGATTGCTCAAAAGGCGGAGCGCCGTTGAGCAAGGGGCAGTATGCAGCAAACCGTCGGCCTGGAAATCGGGCCGCGCCTGCCATGGGCAGGCAGGCGCGGCCCGATTTGACGCGTGTCAAATCGAGCAAGGCACAAAACCTGCGCGACACGACCCAAAGATTAAAAGTCTTAATTTCACCACCCCAACCAACTGACATAAAACAACATTTTTTGGTCCCAAGTTGGGACCCCGCCCCTACAGCCGCCGCAAACAGTTCTGCGCCAGATACAACTCATCCGCCGCCGGATCGAAGGGTATCCCCGCGTAATCCAAATTCCCCGTCACCGCTGGCCGCGCTATCGCTTGTGGCGCGGGGGTTGGCACCGTCGCCGCCGTCAACGCATTGCCGGTGGTGTCGATCACTCCACCCACCACCAGCCGGGTGCTGAAACTCATGTTCTCAATCCGCCCGCCGACCGCACTGCCCAAAAGATTAAACCCCGCCGACACCGCCGCCTGCTGCAACGCCTGCTTCGGCGTCTTGCCCTCGACCAGCGATTGCGCGCCCTGCACGCCGCCTTGCAAACCAGACCCCACAAACATCAGCTGGATCTGCTCAGACCGCATCAGCGCCGGATTGCCACCCGCAATCCCCACCATGCCAACGATGAACGTGCCAGAGCCGTTGATCACCGCCGCCCCAACATTCCCGGTATCTTGATAAGTCGCCGTGCCGCGCAGCACCGACCCGGCCCCCAGCACCCCAAACGCCGCACCGCCCGACAAAAGCCCCGCCCCCACCACCAAAATCGTCGCCGAGGTGTCGCGGGTGAACTGCGCCACCGCCAATGCCGTCTCCCAACCCTCAACATTGTTGGAAATGCTTTCCGACGATTGCCGTGTGGCTCTGCGCCGCATCGCCTCTACCGCGTTGAAATCATTGCGCCCGCGCCCGATCATCCCCAACAGGTTCGACCGCATCCCGCCCGGATCGCGCGACAACCGCTCGGCCGCATCCAGATAAAACGTGTTGGTTTCCTGATCGACATCCGCCCGCAACCCGTTCCAGTCGGTTTCAAACAGATAGGTCGTCGGCATCAGAAAGCCGTTTTCCACCGAGGTGATCTGCGAGCGCGCCTTGATCTTTTCCGCCCGCAGCGCCCCCCGCAGCATCAGATAGACGCCCTCTTTATTGACGCCCCAACGCTGGCCCTGCGCATCCACCACCACCGTCCACGGCATGGCAAAATCCTTTTTGAAAAAACTTGATGGGCTAAATACGCCCTTACATCTTGAAGTTCGCCCGGAAAGCATGACTTTGAGCCGCAACGAAGTCAAATCCCTTAAGGATGCTGCATGTCCCGTCTCGCCTCGCTGACCGAAGCCCTCCTGCATGCCGCAAAGCTGGCCGGCGCCGAAGCCGCCGACGCAATGGCCCTCTCTGGCACCTCGCAATCCATCGACATCCGCGCAGGCGCTTTGGAGCAAGCCGAACGCTCCGAGGCCACCGAGATCGGGTTACGCGTGCTGATCGGCGGCCGTCAGGCCTGCGTTTCGGCCTCCGATACCTCCCCCGCCACCCTCGCGCGCCTCGCCGAACGCGCCGTCGCCATGGCCCGCGAAGCCCCGAATGACCCCTATGCAGGCCTCGCCGCGCCGGATCAAATCGCCAAACATTGGGACTTGGCCGCCCTGCAACTGGTTGAAGACGCGCCCGAACCCTCTGCCGCGCATTTGGAATCCCTCGCCCGCGAAGCCGAAGCCGCAAGCATGGCCGCTCCCGGCATCACCCAAGTCGAAGCCTCAGCAGGCTATGGCCGTCGCCAAGTCCACCTCGCCGCAAGTAACGGTTTCGCAGGCGGCTACGAACGCTCGTCGCACTCCGTCTCCGCCGTCGCCTTCACCGGGTCCGGCACCGCGATGGAACGGGATTACGCAGGCGAGGGCCGCATCTTCGCCGCCGACATGCCCTCCGCCACCGCCGTCGGAGCCTTAGCGTCTGAGCGCGCCCTCGCCCGCGCAGGGGCCACCAAACCTAAAACCGGCACCTTCCCGGTGATCTTCGACGAACGCGTCGCCTCGTCGCTGATCGGCCACCTGACCAGCGCCATCAACGGCGCCGCCATCGCGCGCGGATCGTCGTGGTTGCTCAATGGCTTAGGCACTCAAGTCCTCCCCGCTCACCTGTCCCTCATCGAAGACCCGCTGCGCCCCCGCATCGGCGGATCGCGGCCCTTCGACGGCGAAGGCCTACCCTCGACCCGCCGCATGGTCGTCGAAAACGGCATCCTCATGGGCTGGACTTTAGACCTCGCCACCGCCCGCCAACTTGGGCTTGAAAGCACCGGCAACGCCGCGCGCGGCACCTCCGCGCCCCCAACCCCCTCATCGTCAAACCTAGACCTCACCCAAGGCGCAGCCACCCGCGCCGACCTGATCCGCGACATGGGCACCGGGCTTTTGATCACCTCAATGATCGGCTCCACCATCAACCCCACCACCGGGGATTATTCGCGCGGGGCCTCCGGCTTCTGGGTCGAGAACGGCGAAATTCTCTACCCGGTGAACGAATGCACCATCGCCGGAAATCTCCGCGACATGCTCAAACGCATCATCCCCGCCAACGACGCCCGCGCGCATCTGTCCACCCGCGTGCCCAGCCTGCTTGTTGAAGGGATGATCCTTGCCGGCGCATGACCTTGCCCTTCTGACCGAAGCTGCCCGTGCCGCAGGCGAAGTGGCCATGCGCTACTGGAAGAACGCGCCCAAAGCTTGGGATAAAGCTGACGCCAGCCCGGTGACAGAGGCGGATCTGGCCTGCAATGACCTGATCCAAGGCATTCTGCGCCGCGCTCGGCCCAGTTACGGTTGGCTGTCCGAGGAAACCCCGGATGATACCGCCCGGCTTGATACCGAATATCAGTTCATAATTGATCCCATCGATGGCACCCGCGCCTTTATCGCCGGAGAGAAACACTTCTCGCACTCTCTCGCCGTCGCCCATAACGGCAGGATCACCGCAGCGGTGGTCTATCTGCCTGCGCTGGATAAACTATATACCGCGACAGAATATGGCCCCGCCCTTTGCGATGGTCAGTTGATCACTTGCAGCCAGAGATCCTTAGCGGATGACCCTAACATCCTGACATCAAAGAACTCTCTTGATCCGCAAAACTGGCCAAACGGTCTGCCAAGTTTCCAACGCAGCTTCCGCGCCTCGCTGGCTTACCGGCTTTGCCTGGTGGCCGATGGCAGTTTTGACGGCATGATCACGTTTATGGATGCGTGGGAATGGGACATTGCCGCAGGCAGCCTGATTGCGGCGCGTGCAGGGGCAAAAGTAACAGATCGTCACGGGTTGGCGCTGGATTTTAACGCAACTGGCGCGCAATCCGCCGGCGCTTTCGCCTGCGCCCCGCTATTGCATGATGATCTGATGATGCTCATAAACGCATAAGGCCGCCCGAAAGCGGCCTTATATGAATGTTTATTCGCAACAATATGAACCGAAATTCATATTATTTCTTTTTAGGCGGCACGAACCGCTTCGACGTATCCTTAGCATCGACCTTGGGCCCTGCGGGCTTGGCAAACGCGGGCTTGCCAAACGACTTGCCCTCCGCGCCATGCGATTTTGACCCAAAGGCTTTACCCGGCTTGCCTTCTGCGGCCCCGTGCGATTTGAACCCAGCCGATTTCGGCGCATAAGCAGGTTTGTCGCCACGCGGCGCATAGGGTTTGGCACCTTCAGCTCGCGGCGCATAAGGCTTGCGATCGCCATCTTCCCGCTTGGCATAAGGCTTGGCACCCTCGGCACGCGGCGCATAGGGCTTGCGATCGCCATCTTCCCGCTTGGCATAAGGCTTGGCACCCTCGGCACGCGGCGCATAGGGCTTACGCTCGCCATCCGCACGCGGGGCATAAGCAGGCTTGTCGCCACGCGGCGCGTAGGGTTTGCGGTCGCCATCTTCGCGCTTGGCGTAGGGCTTGGCACCCTCGGCACGCGGCGCATAAGCGGGTTTATCACCACGCGGCGCGTAAGCAGGCTTATCACCACGCGGGGCGTAGGGCTTGGCTTCGCGCGCCGCATAAGGCTTCGCATCACCATCTTCGCGCTTGGCATAAGGTTTCGGCGCGCGCGGACGCGGCGCTTCAGCAGGTGCAGCCTCAGATCCCTTGATCGGATCATAGCCATCCGCCGCAGCTTCCTCGACCAAACGCGAGGGCTTTGGCACATAAGGCGCTTTCTCGCGCTTCTCATAGGCAGGCTTGTCGTAAGCTGGCTTTTCCGAACGCTCGGCACGCGCCGGACGCTCTGCACGATCCCGAGCAGGGGCGCGCGCCGCACGTTCCGGGCGATCCATCGAAGGCTCGCCTTCCATCCGCTCCATCACAACGCCGTTTTCCAACTCTAGCGTCAGGCCAAACCGGCTGGCCAAAGCTTCAGCGATTTGCACGTAAGTAATGTCTTCCTGCACCCGGATCGCACCAATACCATCCTTGGTGATCGAACCTGCGTCACAGATTTTAGGCAACAGCCAACGCGCTTCGGCACGGCCAGCGCGGCCAACCGACAACGTATACCAAACCGAGGCACCAAATTCGCTGCGTTCGCGCGGGGGGGCGGCTTCGCGGGCTTCGCGCACCGGGCCGGTCTGATCCGACAGAACTTCCGGCGCAGAGCGCCCCGACCGCCAAGATTGCACATAGGCCGCCGCAATCTGTTCGGCGCCAAAACGCTCAATCAACTGCATCGCCATGCCCATCTCGTCGGTCAGATTCTGACCAAACACCGGGTTTTCAAAGATCCGCATATCGTCTTTTGCCTGCACGTCATCCGCCGAAGGAGCCGCACCCCATTCCGCCACAACCTTGGCACCCTGCAACAACCGCTGAGCTTTCTTGAACTCCGACGGTGCCACGATCAGGGCTGAGACGCCCTTCGACCCCGCCCGACCAGTCCGCCCCGAACGGTGCAACAGCGTTTCCGAATTCGACGGAAGGTCAGCGTGGATCACCAACTCCAACCCCGGCAAGTCGATACCGCGCGCAGCCACGTCGGTGGCAATACAAACGTTCGCCCGGCCATTGCGCAAAGCCGTCAACGCATTGGTGCGCTCTTGCTGGCTCAACTCACCTGACAAAGCCACGACTTTGAAGCCGCGATTGCCCATCCGCGCCATCAGATGATTGACGTTGACGCGGGTCTTACAGAACACGATGGCGGTCTTGGCCTCATAAAACCGCAGCATGTTGAAGATCGCATGTTCGCGGTCACGCACGGCCACCGACAAGGCGCGGTATTCGATATCGACGTGCTGCTTGGCCTCGCCCTGCGCCGCAATCCGCAGCGCATTCACTTGGAAATCTTCTGCCAGCTTGGCGATTTCTTTCGGCACGGTGGCCGAGAACATCAGCGTGCGGCGGTCTTCCGGCGAAGCGGCGAGGATATATTCCAGATCCTCGCGGAAGCCCAGATCGAGCATCTCATCGGCTTCGTCCAACACCGCCGCGCGCAGGCCCGACAGGTTCAGCGATTTGCGGTCGATGTGGTCGCGCAGACGACCCGGCGTGCCGACAACGATATGCGCGCCGCGATCCAGCACGCGCTTTTCGGTGCGGTAATCCATGCCGCCGACGCAGGTGGCAATCACAGCCCCCGCCGAGGCGTAAAGCCATTCCAATTCGCGCGCCACTTGCAGCGCCAATTCGCGGGTCGGTGCGATCACCAAGGCCAGCGGATTATCGGCATACAAAAGCTTGTCCATACCGCCCAGAATCTGATCGGCAATCGCGATGCCGAAGGCGACAGTCTTGCCCGAACCCGTTTGCGCCGAGACCAGCACATCGCGGCCCTGCGCATCCGCTTGCAGCATTGCGGTCTGCACTGCGGTGAGGTTTTCATAGCCCTTAGCCGTCAATGCCGCAGCCAAAGGCGCGGCAATCATTTGATCAATCATGTCTTTTCCTGATGGGGGATGGCCTTGGCCATGCCCGTGAAGTCCCATAAAACGGCACCTCATTCCCCATCGCAAGCCGGCCTCCCTGCCACTTGCCCCGGAATCCTCGGGCCGAAGCAGGTCGCATACAGCGAATCGCTCGGCTTGTATATAGCGTAGGGTGCGTGTTTCACGCATCTCCCCCGCCCACTCAGATCATCTTGATGGTGTCCTTGCCGACCGCCAGCATATAGCCGCGCCGCGCAATCGTCTTGACCAGCAACTCGGACACCATCTGATTGCCCAACGCATCACGCAGCCGCTTCACCCGCGTCGCCCCCGCGGCCTCGTCGCAATCGGCGGCATTGCGGCCCGAGATCACGCCCTCGATCTGCGCGCCCGTCAGCACGTCATCATCCATCCGCGCCTCGGCCAGCACCGACAGGGTTTCAATCGCCGCCTCGGTCAGTGCAAATTCCATATCGTTGATATAAACCGCCCGCGCCTCCCGGCTGATAACCAAAGTGCTGACCTGAATCCCCGACCGCTGAATCGCTGAAATCCGCCGGTTGAGCGCGATGATCGTCACCAGAAACACCAATGCCGCCACCATCAGCGCGGTGGCAAACACCAGAAGCACGAAGATCACCGAGCGGTAACTGTTCAACACCTCGGAAAATGACGTCCCAGACTGCGCCAAAATCTCCAGAAGTTTGATCTCGGCCCCGGTGTTGAGGTTGTTGTTCTCCACAAACAACCGCTCTACCCGTGCGTTGAACGCATTGGCATCCGGCAGGTTCAGAAACAGAAACACCGCAGCGCCCAGCAAGATCAACACAATCGCCGCGATCCCACCCGCAACCACCCGGTTGCCCGCCTTCAGCACATCAGTAGCGGAGGAAGTACTCTCCTGCACTGGCTTTCCTTTCACCCAAACCTTCGGGGCCGAACGTGGACAATACGTTCAGCAAAGTCCAGCCACCCGCCGCCAGCCTCGGCTTAAGTTCGCTTTTTGCAGCGCCCTTGTTTCCACAAGCGCCATCGGAAACCTGCGCCACGCCATAATGCAGCCGCAATGGGCTGTCCTGCTTGGCCTTGTAATCGGCATAACATTCAGCGCTCGCCGGCAGCGCCACGCCAAAAGCCAAAATTGCCGCAAGTAACAGGCGCATCATCTGCACTCCCTAAATCGTTACCTGCACCTTGGGCATAACTGCGCAGCTATTCAATATCGAAGCGGGTTTACGGCGCTGCTATCGCATATCAGCCGACGGATATTGCTTGGCCGGACGTTGAACGACCAGTCTCAGGTATCGGCCTTATGCCAGAGGCCCACCCAATGCATCCCATAAGAAGGAGGTCAAAATGTCCAACACATCCTACGCATCCGAGACCCTCGCCGAAACCATCCACGCCCTGCGCGACACCCGGCACACCCCGATGTTCACCATGAAACGTCAGGCCAATATCTTTGTGATCCTGCTGATGGCGATCTCGCTGCTGGCCGCCACCGCGATGCCGTCGCATGCCGACAAGCGCGGCGACAATCTTGCCAAGATCATCGCGGGCGCTTTGGTGATCGGGCTGATCGCCAACAGCATCGACAACAACAAGCACCACGACAAACCGAAGCCGCACAAACCGCAACCTTACCCCGAGCCCGTCTACCAGCCCCGCGTGCCCTCGGTCTGCGCGATTTCCATCGACAGCAATTCCGGCAATGCGGTGACAATGTATTCGCAGAATTGCCTGCGCCGTGAGGGTTTCGATTACCGCCTGCCGAACTGCGCCCGCGATGTGCGGATTTATGGCGAGGCTGACCGGGTCTATTCCGCGCAATGCCTGCGCGACGCGGGCTTCCGCTTGGGGCGTTAGGCCACAGAATCCGGGCCGCACCCCGATCCCTTAGCGGCCCGACCCTTGGGGGCGAAGGTTTGAGCAGCTTCGCCCCCCTTTTTTTGCCAAGCATTTCACGCTACGCGAAATGAATGGAAAAACTCTCCGCCCATTTCGACTACGAATCCGCCGCCCACGCGCTAGGCCATGCCCATATCGCGGGCGTCGATGAGGTGGGCCGAGGCCCGCTCGCTGGCCCCGTCACCGCCGCCGCCGTCATCCTAGATCCGGCACATATCCCCGCCGGTCTGGCCGATTCCAAAGCCCTGACCGCCGCCCGTCGCGAAGCACTTTACGAATCGATCCTCGCCACCGCCCAGTGCTGCATCGCCCATGCGTCGGTCGAGGAAATCGACAGCCTTAACATCCTGCGCGCCAGCCATCTCGCGATGGAGCGCGCCGTCGCAGGTCTTGCCATTCCGCCCGACCATATCCTCATCGACGGCAACCTCATTCCTGCGAATCTGAAGGGCCGCGCGCAGGCGATCGTCAAGGGCGATGCCAAATCACTTTCCATCGCCGCCGCTTCGATCATCGCCAAAGTGGCGCGTGATCGCATCATGGTGGATTTGGCGCAACAATACCCCGGCTACGGCTGGGAGGCGAACGCCGGATACCCGACAAAGTTGCATCAGTTGGCTCTCCTAAATCTTGGGGTCACGCCTGCGCATAGACGTTCGTTCAAACCTATCCACAAGATGTTGTATCAAGACAAATCTGTAACCCCTTGATTCAATAAAGAATTTGACGAGTTATCCACAATGACTCATTCTCTGCATCAACAAACGGTGAATAACACCGAGGGCAGAGGCAGAACATGGCGACGAAAAGCAAACCGGCGGTGGATCATGTCCTTCCGCTGAACCAAATCCTTGATGGCGACTGTATCGAGCGGATGAACGCGCTTCCGGCAGGCTCAATAGACCTGATCTTCGCCGACCCCCCCTATAACCTGCAGTTGAAAGGCGATCTGCATCGCCCCGACAACTCCAAGGTCGATGCGGTGGATGATCACTGGGACCAATTCTCCAGCTTTGCCGCCTATGACAAATTCACCCGTGAATGGTTGGCGGCGGCGAAACGCCTGCTGAAGCCAAACGGCGCAATCTGGGTGATTGGCAGCTATCACAACATCTTCCGCGTCGGTTCCGCCCTGCAAGATCAGGGCTACTGGATGCTGAACGATGTGGTCTGGCGCAAATCCAACCCGATGCCGAACTTCCGCGGCAAACGCCTGACCAATGCGCATGAAACCCTGATCTGGGCCTCGCGCGATGAGGATTCTAAATACACCTTCAACTACGAAGCCCTGAAAGAGTTGAATGACGGCGTGCAAATGCGCTCCGACTGGGTGCTGCCAATCTGCACCGGGCATGAGCGCCTGAAGGATGAGCACGGCGACAAAGCCCACCCGACGCAAAAGCCCGAATCTTTGCTGCACCGCGTCTTGATCGCCACCACCAATACCGGCGACGTTGTGCTTGACCCGTTCTTCGGCACCGGCACCACCGGCGCTGTCGCCAAAATGCTGGGCCGCGATTTCATCGGCATCGAACGCGAAGAAGCCTACCGCAAAGTCGCCGCCGAGCGCATCTCCCGCGTCCGCCGCTTTGACGCCAGCGCCTTGGAAATCACCGGCAGCAAACGCTCGGAACCCCGCGTGCCCTTCGGCCAAGTGGTGGAACGCGGCATGCTGCGCCCCGGTGAAGAACTCTATTCCGTGGGCAGCCGCTTCAGCGCCAAAGTCCGCGCCGATGGCACCCTTGTGGGCCTTGACGTGAAAGGCTCGATCCACCAAGTCGGTGCCGCCTATGAAGGTGCGCCGTCGTGCAACGGCTGGACCTATTGGCACTTCAAGCGCGACGGTAAGATGATCCCAATCGACATCTTGCGCCAACAAATCCGCGCCGAGATGGAGGCCGACCAAGGCCGCCCGCACTAGCAGTGGTGGGTTAGAACCCACCCCACCCCCCAGATTTCGAACGCCTGTGTCATGGTTCCGCCCATGACACCACTGCCTCAGCATGCACGTCATGCTGAGGTTTTTTCCGTTAGGCCGCCCGCCCAACCTGCGCTAGCATCCCCACATTGTCGCCAGATATTTGAGCCAGCCATGCAGCCTGACCTGCCCAGCCTGACCCGCATTTGCCAAACCGAGGAAGCGGCCCTTAGGACGATTTTCGAGGATATTTCTGCGGCTTTCGCCCCGCCCTACGATGCGAAAATCCGCGCCCAGATCACCACCCTGCTCGCCCGTGCCGAGCCGCATCGCCATGCCCTGCAACGCACGCACAGCTTTCATCTGCAAAGCCCCGCCTTGCGCGCCCTGCCGATGCACGCCGCTGAGCGACAATATTTTGATGGTGTTCTGCGCCATCTGCGGCTGTATCCCACCGCCATCATCCGCCTGCAAACCGCGCTGCGCCATCGCCTGCCGCTGTTTCCGCCCACCCCGCCGCCCTATGGCCCCGAGGCGCAGACCCTCGCGCTGCATTCTCGCACTTGGGACCGCATGCACGCCCATCTCAGCCCGCATACGCCCAATCTTTACCACGACACCCCCGGCCACCACGGCGATCTGCCCTATCCCAGCACGGATTTCCTACGCTACGCGATGGCCGCGCGGCGGATTTGCTTGGCGATGGACAAACACGCCCCGGCGTTTCTGGATGTCGGCTGCGGCATCGGATTGAAGGTGTTCCAAGCCGCCGAATTATTCACCCAAGCCGACGGTCTGGAATATGAACCTGCCCACGCCGCCATGGGGCAAGCGATGATGCAGCGCGGCGGTTGGCCCGATGTCCGCATCTTCCACGCTGACGCGCTGACATTTGAGCATTACGGCAACTATGACGTGCTTTATGTCCACAAACCGATGTATGGCGCGGCGCTGGAGCAGATGGAGGCGCGGCTGATCGGCCAAGCCCACCCCGGCACCCTGCTGATCGCGCCCTACACCGATTTCACCACCCGGTTTGAAACCCTTGGCTGCGCGCGGATTGAGGGGTTTCTCTACATCATCCGGGCAGATAAATCGCTGCCTGCGATCCTGAAACGCGCCAAGAAAGTAGGCTGCGCCCTACCCGCACGTCCGAAAAACGGCTATGCGGAGGATGGCTTTCTGGCGCCGCTTCACGTTGTCCTGCGGCGCTGGGGGCATGGCGATTAGTGGGCAGGCAAGCCCTTCGGATCAGCGTTCAGGCCTTTGTTATACGCGTGCCAGTCGACAATATCCGGATAATACTGCGCCCGCCATGCCTTGACCCGCCTATTCATCAACCGTTTCCACAAAGGTGGCACCATCGCCGCCATCGTCATCACCGGATAGCCATAGGGCAGTTGCGGGGCTTCATCAGCGCTGTAGGTTTGCAGCAGCGGAAACCGCCGATCCGGTTTGTAATGATGATCGGAATGGCGCTGCAAATTGATCAGCAGCCAGTTTGAGGCCCGGTGCGAGGCGTTCCAGCTGTGGCGCGGCAGCACATGTTCATAGCGCCCCTCGCCCAGATAGCGGCGGGTCAGCCCGTAATGTTCAATATAATTCACCAGTTCCAACTGCCAGACCGCCACCCAAGCCTGCCACAAAAACAGCGCCAGACCGATCCAACCACCCAAGGCCAAAGCCAGCAGCAACATCGCGCCCTGCAGGCCCCAATAGCGCCAATAGGGGCTAGATTTATCCAACGGTTTCAGCCCCTTGCGCGCCAGCATCGCGGCTTCGGCATTCCATGCCGAGAGGTGACATTGCAGCAAAACCCGCGGGAAAAACCGATGAAAGCCTTCGTTATAGCGCGCCGTCACCGGATCGCGCGGGGTTGCGACATAAAGATGATGCACCCGCAGATGTTCTGATCGGAAATGGCTGTAGAGCACCGAAGCCAGCAGCAGATCACCCAAAGCCCGCTCCCACGCCGGTTTCTGGTGCATCAGCTCATGCGCGTAATTGATGCCGATGGTGCCCGAGACCACGCCCATACCGAAAAACAGCCCGATCTTTTCCGCAGCGCCCAAATCCGCCGCCTGCGGCACATACCACAGCATCCAACACAGCAGGGTAAACTGCGCCGGAAACCAGATCAGCGTGACAAGGCGGTAGTATTTCAGCCCCGCTTCCGGCGTATTCAGATCGGCATTGTCCTCATTCCGTCCCGTCACCGCATCCAGCAGCGAGAACATACCCCAAGCATAAAGCGGCAGCGCCAGCACGAACCAACCGCCCCACAGCGCCGCCAGCACCGCCACCGGGATCATCCCCAAAGACAGCCAGAACGGCAGAGCGTTTTGCAGGCGTTGCACATCAGCGCTAGGAATTGTGGACATTGAGGCCCCCTTTTCGGGCCACTCTAGCGCAAAATCCAACCCACTCAACGCGGCGTTTTGCCTTGGAACGCAAGGTCATAAGCCTTGCGCATCAGGGTTGGCAGATCATCAGGGTTTAGCTGCATAAACTCGCCTCGTTGCGGATTGGCATCAGAATCGCTGGTCCTCACCTGCAAGATTAGGTGGAAATGTGTGAACGTATGCTTAACTTCGCCCAAGCTTTGCCAATCCGCCGCAAATGGCGCGCCCAAGGCCGTGCCATCCCAGCCGTCGCTCGGAAACCCCAGCATCCCACCCAGCAACCCCCGCTCCGCCCGCCGCTCGACCAAAACCAGCCCGCCGCGTGTGGCCAGCCAAGCCACCCCCTGCCGCACAGGCTTTTCAGCCTTCTCCAGCTTGCGCGGTAATTCTGCAGCAATGCCAAGGTGTTGTGCCTCACATACCCCCAACAACGGGCAAATCCCACAAGCCGGATTGCGCGGTGTGCAGATCGTGGCACCCAGATCCATCACCGCTTGCGCATAATCTCCGGGGCGCAGATCGGGCGTCACCAACCCCGCCAATCGCACCAATTCCGGCTTTGACCCCGGAAGCGGATCAAGTACCGCAAACAACCGCGCCATCACCCGTTCGACATTGCCATCGACCACCACCGCAGGCTCGTCATAGCAAATCGCCGCCACCGCCGACGCCGTATAAGGCCCCACCCCCGGCAAAGCCCTCATCCCCAGCGCCGAGGCCGGAAACACCCCGCCATGATTGCGCACCACCGTCCGCGCGCAGGCGAGCAGATTGCGGGCGCGGGCGTAATAGCCAAGTCCCGCCCATTCCGCCATCACCTCGCCGTCCTGCGCCGCCGCCAAATCCTCAACCCTCGGCCAGCGCGCGACAAACCGTTGAAAATATGCAGTAACCGCCGCCACCGTGGTCTGCTGCAACATCACTTCCGACATCCAGACCCGGTAGGGATCGGGCCGCGCACCACCCGCCCGCGCCGCAGGGCCGATCCGCCACGGCATCACCCGCGCCGACCTGTCATACCAGCCCAGCAAGCGCTGGCTTACTTCTGCGTCACGCAATCTTTATCCCCTTGCCCCCGCCGACCCTTGGCGAACCCGCCGTCCTACCGTTAGAATAGCCCGAACCACGGATAGGACCAGATGGCCCGCACGCCCAGCCCACTTCCCTCTGCCCATCGCCGCATTCGCGGCTTTGAAGCCACATCGGGGCTGCTGAAGGATCAGATCCGCAAGGTTGGCGAATCTCGTGGCTTTGCCGTGGCCCGCCTGCTGACCCATTGGCCCGAGATCGCGGGCGAAGATATGGCCCGCATCACGCGGCCCGTCAAAGTCGGCTATGGCCGCGAGGGTATGGGCGCGTCGCTGACGCTGCTCACCACCGGGCCAAACGCCCCGATCATCGAAATGCAAAAAGAAAAGCTGCGCGAAAAGGTCAACGCCGTCTACGGCTATGCCGCCATCTCGCGCATCCTGATCACCCAGACCGCCGCTACAGGTTTCGCCGAAGGTCAGGCCGAATTCATGGCCAAACCGAAAGCCCCCCCTGCACCCGATCCGACAATTTTGGCCGAGGCCGCCCGCACCGCCGCCCCGATCCAGAATGACGACCTGCGCCAAGCCCTTGAACGGCTGGGCCAAAACATCCTAAATCGCCGCAAACTTAAGGAAAGCTGACCCATGGCCAAAACCCTCGCAACCACCGCCGCTCTGGCCCTGATCGCGGGCCTTGGCCTGTCGTCACTCACCCATGCGCAGACCACCGCGCCCACAGCCACCACCACCGAAGTGCCCGCCACCCCGGCCACTCCGGTTGTGATCGACCCGGCCACCATCGCCGATTACGGCATCGGCCAGATCGACGCCAAGGTGAAGATAGTCGAATACCTGTCGTTCACCTGCCCACATTGCGCCGACTTCCACGCCGAGATCTACCCGCAATTGAAGGCCGACTACATCGACACCGGCAAGGTCCGCCTTGAATATCACGAGGTCTATTTCGACCGCTACGGCCTCTGGGCCGCGATGATGGCCCGCTGTGGCGGCGAGATGCGCTACATGGGCATCACCGACATCATCTTTGACACCCAGAAGGAGTGGGCCGCCTCGGATGATCCGAACGCTGTCGTTGAGAACCTGAAGAAAATTGGCCGCACCGCCGGGATGGATGACAAAACCCTCGACGCCTGCATGAAAGACGCGCCGATGGCCGAGGCCTTGGTCAAGCATTTTGAAACCAACATGGCGGCGGACAAGGTTGAAGGCACCCCCACCTTCATCATCAACGGCACCAAACATTCCAACATGGCCTACGCCGATATGAAAGCGTTGCTCGACGCCGAACTGGCGAAGTAAATGAACACTCCACTGGCGGGCGTCAAAGTCATTGAACTGGCTCGAATTCTGGCTGGCCCTTGGGCCGGCCAGACCTTGGCCGATCTGGGGGCCGATGTGATCAAAGTCGAGGCGCCCGAGGGCGATGACACCCGCCGCTGGGGCCCTCCGTTTATCGAGCGTGATGGCGACAAATCCGCCGCCTATTTCTACGCCACCAACCGCGGCAAACGCTCGATCACCTGCGATTTTCGCACGCCAGAGGGGCAGGAAACCGTCCGCCGTCTGATCGCCGATGCCGATGTGCTGATTGAGAATTTCAAAGTCGGCGGCCTTGCCAAATACGGCCTCGACTATGCCTCTCTCAGTAAAATAAACCCCAAGCTGGTCTATTGCTCGGTCACGGGCTTTGGCCAAACCGGCCCATATGCCCACCGGGCGGGCTATGATTTCATCATCCAAGGCATGGCTGGCCTGATGTCGGTCACGGGCGAGCCCGGCGGTCAACCGCAAAAAGTCGGCGTCGCCGTCACCGATGTGTTCACCGGAGTTTACTCCGCCACCGCCATCCTCGCCGCCCTTCTCCAACGTGGCCGCACTGGCGTCGGCCAACACATCGACATGTCACTCCTCGATGTCGCCACCTCGATCATGGCCAACCAGTCGATGAACTACCTCGTCTCCGGCACCCCCCCCGGCATGATGGGCAACGCCCACCCCAACCTCGCCCCCTACGCCGTGTTCGATTGCGCCGACGGCTGGATCATCCTCGCCACCGGAAACGACGCCCAATACCGCCGCCTTTGCACGATCTTGGGGCTGGACGACATGGCCACCGCCCCAAAATTCGCCACCAACGCCGACCGCATCGCCAACCGGGTGGAGATGACTGCCCGCATCACCGCCGCGACCAAAACCTGGACCAAAGCCGCCCTCCTCGCCGCCTGCGAAACCGAAGGCGTCCCCGCAGGCCCGATCAACAGCCTTGATGAAGTCTTCGCCGACCCACAAGTCATCGCCCGCCAAATGCAAATCGCCCCGGAAGGCCTCCCCGGAGTCCGCTCCCCAATGACCTTCTCCGGCGCAGAATTATCGCTAGACCGCCCCGCCCCCAAACTGGGTGAGCATCAAGACGAAGTGTAGGGTGCGTGATTTCACGCACCGCTCCCTCCCCAAGAACAACACAGGGCAACGCCTGACCGCCGGGTGGGCGAGCCACAGAATTTCTAGGCGTTTTATGCCTCAACAAACCCCACAGATATTCTAAGCGAGACACCACAAAAGCGCCCGCCCGAGGGGGCGGTCAGGCGCTGCCCGGCGGCGCTAAAGCGCCTTGATTCCGGGCTGGGAGGTTTGCTTGGGAGGTTGGGAGACAAAAACTCAAAAATGACAGGCGGGCGGCGATGTCCATAAATTTGCGTAAACTACGGGTTGCGGTTCAGCTTCTCCCTAATCTCCAACATCGCCTCATAATACATGTTCGAAATACCGTCTATTTTCCTGAATTTCTGATCGACCGCATGAAAAAACTCAACCGAAATTTCATTGACTAAACTCTTGTTAATACCGAATCGATCAAGCCAAATTGCGGCCAAAGCTAGGCTCAGGACTCATTGATCATATCCAGAAGATGACGATGGCTGCTATGGCGATGGCTGACATGAAAGTGTGGGCGCAGCGGTCGTAGCGGGTGTGGATACGCCTCCAGTCCTTGAGTTTGCCGAACATGTTTTCGATTTTGTGCCGCTTGCGGTAAAGCAGTCTGTCGTGCGGTGTCTGGATTTTCCTGTTGGATTTTGATGGGATACAGGCCTCGATCTTCCGATCTGCAAGGGCGTCTCGCAGCCAGTCGGCATCGTAGCCCTTGTCGGCAAGGAGCGCCTTCGTCGGGGGCAGGCTTGACAGCAAGGCCGCCGCCCCGGTGTAGTCACTGACTTGGCCTGCGGTCAGAAACAGGCTGCGCGGGCGGCCTTCGCTGTCGCAGACAGCGTGCAGCTTCGAGTTCAACCCGCCTTTGGTGCGTCCGATATACCGGGGAAGAGCCCCTTTTTGAGCAGGCTGGCTGCTGTGCGGTGCGCCTTCAGGTGAGTGGCATCGATCATCAACTCGGCTGTCTCGCCGCCGCCTTTTGCCAGTTCCAGGAAGATGCGTCCGAACACGCCCAACTCGCTCCAGCGGATGAAACGGTTGTAGATTGTCTTGTGTGGCCCGTAGCTT
>NZ_LGIC01000035.1 GCF_001294535.1 Cypionkella psychrotolerans | reverse complement strand
CTGCGTCGCGGCCCGCCCGTTACCGTTGCAGAATCGCGGGCAAGCTGGCGCCATTCCCGTATCGGATTCACAGGCAGGAGTGCGGGATGAAGCTGTTTGTCGGACTGGATGTGTCGCTGGAGAAGACCGCGATCTGCGTGATCAGCGAGCATGGGAAGATCGTGAAGGAGGCGCAGGTGGCGCGCGAACCCGAGGCGCTGTTGCGTTGGATCAACGATCAGGACGGCGCAATCGCTGCCGTCGGGCTCGAGGCTGGCCCCTTGTCGCAGTGGTTGCATCGCGGGTTGTCCGAGGCTGGGCAGCCTGTCGTGCTCATGGAAACCCGGCAAGTGAAGGGCGCCCTTAAGGCTATGCCGATCAAGACGGACCGCCGTGATGCGACGGTATCGCGCGCTTCTGCACCTCGGCTGGTTCCGGCCTGTTCACTGCAAATCGGTGTCCGCACAAGAGGTTCGGGCGGTGCTCACTGCTCGAAAGGCCGTGCAACAGGGGTTCATCACGCTGGAAATGTCTTTGCGCAGTCTCCTTCGGAACTTCGGACTTAAGGTCGGCACCATATCGCGAGGCCGGTTCGAACAGCGTATCCGCGAGCGGGCGGCCGGTAATCCGATGCTGGAAGCGGCAACCGAACCCATGCTCAGCGCGCGGTCGGCGCTGCGGCGAGAGTTGGCGAGCCTTGAACGCCATGTCCGGCAACGCGCGCAGGAAGATCCGGTCTGCTGCCGGTTGATGTCGATGCCCCCTCTCGGCAGATTTGCTTCGCAAATCGCCTGCCGGGCAATGGGGATCGGCGCTGTTGTGGCACTGACCTATCGATCTGCGGTCGACGATCCCGACCGGTTCACTTCCTCGAAGAGGGTCGGGCCGTGGGTCGGCCTGACTCCCTCGCGAAACCAGTCGGGCGAGCGAGCATCTCGGGTGGGATCACCAAGGCGGGCGACGTCAACCTTCGACGCGCGCTGTGTCAGGCTGCCACGGTCATGATGTATGAGGAGGGTCAGAAAACAGTCCAGTGGACTGTTTTCCCGACGATTGGTGGGCGGGCGAGCTGGCTGCGAACCTGGGCCGCAAAGCTTGCGCGCCGTCGTGGTGCCAAGCGCGCGATGGTTGCGCTGGCGCGGCGTATCGCCGTGATCCTGCACCGCATGTGGAAGGATGACATCGACTTCCGCTTCGATACTCCGGTGATCCATGCCGGCTGAAGACGCAAGCTCCAGACTGCTGCCCGCCTGATCGCGGGCCTTCGAGGTCCCCACGGGACGCGGTTGCGATGATGCCGTGCTCAGGACTGATGCCGATCGCATCGAGCACGCTCATGAGATGGGCACATCGGAATTGCATTGAACCAGCATCATGTTGGCGGCCATCGCGCTGACCCGGACCGAAGCATGCACCCGGGTCGACCTCAGGCGAAGGCTGCCGAGAAGGGAAGCAGACTAAGCTCTCAAAGCACAAAACCGCAGTTCGGCGGCGCATCCCGCATGCGCAAAACCGCTTGACTGGGACGACCCCGTTACCGAAGTCTGGAGCCTAGATCTAATAGAGGTTATCCAATGCCGCCCCGGCGTCGTTGCGCTTAGCCAGCACCGCCGGTTCCGCCTGCGCTGGCGGCGCTGAGCGAGACGAAGTTTGCCGCCTGTTGCCGCAGGGCTGCGGCCAGTGCTTGCTGTGCCGTAAGATAACTGCGCTCTGCGGTCAGGACGTTGGAAAACTCGGTGCCGCCGGCGCTGAAGTTGGTGCGGGTCAACTCGACCGCCTCGGCTGAGGTATCGGACCAGACGTCGCTGGGCGGCAACGTTGCGGTTGTCGCGGCGATAGGCGGCGAGGCTGCTTTCTACTTCCTCGATGGCATTCAGCACGGCGCTTTCCCAGCCCAGCCGCGCCTGCACGGCCAGGCTTTCGGCTTTGTTGAGATTGGCAGTGTTTGCGCCTGCGGTGAAGATCGGCAGGTTGATCGCGGGGCCAACGGCCCAAGTGGTGATACTGCTGCCGCGAGATCCATTGGTTGGGGTGATATTGCCGGACAGAGAGATTGACGGGTAGAACGCGGCTTTTGCCACGCCGATCGCGAACACGGTGGAGGCATAGTTGCGCTCGGCCACGCGCAGATCGGGGCGCGCACGGATCACATCGGCGGGGATGCCAACACTGGCGGAAAACCGCGGACGGGGCTGGGCGGCCCCGCGTTGCAGGATCGGGCGCAGATCGGCAATTTTGCGGGCGGTCAGCGTGGCCAGCCGCGCCAGCGCCTGATCAAATCCGGTCTCATAGCCGGGCAGTTGCGCCTCACCTTCGGCCACCAGTTGCTCGGCTTGCAGCACGGCCAGACGATCTGTCGCCCCTGCGTCGAACTGGTTTTTCGTAAGCTCCAGACTGCGGCGGCGGCTTTCAAGCGATTTGCGGGTCAAAGCGATGCTGGCTTGCTGAAAGCGCAGATCGACATAGGCATTGGCTATGCCGCTTTGCATCACCAACCGCGCCACATCCGCCGTGGCATAGGCCGCGTCGAGCTGTGCTGCTGCCGAGCGGCGGGCATTGCTGTTGGCCCCGAAAACATCCGCCACCCAAGAGACATTGCCTGCCACCGACGAGGTCTCGCTGACACCTACCCCCTGACTGTCGCCACGTTGCGCTGTGCCTTGGGCGGAAATCTGCGGAAAGTCGTTGGCGATCACCCCTGCCGAAGTGGCGCGGGCTTCGTTGATGGCCTCAACCGCTTGGCGCACATCCAGATTGCGGGTCATGCCCGCGTCGATCAGTTGATTGAGGCTGGTGTCGCGGAAAGCCAGCCACCAGTTGCGGGTGGCGGCGGCGTCTTTACGGGCGGGCGCGCCGTTTTCAAAGTCTGCGGCGACACTGGGTGTGGGCGATTCGTAGGCGATCTGGGTGCAGCCTGCCAATGTCAGGGCAGCGCCCGACCAAAGCAGAAGCGCGCGGCGCGAGGGATGCGCCGGGGATGCGGAAAGGCCTTGCGTGCCTGGGATTGCAGCCGGATGCTGGCGCATGGGGGGAAACTCCTTGATGATCTTTCGCGATGTCTGGCTGGTGCATCGGGAACGGTCCCCCTGTATCGGCCATGTAATTTTCAGCGTCTCTTTACATACATCCATGAATGTTTGTAAAGAGACGCAAAGCCGCCGGAGATTCGTATGCGCAGAAGCAAGGAAGATGCCGAACAGACTCGCAGCGCGATTCTGGATGCGGCAGAGCAGATGTTCTGCGAACAGGGGGTTTCGGCCTCGACGCTGGAGAAAATCTCGCGCAAGGCGGGGGTCACCCGTGGCGCGCTTTACTGGCATTTCAAAGACAAGATCGACCTGCTGCGCGCCCTGCACAAACGCAACGAGCCACCGCAAAAGATGCTGATCCGTAAGGCGGCACAAGAGGGCCACAGCGATCCGCTGGGTCTGCTTGAGCAAGTTGCTGAAGAAGTGCTGATCAGTTTTGAACAAGACGAGCGTCAGCAGCGGGTCTTTATTATCTTGAACACGCATTCTGCCGATGCGGAAGGCATGGCCTGGATGCAAGAGATGAATGCCGATATGTTTCTGACGCTTTCGACTATGATCCAACTCGCCCACGACCAAGGCAATCTCTCGGCCGATTTCACCCCGAAAGAAACCGCGGGAATTTTGATGGCGACGATGAATGGTTTGCTGAGTGAGTGGTTACGCTCGGGCAAATGTTTCTCGCTGTCTGACCTTGGCAACAGATTTCTGCGCAAGCAAATGGCGCTCTTCCGCAAGCCCGCCACCTAATCTACGTTTTACCGACCTATTCCCGACACCTCCTCAACTGAGAACAGGCCAATCCATGCAAAAACCCCTCCGACATGCACCTCTGCGTGCATCCTTCCTCGTGCTGGCGCTTTGCGTGGCGCCTGTTGCAGCCCTTGCCCAGCAAGCCCCGCCGCCGCCCGCCGTGGGTGTCTTGGCCGCGAAAGTCGGCGAATATACCTTGACCACCCGCCTGCCGGGCCGGATCAAAGCCTCAACCGTCGCAGAGGTCAGACCGCAAGTGTCCGGCCTCATCCGCGAGCGTCTGTTTGAGGAAGGCACTTGGGTCGAAGCGGGCCAGCCGCTGTATAAGATCGAAGACGAGTTGTATGCCGCCACGGTCGCTGCGGCCAAGGCTGCGGTGGCGCAGGCGCAGGCGAATTATAATCTTGCGCTGTCGGATGGAAACCGCGCCGAAGAATTGCTGTCGAGCAATGCAGGCTCTGCCGCCAACCGCGACAAGGCGATTGCTGCACGCGATGCGGCGGCGGCGGCTTTGCAATCGGCCAAAGCCCAGCAGGTCAGCGCCGAGATTGATCTGGACCACACCACGATCCGCGCCCCTATCACCGGGGTGATCGGTTTGTCGCAAGCCAATACTGGGTCACTCGTGGGCGCACAGCAGGCGGCCACGCTGGCAACAATCCGCACGCTGGACCCAATTTTCGTCGATGTCACCCAATCCGCAAGCGACTTGCTGCGTTGGAACAGCCCCGGTGCTGCGCGCGACTTTTTGAAAAGTGCCGAAGCCACCATGATCCTGCCAAATGGTGCGACCTATGGTCAGAAGGGTCAGCTGAAGGCGGCCGAGCCGCAGGTCGAGCCGACCACTGGCATGGTGACGCTGCGGATCAGCTTTGCGAACCCGGATTTCTATTTGTTGCCCGGACTTTACGTTGAGGTCGAGCTGCCGCAAGCCACCGAGAAGAACGCAATCCTTGTGCCGCAAAGCGCTGTGATGCGCGACGCCAGTGGTGGCGCCAATGTCTGGATTGTCGAAGGGGGCGCAGAGGGCGGCAAGGTGGCCGTGCGTCCCGTCACCATTCTGGGGGCTTCGGGCAGCAACTGGGTGGTGACTTCGGGGCTGAACGCGGGCGATCAGATCGTGACCTCGGGCTTTCAAAAGGCCGGACCGGGCGCTGATGTTGTGATCCTGCCGCCAGAGGGTGCCACTGCGGCGGCTCCGACGGCTGCCCCCGCTGAAGGGAACTGATCGATGTCGCGTTTCTTTATCAATCGTCCCATCTTTGCATGGGTGTTGGCGATCATCGTGATGGCGGTGGGCGTGTTGTCGGTGATGCGTTTGCCGATCTCGCAATATCCGTCGATTGCCGGGCCTTCGATCGTGATCAGCGCCAGTTATCCGGGTGCATCGGCGGAAACTGCGGCCGATACCGTAGTGCAGATCATCGAGAAAGAGATGACCGGGCTGGATGGGCTGCGTTATATCAACTCGTCCACCACCTCGACCGGGCAAATCTCGATCACGTTGACCTTCCGCATCGGCACCGATCCCGACATTGCGCAGGTGCAGGTACAAAACAAGCTGGCGCAGGCACAGGCCGGTCTGCCCGAAACTGTTACCCGTCAGGGCGTTGTTGTTGAGAAATCGGCAACCGGGTTTCTGATGATTGTCGGTCTTGTCTCAGAGGGGGGCGCACAAAACGCCATCGACCTTGCCGACTATCTTGCGTCGAACTTGGTCGAGCCGGTGTCGCGACTGGACGGCGTTGGCAAAGTGCAGGTGTTTGGCTCGGAATATGCCATGCGGATCTGGCTCGATCCGCTGAAGCTGAAGTATTATGATCTGTCGCCTGCGACAGTGATTGCGGCGATCCGCGCCCAGAACGCGCAAATCTCGGCGGGTGCTTTTGGCGCGATGCCTGCGCCCGAAGGGCAAGAGTTGAACGCAACCATCACCGCGCAATCCTTGCTGAAAACACCTGCGGATTTTGAACGCATCGTGCTGCGGGCAGATACCGACGGCGGCCTTGTGCTGCTGCGTGATGTGGCGCGGGCCGAGTTGGGCGCCGAGACCTACGAAATCTCGGGCTTTTACAACGGCAAACCAGCGGCGGCGATGGCGGTGCAGCTGGCGTCTGGCGCGAATGCGATTGAGACGGCAGATCTGGTCAAAGCGAAGATCGAGGAATTGTCGCACAGCTTTCCGGCGGGTACGACCTATGTGGTTCCCTATGAGACCACACCGTTCGTGCTGCTGTCTATCGAGGCGGTGATCGAAACACTGATCGAAGCCATGGTGCTGGTGGTTTTGGTGATTTTGATTTTCTTGCACAACATCCGCGCCACGCTGATCCCGACGCTAGCGGTGCCAGTGGTTCTGCTGGGCACCTTCGGCATCATGGCCAGCTTGGGTTTTACCATCAACACCCTGACCATGTTGGCGATGGTTTTAGCCATCGGTCTGCTGGTGGATGACGCCATCGTGGTTGTCGAAAACGTCGAACGCGTCATGCAAGAAGAAGGGTTGGGCCCAAAAGAGGCCACTGAGAAATCGATGGACGAAATCTCGGGCGCGCTGGTTGGCATTGCGATGGTGGTCTCGGCGGTGTTTGTGCCGATGGCGTTCTTCGGTGGCGCTACAGGCGAGATGTATAAGCAGTTCGCCGTTACAATCGTCTCGGCGATGGGGCTTTCGGTGCTGGTGGCGTTGATCTTCACCCCTGCACTTTGCGCCACCATGTTGAAGCCGCACGCGCATGGGGCAAAGCGGCAAGGGATGCTGGCGAAACTGGGCAGCGGCTTTTCAAACTGGTTCGAACGTAATTTTGGCCGATTGACCAGCGTCTATACCAGCCTTGTCCGAGGGGCGACGGCACGACCGCTCAGCATGATGGCGTTCTATGCTCTGATTGTTGTGGCTATGGCGGCGTTGTATTTACGCACGCCAACCTCGTTTCTGCCCGATGAAGACCAAGGCGCGCTGATCACTATTGTGCAGCTTCCATCGGGGGCGACCGCCGGGGCGACCGAAAAGGTTCTGCGCAAAGTTGAAGATTACTACATGAAAGGCGAGGCTGCGAACACCGACGCCGTGTTCTCTGTCCGCGGATTTTCGTTCGGTGGGCAGGGCCAGAACATGGGGCTGTTGTTCACCAAGTTGAAGGATTGGGGCCAGCGCACAAGTGCCGAGTCCTCAATCTCGGCCATTGCAGGGCGCGCGTTTGGGCCGCTGTTCTTTGGCATCAACGAGGCCATGGTCGTGCCCTTCGCGCCCCCCGCCGTGCCCGAGCTTGGAACCTCGAACGGCTTTAGCGCCTATCTGCAAGCAACCAGCGGCAAGACCCATCAAGAGCTGCTGGACGCCCGCAACATGTTGCTCGGTATGGCTGCACAAAGCCCTGTGCTGACCGGGGTGCGGCCCAGTGGCGTCGAAGACGCACCGCAGTTCCGACTGAACATCGACTGGGCCAAAGCGGGTGCCGTCGGCGTGACGGCGGCAGATGTCGGCACCTTCCTGAACACCATCTGGTCCAGCGCCTATGTCAACGATTTCCTGTATCAGGGCCGCGTCAAGCGGGTCTTTGTGCAGGGCGAACCTGCGGCACGCTCGACCCCGGAAGATCTGGCGCTGTGGCGGGTGCAGAACGTGAATGGCGATTTCGTCGATTTCTCGACCTTCGCGACGCAAGAATGGGTGTACGGGCCGCAGCAGGTGACCCGTTATAACGCCATGCCCTCGATGGGCATTGATGGCACCGCAGCGCCCGGCTTTACCTCGGGTGACGCGATTACGGCGATGGAGGCGCTTGCCACCAAACTGCCGCCGGGGTTCAGCTTGCAGTGGACAGGCATGTCGCTGGAGGAAAAAGAAGCCGGAGCCGGGGCGATGGCGCTCTATGGCCTCGCACTTGCGGCGGTGTTCCTGTGCTTGGCCGCCCTCTATGAAAGCTGGACAATTCCGATCGTGGTGCTGTTGGCGATGCCTGTCGGCGTGCTGGGCGCGCTGATTGGCGCGTGGATTGGCGGGCAGTCGAATGGGGTTTACTTCCAAGTAGGTCTTTTGACCGTGGTGGGTCTGACTGGCAAGAACGGCATCATGATCGTGGAATTTGCCCGCGAACGGATGGCCAGCCTTGGCGAGACGGCGGTGGAAGCGGTGACGCAGGCAGCCAGACTGCGCTTCCGTCCGATCCTGATGACCTCGCTGGCCTTCGGTCTGGGGGTGGTGCCCTTGGTGCTGTCTTCGGGCGCGGGTGCCGGGGCGCGCGAGGCTATCGGCTATGCCACGCTGTTTGGCACCATCACTGGCACGGCATTGGCGATCATCTTCGTGCCGGTGTTCTTCGTGCTGATCAACCGCCTGTTCTCACGCGGCCAGACCAAGGCACCGATCGCAGCTACACCTGCCTGAAGCGAACTCAAACGCTGGCGGCGATGCCCCGACTGGAAACGGTCGGGGCGTTTTTATGCGAAACCGACGATGCAATTCTGTTCAGCGCGGGTCCGCTGGGCGGAATTTTAGATCTTCATATTACCAAACAGTCCTTTCAAACACGTCGCGGCGAACATGTTAAAGTCGACATAAATCTGCCAATGTTGCCGCCTGCTACGATGCTGGAAACGGTGGCGGTGCTGAAGGCGCTCAACCGCGCCTCCCGCGCACTGGCAGACCTGAAGGGTGACGCCAAGACGATCCCGAACCAAGGCAGCCTTATCGACACATTGGCACTCCAGAAGGCGACGGCGTCGTCGGAGGTTGAGGGCATCGTCACCACCCAGGATGAGCGGTTTTAGGCTGATGTGTTTGCCGAGAGCCCCCGGTTCCCGGCTGCTAAAGAAGCGGCGCGCTGAGCTGTCGGCCTTGCCGCTGTGCCGCTTTCACTACTCCGGCCCCTGCCCCGGCTCCACGGCGTTCTGCAAGGGCGATCTGGTGCTGTAGCGCAGTAACGGCATCGGGCAGCAGTTTGAGCGCTTAGCGGTAGTCTGCGGCTAGGGCACGGTACGCAACGCGCTCTTGCCATCCATGTACGGGCGCAAGTCCTTCGGAATCACAAGGCGCGCAAAGTAGCGGCCGTCGCGATTCAACATGTGTCTGACCTTGCCCGCCACTGTGTCGCCCGGTCGTTTTGCGACGTGATTTATAACACCAAAACGTAAAAAACCCCTTGTTTTGCAAGGGGTTTCTTTAAGATCAATAGATTATGATGGTGGGAGATAAGGGATTTGAACCCCTGACATCGTCGATGTGAACGACGCGCTCTACCGCTGAGCTAATCTCCCGTTGGCGCGGTGTTTAGCTGGCTTCGCTGGCCTCTGCAAGTGCCTCTCCGGCATTTTTACCGGGCTTCTTTTCGCCACCCCGGCGCAGTTTCAGCGTCATGATCTGCCCAGAGGCGTCCGACTTCTGGTTGGCAATCCGCACCCGACCCAGCGGCGGCAGGATCAGGGTTTCGCCCGCTTCCAAAGCCTTGCCAAGTTCGGCCAAAGTCGCCTCAACAATGGCGCGCACGTCTTTCTTGTTCTGATCCGAGGCCGTAGCCACCCGGTCGATCAGATCTTTCACCTTCATCATCGCCACAACTTTTGCGCCGGATTCGGCGATTTCTACAACTTCGTTCATGCTTTGCTCTTTAGTTTGGGGCTTGGCCGCTGCGGCGGCGATCTTAGGTGTCGCGGATGGCTTCCTGCTGGCAGCAGGCTTTACGACTGCCGCTTTGGCCGTGGTTTTTGGCGCAGCTTTGCTGGGTTTTGCAGCTGCGGGTTTCGTCGGCATCTATGCTCTCCCATTGGTTCTTATTTTGAAACGACCATAGAAGATAATTTCTTAACGGGAAACCAATACCTGCCAAATCTTCGCAAAACCAAGACCTGCGGGGCATAAATGCACAAAGGCGCAGGGTTGCCCCCGCGCCTTTGCTTAACTTTTGAACCGCTTAGTGAGCCAGCGATGCCGGAGTATTGCCCGCCGACAAAGCCCGCGCAGCGGCTGCGGCTTCCTCAGCGGCTTCGTCCCATTCCACCGGCTCTGGCTGGCGCACCAAGGCCTGTTTCAGCACTTCGCGCACATTGCTGACCGGGATGATCTGCAAGCCTTGCTTCACATTGTCCGGTATCTCGATCAGGTCTTTTTCATTCTCAGCCGGAATGAACACCGTCTTGATCCCGCCGCGCAACGCCGCCAGCAGTTTTTCTTTCAAGCCGCCAATCGGCAGAGCATTGCCACGCAGGGTCACCTCCCCGGTCATCGCGATATCCTTGCGCACCGGGATGCCGGTGATCACCGACACGATTGAGGTCACCATCGCCAGACCAGCCGAGGGCCCGTCTTTCGGCGTCGCCCCTTCCGGGACGTGGACGTGAATGTCCATCGTCTCAAACTTCGGCGGCTTCACCCCCAATTCGGGGCTGATCGAGCGCACGAAGCTTGCCGCTGCTTCGATGGATTCCTTCATCACATCGCCCAGTTTGCCGGTGGTCTTCATCCGGCCCTTGCCCGGCAACCGCAAAGCTTCGATCTGCAACAGATCGCCGCCCACAGATGTCCAGGCCAGACCCGTCACCACGCCGACCTGATCGGTTTGCTCGGCCAGACCGTAGTGATACCGCTTCACGCCAAGATAGCCTTCCAGCTTATCCTCAGTCACCTCGACCGTTTTCGTGGTTTTCTTGACGATCTCGGTCACGGCTTTCCGCGCCAGTTTGGCGATTTCTCGCTCCAGATTCCGCACCCCGGCTTCCCGGGTGTAAGTGCGGATGATCTCGGTCAAAGCGCCATCGGTGATGCTGAATTCGCCCTTCTTCAAAGCGTGCCCAGCGATCTGCTTCGCCACCAAATGGCCCTTGGCGATCTCGCGTTTTTCATCCTCAGTGTAGCCCGACAGCGGAATAATCTCCATCCGATCAAGCAAAGGCCCCGGCATGTTGTAAGAGTTCGCCGTGGTGATGAACATCACGTTCGACAGATCGTACTCGACCTCCATATAGTGATCGACGAAGGTGGAGTTTTGTTCCGGATCGAGAACCTCCAACATGGCAGACGCCGGATCGCCACGGAAATCCTGCCCCATCTTGTCGATTTCATCCAAGAGAATCAAAGGGTTGGTGGTTTTCGCCTTCTTCAGCGCCTGAATGATCTTACCGGGCATAGAGCCGATATAGGTCCGCCGGTGGCCGCGAATTTCAGACTCGTCCCGCACGCCGCCCAAGCTGATGCGGATAAACTCCCGACCGGTAGCCTTCGCCACCGACCGCCCCAGCGAGGTTTTACCCACACCCGGAGGGCCCACAAGGCACAGGATCGGCCCCTTCAGCTTGGTCGAGCGCGCCTGCACCGCCAGATATTCGACGATGCGCTCCTTGACCTTTTCAAGCCCGTAATGATCCGCGTCCAGCACCTTTTGCGCCGCACCCAAATCTTTCTTGACGCGGGAAGACACCCCCCACGGCACAGCCAAAAGCCAATCAAGATAGTTGCGTACAACGGTCGCTTCCGCAGACATCGGCGACATGTTCTTCAGCTTTTTCAGCTCACCCTCAGCCTTATCGCGGGCTTCTTTCGAGAATTTGGTGGCCTTGATGCGGGCTTCCAATTCGGCCATTTCGTTCTGACCGTCCTCACCATCGCCGAGTTCCTTCTGAATGGCCTTCATCTGCTCATTCAGATAATACTCGCGCTGGGTGCGCTCCATCTGAGACTTCACCCGGGTCTTGATCTTTTTCTCAACCTGCAAGACCGACATTTCGCCCTGCATCTGGCCGTAGACCTTCTCCAGCCGCTCAGCGACATCCAACGTCTCCAGCAGATCCTGCTTCAGACCGACATCGACGCCCAAGTGTCCGGCAACCAAATCCGCCAACCGTGCAGGCTCGCGGGTTTCCGAGACAGCAGACAAAGCCTCCTCAGGAATATTCTTCTTGATCTTGGCGTAGCGCTCAAATTCCTCGGCAACCATCCGCACCATGGCTTCGGCGGCTTCCTTATCGCCCGGCAGTTCTGCCAAACGCACAGCCCGCGCTTCAAAGAAACTGGGGTTTTCAACGAATTCGGTGATCTTCACCCGCGCCTTACCCTCAACCAGCACCTTCACGGTGCCATCGGGCAGCTTCAACAGTTGCAGCACATTGGCGAGCACGCCAATCTGGTAAATGCCATCGGTCGCCGGGTCATCGACGGAAGGATCAATCTGCGACGACAGCAAAATCTGCTTGTCATCCGCCATCACCTCTTCCAGCGCCCGCACCGATTTTTCGCGACCCACAAACAGCGGCACGATCATATGCGGGAAAACCACGATGTCGCGCAGCGGCAGAACCGGGTAGCTCGTGGCGAGAGTATCAGTCATATCGCGTTCCTTCTCTGGCAGGAAAGCCATGGCCCCGGTGATCGGCAGCGTGGAGGCTTTCCCCTTCGGATTATGTATTTGGGTGTGGCAAGCCCGGCTGTCAACCACTGCATCTGGCGCAATCATGCGCCCGTGATCTGGCGGGGGCAAGTGTAGAATGGTTCAGATTTGCGCCCTGCCCTTAACCCCGCAGCAAGCTATCGGCTATAGCGCAGCACCACCCGCACGCCCGCGCCGCTTGGCTTGGCGACGGGCCCAACCTGCCCGACCTGCATCACCATCAGCAGTTGGCTTTTGCCCAGCACAAAGGCGCTAAACCGCACCGCCATGCCCGCCGCCATCGCGGCAGCGCCCTCAAACTGCGGCAGATCGCCAACCGCACACCCGCCTTCAAGCATCAGTGGGCCAAGCAATTCCTCGGCCCCCAGCGGCGATTCTCCCGGCAGTGCGAAATCCTCGGTCGCGGCCGTCGCACTAAGCAGCACAGGCTGGGGCGTCGTGGCATCGGCAAAGCTGATCGCCGCCCCAGCCACCGCCAAAGTTGCAGGCGTGGGCTGGCCTCCCTCGGGCAAAAGGCTCGGCTTGCCGCCCTGCACCGCGACGCCCTGCACAATCTCGCCCTGCCAATCGCCGACAAGCAACCCCGGCAAAGCCACCAATTCCGCCGCACTCGGCTTGCAAAAAGGATCGGCCACCGCCACCCCCGCCAAGCCAAGCCAAACCGCGATCCACAAACCCCGCATCATGCCCCCTCAGATCGGCTCAATATCGCCCTGCGCGCGCTGCGCATGGAACTCGGCCACAAACCCCGCCAACCGCCCATGCGCAATCGCATCGCGCAACCCCTGCATCAGCAGCTGATAATAATGCAAATTGTGCCAGGTCAGCAGCATCGAGGCGATGATCTCGCCCGATTTGAACACGTGATGCAGATAGGCGCGGGAGTAGTTTGAGCAGCACGGGCACCCACAACCCTCATCCAATGGCCGCGGATCATCCATATGCCGCGCGTTCTTGATATTGACCTGTCCGCGATGCGTCCAAGCCTGCCCGGTGCGCCCCGACCGCGACGGCAACACGCAATCCATCATATCAATGCCGCGCTCCACCGCGCCCACAATGTCGTCGGGCTTGCCGACCCCCATAAGGTAGCGCGGCTTATCGGCAGGCAGCATCCCCGGCGCGTAATCCAACACGCCAAACATCGCCTCCTGCCCCTCGCCCACCGCGAGGCCGCCCACCGCATAACCATCAAAGCCAATCGCCGTCAGCGCCTTGGCCGATTCTTCGCGCAAATCCTTCGTCACCCCGCCCTGCATGATGCCGAACAGAGCATGCCCAGGCCGGTCGCCAAACGCATCGCGCGAGCGCTGCGCCCACCGCATTGACAGCGCCATCGACTTCGCCACCTCGGCATCCGTCGCAGGCAGTGCCGGACATTCATCGAAACACATCACGATGTCAGAGCCCAAAAGCTTCTGAATCTCCATGCTACGTTCCGGCGACAGCAGGTGTTTAGAGCCATCAATATGGCTGGAAAACCGCACGCCTTCCTCGGTCAGCTTGCGCAAAGCGGCAAGGCTCATCACCTGAAACCCGCCCGAATCCGTCAGAATTGGCCGCTCCCAATTCATAAACTTATGCAGCCCGCCCAAATGCGCGATCCGCTCCGCCGTGGGGCGCAGCATCAGATGATAGGTGTTGCCCAGCAGAATATCGGCCCCGGTGGCGCGCACAGATTCTGGTAGCATCGCCTTCACCGTCGCCGCCGTCCCCACCGGCATGAAAGCAGGCGTGCGAATATCCCCGCGCGGCGTGTGGATCACACCCGTCCGTGCTGCCCCATCCACCGCCTGTAAATCAAAGCCGAATTTTGTCATGCTGGCCCCCTGTAAGCGTTGCCCTTCTGCGGGAATACGGGCAGAAAGTGAAGGGGGATGCGCGCCCAAGCCTAAGCCTGCCCGTGGAAAGTACACATGTCCGACACGCCTCTCCGCCCCGCCCAAACGCGCCTCACCGCCGAGACCCGCCGCAAGCACATCGCCGAAGCAGCGCTGCGCGCCCTGCAAACCCACGGCCATGCCGGCCTGACCGCCCGCAAAGTCGCTGCCGAAGCGGGCCTATCGCTGGGCCATCTGACCTATCACTACAAAGACATGGCCGAGGTGCTCTCCGCCGCCTTCCGCCTTGCCGCCGATCAAGTGCAAGAGGCCGGACGCCGCGCGCTGATCCAACCCGGTGGCACCCCGTCCGAACGCCTCGATCGCTTCCTGCGTGCGGGCTTCACCAGCGATTTGATGACCCCCGCCCACCTGCGTCTGAAAATTGACCTGTGGTCCGCAGCCCTCACCCAGCCCGAAATCGCCTCGATTGAACGGGCGCTTTACGACAGCCACCGCGACGCGCTGGAACGCCTGCTCGACCGCATGGCCGCAGGCTATGCCTTTGAGCGTATCCCCGCCGTCGCCGATCTGATCATGGCCACGCTGGACGGGCTTTGGCTCGACTGGCTGCGCCGGGGTGACGAGTTGGCGGTCAAAAACGGCCTGGACGGCTGCGTGCTGTTCGCGCGGCTAAGGCTCGGCGGTACCTGACAGCCCCCAAAACGAATTTCAAAGCAAGCCGAAATTCTTGGTCGCCCTGCAAAAAAACTCGCTAAAAATTACCTAAAATTTGCTTTCATCTTGGTCTAAATATCCCCGCCGGAGGCATCCAACAGCCCCGCCAATAATCCCATATCAAAGCGAAAGCGTTAAAAATCCGTTAACGCAACCATGTCATCCTATTGATATAGTTCGATAAAAAAAGGTCCCGAGTTGGGACCTCAGGCGACCTTGCTCGGAAACCGGCTTTCAAACCACTTGAACAGCAGCACAATCAGCGCCGTGATCGCCATATAGGTCACCGCCAGCAACAACAGCGGTTCATAAACCACCAAAGTATCGCGCCGCACCCGTCCCGCCACATCATAAATATCCATGATCGTGATCGTTGAAATCAACGGAGTCGATTTCAACTGCAACACCGTCTCGCCGCCAATCGTCGGTAACACCCGCTGCACCGCCTGCGGCAACCATATCCGCCGGAAAATGGTGAACCGAGGCATCCCCATCGCGCGCGCAGCCTCCAACTGCCCATGCGGCACAGATTTGAACGCGCCGCGCAACACCTCGCCCTCATAGCCCGCGACCGACAGCGACAGTGCCACCACCGCATAGGGCCAGGCCTGCCGCAAGATCGGCCAGAACGCAGAGTCCCGGATCCACGGGATCGACGGGAACAAGGATCCGATCCCGTAATAAAGTAGCCAAATCTGCATCAACAACGGCGTGCCCCGGATCACCGAGCAGAACACCCGCGCAGGCCAAGCGAGCCAGCGCGGCCCCGCCGCCTGCACGAATCCAATCGGGATCGCCAGCGCAAAGCCGATCACCATCGTCACCACCAGCATCCAGATCGTCTGCCAGAGCCCGCGCAACATCATCGACTGATATTTCGGATTGGCCAGCCAATCCCAGCGCAAAGAATAGATGCACCACGTCACCAGCGCCGCCGCTATCGCGATCATAATCACCCGGCGCAGGTTGAGAAAATCGCGCATCAGCCCCTCGCGTCGCGTTGACCACGGCGCGAGATTTTCTCAAGCCGTCCGAACAGCAGGATCGAAATCAGCGAAATCGCCATATAGAGCGCCATTGCCGCGCCATAAAACGTGAAAAACGCCTTGGTGGTGGCCGAAGCCTGGAACGTCGCCTTGGTCAGTTCGGTAAAGCCAATCACCGCCAGCAAAGCCGTGTCTTTGGTCGCGTTCAGCCACAGATTCCCCAAACCGGGAATCGCATTTGATGTCATCAGCGGCAAGGTGATCCGCCGTGCCAGCATGACCGGCGACATTCCCATCGCCCGCGCTGCCTCGATCTGACCGTGTGGCACCGCGAGGATAGAGCCGCGTAACACCTCGATCTGATAGGCCCCCTGCACCACCGCCAGCACCACCACGCCAGTGATGAATTGCGGCAGGTTGATGCGCTCATAGCCCAAGCCCAGCAGGACTTGGTTGATCAGCGCGGGCACCGCGTAATACAGGATCAGGATCAGCACCAGTTCCGGCACCGCCCGCACTATCGTCGTGTAAACGGCGAGCAGGTCTTTCGCGACCGGCCCGCCGTAAAGTTTGCCAAACGCGCCTGACACGCCGATGCAAAAACCAATCGCATAGGCGCCAAGCGCGATCATCAATGAATTGCCAAAACCCCAAAGCAGGGTCGCCCCCCAGCCGCAATCGCCAAAGCCAAGCAGCGTTAGGCTCGAAAGCTCTGCGGGTGGGGGGCAGGTCATCAGTTTGCGGGGCCGTAAATGTCGATGGTGAAGTATTTCTTAGTGATGGCGTCATATTCGCCATCGGCACGAACGTCCGCAATCGCCTTGTTCAGGGTCTCTTTCAGCGGATCGCCCTTGCGCAGACCAAAGCCGACACCGCGCCCCAGAATGACCGGATCATCGGCGACATTGCCGACGTTTTCACAGCAAGCGCCCGGCTCGGTTTTCAGGAAATCGGCGACCACGATCGAATCGGCGACAACCGCATCAATCCGGCCAGCCGCCAAATCCTGATAAGATTCGTCCGAGGTCTGGTAGCTTTTCAGCTCGGAATCGGGGAAATGTGCCTGGACATAGGCTTCTTGGATGGTCGAGACCTGCACGCCGATGATTTTGCCGTTCAGACCTTCTGGCGTGGGCAGGATGCCCGAGCCTTTGGCCGCCATCACAGCGGTCGGGGTATTGTAATATTTGTCCGTGAAATCAATGCTCTTTTCGCGTTCTTCATTGATCGTCATCGACGACATGATCACGTCAATCTGTCCAGCGTTCAAAGCCGGGATGATGCCGTCCCAAGCAGTTGGGGTGATCACACATTCCAGCGCTGCCTTCTTACAAACGGCACTTAGAAGATCAATCTCCCAACCGACCCAGTTGCCGCTGGCATCGGGCGACGTGAACGGCGGATAGGGCTCGGCCGCGACGCCAATTTTCAGCGGGGCAGCAAGCGCAGCCGTGCCAAACAGCAATGAGGCTGCGGCAACGAGGGCGAGTTTCTTCATAGTTAATCCTCACAAGTTGGTTTAAGTTTCCGGGCTAACCCACGGTTTTTAGGAACTGTTTCAGTCTTTCCGATTTTGGTGCGCCGAACACTTCGGCGGGCGGGCCCTGTTCTTCGATCACGCCGTTGTGCAGATAGATCACATGGCTTGCGACCTCACGGGCGAATTTCATTTCATGCGTGACCAGCACCATGGTGCGGCCTTCATCGGCCAGCCCTTTGATCACTTGCAGCACCTCACCGACCAGTTCGGGGTCGAGCGCCGAGGTCGGTTCGTCAAACAGCATCGCGCGCGGTTCCATGCACAACGCCCGAGCGATCGCCGCGCGTTGCTGTTGGCCGCCCGACATATAGGCTGGATAGGCGCCCTCTTTTTCCGCCAAACCCACCCGTGCCAGCAGCTTGCGCGCCCGCGCCTCGGCCTCTGCCTTGGGCAGTTTCAGCACATGCACCGGCACTTCGATCAGATTTTCCAGCACGGTCTTATGGGTCCAGAGGTTAAAGTTCTGAAACACCATGCCAAGGCTTTGCCGCAAGCGTTCCAGCTGGCGGCGATCCGACGGGCTGCCATCGGAGCGCATCGCCACAGCCTCGCCGCCGATTTCAATCGTGCCTGACGACGGGGTTTCCAGAAAGTTGATACAGCGCAGCATCGTCGATTTGCCCGAACCCGAGCCGCCGATGATCGCCACCACGTCGCCTTCGCAGGCCGTTAGCGACACGCCTTTCAACACCTCATGGGTGCCAAATGATTTGTGCAGACCATCCACACGGATTGCGATGGGCTTTTCAGCCGTAGTTCCCTGAATCGGCATGTGTTTCCTGCCGTTATGATTTCAGCTATCAAATGCGCCGCCCCGGAATTGTGCAAGCGAATTATTCAGCTATTGATTGGTGGCATCGCTGAAATCTGTCCGATAGCGCGGAAGAATCGGGCGAACGCGCATTTATTCAGCGCAGCCTGCCCCTAGCGCCGCGCAGCGAGGGCATCGGTCAGTAGGTTGCGCACCAGATCTGGCGGCACATCTTCGGCCACAAATGCCTCGCCAATGCCGCGCGCAAGGATGAAGCGCAGCTTGCCGTCGATCACCTTTTTGTCCTGCCCCATCAGCGCCAGCAACGCTTCGGCTCCCGGCAGGTCGCCCTGGATGTCAGATAGATCGGTCTTCATCCCCATGGCCTTCAGATGCGCGCGCACCCGACTTGGGGCTTCTTGCGCACAAAGGCCAAGCCGTTGGGAGAGCTCAAACGCCAGCGCACAGCCGATAGCGACGCCTTCGCCATGCAACAGCCGATCTGAAAATCCGGTCGCTTTTTCAAGCGCATGGCAGAAGGTGTGCCCCAAATTCAGCAAGGCGCGCTCGCCTTCTTCGGTCTCATCGCGGCTGACAATGCCCGCCTTCATCTCAACCGAGCGTGTCACGACATATTGCCGAAAACCGATATCGCCCTGCGCCATCGCCGGGGCGTTTGTTTCCAGCCAATCATAAAATCGGGCATCGCCGAGGAGGCCATATTTCACAACCTCACCATAGCCTGCGAGGAAATCGCGCGGGGCTAGGGTGGCCAAAACGTCAATATCCGCCAGCACCAAACTCGGCTGATGAAACGCGCCGACAAGGTTCTTGCCCTGCGGCGTGTTGATCCCGGTCTTGCCGCCCACGGAACTATCCACCTGCGCCAGAAGCGTGGTCGGGATCTGCACAAACCGCACCCCACGCCGCAGCACGGCTGCGGCAAAGCCGACCAAATCGCCGACCACACCGCCGCCAAACGCCACCACGACATCACGGCGCTCGATCTTCTGCTCCAGCAGCCATTCGACACAACGCGCAAGTTGCTCCCAGCCCTTCGATCCCTCACCCGGCGGGATGGTCAGCGCGGTCATCGCGATGCCCTCATGCTCGAACGCTTTCGCCAGATCCATCAAATGGCAGGCCGCGACGGTGTCATCGGTGATCACCGCGACTTTGCGACGATGCAGCAAGGGCGCGATCTGGCGGCCTGCCTGTGCGATCAGGCCTTGGCCGATACGCACGTCGTAACTGCGCGATCCAAGATCGACATTGACCACATTCAGGCTCATCTTAGGTCCTTTCCAGCACGTCCGCGCGGGTACTCAATGCTTCGACCACCCGCTGGGCCATATCCTCAACCGACAACTCCGCAGAGGAATCGACCACCAAGTCGGCCATCTGGTAGAAGGGAAGCCGGGCGTCGTAAAGCCCGCGCAAAGTTTCGCGCGGATTTGAGGTGCGCAGCAACGGGCGGGTGGTTTTGTGGCGCACACGCTGCCAGAGCAGCTCCAGATCGGCGCGCAACCAGACCGAAACCCCGGCCTCGTGGATCAGTGCGCGGTTGGCTTGTGACAGATACGCCCCGCCGCCAGTCGACAGGATGCAGGGCGCGCCGCGCAGAAGGCGGGCAATCACTTCAGTTTCGCGCGCACGGAAAAACGCCTCGCCGTCCCGCGCAAAGATTTCAGCGATGGAGCGATCCGCCGCGCGCACAATCTCTTCGTCCGAATCAACGAAGGGCACGCCCAGCAGACGCGCCAATGCGGTGCCAACGGCGGTTTTGCCCGCCCCCATCATCCCGACCATCACCACGGTTTTTTTCAGCAGCACCATGTTTTTCCCTGTCTGCCTTGACTTCGATACATCAGCGGCGCATCGCCGCCCAAGGCAAATCTTTCTTGCCTGAATGGCGTGAACTCGGCGCAAATGCCATATATAATCTGCACGAAGCTGCGAAGCCTTTTTCGGGAGGCGGCAGCGCGGAAACAACAATCGCGCGGGGTAAACCTGCGGCAGCAGTAAAGGCGAAGCGGGCATGGGACGTCTGATCAAGATTTTGGTGGTTTTGGCGGTGCTTGGCTTCATTGGGCTTACGGGTTACGCTTATCTCGCGGATCTTTCTCCGACCGCGTCAGAGGTAAAGCTGCCGGTGACCCTGAATGTCGATTAACCACCTCGGCCTCTGCGTGGCTTTGGCACTTGCGCTGCCAACAGCCGCTGTTGCCGAGAAAAAGCCGTTGTCTGCCATCGACTGGCTGTCGCAATCGGTCAAAACGCCGATGCCGAAAGGCAGCGTCGCACCCCGCACCCCGGCAGAGCCTGTCAGTACTGCGGTGAAAAATGGCACGCAGGCCAATCTGCCGCCCGTGGCGAATGAGCCGAAAGTCACCACCGATGCTTTGCCCGACCAAGTGGCGACCACCGTCTTGGGCGGCACCTCGCTGGATGCAGTCGGGCTGTTGCCGCCGCAGGTGACCGGATTTCCGCATGATCTTTGGGGCATCGGCCATAGCGCCGAGATTGCCGCCGATATCGCCGAGGCCGGGCAAGGTGATGTGCCCGCGCTGCAATCCTTGCTGATGACGCTGCTGTTGGCCGAGGCGGATGCGCCTGCGGATTCGGCAGGTTCGGGCGATTTGCTGATCGCGCGGATCGACAAGCTGTTGACGATGGGGGCTTTGGATCAGGCGCAGGCGTTGATCACAGCGGCAGGGGCAACCAGTTCGCCCGAATTGTTCCGCCGCAGTTTCGACGTCGCCCTCCTGACGGGTGAAGAAGACAATGCCTGCGAGGTGTTGAAATCCGCCCCCGGACTTGCCCCCACTCTGACCACTCGCGTGTTCTGCCTGGCCCGCGCCGGAGACTGGAACGCCGCCGCTTTGACCCTGCGCACCGCACAAGCTTTGGTAAATATCAGCGCCGAGGATGATGCTCTGCTGTCGCGCTTCCTTGACCCCGAGCAGTTTGATGGCGAGCCGATGCCGCCCGCGCCGAAGCCGATCACGCCGCTGGTTTGGCGCATCTATGACGCGTTGGGCGAACCCCTGCCCACCGCCACCCTACCCCCGGCTTTCGCCCATGCGGACCTCTCGGACCATGCCGGATGGAAATCGCAGATCGAGGCCGCCGAGCGGTTGTCGCGTGCAGGCGCGATCACGCCGAACGTGTTGTTGGGCCTGTATACCGACCGCGCGCCTGCTGCCTCGGGCGGCGTCTGGGACCGCGCCGATGCCTTCCAGCGCTTTGATGCTGCGCTGACCAAAGCGGACGTGGCCGCCGTGGAACAGCGCTTGCCGCTGGCCTATGCGCGGATGAAGGACATCGAGGTCGAAGTGCCATTCGCGACCTTGTTCGCCGGACCGCTGGCCAAGTTGCGCCTCAGCGGCGATGCGGCCCGCATCAGCTATGAACTCGGCCTGCTCTCGCCGGAATATGAACGCCTCGCCAAATCCTCCGCGGCCGGAACGGATGCGCGCAGCCTGTTTCTGGCCGGACTCGCCGCTGGTTCGGTCAAGGGCCTGATCGCGCCTGACAGCATGGCTCGCGCCATCGCCCCCGCATTCACCGACCCACAACTGCCCGCAGATATTGCCGAGTTGATCACACAAAAACGAGTGGGCGAGGCGATGTTGCAAGCCGTGATCCGCATCGAATCCGGTCTGCGCGGGGAGTTGGTGAAGGTCACTGAGGGCCTATCGGTGCTAAGAAAACTTGGGCTGGAAGATATCGCCCGGCGCACCGCCTTGCAGTTGATGCTGCTGGAACGGCGCGGATAAATGCCCGCCCCCACACATCCTGACAGTTGGATTTCCAGCTTTCTCGCCGCCCATGCCGCCGATCTTGGCGCTGCGAAAAACACACAACTGGCCTATGGGCGCGATCTGAAGGATTTCGCCGATTGGCTTTCCCGCAATGCCAACAGCTTTGCCGCAGCGGGCCGCGATCAGGTCGAGGCTTATCTGGTGTTTTGTGACGCGCAAGGCCTGTCGAAAGCCACCCGCGCGCGCAGGCTGTCGGCGATCCGCCAGCTTTACCGCTTTGCGCATGAAGAAGGCTGGCGCAGCGACAACCCCGCCCTGCGCATCAAGGGCCCCGGTGCGAGCCAGCGCTTGCCGGGGACTCTGTCGTTGCCCGAGGTCGAGCGTCTGCTCGATGCCGCCCGCCGCAAGGGTCGATCCGAGCCGGAACGACTGCGCAACTGCGCTTTGGTCGAGTTGCTTTATGCGACGGGCATGCGGGTGTCGGAACTCGTCGGCCTGCCGGTTGCGGCGGTGCGCGGCAATCCGAAGATGATTCTGGTGAAGGGCAAGGGCGACAAAGAACGCATGGTGCCGCTGTCGCCCCCCGCACGCGTGGCGGTGCAGGACTGGCTGGCCGAGCGGGATGCGCAAGAGGATGCGGGACGTAAACTGGGCAAGCCTGCCTCCAAGCAGCTATTTCCCGGCCCCGGCGTCGATGGCCACCTGACCCGGCAGCATTTCTACCTGCTGATCAAGGATATCGCGGTGCAAGGCGGCGTTGATCCCAGCACCGTCACGCCCCACACCCTGCGCCACGCCTTTGCGACGCATCTTTTGGCGGGCGGGGCCGATCTGATGGTGATCCAAGCGCTGCTCGGTCACGCCGATGTCGCCACCACCGAGATTTACACCCATGTTCTGGACGAAGACCTGCGCCGTCTGGTGCTGACGCATCACCCCCTCGCCACAGGCAAACCGGGCCAATGATGCACAACCTTTGGATTTACGCTCTGATCCTTGTCACACTGGCCGCAGCCGCCCTGCTTGCAGCCGTGATCGCAGCCGCGCAGAATCGGCCACATGGCCGCGTCTCGGTCCATTCCGCGGCCGCTGCCAAGCTGATCGCGCGCGGTGAGATGGGCCTGATGGCGCTGCGCCTTGCGCATAGCCTGACCGCGCTTGCCGCTCTGTCGGGCCTGCTGTGGCAAGCCCGCGACTGGACAGGCTTCGATTTTGCTTGGCTGACCTTCGCCGCAGGCATCGCTTTGGCATTGTTGGGCCGCATCATCCCCTCTGCCATCGGCACCGCCACAGCCGAATCCACGCTTGCCCGTCTGGGCCTGTTCGGCCTGATCGCCGCATGGATATTCTCCCCCCTCGCCGCGCTGATGCAGGTCCTGAAGCAAGCCGCATTGCGCAGCTTCGGGCTGACCTTCGATCTGTCCGAACAGCATGATGCCCTGCGCGATGACATCGCAGGCGCAATTGCTTTGGGCCATTCTGGCGGGGCGATGCAAAAGGAAGATCGTGATCGCTTGCTGGGAGCGTTGGACCTTTCCGACCGCGCAGTGGAAGAAATCATGCGCCACCGCCGCCAGATTGAGATGATCAACGCCGATGATCCGCCGGGTGATATCATCAGCCAAATGCTGGCCTCGCCGCATTCGCGTCTGCCAGTCTACCGCGATGAGACCGAGAACATCCTTGGCCTTGTCCACACCAAGGATCTGTTGCGCGAACTCGACCGCCTGCTGCGCGGCGATGCCCCCGAAGGGTTGGATAGCCTTGATATTCTAAAGGTCGCCAAGAAGCCCTATTTCATCCCCAACACCACCAGCCTTGATGAGCAGATGCGCGAGTTCCTCAAGCGGCGCACGCATTTCGCTTTGGTGGTCGACGAATACGGCGCGTTGCAAGGGTTGATCACGTTGGAGGATATTCTGGAAGAAATCGTCGGCGATATCACTGACGAATTCGATGTCGTCGCCCGCGATACCGGCCTAAAGCGCGATGCCAACGGCGATTACATCATCGACGGTGCCATGACGATCCGCGATCTGAACCGCGCGACCGACTGGCAACTGCCTGATGCCGAGGCCAATACCATGGCAGGTCTGGTAATCCACGAGGCGCAGATGATCCCGGCAGAGGGGCAGGTGTTCCACTTCCACGGCTTCCGCATCGAAGTGGCGCAACGCCGCGAAAACCGCCTCACCAAGCTGAAACTGCGCCCAGTTGCCGAGCGCGGCTAGACGATCATCAACGCGTCTGCAAGGCCAGCGGTTGTAGTGACACCGCTAAGTGTGATGACTTCATTTGCGCTGAATTCAAACACGACAGTTCCCGCCATAACATGCGCAAACTGCGAAACGACCTGCTGTGCGCTCAAGGCAGAGCCGCCCCATATCAGATCATCGAACACCAACCTCTCTTTGGCTGCCAGCGAGAAATCTGTCACCGTATCGCGCCCGAAATCATTGCCAAACACAAATGTGTCGGCACCAAGATTTCCGGAAAGCACATCGTTTCCGCTGCCGCCTTCAATGCGGTCGCCGCCATCACCGCCAAGAATTTTATCATTGCCGAGACCGCCAATCAGATTGTCGGTGCCGTTCATGCCCATGAGCACATCATTCCCAGCGCCGCCCTCAAGCCGATTGCCGCCGGCATTTCCGGTCATATTGTTGTCATTCAGGTTGCCAGTCGCAAACAAATTGGCATTACCAAGCAATGTCACGTTGTGGATCCCAAGATTCAGGCCAATATTTCCGGATGAAAAAACAACACTGCGGTTCACAATGTCAACTTTCACGTTGCCCCCCAGCATCCCGACCGTGAACAAAAAATCCAGCCCATCGACTTTCCCAGTCACAGCAACCCCCGCCGCAGCCGTCAGCCCAATCGCATACCCACCTGCCGCTGCGCTACTCGCCGATTTGCTTTGCGCAGCAAAGGTCGCACCTGCCACACCTTCCCCGATTGAATAGAAGCTATTCCGGTCGGTATCGTTGTAAATGACTCCCGTCAAAAACGTCTTCGCAACCGCAGGTTTTGCGAAAACCTCGGTCAGCATCGACGAGTCGTAATTCCGTCCGCTCAGATTGAACAGCCCGCGCTCTTGCGCGATGCCGATCTCTTGATAGGCATCGTTCAACATATTCTGGCGGTGTCCCGCGCTGAGGAACAGATCCTGATGATGCGTTGCGGCGATGGTATCAAGGTTGATTGATCCCGTGGTGCCACGCCACGACAGATTTTCACCAACATTGGCCCAAGCATAACCTGCTGCCGTGGCACGTTGCGATGCAGATGAGCCGCCGCTGCCGGTATGCGAGAATACATCCGCCGCCAGCATCCATTGCGAATGGCCAACCGCTGCGTTTTCCAGCAAGGCATTGGGTGCCAACACCTGCTTAGAGGCGGTCGAAATGGTGCCCGCTGCAAGCCCCGCGTTCAGATCAATGCCATAACGCGCCGCCTCACCCGCCGGGTCAAGTCGCGCCCGGTTGATCAGTTCCAGCAGATATTGCTCAGCAGCCGTCAAAGCCATCGCGGCCTCCCTATTCAAAGCAGACCAATACAACCTGCCGGACGAATAAGGCGAAGCCGCGACGCGATTGTGTCAACGGCTGCGGAAAAGCGAGCCCAGCACGCCCCGGATCACCGCTTGTCCGGTTTTTGACCCCAGACTTCTGGCGAAGCTTTTCGCAAAGGTCTCGCCAATCGAATCGGATCGGCTGGATGAGGTTTTCTTGGGGGCAGCTGAGGCGGTCCGCCCGGCGCTGCCGCCATCGTAGCGGCGGGCATTGCGGAATTCGGACTCGGCTTGATCAGCCTGCTGTTGGCTTTGTGCCTCTGCCGCATTGGCCTCTTGCGCTGCGTGTTCAGCGCGGCTGCGCAGGCGTTCATAGGCGCTATCGCGGTCAATCACGGCGTTATACTTCGCCCCCATCGGCGAGGCCGCGATCAGTTGCGCGCGCAAGGCAGGGTCAATCGGACCAAGCTGTGATGACGGCGGACGCACCAGAGTGCGTTCGGCCAAGCCCGGAATACCCTTGGCTTCCAAAAACGAGGTCACCGCTTCCCCCGTGCCGACATCGCGGATCGCGTCTTCAATGGCGAAGCGCGGATTGGGGCGATAGGTTTCGGACGCAAGTTTCAGGTCTTTCTGATCCTTGGCGGTGAAAGCGCGCAAGGCATGCTGCACGCGGTTTCCCAACTGGCCCAGAATCATCTCGGGCACATCGGCGGGGTTCTGGGTGATGAAATACACCCCCACGCCCTTCGAGCGGATCAGCCGCGCCACCTGCTCAACCTTGGCCACCAAGGCTTTCGGTGCATCGGTGAACAACAGATGCGCTTCGTCGAAGAAGAACACCAGTTTCGGCTTATCCGGGTCGCCGACTTCGGGAAGGTTTTCGAACAATTCCGAAAGCAGCCACAGCAGGAAGGTTGCGTAGAGCCGGGGCGAATTCATCAGCTTTTCCGCCGCCAGAATGTTGATCATCCCCGCGCCATCGGCATCGCAACGCATCAAATCCGCCAGATCCAACGCAGGTTCGCCAAACATCTCGCTCGCACCTTGATTCTCCAGCACCAGCAAACGCCGCTGGATCGCCCCCACCGAGGTCGGCGAGACCAGACCAAACCGCGCCGAAATCTCGGTCGCATGTTCGGCGACAAAAGTCAGCAGCGCCTGCAGGTCTTTCAGATCGAGCAGCGGCAGTTTTTCTTCATCCGCCAGCCGGAAGGCCACGTTCAACACGCCCTCTTGCGGTTCGGTCAACTCTAAAAGGCGGGAGAGCAGCAGCGGCCCCATCTCGGCCACGGTGGCGCGGATCGGATGGCCATTTTCGCCAAACATATCCCAGAACGTCACCGGAAAGGTGCGGTATTGCAGATCAAGCCCGATGGTGGCAGCGCGTTTCATAAAGCTGTCGTGCAGCTTTTGGTTGGTCGAGCCTGCAGCCCCCAGCCCGGAAAGATCGCCCTTCACATCAGCCATGAACACCGGCACGCCTTCGGCAGAAAAACCCTCGGCCAGCACTTGCAAGGTTACGGTTTTGCCCGTGCCGGTGGCCCCTGCGATCAGGCCATGGCGGTTACCGTATTTCAGCAGCAGGTTCTGCGGCACACCATAAGCTTCACCGCCGCCACCCACAAAAATCGTCTCGCCCATGCTGCCACCTTTTGCACGATCCAAAGCTGCCAAACGGCAACCGTTCTGGGTCAAAATACATTGTTAACCTAACTCTGCCAGTCTCGATCTTACCCCGAACACGCTCCGGTGTTCGTTGTGGTGACTTCCTCCCTGTCAGACTGCCGCGCTGATCAAACAGCGCGGCTTTTTTCCATCGCAGGACTGTCACAATCGGTTACAATTCCAGTTGACGCGGATTTGAAAGCGCCGTAGCGTCTGCTTCACAAGTCGGCCAGTCCGACAGGGAGAATAAGAAAAGTTGAAAAAGGGTCGGCTGTCCGGCCCTTTTTCCTTTTGGAACACGCGGTTAGCAGAATCGTTTCAGTCGTGATCGCCGCAACCGTTTTTCGCCCATGCGCGCGAAGACGTGATGTTTTTTCCCGCTGACTTCCCGGCATTGCCATGCTATTGCCCAGCCAAACAATCAAGAAAGAGACAGTGATGTCGATGACGACTCTGCACCGTTCCCTCGCGTTTTCGCTCGGTCTGGCTTTTGCTGCCGCGACATTCCCAGCCCTCGCACAAGAGACCGCTCCGGCGGATCCGACCCCGGCTGCAACGGTGGACACCACCGCTCCGGCGACGGAAGATCTGAATATGGGCGTTGACCCCAACACGCCGCCCGCGCCGCTGACGCAGGAAGCGGCAGAAGTCGGTCAGATTTACCAACTCGCCACCTTCGATGCCTGGGCACAGCGCTGCACCAAGATGAAAGATGGCTCGGACCCTTGCGAGCTGTATCAGCTGCTGAAAGACAAAGACGGCACCAATGTTGCTGAAATCAGCATGTTCGCGCTGCCCGCTGGCGGCAAGGCTGCTGCGGGTGCCACGATCATCGCGCCGCTGGAAACTCTGCTGACCGCCAATCTGGCGGTGTCGGTGGATGGCAGCAAGGCCAAGATCTACCCGTTCACCTTCTGCGCCCAACTGGGCTGCGTGGCACGCGTCGGCTTTACGGCAGACGAAGTGGCACAATTCAAAAAAGGCACCAAGGCCACGATCACCATCGTTCCGGCTGCGGCACCGGATCAAAAGGTTGAACTGGCGGTCGAGCTGAAAGGCTTCACGGCGGGCTACGAGGCCGTCGCCGCAACGATGCCGAAGAAGTAAGATCTGACGCAGAATAGAAAAAGCCCGCCCCAGTTTTGGGCGGGCTTTTTCATGGGCTATTGCGTGTTTTTTGGCGGGCTTCATCTAAGCTCACGCCGCTTTGCGCAACACCAGCACGGCATTCAGCCCACCAAAGGCAAACGCATTCGACATCACCACATTGACGGGTACCTCGCGCGCCTGATTGGGCACCACGTCGAGCGGGCAATCGGGGTCTGCGACCTCATAGCCGATCGTCGGTGCGATCACGCTTTGCTGCAAGGCCATCAGACAGGCCAGCAACTCCACAGCCCCGGTGCCGCCAATCAGATGGCCGTGCATAGATTTGGTCGAGGACAGCATCACGCTTTGCGCCGCCGCCCCGAACACCTCCGAGATCGCCGCACATTCGGTCTTGTCATTCGCCGCCGTGCCCGTGCCATGTGCGTTGATATAGCCCACCGCATCGGGTGCCACCTGCGCATCGCGCAACGCCAGCCGGATCGCCCGTGCAGCCCCTTCTTGCGAGGGCATCACGATGTCAGAGGCATCCGAGGTCATTGCAAAGCCGATCACTTCTGCCAAAATCTGAGCCCCGCGCGCGTGGGCGTGGTCGTAATCTTCAAACACAAAGATCGCCGCGCCCTCGCCCTGCACCATGCCGCTGCGGTTCAGACTAAACGGACGGCAGGCGGTTTGCGACATCACCCGCAGCCCCTCCCACGCCTTAATGCCGCCAAAGCACAGCATGGATTCAGAGCCGCCCGTCACCATCACCGTGGCACTTCCGCCCCGGATCGCCTGAAACGCAAGGCCCATTGCGTGATTGGAACTGGCGCAGGCGGTTGAAACGCTGAAGCTTGGCCCGCGCAAGCCAAACTGCATTGCCACATGGCTGGCCCCGGCGCTGTTCATCAGCTTCGGCACCACGAAGGGATGCACCCGGTTTTTATCCTCGGCATAGACAGCGCGGTAACTGTCATCCCAAGTGTTGACGCCACCCGCAGCCGTACCCAGCACGACGCCAGACTCGTCACCAAGATCGCCGTCAAAAACCAGCCCGGACTGCGCAATCGCCTGCTGTGCCGCCGTCAGCGTAAACTGCGTAAACCGATCATAAAGCGTGATCTGCTGGCGGCTGAACAAAGCCTCGGCGTCCCAATCGCGGACCTGCCCGCCGATTTTGATGCTCAGACGGTCCTTGTCGCGAATGTCCAATTCGGCAATGCCACATCGGCCTTCGGCAAAGGCTTCATAGGTGCCTGCCACGTCGCGCGCCAAGGCGTTGACCGTGCCTGCTCCGGTGATGACAACCCGCCTCATGCGGCTTTCTGAGTGATCAGGACTTCAACCGCCGCGACAATCGAGGCCACCGAGGTCAGATCAAACCCGCTTTTTGACGGCTCATTGGCGTTGAACGGCACGGAAATGTCGAAGGCTTCCTCAATCGCAAAGATCGTCTCGACCAGACCCAGACTGTCGATGCCCAGACTTTCCAGCGATTGCGCCGGGCTGACATCTGTCACATCCAGCACCGCCTGCTCGGCAATGATCGCAATCACTTGCGCCTGCACGCTAATCACTTGGCTTTGCATGTTCATCGGGTTTCCTTCCGTCACGGTTTACCCCGTTTAATCAACATCAGGTAACAGGGATATGGCTTTCTCCAATTCCGCCACGCGGGACGCCAGCCGAGGCAAGCGGCGCAGTGCCTTTTGCATCTCGACATGGGTTTCCATCTTGACCGCAGGATAGCCCAAAAGCACCCGGCCCGCAGGCGCATTGGTCAAAATTTTCGTAGCCCCGCCCGCAATCACATCATCGCCGACGAAGATATTGTCGCTGACCCCGACTTGCCCCCCGAGTACCACTCGGTCGCCGATCTTGGCCGAGCCCGCAATCCCCACCTGTCCACACAGCAAACAATCGCGGCCCACCTGAACATTGTGACCAATATGCACGAGGTTATCGAGTTTGGTGCCCGAGCCGATGGTGGTATCGCGAATGGTACCACGATCAATCGCGACATTTGCACCAAGTTCGACATCATCGCCCAAGGCCACAGCACCCAAAGAATGAATCCGCATCCAACTTTGTGCGCGAATTTCGTCACGTTTGCCCAAACTGGCGCGGATTTCTTCAACCCCGGATTTCTGAGGTGTCACGAAGGAAAATCCATCCGCACCCACCACCGCCCCCGGCTGGCAGATAAACCGATGCCCGATTGTTACTCGCGCGCCGATCCGTGCGCCCTGTAGGATAAGCGCGTCGTCACCAATCACAGCCCCCTCCGCAATCGAGACATGGCTGGCAATCCGCGCCCTCGCCCCAATCCGAACATCCGCCCCGATCACCACAAAAGGCCCTATCGCAGCACCTTCCTCGATCTGCGCCGAGGCATCCACCAGCGCCATCGGATGCACACCTGCCGCAATCGCAGGCCCCGGATCGAGCATCACCGACAGCCCCGCCATCGCTAGCCGTCCGCGTGGCGCGAAAATCGCTGCTTTCAGCCCCAAACCCCGCCAATCCGCGCCCGGCCATAGCATCGCCGCCTGCGCCCGACCCTTTGCCAAACCGTCGCCATAGCGTGGGTCCATCGCCAAAGCCAAATCCTGCGGCCCTGCCGAAGCTGGCTCAGACGCGCGCAGCACCAAAAGGTCAAGATCGCCCTCTGCTTCAGCCCCTAAAGCCTGCGCAATGTCGCGGATCGTATGGGCCATGGTATCCTCCGGCGGTTTGCGGAAGGTTTAGCGCGGATAACCGGCAGCTTGAACCACAATTCTCATAACAGCCAAACGGATTCCCCCGCAGGGAAATCACATTGTTTCAACCGGCTATCCCAACGGGAAATCAGCCCTGCACTTCTGGCAAGGCCACACCCGCCTCGGTCAGCCCCTCAAACAGCTTGCCGTCGCGACCATAGACATCGCGGCGATAGGCCATCCCGGTCTTGGTCGGCCAAGCGGTGTAATAGACCAAATGCACCGGCACTGGCACATCCAGCGAGACCGAGCTTTCGTTCTTGGCATCAAGATGCTCTTGGAACAGGCCTTTCGGATCGTTGGTCTGCTTGGCAAGCAGCGTATAGGCGAAATCAAACGGGTCGCCCAAACGGATGCAACCATGGCTGAAGGCGCGCACCTCATTGGCGAACAGCGCTTTCGCAGGCGTGTCGTGCAGATAGATGTTGTAAGGGTTGGGGAACATGAACTTCACCTTGCCCAAGGCGTTGCCATCCGAGGGTGGTTGACGCAGGCCAAACGGGAAGCTCGACGCCGAATAGGCCGCGAAATTCACCGCCCCGCGCGGCACCACACGACCTCTGCCATCAATCACCTGCAAATGCCCAACCGCATTCGGGTTGCGCTGCAACATCGGCAGGTATTCCTTGACGATGATAGAGCGCGGCACCCCCCAGCTGGGGTTGATCACCATATATTCCATCTGATCGGAAAATTCCGGGCTGCGCATCTCGGGCGAGGCTTTGCCAACCACCACCCGCGTCTGAAACGTCACCCGACCGTCATCGACGATTTCAGCGGTGAAATCCGCCTGATTGACCCAGATATGCCGCTTGCCCAGATCGGTATGCGCCATCCACCGCATCCGCTCCAAGGCCACGGTCACCGATTGCAAGCGCTCCGCTGGCGTCGTGTTCAGCGCGTCAATGGTCGATCCACCAGCCACACCATCGGCGGCAAGGCCCTGATCCAACTGATAACGTTGCACCGCGCGCTGCATCTGGCCATCGTAGGTCGCTGTGGCCGAGCGGCCCATATAGCCGAGCTCGATCAACCGATCCCGCAGCGCCACAACCGCATTGCCGCTGTCTCCGGGCGAGAGTTTTGCCGCCGAAATCCCGATCAACGACGGCGCTTCGCGCTCCAACCGCAGTTTTTCCTTCACCAACCGGGCATATTCCGCGGCCGTGGGCAGCAAAGCCCTGAGGTAAGCGTCGGGCGCAGTCGTGGCCGCCATCCCAGCCAGCAACACAGCCGGATCAGGCCGGATGATCTCGCGCAGGATGGTCGGGTCAATTTTTTTCGGCGTTAAAGCACCAGAACTGACATCGCGCGCATAAGACAGATAGGCCGAGGTCATCGCCATTTCCAAGCGGCCCCGGTCGCCTTCCGTCACCGCCGCTTTCGCCAGCGCGATCAGATCAGCCGGATCGTAGCGTTTCACCGGCAGGCCCTGCTCGTCCGCCGTCGAAAGCGCCATTATCAACGCATGACGCCGCGCCTGATCGTGGGGGCCGGTCCACAGCGGTTGATAGCGATGGTCGCGGTAGAACCCAGCAACCGCCTCATCTGCAGCCGAAGCTTCCGCCAAAGACCGCGTGAAGGCGTCGCTTTGCGCCAGAACCGGCGAGGTCCAGGCCAAGGCTACGGTCAAAGCGCTGGTGGCGGTTAGGCGGCGGATAACTCCGCAGGCGCGCGCGGAAAAGCTGATGTGCACGATGATTCCCATTGGTCGGGCCAAGCCCTGTCGCATCTGATAGTGGTTTACTTTGAAAAGCTTGGGTGAAATCGTTGAAACTGTAAACTCGTGTTAACGCATCTGCCTGCGCATGAGTCGCGACTAACCCCGCGATTGTCGCATATTCGCCACGAATAAGGCAGATACGGAAATCCCCACTTGGTTCCCTCATTTTCAGCAATTTTTTGCCTATTGCTGCCAGACTGAGTCGCAGCGGCCATTCTGCTCTTTGGCTTCACCGCAAGCTGTGCCATAAGGTGCCCAGCACTTGGGGATGAAGTGACGAACAGAACCGCGACTTCAGGCGGTCAAAGACCAGCGATGGGACAGGCGCAAAGAATGGCGATTATGAAGACGGACATGATCACGCGACGTGGTCTGTTGGGTGTTTTTGCGGCGACTGCCGCGATTGCAGCCCCGACTTATTCCAATGCTTTCGGCCTTCTACGGGGCGCAGGCGATATCCGGCGGATCCGAATGTATTCGGGTCGCACCGGGGAAAGCATCGACACAATTTATTGGGTCGAAGGCGAATACATCCCGGAAGTTACCAAAGAAATCAACCACTTCATGCGCGACTGGCGTTCCGACGAAGTGGTTGGCATGGACCCTCGCAACTATGACATCATCGCAGCCGCGCATCGCCTGCTGGATGTCCGCGAACCCTACATGTTGTTGTCGGGCTATCGCAGCCCCTCGACCAACGCGATGCTGCGTTCTCATTCGCGCGGTGTGGCAAAACACTCGCTGCATATGAAGGGCATGGCGGCGGATCTGCGATTGAAATCGCGTTCGGTCAGCCAAATGGCCAAGGCGGCAGAGGCCTGTTCGGCGGGTGGTGTCGGCCATTACTATGGCTCGAACTTCGTGCATATGGACTGCGGCCCGGTCCGCACTTGGGGCGGCTGAGGCGAGTTTTCGCGCAAGGTCGATCAACGTTTAAGCAAAAAGGCGCCTACTTGGGGCGCCTTTTGTTTTTCGCCGGGTTCGGGATTGTTTCTGCAACCCGCTTAATAGCGGCAGATCAATTTTCATCCCCGGAACGTGGTGCGAAAGATCCAGTCAGCGTCGCTTTACCCCGGAAGCCCTGTGCGACGACAAATTTTTCGGAACTGTCGGCGCGACTCGCTGGCGGCTTCACATTGGCGACTTTGTTGAACGACTTTTTCAACTGCACCTGCATCTCATTTTCCGCGCCGCCCGCCAGAACTTTGGCGATAAACGTGCCGCCTTCTTCCAGCACGTCAAAGGCAAAGGCTAAAGCCGCCTCGATGAGTGCAATAATCCTTAAGTGGTCGGTGCCCTTATGCCCCGAAGCCGAGGCCGCCATATCCGACATCACCACATCGGCTTTGCCGCCCAGCCAGCCCTTGACCAGAGCGTCAGCTTCATCGGATAGGAAATCCAACTGATGGATTTGCGCGCCCGCGATGCCTTCAATTTCTTGTAGATCAATGCCGAGCACAGTGCCAATCGGCTTTTTTGGATTATCGCCCAAAGCATTAACCCGCTTCACTGCGATCTGACACCAGCCCCCCGGCGCACAGCCAAGGTCGACCACCCGCGCGCCCGGCACCAGGAAGCCATACTTGTCGTCAAGCTCGGAAATCTTATACGCCGCCCGGCCCCGAAAACCTTCCTTCTTGGCGCGGATCACATAGGGATCGTTCAACTGCCGCTCCAGCCACAGGGTTGACGACAGCTTGCGGCCCTTGGCGGTTTTGACCCGCACGCGCAGCTCGCGCTGGCCCCGGCCTGATGTGGTTTTCTCGGTCATTCGAACGGCCCGTCCTCTAACACGCCATCGGCGCTCATCTGTGCATATAAGAGCCCTTCGCGCAGACCACGGTCGGCGACGGAAAGGCGATCGGTTGGCCATATCCGCATCAGCGCCTGAAGGATAGCCGCGCCGGACATGATCAGCGTATGTCGGTCACGGCCAATCCGTGGATCATTGCGCCGCCCTTCCGGCCCCAGCGTCAGATATTCGCGGATCACCAGATCAATCTGATCGCTGGTCATCTGCAACCCGTCCACCTTGGTGCGATCATAACGCCGGAGGCCCAGATAGCTGGCGGCCACAGTGGTGACAGTGCCAGAGGTGCCAATAATCTGAAACCCCTCACGCTTTTGCGCCGAAGCATAGGGGCTGAAAGACGCAAGATTTTCTTCAAAAAACCAGCTCATCAACGCGAACCGCGCCGCGTCATCCTCGACATCCTGAAACTGGTCTTTCAGCGTCGCGACCCCCAACGGCACCGAAATCCAATCCACCACCCGCGCCCCCGCAGGCTCCACCTGAAAACCGCGATGCAGCCGCATGATCGACTTTGGCCGATCCTCGGGGGCCACCGCCGACAGATCAATCCACACCAGTTCGGTGGACCCGCCGCCAATATCGACCACCAAAAGCTGTTCTGTCGAACGGTTCACCAAAGGCGCGCAAGAAATCACCGCCAGCCGTGCTTCTTCTTCGGCCGGGATAATCTCGACAATCAGCCCGGTTTCGCGCCGCACCTGCCGCATGAACTCTTTGGAATTGCGCGCACGCCGACACGCCTCGGTCGCCACGAACCGCATCCGCGTCACGCCGTGCTGTTCGATCTTCTTCTGGCAAATCCGCAACGCCTGCATCGTGCGACCCATCGAGGCACGACCAAGCCGGCCCGAGGCTTCCAGCCCCGCACCCAGTTGGACAGTTTTTGAAAAGCTGTCCACAACCACAAACTGACTGCCCTTTGGTTGGGCAATCAACATGCGGCACGCATTTGTGCCCAGATCCACGGCAGCATAAAGCCCCTTGGACCACAGGCCGGGGGGGGCCGACGGGTCAGTTTCGCGGAAAGCACCCAGTGCCTCAACCGCTGTTTGCATCGCGTCCGCCCCCAGGGGACGCTCGGGCGCCATAATCGCCCTCCATTGGTGGTTGCCCCAAAGGTAGTCCCGTTACCGGGCAGTGGCAAGCACCCTCCCCCATGCCTGTGCAAACGTGAGCTGTGCGTTCATAGAGATGATGAAAATTTCTCCAATCCTAAGCACTGGCCGCACGCGCAGTTTGCCGCTAGCAACAAGCGTGGTCGCTACAAGCATGTTCTATGTCGAAAACCGACCGTATTTGTCGCGTATCGGCGCATAGAACAGGTGACAAAATAGGTGGGGGGAATCAGCTATGCCGGATGTAACAGTGGTGTTTTGGCGCGATATTCCGGCGCAGGTGATTGTCGGTAAGGGGCGATCTGCGTCTAAGGTGCAACTGCCCGAGCGGTTTGAGCAAGCGATTGACCGCTGTGCCATGAAGATCGGCGCTAAAGGTGCCGACGCTTACTTGGCCGAATGGCGCAAGGCTGATCCCTATCCGGTGGAAGGCGAAGCCGCCGAGGTGGCTGCCGCCGAGGCCGCGCGCTTGGACACCACCTATGATACCGAGCGTCTGAAGACGCTGATCAACGCCGAGGGCTGGGCGCAGGCCTGACCGTTCTAAGGGAGGCCCGCGTGGCACTTAGCTTTTTCCGCAAAGAAACCAAACCCGCAGCCAACACCGACGCGAATGAAGCCTTTCTGAAGGGCTATTCGATTGAGGTGATGCCGCGCACCGCCGAAAAGGTGGAAGATTTCCGCGCTTTGCTGCCGAAAGGCACGCGGGTTTACATCGCCCATATCGAGGGCACGCCGATTGAAGATATGGTGGCCACCGCCAAGCGGATCGCGCACGAAGGCTTTGACGTGATGCCGCATTTCCCGGCGCGGATCATCCATGACAAGGCTACCTTGGCCGATTGGATCAAGCGCTACCAGACCGAGGCGGGTGTCAAGCAAGCGCTTTTGCTCGGGGGCGGTGTGAACACCCCGGCTGGCGATTTTGACAGCTCGATGCAGTTGATCGAAACCGGGCTGTTCGACGGCTTTGAGCGTCTGCACGTCGCGGGCCACCCCGAGGGCAACAAAGACATCGACAAGGACGGCGGCGATGCCATCGTGCTGGCTGCGCTGAAGTGGAAACAGGCGTTTTCCGAACGCTCTGATGCGAAAATGGCGATTGCGACGCAGTTCTGCTTTGAGGCTGCCCCGGTGATCGCTTGGGCCAACCGTCTGGCCGAGGCGGGCGTGCATCTACCGATCCATATTGGTGTGGCCGGTCCCGCCAAGCTGCAAACCCTGATCAAATTCGCGATTTCCTGTGGCGTTGGTGCTTCGCTGCGTGTGCTGCAAAAACGTGCTATGGACGTGACGAAACTGCTTTTGCCCTACGAGCCGACCGAGTTCATCGCAGGACTAGCTGCGCACAAAACGGCCAACCCGGCTTTCGGCATCGAGCAGGTTCACTTCTTCCCGCTCGGCGGCATCAAGACCAATGCCGCTTGGGTGACTGAAAATGGCGGTGCGTCTGGTGTGCCTGCAAACGCTTAAGAAACCCACAAACGCTTAAAGAGAAGGTTTAAGAATGACCCGTACCGTCATTGAATCCAAAACAAAAACCGTGATCATCGGTTTTGACGAGCCGTTCTGCGTGATCGGTGAGCGTATCAACCCAACGGGCCGTAAAAAGCTGGCCGCCGAAATGGAAGCCGGCAATTTTGAAACGGTTCTGCGTGACGCGCTAGAGCAGGTAGCTTGCGGTGCCAACATTCTGGACGTGAACTCGGGGGCGGTGTTCACCAACAAAATGGCCGAAGATCCGCGCTATGCCGACAATAACTTTGTCGAGCCGCCGTTGATGCGCGAATTGATCCTACGGATTCAGGCCGTGGTGGATGTGCCTTTGTGCATCGACAGCTCGGTTCCCGGCGCGTTGGAGGCTGGCTTGCAGTCTTGCGAGGGCCGCCCCCTGCTGAACTCGGTGACGGGGGAAGAAGACCGCATGGAACTGGTTCTGCCGCTGGTGAAGAAATACAACGTGCCGGTGGTGGCGATTTCCAACGATGACACCGGGATTTCGCAAGACCCCGATGTGCGGTTTGCGGTGGCGAAAAAGATCGTCGAGCGCGCCGCCGATTTCGGCATCCCGGCGCATGACATCGTGGTTGACCCGCTGGTGATGCCTGTGGGTGCGATGGGCTCGGCTGGCCAGCAGGTGTTCGCCTTGGTGCGCCGGCTGCGCGAAGAATTGGGCGTCAACACCACCTGTGGTGCCTCGAACATCTCGTTCGGTCTGCCGCACCGTCACGGCGTCAACGCCGCCTTCCTGCCGATGGCGATTGGCGCGGGCATGACCAGCGCCATCATGAACCCGGTACGCCTACCCGAGATGGAGGCGATTCGCGCCGCCAACTTCCTGATGAACCATGACGCCAATGGCGGCGAGTGGATCCGCTTTGCGAAGGTTCTGGAGGCTGTCGAGGCTGGGGCGACGTTTGCCGAGGCTTCGGCTGCGGCAACAGCGGCAACGTCAGGGCGTCGCGGTGGGCGTCGCGCGCGCTAAGCCTTTTAGATCAGTACCAAAAGGCCCGCCACTGGCGGGCCTTTTGCTTTAGCGGATGCGGCGGGTCAGCTTGGCCGCTTGCCGTGCGCGCTTCGCCATTTCCTTGCCCGCGCGGGCCTGTGCGTGATCTTCAGGCGTCATATCATCGGGCGACTTCCCCCTACGAGCCGCATAATCAACACCCTTATTAACGGCGGTGTTGACCAGCCGCCCCAAGAGTTTATTCAGGATCATCTGAATGATACGGTCCATGGCTTAGTCCTCAAACAATTCGCTTTGCCCGGTACTGGGCTGTTCTTCGTCTTCAGATGGGGTGGTCAACCCACCCGGCAAGGGGCGACTGTCGAGAAGCCCAGCCGCGCGCAATTCTTTCAGCCCCGGCAGATCGCGGGCGGATTCAAGGCCGAAGTGGTCAAGGAAGTGATCGGTCACCACAAAGGTCACCGGACGCCCCGGAGTCATCCGCCTGCGCCCCAACCTGATCCAGTCCAACTCCAACAGTTGGTCCACGGTGCCCCGGCTGACCGCGACACCGCGAATTTCCTCAATCTCGGCCCGCGTCACCGGCTGATGGTAAGCCACAATCGCCAGCGTCTCAATCGCCGCGCGCGACAGTTTGCGCTGCTCGGCGCTTTCCTTTTGCATCAAATGTCCAAGATCAGCAGCGGTGCGGAAGGCATAGGCATCGCCAACCTTGACCATATTCACCCCCCGCCCGTCATAGCGACGGCGCAGGGTCAACAGGGCCTCGGCGGGGTCACAGCCATGCGGCATCCGCTTGACCAGTTCGGCCAGAGTCACCGGCTCTGTCGAGGCAAACAGGATGGCTTCCACCATACGTTCCTGCTCACCCATCGGCGGCGCTTCGAACAGGCTTTTCTCAATCGGATCGGTCATTGTTCCGTCCTGCGGATCATCAGCGGGGCAAACACTTCACCCTGTTTGATCTGCACTTGGCCGCGTTTGGCCATTTCCAAAATCGCCGCAAAATGGGCGGCGGTGGCCGATCTGCGACGGGCGGGGGAAACCTCCCAGCCTTCGGGCATGAAGCTGGTCAAATCCGACCATTCCCCGGCATAACCCAGCAAGCCGCGCATCCGCTCCAACGCGTCTTCCATCGTGTAGACGTCTTTGCGATCAAAGGCATAGGGGCGGAATTCGTCGCGGGTTCGGATGCGGGCATAGGCGCGCATCAGATCGAGCAGCGTGGCGGAATAGCTGACATTGACCTTGCGGGTGACATCCTCGGGCACACCCCGCGCAAAGAAATCACGTCCCAACTGGTCACGCCCCATCAGGCGGGCAGCGGCCTCGCGCATGGCCGACAGCCGCTCCAACTGGAAGGCCAGATGCGCCGCCAAATCCTCAGCCGAAGGCCCCGCCTCACCGGGTTCTGGCGGTAGCAGCAGTCGCGACTTCAGAAAGGCGAGCCAAGCCGCCATCACCAGATAATCTGCGGCAAGCTCAATCCTTAACGCCTGCGCGCGCTGCACGAAGACCAGATACTGCTCGGCCAGCTGCAGCACCGAGATCTTGCGCAGATCGACCTTTTGCGTCCGCGACAGCATCAACAAAAGGTCCAACGGCCCCTCAAAACCATCGACATCAATGATCAGCGCTTCCGAGGCCAGCCTCTCGGCGGCCGGAATACGCTCTGCAGCGGCCCAGTCATCGGTATCCGTGTCAGCCATGCGCACCTTCGCCCAGCAGAGCCGAAAACTCAGCCTCCAGCGCGGCGATGTCAACGGATTTCGCCGGACGGCGTTGCGCAAGCGCTGCCACAGCACGCGTACGGGCGGCAGCCGTCATCACGCCTGCGGCAGCGGCGACCTCCAGCATTTCGGCCATATCGCCCTTGCAATGCAGCGCAATATCGCAGCCCGCCGTCATCGAGCGCGCCGCCCGCTGCCCCAAGCTGCCCGCCAGCGCCTGCATGTTCAGATCATCGGTGATCAGCAGGCCCGCAAAGCCGATCTCATCGCGGATCGCTTTGATCATCGCGGGCGATTGGGTGGCGGGCAGGCTGTCATAGGCCGAGAAGATGATATGCGCCGTCATCGCCATCGGCAGGTCGGCCAAAGCGCGGAACGGCGCGAAATCTGTGGCGTTCAGGGTGGCGCGGTCGGTGGTGACAGTGGGCAAATCGTGGTGGGTGTCGTTGATGGATCGGCCATGCCCCGGCATGTGTTTGACCACCGGCAGCACGCCCATCTCCAGATGCGCATCGGCGACGGCGCGGGCGATTTGGCTGACGGTTTCAACGTCTTGGCCATAGCAGCGATTGCGCAGGAACGGGTGGGTATTGGGGCCCGCAATGTCAGCAACAGGGGCGCAGTTGGCGTCAATGCCGACGGCGCGGAGTTCTGCAGCGATCACCAGCGAACGCAGCGCCATCACGCGGGCGGCGTTTGCTCCGGCTTTCTCTACGGTATCAAGCGGGGCGGCCCATTCACGCCAGTATGGCGCGCGCAGGCGCTGAACGCGGCCACCTTCTTGATCAACAAGGATGGGGGCGTCACGGCCAACGCTATCGCGCAAATCGGCAGTCAGGCGGGTAAGCTGTTCAGGAGTCTCAACATTCCGCGCAAACACGATGAAACCCAACGGATCATAATCGCGGAAGAAATCCCGCTCAGCTGCGGTCAGCGTCAGCCCGGCACAGCCGAAGATCGCGGCACCAGAGCCGATCATTTTTGGGCAACCGGGATGCACGAGGCGTTTTGAGCCAGCATCGCGGCGCAGAATTGCCGCGCCACATCTTCGTCGGCAAAACCATGCGCGCGCAAGCGGTAGAAGGTACGCCCGCCACTTTGCGCCGACTGCACGACCATGGCTTTGCCCGGCAGCAGATCCGGGAAGTCGGCTTGCAGCTTGGCCCATTCGGCACGCGCACTCACCTCATCGTCGAAGGCCCCGAGCTGTACCAGCCGGGTGCCCGCGGGGATAGTGCTGGGGTCGATTTCAGCCACGGCGGTGGTTGTTGCGACGGGAACCTGAGCGGCAGCCTCCGGTGCAGCTTCGGCGGTGGCGGCTGCGGGTTCAACGGCTGCGACCGCAGCGGCGCTACGGCTGGCTGGACGCAGCCTCGGGCGCACTGACTTCACCGGATCGGCGGCGGCAACCTCGGCCTCACTCAACCCGCCTTCTGCGGTTTCTCCGTCCGCCAAAGCGGCGGCGAGGGCTGCGGCAACTGCGTCTTCCTGGGTCGCAGGCAAAGGTGCAGTGACCGCAAGGCTTGTCGCATCCGCCCCCCCGGCACTGGGAGCAACCTCGGGCATAGCAGACGGAGCAATCTCAACGGGCGCAAGGCTTACCTGAGCCTGCGGTGCCACCTCGACCACTTCGGCACCACTTGCCAAAGGATCGGCGGCAGGCAGTTGCGACAATTCAGCGGTGCCTGCTTGATCTTCTGCTGTCAAAGCCACCTCTTTCGGCGCAAGGATCAGTTTATCCGGCAAAGGCAAAGCGGTTCCGGCAGCAGCCACAGCGTTGACCGATAGACCCTGATGCATCGCCACATCGCCACCGGGATTATCGGGCGCGATACGCAGCGGGCCTTCCAGCGCGCGGACCACCGGGATGCCGGAAACATCACGCACCGCCAGTTTATAGCCCCAGACGCCAAGCCCAATCACCAAAGCCACGGAACAGGCGGCCCCGGCCAAGTTTATCATCGCGCGGGCGCGCCCCGTCGCATAGCCAGAGGCTATCTCATGCTCGGCATAACCGCCGTCGAACTCATCGAAATCCACGTCCGCCATGTCTTGCCTCGCGTGCAAGGGCGATACATGCCACCCCTGCTTGTTATTTTGCCCTCTCCGGTCGGGCTGGTCAGACCTTGACACTTACCGCATTTCCTCAACCGGAGTGACGCCAAGGATACCAAGGCCGGCCGAAATCACAACGCCCGTGGCACGCGCGAGGGCGATTTTCGCCGAAGATGTTGCCGCATTACCCTCCTGGATAAAGCGCAGGCTGGTATCATCGTTGCCTTTGTTCCAAAGCGAATGGAATTCGGACGCCAGTTCATAGAGGTAAAACGCAATACGGTGCGGCTCGTTGCCCTTGGCGGCGATCTCGACCAAGCGCGGCCATTCGGCGAGTTTCTGCGCCATAGCGATCTCAGCAGGGTGGCTCAGAATGGCCAGATCGGCGTTTGCCAAAGCCGCATCGCTGCAATCAATCCCGGCCTCACGCGACTTGCGCAGCACCGAGTTGATCCGGGCATTGGCATATTGCACATAGAACACCGGGTTGTCTTTCGACTGCTCCAGCACCTTGGCGAAATCGAAATCCAAGGTCACGTCGTTCTTGCGGGTCAGCATCATAAAGCGGGTCACATCCGCGCCCGCTTGTTCGACCACATCGCGGAGGGTCACAAAGGTGCCTGCCCGCTTTGACATCTTGAACGGCTCGCCATTCTTATAAAGCTTCACCAGCTGCACCAGCTTGATATCCAACGGAACTTTACCATTGGACAGGGCCGAAACCGCCGCCTTCATCCGCTTGACATATCCGCCGTGATCGGCACCAAAAATGTCGATCAGCTCGTCAAAACCGCGCTGCACCTTGTTGTAGTGATAGGCTATGTCGGGGGCAAAATAGGTCCACGATCCATCTGATTTCATCACCGGGCGGTCGCTGTCATCTCCATGCGCAGAGGAACGGAACAGGGTCTGGACACGGGGTTCCCAGTCTTCCAGAAGCTTACCCTTCGGCGGTTCCAGCGTGCCTTCATAGATCAGATCCATGTCACGCAGGGCTTGGATCGCAGCCTCAATCTGCCCGGTGCCATACAGCGCCTTTTCCGACGAATATACGTCCATCTTGACGCCCAAAGCCGCCAGATCGCCGCGAATTTCTTCCATCATCATCTCAGACGCGATTTCGCGAATGTCGGCCAGCCAGACCTCCTCGCCCTTATCGAGCAGACTGGTGCCGAATTTCGCCTTCAACGCCTCGCCCACCGGGATCAGATAATCGCCGGGATAAAGCCCCTCGCGGATTTCAGGCTCCAGCCCATTGGCCTCACGATACCGCTCGTAAGCCGAGCGCGCCAACACATCAACCTGCGCGCCTGCATCGTTGATGTAATATTCGCGGGTGACATTCCAGCCCGAGAATGCCAGTAGCCGCGCCAGCGCATCTCCGAACACGGCACCGCGCACGTGCCCGACATGCATCGGGCCAGTCGGGTTGGCAGAGACGAACTCGACGTTGACTTTGCGCCCTGCCCCAGCACTGGATTTGCCAAACGCCAACCCTTCCGTCAGCGCCGCTTTCACCACGCCCTGCCAGACATTCGCCGCCAGCCGCAGGTTCAAGAACCCTGGCCCCGCCACTTCGGCCCCGGTCAGGCGCGGGTCCAGCACCAGCTTGGCAGCCAAAGCCTCGGCAATCGCACGCGGCTGCATACCGGCGGGTTTCGCCAACACCATCGCCGCATTGGTCGCCATATCGCCATGCGCCGGATCGCGCGGCGGCTCGACCGCCACCTGTGCAAAGTCCAGACCAGTGGGCAAAACGCCCTCGGCGGCCAAAGCCGTCAGGCTGTCGGTCACCAAGCTGCGGATTTCGGCAAAGAGGTTCATTTGATCAATTCCTGTCTCGTTGGTTTGGCAATGCCAGAGCCAGCAAGACAGGTCAAGGACAGCCCCGGTTTTGGGGCCGTTTAGGCGGCTAGTTTTGCTCAAAACGCCAATCATCCAAGGCGGGATTGGCATCAGAGGCCGCGGTGGTTGGATTCAGCCCCGCAGTCACGCTGACCGGGCGATTGCGAAAGTAATGTGTCTCACGCGCGCCAAAGTAAAACGCCACGACTGCACCGAGCAGCCACCAAAGCGGTTCCGGCACCGCATTCAACCCCATCATACGCAAAGCAAAATCCGGCGGGTCAATCATCGCATAAACGAACAGACCAATGGTGCCAAACGCCAGAAGCGGGCGCGGCAGGCGGTTTAACCCGTTAATCAAGCGGTCGAAACCACTGGTCGAGGCGTTGCTGAATTCATCACCAAATTGCTCTAACGCCGCCGCTTGCGCCTGTGCCGACAGCTCCATCCGCTTGGTCGCCGACGGGACGAACACCTCTGCCACGCCCTTGGCGGCATCGCCCAAAGCCGCCACCGCACCCGGCGCGTTCAAAACTGTGCCGATCAATCCCATGCTGCCACCCGTGCGTGATGTTGCGCCTCTGTCAGCCGATATTTCGGCGCGATAAACTCCTCGGCGCGCGTGATCCAACCGCCCTTGCCGCCATCACGGCGGCGCGCATATTTACGGCTGGCGGGACGGGCATCGGCCAGAGCGTAATAATAATTCCGCCGTGCAATTCCGTAGGCGTCTGCAAGGTGGCTGGGGGCAGCTTCTGCGGCCATCTGCGCCGCGCGAATGGTCTGCGGACCAATCTGAGCATCCGCATTGCAGGGAAATCCCATGCTGGTCAGCAACCGCTGCAACACCTTCACCGCATTTGCGCCTGCGTTGACATACATATCGAAAACGGACGCTTGCAAGACCTCGGGCAGCGCGCCAATGCCAGTGCGCCGGTAGCAATGTTCGACATAGATATCAACCGCTTGGGCGGGGGTCAGCGCCCGCACATCGGTCACATCAATGCGCGTGTCGCGGGTGATATCAATCCCCAATCGCCGCAGGGTATTCAGGGTAACTCCGTGGTTTGTGGCGCCGCCCGGATCATCGGGATCGTTCACAAAACCGCCCTCGCGCGCGACAATCTCAGCCGCCAGTTCCCGCACAGATTTCATCGCATCTCCCCTTGGATTGCCGGGGGCTATGCTGGCGCGAAGCGGTTAACCTGCTGCGAGTGAAGCGCGCGCTGGTACTGCAGAACTACTTCTGCGGCGCGACGTAAACGCCCTGCGCTTTCAAAGCGTCAACCACCTCTTTTGGCATGTAATTCTCATCATGCTTTGCGAGAATTTCACTGGCGACAAAGGTATCGCCCTCCATCTCTCCGGTGCCGACCATGCCCGCGCCTTCGGCAAACAGATCGGGCAGAACTCCGGTAAACTTCACAGGCACGGTCTTGTTGGTATCGGTCACGCTGAAGGTGATCGTTTCCCCCTGCCCGCGCACCAAGGTGCCCTTTTCGACCAGCCCGCCGATGCGAAACACCTCACCCGCGCGCGGCGGATCGGACAGAACCTGACTGGGCGAGCGGAAAAAGTTGATACCGTCGCGCATGGCATAGCCAATCAGCGCGGTTGAGGCCGCCAGCAGCACAAATGCAAACAGGATCAACTGCACGCGGCGGCGTTTTTTTAGCCCCTTTAACCCAGCCATATCAGCCCCTTACGGGAACATCGGTGCTAACATCAGCCCCGACGTTTCCTCAATTCCCAGCATCAGATTGGCGTTCTGGATCGCCTGCCCCGACGAGCCTTTCGTCAGATTGTCCAACACAGCCACCACCACAGCGCGGCCCGGAACCCGATCCCCGACCACGCCGATATGGCAGTAGTTAGAGCCTGCAATGTCGCGCGTCGAGGGGAGTGCGCCAAAGGGTAGCACCTGCAAGAACGGCTCGGCTGCATAAACGTCGGTCAGCACCTGATGAATGACCTTCGCGTCGCCCTGCACATAGGTGGTCGCCAGAATCCCGCGGTTCATCGGCAGCAGATGCGGCGAAAACTGAATATGAACAGGCCGTCCGGCGAGTTTAGAAAACTCCTGATCAAACTCGCCCAAATGGCGGTGCTTGCCACCCATCGAATAGGTATGCGTGCCGCCGGAAAGTTCCGCGTGCAGCAGGTTTTCCTTTAGCGACCGCCCAGCCCCGGATACTCCGGCTTTAAGGTCGATCAGGATATGGTCCAGATCAATCACCCCCGCCGAAATTAGCGGCCGCAGCGCGTACTGCCCGGTCGCGGCGTTGCAACCCGTCCCTGCCACCAGACGCCCCTTGCGGATATCGTCGCGGTAAAACTCGGTCAGACCATAGACGGCTTCTTTTTGCAGGTCGGTGGCTGTGTGGGCTTGGCCATACCACTTCTCATACTCTGCCGGATCACGCAGCCGGAAGTCAGCCGACAAATCGACAATCTTCAAATCGCGCGGCAGGGCCGAGATGACAACTTGGGTGGTCGCGTGGGGCAGCGCGCAGAAACACAGATCAACGCCTGAAAAGTCGATCTCATCAATCTTTTGCAAGCGCGGAAGATCAAGGTGACGCAGGAACGGAAAGACTTCGGCCATCGCCATCCCCGCTTTACGGTCGGCAGAAAGCGCAACTATTTTCATCTCGGGATGCGTGGCGATCAGGCGGACAAGCTCGGCACCAGTGTAACCTGAAGCTCCGAGAATGGCGATGCGATGGGTCATGGCTGCCTCCGTTTTGGTGGCGCAGATGTGGCGTTTGGGGGGGGCAGATGCAAGTGAAATTATGGTGTCAGGCGCTCGCCAGCCTCAACCCGAAACGGCAGGATATTGTCGCGAGGCGGCAGCGGGCAGATCGCGAAATCGGTGAAGCCGCAGGGCGGGGTGAAGGCGCGGTTGAAATCGAGGGTGATTTCGGTGTCGGTCGCGTCCTCACCGATCAGGAATCGCGAGGCGGGGTAGGTTTCTTTTCCGCTGGTCTGGTCACGGATCACGAACATGGGTTTGCCGTCTTTCCAATGGGTCGCAAGCAGCGTGATGGCGTGGCTTTGGTAGGTGAAATGCGCGGTGTGGGTGAGTTGGACAGTGGTTTGCGCGCCGCCTTTTTGGTCGATGGATTGTTGGATCGGGGTGGGCAGGGTTTGCCAGCGGGCGCGGATGATCAAGGATGGGTTGGTGGGGAAGTAGTGGAGCGTTGCTTGGCGTGGCAGGGTGAGGTCGCGGACGCGGAGGGCTGGGGTGCCGTCTACGGTGTGGAGTTCTAGCAGGAGGGTTTCAGTGCGGAGTTGGGGGAAGCCTGCTGGGGTGGGGAGGAAGGGGATCGGGGCGGCACCGGGGGGTGTCAGGGTTTCGGTGGTGTGGTCGATCAGGCCGAGATGGGCGGGACCGGTGGAGAGGTGGATTTGATTATCGGGGGCGGTGCCTGCGGATTGGGGGCCGGGGGTAAGCTCGACCCGGTCGGTGAGGTTGAGCCAGCCGTCCTCGGCTTGCAGGGCTTTCAGGCGGGCGGCGCGGTGTTGGGTTAGGGGGAGCATTGTGGGGGCCTTTTTGGCTGGTCCCAACTCGGGACCTTTTTTTATTGTTTGGATTCAAGGGGGTGGGGTGGTGGATTTAAGGATTTGTTAAGGTTTGGCTGGGTGAGTGATGAGCAAAGGAAGTGTTGCGCTGAAGCACACCCTACCTTGTTATCAGGATCACACTGGATGAATTGCGGATGACTTTCCAGCGATCTGGCGCAGGTTTCACCTTCATTTTCAAGGGTTGCCGCGCGGTTGTAGACTTCATCGAATGCCACGCTATTGTTTCGAAAAGTGAGGGGTCCGTCGATGCCGTTTCTTCTATCTGGCCATATGAATGGCATATGTGTCGTCACTCCGCAAACCCCACACAGAAAGTGTCAGGGCTGCGGGCTTATTCTTGAAGTTGAGCCAGTCGGCCTTGATACGGAGCATCGCGCAACGACCGGCGATCTGTCTATGACATCAGATGGCTTCTGGATTGCGACCGCTAAGTTTAAGCGGATGGTGGAGGAGGCTGATCTTGAGGGGGTCGCGTTTTTGCCGCTGTCGAGAAAGCAATTTGTGTTTTTGCCAAAGCGCGCTGTGCGGCTGCATGGCGGTGGCTTTGAACAAGAACCTCACGGACCAATTTGTGACGCGTGCGGCCATCCAAAACAACATACTGCAAAATCTTTTACGTTGGCATTGGGGCGCGATGAGGTTCTTGGCCGATCAGAAATAGTGAGCGCTCAAAGCAATTTCGTCATGAGAACTATTGGGAAAAAGAATCTTGCATTCTTCGACTCCCCAATACTGGTGGGAGATGGTGTTGCAGAAGCCTTGAAGGGAAAACGGTTGCGAGGGTTGGCATTTGTCAAGATGGTCAGCGCCGATATTCTTGACGCAAAGGAACGCGATATGGGTGGAAAAGATATGGCGGGGTGAACCCCGCCCTACCCAGCGCATTGCAGCGTCGCGCGGGTGGAAGGCTGGGGAGGCTCTGCGGGGAGTATTTGGGCCAATGTGAATTTGTTGGGATTGAGGGTGGTGCTCTGAAGCGCACCCTACGGGTCAGGCGGCCTCAAAGGTGACTTTCTTGCGGAGGAATTGCGTGGCTTTGTTGGAGACGGACGCAGCGTCGCCAGTCGTGATGAATTTGCTTTGCGTGCCCTGCCCCAGCATTTCGGGGCGTCTTGTGAGGTAGTCCGCGAGGGATTCGGCGACGAGGTTGGCTTGGGAGTAGACTTTCACCTCTGGCCCTAGTGCTTCGGCGAAGGTTTTTTCCATCAGCGGGTAGTGGGTGCAGCCGAGGATTGCGGCTTGCGGGTGGGGCATCCGGCGTTTGAGGGCCTCGACATGGCTGCGCACGAGGGCTTCGGCGAGGATTTCATCGCCTTGCTCGATGGCGTCCACCACTCCGCCGCAGGGTTGGGCTTCGACATCGACGCCGATGGCGCGGAAGGCCAATTCGCGCTGGAAGGCGCGGGAGGCGACGGTGGCAGGGGTGGCGAACAGGGCCACATGTTTGACGCTGACTTCGCGGGGCGGCGAGTTGTCGCCCCATTGGCGTTCGGTCAGCGCCTCAATCAGCGGCACGAATACGCCGAGGACGCGCTTTTCGGGGGGGAGCCAGGTTTCCTGCATGCGTTTGAGGGCTGCGGCGGAGGCGGTGTTGCAGGCGAGGATGACCAGATCGCAGCCCTCGGCCCAGAGGCGTTCGGTGGCGGCGCAGGTCAGGTTGAAAATGTCGTCATGGGTGCGCACGCCATAGGGCGCGTGGGCGTTGTCGCCGAAATAGACGAAGGGGGTGTCGGGGAGACGCTTTGTCAGTGCGTCCAGCACTGTCAGCCCGCCGATGCCGCTGTCGAATACGCCTACTGCCATCTTTGCCCCCTGCCCGCTTTCGCAGTCTTGAGGCTGCGGTTTAGCGGGATTTGTATTTCGCCTCGAATTCGTAGCCGTGAGCATAAGAGGGAAGTGGCGCGGGTGAAAGGGCGTAGGTGGCTTGGCGCAGGGTTTCCATCATCGCGGTGAGGTCGGATTTCAGGGATTGGATGGTGTCGGCGGGGATCGGTTGGCCGATCACAAGGCGGACGGGGGTGTCAGTGCGGGATTTGAACTCTTTCAGCAGCATGGCGACGCGCAGGTTGGCGTGGACGCGGGAGGCGAGTTGAAACAGGCGCGAGTTGTGGCCCTCAAAGTATATGGGAACCACGGTGGCATTGGATTTGGCGATCATCTTGGCGGTGAAGTTGCGCCAGCCTGGGTCCATCGGGCGGGAGAATGGTTTGAGTGAGGTGGAGACTGTGCCGCCGGGGAAGATGCCGATCGCGCCGCCTTCGCTGAGGTATTGCAGGGCGGTGGCGCGGGTTTGCAGGTTGAGTTTGACGGACTCTTTGGTCTCATCGAACGAAATCGGCAGCAGGACTTTGTTCAGCGCCTCGGCGCGGCGGAAGACCGCGTTCGACAGGATGCGGAAATCGCCTCGGATCGCATCCAGCAGATGGCCCATCATCAGGCCGTCGAGGATGCCGTAGGGGTGGTTGGCGATCAGCACCAGTGGGCCTGCGGTGGGGATGTTGGCAGGGCTGCCTGCGATGAGGTCGAGGCTGAGGCCGTAGCGCTCGGGGATGACTTGCCAGAACGAGCGGCCTTGCGCGATGTCATGTTCGTAACCAGCGGCGCGCTCGATCAGGTGGCGGCGGCCAGAGACGTTTTCCAGCACACGGATCAACGCGCGACCGGGGCGGGTGCGGGCCGAGGTGGCGTAGGAAATGTCGCGGCTGATGTTAGTTTGCAGCATGGGAACCTCGGGGGTTTGCACGGGCGGCATGGCGGGTTTGTGACAGGGTAATGGCTGTGCGTGACGCTGAAATGACAGCGGACGAGGGATAAGGCTGACAAATAGAGGGAATAATTACGGATTTACCCGGTTTACAGGGCGGATTTTGTGCATAGATAAGCAGGCTCATGGTATCATCCGTGAAATAATTTTGAGGGACCGATGGACTGGGACAAGCTGCGCATTTTTCATGCGGTTGCCGAAAAGGGCAGCCTTACACATGCGGGCGAAGTGCTGCATCTGTCGCAATCCGCCGTTAGCCGGCAAATTCGCGCGCTGGAGGAGAGCCTTTCGGTGACGCTGTTCCACCGCCATGCCCGCGGGTTGATCCTGACCGAACAGGGCGAGTTGCTGTATGATGCGACGCAAGCGATGGTCAAACGGCTGGATGCGACGGCGGCGCGGATCCGGGATTCCGAGGATGAGGTGTTTGGCGAGTTGCGGGTGACGACGACGACGGGCTTTGGCACGTTGTGGTTGGCGCCGCGGTTGCCGGCGTTGTATAAGAAGTATCCCAGCCTGAAGATTGATTTGATGCTGGAAGAACGCGTGCTTGATCTGCCGATGCGGGAGGCGGATGTGGCCATTCGGATGAAAGAGCCCAGCCAAGCCGATCTGATCCGCAAGCGCTTGATGAACATTCGGATGCGGCTTTATGCGACGCCGGAATATCTGGCGGAACATGGCACGCCGCTGACGATGGATGATTTCGCGCAGCATCGGTTGATCTGCCAACATGCGGGTACGGCTCAGGTGGCGGCGGGGGCGAATTTGGTGGCAGAATTGATGGCGCATGACATTCCCTCGACGCTGACGGTGAACAACTATTTCGGGGTGCTGCAGGGGGTGTTGAACCATCTGGGCATCGGCGTGCTGCCAGATTACCTGACCGAAGACTTTCCGCATCTGGTGCGGGTGTTGCCGGAGACGGAATCGACGGAAGTGCCGGTGTTTCTGGCCTATCCTGAGGAATTGCGGCACTCGAAGCGGGTGTCAGCGTTTCGAGATTTCGTGACCGAAGAAATCTTTGCGTTTCGTAAGCGGCAGCAGTTGTAGGCTGCGCGAAAGCTATGGGGTGGAGGAAGCCTTGCCCGAGTGGGCGGGGCTTTTTCATTTCAAAGGCGCGCGTCCGCCATCAGGTGAAAATTGACCATTCGGTCAAAGCTATGCGCGCAACGCATGACGGCATTGCTGCGTTTGCAGCCTGTTCTTCATTGAGGCAATTCAGCCATAGGTATAGATACCGCTGTGAGGCAGCAGTCGAGTTCGCTCTTGTTGCTTCATACCTCCCTGTTGGACTTGGCCGAGCGAAAGCTCGGCCTTTTTTTTAGCTTTCGGGGGGGATTTTGTTAACTGCCCGCACATCAAGCAGATTTTTGCGGCGTTCGGCCAAAAATGCTGCGTCTGCGAGATTTGCTGCAAGTGCGATGGCGCGGCTGTAGGCGGTATAAGCGGCGGGATGATTCGCCGTTAGCGCCAACAGATGCGCAAGCGCGGCGTGGTAGGGTTGATAGCTGGCAAGAGCTTCGGCGAGGGGTTCGAGCAGGCGCAGGGCCTGCACCGCGTGTCCGGTTTCGGCAAGCGCCACTGCGTGATTGAGGGCTACGACCGGGGTGGGCTCCAACTCGAACAAGCGGGCATAAAGCGCCTCTATCTGCGGCCAATCGGGGGTTGGCGGCAGGATATGGGCGGCGGCGATGGCGGCTTTCAGCTGCATCGGGCCGGGACGGCTTTGGCTGATGGCGGCGTTCAGCAGGCTGAGGGCTTCGGTGATTTCGGCGGCGTTCCACAGGCTGCGGTCTTGGTGTTCGGGCGGGATGGTCTGGCCCTTTGGCGCGCGGGCAGCGGTGCGGGCCTGGGTGAACAGCATCAGCGCGAGGCAGGCTTGGGTTTCGGGATCATTGGGCAGCAGGGTTTGCAGCAGGCGGGCGAGGAAGATCCCGTCAATGCAGAGGCTTGGGTTGGCGGCGGCGTGGCCGGTGGTGAAGATCAGGTAGATCACCGTCAGCACAGAGCGTAGGCGTTCCGGCCAATCGGCGGGATCGGGCAGATCAAAACGCAGGTGCAGAGCGGCGATGCGGGCTTTGGCGCGGGTGATGCGCTGGCCCATGGTGGACTCCGTATCGAGGAAGGCGGCGGCGATTTCCGCGGTGGAAAGGCTGCAGACGGTGCGCAGGGTCAGTGCACAGCGGGATTTTTCATCTAGCGCCGGGTGGCAACAGGTGAAGATCAGCCTGAGGCGTTCGTCGGGGATGCTGGCGGGATCATCGGCGGCCTCATCGCGGGCGAGCTGGGTCAGCGCTGCGGCTTGGCGGCTATCGCGCGCCACCCCACGCAGGCGGTCGATGGCTTTGCGGAAGGCGGCGCGGATCAGCCACGCCTCTGGCCGATGCGGCGGCCCTGCCCGGCCCCAATGGATCAGGGCCGAAACGCAGGCGTCTTGCAGCGCATCCTCGGCGAGTTGGAAATCTTGCACCCGGGCGATCAGGGCGGCAAGGATACGGCCACGGTCCCGCCGCAGGCAATGTGCTAAAGCTGCGGCGGGGTCGCTCATGGTGTGGCCTCAGTTATATTCCATCACCGGGCGCAATTCGACGGTGCCCCAAGCCACCGAGGGGATCATTGCGGCATAGGCGATGGCGGCCTCTAGGTTTTCGACGTTGAACAGGTAGAAGCCGCCCAAATGTTCTTTGGTTTCAGCAAACGGGCCGTCCATGGTTTCGACCTTGCCGCCGCGCAGCCGTACCGAGGTGGCGGTTTGCACCGGTTTCAGGCCCTCGCCCGCGAGATAGGCGCCATCGGCTTTCAGCTTGGCGGTCAGCGCGAAATAGCCCTGCATGAAGGCGTCAAATTCGGGGCTGCCATGGGGCGGTTCGCTGCCGGGGGTGGAATAGATAAGGGCGATGAATTGCATTTTCGTCTCCTTCTTGGGTTTCGATAGCACAAGGACGTTCGGGCTTGGCCGATTTCGACAGCGCGCGTGAAATAATTGCGCGAAATTTGCCCCGGGCCTTTCCCTGTTGGCCCGCTTGGCCTATGACGCCCACAACTCTCATATATCCGGGGAATGCCATGACCGAGCCTGCCATCACGCCTGATCTGATCGCAAAGCATGGCATGAAGCCGGATGAATATCAGCGGTTGTTGGAGATCATCGGGCGCGAGCCTTCGTTCACCGAGCTGGGGATTTTCTCGGCGATGTGGAATGAGCATTGCAGCTATAAGTCGTCGAAGCGTTGGCTGCGGACCTTGCCGACCACTGGGCCGCAGGTGATTTGTGGACCGGGCGAGAATGCCGGGGTTGTCGATATTGGCGACGGGCAGGCGGTGATCTTCAAGATGGAGTCGCACAACCACCCGTCCTATATCGAGCCGCATCAGGGCGCTGCGACGGGCGTTGGCGGGATTTTGCGCGATGTGTTCACCATGGGGGCGCGGCCGATTGCGGCGATGAACTCGCTGTCGTTTGGCGTGCCGTCGCATCCGAAAACCGGCTATCTGGTGAAGGGCGTGGTTGAGGGCGTGGGATCTTATGGCAATGCGTTTGGTGTGCCGACGGTTGCGGGCGAGGTGCGGTTTCATAAATCGTATAACGGCAACTGTCTGGTGAACGCTTTTGCCGCCGGGTTGGCGGATGCCGACAAGATTTTCTATTCGGTGGCCTCGGGTGTGGGAATGCCAGTGGTTTACTTGGGCGCCAAGACGGGGCGGGATGGCGTCGGCGGGGCGACGATGGCCTCGGCTGAGTTTGACGACACGATTGAGGAAAAGCGCCCCACCGTGCAGGTTGGCGACCCCTTCACCGAAAAGCGGCTGTTGGAGGCTTGTCTGGAACTGATGGCTTCGGGGGCTGTGATTTCCATTCAGGATATGGGCGCGGCTGGCCTGACCTGCTCGGCGGTTGAGATGGGCGATAAGGGCGGCTTGGGGATCAAGCTGCAACTCGATGCAGTGCCGCAGCGCGAAACCAACATGACGGCTTATGAGATGATGTTGTCCGAGAGCCAAGAGCGGATGCTGATGGTTCTGAAGCCGGAACTGGAGGATGTGGCGCGGGCGATTTTTGTGAAATGGGATCTGGATTTTGCCATTGTCGGCGAGACTATTCCCGAGGATCGCTTCCTGATCCTGCATGGCAATGAGGTGAAAGCGGATCTGCCTTTGTCGAAGCTGTCTTCCTCTGCGCCAGAATATGATCGGCCTTGGGTGGAAACGCCTGCGGCTGCGGCCTTGGGGGATGTGCCTGCGATTGGCGCGATTGCGGGGCTGCGGGCGCTGATCGGTTCGCCCAATTATGCGCAGAAAGCTTGGGTTTACGAGCAGTATGATAGCATGGTTGGGGCAGATACGGTGGTGGCGCCGGGGGCTGGTGCAGGGGTTGTGCGGGTGCATGGCACGGGCAAGGCGCTGGCGTTCACCTCGGATGTGACGCCGCGCTATGTGAAGGCGAATCCGTTTGAAGGTGGTAAGCAGGCGGTGGCGGAAGCTTACCGGAACCTGATCGCTGTCGGGGCTAAGCCTTTGGCTACGACAGATAACCTGAACTTCGGCAACCCCGAAAAGCCCGAGATCATGGGGCAGATGGTGGGGGCGATTAAGGGCATTGGCGCGGCTGTGCTGGCGCTGGATATGCCGATCGTTTCGGGCAACGTGTCATTGTATAATGAGACGGATGGTTCGGGGATTTTGCCGACGCCGACGATTGGCGCGGTGGGGATTTTGGCCTCGTTGGATGATCTGATCGCCGGGCGTCCGATGGCGGGCGATGTGGCGCTGGTTGTGGGCGAGACGTTTGGGCATCTGGGGCAGTCGGCACTGTTGGCCGAGGCCTTTGGGATCGAGGCGGGGGATGCTCCGCGTGTTGATCTGGGCGCTGAGAAGGCGAGCGGGGATTTCATTCTGGCGAACCGCAAAGCCATTCGGGCTTGCACCGATTTGGCGGATGGCGGGCTTGGACTGGCGGCGTTTGAGATGGCCGAGGGCGCGGGTTTGGGTGTGGCGCTGATCGCGGGCGATATTCCGACGCTGTTTGGCGAGGATCAGGCGCGGTATTTGATCGCTGCGGATGCGACCGGGGCGCAGGCATTGGAGGCAGCGGCTTTGCTGAGTGGCATCGAAGTGATCCGCGTCGGCACGTTCGGCGGCGCATCGGTGGACTTCGGTGGCGACAAGGCAAGCTTGGCGGAGTTGTCGAACCTCTATCGCAGCGCGTTTGAGAAGGCAGTGGGGTGAGGCTGCGCCCTGCCCAGTCCGCTGATCTTGGCTTTATTCACAGCGTCACTCGGCGGGCTGACTATCTGCCCTTTCTGACCGATGAGGATGAGGCCGGGTTGGCGGTTTACCTGACCAGCCTTGCAGAGCGATTGCTGATCTGGGAAGACGATCACGGGCCGCGCGGGTTTGCGCTATATGCGCTGCCGCAGTTTGGCTCTGGCGTGGTCGAATTGCGGCGGTTGGCGCTGGACCTTCCGGGGCATGGCGAAGGTCAGGCTTTTATGCGCGCGCTCATCGACTATGCGTTTCAGGATTTGGCTGCGCAGCGGCTATGGTTGGATGCCTCGGGTGAGAATCTGCGTGCGCAGGCGGCGTATCTGCGGGCGGGGTTTGTGCTGGAGGGGCGTCTGCGTGGGCATTGGTATCGGCCCGCGTTGGGGCGCGTGGTGGATTTGCTGATCTACGGGATGCTGCGCAATGAGTGGCAAGCGCGGGGCTGATTGGCCTCTTGCACCGCCCCTGCCCCAAGCTTACATTTGGCGGGAGTAATTCAGGAGTGTGCAATGGCGATCGAAGCCCATGAGATTGAAGCCTTGATCCGCGTGGCCTTCCCGCAGGCCAAGATCACCGTGCAGGGCGACGACGGCGCGCATTTCTCGGCTGAGGTGATTGATGCCAGCTTCAAGGGCATGAACCGGGTGCAACAACAGCGCGCGGTTTATGCCAGTTTGAAGGGCAAGATGGACGGGCCAAGTGGTGCGCTGCACGCGCTGGCACTGACGACGAAAGCGCCGGAATGAGATGAAATTTAGGCATCTGGGTAATTTCGGTGGTGCTGCCTTCGGTATTGTTGGTGTGTTGATGGCCGTTATTGTCTGGGTGTGTCGGATTGCTATTGGCGATCAGGTGGAAACGTCGGAAACGAAAAGGAAAAGCGAGCATGACCGCTCTTGAGATGATCAAAGACACCGTGACGAAGAACGATGTGGTGTTGTTTATGAAGGGCAACAAGTTGATGCCGCAATGTGGGTTCTCGTCGAAGGTGGCGGGGATTTTGAATTATTTGGGCGTCGAATATGCCGATGTGAATGTGCTGGCGGATGCCGAAATCCGGCAGGGCATCAAGGAATTCTCGGATTGGCCCACGATTCCGCAGCTTTACGTCAAGGGCGAGTTTGTCGGCGGCTGCGACATTGCCATTGAGATGACTTTGTCGGGCGAGTTGGATGCATTGTTGGAAGCCAATGGTGTCGCGTTTGACAAAGCGGCAGCGGAGAAAATCCGCGAAGCGAATGTCGGCTGAGGACTGTGCTGATTGATCCGGGGGTGCGGGGGCCTGCCCCCGCGCCCCCGGAGTATTTATGCCGTTGTGAAAGCAAATTTTAATCAAATACTGCGGAGTTGGCGTTTGGTTACTGTTGTTTTTGGTTACTGTTGTTTGCAGTCAGAGTGCAGGATGGTTTCCTCGCCGCCCTTGGTGCCGTCTTTCCAGTAAAGCGTGCCTTCTTTGCCCTTGGTCCACCAGACATAGTTAGACCCGTCCGAGGGCCAGCCATAGCGGGCGCCAGAGGCGGCTTCTTCGGCAATCAGGTTGAAGTTTTCGCCCTTCACGGTGATTCTGATATTGCCGTCAGTGCCTTGAAGAACCGGGATGATCGTCCCGTCCGCGCACAAATACTGCGTCGTGCCGACATCAGCGACGGGCGGTGGGGCTTCTTCGGGTGTGCAGGCGGCAAGCAGCGCCAGCAAGGCAAATGTGCGGATCATTGCAGACGATCCTCGACGGAAGCAGCCATCGCCTCGGCCCGTGCAGCGATTTCGGCGAGAGTTTCCCGCAGGCCGGGCGGGATCACTGCGACCTCAATTTTCTCGCGTTCTGGCTGCGGGCGGGCTTCGATCTCGGCCAGTTTCAGTTTCAGCTGGCGGTTTTCATCCTCAATCGCGGCGGTTTTATCAGCCAACATCAGGCCTGCCATCAGCAGCATCCGCGATTCCGGCAGGCGGCCCATTTGCGCGACCAAGGGGGTGGCTTCGGTATCCAACATACCCGCAGCGCCGCGCAGAAAATGTTCCTCGCCGGGTTGGCAGGAAACGGTGAAATTACGGCCTCCGATGGTGATTTCGATATCAGGCATTGGCGGCGGCCTCCTCAATCAGCGGGTTCAGCGCGGCGATGATTTCCGAGAGCTCCTCGGCCTCAGAGGCGCGGGCGCTGCGCAGGGCGTCAAGTTCGGCCAACATGGCTTTGTTGATATGCTCGGGTTCGGTGACACCCAGCTCGGCGACATCGCGCAGGGCGGCGAGTTCTTCGTTCAATGCCGCGGAGGTGGCGCGCAGGCGGGCGAGTTCCTCGGATTGCGCGGCAAGCTGGGCGTTCAGCGCCGAGAGTTCATCGGTGAGTGCAGATTTCGTGGCCTCATCCTTTTGATGCACCGCGCGCAGGCGTTCCTGCAGCTGGGCGTTGAGCATGCGCTCTTCGTCAAGTTTCTCATTCAGCACCGCGAAATCGCTTTCGGGCAGCATCGCCGTGGGGTTGTCCGATGGCATTGGCACGGCGGCGCTGAGGTTTTCCACTCCGCGCCCGATGCGTTCGAGGGCTGCGGTGATGCGCCGCTCTAGTTCTGCGATATCCTGCATGGGTCTTACGCCCTTTCTGTTTCTTCTGGGCTGGCCCTGCCCTACCCGCGGTTCGCGAATCGGCAAAGCCTTGCGTTAAGGGCGATCTTAGCGGCTTGGTGCGGGGCCGTCTTGTCTTTTGCGTCCAAGGCCTTGCGGGGCGCGCTTGATCTTGCCGCACGGGCTGTTATGCAGCTTTCAGCCCACCCAATCTTATGAACAGGACATCAGCCTTGGATATCCAGACGCTTCGCACCGCTCACCCCGATCATTGGATGCGCGCCGCCGCCATCCGCACGCTGACGTTGGACGCCGTTGCCGCCGCCAATTCCGGCCATTCCGGCATGCCGATGGGCATGGCGGATGTAGCGACGGTGTTGTTTGAAAAACACCTGAAGTTTGATCCGAAAGCGCCGCGTTGGGCGGACAGGGATCGCTTCATTCTCTCGGCGGGCCATGGCTCGATGCTGATCTATTCGCTGCTATACCTTACGGGGTATGCCGATATGACGATTGAGCAGATCAAGAACTTCCGTCAGTGGGGCGCGATTACCGCAGGTCATCCGGAATATGGTCATGTGTCTGGGGTTGAGACCACCACTGGCCCGCTGGGTCAGGGCATTGCCAATTCGGTCGGTTTTGCGATTGCCGAGGAGAATTTGCGGGCGCGTTGGGGGGCTAAGGTTCAGGATCACTATACTTATGTGATCGCGGGCGATGGCTGTCTGATGGAGGGTGTTTCTCAGGAAGCCATTGGTTTGGCTGGGAAACTGCAGCTGAGCCGCTTGATCGTGATGTGGGACAACAACGGCATCACCATTGATGGCAAGGTGTCGATGTCGGATGTGACCGACCAGCGCGCGCGGTTTGCGGCAAGCGGCTGGAATGTGCTGCATTGCGACGGTCATGATCCGGTGGATATTGACCGGGCTTTGACGGCTGCGAAGAAATCCGACAAGCCGACGCTGATTGATTGCAAGACCCATATCGCTTTGGGCCATGCGGCGCAGGATACCTCGAAGGGCCACGGCGCTTTGACCGATGCGGCGCAGATGAAAGCCACGAAAGAGGCTTATGGCTGGACTTCGGAGCCCTTCGTTATTCCCGCCAAGATCAAGGCGCAGTGGGAGGCTTTTGGGGTGCGTGGCGGTGTGGCGCATGCTGAATGGGAGGCGCGGTTTGCGGCGCTTTCCCCGGCCAAGCAGGCTGAATTCAAACGGATTTTCGCGGGCGATGTGGTGGCGAAACTGCCAGCGATCATTCGCGGCGTGAAGAAGGCGGCCTCGGAAGCGGGAGCAAAGCTTGCCACCCGTTCGGCGTCCGAAAAAGTGCTGGCGGCGGTGAACCCGATTTTGCCGGAAACCATTGGCGGCTCGGCGGATTTGACCGGATCGGTCAACACCAAGACCGCTGATCTGGGGGTGTTTGGCGTTGAGGACCGCAAGGGTCGCTACGTCTATTACGGCATCCGCGAGCATGGCATGGCTTCAGCGATGAACGGCATGGCTTTGCATGGCGGGGTGCGTCCGTATTCGGGCACCTTCATGTGCTTCACCGATTACGCACGGCCGGCGATGCGTCTGTCGGCGCTGATGGGGATTCCTGTCGTGTATGTGATGACGCATGACAGCATCGGTTTGGGTGAGGATGGCCCGACCCACCAGCCGGTGGAGCATCTGGCGATTTCGCGGGCTACGCCAAACACTTATGTGTTCCGTCCTGCCGATCTGGTGGAAACGGCTGAGGCTTGGGAGATTGCCCTCAGCTCGAAGAAAACGCCTTCGGTGCTGGCGTTGAGCCGTCAAAACCTTCCAACGGTGCGGAAAGTCCATACCAATACCAATATGGTGTCCAAGGGCGCTTATGTTTTGGCCGAGGCCGAGGGCAAACGTCAGGTCATTCTGATGGCAACGGGCTCGGAGGTCGAGATTGCGTTGAAGGCGCGCGATCTGCTGCAAGCCGAGGGTATTGGCACCCGGGTTGTATCGGTGCCGTCGATGGAGTTGTTTGCGGCGCAGGACGAAGCCTATCGCCGCAAAGTGCTGCCAGCTGGTCCGGTGCGGGTGGCGATTGAAGCTGGCGTGCGTCAGGGCTGGGATCGCTGGTTGCTCGGCGAGCGTGGCCGCGACGGCAAGGCCGATTTCGTTGGGATGTCGAGCTTTGGTGCATCTGCTCCCATGGAGCGGCTGTATAAAGAGTTTGGCATCACGGCAGAGAATGCGGTGGCGAAGGTCAAAGCGCTGCTTTGAGAGCAACGTAAGGCGGGGTGAACCCCGCCCTACCGATACGGAATGGGGTCGCGCTTAATGCGCGACCTTTTTCGTTCCGGTGAATGCAGCCCAAGCGGGCAGCACGATTTTTGTGGCAACGGGAATCAGAGCCAAGCCCAAGGCCAGACCCAGCACGCCATCGCAGGCGGCGGTCACGGCCCACTCCACCAGACCAGCGGCTTGCGGCAAGGTCTCGGCTGCGGCGACGGCCCAATGGTGGATGGTGTTGTAGGGTTCGTGTTGGCCCAAAACGTCCAGACCGTGCACGATGATATTGCCGCCAACCCAGAGCATCGCGAGCGTACCGACGGTGGAGAGGAAGCTCATCAGTTTTGGCATCGCGGTGACAAGGCCACGGCCAAAGGCGCGGGCGGCAGAGGTTTTGCGGTTCGCCGCCATGTGCAGGCCGATGTCGTCCATTTTGACGATCAGCGCCACCGCGCCGTAAACCACGACGGTGATCATGGTGCCGACGATGGCGAGGGTGATCGCCTCCATCCAGAAGCTGCCTGCCGGGATGGCAGCGAGGGCGATGGTCATGATCTCAGCCGACAGGATGAAATCGGTTTTGATCGCGCCTGCGACCTTTTCTTCTTCGAGATGGGCGGGGTCTTTGGTGTCGAAATCGGCCTCGATCTGCTCATCGGCATGGGGCATCAAAGCGTGATAGACCTTTTCCGCACCCTCAAAGCACAGATAGGCCCCGCCCAGCATCAGCAAGGGCGTAATCGCTTGCGGCAGGAAAGCGTTCAGCGCTAACAGGCCGGGCAGCAGGATAATCAGCTTGTTTTTCAACGAGCCCTTAGCGATGCGGTAGATGATCGGCAGCTCGCGCTTGGCCTCAAAACCGTGGACGTATTTCGGCGTCACAGCGGCATCGTCGATCACCACCCCTGCCGCTTTCGCCCCGGCTTTCGCCGCAGCCCCCGCGATGTCATCAATCGAAGCCGCCGCGACTTTGGCGATGGCCGCGACATCATCCAGTAGTGCCAGTAAACCGCTCATGCCTGCCCCAAGGTTGTTTGAGGTTATTTAGGGGCTGCACCGGCAAAAGGCAAAGCCTGTGACTTGTTAGCGCGAACAGGCAATGTTTGCGATAACATATTGAATTCGTGTCGTTTTTAGACTTTTCGCCCGCGTCCGGCTTGCCTATAGCAAAATGGGATAGAGGTCGAAACCAAGGGGTGCGCGCATGATTACCATCGGGATCAACGGATTTGGCCGCATTGGCCGTTGCACTTTGGCGCATATTGCCGAGTCCGCGCGCAATGATGTGCAGGTGGTGGCGATCAATGCGACTGGGCCGATTGAGACCAATGCCCACCTGCTGAAATATGATTCGGTGCATGGGCGGTTTCCGGGTGTGGTGAAGATCTCGGGCAATGAGCTGGACCTTGGACGTGGGCCGATGCGGGTGATGAGCACCTATAACCCCGAAGAATTGGATTGGGAGGGCGTCGATGTGGTGCTGGAATGCACCGGGCAGTTCAACGAGCGTGAGAAGGCAGCGGTGCATCTGGGGCGCGGCGCGAAGCGGGTGTTGGTCTCGGCCCCTGCCAAGCGTGCGGATATGACGGTGGTGTATGGGGTGAACCATCGCGGCCTGACGGCGGATCATCATGTGGTGTCCAACGCGTCTTGCACGACGAACTGCCTCGCGCCTTTGGCGAAGGTTTTGAACGATGCCATTGGGATTGAAAGCGGGATCATGACGACGATCCACAGCTATACCGGCGATCAGCCGACTTTGGACCGCCGCCACAAGGATCTTTACCGCGCACGGGCGGCTTCTATGGCGATGATTCCGACCTCGACGGGTGCGGCCCGTGCGCTGGGGGATGTCCTGCCGGAATTGGCCGGGCTGCTGGATGGATCCTCCATCCGGGTGCCAACGCCGAATGTCTCGGCGGTGGATCTGACCTTCATCGCGAAGAAATCGGTGACGGTGAATGAGGTCAATGAGATCGTGCGCGCGGCGGCCTCGGGCTATATGGGCATGGTGATGGCCTATGACCCGGAACCCAAAGTATCAATCGACTTCAATCATACGCCACATTCGTCTATCTTCGCGCCAGACCAGACCAAAGTTGTGGGACGCTCGGTGCGGGTTTTGGCTTGGTATGACAATGAATGGGGCTTTTCCTGCCGCATGGCCGATGTGGCCGGGGTGATGGGGCGGCTGCTGCAATAAAGCGGAGATGCCGTGACCGACCGTATTGCTTTGGTGCTTGCCCTGCTGATTGCCGCCGCTATTGCGGCGGATGCGGCGTTCAACAGTGGTCACGCCTCGGTGTTTTTGCTACGCAAGCTTGGCGATCTGGTTCAATATGTGATGATCTGGCGGTAAGGCTTGGCTTTATCGTTGATTGTCACACCGATTTCGTGATGTTAGCGCTAGCATATCGCGCGTGAGTCGCGCTGTTTTCAGGAGGTTTGCATGGCCGTAAAAGTCGCCATTAACGGATTTGGCCGCATTGGCCGCAACGTGCTGCGCGCGATCATCGAATCGGGACGCACCGATATCAACGTGATCGCGATCAACGATCTGGGCCCGGTGGAAACCAACGCGCATTTGCTGCGCTTTGATTCGGTGCATGGCCGCTTCCCGCATGTGGTGACCACCACCGCCGACACGATTGATGTGGGCCGTGGCCCGATGCGGGTGACGGCTTTGCGCAACCCGGCGGAATTGCCGTGGGGCGATGTCGATATCGTGCTGGAATGCACCGGGATTTTCACCAGCAAAGAGAAGTGCAAGGCACATCTTGAGAATGGTGCGAAACGCGTGCTGATCTCGGCCCCGGGTGAGGATGCCGATAAGACGATTGTGTTTGGGGTGAATCATGACACGCTGACTTCGGCGGATTTGGTGGTTTCCAACGCCTCTTGCACCACCAACTGCCTGTCGCCTGTCGCCTATGTGCTGAACAAACTGATCGGCATCGAAAAAGGCATGATGACGACGATCCACAGCTATACTGGCGATCAGCCGACACTGGATACCATGCACAAGGACCTCTATCGCGGTCGCGCTGCGGCTTTGAGCATGATCCCGACTTCGACCGGGGCTGCTAAGGCGGTTGGTCTGGTGCTGCCCGAGTTGAAGGGCCGACTGGATGGTTTCGCCATTCGCGTGCCGACGCCGAACGTCTCGGTTGTCGATCTGAAGTTCATCGCAAAGCGGGCGACTTCGGTGGAAGAAATCAATGCTGCGATCAAAGACGCTGCGACTTCCGGGCCGCTGAAGGGTATTCTGGGCTATACCGAGTTCAAGAATGTCTCGTCGGATTTCAACCATGACCCACATTCGAGCGTGTTCCACATGGATCAGACCAAGGTGATGGACGGCACGTTCTGCTCGATCCTGTCGTGGTATGACAATGAATGGGGCTTCTCGAACCGGATGGCGGATACCGCTGTGGCGATGGGTAAGCTGATCTGACCTTAACGTAGGGCGGAATTCGCGCGAATTCCGGCACGATTTCTGATAGAAATCGGTTTGGGGGTGCCCTTGGGTGCCCCCTTTTCGTTACGGCGCAAATGCACAAGCCATGCACAAAACGCAATGCCGCATCGCAGCATTGTCGGTTGTTGGCGCTAACAGCTTTCCTATATTCTGATCATGCGAAAGGGACAAAGCCATCCGGGCCAAGTCATCGCAGAGGAAAAGGAAACATTATGAAATCGCTTATCGCTCAACTGCGTACCGCTGCCGAGAAACATGCCCTGTATCGTCGCACCCGTGACGAAATCGCTGGGATGCCGCGCCGGGTCGCACTCGATCTGGGCATCTTCCCCGAGGATGCAGAACGCATCGCCCGCAAGGCTGTCTGGGGTTAAGCTGCCGGGCTCTGGCCTGAAAATCTACGACGTTTCGGGGGCCAATCGGCCCCCTTTTTATTTGAGCAATACCAGCCCCTTGGCAAAGCGCCTCGCGTTGGCTTGATAGCCGGTCGCCGATTTCAGCAGCCGCGCTTGCGCCTCGGCGTCCAACTGGCGCACCACCTTGCCGGGCGCGCCCATCACCAAGCTGCCATCGGGAATCTCTTTGCCTTCGGTGATCAGCGCCCCTGCCCCGATCAGGCAGCCTTTACCGATTTTGGCCCCGTTCAGGATGGTCGCGCCCATGCCGATCAAGGTGCCCTCGCCAATGGTGCAGCCGTGCAGCATCGCCTTGTGGCCGATGGTACAGTTGGCGCCGATGGTCAGCGGATAGCCCATATCGGTGTGCAGCACCGAATTTTCCTGAATGTTACTGCCGCGCCCGACGAAGATTTCTTCATTGTCTCCACGCAAGATCGCCCCGAACCAGATGTTCGCGTCTTGCTCCAGTGTGATCTTGCCGATCAGCACGGCAGTGTCGGCGACCCAAGCCGAAGGGTCAATTTGCGGGGTCATTCCGTCGAGTAAGTAGATCATCGGGTTTCAAACTCTCGGTTCAGATTGCGGACGAAATCGGACAGATCAGGTTGGCGGTCGCGTTTCAGGCGTTCTGCTTGAAGAATGGCCGTCAACTCATTGAACGCACTGTCGATATCGCGATTGATGATGACGTAGTCATATTCGGCCCAGTGGCTGATTTCATCGCGGGATTTCTCCATTCGGCCTGCGATGATCTCGTCTGAATCCTGCGCGCGGGCGCGCAGGCGGGATTCCAACTCGGCAATCGAGGGCGGCAGGATGAAGATCGAGACCACATCGCGGCCCAAGGACGAGTTGCGGATTTGCTGGCCGCCTTGCCAATCAATATCAAACAGAGTGTCGCGGCCTTCACGCATGGCAGCCTCGACCGGGGCTTTTGGCGAGCCGTAAAAGTTGCCGAACACTTCGGCATGTTCCAACATCTCATCGGCTTGCACGAGGGCCTCGAAGGCGGCGCGGCTGTGGAAATAGTATTCGCGGCCATCTTCTTCACCGGGGCGCGGTTGGCGGGTGGTGGCCGAGATGGAAAAGCGCAAGGTCGAGTCCCATTGCATCAGCCTGCGGGCGAGGGTGGATTTGCCCGCACCGGACGGTGAGGACAGGATCAGCAAAAGGCCGCGTCGGGTGAGGGTTTGGGCCATGATTATTCCACGTTTTGAACCTGTTCGCGCATCTGATCTATCACGGTCTTCAGGTCAAGCCCGATGCGGGTGAGTGAAAGGCTTTGAGATTTGGAACACAAGGTATTGGCCTCGCGCATGAATTCCTGCATCAGAAAATCAAATTTGCGGCCCACCTGCCCCGCTTCAGTCAACAGATCACGGGCAGCTTCAATATGGGCGCGCAGGCGGTCGAGTTCTTCGGTGACATCGTTTTTTACTGCGGTCAGGGCGAGTTCTTGGGCGAGGCGCGTCTCGTCGACGCCTTCGGCATTGACGAGGACTTTCGTGAGCGCGTCGCGCAGGGTGGCGGGGGCTGCGTCGCGGCGGGCGGTGGCCTCGGTGTCAGCTTGTTGGGTGAGATCGGTGATCTTGTCGAGTTGGGCGGCGATCACGCTGTTCAGGGCAGCGCCTTCGGCGGCGCGCATGGCTCGGAAATCGCTGAGCAATCCGGGCAAGTCGGCGAGAAGGGCGGTGCGGATCGGGGTGGGGTCGGTGTCGGTGCTAGCGGCATCAATGACGCCACGCGCGGCGAGAACGTCGGCGCTGGTGGGCTGGCCAAGAGTAACCCCTGCGGCCATAGCTGCGTCTTCGATTTGGGCCAAGGCGCTGAGGACGGCGGACAGCGTGGCGGGGTTGAGGCGGAGGGGTTCGGCACCCTCGGCCCCAGCATCGCGGGTAGCTTTCAGCGACAGGCTGACGTTGCCGCGTTGCAGGGCGCGGCTGAGTTCGGCGCGCAGGGCGAGTTCCAAGCCATCAATCCAATCGGGCAGACGCAACCGCAGATCAAGGCCCTTGCCGTTGACCGAGCGGATGTCCCAGGCCCAAGTATAACCTGCCCCCTGCCCTTTGCGCGCCGCGAATCCTGTCATCGAAACTGTCATCGCTTGCTCCTTATCCGCCGTGCGCTGGGGACGCGCGGTGTTTACCATTTGTTGAGATTATCCGCGAAATGCGGGGCAACTGGTGTATATTAACTTATCAGTAAGCAATCTTAAGTTGAACAGCTCTACACGCTCAGATTGCTGCAACCCGATGCCTGTGGAGGGCCTACGATGTTAACTTTCTTTGGTAAAGGCCCGCATGGCAAGGGCGGTGATTGCAGCGGGTCTTCGACGGATATGCTAGCGGTGTTGCAGGTCGTGCGCGGCTATTGGGAGGCGTTGCGGGTGGCGGGTGGCTTGCCTCAGCGCAGCCAGATTGATCCGCGTGGGATGGCCGATTGTCTGGATAAGGCGTTTTTGATTGAGCAGATCGCGCCGGGACTGGCGCGGTTTCGACTTGCCGGGATGGCTTTGAACGATCTGCTGGGCATGGATCTGCGCGGGATGCCGCTGTCGGCGCTGTTGGAACCAGTGGCGCGGGCCCGGATGGGGCATGAGTTGGAGCAGGTTTTTGCCTCGCCTGCGATCATGGAAGTGTGGCTGGAGGCGGAGCGTTCGGTGGGGCGGCCTGCTTTGTCGGGGCGAATGCTGCTGTTGCCGCTGGCAGGGGCTGTGGGCGAGCCGAAGCTGGCGTTGGGATGTTTGGTGACGAAAGGGCAGTTGGGCCGGCAACCACGGCGGTTTGCGATTTCGGGGCTGGTGCGGGAATTGGTGGCGGGGTCGGGTTTGCGCGTCGTACCAGATGCGGAGCCTGTCGAGCCTGCACCGCCGCGCAGTTCGGGGCGGGCAGAGTTGCGATTGGTGAGTTCGCGCGGCTAGCAAAAAGGGGGCTTTCCGCCCCCTAACCCCCGAGGATATTTGCACCAATGTGAAATGCAAAAGGGGCGGGAATTTTTGTCCCCGCCCCTTTTGTTTTAATGTTCTTGGTGCTTACAGCGCGACGCGGCGAGCGGCTTCGCGTTGGGCAGAGAGTTCTTCCGACACCAAGAACGCCAATTCCAAGGATTGCGAAGCGTTGAGACGCGGATCGCAAGCGGTGTGATAGCGGTCGGACAGATTTTCGTCGGTCACAGCACGCAGGCCACCGGTACATTCGGTGACGTCTTGGCCGGTCATCTCAAAATGCACGCCGCCCGGCACTGTGCCTTCGGCTTTGTGGATCTGGAAGAATTCACGAACCTCGCGCAGCACCGATTCAAAGGGCCGGGTTTTGTAGCCCGATGCCGCTTTGATAGTGTTGCCGTGCATCGGATCGCAAGACCAGACCACGTTGGCACCTTCTTCCTGCACGGCTTTGATCAGACGCGGCAGGTTTTCACCCACCTTGCCTGCGCCAAAGCGAGCGATCAGGGTCAAACGGCCTGCCTCGTTAGCCGGGTTCAGCTTGGCCATCAGCACCTTGAGATCATCTGCCGTGGTGGTCGGGCCGCATTTCAACCCGATCGGGTTCAACACGCCACGGGCAAATTCGACATGGGCGCCGTCGGGCTGACGGGTGCGATCACCAATCCAGATCATATGGCCGGAGCCTGCTACGTTCTGGCCAGTAATGCTGTCGACGCGGCAGAGCGCTTCTTCGTATTCCAATAACAGCGACTCGTGGCTGGTGTAGAAATCGACGGTTGCCAGCGACGGCGCAGAATCGGAATTGATGCCCGCGGCAGACATGAAGTCGAGCGCATCGGAAATGCGGTTCGAGAGTTCGCGGTAACGCTCGGCCTTGTCATGCTCGGCAAAGCCAAGGGTCCAGGAATGGACACGGTGGATATCGGCGAAACCGCCCGTCGAGAACGCGCGCAGTAGGTTCAAAGATGCGGCGGCTTGGGTGTAGGCTTGCAGCATCCGCGACGGATCGGGGCGGCGCGCCTCGACCGTGGCGTCAAAGCCGTTGATGATGTCACCGCGGTAGGACGGGTATTCGACGCCACCGATGATTTCTGTATTGGCCGAGCGCGGCTTGGCGAATTGCCCCGCCATGCGGCCAACTTTAATCACCGGAACTTTTGCGCCATAGGTCAACACGACCGCCATTTGCAGCATGACGCGGAAGGTGTCGCGGATGTTGTCGGCAGAGAACTCGGAGAAGCTTTCGGCGCAATCACCGCCTTGCAGCAGGAAGGCCTTACCCTCGCCCGCCAAGGCCAGTTGCTTTTTCAGCTTGCGCGCCTCGCCTGCAAACACCAGCGGGGGATACTTGGCCAGTTGCGCCTCAACCGTGTTGAGTGCAGCGGTGTCCGGATAATCGGGCATTTGCACGCGCGGTTTTGCGCGCCAATCCGACTTTGTCCAACCCTTGGTCATGGGAGTTCCCCCTCTGTTAGCGATATCGGGGCGGTATAGAAAAAATATGCGGGATTGCAAAGAGCGAAAGGCGGTGTTTGTGCATTGTTCGCCCTTGCGGAAGCCGTTGTTTCCTGTTTCCTTGCGTCGAAACCGACACAAACAGGTCGCAACATGCCCGCCCCTACGCGCAAAGCCACCCAAGTAGAAAAGGCTGACGCGCCGCGTCGGTTTGTCTTCTTGCTGCTGGACAAGTTCACCATGATCAATTTCGCAGGCGCTATTGAGCCTTTGCGACTGGCCAATCACGTGATGGGCTATCCGATTTACTCTTGGGCCTTGTGCGGCGAAGGCGGGGTCGAGAAGACCTGTTCCAGCGGGGCGACCTTTAAGCTCGACTTCGGGTTAGATGAGGTGGACCGCGAGGATACCATTCTGGTCTGCGGCGGTATTGAAATTCAACGCACCACCACCAAGCCGGTGATCGGCTGGCTGCGACGCGAGGCGCGGCGCGGCGTGGCGATTGGCGGGCTTTGCACCGGGGCTTATGCGCTGGCCAAGGCCGGTTTGTTGGACGGCAAAAAAGCGACGATCCATTGGGAGAACCAAGACGGCTTTGCCGAGGAGTTCGAGGAGGTCAAGCTGACCAAATCGGTGTTCGTGATGGATGGTAATCGCTGGTCTACGGCGGGGGGGATTTCGTCGATTGATCTGATGTTGCGGATCATCGCCTCGGATCACGGTGAGGACCTGGCGAATAACGTAGCCGATTTGATGATCTACTCCACCATCCGCACCGATCAGGACACCCAGCGGCTGTCGATCCCGACCCGGATCGGGGTGCGGCATCCGAAGTTGTCTCAGGTTATCCAGATGATGGAAAACGCCATCGAAGACCCGATGAGCCCAGCGGATTTGGCCGAGGACGTGGGGATGTCTACGCGGCAGTTGGAGCGGTTGTTCCGGCGGTATCTCAATCGCTCGCCAAAGCGCTATTACATGGAATTGCGGCTGCAAAAAGCGCGCAACCTATTGATGCAGACCGATATGTCGGTGATCAACGTGGCTTTGGCTTGTGGCTTTGCCAGCCCGTCGCATTTCTCAAAATGCTACCGCAGCCATTACAACACCACACCTTACCGCGAGCGTGGCACCCAAGGGATGCCCAGCCCCGGAATTGGCGTGCGGCTGTCGATCTGAGGCCGATCAGAACACGTTAGCGTTAGTGCCGCTCAGAGGGTCGGCGCCGAAGCGATTGCCGCCAACTGTACCGCGCGAGCAGAACCAGACCAGCAGGATGATCGCCCCCACCAGTGGGATGAGACCGATCAGAAGCCACCAGCCGGATCTGTCGGTATCGTGCAAGCGGCGCACCGAAACTGCGATCCCCGGCAATATGTTGACCAGCGACCAGATCGTTGAAAAGATACCGCCCGCCACGGCGAACTCCATAGAACCCGCGCCACGGCTGAACGAGCCGCCGCCTTCAAGCAGCGCGATAACAAGCGCCACAACGATTTGAAACAACGTCCACCACCAATAGGCAGAGCGCTGCGAGCGGCCCGAGAAGTTTACATAGTTCGCATAGCCAGATTTCACGGCTTCGACAAAATTCATTTCTGACCTCACAAAATCCAATTTTGTATCCTTGCACGCGGTCCGATAATCTGTCCAGAAAATGCAAGCTCAAGCTGCAACGCCCCCCGCATTTGCAGCAAATACCTGCGGTTTCATTGGTCCATAGTGCTTTAAGCTTGAAATAACGCCATTCCGCCATTAGCCTGCTTGCAACCTGCTGCACCCAAAGCTGATGTATCGGAAGAAAATGTTGTCCTTTAAGACGCTTTTCTTTTGCGAAACGCCGCTCTAGGCTTGATGGCAGGATTGCGATCCAACATGGGAGATAACAATGAAAAAACTGCTTTTGGCCTCGGCGGCAACCGCCCTTATGGCTGGTGCTGCTTCGGCGGAAGATGTGAAAATTGGCGTTCTGATCGGCTTTACCGGGCCAATCGAATCGCTGACCGGCCATATGGCCAACGCGGCTGAATTGGCGATGTCGGAAGCCAATGCTTCGGGCAAAGCGCTGAACGGCTGGAACTTTGTTTCGGTGCGCGCAGATGACACCTGCGGTGACTCAGCGGCTGGCACTGCGGCAGCAGAACGTATCGTCACAGCTGACGGCGTTAAAGGCATCATGGGCGGCGATTGCTCGGGTGTGACCGGGGCTGTGTTGCAAAACGTCGCGCGTCCGAACGGCATCGTGATGGTCTCGCCTTCGGCGACATCGCCCGCCTTGTCGAGCGCTGAAGATGACGGCCTGTTCTTCCGCACCGCCCCGTCGGATGCCCGCGAAGGCGAAGTCATGGGCGACATTCTGGTCGAGCATGGCGTGAAGTCGATCGCGCTGACCTATTCCAATACCGACTACGGCAAGGGCCTGGCGGAAGCGATTGCAGCCGCGTTCACGGCCAAAGGCGGCACCGTGACCATCAATATCCCGCATGAAGATGGCAAGGCTGATTACTCGGCTGAAGTCGCTTCGCTGGCGGCGGCTGGCGGCGATTTGCTGGTTGTGGCGGGCTATCTCGACCAAGGCGGCAAGGGCATCATCCAAGCCTCGCTCGACGCAGGCGCTTTCACCAAGTTCGGTCTGCCGGGCGGTATGGTGGGGGATAACCTGCCGAAATCCATCGGTCCGGCTTTGGACGGCTCCTACGGCCAAGTCGCTCAGTCCGACAGCCCCGGCGCGGCTATTCTGACCGAAATGGGCAAAACCTCGGCAGCACCGTTCGATGCGACCTCGCCCTATTCGATGGAGTCGTATGACGCCGCGGCCCTTATCATGCTGGCGATGCAGGCGGCAAATTCCACCGATTCCAAAGTCTACAAAGACAAAGTGATGGAGATTGCCAACGCACCGGGTGAGAAAATCCTGCCCGGCGAAATCGGCAAAGCACTGGAGCTGATCGCGGCTGGCAAAGACATCGACTATGATGGCGCGTCGGGCGTGGAACTGATCGGTCCGGGCGAAAGCGCTGGCCGTTACCGCGAGTTTGAAATCAAGGGCGGCGTCTACGAGACGGTCAAGTTCCGTTGATTTCGACTCTGAAGTGATCTAAGTGCGGCCCGGGGTTACGCCTCGGGCCGTTGCTGTAAGTAAACGCGCCCGCATGGGGTTCCATGCAAACCAAAACGGCAGCATGGCTTGCCATGCAACCAAACACGCTCGCATGGGATTCCATGACAAGAAGCGGGGACTAGGGGGAAATATGATCGTTGTCGAAGACCTGCACAGGCATTTCGGCGGCTTTAGGGCTGTTGATGGTGCATCATTGGAGATAAAGGCCGGGTCGATCACCGGGCTGATCGGGCCGAATGGCGCGGGCAAGACCACATTGTTCAACGTGATCGCAGGACGGCTTCCACCAACCAGCGGACGGGTGAAGATGGCGGGCGAAGATATCACCGGGCTGCCGCCGCATGAGTTGTTCGGCAAGGGTCTGCTGCGCACCTTCCAGATCGCGCATGAATTTGGCAGCATGACGGTGCGGGAAAACCTGATGATGGTGCCAGCGGCGCAATCCGGGGAAAGCCTGTGGAACGCCTGTTTCCGCCGTGGCGCTGTGGCTGCCGAGGAAAAGCGCATCCGCGAGAAGGCCGATGAGGTGTTGGAATTTCTGACGATCACCCATCTGGCCGATCAACGCGCCGCCAATATCTCGGGCGGGCAGAAAAAGCTGCTGGAGTTGGGTCGCACCATGATGGTCGATGCCAAGATGGTGTTTCTCGATGAGGTCGGCGCGGGCGTGAACCGCACACTCTTGAACACCATTGGCGATGCCATCGTGCGGCTGAACAAAGAGCGCGGCTATACGTTCTGCGTCATCGAACATGACATGGATTTCATCGCCCGCATCTGCAACCCCGTGATCTGCATGGCCGAGGGCAAAGTGCTGGCGCAGGGGACGGTTGAGGAAGTGAAGAACAACGAAAAGGTCATTGAGGCTTATTTGGGCACCGGGCTGAAGAACAAGGTGAAGGAAGCGGCGCATGTCTGAACCCTTCCTGATTGGTGAGAATATGACGGGTGGCTATGGCCCGGTCGATATTCTGCACAACTGCACGATTGCCGTCGAAAAAGGCCAGATCGCGGTGATCGTGGGTCCGAATGGCGCGGGCAAATCCACAGCGATGAAGGCGGTTTTTGGCATGCTCAATCTGCGCGGTGGCCGGGTGATGCTGGACGGTGAGGATATCACCAAGCTTTCGCCGCAGGCGCGCGTGCATAAGGGCATGGGCTTTGTGCCGCAGACCAGCAATATTTTCACCTCGATGACGGTGGAAGAAAACCTTGAGATGGGCGCGTTTATTCGCACTGATGACATCAAGGACACCATGGCGCAGATCTATGATCTGTTTCCGATCCTGAAGCAAAAGCGCTATCAGGCAGCGGGGGAATTGTCTGGCGGGCAACGTCAGCAGGTCGCCGTGGGTCGCGCGCTGATGACGCAGCCGAAGGTTTTGATGCTGGACGAGCCGACCGCTGGCGTGTCGCCGATTGTGATGGACGAGTTGTTTGACCGCATCATCGAGGTCGCCCGCACCGGGATTTCCATTCTGATGGTGGAACAAAACGCCCGCCAAGCGCTTGATATTGCCGACAAAGGCTATGTTCTGGTGCAGGGCGCCAATCGCTTTACCGACACGGGCCAAGCGCTGCTTGCCGATCCCGAAGTCCGTCGTTCGTTCTTGGGGGGCTGAGGCCATGGATATGCTCAACGCCCTTGTGGCCTTTCTGAACTTCGTTGTGGTGCCGGGCTTTGCCTATGGCAGCCAGCTTGCGCTGGGGGCGCTGGGGTTGACCTTGGTGTTCGGCATCCTGCGGTTTTCCAACTTTGCGCATGGCGATACTATGGCCTTTGGCACGATGTGGGTGATCCTGATCACCTGGTGGTTCCAAAGCATGGGCATCAGTGCTGGACCGCTGCCAACGGCGCTGCTCGCGCTGCCCTTCGGGATTGCGATCACTTGCGCATTTGTGCTGGCGACGGACCGAGTGGTGTATCGGTTCTATCGGCAAAAGAAGGCGGCCTCGATCATTCTGGTGATCGTCTCGACCGGCGTGATGTTCATCCTGAACGGGTTGACCCGGATGATCATCGGGCCAGAGGAACAAAGCTTTGCCGATGGCGGGCGGTTTGTGATGACGGCGCAGCAGTTCAAGGACATGACCGGGCTGCAAGAGGGTCTGGCGATCAAATCCACCACGGCGATCACGGTGGTGATGGCGGCGGTCTGTGTAGGCTTGCTGTTCTGGTTCTTGCAGAAAACCCGCACTGGCAAGTCGATGCGGGCGTTCTCGGATAACGAGGATCTGGCGCTGCTGTCGGGCATCAACCCTGAAAAGGTGGTGATGGTGACTTGGATCATTGCCACGGCTTTGGCGGTGATCGCGGGCACGCTGTATGGCATTGATAAGTCGTTCCGCCCCTTCATCTATTTCCAACTGCTGTTGCCGATTGCGGCGGCAGCGGTCGTGGGCGGTTTGGGCAATCCGCTGGGGGCGATTGCGGGCGGCTTTGTCATCGCGTTTTCCGAGGTCTTTGTGACCTATGCGTGGAAAAAGGTGGTGCTGTATCTGGCTTCGGTTGACCTGGCCCCGACGCAGCTGCTGCAACTATTGTCGACCGATTACAAATTCGCAGTCAGTTTCTCGATCCTGATCATCGTGCTGCTGTTCATGCCGACCGGCATTTTTAAGGGGAAATGACATGCACCGCAATGTGATGCTTTTCGCGGGCGTCGGTCTGCTGTTCGTGCTGACCGGCCTGATGCAAAGCTGGAACCTCAGCCTGCAAATCTTCAACATCGGCATCCTGAGCGCGATCATGGCCTTGGGCGTGAATATGCAATGGGGCTATGCTGGGTTGTTTTCGACCGGGATCATGGGCTCGGTGGCGTTGGGCGGTTTGGCGGTGGTGGTGGTTTCAGCCCAGCCAGTGCCCGAAGCTTGGGCGGCGGGTGGGCCTCGGTTGCTGTTGAGCCTTGCGTTCGGGCTTGCGGTGATCGCGGCGGCGGTGGCGGCTTATCGGCGGCTGGCCGGCCACGCGCGCAACTGGACGGTGGCTGCGATCCTGGTCGGCGGCTTCTTTGCCTATCGCGCGATTTATGACCCGGCGGTGACGGCGATTGAGGCGTTTAACCCGGCGGTCTATGGCAATATTGGCGGCTTCGGTTTGCCTTCGTTGCTGTCTTGGCCAGTCGGCGCGCTGTTCGCAGGGGTCGCAGCTTGGGCGATTGGCAAGGTGGCTTTGGGTCTGCGCTCGGATTATCTGGCGATTGCGACGCTGGGGATTGCCGAGATCGTGCTGGCAGTGATGAAGAACGAGGACTGGCTGTCGCGCGGGGTGAAGAACCTCGTCGGTCTGCCGCGGCCTTGGCCGGTGCCGTATGAGGTTGATTTGCAGAAATCGCCAGAGTTTATCGGGTGGGCGCAGAGTTGGGGGTTTGAGCTGATCACCTCCTCCACCATTCTGGTCAAGCTGCTGTATATGCTGATCTTTGGTCTGGTTCTGCTGGCGCTGATCTGGGTATCAGAGCGGATGCTGAACAGCCCTTGGGGCCGGATGATGCGGGCGATCCGCGACAATGAAGTCTCGGCGGCGGCGATGGGTAAGAACGTCACCGCCCGGCATTTGCAGATTTTCATCATCGGCTCGGCTGTGGTGGGGATGGCAGGCGCGATGCTTACCTCGATGGAGGGGCAGTTGACGCCGGGCAATTACTCACCGCTGCGGTTTACGTTTTTGATCTGGGTGATGGTGATTGTTGGGGGCTCTGGCAACAACTGGGGCGCGGTTCTGGGCGGTTTGCTTTTGGGCTGGCTGTGGTTGATCGTTGAAAACGCAGGCCCGGTGTTCATGGGCTATCTGACCTATCCGCTGCCAGCAGGTGCCTTGAAGGCGCATCTGATTGATGCCGCCCCGCATTTGCGCTTGGTGACGTTGGGCGCAGTTTTGCTGTTGGTGCTCAGGTTTAGTCCTAAGGGGTTGATCCCAGAGAAGTAGCAGGCCAGAGGCCCCAATCCTGCGCCATGAAATGGAAAACCTGCTGCGGCGCTGCCGTCAGCGGGTTTTCTTTTATGCGGCCAAAGATCATGCCGTTCGGGTGGGTTTGCGCCCAAGCGGTCAGGCTTGGCAGATCGGGGGTCAGGGCGACATTTGTGGTCAAACGAGCGAGGAAGTTGATCTCGGCGTTGTATTCGGCGTTCGTGACGGCGAGGCCTTCGGCTTCATCGGCGGCGAGGGTGGTGGCAAGGGCTTGGCCGTCATAGGCAGCATAGAGCCCGGTGGTGGCAATGATGGCGTGGATGCCAAGGGTTAGGCCTATGCCCGCCAGCAGGTGGCCGGGGATACTGGGCAAGCGCCAGATCAACAGGGCGAGGATCAGGCAGAGGGCGGCGAAAGCGGTGAGCGGCCAGTACGGGGCCAGTGGGGCGAGATCAGCTTTGGCGGGGATCAGGCCGAGGCCCACTGCCCCTGCCCCAGCGGCGATCAGCAGCAGGGCGACCCAAGCAAGGCTGCCGGATTTGGCCCGGATTGAGGCATGGGCGAAAAGTAGGGCCATCGCGGGATAGGCGGGCAGCAGGTAATGTGCTTGTTTGCCGGAAATCAACGAGAACAGGATCAGGGTTGAGCCTGCCCAGATCGTGCAGAGTTTGATCGCGGGATCGCTCCATGTGCCTTTGAAGCCGTACCACAGGCGGATCGACCAGCCCCATGGGAACAGCAAAAGCGGCAGTAGGGTTGCGAGGAACCAGAACGGGCGGTCGTGCGCCATGCCGCCCGCAACGCGCGCGGCGGATTGGGTCCAGAGCAGTTCGGTGCGGAATTCGGGGGTGGCGGTGAGGAGCGTGGGGACCAGCCAGAGCGCGATCAGGGCGAGGGCAATGAGAAGTGCGCCGCCGAAACCCTTGGCAATTTGGGCGGTTTTGGGTGGGTTTGGCGCCCAGTAGGGCATGGTCAGCAAAACGGGCATCAGGTGGACGAGGATGACCGGACCTTTGGCATAGACGCCGAAAGCGAGTGCCAAGCCGAACAGCGGCCAGCCACCCCTGCCCTGACCGATGCTCCAAAGTGCTGCGATGCCGCCAAGCACGCCGAGCGCCAGAAGTGCGTCGAACATCGTGGCGGAACCGTAGATCAGGAAAACCGGGAAACCTGCAAGGATCAGCGCGGCGCGGATCCCGAGGTTTTCGGCGGGCCACAAGCGGCGGGCGAGCATCGCGGTGCCTGCAACCATTCCAACAGCACAGGCGGGGCCGACGAGGCGGGCGGCGAATTCGCTGACACCTGTGACCAGCCAGACGAGGTTGATCAGCACGAACAGCAGCGGGGTTTTATGGGTATACATCTCGCCGTTTTTGGTCAGATGCACCGGGTCGCCCGACAGCCACATCTCCCACGCGACGGAAAGGTAGCGGGTCTCGTCAATCGGCAGCAGCGGACGCATTGCCACAAGGGCGGCCATGACCACTGCCACGCCAATTAGGATCGGCCAAAGTTTACCCAGCATCTGCGCCTCCGTTGCTGCGCCCTTGCTACTATGATCGGAGGTTGCGGTCCACCGCGGTCGAAGCACGTCATTTGCGACGCATTTTGTCGCGGATGGGGCGGTGATTTGCGTTGAAGCGCCTATTTTGGCGCAAAAGGGCTACGGCCCTGCGCTTGCAAAAGGATTCCCAGATGAAAACCCATACCCGCGTTGTTGTGATTGGCGGCGGCGTTGTCGGCTGCTCGGTTCTGTATCATTTGACCAAACTCGGCTGGTCGGATGTGATGCTGATTGAGCGGTCGGAGTTGACCTCCGGTTCCACTTGGCATGCGGCGGGCGGGTTTCATACGCTGAACGGCGACACCAATATGGCGGCTTTGCAGGGCTATACGATCCGGCTTTATAAAGAGCTGGAGGCGATCACCGGGATGTCTTGCGGCCTGCACCATGTTGGCGGCATCACCTTGGCCGACAATCAGGCGCGATTTGATCAACTGATCGCAGAGCGTGCCAAGCACCGCTATATGGGGCTGGATACCGAGATTTTGGGGCCAGAGGAGATCAAGAAATTCACCTATGGCATGGTGAATCTCGAAGGCATCGTTGGGGCTTTGTATGATCCCTTGGATGGGCATTTGGACCCGTCGGGGACGACCCACGCCTATGCCAAAGCCGCGCGGATGGGCGGGGCGGAAATCGTTCTGCACAACCGCGTGTTGGAGACGAACCCGACCGCTGAGGGTTGGGAAGTTGTCACCGAAAAGGGCACGGTGTATTGTGAGCATCTGGTGAACGCAGGCGGGCTTTGGGCCCGCGAAATTGGCGCGATGGCGGGGGTTTATCTGCCGCTGTTGCCGATGGCGCATCAGTATTTGGTCACCGATGACATTCCTGAAATCATGGATATCCTGAAATCTGGCAAGGAATTCCCGCATGTGATGGATCCGGGTGGCGAGTCTTATCTTCGCCAAGAAGGCCGGGGTTTGTGTATTGGCTTTTATGAAAAACCCTGTGAGCCATGGTCTTTGGACGGCACCCCGTGGAATTTCGGCCATGAATTGTTGAACGAACAGTTTGACAAGATCGAGGATTCTGTGAACTTCGCCTATCGCCGCTTCCCGGTGTTAGAGCGCACGGGCGTAAAACGGGTGATCCATGGGCCGTTCACTTTTGCCCCCGATGGCAACCCGCTGATCGGCCCGGTGCAGGGCTTGAAGAACTACTGGTCGGCCTGCGCGGTGATGGCAGGCTTTAGCCAAGGCGGCGGCATGGGGCTGGCGCTGGCGCAGTGGATGATCGAGGGCGAGGTCGAGCGTGACCCGCGCGGCTTTGACGTCTCGCGGTTCGGCACTTGGACGACGCCGGGTTATACCGTGCCGAAGGTGATCGAGAATTATCAGATGCGCTTTTCGGTCGGCTATCCGAACGAGGAGCGTCCGGCGGCGCGGCCGTTCCGTACCACGCCGATGTATGACACCAACAATGCCCTGAATGCGGTTTGGGGCCAGCAATATGGGCTTGAGGTCGTCAACTACTACGCTCTGCAGGGTGAACCGACCTATGAGGAGCCGACCTTCAAACGCTCCAACGCTTGGGAGGCGACGCGGCAGGAAGTGATGGCGGTGCGCGAGGGCGTCGGCATCAACGAGTTGCAGAACTTCGGCAAGTATATCGTCAAAGGGCCGAACGCGCGGGCTTGGCTGGATCGGATCATGGCGGGGAATATCCCCAAGGTTGGCCGCCTCAGCCTGACGCCGATGCTGGCGCATTCCGGCAAGATCATCGGTGACTTCACGGTGTCTTGCCTGTCGGAAACCGAATTCCAACTGACCGCCAGCTATGGCGCGCAGGGCTGGCATTACCGCTGGTTTGAGCAGAATGCGATGGACGGGGTGACGGTCGAAAACGTCTCGGACGCACGCTCGGGCTTCCAGATTGCCGGGCCGAATGCGCGGGAATTGTTGAGCCGCGTCACGCGCTCGGATGTGTCGGGCGCTGCATTCAAGTTCATGGATGTGAAGCGGATGACGGTGGGGATGGCAAATTGCATCGTGCAACGCGTCAGCTACACCGCCGATCTGGGCTACGAGATTTTCTGCGATCACATGTCAGTGCGGCATTTGTGGGATACGCTGAACGCAGCGGGCAGCGATCTGGGTCTGCGCGCCTTCGGGATGCGGGCGATGATGAGCTTGCGGTTGGACAAGTGGTTCGGATCATGGGGGCGTGAGTTCTCGCCGGATTACACTCCCTGCGAGACGGGTCTGGATCGCTTCATTCGCTGGAACAAAGATGCCGACTGGATCGGCAAAGCGGCGGCCACCGCCGAGAAAGCCGCAGGTCCGAAGCGCAAGCTGGTGTCGTTCATCGTCGATGCATCGGATGCGGACGTGGTGGCATGGGAGCCGATCTGGCTGGAGGATGCGGTGGTTGGCTTCTGCACCAGCGGTGGTTTCAGCCATTTCACCGGGAAATCGGTCGCGCAGGGGTTCCTGCCTGCCGACAAAGTGCAGGATGGCTTGGAGTGCCACATCGAAATCTTGGGCGAACGCCGCAAAGCTGTGGTGCATCTCGCCCCGCTGTTTGACGGTGATGGCGCGCGGATGCGTGGCTAAGGTCCAGTTTGATAAAACAGAAAACGCCGGTCGCTTGACCGGCGTTTTTGTTTGCGTCACCCTCACTCCATGAACCTGACCATCCTGATCCCCGCCGCCGGGGCCGCCCGCCGGATGCGCGGTGGCGACAAGTTACTGGAACTGCTAGACGCAGAGCCGATACTGCGCAGGCAGGCGCGGCTGGCAAGATCTGTGTGCAACAGAGTGATCGTGACGCTGCGGGGGGATGATCTGGCGCGGACCGCCGCCTTGGCGGGGCTGGATGTGATTCTGCTGCCCCTGGCGGATGCTGCCGAGGGCATGGCGGCCTCGATCCGTGCCGGGGCGGCTGCGGCGCAGGGCGCGCTGATGATCCTGCCGGGGGATATGCCTGAGCTGGATGCAGCGGATTTGACGGTGATGATCGAGGCTTTCGATGAGAGGCCTGATGCCATTCTGCGCGGGGCAAGTGCGGATGGCAGGCCGGGGCATCCGGTGATTTTTTCGGCAGATTTGTGGGCGGCATTACAGGACTTGCGCGGCGATGAGGGGGCGCGGAGCGTTTTGATCCGGCACCACGACCGCGTGCGGCTGATCGCCCTGCCCGATCAGCACGCGCTGACGGATCTCGATACGCCGGAAGCTTGGGCGGCGTGGCGCGCGGGGCGACAAGGCTAGCAGGCGGAATTCGACACGAATTCCGGCACGATTTCCGTGACGGAAATCGAGAAATCACGCCGAGAGCAGCACCTTGGCCTCATGTGCTTTCAGCGTCAGACGCGCCGCCGGGTAATCGGCATGATCCAGCATCAGCTCGGGAAACAATTCGGCGATTTCCGCGCGTGGTCCGTCCTCCAACGCATCCAGCATCCGCTCGGCGGGTTGGAAGCTTTCGGTCCAAGCACCATTGGCGCGGATGATCTCATGATGCTTCAACAGGAGGTGAATATAAGTCACGCCCGGCGGCAAAATCTGTACGACCCCCGCCAAGGCCATCAGATGCGTGGCGGCCACCAGCACCTCGGCCTCGCCAAACAGCATTTCTGGCAAAGCGCCTTCGATCAGCATGCGGTGTTGCGGCGAGACCAGCGTATCACGCAGCGGCAGACCCTCGCCCAGCGCGCCTTGGCCGATTTTCACCGGCTGCAAGCGCGGTTGGGCAATCAAATCCCCCAGCCCCAATTTGCGGCTACCGATCCAGCGGATCGGTTGCAAGCCATGATCGCGGGTGACGAGCAGATCGCCAGCAAGCAAATCCTCAACTGCCACATCGCCACGATCTGTAGTGATCATCACGCCGGGGGTGAAGCAGGGGATGACTTTCTCGATGTTCGAGAAGGTCATCGTGCCAATCACATGGCCCGCGCCATCAAGGAACTCGACCGCGCCATTCTCGGGGTTCATCGGATCGTAGATGATGTTGGTTCGCGCCCAACCCCAGCTGGTCAGATCGAGCACGTCATTGTCGCCGACATTCTCACCGCCGACAATCACATCGCCGAAGGCGTTGGAATTGCCCTCGACAACGAACAGATCGTTGCCCGCACCACCGTAGAGCGTGTCTGCCCCGGCATCGCCATAAAGCGTATCGTCGCCCGCAGACCCGTAGACCACGTCGTTGCCAAGTCCGCCAAACAGCAGATCATTGCCATCACCGCCGGAAAGCTGATCGTTGTCGGCACCGCCATAAAGCGTGTCATTGCCCGCATCACCTGAGAGCGTGTCATTGCCGGCATCGCCGTAGACCAGATCATTACCGTTGCCGCCAAAGATCAGGTCGTGGCCCGCGCCACCATAAAGCGTGTCGGTGTCGTCACCGCCGAAAATGCTGTCCTGCCCGTCGCCGCCATAGACCAGATCATTGCCAGAGCCTGCATCAACACTGTCATCGGCCACCCCGGCATCGACGGTATCATTGCCAAGCGAGGCATTTATGCTGTCGTTGCCATCTGCGCCAACCAACGAGTCGTCGCCCGCCCCGGCCAGCAACGTGTCATTGCCCGCGCCACCAAGCAGGGTGTCATTGTCTGCACCGCCGTCGAGAAGGTCGTTGCCGTCGCCGCCGTCAAGGCTGTCAGCGCCCTGCCCGCCTTCCAGCGTGTCATCGCCCGCATCACCGAACAATGTATCGTTGCCGTCGCCGCCATAAAGCTGGTCGTTGCCCAATCCGCCAAACAGGCTGTCATTGCCCAGATCGCCCGACAGCGTGTCGTTGCCATCGTCGCCGAGAAGCGTGTCATTTCCATCACCGCCGAACAACTGGTCCAGCCCAGCGCCGCCGAACAAGCTGTCATGGCCCGCATCGCCGTAAAGCGTGTCATTGTCCACGCCGCCCAGCAGCGTGTCATTGTCATTGCCGCCGTAAAGCAGATCGTTGCCCGCACCGCCGTCCAAGCTATCCGCACCGTCTTCGCCGTAGAGCGTATCGCTATCAGCGCCGCCCGACAGGCTGTCGTTGCCGGTGCTGCCATAGAGCAGATCGTTGCCCGCGTCGCCCGACAGCGTGTCATTGTCTGCGCCGCCGTAAAGGCTGTCTGCACCATCGCCGCCGATCAGGCTGTCATTACCAGCCTCGCCGAGCAAGCTGTCAGCTTCGGTGCCGCCATCCAGCGTATCATTGCCATCGCCACCAAGAAGCGTGTCATTGCCCGCCTCGCCCAGCAAGTCGTCGTTGCCCAAACCGCCGAGCAGGCTGTCGTTGCCCGCGCCACCCAGCAGCGTATCGTTGCCATCGTCGCCGTTCAGGGTGTCGTTTTCCGTGCCGCCGATCAGGCTGTCATTGCCAGCCCCGCCAAACAGCTGATCAGCGCCCGCGCCGCCATCAAGCGTATCTGCACCATCGTCGCCGTAGAGGGTGTCGTTGTCCGCACCGCCCAGCAGGCTGTCGTTGCCGGTGCCACCATAGAGCAGATCGTTGCCCGCATCGCCCGACAGCGTGTCATTGTCTGCGCCGCCGTAGAGGCGGTCATCGCCAAGGCCACCCGTCAGGGTGTCGTTGCCCGCGTCTCCGGTCAGGCTGTCATTGCCATCGCCGCCATCTACCAGATCATTGCCCGCGCCGCCGATCACCGTATCGTTGCCGGTGCCGCCATAGAGGCTGTCCGAACCGCCGCGCCCGTCGATGTAGTCATTGCCCACAGCGCCATACAGCACGTTGGTCCACAGATCGCCCGGCAGCGTACTTTCGCCGTCATAGCCTAGCAGAGTATCGTCAAACGCCGAGCCGAAAATACCGTCGATGCTGTTCAGCACATCACCCTGCGCGTCGCCACCAAGCCCGGTTCCCGCCGCAAGGTCAATGTTTACCGCAGCACCCGAGCCCGAGTAATCGGCATAATCCATCCCGGTGCCACCGTAGAGCCCGTCAGCCCCAGCCCCGCCGTTCAGCGTGTCATTGCCCGCATCGCCATAAAGGCTGTCAGCCTCGGTGCCACCATCAAGGCTGTCATCGCCATCGCCACCGTAAAGCGTGTCATTCCCCGCGCCGCCGAACTGGCTGTCGTTGCCAGCAGCCCCCAGCAGACTGTCATTGCCCGCATCGCCGTAGAGCGTGTCGTTGTCAGCGCCACCATCCAGCATGTCATTGCCGTCGCCGCCGTACAGCAGGTCGTTGCCCGCGCCGCCGAGCAGACTATCGTTCCCAGCGTCGCCATAAAGCGTGTCGTTATCAGCGCCGCCATCAAGGGTGTCGTTGCCGTCACCCCCGTACAGCAGGTCATTGCCCGCATCGCCCGTCAGGCTGTCGGCATCCGCGCCACCATAGAGGCTGTCGCGACCATCGCCGCCCGCCAGCGTGTCATTGCCTGCGGCCCCGAGCAGGCTGTCATCACCGATACCGCCGTTGAGGCTATCATTGCCGTTGCCACCGTCGAGCGTATCGTTGCCCTCGTCGCCGAACAAAGTGTCATTGCCATCATAGCCAAGCAGGCTGTCGTTGCCCAAACCACCGGACAGGTAATCATCGCCCGCCGCCTCGGCTGCGACGTTCAGCGGGTTGGTGTTGGCATAAAACTCGTAGTAAAAACCCGCCGCAGTCCCGGTCGTGGTGCCGCCCGCTGTCAGCGAAAGGCTGGTAAAGGGCACGTTGATCGTCAGCGTGCCGTTGGTGGTCGAACTTGCGCCACCGCCGATGCGGATCACTTGCCCTGAAGCGTTGATCGCATAGACCGCATTGCCGTTGAACGTCACCATACCCGAGGCAATGGCGGTGTTCAGATTAATCGTGACACCGTCGATGACGATGGTCATCGTTTCATTGCTGTTGATGGCGTTGAACAGGATCTGCCCGCCAGCCAGCTGCGAGCTTGCGGTGTGGGTGTGGGTTTCTACCGCATCGGTGTTGCCCAGCCGGAACCCAGTCAACGTGCCAGAGGTGCCGGTGGTCAGATCATTGTCGCCCGATACGGTGTTGACGGTGAAATTCGGGCGGCCGTTGGTGCCCGCAACCGATTGCAACGCGGCGGTAACTTCGGTGTAAACCGGGGTATAAGTGGTGCCTGTGGTGGCAGTGCCGCCCGAGATCGTGTCATCGCCTGCGCCGCCATAGATGACATCGTTGCCGCTGGAGCCATCTAGGCTGTCATTGCCATCATCGCCATATACGGTGTCGTTCCCGACGCCCGCATTGACGACGTCATTGCCGCTGCCACCATAGACGATGTCATTGCCCAGACCGGAATTGACGGTATCGTTGCCCGCGCCCGCCAGCACATAATCCGCCTGCCCCGTGGTGCCTGCATATCCTGTGCCATCATTGGCATCAATGCGGTCGCCGTCCGGGTCCCCGGTGTAGGATGTGTCGATCAGATCATTGCCAGCGGTGCCATCGACCACGCCGTCGCCCTGAAACATCTGTCCGGCCTCAAACTGCATCGAATAGACGCCAGCCGGATCATTGGTGTCGAAATCATTGCCCGCATAAGTGGCAAGAAAAGCCGGATCGCCCGAGCCTTCCAGCAATGTCTGCGAGGTGGTGCCATTCGAGATACCAACCGTTGCCTGCCCCGCATAGCCGTTGGTGTAGCCGATTGAGTTATAAAGGTAATCAACGCCGAAATCACCGCCGCCCAGATTGGTGATCACCGCCTGAAAGCTGTTCGTACCCGTGCCAGAATAGGGTGCTACGTTCAGCCAAGTGATGGTGATCTTGCCCGTGGTGGCGTCGATATCCCAATAGATATCGCCACCTTTTGAGATGTCGATATCGGTCCAGAACGGCGCAAGGCTAGGTTGACCCAGCGTGGTCAGGGCCGCTGGAGTATAGCTCGGCTGTGCCGAGGTGAAGGTGATCAACCCATTGGTGTTGATATAAATAGAGGTAAAGCGGCTGCCATAGACATCCATGCCGCCGGTGCCGAAAACCCCGCTGATATCAACCAACCGCGAGCCGTCATCCAAAGACCCGGTATAACCGCCCGTGGTCTTGAAGGATTGCTCACCGTAGCCCGAGGTGCCGCCGAGACCAGAGTTCAACACAGCCATGATCAACGTTCCTTAAGGCCCTGCAACCCAGGCGGGCGCTCAGGGACACAGAGGTAATTTTTTGCGACAGGTAACCACAAAGCGGGCCCATTCCAGTATTTCTAAGACTGGGAATACCCCTTCCGCATGGTCGAAATGTGGCCAGACTGGGGTATGTTTCTGTTGTGAGGACAATGCCCGCTACCCTGCGCGTACATACTGATGAGTGTTGCCATCTGGACGTTCAATGATGCAGCAACATGCGCGCCTCTTTTGACTTCAACATCATGCGCGCGCTGGATAGGACACGCCTGCACTCAGGTCTGGGAAAAGCGCGAAGATTTCTTGGCGCTGTCCGCGCTCTAGCCCCGCCAACGTGTGCTGGCCCGGCTGAAAGCTTTCGCTCCAAGCGCCATCGGCACAGACCAATTGATGTTCATCGAACAGGATGTGGAAATAGCTGATCCGCCCCGGCGTGGCCCGAGTGATGCCGGGCATGCCGATCAGATGCATCGCGGCTGCCCACACCTCAGGCTCGCCGAACAACAGATCGGCGCGCGAGGTGTTGATCAGCATCCGGTGCTGCGGGCTGACCTGCATATCGCGCTCTGGCAGACCACGTCCCATTGCGCGCTGCGCGATCCGCGTCGGGTTAAACTGTGGTGCAGCCGCCAGTTTGGCAGCCGACGGATCGCGACGCCCGAACCAGCGGATTGGTTGGAAACCATTGTCGCCGGTCAGCACCAGATCGTCCACCATCAGATCTTCAACCGCGACCTTGCCGTACGCTGTCAGCACTAAAGTTCCGGGGGTGAAACAGGCGATGACCTTCTCGATATGGCTGAAGTTGAGCGTACCCGTCACATGACCCGTGGCATCCAAGAACTTGACCGTGCCGTTTTCGTGGTTCAGCGGGTCGTAGAGGAAATTTGTGGCCGCAAACCCGTAGGCCGTGAGGTCGGGCACGTCATAATCGTGACCGCCCTCACCACCGTCTATGCAATCGCCAGCCCCACCGAAGAATGTATCGCGATCATCGCCACCGAACGGGCTGTCGGCCCCGCTGTCACCGACAAAGCTGTCGTTGCCCGCCCCACCATACAGCGTGTCATTGCCAGCGCCGCCCTCAACCGAGTCGTTGCCCGCCGCCGCGGCAACCAGGTCATTGCCAGCGTCACCGTAAATCTTGTCGTCACCCGCGCCGCCCAGCGCCGTATGATTGCCCGAGCCGCCATAGACAATATCATTGCCCACTCCGGCAGAAGTGCTGTCATTGCCCGCGCTCGCATAGATCAGATCGGCGTTGCCCGTGGTGCCCTGCACCCCCAGCCCGTCATTGTTATCAACCTTATCGCCATCCGGGTTGCCAACATAAGAGGTGTCGATGGTGTCATTGCCCGAGGTGCCCGACACGATGCCATCCGGCGAGGCCGAGCCAGAGGAGGTCAGCGTCACATAACTCACGTTGGTATTGGTGCCATCGCTGACGGTATAGGTGAAACTCTCAACCCCGTTGGTGCCATTGGCCGTCACGGTGATGGTGCCATCGGCGTTCAGCCGCGAGGTTTGCCCGGTGAACAACGTCACTGTTTGCCCTGCCACCACATTCACCCCGTTGATCTGGGTGATGGTCAGCGTCGTGCCCGCCGCGTTGCGGTCATTGGCCAGAATATCAAAGGTGCGGGTGCCGTTGGCGGTGATGTTAATCTTGTCATCAATCGCAAGCGCAATCGTCTGAACGCTGTCACCCATGATCAGCAGGTTGGAATCATATGCCGTATCGCTGGCATCAGCGATGCCGATCTTGATGGTGTTGACCTGCCCCGCATTCACCGGGGCCTTGAGCGAGATCACATAGTGAAACCGTCCATCTCGGTGTTGAACTGATCCAAGGTGTTGTCATGATAGAGGTTACGGTTTTTGCCCGCGTTCACCTCGTCAATCGCGACGTTGCCCGTCGATAGAATCACGCCTGTATCTGTCGGCGAGACCCCCGCAATCGTGGTCAGCGCACCCGAGTAGACGCCTGAAGAAACCGTAGATCTGTTATAGGTTGCCGAAGTGGCGGTGATGCCATTTCCGAAAATCGCATTGGCCATATCCAGCCCTGAATAGCCCCTAGATTTGTAGACGCCTTGCTTGGTAATTTTGGAAGCAAGGAGGACGATATGTCCACGAACAAATTCACAGATGAGTTCAAGCGCGATGCGGTCGCACAGGTCGAGGATCGGGGCTACCCGGTGCGCGAGGTGGCCGAGCGATTGGGGGTCAGCACCAAGTCGATCTACACATGGCAGAAGCAGTTTTCGCGGCCCGCAAAGGTGATCCAAGAGGTCGATGCGCAAGCTGATGAGATCCGCCGGTTGAAGCGAGATCTGCTGCGGGTCACGGAGGAACGGGACATCCTAAAAAAGGCGACCGCATACTTCGCCAGGGAATCCCGGTGAGGTATGCGTTTATCGCCGAACACCGGCCAATCTTTGCCGTCAGGGCTATGTGCCGGATGCTGGCCGTTCATCCGAGCGGCTTCTATGCATGGCTGCGTGAACCTTTTTGTCAGCGTGCGCTGGAGGATCAGCGCCAAACGGTGCTGTTGAAGCAGGCTTGGGATGAGAGGGGCGAGGTCTATGGATACCGCAAGTTGCATGATGATCTGTGCGACATGGGCGAAGACATCAGCCCCAACAGGGCTTGGCGTTTGGCGCGTCTAGCAGGGATAAGGG
>NZ_LGIC01000034.1 GCF_001294535.1 Cypionkella psychrotolerans | reverse complement strand
ATCGTATTGCGGTTCCGGGGTTGCTCGGCGAACGGGATGCCCCTCGCCATTGGGCTTGAACCCGTGGCGCTTCCAATGGCTCGATCGGGGAGAATGGTATGAACCTGATAGGGCACGACTTCGAGCATGTGTTGCACGAACTCCCAGGCGGTGCGTCTGTCAGCCGTTGCAACGCGTTGCGCGACGGCGAACTTGGCAGTCCGGTCGATGCCGACGAAGAGCGAGAGCTTGCCTTCAGCGGTCTGCATCTCAGCGATGTCCCCTCTCGTGGTTTGCACGCAAACCACGATAGGGCAGCGGATGTGAAAGAACCCGCCTGTCGGCCAATGGATCGGGCAGCGCTTGAACTTCTGGCGCTTCGGCTTGTCGCCCTCGACGCCGGGCAGGCGGGAGATGCCGTGCCGTTGCAGACACCGGTGCAGCGCCGAACGGGTCAGGTGCGGGATCGACGGTTGCAATGCATAGAGGCAGTCATCCCGCGGCAGCAGCGTACGGCGCCGGAATGCGACGACCATCGCCTCTTCGGCCTTTGTCAGAACGGTGGACCGCGGCTCCGACGGCCCGGTCTTCATATCCTCGACCGGCGCGCGCTTGCGCCATTTCGCCACCGTCTTGGGGTTGATGCCCCGCTCGCGGCTCAACTGCGCGAGCGAAGCTTGTGATCGCTGTATTGCGGCTCTGACGGCGTGCGCCCCTCTCGGCGAATGCATGCATTCACCTACCGGGCAACGGGATCGTGGCGCTCCCGGGACGAACCTGTCCCATGTTGCTTCCTTCCATGCCTGAGAAAGGATCGCACCATCAAACCGTGGGATCAAACACCTAAGCGGCTCCGCCGCATTGGATGCAACCGGTTCAGCCAGCGACAACCTGCTGATCGCCAACACCGCAGCCAACCATCTTTGGGGCATGCAGGGCAATGATACCCTTATGGGTGGGGGCGGCGCGGATACGCTGAATGGCGCGCTGGCGATGACAATATGCAAGGCGGCACAGGCAACGATGCCTATTATGTCGACAGCCTAGGCGATCTGTTGGCCGAACAAACCGCCAGCGGCACCGATGTGGTGATCGCGGCCATGGACTGGGCCTTGGGCAGCAACTTTGAGACGCTGATCCTTGATGGCGCAGATAATCTGAACGGCAGCGGCAATACTGCAGCCAACCTGATCAACAGCTACGTCGGCGACAACGCTTCGTTCGGGATGACCGGGAATGACACGCTGAACGGCGGCGGCAATGACACATTGGATGGCGGCGGCGGCGTGGACACGATGACAGGTGGCAACGGCGACGACAGCTATGTTGTGGATGCCCCGTCCGACCGGGTGACTGAGGCTGCCTCTGGCGGGGCCGATACCGTGCTGTCATCTGTCAGCCTGATACTTGCGGTCATTGTCGAAAATCTGACCCTCACCGGACAAGCTGCGATCAACGCAATCGGCAACGCGGCTGATAACCTACTGTCGGGCCTTGCCGGAGCCGACACGATGATCGGTCGCTTGGGCAATGACAGCTATACCGTCGACTCTGTCTTGGATGTGCTGTTTGAAAATGCAGATGAAGGCACAGATCTGATCACAAGTTCGGTCAGCTGGACGCTGGGCAGCGGGTTTGAAAACCTGATACTGTCTGGATCAACGGCCTCCAGCGGCACGGGAAATGCGCAGGCCAACGCGATCACCGGCAATGGTGCGGCCAATCGGTTGCTTGGACAGGCAGGCGATGACTTGCTGACCAGAGACGCAGGCAACGACAGGCTGACGGGCGGCGCGGGCGCTGATCACTTTGTCTTCACCGCATTGGCGAGCGGGGCTGACCAAGGCGATGTCATGGAGTTTAGTGGGCTGCTGATCGGCACCTTCGCCTATATGGGTGGTGCTGCGTTCTCGGGTGGATCGGATAATTGCCGAGGCAAGGGTTGTTGGAACTCAGCTGCAGGTCGATGTGAACGGCGACGGCGCGGCGGATATCCTCATCACCCTAAGCGGCCTGACAAACGCCGGGCAACTCAGCACGATGGATTTCATTTGGAGTTAAACACAGTATAGATCTGGATGTGCGGTGTTCACGCCAAGCGGCGTTGTTGGACAATTCATGTCTGCGGCGTGACTGCCGCTTTCCCCGCTGATTTCAAGCCACGCGATTGATTTCGGCGGTGCCCGCAGGCTGAGAAGCGGTTCATGAGGGCGCTGCGGATCTGGATTTCGGCGGTAAGGCGGTCGAGGATCGCGGTATGGCAGCGGCGGGTGTTATCGACACCATCCGTTGCCCGGCAATGGTTTGCATGCAAACCGTGAGAGGGGGGGGGTAACGGTGCCGATCTCTTCACCCTCAAGGATCTGGTCGAGCCGCTCCGGAAAGCCCGGACTGTCGCTGGACCCGTGCGTCATGCGAGACCGGGAGGGTGAAGGCTTGCTCATACCGCCTATCTAACCATATGGCTTCACGAAGTGAATCGTCCAAGGGCAGAGTTGTGCAGCAACGCCCCGCAGATGAAATAAGCCTTAGTCGCCCAGCAAATCTGTCGCGGGGTTTTCGGTGATCTCGACATCGGCGTAATAGCGCTGGGCCTGAACAGCCGAGCGGTGCAGCGATAATTTCATCGCCGCCGCAAGCGGCGCGCCGTCCAAGGCCGCTTGGGTCAAAAATCCTGAGCGTAAACCATGCGGGGTGGCGTAATCCTCTGGCAGTCCCGCAAGTTTCAAGCGATGCCGCAAGATCACCCGTATCGCATCCGGCGCAAGCTTGCGGCCCAGCACGCGGTCGGCTTGCGAGATCGGGCGGAACAGCGGCCCCGAGGTGATGGCGGCCGCCTCTATCCAACCCATCACTGCCCGTGCCGCGCGACCTTTCAGTGGCAGGCGCGGCGCTTCGGTCTTGCTGGTGGTTTTGGTTTCCAGCAAGCGGACCCAAATCAGCCCCTTGGCGGCGAAATCCTCAATGCCAATATCCTCACGGTAAAGATTGGTGATCTCGCTGCGCCGCCGCCCGCCCGAGCCAAACCCCAGCATCAGCACCGCCCGATCGCGAAGACCCCGCATGCTGTCGTCACAACTGGCCAACAACAACTCCAAGACATTGCGCGTCACTGGGCGCGGCGATTTCGGCATCCTCGGTCGCGCCGCCGCCTTACGGCCCTTCGCCCGCGCCTGCTTCAGCAAAGGTGCCTCGAACGGTGAGGCCAAGTTTTTCATCCGATGAAACGCCCGCCACGAAGCAATCTTGCGATCCAATGTGGCCGGGGCCGGGCAAGCCAAACTCAGGCGCAGCCCCAGTTCGACCAACTCTTGTGCGGCATCTTGCGCGGCGCCGGGCACCTCTGTCAGATCCAGCGTGTGATCCAGCACAAACCGCAGCGCCACCCGCTCGCTTTCCGGCCAGATCAGGCTTCGCCCAAAAACCGCAGCTTTCCACGCTGCGATATAGGCCAGATCGCGCTCCCACGCGCGCAATGTGTTCTGCGGCGTGCCACGCTTGTAGAGTGCAGCAAGCGCCGCCTCATCCTCGGCGGAAAGTTGGACGTAAGACGGCAGAGGCAGATTGGATTTCATCGCGGCCCAATGTGATTTCGAAACGACTCTGACAGGCCATCCCACCAGATCAAGAGTCTCGATAACAGCTTTCGGCCTAGATGATCACCACGGATCGGCCCTGCGGTGCAAAATCCGTTCTGTCACAGAACGGGATTAGGCGGATACCGCAACAGCATTGACCCGTGACGCTCCAGAGGTTGCATCAATCAAAGTCCAACGGATCAGCAAGATCGCTGGATTGAGGTTCGGATGTTGCGCGCAAAGCGCTTCCAGCCCATCCAGACGGCAATGAAACACCCGCTCCTCATGTGTTTGCGCCTTAGAGATCACCTGCACGGCACAGTCCGCAGGCCAGCCCGCGCCCAGCAAACCTTGCGTTATAGATGCCGCCTGCGACACCCCCATATAGCAGGCCAACGTGGTGCCCGCCTGCGCCGTGGTGGTCCAATCCTGAGCGCCGTCGTGGCGCAGATGCCCGGCGGCAAGGATCAGCCGTTCGGTTTGGCCACGCTCGGTCAGAAAGCTGCGGGCCGAGGCAGCCGCAGCACAGGCCGAGGTGACACCGGGCACAATCTCCCAGTCCACCCCGGCGGCATTCATCGCATCGGCTTCCTCTGCCCCGCGGCCAAAGATGCCCGGATCGCCACATTTCAACCGCACCACCTGTTGCCCCGCTTGCGCTGATTGCACCAGCAATGTGTTGATCTGCGCCTGTGGCATCGCATGACAGCCGGGGGCCTTGCCAACATAGATCAGGCTCGCCCCTTTGCGCGCACGCTTCAGCAAAGCCGGATCGGCGAGGCGATCATAATAGACCACATCGGCAGCTTGCAGGCGCTCCAATCCCCGCAAAGTGATCAGATCAGCCGAGCCGGGGCCAGCGCCGACAAGGCTGACGAAGCCTTGTTTGGCGGCTTTCGTTCGTGCGGTTATATGTGTCGTGCTGCCGTTTGGCAGGCGCGCTTGCCAAATCCGAAAGGCAAGGATAAGATGTAAAAACAATGGCTTGGGCGCAATGGTGATCATTCGGCAGCCTCTGGAAGTTTGAAACGGGTGAGCAATCCGGCAAGTTCCGGGCGGCACGATCCGCAGGACGTGCCTGCACCCAAGGCTTCACCCAAGGCGGCAACACTCAGCGCGCGGCCCGATTGGATCGCCGCGCGGATGGTGTTGATCCCGACATTCAGGCAAGCGCAAACCGTAGCGCCGGGGGTGGGCATATCAGCCCGCGGGCGGCCAGCGAGGATGGTGGGCTCGGCCTCATTCAGGCGGCTGGCCAAGTGATCTCGGGCCACAGCGACGGGGCTGGGGCCCGCGAACAAGGCGGCGAGCAAGCGGCCCTCGACGTGAAAAGCGATGCGGGCAAGGCCGCGTTTGGCGTCGATGACGGTTGTTGCTTCGGCACTGGGCAGGGCGAACAGGGCGCGCGCGTATTGGGTCCAATCCTCGGGCGCTGTAAGCCCCGCCAATTCCATCCGCCAGCCACCGGGGACACGGGCGCGGGCCCAGTATTCTGCGGTCGGCTGTAGGACGGTGGCGCTGATGGCGAAGCCGAACCAATGCGCGGGGTAAAGCTGGGCCGCGACGGCGGCGGCTTTGCTTTCAGGTTGGCCGGAAATTGGGTCCACAAGGCCCGGCACCAAAGCGTCGATGCGGGCAGCAGAGGCGGTCTCAGCCGTCCAGTGCATCGGTGCGAACAACTGGCCGGGGGCTGCGTTCTGGCTGATCAGCGCGCGCAGGAGGTTGCGGCCATGTCCATTGGAAAGTTCAACCAGATCATCGGGTTGGATATTCAGACGCGCGGCATCGCTCGGATGTATTTCCACAAACGGCTCCGCCAGATGCTGGCTGAGGCGCGGCGATTTCGCGGTGCGGGTCATCGTATGCCATTGATCGCGGATGCGCCCGGTGTTCAGGCGGAACGGGTGTTCGGGCGTCAAGGCTTGCGGTGCGCGGGGCGTGATCGGCAGCATCCGCGCGCGGGCGTCTGGGGTATGAAACTGCCCGGTGGCGAAGAAGCGACCTCCCTTTTGGCGCGAGTTTTGTGGCCATGTGAAGGGGGTGAGGGTGTCGTAGGCGGCTTGGCTCAGGCTGGCGAGGTCAGAGATGTCAAAGTCGCTGCCGAGGTTTCCGGCGATGCCAGACAATGCAGCGTATTCGGTGAAAATCTCCGCCTCGGTTTCCCAAGCGAAGGCCTTGCCGTGGCTCATTCGCTTGGCAACCTGCGCCAGCGCCCACCAGTCAGGACGCGCCTTGCCGGGAGGCGGCAGAACCGAGCGTTGACGGCTGATCGTGCGATCAGAATTGGTGACGGTTCCGTCCTTTTCACCCCAAGCCGTCGCGGGCAGCAGCACATGCGCCAGCCGCGCGGTGTCGGTTTCGGCGGTGACATCGCTGACCACAACGAACGGGCACGCCTTGATCGCCGCCGTCACCGCGTCGGCATCGGGCATGGTTACAGCGGGATTGGTGTGGATGATCCAAATGGCTTTGATCGTCCCATCGGCCACGGCACGAAACATATCGACCGCCTTCAGCCCCGGCTTTTGCGCCGTAGCGGGGCTGGCCCAAAAGCCCTGAACTGCATCACGGTGAGTCTGATTTTCGATGTCCAAATGGCAGGCGAGCATATTAGCGAGGCCCCCCACCTCGCGCCCGCCCATCGCATTGGGCTGACCCGTGACCGAAAATGGCCCCATGCCGGGACGGCCGATCCGCCCGGTGGCAAGGTGGCAGTTGATGATCGCATTGACCTTATCGCTGCCCGACGAGGATTGGTTGATGCCTTGGCTATAAACCGTCACCACCTTTTCGGTGCAGGTCCACAGGCGCAGAAACTTGGCCAGATCGGCTGCGGGCAGGCCAGTTTCACTCGGATCACTGGCGCAAGCGGCGGTCAGCGCCTCGGTATAGCCCGTAACATTGGAGAGATAGTCGAGGTCAACCGCCCCCGTGTCTGCGATCGCCACCAGCAGCGCGTTGAACAAGGCCGCATCCGACCCCGGCGCTATCGCCAAATGCAGGTCAGCAATGTCACAAGTGGCGGTCCGCCTTGGATCAATCACCACGATTTTCATCGCAGGGCGAACAGCTTTCGCGATGGCAAGGCGCTGATACAAAACCGGGTGACACCACGCAAGATTCGATCCGGTCAGCACCACCAGATCGGCCAACTCCAAGTCTTCATACAGCCCCGGCACGGTATCAGAGCCAAACGCCCGCTTGTGGCCTGCGACAGAGGACGCCATGCAAAGCCTTGAATTGGTGTCGATATTGGCGGAACCAATGAAGCCCTTCATCAGCTTGTTGGCAACGTAATAATCCTCGGTCAGCAATTGCCCCGAAACATAAAACGCCACCGCATCCGGGCCATGATCCGCGATCACCTTAGAAAACCGCTTCGCCACCACGCCCAAAGCGTCGTCCCAAGCCACGTCTTGCCCGAACACACGCGGCGCCAGCAAACGCTCCTCCAGCCCCACAGTTTCGCCCAAAGCGCTGCCCTTAGAGCACAGCCGCCCCTTGTTCGCCGGGTGATCGGGGTCACCCTTTACACTCAGCCCGCCCTTGCCATCGGCCGCAGCCAAGATGCCACAGCCGACGCCGCAATAGGGGCAGGTGGTGCGAATTTGGCCGGGTTCTAACGAGACGGGCTGTAGGGTCATGCGGCTGACCGCCGGACCAAACGGCTGGCATCTAGCAAAATCCGGCCAGCTTCGACCCGCGCCGGATAACTTTGTACCGCGCCTTCATCCGCCCCCAGCGCCACGCCGGTTTCCAAGGAAAACACCCAAGCGTGCAGCGGGCAGGTGACGGCATTGCCATGCACGATGCCTTCCGACAGTGGTCCGCCCTTGTGCGGGCAGCTGTCGTCAAGCGCGAACACCTGATCTTCGGCAGTACGGAACACCGCCACACAGCCAGCGGCAGTTTTCACCACCCGCGCACCCTGTGCCGGGATGTCACTCAACGCGCCAATGTCGATCCAGTTCATTCGGCGGCCTCCAGCGAAAGATCGGCCATCGGCACCCACTGCGCCCGTTGGTCGGGTTTGGAAAGCTCCGCCCACGGGTCAATCTGATAGACCGATTGCGACAGCATGAAGCGGTCATACAAAGCCCGACGCACCGTCAGGTCGGCCATCTGCTCCTGACACCAACCAAGACCCACTTTGCCGACCCATTTGTAAATCCGGTGCAGATAGCGGCTGTTTTCTCGGTAAAGCTGCACGAAGGCCGCGATGATTTCCATGGTTTCAGCCTCGGTGGTGGCCTTGCACAGAAACTCGGTTTCGCGAACATCCATCCCGGCAGCACCCGCCACCGAAATCTCATAGCCACTGTCCACGCAAACCACGCCGATATCCTTGCAGGTCGCCTCCGCACAGTTGCGCGGGCAGCCCGAGACGCCGAGTTTCACCTTTGCGGGTGTCCAAGACCCCCACAAAAGCTTCTCCAGCTTGATCCCCAGCCCGGTGGAATCCTGCGTGCCAAAGCGGCAGAAATCCGACCCCACGCAGGTTTTCACCGTGCGCAGCCCTTTGGCATAGGCATGACCCGACACCATCCCCGCCGCGTTCAGATCTTGCCACATCGACGGCAAATCTTCCTTCTTCACGCCCAACAGATCGATCCGCTGACCGCCCGTCACCTTCACCAGCGGCACATTGTATTTGTCCGCCGCATCCGCAATCGCGCGCAATTCGGACGGCGTCGTCACCCCACCCCACATCCGCGGCACTACCGAATAGGTTCCGTCCTTTTGGATATTGCCGTGGTTCCGTTCGTTAACAAAACGGCTTTGGCGGTCATCGACATATTCCGTCGGCCAATCCGCGATCAGGTAATAATTCAACGCCGGACGGCAGGACGCACAGCCGCCAACCGAGCGCCAGCCAAGTTCCTGCATCACCGCCGGGATCGACTTCAGCGCCATCGACTTGATCAGCCGCCGCACATCCTCATGCGTATGATCGGTGCATTTGCACATCGCGGGGTTAGCGTTGGCGGTAAAGCTGTCGCCTAACGTCACCGCCATCACCTGCTCGACCAAACCGGTGCAGGTGCCACAACTGGAGCTGGCTTTGGTCGTAGCCCGCACGAGGTCCAACGTATTGGCTCCGCCGAGGATCGCATCAACGATCTTGCTCTTACAAACGCCGTTACAGCCACAAATCTCCGCGCTAGGCGGCAAGGCTGCAACGGCTGCCATAGGGTCCGTTTGGGCACCCCCTTGATAGGCTGGGCCGAAGATCAAGGTCTCGCGCATCGCGGTAATATCGGTGCCATCTTTGATCAGCCCGAAGAACCAGTTGCCGTCGGCGGTATCGCCATACATCACCGCGCCGACCAGTTGGTCGCCCTCAATCACCAGCCGTTTGTAAACCCCCCGCGCCGGATCGCGGAACACGATATCCTCGCGCCCCGGACCGTCGGCAAAATCGCCAGCCGAGAACAAATCGCAACCCGTCACCTTCAGTTTGGTCGCCGTCTGCACCGGACGGAAGGCGCTTTCCTGCCCCAGCAAAGCCTGCGCCAAAACCTTGGCTTGGTCATAAAGCGGAGCCACAAGCCCAAACAACTGCTTGTTATGCTCAATACATTCGCCCACCGCCCAGATCGCTGGGTCAGAGGTCTGCATCGCATCATTCACCATGATGCCACGCCCCACATCCAGATGCGCGTCATTCGCAAGCCGCACTTCGGGGCGGATACCCACCGCCATGCAGACGATATCGGCGTCATAAACCGTGCCATCCTCCAGCAGAACGGCCTCTACCCGGTCGGTGCCGAGGATGGCCTTAGTCGCCCCTTTGCAGTGGATTTTCATCCCCCGCGCCTCCAGCGACTTTTGTAGCAAATAGCCTGCGGCGGGGTCTAACTGCCGCTCCATCAGATGGCCCATCAGATGGATCACCACCACCTCCATGCCGCGCAACTGCATCCCTGCAGCGGCTTCCAGCCCCAGCAACCCGCCGCCAATCACCACCGCCTTGGCCCCCGGCTTGGCTGCCGCTATCATCGCATTGGTGTCTTCCAGATCGCGGTAAGTGACGACGCCGGGCAGCTTGTGGCCCGGCACCGGAATGATGAAGGGCGCAGATCCGGTCGCGATGATCAACTGATCATAAGGCGTCTCCACCCCGGCGCTGGTCACGGTTTTTGCGGCACGGTCAATCTTGGTGACAGCGTGGCCCAACACGGTTTTGACACCGCGTGCGGCATACCAAGCGTCGTCATGCGTGACGATTTCCGCATAGGTTTTCTCGCCTGACAAAACTGGGGAAAGCATGATCCGATTGTAGTTCCCGCGCGGCTCTGCGTTGAACAGGGTGATATCAAACGCATCCGGCGCTGCATCCGTCAGTTGTTCCAGCACCCGGCCCGAGGCCATGCCCGCCCCGATGACGACAAGTTTCTGTTTCATCACGCGACGTCCTTCTTCTTGTGGCCGTGTTCGTATTCTTCAAGGAATGCAAGCACTTCGCTGCGGTAGTGATAATAGTCTGGGTGTTCCAGCAGGCTGCGGCGACTGCGCGGGCGCGGCAGTTTCACCTCGGTGATTTTGCCAATCGTGGCGTTCGGCCCGTTGGTCATCATCACCACGCGGTCGGCGAGCAAAATCGCCTCGTCCACGTCATGCGTGACACAAACGGCGGTGACTTTGGTGCGCGACCACACCTCCATCAGCACTTCCTGCAATTCCCACCGGGTCAGGCTGTCGAGCATCCCGAACGGCTCATCCAGCAACAGCAGCTTGGGCGACAAGGCAAAGGCCCGCGCGATGCCAACCCGCTGCCGCATACCGTTCGACATATCGGCCGCTTGACGGTTCATCGCATCGCCCAGCCCGACACGCTCCAGATAATATTCCACCACCTCTTGGCGTTCGACTTGGGTGGATTTTGGATAAACCTTGTCCACGCCGATGGCGACGTTTTCCTTTGCCGTCAGCCAAGGGAACAGATTGGGCGATTGGAACACCACGGCGCGCTCGGGGTCGGCACCTTCCACATGCGTGCCGTCCAGCGTGATCGCACCCTTCGAGATACTGTTCAGCCCCGCCGTCATTGTCAAAACGGTGGATTTGCCGCAGCCGGAATGGCCGATCAGGCTGACAAACTCGCCCTTCTTCAGGATCAAGTTGAAATCCTCCACCACCGTCAAAGGCCCCTTGGCGGTGGCATAGACCTTGTGCAGCTGCGAATAGCGCAGATAACGTGCGTCCAACGCCGAATTGGCGGCCTTGGCATAGGCTTTCGGCAAAGCATGGCGCGGGGTCAAAGCGGGCAGCAGCCGGGTTTCCGGCAGCTTGGATTTGATGCCGACATCCATCAGATAGGCGGTGACATCGGCGCGCAAGGTTTTGAATTCAGCACTTTCGTTCATCGAACTGCGGTCGCGCGGTCGCGGCAGGTTGACCGGAAACGCCGCACCCAAACTACCATCTGGATTGAGGCACAGGATGCGGTCGGCCAGCACCAAAGCTTCATCGACATCATTGGTGATCAGCACCACGGTGCGCCTGTCCGCCGCCCAGATCGCCTCAATTTCTGCGGCCACATTGCCCCGCGTCAGCGCATCCAAAGCCGACAAAGGCTCGTCCATCAGCAGCACTTCCGGCTGCATCGCCAAAGCCCGCGCTACAGCCACCCGCTGCCGCATCCCACCGGAAAGTTCCGCCGGGCGACGATCTGCGGCATGGCCCAAACCCACCATCTTGATATATTTCTGCACCAAAGCGGTGCGTTCAGCCTTGCTGCCTTTGGACACTGCATCGACCGCCAGCCCAATGTTGCCCGCCACCGTCAGCCACGGCATCAGCGCATAGGATTGAAACACCAGCCCGCGCTCGGGCCCCGGCCCGGTCACCGGTGCACCCTTGAAATTCACCTCGCCGCGATCCGGCAGGGTCAGCCCGGCCATCAGGTTGATCAACGTGGTTTTGCCGGAACCAGAGAAGCCAAGGATCGCCAGAAACTCGCCGTCCTGCACCTGAAAGCTCAGGTTCCGCAGCACAGGCATATCGCCGTAGCCCTTGGAAACATTGTTAAACTCAAGAATGCCCATCCCGCTCACCGATTATTCGAGAAGGTGAACAGCGATTGCAAAGCGAACATCACCCGATCAAGCAGAAAGCCGATGATGCCAATGGTCAGCACTGCAACCATGATCTTGGCTAGGGATTGCTCCGATCCGTTCTGAAACTCATCCCAGACGAATTTGCCAAGCCCCGGATTCTGCGCCAACATTTCTGCGGCAATCAGCACCATCCAGCCAACGCCCAAAGACAGCCGCAGCCCAGTGAAAATCAACGGCAGCGCCGAGGGCAGCACCAACCGGGTGATCTTTTTCCACAACGACAGCTTCAGCACACGGCTGACGTTGACCAGATCCTTGTCAATTGACGCCACCCCCAGCGAGGTGTTGATCAGCGTCGGCCACAGCGAACACAACGTCACCGTAAAGGCCGAAACAATGAAGCTTTTCGGCATATTGCCGTCCGTGTACACCGCCGAGACCACCATCGTCACAATCGGTAGCCAAGCCAGCGGCGACACCGGTTTGAACAACTGCACCAGCGGGTTGATCGCCGCGTTTGCCGTCGCCGACAGCCCCGCCAAAATTCCCAAAGGCACCGCAATCACCGTGCCAATCAGAAACCCCGCGAACACCGTCTTAATTGAGGTCCAGATCTGCGCATAATAGGTCGGCTTGCCGGTATAGGCCGGAGTTCTCACCTCGTCCGCCTTGCCGTCCGCCACCAAAGCGGCGTTTTTCGCGGCCTGCTTGGCGTAAAACTCCTGCTCTTTCACGCCTTCAGCCGCAGCGCTGGCGTCCAAAGCAACCGCCTGTTCCCACACCTGCAAAGGCCCCGGAATAGCGCCCAGCGAAGTCTGTACCATCGGCGCAAGGCTGGCCCAAAGTGCTAAGAAACCCGCAATCGCCAACATTGGCACGACCGCCAACCGCCAGATTTCCGGCACTTGGCCCCGCGGATTATCCCCGGCCAGCACGCGCCATATCGGAGTGATCCATGCCAGCCCCAGCAGCTTGAACCATTTGTCGCATTTGCTGATCAAGCGATAAAGCTTGTCCAGCCTTGCGGCGCGGTCACGGGCGGGTTCTTCGGGCAAAGCGGCAGGGTCAAGCAGGGTCATGTCAGTCTCCATCAGCGGCGGCGTTTTCCGGCGCCTCCGCCAGACAATCCAGATAAACTATTGATTCAGTTGATGATTTCACCGCCTGCGACGGTCTGGCCGTCTTTCAGCCCAATCGTCAGGCTGTCGATATAGGCGTTCGGTTTGGTGCCATCATAGGACACCCCGTCGATGAAATCGGCGGAGGGTTCGCGGTAGCCGTCGGCGTCAAAATCGAACTCGTCAGCAGTGGCATTGCCATCAGCGATCAAAGCCTCAGCGGCGGCTTTGTAGATCTCCGGCTTGTAGACCGACTTCGCGGTTTCATCGAACCACGCATCCGGCTTGCCCTCGCCGATCTGCCCCCAACGCCGCATCTGGGTCAGATACCAGACCGCATCGGAATAGTAGGGGTAGGTCGCGTTATAGCGGAAGAACACGTTGAAATCGGGGGCAGGGCGCTTGTCGCCCTTTTCATACTCGAACGTCCCGGTCATTGAGTTGCCGATTACCGCCGCATCCGCGCCGACATAATCCGAACTGGACAGGATTTGCACCGCTTCGGCGCGGTTGGCGTTGTCATTCTCGTCCAACCAGATCGCGGCACGGATCAGCGCCTTGGTCAGCGCCAAAGTGGTCTGCGGATTGGCTTCAACGAATGCAGCGGTCAGGCCGAACACCTTTTCCGGGTTGTTCTTCCAGATGTCATTGTCGGTGATCACGGGAACGCCGATGCCCTTGGCAACCGCGGCTTGGTTCCACGGCTCCCCAACGGAATAGCCGTCGATGGTGCCAGCTTCCAAGGTCGCGGGCATTTGCGGCGGCGGCGTCACCGAAATCAGCACATCGCCACCGATCTGGCCCGACACATCATCCGCCGAATACAGCCCCGGATTGATGCCGCCCGCCGCCAACCAGTAGCGGAGTTCATAGTTATGGGTGGAAACCGGGAACACCATGCCAAGATTGAACGGCTTACCTTCGGCGGCATAGGCCTCAATCACCGACTTCAGCGCAGAAGCGGAAATCGGATGCGCAGGCTTGTCGCCCTCCATTTTCAACCCCGGCTTCATCGCCTCCCAAACCGCATTGGAAACCGTGATCGCGTTGCCGTTCAGATCCATCGAGAACGGCGTCACCAGTTTCGCCTTGGTGCCATAGCCAATCGAGGCCGCAATTGGCTGCCCCGCCAGCATATGCGCGCCGTCCAACTCGCCGGAAACCACGCCATCCAGCAGCACTTTCCAATTCGACTGCGCCACCAAAGTCACCGAAAGGCCTTCGTCTTCAAAGAAGCCCTTTTCCTTGGCAATCGCCAAAGGCGCCATGTCGGTCAGTTTGATGAAACCCAAAGTTAGCTCGGGTTTCTCAATGCCGGGGGTTTCGGCGAAAGCGGGGAAGGCAAGCAAGGCGGTCGTGGCAAGCAGGGCTGAGATGCGTGTCATGTCTGGTTCCCGGATGTCCCCGCAACGGGGCGTTGAAATGCAAAAAGCCGCCAGATCCCATGCCAACAGAGGCAGTGGATCGAGCGGCGGTGCTCGGCTTTTCCCAACTTTGGGGGTCGGCGGTGAAGGCGTCATTGCCTTCGTGCTTGGATTAAATCTGCCGATGCCGCGCTGCAGCGTCAAATCATCCGTGTCGGATTCTGTGCAATTTATGACGATTTCGCAGTCGCAGCATCGCACTGCCACTTTTTTCAGCGTGCAAGCGCGGTCAGGTCGAAAATTCGGGCGTCAAAAAAGCGATCGGCGGGCAGAATCAGCTGTCCACGCTCGGCAGGAACAGCGGTGTCGATTGCCAAAGCGCCCTCAAGCTTCTCAGACGCGCCCGGCAGAATGGCACCCGCGGGGCGCAGATGCAGACGATAGAGATCGCTGCGGAACACATCGGCGGCAGAGGCCGACGCTTCGGCCACATCCAGCCCATGCCGCCCCGCCAAAGATGCGCCAATCCACGCTGCCTGACTGCGCCACGGAAAGCCCGCCGCACCCTCAAAGAACTCGATCAGCTGCGGCGTCACATGTTCGCGGCCATCCGGTGCGGTCACAATCCGACCGGTCAACGCCCGCTCCACCAGTTCCGCCGACACGGCAATGCGCCCCTGCGCAGTCAGCATCTCCGCCGCGATGATGTGGTTTTCCGCCCGCCCCAGCCAACGCCCCGCCCGCCACAAGGCGCGCAACAGCCGCCCCGCCAGCGCGGGCTCTGCCGCAGCCCAACCCAACCGGGTCGCCAGTACTTTCTCCGGTGCCCGCGCCCACAAAGCCGAGGTCGGCAGCAGCAGAGTGCCGGAACCGTTCTCCACCGCGACAGAACCCCAAGGCTCACCCACACAAAACAGATCAATCTCGCCTGCCTGTAGCGCCTCGGCCATACGCGGCGGCGGCACGGTGCGGATATCGAGTTGCGCCGCATGCGCGCCAGAAGCTGCCAGCCAATACAGCAACAACTCGCGGTGCATCGAAAACGTATAGGGCACACCGATGCGCAGGCTGGGCGCAGCCTCCAACAAAGCCTGCCCCGCCGCCGCCGCGTCGGTGAAATCAAAGCCATACCCCGCGCTTGCCATCTTGGCTGCCAAAGCGTTGGAAATCCCAACCACATTGCCATTCAGGTTCAGCACACACAAAGCCTCAAACCGCACCGGGCCACGCCCCAAGCCCAAGGCCATCGCCACCGGCACCGGTGCCAGCATCTGCGCCGCATCAACTTGCCCCACCGCCAGCATATCGCGCAACGCCGCCCAACTGGGGGCAGCGTGCAGATCCAGCGACAGCCCCTCCTCCTCGGCAAAGCCCAAAGCCTCGGCGATGATCAAGGGCGCGGCATCCAGCAGCGGTACATAGCCAAGGCGCAGGGTCACGCTCATTTCAACAAATCCGCCGCAAGGACCAAAGCTGAAGCCACATCGGCCAGCTTGCGCCCCTGATCCATCGCGGTCTTGCGCAGCAAGGCGTAGGCTTCTTCCTCGCCAATACCGCGCGCGCGCATCAAAATCCCCTTGGCGCGGTCAATCGCCTTGCGTTCTTCCAGCGCCCGGCGAGTCTCAACCAACTCAATCCGCATCTTTTGCAGCATATGAAACCGCGCGATGGCCGCATCCAAGATCGGCTTGATCCGATCCGCCCGCAGGCCATCGACCACATAGGCCGACATCCCGGCCTCAATCGCCGCTTTGGTCAGGCTGCCATCGCTTTGATCGACAAACATCGCCACAGGGCGTTCGGTCGGCCCCGTCGCCAAAGCCAGTTCCTCCAACACATCGCGCGAGGGATTTCCGGCGTCGATCAGCACCAGATCAGGATTGCGCTGGGCAATGCGACGGGCAAGCCCGGTTTCCTCGGCAATCACCATCACATCAAAATCACCGGCGTCGCGCAGACCATCCACGATCAGCATCGCGCGGGCGCGGTCCTTCTCGACCACAATGATGGAAAGCCGTTGTGTCATGGTATTGGAAGACGGCGATGCGCCGCGCGAGGAAAGCGCAACCGCAGTCAACAGGGCCAGCATCAGTTCATGGTGCAGGCATATGATTAAACTGTGAGCAAATGCCGTGAGTATGCGATAAAAATGTGCAAAACGACAAAGCTGGTCGAAGCCCCGCGCGCCTTCCTGGTAGTCGGCAAACTAAAGTCGGCAGACAGGCCCCCAGATTGTTTACTTCATAACAATGGTTGAAAAATGGCCAGTAATGTTATAAAAATAACAGTAAGCGACCGTTCAGGAGGCTACAAAATGACCGCAAAAGACCGCCGCATAATGGCGCTGTCGCTGGCTTTGGCCGAACGGAAAGTGATCCACCTGAAGGAAGCCGCAGCCTTGATGCAGGTGTCAGAAATGACAGTGCGGCGCGATGTGGCTGAAAACCCCGACCTGTTCGGCACCCTCGGCGCGCATATCATTCCGGCAGGCAGGCCCGATCTGGAAGCCCCCTATGCCATCGACCGCGCTGCCGAAAGCCATTCCGTGGCCAAGCGCCAAGCCTCCATCCACGCCTTGCGCTATCTTCAGCCGGACGAAACCGTGTTCATAGATTGTGGTAGTACGCTCACCCATCTTGTCGATCTGATCCCTGCCGATACCCGCCTGACGGTGGTGTGCTATGCTTTCAATACGGCAGAGCGTATGATTACAAAGGAAAATATCACACTTATTCTTTTGGGCGGAGTCTTTCACCCCACCTCGGCCTCCTTCGCCGGGGCCTCTGGGGCCGATACGCTGAACGCCTTGGGTATCAATGTCGCCTTCCTGTCCGCCTCTGGCGTGGACCGGCAGCGCGGGGTGTCTTGCGAGCAGTTCCACGAGGTGCCAATCAAGCGCAAAGCGATGGAGATGGCGCAGCGCCGCTATCTGGTCTGCGACCAAAGCAAGATCGGCCGTGTGCGACCTGCCCACTTTGCAGATGTCAGTGATTTTGACGCCATAATCACCGAGGCGGGTGAATTGCCGTCAGACGCCTAAGGCCGGTGCTCTCCTCTGCGCGAAAAGTAATGTTGTAATTATAACAAATATAATGATATAAAAATAACGAAAGCAGGCATTGAGTCGAATCGGCTCGAAAGACTCGCGCCGGATTGCCTCGGAAATTTCGCGCAGCGGAGGGTATTTGGTGACGATATTGCAGCCGAAAACACAGGCTAAGGTCGCCTCGGTGCAGCAGGCGGTTGGCCATGCTGCGCGCAATGCCGGGATGCCGCTCGATCTGGAATGGATCGCGCAAACACGGGTCAACCAATCCGCCACTGATCGGCGCGTCACCAGCCTGCCCGGTCGGCGTAGCGTCAAAAAAGATGCGCAGGCGGCTTGGTTGCTGAAAGCCCTCACCTGTATCGATCTTACCACCCTCAGCGGGGATGACACCGCCGGACGCGTCCGCAGGCTCTGCGCCAAGGCGGCACAACCGCTGACCCCCGCCTTGCAAGAGGCGCTGGGCATGGCGGATCGCCGCATCACCACGGGTGCTGTCTGCGTCTATCACCGCTTCGTTGCCACGGCTGTCGAAGCGCTGGCAGGCACAGGAATACCCGTCGCGGCTGTCTCAACGGGCTTTCCGGCGGGCCTTGCGCCGCATGATGTAAAGCTGCGCGAGATCGCGGCCTCGGTCGCCGATGGCGCCGCCGAGATCGATATCGTCATCACCCGCGAACATGTGCTAACCGGCAACTGGCAAGCCCTCTACAATGAAATGCGCGATTTCCGCGCCGCTTGTGGCGCTGCCCATGTCAAAGCCATCCTCGCGACGGGCGAATTGAAAACCCTGCGCAATGTCGCGCAAGCCAGCCTTGTCTGCATGATGGCAGGCGCGGATTTCATCAAAACCTCCACCGGGAAAGAGGCCGTCAACGCCACGCCCGCCGTGACCCTGACGATGATCCGCACCATTCGCGATTACCATGACCGCACCGGATATCGCGTTGGCTACAAACCCGCAGGCGGCATTGCCACCACCAAAGACGTGCTGATGCAGCAGTTCTTGATGAAGGAAGAATTGGGCCGCCCGTGGCTGGAACCCGACCTTTTCCGCATTGGTGCCTCCAGCCTTCTGGCCGACATCGAACGCCAACTCGAAACCCATCTCACCGGCGGCTATTCTGCCTTCAACCGTCACCCGATCGGATAACCGATGAGCATTGCAAAGTATTTCGATGATATGTCCTATGGCCTTTCGCCAGAATCCGACACCGAGGCCCGCGCTTGGCTGGCCCGCCACGATCACAGCTTTGGTCATTTCATCGCGGGCAGCTTCACCACGCCCGACCACAGCTTTCAAACCTTTGAACCCGCCACGGGCAAGCCCTTGGCCCATCTCGCGCGCGGCACCGCCGCCGAAGTCGATGCCGCCGTCACCGCCGCCCGCAAAGCCCAATCCCCATGGGCGAAACTGACAGGCCACGCCCGCGCCCGTCACCTCTATGCCCTCGCCCGGATGATCCAACGCCACGCCCGACTGATCGCCGTGGTGGAGGCCATCGACAACGGCAAACCCATCCGCGAAACCCGCGACATCGACGTACCTCTCGCCGCCCGCCACTTCACCCATCACGCTGGCTGGGCGCAACTTCAAGCCACCGCCTTCCCCGATCATGCCCCGCTGGGCGTGGTCGGCCAGATCATCCCATGGAATTTCCCGTTCCTGATGCTGGCCTGGAAACTCGCCCCCGCCTTAGCCTTGGGCAACACCGTGGTGCTGAAACCCGCCGAATACACCTCACTCACCGCGCTGCTGTTTGCCGAACTGGCGCAAGCCGCTGGCCTGCCCGCAGGCGTCATCAACATCGTCACAGGTGAAGGCGACACGGGCGCGCTGCTGGTCGATCACCCCGGCATCGACAAAATAGCCTTCACCGGGTCCACCGAAGTCGGCCGCCTGATCCGCCAACGCATCGCAGGCACTGGCAAGTCGCTGACGTTGGAACTCGGCGGCAAATCCCCGTTCATCGTATTCGACGATGCCGATCTCGATGGCGCGGTCGAAGGCGTCGTCGATGCAATCTGGTTCAACCAAGGCCAGGTCTGCTGCGCAGGCTCACGGCTGTTGCTGCAAGAGGGCATCGCCGAAGATTTCATCCGCCGTTTGAAACGCCGGATGGATAATCTGCGCGTAGGCTCCCCCCTCGACAAATCCATCGACATGGGGGCCATCGTCGCCCCGGTGCAACTGGACCGCATCCGCGCTCTGGTCGCTCAAGGCGTCGCCGAAGGTGCCACGCTGTATCAAGCTGCGATGGACCTTCCGACCAACGGCTGCTTCTACCCGCCAACCCTGCTGACAGGCGTGCAACCCGCCCACATCGTCGCGCAAGAAGAAATCTTCGGCCCCGTCGCCGTCACCATAACCTTCCGCACCCCGGACGAGTCAGTGCAACTGGCCAACCACTCCCGCTACGGCCTGTCCGCCAGCATTTGGAGCGAATCCATCAGCCTCGCGCTGCAAGTCGCCGCGAAGGTCGAGGCCGGCGTGGTCTGGGTCAACGCCACCAACCTGTTCGATGCAGCCGTCGGCTTTGGCGGCCGCAAAGAATCCGGCTTTGGTCGTGAAGGTGGCCGCGAAGGGGCTTATGAATACCTCAAACCCAAGGCCATGCTGGGCCGCAAATTGCGCCCTGCACAGCCACCGATCACCGCCCGCTCGGCTTCGATAGCCGATTTCGTCGCTCCCACTATCGACCGCACTGCCAAGCTGTTCATCGCAGGCAAACAGGCCCGCCCCGATGGCAACTATTCTCGCCCGGTGTTGACCCCCAGAGGCGCGCTGATCGCCGAAGTCGGCGAGGGCAACCGCAAAGACATCCGCAACGCCGTCTCCGCCGCCCGCAAAGCCGAAGCTTGGGCCAACGCTACCGCCCACAATCGCGCGCAAGTGCTGTATTACATCGCCGAAAACCTCTCCGCCCGCGCCACAGAATTCGCAAGCAGGATCAGCGCGATGACAGGGCAGGGCGCGGCAAAGGCTGATGCCGAAGTTGCAGCCTCCATCGAGCGCCTGTTCAGCTATGCCGCTTGGGCGGATAAATACGAAGGCAGCGTCCACGCCCCGCCCCTGCGCGGTGTGGCTTTGGCGATGCACGAACCGATCGGCGTGGTCGGCGTGATCTGCCCGCCCGAAGCGCCGCTGCTGGGCCTGATCAGCCTGACCGCCCCGCTGATCGCCATGGGCAACCGCGTCGTTGCCGTGCCATCCGCGCCGCATCCGCTGTCGGCCACCGATTTCTACGGCGTGCTAGAAACCTCGGATATGCCCGACGGCGTCTTGAACATCGTCACCGGTGATCCGCAGCCCTTGGCGGAAGCCCTCGCCACCCATGCCGATGTCGATGCGCTCTGGGCCTTCGGCTCCGAAGCGCTGTCAGAGTCGGCCGAACGCCTCTCCGCCAGCAATCTCAAGCGCACCTTTGTCGATCACGGACGCCTCACCGATTGGCACCACCCCAGCGCCGAGGGCGCGGATTGGCTGCGCCACGCGACCGAGGTGAAGAACATCTGGATTCCCTACGGCGTGTAGGGAACCCAGCCGATCAGGCCTCGCCGATCAGGCCAAACAGCGCGCCACAACGCCGCCCTGCTTGCTCCAGACATCATACCAAGCGGTAAACAGCTTGAACTGCGCCTCGGCGTAGCCACGCTGGCTGGCACTCAACACATCGGTCTCATTGAAATGCAGCGCATATTCCGCCTCGCCCTGCAACTCCAACAGGTATTTGAAATACAACACCAAATCCGGGCCCTCATCGAACGACGACAGCACCGCAAACGCCGCTTCCAACTCCAGCGCCTTCTGCCGGGCCTCCACATCCCCCGCAGCCGCCGCCCGTGACAGGTTGCACAGGGTCAGCACCGGGCGCGGCAACACGCAACCAATCCCGGTGATCGCCCCCGACGCCCCGCAGTTGACAAACCCGTTCACCACCCCGGTATCCACCCCCACCATCAGCGTCACACCGTCGCCCGCCGAGGTGATAAACTCCCCCGCATAGCGCATCTCAGCAGGGCCACCGAACTCCTTGAAACCCACCAGATTGGGATGTTCGGCCTTGAGCGCGGTGAACAGATCGGCGCGGGTGACAAAGCCATAATACGGGCTGTTGTAGATCACCGCAGGCAGATCGGGCGCGGCAGACAAAATCGCCTTGAAATGCGCCTTCTGCGCGCTGGGCGAGGGCCCGCGCGACAGCACCCGCGGGATCACCATCAGCCCATGCGCGCCCACTTCCGCCGCATGACGCGCAAGCGCCACCGCCGACGCGGTATTAATCGCCCCGGTGCCGACCACAACCTTGATCCCCGCCGCCACCAGCCGCGCCACGCCTTCCATCCGCTGCGCATCGGTCAGCAGCGGCCAATCCCCCATCGAGCCGCAATAGACCACCGCCGACATCCCCGCCGCGACCAACTCCTGTGCTTCGCGCACCAAAGCGTCAAAATCCGGGCTGCGGTCCGCCGTGCAAGGCGTCATCAACGCGGGGATCACCCCTGAAAAGAGCTCGGATTGCATCTGCTTCATCCCTGTAAAAATCACGGCTGGACCCTGTGACGCCATGCGGCAGCTGCCGGATGAATCACTTCTCCGTTTTAATATACACATTGTATTTTACTTGTCGACAAGAAGCTGAGGCCAACCCTACAAAGCAATATCCTGCCGCTGGTCCCGCGCCATCAACCGCTGGATTTGCCCGACAATCTGATCCGCATGCGCCTTCGCCAGCACATCCGCGCGCGCCACATCCCGCGCCGCAATCGCGATAATAATATCCTCATGCTCGGTGATCACCGAAGCCGGTGGGCGGTCGTCAAACGATTGATAATACAACCGCAAAATCCGCCTCCCCTCATCCAGCAACCGCAAAAACAGCGCCAGATAATACGGATTCCGACCCGCCTCCGCGATGGCAGCGTGAAAATCGCGGTTGGTGCCAATCATTGCCAAAGCATCATGCGCTTCAAACGCCGCGCGGTAATCCGCCTGATGCGCCCGGATCACCTCCAGATCACCCGCCCGCCAGTTCTGCGCCGCCAATCGCGTCGTCACCCGATACATCAGCGTGATCGCGTCAAAAAATGTGTGCAGGTTCACAAAGTCGATCTGCGACACCATGGTGGATCGGTTCGGCAGCGTGTCGATCAACCCCTCCATCGCCAGCCGCGCCAAAGCTTCGCGGATCGGCGTGCGCGAGATTGCAAACCGCTCCGCCAGTTGCACCTCATCAATCGGGCTGCCCGGCGGCATCACCAGATCAAGAATGTCATCGCGCAGCAGATCATAGACCATCTTAACGCCAGAGCCGCGCTTGCGTTCAGGCGGCGGGGCAGGGGTGTTGGCCATGAAATTATCCTTCTGTGGCCAACACAGTTACGGCCACACCCCCCGCCGATCAACCGCTTCGCGTGCAGCCCCCGCCGATTGCGCCCACTTTAACCGCCATCATGCCTTGGAAAAACTTGCTGCATGGGCCTCGCGCAGCGCATCCTCCAACGCACGCCCCGCCCGATAGCCGTCCAGCGCCGCAGGCCGCGTCACCCCCGTCAGCAAACGCGGGCAGGGCTCCGGCGCGCCGATCACGGTCTGCACGGGTAAGCGCTCGGCATAGATCGGCAACGCGTAATCCTCGTCTTCATCCACCACTCCGCGCGCCCGGATCTTGGCCGAGGCGCGTTCAATCACCATCGCCACCACCGCCGTCGCCTTCACCTCTTGCGCCAAGGTTGCCCGCAACATCGCACTGCGGCCGGGGTAAAGCCGATCTACCACCGCCACCAGCGCCGCCGCCTTTTCGGCAGGGTCGTCCAGCAACCGCGCCTGACCAAATGCCATCACTGATCGGTAATCGGCAGAATGGTTGAACCCCGAGCGCGCCAACACAAGGCTGTCGAGATGTGTCACCGTCAGGCAGGCGGCTTGGCCCTTGCTTTGATTGCGCAACATCCGGCTGGCGCTGCTGCCGTGCCAATACAGCGTCGATCCTTCGCGCCAGAACAAAGTCGGCGTGCAATAGGGCGCGCCGTCAATCACATAAGACACATGGCACAACACCGCCGCGTCGAGCAATTTATGCACGGTGTCATGGTCGTAAAAGCCGCGATCATGGCGGCGCTTCAACTGGTTGGTTGCATCAACGGGATAGGATGCAGATGTCATCGGGATATCTTCACGCGCCAAAATCGGCGCGAATATCTTCCAAACGCCGCTTCTGCGCACCGACGGCATCGAAGTTATCCGGCGACAGCCACGCTTCATAAGCAGGCTTCAGCGCAACCCAATCCTTGTCGATCATCGCAAACCAAGCGGTATCGCGGTTCAGCCCCTTGATCACAAAATGCTGCCGGAACAGCCCCTCGTACTGAAAGCCAAACCGCAGCGCCGCTTGCTTCGACGGCAGATTGTCATTGTTGCACTTCCACTCAAACCGCCGATAGCCCAGCGTATCAAATGCGTACTCCGCGAACAGGAACAACGCCTCGGTCGCCGCCGCCTTGCGCGCAATCAACGGCCCCCAATAGATATTGCCGATCTCCACCGCGCCATTGGCGGCATCAATCCGCATCAAAGTCTGCCGCCCTGCAACCTTACCCGTCGCCTTGTCGATGATGGCAAAGTAAATCGGGTCCGTACTGGCCGAAACCTTCTCCACCCAAGCACGGAAACTGGCCTGATCCTCTGGCGGATTTTCCGCAAGCCAAGTGAACTTCGCATCGGCATCGACGGTGGCCGAGGCGTCGTAAAGCTGAGCTGCGTGCTTTGCCTCCAGCTTTTCCAGCCGCACAAACCGCCCCTCCAGCGTCACGGCTTCGGGGCGTGGACGCGGCGTCCAATGCTGCATGTTTTCGGCCATGGGGATGCTCCTTCGGCAAGGCTATGCCCTATGGCTAGAACGATACCGGATAGATATACAGGGCCAGTAATCGAAATAATCATCTAGCCAGTATAAAGGAGGCGCCACCCGTATGAGCAGAACCGCCGCCGCCCCGTTTCAAATTCAAATCCCGCTAAACCGTGGCCCCTCCGCCGCCCCGCTGGCCGATCAAATCGCCGCACACCTGCGCACAGCAGTGCTCGCGCACACCCTGCGACCTGCCGAGCAAGTCCCCTCAACCCGCGCCCTCGCCGCCGCCTTGGGTGTGTCGCGGATGACCGCCGATACCGCCTATGCCCAACTGATCGCCGAGGGCTATCTAGAGGCCAAGCTCGGATCAGGCACCCGCGTGGTGCCGCAAGGCCACATCACCATACCCCAACCCCTCGGCGCAAAACCCAAAGCCCCGCAGCGTACCGATCTGCCCCCCCGCGCCGCCTTACTGGCCGAGGTCGCCCGCAATCTCACCGTGCAAGCCGCGATCCCCCTCGCCATCAGCGCCCCGAATGAAACCCTCGCCCCCGGCAAAGCTTGGACTCGTATCGCCATCGCCCAAGCCCGCACGCCATGGCGCGACGCAGCCTACACCGGCCCGCACGGTCTGCCCGCCCTGCGTGTCCAAATCGCGGAATATGTCCGCCGCATGCGCGGCATCACCTGCACGCCCGACCAAATCCTGATCACCGCGGGCACCCAGCAAGGCCTGTCGCTGACCGCCCGCGTGCTGTTCCAACCCGGAGATCAGGTCTGGTTGGAAAACCCCGGCTACATCCCTTTGCGCGCCGTGATCCAAGACGCCGGACTGACGGGCATCCCGGTTCCCGTCGATGCCGACGGCCTCAACATCGCGGCAGGCTTGGCACTGGCCCCCAATGCCGCCGGAGCCTATGTCACCCCCTCACACCAATACCCCTTGGGCGCGGTGCTAACGATGGAGCGGCGCTTGGCCCTGCTGCACTGGGCACAGGCCCGCAAAGCGTGGATCATCGAGGATGACTACGACAGCGAATTGCGCTACGACGGCCGCCCGATCCCAGCCCTCGCGGGTTTGGATGCCGCCGAAGGCGCGGTGATCTACCTTGGCACCTTCAGCAAAATGCTGTTCCCCGGCCTGCGCTTGGGCTACCTGATCGCCCCCGCCCGCCTGAGTGATGCCTTCGCGGGTGCGCGGTTGCTGGCGGATCGCCACGCCCAAAGCACCGATCAGCGCGTGCTGGCAGCCTATCTCGCCGGTGGCCATTACGATGCCCATATCCGCCGCATCCGCCTGCTGTTCGCTGCCCGCCGCGCGATCCTACTGGCGGAATGTGCCGCGCAACTGGCCGATTTCGGCGGCGTCGCCCCCGGTGACCAAGGTATGCATGTGCTATTCCGCTTCCACACGCCCCTAGACGATGTGCACCTTTCCTCCACCCTGCGCGCGGCAGGCATCGAAACCCGCGCCCTCTCCCCGTTCTACGCCCACACCCCCACCTCCGGCCTGCTGCTCGGCTTTGGCAGCTTTGACGCCACACAAATCAAAACTGCCATCACCAACCTCCGCCAAGCCCTTATCCGTTAACCGCGTGGCAAACATCAGCCACCCTACAGCTTCGGGATTGGCCTTTTCCACCCATCTCTCTAGGGTCCGCGAAGCATCGGAGAGCCCGCGATGAAACCGCTGATTTTGGCAATGGCATTGCTGTGCTGGTCGCAAACCGCCCAAGCCCACCCACATGTGTTCATCGACACCGGGCTGGAGCTGATCTTCGACGCCCAACACCGGGCCACCGGTCTCCGCATCACTTGGAGCTACGATGATCTGACCTCGTTGCAGATCATCACCGACAAGGGCCTCGATCCAGATTTCGACGGCAACTTGACGCCAGAGGAAACCAGCCAACTCAACGGCTTCGACATGCACTGGGACGCAGGCTATCCCGGTGACACCTATGCCTCAATGGCAGGTCAATCTCTGCCGCTGTCCGGGCCCTCGGATTGGACCGTCGATTATAAAGACGCCAAGATCCTCTCCACCCATTATCGTAGCTTTGACCAACCCATTGAAATCACGCAACCCTTTCTGGTCCAAGTCTACGACCCCACCCTCTACATCAGCTATGCGCTGAAACTCGGCACCACCCTGACCAACGCCGCAGATTGCACCGCCCGCACCGTGCTGCCCAATCTTGATGCCGCACGCGCCAAACTCAACGCCGCCATCGCCGCGCTGCCACAAGATGCCGAAGCCGCCTATCCTGAACTCGGCGCAGATTTCGCCGAAGCTATGGAGGTCATATGCCCCCCACAGTCGTGATCCGGCCCAAACTAAAACGCACCCTTCTGAGCGTCGGCGCACTGCTCGCGCTGATCCTGCTGGCCCTCTGGTTGACCGGTGGCTTGTTGGTGTTGGAACGCTGGGTGATCGATTCCCAACATGTAATCCAAAACCAACTTGCCGCCGGAGTGCGCGCCATCAAACAGGGCCAACCTGGCGCGCTCGCCGCTCTGCTGGCGGTTTGCTTCAGTTACGGTGTGCTGCACGCCGCTGGGCCCGGCCATGGCAAAGTGCTGATTGGCGGCTACGGCATGGGCCGTCGCGTCGCGTTCTGGTCGCTGGCCAGCATTTCCCTTGCCGCCAGTCTGGCGCAAAGCTTGGTCGGAGTGGCCTTGGTCTACGCCGGGGTCGCGGCTTTGGGTTGGACCCGAGATGCCGCCCAGAATGTCGCACAAGACGTGATGGCCCCGATCGGCACATTGGCAATCGCGGCAGTGGGCCTCTGGCTGGCAGCACGCGGCCTGCGCAAAATTTGGCAACAAACCGCGACGCCTCCACCAAACACGCATGAGCATCCCCATCACGATCACCACCACCACGACGCCAACTGCGGCTGTGGCCATTCCCACGGCCCCAGCCTCGCCGAAGTCGAACGCGCCACCAACTGGAAAGACCGCGCCGCCCTGATCATCGGTGTGGCGCTGCGTCCCTGCTCGGGTGCGCTGTTCCTACTGATCCTGACATGGCAACTCGGCATCGCGCTGGCGGGCATCGCCGGTGCTTTTGCGATGGGGCTTGGCACTGCGGTGATCACCATCGCTGTCGCAGCCATGGCGGTCTGGGCGCGCGAAGGTGCCTTGGCCAACCTGCCGTTCCACCGGGTCGCGCAAATCTTACCATGGGTCGAGGTATTGGCGGGCTGCCTGATCACCCTTATCGCGCTGACCCTGCTGACGCAGGCGCTGTAACGCCGCTCACCCCGGCCTTTCACGATTCTCCCGCGAAAATCCGGGCCAGCAAAGCCACCAAATCTCCCCACAAAGTCGCCCCATGTGCAGTTGCAGCACGATTTGCCCCTATATGCGGCAGTTTCTCGCGCATCTCACCACCCTGTGATGGCCGCTAACACATCTGGAATTGACCTTTTGTACATCCTCCCCCATCTGAACCCGTGGTTGGGTCTAGGCATCGCGTCCGGGTTCCTTTGCGATTGCGGCATGGCAGGGTTGCTTTGGTTGCATAGCATGACATCTGGCGCGACTTCCGATAACCTGCGAATTACGTTAAGTTTTCCCCGAATCGGGGAGCAGGAGAGAATATGCCGGGTCAGCCGGGTTTGTCCGCGATCGTTCACCGCCGCTCTGTCCTGGCTTTGCTGGGGACGGCGGCATTGCTGCAATGCAGCACAAGCCTGTCCAACGCCGCTTGGGCTGACGCCGCAGCCCCCGCTGCGGCGACCCCAAAAGTCGTCAACGCAGAGCCGTTCAGTTTCGACATTCTCACCGCTGCAATGCAGCAACGGGCGACCACGCCGCATCAAGCCCCTGCCAAGGTTGAAGGCTTCTTCACGACCTTCAGCTATGACGATTACCAAGCCGTGCAGTTCAACCCGGATCGTGGCCGCTGGGCCGGGCCGAAGGCGGGCTTCAACGTGCAGGCCTTCCATTTGGGCTGGCTGTTCGCCGAACCCGTGCAGATGTTTGAGACAAAAGACGGCATGGCCCGTCCGATGACCTTCTCGACCGACGATTTCCGCTATTACGACCTTGTCGCCGCCCGTGTGCCGAAACACGAGCCATTGCCGGGCGTCGCAGGTTTCCGCCTGAACGCGCCGCTCAATCGCGCCGATCTGTTCGACGAAGTCGTGGCTTTCCTTGGGGCCAGCTATTTCCGCGCTTTGGGTCGTGACAACGCGTATGGTCTGTCGGCGCGTGGTCTGGCGATCAACACCGGCCTTGGCAAACCCGAAGAATTCCCGCGTTTCTCGAAATTTTGGCTGGAAACCCCGGCCCCCTTCGCCCGCGAAGTCGCGGTCTATGCAGCCCTCGAAAGCGAAAGCTGCACCGGGGCTTACCGCTTTGTGATCCGCCCGGGGGCCGAGACCGAAATCGACGTCACCGCGCGGTTGTTCTTCCGCAACGCGGTCGATCAGATCGGCATCGCGCCTTTGACCTCGATGTTCCTGTTCTCGGAAAAAAACCGCGCCGCCTTCGACGATTATCGCCCCAATGTCCACGACAGCGACGGCCTTGCGATCTATCGCGGCGATGGCGACCATATCTGGCGTCCGCTGAACAACCCGCCGCGCCTGTCGGAATCGTATTTCGCCGAAACCAGCCCGCGCGCGTTTGGGCTGATGCAGCGCGACCGTAACTTTGAAAGCTACCAAGACGCCGGCGCGCATTACGAACGCCGCCCGTCTTTGTTGGTTGAACCCTTGGGCGATTGGGGCAAAGGTGCTGTGCGTTTGGTAGAAATCCCCAGCGCGCTAGAGGTCAACGATAACATCGTCACTTTCTGGGTGCCCGAGGCCAAACCCGTCCCCGGCACGATGATGGAATTCAGCTACCGCCTGCGCTGGGGCGCTTTGGCCGCTGATGTCAACGCTGACATCGCCTTCGTCAAAGAAACCCGCGCCGGAATTGGCGGCGTCTCGGGCGTCGACAACACCGATGGCACCCGTAAATTCGTGGTCGATTTCGAAGGTGGCCTGCTCGCCGCGCTGCCACCCGAGGCCGAGGTCAAAGCCATCGTCACCATCTCCGGTGGCGAAATCGCGCATCAGGCGCTGTCTGAGATCCCCGGCACCGATTTCTGGCGTCTGGTGCTGGACGTCTCCACCACCGCCGGTGCCACGGTGGAATTGGGCGCTCATATCACCGGATATGGCCGCAAACTGTCCGAAAACTGGCTTTATCAATGGGTGAATGCATGAACGTGACCATTCAAACCGGGGCAAAGCCCGCAGCCAAGCAAGCCACGCTGGCCGATCTGATGGCTCCACCGCGCGCCGCCCTTGCCATGCCAAAGCAAGTGCTGACCGCACCGCCGGGCAGCTTCATGCGGTCCGTGCGCAGCTTGCTTTGGGCCGTAGCCCCGGGCCTGCGCCGCCTCGGCTGATCCGATGGCCCAAAACGCCCCCTCCCGCGACCGCACCATCAGCGCCCGCGCTTTGGCGATCGCGGCCAGTGTTCTGGCCGCCGCAGCCGCTGGCATGGTGTTTCAGATCTACGGCGCTGCGGACGGTGTGGGCTTTCTGGACGTGCTGCGCAGCACCCTGATCTTCTTCTCCACTTGGTGGCTGGCTTGGGGCGCGGCCACAGCGCTCCTTGGCCTGACCGCGCGCCAACGCCCCGCGGTCGCCCGCATCGCTGGGGCGATCAAGGGTCGTACCGTGGTCATCGTCCCGGTCTACAACGAAGAGCCCCGCATCACCTTCGCCCGCATCGCCGCGATGGACGCCTCGATCCAAGCCACCCACATCGCCGCGCAAGTCGATTTCGCCGTGCTGTCCGATACCCGCGACGACAAGATCGCGCTGCAAGAGCAACACTGGTTCGCCCGCCTGCTGGCCCGTCAAAACGGCGAAGGCCGGATGTTCTACCGCCGGCGCGAGAAAAACACTGGCCGCAAGGCCGGCAATATCGAAGAATTCATCGCCTCCTCGGGGGCGGCATGGGATTACGCGGTGATCCTCGATGCCGACAGCCTGATGGAAGGCGACACCATCATTGAGATGATCCGCCGCATTGAGGCCGCCCCCAAACTCGCCCTGCTGCAAACCCTGCCGCGTGTCGTCGGCGCCACCACCCGCTTTGGCCGCGCCATGCAATTCGCTGCTGGCTTCCACTCGCCGATCTTCGCGCGCGGTCTCGCCGCCACCCAAGGCCGCACGGGCCCGTTCTGGGGCCACAACGCCATCGTCCGCATCCGCGCTTGGGCCGAAAGCTGCGGCCTGCCCGAACTGCCGGGCCGTGCCCCGTTCGGCGGCCATATCATGAGCCATGACTATGTTGAGGCCGCCCTTCTCGCCCGCGCAGGCTGGCTGGTGCGGCTGGATGATGACCTTGAAGGCTCGTATGAAGAAGGCCCCGAGAATATCATCGACCACGCCAAGCGTGATCGCCGCTGGTGCCAAGGCAACCTGCAACATGCCAAACTGCTGACAGCCCCCGGCCTGAAACCATGGAGCCGCTTTGTCTTTGTCCAAGGCATCTTCGCCTATATCGCCCCCCTGATCTGGCTGGCCTTCATCGCGGCCTCGATTGCCGCCGTCTACTGGGTCGAAATCCCCGATTACTTCCCCGAGGCCAACTGGCCGTTCCCAACCTTCCCCAACGACCAAACCCCGAAAGCCATCGGTCTTGCCGTCGGCGTCTTCGGCCTTCTGGTGATGCCGAAACTGCTTGTGGCGCTCGATGCCATCTTCACCGGACGCGTGCGCGGTTTTGGCGGCATCGGCGGATCCTTGCGCGCCATGCTGGTCGAGCTGGGGCTTTCCTCGCTCATCGCGCCGATTCTGATGGCTTTCCAAAGCCGTTCGGTTTTACAGGTGCTTCTGGGACGCGACGGTGGCTGGCCACCGAACAACCGGGGGGATGGTGGATTGGATATAACCGAGGCTTGGGCCGCCGGAAGCTGGATCTCTTGGCTTGGTCTTTCGGGTTTGATTGCCACGCATCTGATGGCCCCGGTGCTGACGCTGTGGCTGTTGCCCGTCGGGCTGCCGATGGTGGCGGCACCGCTGCTGATCTGGTGGACCTCCCATCCCGCAGGCCCTCATGCGTTTCCGGTGCCAGAAGACACCACGATCCCGCCAATCCTGACGCGCCATAATGCCGTGCTTGCCGCATGGTCGATCGCGGCCCCCGCCGCCAATGCCACGCCGCTGGCGGAGGCCAAGCTTGGCTGAACCTGCACGCGTCCGGGATTACCGGATTGATCTGCTGCGCGGCATCGCGTTGGTGATGATCTATATCAACCACATTCCCGGCACGATCTGGGAGCATCTGACCTCACGCAACTTCGGCTTTTCCGATGGCGCCGAAGGCTTCGTGCTGATGTCGGGCATGGCCACCGGGCTGGCCTATGGCGCGGTGTTCCTGCGCGGCGCAAGCTGGCCCGAGGCTTTGCGCCCGTGGAAGCGCGCCTTCACTCTGTGGTGGGTGCACGTGCTGGTCGTGGCCTGCATCCTGGCGCTGTTCGTCTTCACCCAGCACGATTCCGAAGTGGCCAAAATGGCGATCAAGCGCAACATCGCCCCCGCGCTTGAGAATATGGATGGCTTTGCCCTGCCGCTCTCCACCCTTGGCCACCAGTTCGCCTATGCCGATATCCTGCCGCTTTATGTCGTGCTGATGCTCTGGGCTCCGGCGCTGTTGGCGCTGGCCGTCCGCTGGCCTAGGGCGCTGATGGCGGGCTCGTTGCTGATGTGGTTTGTGGCGGGACTGGCCCGCTTCACCATGCCGACTTGGCCCTTGTCGAACGGCTGGTTCTTCAACCCATTCTCGTGGCAGGTGCTGTTTGTTGCAGGGATGCTGACCGGCATCGCCATCCGCCAAAACCGCCGCTGGTTGGCCGTACGCAAGTGGCCGCTGCGACTGGCTTGGGCGTTTCTGATCCTCTCCGCCCTCTGGGTGCAAATTGGCTGGGTGGCGAATTGGGGCGGCCATACCCTCTGGTTGCTGCACGAATACGCCTATTTCCCGGCGGTGTTCACCTCGTTCGAGAAAAGCTTCATCTTCCTGCCGCGCCTGTTGCACATTCTGGCGCTCGCCTATGCCCTCAGCGCCTTGCCCGTGCTGAAAACCGTGGCCAACAGCCCGAAGGTGTCCGGTCTGATCCTGCTCGGCCAACACTCGCTGCCGGTGTTCGCTACCAGCACCGTGCTGGCGTATATCGCGCAAGTCACCAAGGCGATGAACCCGCCCTCCATCCTGCTCGACACCGCCCTGATCGGCGGCGGCTTGGTGATCCTCTACGCCGTGGCATGGCTGCGTGACGGCCAAAAGCGCCAGCAACAGACCCGGATCGCGGACACGCTCTAAAGGATTTTCTCTTTTAAAAATACGCCCGCCGCAGGCATCTGCGGCCAACCAAAAGAGCCTCCGGCGGGGATATTTAAACACAGAGGATGACCCAAGCGGCGCGCGCCCCTATCTTGTGCCCGCGCCATAGCACGACCAAAGCCACGGCGCGTATACGCGCAATTCTTAACAGGACATGAATCAGCGCGTGTAACCCATTGATTTATAAAGACCGAAAAAAGTGCCGCGCGTGGACACGCCCACGTGCTCGCGCCACACTTGAATTAATCCCGACAAGAGACATACTCCTACCTGTCCAACCTCCTCGACCGGTGTGTCCCCCATGATCCCGCGCGGCACCGAAAACCACCTCACCACCATCGAGACAGCCCTCGCCCGCGGCGAAGCTGCCCGGTCCCCCGTGGTCGCCTCGTGGAGCCGTTCCGCCCGCCTGCACGGCCTTGACCCCACCAAGCCCAGCCAACCCGACCGGATGACCGCGCAAGAACTCGCCGCCGCCCGCGACCGCACCGCCCCCCTGATCCGCGCCGCATCCCCGAGCCTTGATCGGCTGTTCCAAGCCGTTGGGGCCGTCGGCTGCTGCGTTCTCCTCGCCGACCTTGATGGAGTCCCCCTGGAACGTCGCGGTGCTGCCGTCGATGACACCGTCTTCTCCGACTGGGGGCTCTGGCCCGGCACCCGCTGGTCCGAAGCCGAGCAAGGCACCAATGGCATCGGCACCTGCTTGGTCGAAGAGCGCGTGGTGACCATCCACCGCGACCAACATTTCTTTGCCCGCAACACCATCCTGTCCTGCATGAGCGCCCCGATCTACGGCCCGCAAGGCAAACTCGCCGGGGTGCTGGATGTCTCCTCCGCCCGCAACGACCTGACCGAAGGCTTCATGGTGCTGATCAGCCAATCCGTGACCGAGACTGCCCAAAAGATCGAAGCCCAAGCCTTCCGCGATGCCTTTCCCACCGCCCGTATGGTGCTCGTGCCGGGGGATCGCGCCCCGGGCGGTCTGCTCGCCGTCGATCACGACGATCTGGTGATCGGTGCCACCCGCGCCGCCCGCCACCACCTTGGCCTGACCGGCGACCTGACCCGCCAACCCCGTCCCGCCGCCGATGTGCTGGGCCATTTCGAGCATGAAACCTTGGAAGACGGCGAACGCGCCGTGCTGATGCGCGCCCTTGCCCGCGCCGGTGGCAACGTCTCCGCCGCCGCCCGCGACCTTGGCATCAGCCGGGCCACCTTCCATCGTAAGCTGGGGCCCCGCCTGATCTGACGCTCTTGCTCTAGGTTTTCCTTCTACCTGTCGCAACGCTGCGACAACTTCGCCGAACATCCCCTTCCCCCCCTGCTGACAGACGCCGCCCAAAGGCGCAGCCTGAGTCCAGTGCCGCGAGGAGGCGGCCGCACAGTCTGGGAGGACTAGCAATGAACATGGTGGAGCATTTCCGCACGTCTAAATCGCCGTTCAAGGCGACCTATGGCAACTTTATCGGCGGCAAATGGGTGCCTGCCCAATCGGGCAAAACCTTTGACAATACCTCGCCGATCACCGGCGAAGTGATCTGCAAAATCGCGCGGTCCGAAGCGGCGGATATTGAGGCAGCCCTCGACGCCGCCCATGCAGCGAAGACCGCGTGGGGCAATTCCTCGGTCGCCACCCGCGCGGTGATCCTGAACAAGATCGCCGATGTGATGGAGCAGAACCTTGGCCTGCTGGCGCTGGCCGAAACTTGGGATAACGGCAAGCCGATCCGTGAGACGACACACGCCGACCTGCCCTTGGCCATCGACCACTTCCGCTACTTCGCAGGCGCTATCCGCGCACAGGAAGGCAGCCTGTCCGAGATTGATCACGACACCGTCGCCTACCACTTCCACGAACCCTTGGGCGTTGTCGGCCAGATCATCCCGTGGAACTTCCCGCTGCTGATGGCGGTCTGGAAACTTGCCCCGGCGCTGGCCGCAGGCAACTGCGTCGTGCTGAAACCGGCGGAGCAAACCCCGGCCTCGATCCTCGTTTTCGCCGAACTGGTCGCCGACCTGCTACCGCCCGGCGTGTTGAACATCGTCAACGGCTTTGGCCTTGAGGCAGGTAAACCGCTGGCCTCCAGCAACCGCATCGCCAAGATCGCCTTTACGGGTGAAACCACCACTGGCCGCCTGATCATGCAATACGCCAGCCAGAACCTGATCCCGGTCACGCTGGAACTCGGCGGCAAATCCCCCAACATTTTCTTCAAAGACGTCTGCGCCGAGGATGACGATTACTTCGACAAAGCCATCGAAGGCTTTGTGATGTTCGCGCTGAACCAAGGTGAGGTTTGCACCTGCCCGTCGCGCGCTTTGATCCACGAGTCGATCTATGATCAATTCATGGAAAAAGCCCTGAAGCGCGTGGCCGCGATCACCGCAGGCGACCCGCTGGATCCCACCACGATGATCGGCGCGCAGGCGTCTTCGGAACAGTTGGAGAAAATCCTGTCCTACATGGACATCGGCCGCCAAGAAGGCGCGCAGGTGCTGGCCGGTGGCGCACGCCGTGAAATGCAGGGGGGCCTTGCAGGCGGCTTCTACATGCAGCCAACCGTGTTCAAGGGCAACAACAAGATGCGGGTATTCCAAGAGGAGATCTTTGGCCCGGTGGTTTCTGTCACCACCTTCAAAGACGACGACGAAGCCCTCAGCATCGCCAACGACACCCTCTACGGTCTGGGCGCAGGCGTATGGAGCCGCTCGGCCAACACCTGCTACCGCTTTGGCCGCGCCGTGCAAGCAGGCCGGGTCTGGACCAACTGCTACCACGCCTATCCCGCCCATGCGGCCTTCGGCGGCTATAAGCAGTCCGGCATCGGGCGCGAAAACCACAAGATGATGCTGGATCACTACCAGCAGACGAAAAATATGTTGGTCAGCTACTCTCCCAAGAAGCTAGGCTTCTTCTGATCAATCGGGCGCGAGGTTCGCCTCGCGCCCACATCCTGCCGGGAGGCTGATATGACTGAGGTTCTCGATAAAGTCACCGCCACGCCTGCGGCCCTGCAACTGCTGGCTGAGATTGTCGCCGACCACGGCCCGGTGATGTTTCATCAATCGGGTGGCTGCTGTGATGGCTCATCCCCGATGTGCTACCCGCAGGGCGATTTCCTGCTGGGGGATCGCGATGTGAAACTGGGCGAGATTGGCGGGATGCCGTTCTACATCTCGGGCAGCCAGTTTGAGCTGTGGAAGCACACCGATCTGATCATTGATGTGGTCAAGGGCCGGGGTGGCATGTTCAGCTTGGACAATGGGCGCGAGCAAAGGTTTCTAACGCGGTCCGAGGTCTGTGCGATTTGATTTTGCCAAGGTCCCAACTCGGGACCTTTTTTATGCTTTTGGAATCATATGGTTAGGGCGGGCGTTTTAAGTCTTTGTTAAGACTTACTTGCGTTTCGATACCGATTTGATCCGGCGGTACGCCATCGGGTCGAGTGCATATGGACAAGTAAAACTTGCCAATCGCTTACACTTCTTGATTTCCCTTTGCCCCGCGCCAGCGCAGGATACACCCAAGTGATCAAGGGGCGGGCGATGCAAAACGGCGGGCAGTTACTGGTTTCCTCTTTGGTTGCCTTGGGCGCATCCAAGGCCTTCGGCGTTCCCGGTGAAAGCTATCTTGCGGTGTTGGACGCTCTGCACGACACCCAAGGCCAGCTTGATTTCATCCTCTGCCGCAACGAAGGCGGTGCGGCTTTCATGGCTTCGGCCTACGGCAAGCTGACCGGAACGCCCGGCATCTGCATGGTCACACGCGGGCCGGGGGCGACCAATGCCTCGATCGGCGTGCATACTGCGATGCAAGATTCATCACCGATGATCCTGTTCGTCGGCCAGGTTGGCACCGACATGAAGGGGCGCGAGGCGTTTCAGGAACTCGACTACCGTGCGGTGTTCGGCACGATGGCTAAATGGGCGGTTGAGATTGACCGGGTCGAGCGTATCCCCGAAATTCTCGCCCGCGCTTGGGTCACTGCCACCACAGGCCGCCCCGGCCCGGTGGTGATCGCACTGCCCGAGGATATGCTGACCAGCCTGACCGACACCCCGCCGCTGACCGCCCCCGCGCGTATCGCGGAACCTGCAGCGTCTCCCGACACCATCGCTGAAACCCTCGCCCTGCTTGCATCCGCGCAGCGGCCGCTGATCCTGATGGGCGGCACCAACTGGACGGATACAGGCCGCGCCGCCTTGCAGCATTTCGCAGAAACCTCGGATATTCCCGTGCTGGCCGCCTTCCGGTTTCAGGATCAGTTCGACAACTTTTCCCCCGTCTTCACGGGTGAAGCGAGCGTCGGGATGCTGCCCCATGCCAAAGCCCTGATCTGCGACGCCGATGTAATCCTCGCGATCAACGTGCGGTTTGGTGAGATGACAACCGATGGTTACACCCTGCTTTCGGTGCCGAACCCAGTGCAGAAATTGATCCATGTGCATGGATCTGATCGTGAAATCGGCAAGATTTATCAGCCAGTTATCGGCATCCACTCCGGCCCCAACGCCTTCGCCAGCACCCTCACCCCGCTGCAAGGCGCATGGTCCGACTGGCGCAGCAACGCCCGCGCAGCCTACGAGGCCAGCTTCAATGCCCCCGCCCAGCCCTCCCCGGTGGATATGGTCGCCGTCACCGCTCATTTGCGCGAAATCCTGCCCGAAGATGTGATCCTGACCAATGGCGCGGGGAATTTCACGGTCTGGCCGAATAAGTTTTTCAAATTCGGAAAAAATGCCCGCCTGCTTGCCCCGCAATCGGGTGCTATGGGCTACGGTGTGCCTGCGGCGATTGCCGCCAAGGTGGCCTATCCCGCCCGCCGTGTGGTCTGTTTTGCCGGAGACGGCGATTTTCAAATGAACTGCCAAGAGCTCGCCACCGCCGCCCAAGCAGACGCGCAGCCGATCATTCTGATCGTCAATAACGGCATCTACGGCACCATTCGCGCCCATCAGGAACGCCACTACCCGGCGCGGGTTTCTGGCACCACGATGGTGAACCCCGACTTTGCAGCCCTCGCCCGCGCCTACGGTTTCCACGCCGAACGGGTAGAGCGCACTGAGGATTTCGCCGCCGCCTTTGCCCGCGCCTTGGCCTCGGACTCAGGCGCGGTGCTGGACCTCAACGTATCCCCCGAAGCCATCACCCCGCGCCAAACCCTATCCCAAATGCGCGCCGCAGCGCAGGCGGCCAAGGCATGAGCGCGCCCATCCGTTTGGGCGCGGACATCGGCGGCACCTTCACCGATATTGCGCTGGAATGTCGGGGCCGGATGTTCTCGACCAAAGTGCTGACCAACTACGCAGCCCCGGAACAAGCCATCCTTGACGGCATCGACGTGGTGCTGGCTGAGGCCGAAATTACCCTCGCCGATCTAGATATCGTGATCCACGGCACCACTTTGGCGACCAACGCCTTGATCGAACGCCGGGGGGCAAAGACCGCCTTTGTCACCACCGAAGGTTTCCGCGATGTCATTGAAATGCGCACGGAAAATCGCTTTGCGCAGTATGATCTGAACATGGTTCTGCCCAAACCACTGATCCCGCGTGAGGATCGTTTTGCCATACGGGGCCGCATCGGCGCACAGGGGCAGGAGCTCGCCCCGCTCGACGAAGCAGCCCTAGAAACTTTGGCAGATCACATCGCCGACGCTGGCTTTGGCGCAGTGGCGATTGGCTTCATTCATTCCTACATGAACCCCGCACATGAGCAGCGGGCGCGGGAGATAATTGCGGCGAAGGTCGCAGTTCCGATCAGCATTTCCGCCGAAGTCTCGCCGCAAATGCGCGAGTTTGAACGCTTCAACACCGTCTGCGCCAATGCCTATGTCCGCCCGCAAATGGCGGATTATCTGACCCGGTTGCAGGCGCGGCTGAAGGCTTTGGGCGCGGGTTGCCCGGTGTTCATGATCCACTCGGGCGGCGGTTTGATTTCTGTGGAAACCGCCTCAGAATTCCCGGTGCGCTTGGTCGAAAGCGGCCCAGCCGGGGGCGCGATTTTCGCCGCCGATGTGGCGCAAAGGTTCGGGCTGCAAAAGGTCGTCAGCTATGACATGGGCGGCACCACCGCGAAGATTTGCCTGATCGAAGACTACGCCCCCAAAACCGCCCGCAGCTTTGAGGTGGCGCGGACCTATCGCTTTGCCAAAGGTTCCGGGATGCCGATTTCGATCCCGGTGATCGAGATGATCGAGATCGGCGCGGGGGGCGGTTCTCTGGCGTGGGTCGATGCGATGGGGCGGATTCAGACCGGGCCAGAGTCGGCAGGGTCAGAGCCGGGGCCCGCATGTTACCAGCGCGGGGGGGTGCATCCCGCGATCACAGATGCTGATTTGGTGCTGGGCAAACTTGATGCCGATAACTTCGCAGGCGGCGCGATCAGGCTTTCCACCGATGCTGCAAGTGGCGCAATCCTGCGCGATGTCGGCGACAAACTCAACCTCGACGCCACCTCTGCCGCCTTTGGCATCTGCGAGGTGGTCGATGAGAATATGGCCAACGCCGCCCGCGTTCATGCGGTGGAAAACGGCAAGAATATCTCGGACAATGTGATGATCGCTTTCGGTGGTGCCGCCCCCCTGCACGCCGCCCGCCTCTGCGAGAAACTGGGCATCGACCAATGCCTGATCCCGGTCGGTGCGGGGGTTGGTTCCGCCATCGGCTTCCTGAAAGCCCCATTTGGCTATGAGGCTTTGGCCTCGCATATCCTGCGGCTGGCGGCGTTTCAGGCGGCGGCGGTGAACGCCTTGATCGTGGGGTTGAAGGCTACGGCGACGGGTTTCGTGCGCGCAGGCACCAGCGCTGCGATCCAGTGCGAGATCACGGCGTTCATGCGCTATGTCGGGCAGGGGTGGGAGATTCCCGTCACGCTGCCGGACCGCAATTTTACCGATGCTGATGCCGACATGCTGCGCGAAAAGTTCTGCGAGAATTACGCGCGGTTCTTTGGTCGGGCGATTGAGGGTCTGGATGGCTTGGAAATTGAAATCGTCACATGGTCGGTCAAGGCGCAAGACCAGCGTGCTGCGCCTGACCAGATCGCACTCATCTCGGGCGGGTCGGAGGTTGGGCGCAAACTCTCACGTCCGGTGTTCGACCCGTCTCGGGGGGAGTTCATGGAGACCGCAATCATAGATCGCAGGGACTTGCGCCCCGGAGCGCGCGTGCAAGGCCCGGCGGTGATTGTCGAACGTGAAACCTCCACCGTCGTCACCGCGCCTTTCGACGTGGTGATGCAAAGTGACGGCAGCTTGCTGTTGAGCCGCAAAGGGGGTGCGCGATGAGTGACCAGACCCGCGATATTCGGATGCAGGTGATGTGGAACCGCCTGATCTCGGTGGTTGAGGAACAGGCGCTGACCCTGTTGCGCACGGCATTTTCCACTAGCGTGCGGGAAGCGGGCGATTTGTCCGCCGGAGTCTTTGGCCCACAGGGCCGGATGCTGGCGCAGGCTGTCACCGGCACGCCCGGGCATGTGAATACGATGGCCGAGGCGGTGCTGCATTTCATCGCGGAAATTGGCCGGGAAAATATGTTTGCGGGCGATACCTATGTGACGAATGACCCCTGGAAGGGCACCGGGCATCTGCATGATATCACCATGGTTTCGCCCTCGTTCCTTGGCGCGGAATTGGTCGGTTTCTTCGCCTGCACCGCGCATGTGGTCGATGTCGGGGGCAGGGGCTTTGGCGCGGATGCCAAGTCGGTCTATGAAGAAGGCATCCAGATTCCGATCATGAAATTTGCCGACAAGGGTGTGGTGAATGCCGACCTCGTGCGCCTGCTGCGCGCCAATGTGCGCGAACCCAATCAGGTGGTGGGCGATTTCTACTCGCTCGCCGCCTGCAATGATGTCGGCCACCGCCGCCTTGTGGCGATGATGCAGGAAATCGGCCTCACCTCGCTCAATGCCTTGGGCGATTTCATCTTCTCCCGCACCCATGCTGCGACTTTGGAGCGTATCCGCGCTTTGCCGCAAGGCGCTTGGACGAATGAACTCTTGACCGATGGCTATGACGCCCCCGTGAAACTGGTGGCGCAGGTCGAGATCAAAGGCGATCAGGTTAACGTCGATTTCGCAGGCTCTGATCCCGCCAGCCGCTACGGCATCAACGTGCCGATCATCTACACCAAGGCCTATGCCTGCTATGCGTTGAAATGCGTGATCGCCCCCGATATTCCGAACAACTGGGCCTCGCTTGCCCTGTTCACCATTTCCGCGCCCGAAAATATCCTGAACGCCGCACGGCCTGCGCCGGTCGCTGTGCGGCACGTCATCGGCCATATGGTGCCCGATCTGGTGCTGGGCGCTTTGGCGAAAGCCCTGCCGGGGCAGGTGCTGGCCGAAGGGGCTGCGGCCCTATGGAATATCCATATGTCGGTGCGCCCTGTCGCCGGAACCAAAGGGCGGCGCGCCGAAATCCTGATGTTCAACTCCGGCGGCATGGGCGCGCGTCCTAGCCTCGATGGGCTGTCCGCCACCGCCTTCCCCTCCGGCGTGATGACCATGCCGATTGAGGCGACCGAGCATACCGGGCCGATCGTGGTCTGGCGTAAGGAGCTGCGACCCGACTCCGGCGGCGATGGCCAGTTTCGCGGCGGCTTGGGGCAGATCATCGAAATCGAACCTGCACCGGGTCACGAATTCGACTTCTCGGCAATGTTTGATCGCGTCAATCACCCGGCAGCGGGCCGCGACGGCGGCGGGGCAGGGGCGGCTGGCATCGTGGCGCTGGATGATGGCACCCAGCTTAAGCCGAAAGGCTGGCAGCATGTGCCGCAGGGGCGTCGGTTGATCCTTCATCTTCCCGGTGGCGGCGGCTACGGTGCGCCGGAAGCGCGCAATGCGGATGCGCGGGCGGATGATGCCGCCAAGGGTTATGTGACGGGCCAAGATTTGGGGAACAAGCCATGAATTACGTTGCGGATCGGCTAGCGGTGGTGAAACCCTCGGCCTCAATGGCGGTGTCGATGGCCGCCAAAGCCCTGCGCGCGCAGGGTGTCGACGTGATCGACCTAGGCTTAGGAGAGCCCGATTTCCCAACCCCCGCGCATGTGGTGGAAGCGGCGTTCAAAGCGGCGGCGGCGGGCGAGACACTCTATACTGCATCGGCAGGCACCCCTGCGCTGCGGGCAGCGGTGGCGGAAAAACTCAGGCGCGAGAACGGCTTGGACTATAGTGCCGATGAAATCACCGTCGCCAATGGTGCCAAGCAGATCATCTTCAACGCGCTACTGGCGACGCTAAATCCCGGCGACGAAGCCATCTTGCCGACCCCCTATTTCGTGTCCTACCCCGAGATGGTCAAACTGCTGGGCGGCGTGCCGATCACCCCCGCGTGCCCGGCGGAAACCGGCTTCCGCCTGACGCCGGACCTGCTGGAGGCCGCCATCACCCCCCGCACCAAATGGCTGTTTCTGAACATGCCGGGCAACCCCTCGGGCGCGGTCTACTCGGCGGCAGAGTTGCAGGCCTTGGGCGCAGTCCTCGCCCGCCACCCGCAAGTGCTGATCCTGTCGGATGAAATCTACGAACACATCCTGTTTGATGGCCGACAATTCGTCAGCTTCGCCGCCGCCTGCCCAGACCTCCGCGACCGCAGCCTGATCGTCAACGGCGTGGCGAAAGCCTATGCGATGACCGGCTGGCGTGTCGGTTACGCGGCAGGCCCAGCCCCCCTCATCAAAGCGATGAACACCGTGCAAAGCCAATCCGTCACCTCGGTAGCCGCGCCAATGCAAGCGGCAGCCCTCGCCGCGCTGACCGGCCCACAAGATTGCACCGCCCAGTTCCGCACCGCCTTTGAACGTCGCCGCGATCTGGTCGTCACGGGCATCAAAACCATCCCTGGCCTGAGCCTCGCCCCGCCCGAAGGCGCGTTCTACGCCTATATCGGTTGCGCGGGCCTGATCGGAAAGCGCACGCCCAAAGGCGAAACCCTTACCGACGACACTGCCGTCACCCAATACCTGCTGACCGAAGCCCGCGTCGCTGCCGTCCCCGGCGCAGCCTATGGCCTCTCGCCGTTCTTCCGCATCTCCACCGCCACCTCTGACGCGGTTTTGGCCGAAGCGATCAGCCGCATCAAAACCGCAGTCGCGGCGCTGGAGACAAAATGACCCCGCGCTTTGACACCATTCTGATCACCGGCGCGGCGGGCCGTTTGGGCACCGAATTGCGCCGGGGTCTGGCACCCTTGGCGCGGCGCCTGCGGCTGGCGGATGTGGCCGAGATCAAAGACCTGCAACCCAATGAAGACGCCATCATCTGCGACCTCGCCGATGAATCCGCGATCCTGTCCCTCACCCAAGGCATTGACGTTATTGTGCATTTCGGCGGCGTTCCGATGGAGCGGTCTTGGGATAGCATCCTCAACGCCAACATTCGCGGCAGCTATCACATCTACGAAGGCGCGCGCAAAGCGGGCGTCAAACGCATAGTCTACGCCTCCTCCGTCCATGCCATCGGCTATCACGACTTAGAAACCCAGATCGACGCCAATGCCCCGCACCGCCCCGACGGCCTCTATGGCCTGTCGAAATGCTTCGTCGAAGACTTGGGCCGCCTCTACTGGGACAAATTCGGGATTGAAACCGCAGCACTGCGCATCTTCTCGTCGTTCCCCGAACCCGCAGACCGCCGGATGCTGTGGTCCTACCTGTCCTTCGACGACTGCATCCGCCTTGTTACCGCCGCCCTGACCGCCCCGCGCGTGGGCTTCACCGTCAGCTTCGGGCTGTCGGATAACACCGTGAAAACCGTCGACAATCGCCTTGCGGCGCACCTCGGCTATCAGGCAAAAGACACGTCAGAACCCTTCCGCGCCGGGGTAGAGGCGCGCACTGACATGCCCGATCCGAAAGCCCCCGCCGTGCGGCATCTGGGCGGTTGGTTTGTAGATTTGGGACACCCCGACGATAAGGATACAAAATGAAAACGCAGTATGATGTGGTGATCGTGGGCGGGGCGGTGATCGGCTCGGCTGTGGCCTATTTCCTGATGGCGAACCCGGATTTCAACGGCTCGGTTCTGGTGGTCGAGCGTGACCCGACCTATGCCAAGGCCTCGACCTCGCTGTCGGCAGCCTCAATCCGCACCCAGTTCTCCAATGCGATCAACGTGAAGATCAGCCAGTTCGGCTATCAGTTCATCAAAGATTTCCCGGAAACCATGCAGGTCGGTGACGACAAGCCTGACCTGAATTTCCACTCCGGCGGCTATCTTTACCTCGCAGGCACCCCCGAACAGGAACAAATCCTGCGCGAAAGCCACGAGGTGCAGCGCGCCTGCGGGGCCGATACCGTGCTGTGGGATCAAGACCAACTGGCCACAGCCTTCCCGCACCTGAATGTCGACGATATCCGGCTGGCAAGCTACGGCCAATCCGGCGAAGGCTGGTTCAACAACACCGGCATCATGTCCGGCTTCCGCAATAAGGCGCGGTCCTTGGGGGCCGATGTGATCACCGATGAGGTCACGGCCATCGGTCGCGCTGCCGATACCGTCACCTCTGTCACGCTCAAATCCGGCGCCACGATCCAAGCCGGAACCGTAGTGAACGCCTCCGGCCCCCGCGCCGCCCTCACCGCCCGGATGGCTGGTCTCGACATCCCCGTCGAGCCCCGCAAACGCACCCTATTCGTGTTCGACTGCGCCAAATCCCCGGAAGGCAGCGCCACCGTCAACCAAGGCCGCCTGCCGTTGATGATCGACCCCTCCGGCGTGTTCTGCCGCCCCGAGGGCCGCTTTTTCCTGACAGGGGCCGTCCCCGTCGAAGACCCCGCCGTGGATTGGGATGATTTTGAGCCCCGCTATGAAGAATTTGAAGACATCATCTGGCCCGCGCTGGCCAACCGCGCGCAGGGGTTTGAGGCGATCAAAGTCGTCAACCAATGGGCGGGCCACTACGATTTCAACACCCTCGACCACAACCTTGTCGTGGGCCGCCATCCACAGGTGCGCAACTTTGTCTTCGCCAACGGTTTCTCCGGCCACGGCCTGCAACAAGGCCCCGCTGCGGGCCGCGCTGTGTCCGAACTGATCATCTACGGTGGCTATCGCACGCTGGACCTCAGCGAAGTCGGCTATGAACGCATCGTCGAAAACCGCCCGTTTCTTGAAAAGGCCGTCATTTAACCCATGGACCGCCCGCCGCGCCTTCCGCCTTTGAACGCGCTGCGGGTGTTTCAAACCGTGATGCGGCACCGCAGCTTTCGCGGTGCTGCGGACGAGTTAAGCGTCACCCCCCAAGCCGTCAGCCAGCAAATCAAACTGCTGGAAGACACCTTGGGGTTGGAGCTTTTCGCCCGCAAAGGCCGTGCGATTGAGCCGAATGAACAGGCGATCTTGCTGGCGCATCACATCCAAGCCGGGTTTGACGAATTTGCCGAGGGCGTGCGGCGGGTCACCAAGCTGGGCCAACGCAACCGCATCAACCTCAACGCCAGCCCGTATTTCGCCACCCGGTTCCTGCTGGATCGGCTGGCGCGGTTTCGTGAGATCATGCCGGGGGCCGATCTGCGGCTGACCACGATGGTCGAGCTGCCGGATTTCGTCGCCGACGATGTCGATGTGGCGATCCAATGGGGCTTTGGCACTTGGACGCAGTTTGATCAGGTGCTGTTGCTGCGCGACATAAAGGTGATCTGCTGCACGCCCGACCTCGCCATGCGTCTGCGCGCGCCGGGTGATCTGCTCGACGTGCCGCTGCTGCATTCCGTGCTGGCTGACCTCTGGGTGCCCGTGTTGCGGCACCTTGGCGTTACGGGAATCCATGCCCCCGACGCGCTGCGGTTTCAGGATGCCGCCACCATGCGGCGGGCAACTTTGGCGGGCTTGGGGGTTGGTTTGCTGTCCACCATTGACGCCGAGGAAGACCTCGCTTCGGGCAAATTGATCGCCCCGTTTGGGCTGGATGTGATGGCGGGGATGCCGCAAGCGCAGATCCCGGGGTTCTATCTGGTGCTGCCAAAAGCGCACCGCCGGGTGAAAGCCATCGCGGCGTTCTGCGATTGGGTGGCGCGTGAAAACTGGGCTTTGCCCGTTGTTTAAGCAGGAGGCGGCATGGCGCAGGCATTGGTGACAGGGGCGACCAGCGGCATTGGCCGCGCGATCGCTATCGCCCTACATAACACAGGCCATCAAGTGATGGCTTTGGGCCGCAACGCCCACGCGCTGGCCGATCTGTCAGCACTTGGCCTGCAAACCCGGCAGATTGATCTCACCGATCCGTCAGGCTTGGTTGATCTGGCCGACCTCGCCCCGGATATTCTGGTGAACAACGCCGGCATGATGCCGCCCTTGGGCAATTTCTGCGATGCCGACCCCGCCGATATTGACCACGCCATCAACACCAACCTGCGCGCCGTTCTGTCGCTGACCCGCGCCATAGCCCCCGGAATGCGCACGCGCGCCCACGGCCATATCTTCTTCACTGGATCCACGGCAGGCCACGCCCCCTTTGCCAATCTCGCGGTCTATTGCGCCACCAAAGCGGCCATCGGCGGCTTCGCCCAAGCCCTGCGCCTAGACATGGCCCCACACGGCGTTCGGGTGACCGAGATCGTCGCGGGGCGGGTAGAGACCGGGCTCTACAACGCCCTGCTGCCCGCCGAGGCCCGCGCCGCGATGTATGCGGACAACGCAGCTGTGCAGCCCGAAGACGTTGCCGCAATGCTGCTCGCCGTGCTGGCCCTGCCGCAATCCGTCGACGTGGCGCGGTTCGATATTCTTCCCACCTATCAGGGGGTCGCCACAGGCACCTCGAAGAAAGAGGCTTAAGATGAAGGGTTTATCCGTTGTGATCATCGGTGGCGGCGCGGGTCTGGGCGCGTTGCTGGCCGAAATGGCGGTGGCGGAAGGGGCTTCCGCCTTGGGTATCATTGATCTGAACGCCGAAGCCGCCGAGGCTGCCTTGGCCCCCGCCCGCGACGCAGGCTTGCCGCACGCCTTTGCCGCCTGCGACATTCGCACCGCCGAGGCCGCCCATGCCGCCTTTGCCTCGGTTGCGCAGGCTTTGGGCCGCGTCGACACCCTGATCAATTCCGCCGCAATCTATCCGCGCAAACCGATTCTTGAGATTTCCGACGCTGATTGGGATGCCTCCAACGCCATCAACGTCAAAGGCACCTATCACATGATGGTCGCCGCCATCCGCCAGATGAAGCGCCAAGACCCCATCGGCCATATCCGCGGCCGCATCGTCAACATCACCTCGGTCGATGCCTTCAAGGCGCATCCGCAGAACGCGCATTACGCCGCGACCAAAGCGGCGGTGGTGTCTTTGACCAAAAGCATGGCGCAAGAGGTCGCGCCCGATGGCATCCTTGTGAACTCGGTCGCCCCCGCTGGCATGGCGACGAACCGCGCGCGGGAGTTGGGTTTCCTCGGTGAACTGGCCAAAGCCAGCCCGCTGGGGCGCGGCGGAGAGCCGAAGGAAATGGCCGAATGGGTGCTGATGGCAGGCGGGCCGCGCAACACCTATATGACCGGAGAGAACATCATTGTCTCCGGTGGCTATATCTACGCCTGAGGCCCTAGCCCTGCACCCGTTTGAAGGCCGCCGTCAAAGCGGCCTCCATCGCCGCCCCGCCGCCACCTTGCACGAAGCGTTGAAAAATCATTTCATTCAAGCCGCCCTTGGTCGAATGATCCTCCCGCAACTGTTCAAACGAGGCCGGGCCTGCGCGCAAAACATCGCCCAAACTGCCAAACAGCCCGCGCAGATAGGCGACGGCATCGAGGCGCGGATGGCCCTGCGCCACCATCCAATCCGCCGCGGTTTCCAGCAGACCGAAATAGCTGGCCATCAGCGCACTTGCCGCGCCATAGGCATCGTAGGCGACCAGATCGGTGACGGGCAAAGCGGTGCCCAAGGCGGCGAAAATCTGCATCGCGTGGCGCTGCGGCGGGAACACCGGAGTCACCCCTTCATGCCGCTCGACAAACGGCAGCGGGATGGCGCGGGCGATATCCTTAGCCCCCGTCCATTCGGCGATCTTGCAGATATGCAACCCCGCGATCAGACTGATCACCGGGCGATCTGCCGGGAAAACCAAAGCCCCAAACACCGCCTCCGCCACCTGCGGACGCACCGCGAGGATCACCAGATCACACTGATCAATGACGGCCTGATTGCTCGCAGCCACCGTTACACCCGGCAACAAAGCCAGTTCCGCCGCCACCGCCTCATTGCGCGGAGACAGCACAATCGGCCATTCCGCCAGCGCCGAGGCCTTCAGCCCCCGCACCATATGCGCCGTGATCGTGCCGGTGCCAATAAACCCTAACCGCATCATTCCCCCATGAGCCCCAATCTTACGCGACCGCCTGCGCCCCGGTGATTTCCACCAAAGACCCGCACATGAACGCCGCCTCATCCGAGGCCAGAAACGCCACCAAGGCCGCAACCTCCTCAGGCCGACCTATCCGGCCATAAGGCACCATACGATCCAGATCGGCAATCGTGCGACCGGATCGTTTCACCCCGGCCTCCAACATCGGCGTGTGGATTTCGCCGGGGCAGACCGCATTGACGCGTACTTTCTGCGCAGCATAATCGCGGGCAAGGTTCTGGGTGAAACTCGCCACCGCCGCTTTGGTGACGTTATAGGCGATGTGGTTCGGCGCGGGGTGCAAACCCCATTGTGAAGCAGTGTTCACAATCGCCCCACCCCCCGCCGCGATCATATGCGGCAAGGCGGCTTGGCACAGGTGAAACATTGCGTCGATGTTAATGGCGAAAGAGATATTCCAGTCATCAGCCGTCAGCGAAAGCAGGTTTCCACGCCGATTAACCCCGGCATTGTTGCACAAAACATCAATCCGCCCTTCCACCGCTATCACATCGTCGATCACCGCGCGGCAACCCTCCGCCGCGCCAATATCCGCCGCAAAACTGCGCGCCCGACCACCCGAGGCCCGCAAACCCGCAGCCGTCGTCTCGGCGCCGTCACCGTTCACATCCGTCACGACAACCAGAGCCCCTTCACTGGCAAAGCGCGCGCAAATTGCACCGCCAATGCCGCCAGCCGCCCCGGTCACCACCACCACTTTATCCTGAAACCGCATCCCGTCCCCCTAGCGCAAATAACTGCCGCCGTTCACATCCAGCACCGCCCCGTTCAACGACGCCTGACTTGGCCGCAAAGCAAAAGCCACCAACTCGCCGATTTCAGCCGCCTCGGCCATCGCGCCAATCGGGATGCCCGCCAGTGCCGCAGCCTCACCATGCTGGGCAATAAACGCCTCGGCCATCTCGGTGCGCACCCAACCCGGCGCAATCGCCACTGCCGTGATCCCCTCGCCCCCATGACTTTGCGCCACCGATTTCGTCAGGTTGATCAACGCGGCCTTGCTGGCCCCATAAGCCATCGCGTTGGAGGCATATCCCCGCTGCCCGGCCCGGCTGGCCATATTCACAATCCGCCCGCCGCCCTGTGCCCGAAAGTGCAGGATCGCCGCTTTCGTCAGATCGACCGCAGCAAGGAAATTCACCCGAAACTCCCGCCCCCACACCGCCTGCCACTGATCCAGCGGTGCACCGACGGCCACCTCAGATCGGATGCCAGCATTGTTCACCAAGCCATGCAAGCGCCCCGCCAAAGCCTCGGCCTGCTGCCAAAGCGTCGTCGCCCCCTCAGCCGTCGCCAAATCCGCCCCAACGCACCAACCCGCCCCGCCGATCTGCGCCAGCAAAGCCTCGGCTGCCGCCCGATTGCGCCCATAGTGGATCACCACCCGCGCGCCCTCGGCAGCCAGAGCGACGCAAATCGCCTGCCCAATCGCCCCGGTTGCTCCGGTGACCAGAACCGCGCGACCTGCCAAACTCATAGCTCGCCCACCTGCGAGCCCCAAGTGTCCGACAGCGCAAAGCCGCGCGCAAAAGGATCATCCGGGCTGATCCGCAACTGTTCCCGCCCGTAAACCCAGCCCTGCCCGGTGATGCGGGGTAGCACGGCGCGACGGTTGCCGACCACCGCCTCACCAATCGCTTCCGCCGTGAACGTCCCGCCGATGATCGAGCGCGACACGCGGGCATCGCCCACCGCAACCTCCCCCCGCGCAAACATCACCGCGAGATTGGCCGAAGATCCGGTGCCACAAGGCGAGCGATCCACCCGCCCCGGCTTCAAAGTGGTACAGGTGCGGATGCTGCCATCGGCCTCACGACTGCGAAACATCACATAGGCCACATCATCCAAACCCGGAATATCGGGATGGCTGACCTCAATCTGCCCCTGCAAATCCGCCTTGATCGCAATCCCCGCCTCGGCCAAAGCCCGTGCGTTTTCGGGCACAATCGACAGCCCGATCTGATCGACATCGACCAACGCATAGAACACCCCACCAAAGGCAATATCGGCGCGGATCACACCAAAATCAGCGGTCTTAACCTCAGCATCCAAAGCCAGCACAAAGGCCGGAACGTTGTCCAAACTGACCGACAGACAGCGCCCGTTCTTGCAATCGGCTCGCGCCACAATCAGCCCCGCCGCTGTGTCCAACCGCACCACGGTTTCAGGCTCCACCATCGCCACCCGCCCGCTTTCCAGCAAAGCCGTCACCACGCAGATGCAGTTCGAGCCTGACATCGGATGCGCCCGGTCCGGTTGCAGCACGATGAACGCCGCATCGGCATCCGGGCGGGTCGGCGGCAGCAGCAGATTGGTGCTCATCGCGACGCCCGCACGCGGCTCAAAGGTGACAAAACGGCGTAGGCTGTCATCCACGGTATTGATATGGTTCATCTTCTCAAGAATGGTCGCGCCCGGAATCTCAGGCGCGCCGCCGATGATCACCTTGCCGATTTCGCCCTGCGCATGGACCAGCAGCAGATCAAGCGTGTTTTCAAACTGCATGTTCAGCCTTTCAAAAGCGGTTAACGCGGTAGGGATGCAGGTCAATCTCCGCCCGCCCCCCAGTGATCAGATCGCCCATCACCTTTGCAGTGGTCGCGGCATAAGTTAGCCCCAGATGGCCGTGCCCAGTGGCGTAAAACACCCCCCGCGTCTTGGCTGAGGCCGACAGGATCGGCACCGTATCGGGCAGGGCAGGGCGGTGGCCCATCCATTCAGTAAAATCCTCACACCGCAGCCCCGGCAGCGCGGTTTGCGCCCGGCGCACCGTCACTTTCGCGCGGCGATAATCCGGCGGCGCATCCAAGCCCGCCATTTCCACCGTGCCGCCCACCCGAATACCGCCCGCAGTCGGCGTCACCATAAACGCCCGCGCGGGCCAGATGATCGAGTGTTGCATCTCGATGCCCGGAGCCATGATTTGCGTGTGATAGCCGCGCTCGGTTTCCAGCGGAATAGCCTCGCCCAGCAGCTTCGACAGCCTGCCCGAGAACGCCCCCGCGCAGATTACCACCTCATCCACCGCAATCTCGCGGCCACCCGCCAGCTTGACCGCCGTGATCTGGTCGCCGCGCGCAAACCCCACCGCCGTGCCCTGCTCGATCCGCCCACCCAAAGCGCGGAAGCGTTCGGCCAAGGCCAGCACCAGCTTATACGGGTCCTTCATCGAGCGATTGTCTGGAAACCGCACCGCCATGCCGATCTTATCCGACAGCGCTGGCTCCAACGCGCGCAGGGCGGCCCCGCCGATCACCTCATGCGCAAAGCCAAACCGCTCCAGAATTTCGATATGTTCGCGATCCGCCCGAAACTCTGCCTCATCGGTATACAGCGAGAGACAGCCCTGTTCAGAAATCTGATCCTCCAGCCCCGTCTCGCGCAGCAACGCCTGCGTATCCGCCAGCGCCCGCCCACACAAAACCGCCCCCTGCGCCTCCAATTCCCGAAGCTTGCTGGGCCGCGAGGCCGCAATAAACCGCAAGAACCACGGCACCAAACGCGGCATATAGCCGGGCCGCACCCGCACTGGGCCTTCCGGGTCCAGCATCCAGCCCGGAATTTGTCGCCAGATCGAGGGGCGCGAGGCGGGCATAAACTCGGTCACCGCAATCGAGGCCATATTGCCAAACGACGCCCCCTGCCCTGGCGCGTCGCGGTCCAGCAAAACCACCTGCCGTCCGCGCTTTTGCAGATCATGCGCAATCGCGGTGCCGATGATCCCTGCGCCAATGACAACCGTGACCATGGCTTATTTCCAGTTGATGATCGGCTGCATCGCCGCTGCGAAATCGGCCTTTTCCTCTGCCGTCAACGGCCCCAATGGCATCCGACACTCCCCCACCGGCACCCCCTGCAATTCGCAGCCATATTTCAGCTTCTGTACAAACTTGCCGGATTCCAGAATGTTCATCGCGGTATACAGTGTCGCCATCTGCGCCTTGGCCTTGATCAAATCACCCGAGCGATAGGTCCGGTCCAGATCACACACCGCCTGCGCCATGCAATTCGCAGGCCCGCAAATCCAACTGTCCGCGCCCCAGAACATGAAATCCAGCGCAATGTCATCCGACCCCGACACCAGCTGAATCCGCCCCGCATAACGCGTTGCAATCCCAATCGCGCGCTGCAAAGACCCCGAGCTTTCCTTGATCCCGATCACGCGCGGATGATCCGCCAGCGCATCCAAAACCTCCCAGCCCAGTTCCACCCCATCCTTGTCGGGGTAGGAATATAGCACGATACTCACATCCACCGCATCCAGCACGGCATTGAAATGCTTGATCAACTCGGCCTGTGTCGGCTTGGTGTAAAATGGCGTCGCCAGCAAAACTGTGTCATAGCCCAATTCTTTGGCGCGCTTGGTATTGGCGATCACCCCCGCCGTATGCGGTGCATTGGTGCCTGCAATCAACGTCTCTTCTGGCCGCGCAAACGCCTTCACAAACGCCAAAACCTCCTCACGTTCCGCATCCGACATCAGGTTATACTCACCCGACGACCCGCACGGCACCCAGCCCGTCACGCCCGCCGCGCGCAACCCCTGGAGATGGGTTTTGAACGCCACAAAGTCGATCTGACCTGCCGCATCAAACGGCGTGACCAAGGCAGGCATGACGCCAGAGAGTTTCAGCATGAGACATCCTTTGCAAACGAATCGAGACCGCACAACCGGCGCGGCGTTGCCCCAATTCATGGCGACAGCGTGCCGACACGTCAAATCAAAAATAATCTGTGTCGACACGAAGCGCCTGAAACGCTATCTCTCAACAAACCACCGGAGGCTGCCCCAATGGATGAAATTGAGATCAAACGCGCCAAGGGCACCGGCGCGAAATTCGCCTATGAGACGATCCGCGATGAAATCCTGTCGCTGGCACTGCGGCCCGGTGCGTTGCTGGATGAAACCTCGCTGGCCGAACGGTTTACCATGTCACGGTCCCCGGTGCGCGAAGCCCTGATCCGGCTGGCGGGCGAATATCTGGTGGTGATGCTCGCCAACCGCTCCACCATCGTCGCCCCTATCGACGTCACCAGCTTCCCGAAATACATTGAAGCACTGGATATCGCGCAGCGCATGAACACCCGTTTGGCCGCCGAACTCCGCACCGACGCCGATCTGAAAGCCATCGCCCAGCGTCAAAAGGAATTTGTCGCGGCGGTGAAGACGGGCGATCATCTGGCCATGTCCGAGGGCAATAAACTGTTCCATATGGCCATCGCCGAAGCTGGCAAGAACCCCTATCTGACCGCCTTTTATGAACGCCTGCTCGACCAAGGCCGCCGCATGTTACATCTGCATTTTCAATATATTGAGCGCACTCACGACGGCTATCTTCTAACCGACGAGCATGTCGAAATGCTGGAAGCCATCCGCGCCCGCGACATCAACCGCGCGGATGCCTTGGCTGCAGCCCACACAAGGCAATACCGCGACAATTTCCTGACCTTCATGCGGGAAAACTACTCGGCCCCAATGCCGCTGGGCGCGCCCAACGCGGCTTGACGCCAGCGCCGTCCTAGTGTCGCATCCCCCCAAGGCCGGATCGGCCATAGCAAAGGACCGCAAATGACGTTCAAAGCGCTGGTTGTCGATAAAGACGCCGCAGGGGCGACCCATGCTGCCGTGAAACACCTGACTTTGGCCGATCTGCCGAGTGGTGAGGTTTTGGTGGCGGTCGAATATTCCACCGTGAACTACAAAGACGGTCTGTGCATGGGCTCAGGCGGCGGCATGGTGCGCACTTACCCGCATGTGCCGGGGATTGATTTTGCAGGCACGGTCGAGGCCTCGGATGATCCGCGCTACAAACCCGGCGACAAAGTGGTGCTGACCGGCTGGCGGGTGGGGGAGGCTTATTGGGGCGGCTACGCCCAGAAAGCCCGCGTCAAAGCCGATTGGCTGGTGCCGTTGCCGCAAGGCTTGACCAGCCGCGCGGCGATGGCAGTGGGCACTGCTGGCCTGACTGCGATGCTGGCGGTGATGGCTTTGGAATCGCATGGACTAAAGCCGGGGCAGGGGCCGGTGCTGGTGACCGGGGCGGCGGGCGGTGTCGGCTCTGTCGCCGTCACCCTCCTTGCGCGTCTGGGCTATGAGGTGGCTGCCGTGACCGGGCGGCCCGAGACGGAAGGCTATCTGCGCGACTTGGGGGCGACTCAAATCGTCGCGCGCGACCAGATCAATGAGACGGTCAAGCGCCCCTTGGAGTCTGAGCAATGGTCCGGCTGCATTGATGCCGTCGGTGGCGCAATGCTTGCCCGAGTCTTAGGTCAGCTGAACTACGGTGCTTCGGTTGCGGCGGTTGGTCTGGCCGGGGGCTCACAGCTCCCCGCCTCGGTGATCCCGTTCCTGCTGCGCGGCGTCAACCTGCTGGGCATTGATTCCGTGCTGCAACCCTACGCCAACCGCCAAGCCGCTTGGGCGCGCATTGCCACCGACCTGCCGCTGGACAAGCTGGAATCGATGGTGACGATGGCCAGCCTCACCGACCTGCCGCGCTTGGGGGCGGAGATTTTGGCGGGTCAAATCAAGGGCCGTTGCGTAATCGACGTGAACGCCTGAGGCGCAGCACTGGAAGTCTTTCCCGATTTGGCCGCAGACAGATCGGGACGCGCCTGCCTGCCCCGGCGGGCGCGTTTGCATGCAGCTACCAGACAGGCGCGCCCCGATTTTCATCCGTGGGTTTGCGAATCAACACCCCTTGCTGAAGCGGCGTTCCGCCTTTTGAGCAATGAACCGGAAAACTCTGCCCCGCAGAGTTTTCTCTCGGTTCATGCCTGCTCAATACCGCGTCGTCATCCGATATCCCCGCCGATGCGCCAACGTCACCAGTGTCACGGCGGCGTTTTGCCACCATGTCGCGCGCTCGACACAGAACACCGGATCGCCCAAAGCGTGATCCAGATGCGCCACCATCACAGCATCCGCAGCCGCTGCCAGAAAGCTGATCTCCACTTCCGAGAATGGCACCGTCGCGACCAGCCATTCATTCGGGCCCACCTCCGAGAAATCCTGCTCCAAAGCCTGCGGCAATGCGCTGGCGTTGATCCAGCGGTCCTCCAGCTGAAACGCCACGCCATCGGCAAAGTGCAAACACAGCAGATGCACCACCTTTGCGCGCGCCTTCAGCCCCATCCGAAGCCGCAGCCAATCCGGGGCCACAACCACCTCATGGCTGACCAAAGCATAGCGATATTCCGCTCCGGTTTTCTCAATCTCTGAGCGCACCACAGGCATCTCAAACCGCGCCTGCCGGATCGGCGCCATCCGCACCCGCGTTCCCGCCTTGCGCTTGCGGTCCAGAAAGCCCAGATCGGACACCTCGCGCAAAGCCCGGTTCATCGTGGTGCGTGAGACGCCGAATTCTTCCGCCAACTCCACCTCTCCGGGCAGCAAAGTGCCCGGCCCCCAAGGGCCTTCGGTGATCCGCGCCACGATCTCGGCCATCACCTCGCGAAAGGTCGTCGTCTCGGCCTTTGGCGTCTCGGTCCTTGCAGTATCTGGCATGCTGGCCTCCTCAGCGCCCTATAGCGCGTCCACCAGCCCCTGCACAGCCACACGCCAGCCCGCAATGATCTGATCACGCTGCACATGCCGCCCGCCGCGCACCTGATGCCGCCCCGCCGACCACAGGTCAGTCACCACCGCATCGGATGCCGCAAACGCCAGCCCATCCAAAATCTGATCATTCCGCAAAGCGCAGAGCGAGGGGTGCGACAGATCAATCGCCACCACATCCGCCAGCATCCCCACCGCAATCGCCCCGGATTTGCGCCCCAAAGCCTGCGCGCCACCTTTAGCCGCACCCAGATAAATCGCCTGCCCGACCGAGCCTTCGCCCAAAACCATCACATTGCGCGCAATATCGCGCAGCCGCTGGCTATACTCCAACGTCCGCAATTCCTCTGTCAAAGAAATCCGCACATTGCTGTCCGACCCAATCCCGAACGCCCCGCCCGCCGTCAACCATCCCGGCCCATTGAACGGCCCATCGCCCAGATTGGCTTCGGTGATCGGGCACAACCCAGCCACAGCCCCCGAACGCGCCAACCCAACCGTCTCCGCCTCCGTCATATGCGTCGCATGAATGGCGCACCAATCGTCATTGATCGGCGTATTCGCCAGCAACCATTCCACCGGACGCGCGCCCAGCCAAGCCGAGATATCCGCGACCTCTTTCGGTTGTTCCGCCACATGAATATGCACCGGATTGCCCGCCGCAATCGGCAAGGCCCGCAGCAAATCCCCCGGATTGGTCGCCCGCAACGAATGCGGCGCAATCCCCACACGGGTATCGGCAGGCAGTGATCGCGCCGAAGCCCGCGCCGCCTCAACCAGCCGCGCAAACCGATCCACATCATTACCAAACCGCAACTGCCCCGCGGCCAAAGGCTGCTCGCCCGCCCCGCCGTAGGTATACAGTACCGGCAGATGCGTCAGCCCGATCCCGGTCAGATCAGCCGCAGCAAAAATCCGCCCCGACAACTCGGCAATATCCGCATAGACCGCGCCACCCGGCTGATGATGCACATAATGGAACTCGCCGACTGAGGCATAGCCCGCCTCCTGCATCTCCATAAACACCAGCGCCGCAATGGCTTGCATCTGCTCCGGCGTCAGCCGATCCAGAAACCGATACATCAGATCGCGCCACGTCCAGAAACTATCCCGCCCGGCGATGCGATGCTCGGTCATCCCCGCCATTGCGCGCTGAAACGCATGGCTGTGCAGGTTCGCCAGCGCAGGCAGCAGCGCCGACACAAGCACATCGCCCGTCTGCGCCTTAGCCCCGACGGATATGGCGCTGATATGGCCATCGGCCACAGTGATCCTGACATTCTCAGCCCAACCTTGGGGCAGCAAAGCGCGGGTAGCAAAAATCACAGCAGCGACTCCTTATGTGTAGACATAATAAACATACTCGCATAAACAGCGACTCGGCAATAGCTTTTGCGAGGCATCCCGTGCATCCTTCCCCGATCACCCTTATTGGCCTGCAAGCCGCCACGATGCAGGGAAAATTAGATCCCTATGGCCTGATCCAAGACGCGGCTTTGGTGCTGTCCGAAGGCCGAATCGCATGGGTCGGCCCCCGCGCTGACCTCCCCGCCGCACACGCCCACCTGCCGCAGAAAGACATGGGCGACCGCCTGATCACCCCCGCTTTGATCGACTGTCACACCCACGTCGTCCACGGCGGCAACCGCGCCGTTGAATTTGAAATGCGGCTTCAGGGCGCAAGCTATGAAGAAGTCGCGCGGGCGGGCGGCGGCATCATCTCCACCGTCAAAGCCACCCGCACCGCGTCCCAAGACGATCTGGTGGCGCAAGCCCTGCCGTTCGTCGATGCCATGATCGCCGAAGGCGTTGCGGTGATCGAAATCAAATCCGGCTACGGTCTGAACCAAGAAACCGAACTCCGCATGCTCCGCGCCGCCCGTGAAATCGGCACCCTGCGCCAGATCACCGTCAAAACCAGCTTCCTCGCCGCCCATGCCATTCCCCCCGAATACAAAGACCGCGCCGACGCCTATATCGACGAAGTCGCCATCCCCGCCCTGCACGCCGCCCATGCCGAAGGCCTTGTCGATGCGGTGGACGGTTTCTGCGAAGGCATCGCCTTCTCCCCCGCCCAAATCGAGCGGCTGTTCACCGTAGCCCACGCCCTGAATATCCCGGTAAAACTCCACGCCGAGCAACTCTCCAACCTTGGCGGTGCAGCCCTCGCCGCTCGCTTCAACGCCATCTCAGCCGACCATCTGGAATATCTCGACGAAGCAGGCGTCATCGCCATGGCCAAATCCGGCACCGTTGCCGTGATCCTGCCCGGCGCGTTCTACACCCTGCGCGAAACCCAAATGCCCCCCATCGCGCTGCTTAGAAAACACAACGTCCCGATGGCCGTCGCCACCGATATGAACCCCGGCTCCTCCCCGATGTCGTCGCTCCTCCTCGCGATGAACATGGCCTGCACCCTGTTCCGCATGACCCCTGCCGAAGCGCTCGCCGGGGCCACCACCCACGCCGCCCGCGCCCTAAGCCTACCCACCCACGGCACCCTAGCCCCCGGCCAAACCGCCGACCTCGCCGTCTGGAACGCATCCCACCCCGCCGAACTCGCCTATCGCATCGGCTTCAACCCCCTTCATCAACGCATCATCGGAGGCGCGCTTTGACCGCACTCATCCTAACTCCCGGCCAAACCACCCTTGAACAACTGGTTCGCATCTACCGCGACGAACTCCCCGTCACCCTCGACCGCGCCGCCAAGCCCGGCATCGAACGCGCCGCCGCCGCGATCAAAGCCGCCGCAGCAGGCGACGCCCCGGTCTACGGCGTCAACACCGGTTTCGGCAAACTCGCCAGCATGCGTATCGCCCCCGCAGACACCGCCACCCTGCAACGCAACCTGATCCTGTCGCATTGCTGCGGCGTCGGCGAAGCGATCCCCCGCCGCCACGCCCGCCTGCTGATGGTCTTGAAACTGCTCAGCTTTGGCCGCGGAGCTTCCGGCGTACGCTGGGAATTTGTCGAACTGCTCGAAGCCATGCTGGCAAAAGGCGTCACCCCCCAGATCCCCGCCCAAGGTTCCGTCGGGGCCTCCGGCGACCTCGCCCCACTTGCCCATATGACCGCAGTCATAATCGGCGAAGGCGAAGCCGAATACCAAGGCCAGATCCTGCCGGGGGCAAAAGCCCTCGCCGCCGCTGGCCTGACCCCCCTGCAACTCGGCCCGAAAGAAGGTCTCGCCTTCATCAACGGCACGCAATTCTCCACCGCCTTCGCCCTCGCGGGCCTGTTCGACGGCTGGAACGCCGCGCAATCTGCACTGGTGACGTCGGCCCTCTCGACCGACGCCATCATGGGCTCCACCGCGCCGCTGCAACCCGAAATCCACAGCTTGCGCGGTCACGCAGGCCAGATCGAAGCCGCCGCCTTCATGCGCGAATTGCTGGCCGGTTCCGAAATCCGCGAAAGCCACATCGAGGGCGACGCCCGCGTGCAAGACCCCTATTGCATCCGCTGCCAGCCGCAGGTGACGGGTGCCGCGATGGACGTGCTGCGCCAAGCCGCGACAACACTGGAAATTGAGGCCAACGCCGCCACCGACAACCCTCTTGTGCTGACCGAGGCTGGCCTGATCGTCTCTGGCGGCAACTTCCACGCCGAACCGGTGGGCTTCGCCGCCGACATGATCGCCCTAGCCCTCGCAGAAATCGGAGCCATCGCGCAACGCCGCGTCGCCCTGATGGTTGATCCGGTGCTGTCGTTCAACCTGCCGCCGTTCCTGACCCCGCGCCCCGGCCTCAACTCGGGCCTGATGATCGCCGAAGTCACCACGGCGGCGTTGATGAGTGAAAACAAACACATTGCTATGCCCTGCGTGACCGACAGCACCCCCACCTCTGCCAACCAAGAAGATCACGTCAGCATGGCCGCGCACGGCGCTGTCCGCCTTGGCAAAATGGTGCAAAACCTCAACGTCATCCTCGGCGTCGAAGCCATCTGCGCCGCCCAAGGCGTCGATTTCCGCGCCCCGCTGCAAACCTCTACCCCGCTGCAAGCCGTCGTCGCCCGCCTGCGCACCGAAGTCGCCACCCTCGGCGATGATCGCTACCTCGCCCCCGATCTGATCGCCGCCGCCAATCTGATCGCCACCGGAGCCTTGGCCCAAGCCTCCGCCCTCACCCTTCCCACCTTGTAACCCGAGGCTGACATGAACAAACCGCTCGACAATTCCCGCCACAATATGCGCGACATCTACCCCGCCACCGGCACCGAGATCACCGCGAAATCGTGGCAGACCGAAGCCGCCATGCGGATGCTGATGAACAACCTGCATCCCGATGTGGCTGAAAACCCGCATGAGCTGGTGGTCTACGGCGGCATCGGTCGCGCCACCCGCACCTGGGGCGATTTTGACCGCATCGTCGCCACGCTGAAAGACCTTGAAGACGATGAGACCTTGGTGGTGCAATCCGGCCGCCCCGTCGCCGTCGTCCGCACCCACAAAGACGCCCCCCGCGTGCTGATCGCCAACTCGAATCTGGTGCCGCATTGGGCGACTTGGGACCATTTCAACGCCCTCGATAAAAAGGGCCTGATGATGTATGGCCAGATGACCGCGGGTTCGTGGATCTACATCGGCACACAGGGCATCGTGCAAGGCACCTATGAAACCTTCGCCGAAGCGGGCCGCCAGCACTACAACGGCAGCCTGAAAGGCAAATGGATTTTGACGGGTGGTCTGGGTGGTATGGGCGGCGCACAGCCTCTGGCGGCTGTGATGGCCGGAGCCTGCTGTCTGGCGGTGGAGTGTGACGAAACCCGCATCGATTTCCGCCTGCGCACCCGTTACGTCGACGCCAAAGCGCATACCCTCGACGAAGCCTTGGCGATGATCGCCGAATGGACCGCCAAGGGCGAAGCCAAATCGGTGGGCCTGCTGGGCAACGCCGCCGATATCTTCCCCGAACTGGTCCGCCGCATGAAGGCGGGCACCGCCCGCCCCGATATCGTCACCGACCAAACCTCGGCCCACGACCCGCTGCACGGCTATCTGCCGCAGGGCTGGACCGTCGCCGAATGGCGCGCAAAACAGGAAACCGACCCCGCAGCGGTGCAAAAAGCCGCCCGCGCCTCGATGCGCACCCATGTCGCCGCGATGGTTGATTTCTGGAACGCAGGTGTGCCAACGCTAGATTACGGCAACAACATCCGCCAAGTCGCCCTCGAAGAAGGTCTGGAGAACGCCTTCGCCTTCCCCGGTTTCGTCCCCGCCTACATCCGCCCGTTGTTCTGCAAAGGCATCGGCCCGTTCCGCTGGGTGGCCCTGTCCGGCGACCCGGAAGACATCTACAAAACCGACGCCGCGATGAAGAAACTGTTCCCGGAAAACAAGCACCTGCACAACTGGCTGGATATGGCCGCCGACCGCATTGCCTTCCAAGGCCTGCCTGCCCGCATCTGCTGGATCGGTCTGGGCGATCGTCACCGCGCCGGCCTGATGTTCAACGAGATGGTGAAGTCTGGCGAACTGAAAGCCCCCATCGTCATCGGTCGTGATCACCTCGACTCAGGCTCTGTCGCCTCGCCCAACCGCGAGACCGAAAGCATGATGGACGGCTCGGATGCAGTCTCCGACTGGCCGCTGCTGAACGCCCTCGTCAACACCGCCTCCGGGGCCACCTGGGTTTCCCTGCATCACGGCGGCGGCGTCGGCATGGGCTTCTCGCAACACTCCGGCGTGGTGATCGTAGCTGATGGCACCGATGATGCCGCCAAACGCCTCGAACGTGTGCTATGGAACGACCCGGCTTCCGGCGTCTGGCGCCACGCCGATGCGGGCTACGAGACCGCTATCGACCACGCCAAGGCCCAAGGCCTGCGCCTGCCCACCATCTTGGGCAACTGACCCAACCCCTTCGCAGGACCGGACGCTCCACCCGCCGGTCCTGCAAAGACCCTGCAAATTTGACTAAAATTATCATCCTCTGCGCTCAAGTATCCCACGGGGGAAGCGGGTTTGGCACAAACCCGCGTGGGGGTGTGAAACCCCCATAACCCCTGCTGGGAACAAGAGCCGCCCTCCTGCGTTACCCTTCTGTAATGGTTCATCAGAAGGGAAACCCGATGTCCGCTCCGAACACGAATATCGAGAAACAGGCGCGCCGTCACCGTGGCCCGCTGATTGGCATGGCACTGGTTGTGGTGTTTGGTGTCGCGCTGATCCTGTATTGGCTGTTTGAAGAATCCGCCAAATCCGATCCGCCCGCGCCGCAAGATCAGATTGAGTCCGCACCCACGACCCAAGTGCCCGTGACACCAGCCCCCGGTGAGGGCGCCATCATCGCCCCGCAAACCGGCACGGCACCCGCGCCAACCACCCCGTAAGCAAGCAAAACCGAGCCGCCGGACCCCTGCGGCGGCTCGGCCCCATGCAAACCTGCCCACCTAATCCGCGCGCAACTGGTCGCGCAGGCTGTTGACCTGATCGCGCAGCGCCGTCAGCGCCGCCAGCGTCATGCCGGACTTCTCCAGGATACAGCCCGGAATAGCCGCAGCCCGCGCTTGCATCCCGCGTCCGGCCTCGGTCAGCGACACCCGCACCTGCCGCTCGTCCCGCGCGTCGCGCGCGCGCAGCACCAACCCCTGCACCTGCATCCGCTTCAAAAGCGGTGTCAGCGTGTTACTTTCCAACTGCAACGCCGCCCCAAGTTGCCCCACCGTCTGACCATCCTCGGCCCACAGCGCCACCAGCACCAGATACTGCGGATAGGTCAGCCCGAGCGCCTCCAGCAAAGGTTTATAAGCGTGCTGCATCGCGTGCGTCGCCGAATACAGCGAAAAGCAGATCATCTCGGCAACGGGCAGGGCGGCAGCTTTCTCATCCATGGCGATACTCCTTTCCAGCAAGATAGATCGCACGCGATTAATTCACAAGATCGGCGGGAACCACCGCGCCCGAAAAGCATTAACCTAAGCGCCGACCTATGAGGGTTGACGCAAACACCGACTCGGGCTAAATACATCGCACACGATTTAATCGCAAAGGATACATCATGCCGACGAAAGTAGTCTACTCCACCGAAGCCACCGCAACTGGCGGCGGCCGTGATGGCAAATCGGCCACCAAAGACGGCGCGCTCGCTGTCACCTTGGCCGTGCCGAAAGAAATGGGCGGCACGGGTGCGGGCAACAACCCCGAGCAGCTTTTCGCTGTGGGATATGCCGCCTGCTACCTCGGCGCGATGCGCTTCGTCGCGGGCGCTGAGAAACTCGGCACCGTCCCGGCTGACGCCACCGTGACCTCGACCGTCGGCATCGGCCCGCGCGCCGAAGGCGGCTTCGGCATCCAAGTGGCGCTGGCGGTGTCGATGCCCGGCGTCGATCGCGAAACCGCGCAGAAAATCGTCGACCGTGGCCATTTCATCTGCCCCTATTCGAACGCCATCAAAGGCAATGTCGAAGTGACCACCACCCTCGTCTAACCGCTTGAAAGCGCCCCTTGCCCTGCTAGGCTGCGGCCAACAGGGCAGGGGGCACATATGGATCGGCTAAAAGGCAAGGTCGCAATCATCTCGGGCGGAGCTACCGGCATCGGTGCCGCAGCCGCCCGCCTGTTCGCCGCCGAAGGCGCTGCGGTGGGCATCATCGACCGCAACGTCGATGCAGGCCAAGCCCTCGCCTTCGATCTGGTGCAACAAGGCCGCCGCGCCATGTTCGCCACCGCCGATGTCTCCCAAAAATCCCAAGTCGATGCCGCCGTCGCAGTGGTCAAAGCCCAACTCGGCCCGGTCAACGTGCTGTTCAACCACGCCGGAACTATCGTTATCAAACCCTTCCTTGAAACCGAGGAAGAAGATTGGGACATGCTGTTCGACGTGAACGTGAAATCCATGTACCTGATGACCCGCGCCGTCCTTCCAATGATGCTGGAACAAGGCAAGGGCTCCATCGTCTGCACCTCGTCAATCTCGGCAGTCTACGCGACGCCAATGGAAGTGCTCTACGACGCCACCAAGGGCGCATGCCACATGTTCGCCCGCGCCATCGCGGTCGAATTCCGCGACAAAGGCATCCGCTGTAACGCCGTCTGCCCCGGCTTTATTGAGACACCGCACGGCTTGCGCGAAGTCAAAGAACTCACCGCACTGGGCGTTGATGCCTCCGACACCGCGATCAAAGCCGCTCAGGGGCGCTTCGGCCAACCCGAAGACATCGCCCGCGCCGCCCTCTACCTCGCCTCCGACGACGCCGAATTCGTCACCGGCACGCAGTTGTTCGTCGATGGCGGCTTTTCCGCCGTCTGACCCCAACGGAGTCGCAAATGTCAAACCCGCACTGGATCTACACCCAAACCGTCAAGCATTTCGCCGCCGGGGCCGAGCCACCCTTCGAAGATCCCGCCAAATTGATGGCGAGCTGGGGAGCCGTCTGAGGTCTCGACAATGACGTAGGCCGCATCCGCTCGATCCTGATGCACCGCCCCGGCCCCGAGATGAACGTGGTTGATCCGGCGCATCGCCTGCCCGAGATCGGCTCCTACGGGGACCCCGCCGTCGGTTGGTATTTCCAATCCGACAGCCTCCCCGACCGGCCCCTGATGCAAGCCCAACACGACGCTTTCACAGCCAAACTGCAAGCCGAAGGCGTTGAGGTCTACTACCTCGACGGCGACGCAGGCATCCGCCTGAAACAAGTCTACACCCGCGACCCGTTCATCATGGTCAAAGGTGGTGCGATCATCTGCCGGATGGGCGCGCGCATCCGGCGCGGCGAAGAACTTGCCACCACCCGCACCCTCGCCCGTATCGGCGTGCCAATCCTGCGCACCATCTCAGGCACCGGCGTGATGGAGGGCGGCAGTTTCGCGTGGCTGAATGAGAAAACCTGCGCCATCGGCATCGGCATCGGCATCGGCGTCCGCGTCAACCGTGAAGGCGCGGAACAGGTCGGCGAAGTCCGGCGCCGCCAAGGCGTAGAATTGCTGATCGTCGAACTCACCGGCTATGACATCCACCTCGATGTCTCGTTCCTGATGATCGACCGCGACCTCGCGCTGCTCAACCCGATGGGCCTGCCGTTCAGCTTCCTCGAACAACTCACCGCCCGCGGCATCAAATACATCGAGATCGACCCCGCCGATGATCCGTGGATCAACAACTCCCTCGCCGTAGCGCCGGGTAAACTCCTGATGCCCGAAGGTGCCAGCAACCGCACGCTGGATCGCCTCGCCGCCCATGGTGTCACTTGGACAACGCTACCCTATGGCGCCGTGCAGAAAAACGGCGGCGGCCTGCACTGCTCGACCGCCCCGTTGCGCCGCGATCCGCTTTAGCGACACTGGCAGGAATTGGGCCTCATAACGCCGAAATCCTGCCATGATCCCCCGCTACACCCGGCGCATGATCACAAACATCTTCACCCCCGGCACCACAGGTTTTGCGGCGCTTTGCCTTGCCGCCTATCTCCTGCTGGCCAATGTCCTCGCCTATGCCGCCTTCGCCGTGGATAAATCCCGTGCCATCTGCGCCGAACGCCGTATCCCGGAGCGTAGCCTGCTGATCCTCGCCACCTTGGGCGGCTGGATCGGCGCGAAATTAGCCCAACACCGCTTGCGCCACAAAACCCGCAAACAGCCGTTCGGCATCTTGCTGAACCTGTCCGTGCTGATCATCCCCGGCCTGATCGCAACCGCCATAATCCTGCAATCCGACCTGACATGGGCCAGACTCACCACCCAAGCCAGCACCACCGCGCAAAGCCTGCTTGCCACCGGCACAACCGCCGACATTCCCACCCCGCCGCGCCGCTTCGGCCCCGGCAGCGACGCCCCCTAACGCACGATCAGCGCAAAGGCGGTGATGAAATTGCCGCTCAGCTTCATCCCCGGATAATCCGTCACCTCCAACGCCCCGCGCCCCACGGGAAGCGAGTTGTTCACCCGGATCATCCGGGTAAACGCCACTGGGCCCGAGTAATAGCCGCTGATCACCACCGCATGTGCGCCGCCATTCACCCAGTTGCCGCACATGATGATCGGCCCGCGCCGCAGATACGGCTCCAGCCCCTCAATCTCTGCCGGAGGTTGCCGCACCAGCCGCATCCCCAAGGAAATCGCATACAGTTCCAGATTGGCCATATCTGGCCGCAAGCCGCCGCCATTGCCATCCGGCGTCACCGGGTCAAACTGCGCCTGCCCCGGTATCGCACTGGTCATCCGCCCCGAGGCCAGCCCCCCCGACACCACCCAGCAGGTCATCCCGGTACTTTGCCCGATCACCGGCAGCGGATGCACCAATTCCGTCACCAGCCCCAAGGCGCGCCAGCTTAAAGGCCCCGCCACCCCATCCGGCACCAACCGCCCGACCGGCCCAGTATAGGTGCTTTGAAACCGCCGCAGAGCTGCATCGGTCAGACGGCCAAAAGCGCCATCCTCGTCCAGCACCGCAATCGAGCGGTCATGCACCAAAGCATTGTTCAACATCCGTTGCAGGAAAACGACATGAGGGTCATGGCTGCCCATGCGCAAAGTAATCATCAGAGCGCTCCAAAATCGAAGGTCTAAGAAAGGTCGCGAAAATCTGCCGTCAAACTGCACGAAGGCTAGCACAGCTTTCGCGCTCGCCAAGCAGATTTTTGCCAGCGCTAAGCACCCGCCAAAATGCCCCGCGTCACACCCGTCAAACTGCTCGGTCAATCCTGCGCGCAACCCCCGGCTTTCATCTTGGCAAAAATATCCCCGCCGGAGGCATCCCACCTCGCCCCCCCCCCCGCGCGCGCGTTCAGAACCGGGCGGATCAAGCATCGGCAAGCGTAGGTTGGGGTTCCTCCCCACCCCACCGCGCCATAGGCCATTCCCCGCGCCCCCTCCCTCCAAACGCTAGGGCCGCCGCCCGATCCGTGTTACCCTCCGCGCACCCAAGCCATATCGCATCAGGAGGCCCCGATGACCAAACACCTCGCCGATCACCGCACCGCATCCGAGGGCGGCCGTTTGCAAAACTTCCTGCGCCTTGAGCGCAGCCAATCCCCGACAGCCCCCCGCATCCTGCACCAACGCCCGCAATCGCGCAGCGACGACAACCCCCGCCTGCAACACTTCCTGCGGATCGAGCGCGGCGAGCAGGCCTGAACCAACCGTCCTAACGTCTGGGATGGGCTTCACTCGCTCCGCGCGCTAAGACGCAGTGTCCGTGTGGCTGTGCCGATGGTGCAAATCTGGATAATGCGGATGTTTGTGCCGCATCGGTTCATGCCTATGCCAATGTGAATGCGGCTCGGTGATCGCGCCGTCATGCGCGTGTTGATGGTGAGCATCGTGACTGTGCAGGTGATCATGCTCCAACGCTTCGTGATCATGCGTGTGGTCATGCCGCTCTGAAAGATGCAGCCAAAGCCCCAAAGCCATCAGCACCCCCGCAGCCACCAGCGACACCGTAAGCGACTCGTTGAACAGCACCAAAGCAAGCACAGCCCCGATGAACGGTGCCAGCGAGAAATACGCGCCCGTCCGCGCGGTTCCTAAGTGCCGCAGCCCTAACATGAACATCACAAGGCTGACCCCAACGCCCAGAAACCCAACAACCGCGCCCGCCGCCAAAAACCTTGCATCGGGCAGCGCCGCGCCAAGCCACAACGCCAGCGCGAAATTCACACAGCCCGCCACCAGCCCCTTGATCATCGCGATCTGCACCGGATCAGCCGAGGACAGCTTGCGCGTCAGGTTATTGTCGATGCCCCAGCACAGGCACGCCCCAGCAATCAACAGCCCGCCCATATCCAACCGAAAGCTTTGGCCATTCCAAGACAACAACACTGCCCCGCACAGAATGGCCCCCGCGCCAATCAGCAACCGCCGATCAACGTTCTCGCGAAACACCACCCAAGCGATCGCCATCGTTGCCAGACCTTCGAGATTAAGCAGCAACGCCCCCGAAGCTGCCGAGCTGCGCGACAGCCCCAGCATCAACAACAATGGCCCCAGCATCCCACCAAACAGCACCACAGCCGCCAGCCACGGCAGATCAGACCGCTGCAACTTAGCCTCGGCGCTGGGCAACCCAATCAGTGGCCGCCCCCATGTCACCAAAGCCAACCCAGTCCCCGCGCCCAGATACAAAATCCCCGCCAAAAGCCACGGGTCCACCGATCCCATCAGCAGTTTCGACAACGGCGCAGAGGCCCCGAACAAAATAGCCGCCCCAAGCGCCAAAGGCACGCCGGGCCACAGATGGGAATGAGGTTTTGTCATCGGCAAAGCTTAGCACGGGTCCGTAAACGCACAAGGTCAAGATGCGCAACTCAGGGCCGCGCCCGACCTCGGGACGGCGCACCAACACCCGTTCTATGCGCTTTATGCCTCAACCCCTCCCACAGAAATTCTGCTGGCCCCGCTGCAAACGCGCCCTCCCAGGGGGAGGTCGGGCGCGGCCCGGCGGCGCTAAAGCGCCTTGATTCCGGGCAACAGAAAACTTGTAGGATGGGATTCACTTCGCGATTCAAACTCGATCACGAGATCGCTAACACTGTTGGGGCTGCTTCATGGGCAATTCATCGTCAGTCATTTTTGTATATTTGTGGCACTTTCATCTGTTTTGATCAGGCTGGAGGGTAGCCCTGCCTGCTCAAGAGACGAGCGAATATTTAGCTGGGCTCGACGAGAATCTAGTGCCAAACGCTCAACCGACTCCGCATCACGGGTCATGTCATCCGAACCAGACACTTCATGGCGGAGTGTTCTTAATATCTCATCGTGAAAATAAGTCGCCCAATAGTATGCATATCCTTCTCCCCATTTATCGAATGCCTCCTTTGAACTAGGCTCAGGACTCATTGATCATATCCAGAAGATGACGATGGCTGCTATGGCGATGGCTGACATGAAAGTGTGGGCGCAGCGGTCGTAGCGGGTGTGGATACGCCTCCAGTCCTTGAGTTTGCCGAACATGTTTTCGATTTTGTGCCGCTTGCGGTAAAGCAGTCTGTCGTGCGGTGTCTGGATTTTCCTGTTGGATTTTGATGGGATACAGGCCTCGATCTTCCGATCTGCAAGGGCGTCTCGCAGCCAGTCGGCATCGTAGCCCTTGTCGGCAAGGAGCGCCTTCGTCGGGGGCAGGCTTGACAGCAAGGCCGCCGCCCCGGTGTAGTCACTGACTTGGCCTGCGGTCAGAAACAGGCTGCGCGGGCGGCCTTCGCTGTCGCAGACAGCGTGCAGCTTCGAGTTCAACCCGCCTTTGGTGCGTCCGATATACCGGGGAAGAGCCCCTTTTTGAGCAGGCTGGCTGCTGTGCGGTGCGCCTTCAGGTGAGTGGCATCGATCATCAACTCGGCTGTCTCGCCGCCGCCTTTTGCCAGTTCCAGGAAGATGCGTCCGAACACGCCCAACTCGCTCCAGCGGATGAAACGGTTGTAGATTGTCTTGTGTGGCCCGTAGCTT
>NZ_LGIC01000033.1 GCF_001294535.1 Cypionkella psychrotolerans | reverse complement strand
GTCTTCTAGGCTCCAGACTTCGGTAACGGGGTCGTCCCAGTCAAGCGGTTTTGCGCATGCGGGATGCGCCGCCGAACTGCGGTTTTGTGCTTTGAGAGCTTAGTCTGCTTCCCTTCTCGGCAACCTTCGCCTGAGGTCGACCCGGGTGCATGCTTCGGTCCGGGTCAGCGCGATGGCCGCCAACATGATGCTGGTTCAATGCAATTCCGATGTGCCCATCTCATGAGCGTGCTCGATGCGATCGGCATCAGTCCTGAGCACGGCATCATCGCAACCGCGTCCCGTGGGGACCTCGAAGGCCCGCGATCAGGCGGGCAGCAGTCTGGAGCTTGCGTCTTCAGCCGGCATGGATCACCGGAGTATCGAAGCGGAAGTCGATGTCATCCTTCCACATGCGGTGCAGGATCACGGCGATACGCCGCGCCAGCGCAACCATCGCGCGCTTGGCACCACGACGGCGCGCAAGCTTTGCGGCCCAGGTTCGCAGCCAGCTCGCCCGCCCACCAATCGTCGGGAAAACAGTCCACTGGACTGTTTTCTGACCCTCCTCATACATCATGACCGTGGCAGCCTGACACAGCGCGCGTCGAAGGTTGACGTCGCCCGCCTTGGTGATCCCACCCGAGATGCTCGCTCGCCCGACTGGTTTCGCGAGGGAGTCAGGCCGACCCACGGCCCGACCCTCTTCGAGGAAGTGAACCGGTCGGGATCGTCGACCGCAGATCGATAGGTCAGTGCCACAACAGCGCCGATCCCCATTGCCCGGCAGGCGATTTGCGAAGCAAATCTGCCGAGAGGGGGCATCGACATCAACCGGCAGCAGACCGGATCTTCCTGCGCGCGTTGCCGGACATGGCGTTCAAGGCTCGCCAACTCTCGCCGCAGCGCCGACCGCGCGCTGAGCATGGGTTCGGTTGCCGCTTCCAGCATCGGATTACCGGCCGCCCGCTCGCGGATACGCTGTTCGAACCGGCCTCGCGATATGGTGCCGACCTTAAGTCCGAAGTTCCGAAGGAGACTGCGCAAAGACATTTCCAGCGTGATGAACCCCTGTTGCACGGCCTTTCGAGCAGTGAGCACCGCCCGAACCTCTTGTGCGGACACCGATTTGCAGTGAACAGGCCGGAACCAGCCGAGGTGCAGAAGCGCGCGATACCGTCGCATCACGGCGGTCCGTCTTGATCGGCATAGCCTTAAGGGCGCCCTTCACTTGCCGGGTTTCCATGAGCACGACAGGCTGCCCAGCCTCGGACAACCCGCGATGCAACCACTGCGACAAGGGGCCAGCCTCGAGCCCGACGGCAGCGATTGCGCCGTCCTGATCGTTGATCCAACGCAACAGCGCCTCGGGTTCGCGCGCCACCTGCGCCTCCTTCACGATCTTCCCATGCTCGCTGATCACGCAGATCGCGGTCTTCTCCAGCGACACATCCAGTCCGACAAACAGCTTCATCCCGCACTCCTGCCTGTGAATCCGATACGGGAATGGCGCCAGCTTGCCCGCGATTCTGCAACGGTAACGGGCGGGCCGCGACGCAGGCCCCGTTACGGCATCTCATGGATTTGACAGCCAGAAGAGCACGGTTGCGGCGAGAGCGGTGGCGCAGAGGAAGACGATGGGGCATCGGTCGTATCGGGTTGCGACCCGGCGCCGGTCCTTGAGCCTGCCGAACATGATCTCGATGCGGTTGCGTCGTTTGTAGCGGCGGCGGTCGAAGCGGATTTTCTTCCTGCGGCTCTTCCTGCCTGAGATGCAAGCCCGTATCCCCTTGTCTTTCAATACTTCTCGATACCAATCGGCGTCATACCCCCGGTCGGCCAGAAGCCACTCCGCCTTTGGCAAACCGCCCAGAAGGGCAGCTGCCCCGGTGTAGTCGCTGACCCGCTGCCCGGCAGGCGATGCATGCATCGCCGAGAGGGGGCTTGCGGTCATGAAGAACCGGATCGGACGACCTTCCGCATCGGTGACGGCGTGCAGTTTGGTGTTCATGCCGCCCTTGGTTCGGCCGATCAGGCGGCCCCTTTGGTCATCAGGCCCCCCTTTTTCGACCGCAGGCTGGTCGCCGTGCGGTGTGCCTTCAGGTAGGTCGCGTCGATCATCACCGTCTTCGGAACGGCCGCCTCGGAGGCCAGCCCCTCCATGATCCGGGCGAAGACCCCCATGCCCCCCCACCGCTTCCAACGGTTGTATAACGTCTTCTGCGGGCCCTACTCCTTCGGTGCATCGCGCCACCGCAAGCCATTGCGATTGATGAAGATAATACCGCTCAGGACACGTCGGTCATCGACCCGCCGCACGCCATGACTCTTTGGAAAGAACGGCCGAAGCCGGGCCATCTGTGCGTCCGTCAGCCAGAAAAGATTGCTCATCATCACCCCCGTTAGTTCGAGAGCTTGAATCATGCAGCCGCAGCGACCTCAAGCAGATCAATAGGTCCTGAGCCTAGGACGGCAACCACAGAAGCCCCTAGTTTTCTAGACACCTTGCTTGGTAAATTTGGAAGCAGGGAGGACGAGATGTCCGGAGCAAAATTCACAGACGAGTTCAAGCGCGATGCGGTGGCGCAGGTCGATGATCGATGATCGATGATCGATGATCGGGGTACCCTGCAGGCGCAGCGTTGAGCTATCGGAGATGTCAACGTCGACGCCGGACGCTGTAAGCTCACCACCATGCATTCAGATAACGCTTTGCCTGATCGCAGGCCTTGATCAGATCCTCTCCAAGCGCCAAGTCGGCGGCGATAGCCGTGGCCAAAGTGCAGCCGGTGCCGCGCTGCGTGCCGAATTTTCGCGGTGCGGCGAACCGCAGAGGCAGGCGTTCCGGACGAAACAACCAATCGACCGCCTCCGGCCCGTCAGCATGGCCACCCTTCAGCAGCACCGCCTTTGCGCCCATCGCAAAGAAGCCTGCGGCAAGGTCTTGCAGCGGCGCAGCAGCGGCAAGGCCGGTCAGGATGGCTGCTTCCGGTAAGTTCGGGGTCACCAGCGCTGCGCGCGGGATCAACCGGGCAATCATCGCGGCGCGTCCGATGGCATCCAGCAGCACGGCCCCCGCACTGGTCGCTAGAACGGGATCCAACACGAAGGGCAGATCCGGCAAGGTCTCGGCAATGGCGGTGACAATGTCGGCATTGACCAGCATGCCCAGCTTGGCCGCTCGCAACGAGCCTGCGGCGCGGATTTGGGCGACAACCATGGCAGCAGGTATTGGATGCACGCAACATCCGCCCCCGGCATCCTGTGCTGTCACCGCTGTGGCCGCCAGTCGCGCCGTCACACCATGATCCGCCAGCACCGCCAGATCGCGGGCCAGCCCGGCCCCGGTGGAACTGTCCAATCCGGCAATCAGCAGAACCGTCATTGGCCGTCCGCCAACAGGGCCAGCGACGCCGCACCACGACCTGCCAGAACCTGCGCGCCGCGCCAAGCCCGCAAGCCCGACGCGCAGCACAGCACCACCCGGCCTGCACCGGGAAGCGGCCAGTTGATCAGATCATGCGGTGCCACCCATTGTGCGCCACTAATCATGTGCACCGATCCGACAGGGCGCAGATCGAGCACAGTATCGTCGGGCGTTAGCTGCGAGGCGGCGACAAAGCCAACGCCTTCGGACTCCGCAGCACCGGCAAAGCTGAAGCCGCCCAGCCGCCAGTTGGACAGATCCAGCGTGACGACGCGCCCCAGCGGGCTTGGTTCCAACTCGATGAGTTGAGCCAGAACCATCTGCGCCTGCACTGCCGCCAATGCAGCAACCACCGGCCCCAGAATCCCCGCTGTCGCACAGCTTGCCGCCTGCGCAGGCAAGTCGGGAAACACGGCGCGGTAACTGGGGGCCGTGCCACAAAAACCGCCGACATAGCCGGATTGCCCGATGACCGAGGCCGAGATCAGTGGTTTAGCGGCGGCAAGGCACAGGTCTGACAGAGTATAGGTCACGGCAAAGCTGTCGGCGGCATCGACGATCACATCTGCGGCGGCGATCAGGTCGGGCGCGTTGGCGGGGTCCAGCCGGGCGACCAACGGGGTGGGCTGACAGTCAGGGTTCAGGGCTTTGACGCGCCGGGCGGCGGCTATGGCCTTGGGCGTACCGATATCGGCCATGGTGTAGAGGGTCTGGCGGTGCAGGTTGGCCAGTTCGATCACATCGGGGTCGATGAGGATCAGCTGGCCGACACCTGCTCCCGCCAGAGCCGGGATCACCGTGCAGCCCAAACCGCCAGCCCCCACCACCAGTACTCGCGCAGTGGCAAGTTTTGCTTGCCCGGACAGCCCCACCTGTGGCAGCTGAATCTGGCGGATATAGCGGCTCATTGGCCCACCTCGCAGGCGGCGACCCATTGCCGCGCACGCGCGTCGGGATCGGTGGCGGTCACAAGGTCAGTGACAACCGCTGCCACATCCGCCCCGGCGGCAAAGACAGCGGGCAGGCGTTCGGAGGTCAGGCCACCGATGGCGACCAGCGGTATATCCGCGATCCGTGTTTTCCAGCGCGCCAGTTTCTCCAACCCCTGCGGCTGCCATCTCATTTGCTTGAGCGTGGTCGGATAAACTGGGCCGAGGGCGATATAGGCCGGGTGCAGTGCCAAAGCCCGATCGAGTTCGGCGCGGTCATGGGTGGAAATCCCGAAGCGCAACCCGGCGCGGGTCATTGCGGACAGGTCGGCGGTGTCGAGATCTTCTTGGCCCAGATGAATGAAATCCGCCCCGGCCTCCAATGCCGCGCGCCAATGGTCGTTGACGACGAGCTGCGCACCGTGACGCAGGCAGGTGGCTTGGGCAGCGGCGATCTGATCGGGAATATCCGCCGCATCGCCCTTGAAGCGCAACTGAACCAGCCTTGCGCCTTGAGCGACCACGCGGCCCACCCAATCGGCATCAGGCAGCACTGGGTAAAAGCGCGGCAAAATCATGCCCGGCCCCCAAGGTTCAGATCGGCCATGCCCAGCACTGGGGTTGACGGCACCGCCATATTGCGCGGTGGCATCAAACCGGCTTCATAGGCGATCCGTCCGGCTTCCACAGCCTGCCCGAAGGCGCGTGCCATTGCCACCGGGTCGCCCGCCTTGGCGACGGCGGTGTTCAACAGAACCGCGTCAAACCCCATCTCCATCGCCCGCGCCGCCTGACTGGGCGCGCCAAGCCCCGCATCAATGATCAGCGGCACCTGCGGAAAATACCGCCGCATTGAGGCTAAGGCCTCGGCATGACGCAGCCCCTGCCCTGATCCGATGGGCGCACCCCACGGCATCAGCACTTTGCAGCCCGCGTCTAGCAAGCGTTCGGCGACGATCAGATCTTCGGTGGTATAGGGGAACACCTGAAACCCGTCGGCACAGAGGATCTGCGCCGCTTCGACCAGCGCAAAGGGATCGGGTTGCAGCGTGTCGGCATGGCCGATTACCTCTAGCTTGATCCAGTTGGTGCCGAACACCTCACGCGCCATCTGGGCGGTGGTGATGGCTTCGCGGGCTGAATGACAGCCTGCGGTGTTGGGCAACAGCCGCGCGCCACTGGCTTGCAGCAGCGACCAGAAGCCGTTGCCTGCGGTAGCCCCCCGCGCCGCCTCACGCCGCAGGGATACGGTGATGATGTCGCAGCCGGAGGCGGCAATCGCCTTGGTCAGCACTTGCGGCGAAGGGTATTGCGCTGTGCCCAGCAGCAAACGCGATTGCACGTCGATGTCGTAGAGCCGCATCTTAACCCCCCTGCATCGGGGTCAGCACCTCGACCCGGTCGCCGTCGTGCAGCGGGGTTGTGGGGCGGGCAGTGGCGGCGATGAAAGCGCCGTTCAAAGCGGTGGCGAGGGCAGCAGCACCATAGCCGAGTTCGACCAGCGCCTCGGCTAGAGTTGCCGCGCTGATCTCGCATTGGCTTCCGTTCAGTTCAATGCGCAACGGCGGCCTCCTGTGGTGCAAGGGCAAATTGATCGGCCAGTTGTTCGGCCAGCGCCGGGGCGGTCAGAAAGCCGTGGCGGTACAGCCCGTTCAAATGCCAGCGTCCGCCTGCCTTGACGATGCGCGGCACATTGTCGGCAAAGGCTGGGCGCAGGCCGCTGCCGGTCTCGACGATGGCGGCCTCGGCAAAGCCGGGATGCAGGGTGAAAGCCGCCGACATCAGTTCCATGGCGCTGCGCAGGGTGATCGGGCCGGGATCGTCGCTTTCCAGCATGGTGGCCCCGATCATATAAAGCGCGTGGCCGCGCGGCACGACATAGACCGGAAAGCGCGGATGCAGCAGGCGGATCGGGCGGGTGAGCGTCACAGAGGGGCAATGCAGCAGCAGCATTTCCCCCCGCACGGCGCGCAGGCTGGGTAAATCAGCGCGGGCAGCGATGCCCCGGCAGTCGATATCGGCCTGTTCGGGGTCAAGCGGAGTGTTGCTGCGGATCGCAACGCCGCGCTGTCGCAAGCCATCGGCCAGCGCCACCAAAGCGGCACGCGGGTCAAGATGCGCCTCGTCGGCATAGAACAGCGCAGAGGCAAAACGTCCGGCAAGATCGCCTTCCAGCGTGGCGATTGCCTCGGCATCCAGCCGCCTATGCCCGGTGGTGCGGGAGGCGAAACGGTCAAGCTCAGCGCGGTCGCGTGCCGGGGCCACCACCAATGAGCCACGCCGCACCACACCCGGCACCCGTACTGCCCACCAGTCGGCCGCACTGGCCCCCAGCCGCGCCACATCGGGCGCGGCCGTTTCGGCTTCGACATAGGGCGCAATCATGCCCCCCGCCAGCCAGCTTGCGCCGCCATGGGCGGGCCCGTTGTCCACCACCTCAACCGGCAAGCCGCGCTCGGCCAAGGCGGTTGCGACGCAGAGCCCCGCAACCCCGGCACCCAGAATGGTGATCATTCCGCGACCTCTGTGGTGGGCAGATAGACCTCACCCTTCTCGCGGAACTTCAGCGCCATCGCGGCCATGCCCTCTTTCTGCGCCTCGGCGCGGATGTCGTGCGAAATCCGCATCGAACAAAACTTCGGCCCGCACATCGAACAGAAATGCGCGGTTTTATGCGCCTCTTTCGGCAGGGTCTCGTCATGGAACGAACGCGCCGTGTCGGGGTCAAGCGAGAGGTTGAATTGATCCTCCCAACGGAATTCGAACCGCGCGCGGGACAGCGCATCATCGCGCGCCTGCGCCCCCGGCAAGCCTTTGGCCAGATCGGCGGCATGGGCGGCGATCTTGTAGGTGATCACGCCCGTCTTCACATCGGCGCGGTCGGGCAGGCCCAGATGCTCTTTCGGCGTGACATAACACAGCATCGCGGTGCCAAACCAACCGATCATCGCAGCACCAATGGCGCTGGTGATATGGTCATAGCCGGGGGCGATATCGGTGGTCAGCGGCCCGAGCGTATAGAACGGAGCCTCGCCGCATGTGGCCAGTTGCTTGTCCATATTGGCCTTGATCTTGTGCATCGCCACATGGCCCGGCCCTTCGATCATCACCTGACAATCCTTCGCCCAAGCGATCTGCGTCAACTCTCCCAGCGTTTCCAATTCGGCAAATTGCGCGGCATCGTTGGCATCGGCGACCGAACCGGGGCGCAACCCGTCACCCAGGCTGAAGCTGACGTCATACGCCCGCATGATGTCGCAGATTTCGTCAAAATGGGTGTAAAGGAAGCTTTCGCGGTGGTGATGCAGGCACCACTTGGCCATGATCGAGCCGCCACGGCTGACAATGCCAGTGACCCGGTTCGCAGTCAGCGGGATGTAGTGCAGACGCACCCCGGCATGGATGGTGAAGTAATCCACCCCTTGTTCGGCCTGTTCGATCAGCGTGTCGCGGTAAATCTCCCATGTCAGATTTTCGGCCACGCCATCGACCTTTTCCAGCGCCTGATACAAAGGCACCGTGCCAATCGGCACCGGGGCGTTGCGCAGAATCCATTCGCGGGTGTTGTGGATGTTGCGCCCGGTGGACAGGTCCATCACGGTGTCCGCGCCCCAGCGGATCGACCAGACCATCTTGTCAACTTCCTCCGCCATCGACGAGGTGACAGCACTGGTGCCCATGTTGGCGTTGATTTTCACCGCGAAGTTGCGGCCAATGATCATCGGTTCCAGTTCGGGGTGGTTGATGTTGGCGGGGATGATGGCGCGACCAGCGGCAATCTCCCGCCGCACGAATTCGGGCGTGACATGGTCGGGGATCGCAGCACCAAAATCTTCGCCATCGCGGGGGTTGCCCGTCGGGGCGGTGCGGCCAAGGTTTTCCCGGATCGCCACATATTCCATCTCAGCCGTGATGATCCCGGCACGGGCATAGGCGAGTTGGGTAACAGCCTTGCCATCCACGGCGCGCAGCGGCTGGCGGGTTTGCGGGAAGCTCGGCACCAGCCGCTCGCCTGTGGCAAAGCCGTTGTCGGCAGGCTGTACGGCACGCGGTGCATAGACCGCACAATCGCCGCGGGCGGCCACCCATGTGGCGCGCAAAGGTGCCAATCCTTGTGCAATATCGGTGGTAATCGCTGGATCGGTGTAAGCGCCAGAGGGGTCATAGACTGTCACCGGCGGCTCACCCGCCGAGGGATGCACGGCGATCTGCCGCATCGGCACCAACAGATCGGGATGTAGGATGCCCGGCACATAAACCTTGCTGGAGCCGGGCAGCGGGCCTGTGGTGACAGAGGGTAGCACGCCGTTCTGCGGGATTTGGGTGGTGTGGTTCATCAAAGCCTCTTTCGCGTTGATGAACCGTGGTAAAGGGAAAGAAGCCGGGATTGCGCCCGTATGGTGGTGCCCCGTCGAAAACTGACGAAGTGGCGACCGCTTGTGCTTCCTACGCCAGTATCAACTGGGTCAGGTTCAAAGGGTCGCTTCACCGCAGGCCAAACATTGCTGTTCGCCCCACTATCAGCCTCTCAGTCCTTTAGGCAGGACTCCCCCGACAGTGGAAGTTTTCTAGACAGCCGGCGGTGCTGCGTCAATAGGGGCTGTCCGCTCAATCTCTGGCATGGCAATGCCGTCCCGGAGTCAGCGGCGGCATAACCAAGGAAAAACATCATCGCAGCGGCACAACCGCCCCTTACGGCGGGGCCAGATCGGCCGCGACATGTTGCACGGGGTCGCCGCCACAGGTCTGAGCGATTGAACATAGGCAAATGCGCCTTAGAGCGGCACGTTCAGGCTGTTCTTGACCCGCTTCAGCGTGAAACTGGTGTTGATCGACTGCACGTTTGGCAGTTCGACAAGTGCATTCTTGACCGTCGCCTCATATTCACGAACGCTGGTCGCGATCACCTGTAGCACATAGTCATATTCGCCGCTTAACGAGTAGCATTGCATGATCTCAGGGACTTTCGCCACAGCATCTTCGAAGGCTTTGAGCCTGTCACGCTGGTGATGCGATATCTTCACAAAACAAAACACCAGAATCTCGAACCCGATGGCCTCGGGATCGACGATGAAGCGTTTGGCACTGATGGCCCCCGCCGCCTGAAGCCGTTGCAGCCGCCGCCAGCATGGTGAGTGGCTGAGGCCAGTGATCTCTCCCAATTCCCGCAAAGTCAGGTCGGGCCGCTCTTGCAGCGCCTTCAGGATACGTCGATCCGAATCGTCCAGCAGCATGTTCTACCCGTTATGACAGATGCGGTGAAATTCCCGCAGAATGCAGAACAACCTGCCCCTATGTGGCGTATAAGTGGTACAATGTTGCCAGAGAGCCGTCAACAAGGCCAGCAATAGCGACCTTGTTTCGCACAGCCTGGACTAGAGTGTTGCCAGAAGGACCAAGCCGCGTCGGGAGGATGCACATGGCCATCACGCTGGACGACAAATACACGGCAGAGAGCGGTTCCGTCTTGCTGACCGGGACACAGGCCTTGGTCCGGCTGCCGATGACCCAGATGCGCCGCGACCGCAGCAGCGGGCTGAACACTGCGGGGTTTATCTCTGGATACCGCGGCTCGCCTTTGGGCGGCTATGATCAGCAACTGGTCAAGGCCAGCAAGTTTCTGGATCGCCATGACGTGGTGTTCCAGCCGGGGGTGAACGAGGATCTGGCCGCAACTGCGGTCTGGGGTAGCCAACAGTTGCATCTGTCGTCGGGCGCCCGCAAGGATGGCATCCTCGGCATCTGGTATGGCAAGGGGCCGGGCGTTGATCGCTCAGGCGATGTCTTCAAGCACGCCAATGCGGCAGGCTCCGCGCGGCATGGTGGGGTGCTGGCGATTGCGGGCGATGATCACACCTGCAAGTCGTCCTCGATTCCGCATCAGTCCGATCATGCCTTCATCTCGGCGCTGATGCCAATGCTTTACCCCTCGTCGGTGCATGAGTTCTTGGAGATGGGGCTGCTCGGCATCGCCATGTCGCGCTATTCCGGCTGCTGGGTCGGCTTCAAGGTGATCTCCGAAACCGTCGAGATCACCTCGGTCGTCGATCTGGCGCAAGAGATGCGACAGTTCGTGCTGCCCACCGATTTTGAACTGCCGCCTGACGGGTTGAACCTGCGCTGGCCCGATCCACCGCTTGTGCAGGACGAGCGGCTGCAAGAGCACAAGGGCTACGCCGCCATCGCTTTTGCCCGCGCCAATGGCGTTGATCGCCTGATCATCGACCACGCCCGCGCCCGCTTTGGTATCGTCGCCTCGGGCAAGGCCTATGAGGATGTGCGGCAAGCGTTGGCGGAACTGGGCCTTGGTCCGCAAGAGCAGGCGCTGATCGGGCTGCGCCTTTACAAAGTGCGTATGCCATGGCCGCTGGAGCCCGAAGGCATCCGCGCCTTCTCGCAGGGTCTGGATGAGGTGCTGATCGTCGAGGAACGCCGCGAGATCATCGAGAACCAGATCAAAGAGCAGTTGTTCAACTGGCGCGCCGATGTGCGACCCCGCATCGTCGGCAAGTTCGATGAGACGGGCAAGCCGTTTCTCAGCCTGTCCGCCGGTCTGACCGTGGGCCGCGTTGCCGGGGCGATTGCAGAACGGCTGCTGCGGCTTGATCTGCCCAGTGATCTCGCCGCACGTCTAAGCGCCCGCGTCGAGGATCTGCATCGGATCGAGGCGCGTGCCGAGGCGCATATTCCCCCGGTCTTGCGACTGCCGCACTACTGCGCAGGCTGCCCGCACAACACCTCGACCCGGGTGCCTGAAGGATCGAAGGCGATGGCCGGGATCGGCTGTCACTTCATGGTGCAATGGATGGACCGTCGCACTGAAACCTTCACCCATATGGGTGCCGAGGGCGTGCCATGGACGGCAATCAGCCGCTTCACCGACGAAAAACACCGCTTCGTCAATATCGGCGATGGTACTTATTTCCACTCGGGCCATCTCGCGATCCGACAGTCGGTCGCGGCAGGGGTCAACTTGACCTACAAAATTCTCGTCAACGACGCCGTGGCGATGACCGGAGGCCAGCCGATTGATGGTGAACTGACGCCGGAGCAGATCACCCATCAGGTTTATCACGAGCGGGTGGCGCGGATCGTGCTGATGTCCGACCATCCCGAGGTCTATCACGCCGCAGACCTCGCCCCCGGCACCGAAATCCGCCACCGTGACGATATCGACGCGGTGATGTTGGCGTTGCGCGAGTTGCCCGGAGTCACGGTGATCGTCTTCGAGCAGATCTGCGCTGCTGAATTGCGCCGTAGGCGTAAGCGGGGCACCGCTGTGGACCCCGATATGCGGCTTTGGATCAACCCTGCGGTCTGCGAAGGTTGTGGCGATTGTTCCGTGCAGTCGAACTGCATCGCGATTGAGCCGCTGGAAACCGATCAGGGCCGCAAGCGCCGGATCAACCAATCGGCCTGCAACAAGGATTATTCTTGTCTCAAGGGGTTTTGCCCGTCGTTTGTCACGGTGCGCGACGGGGCGTTGCGCAAGAACCAACCCCAGAGCGGTGCGGATGTTTCCGCGCTGCCCGACCCGGTACTGCCGCAGATCGAGCGAGCTTGGAACCTCGCCCTTGCCGGTGTCGGAGGCACGGGCGTGCTGACCATCAGTGCTATTCTGGGCATGGCCGCCCATGTCGAGGGTAAAATCCCAATGGTGCTGGACATGGCGGGGCTGGCCCAGAAAGGTGGCGGGGTGATGAGCCATGTCCGCATCTCACGCCCCGACCGCCCCATTGCCGCGCCCCGCATCGCGGCAGGTTCTGCCGATCTTTTGATCGGCGCGGATTCTGTGGTGGCCGCGTCAAAGGACTGCATCCTAGTGTGCAGCCCCGATCGGACGCAGGCCGTGCTGAACACCCACATCACCCCAGTATCGGATTTTATCCGCCATCGTGATTTTGATTTCAAGGAAGCCAGTTCTGAGGCCTGCGTGGCGGGGGCGGTGCGCTCGGCCCGGCATTTCCTGAACTTCTCGGATCTAGCGACACGATTGACCGGCGACGTGATCGGGGCAAACCTGATGATGCTGGGCTATGCGTGGCAATGCGGGATGGTGCCGCTGACCAGTGCCTCGATCCTTGAAGCCATCCGCTTGAACGGCACGGCCATCAAGCCCAACACCGAAGCGTTCAACTGGGGCCGCCTGCTGGCGCATGACCCAGCGAAAGTAGCCACTCTGGCAGGCATTGGGCAGGAGGCCCCCATGCCCGACACCCTGCCGCTTGACGCGCTGATTGCCCGCCGCGCCGATCTTCTGCGGGCGTATCAAAACGCGGGCCTTGCCCAGCGCTATCTGGACGGCGTTGCCCGGATCGCTGCCGCCGCCCGCTCCGAACGTGTGGGCGACAATGACTTGCCCCGCGTGGTGGCCGAGACTTACGCCAAAGTTCTGGCCTACAAGGACGAATACGAGGTCGCGCGACTGTACAGCCTGCCCGCATTCCGCGCCGGGCTTGAGGCCGAGTTCTCTGGCCCCTATCGTCTGTCGCTGAACCTCGCGCCGCCGATCCTGTCCGGCAAGGCTTCGGACGGCCGACCGAAAAAGCGCGAATTCGGCGCATGGATCCTGCCTGTTCTGGGCCTGCTCGCGCGGTTCAAATTCCTGCGCGGCAGTTGGGCAGACCCTTTCGGGCACAGCCACGACCGCAAGCTGGAGCGTGACTTGATCGCGCACTACGAGGACGATCTGACATTGGCAGAGCAGGTGCTGTCCGCCGAGACGCTGCAACTGGTGCGGGACCTGCTGTCGCTACCGCTAGAGATCCGCGGCTATGGTCCGGTCAAGCAAGCGGCCTATCAAAAACAGATGGCGCGGCGGGAGGATCTGCGCGCCACCTTGCAAGGCAATAGTCCCGTGGCGATGGCTGCGGAATAGGGAGGCACCGGAATGTTTCTGGCATCTATGCAGTTCGATCTGGGCGATGAGGTAGGCGCACTGCGCGACATGGTGCACCGCTGGGCGCAACAGCGGGTGAAGCCCAGCGCGCAGGATTTGGACAAGCGAAACACCTTTCCCGCCGAGCTTTGGGCAGAGATGGGCAGTCTTGGCCTTCTCGGCATCACGGTGCCCGAAGAATATGGCGGTGCGGGTATGGGGTATCTCGCCCATGTCGTCGCGGTCGAGGAAATCGCCCGCGCATCGGCCTCAGTTGCCCTAAGTTATGGCGCGCATTCCAACCTTTGCGTCAACCAGATCAAGCTGAACGGCAGTGCGGCGCAGCGGCAGAAATACCTGCCCAAACTGGTCTCGGGTGCGCATGTCGGTGCGCTGGCGATGTCTGAGGCAGAGGCTGGGTCGGATGTCGTGTCCATGAAGCTGCGGGCGGATCGGAAGGGCGAGCACTATGTGCTGAACGGCACGAAATACTGGATCACCAACGGCCCCGACGCCGATGTGCTGGTGGTCTATGCCAAAACCGATCCCGATGCCGGATCAAAGGGCATGACCGCCTTCATCGTGGAAAAGACCATGAAAGGCTTCAGCACCTCACCGCATTTCGACAAGCTGGGGATGCGGGGATCGAACACCGCCGAACTGATTTTCGACAATGTCGAGGTGCCTGCCGAAAACCTGCTTGGGGCCGAGGGCAAGGGCGTGCGGGTGTTGATGTCAGGTCTGGATTACGAGCGCGTGGTGCTGTCGGGCATCGGCACCGGCATCATGGCGGCCTGTCTGGATGAGATCATGCCTTATATGGTCAGCCGCAAGCAGTTCGGCCAAAGCATCGGTCATTTCCAACTGATGCAGGCCAAGATCGCCGATATGTACACCAAACTGAACTCGGCCCGCGCCTATGTCTATGAGGTGGCCCGCGCCTGTGATCGGGGCACCGTCACCCGGCAGGACGCCGCCGCCTGTGTGCTCTATGCCTCGGAAGCGGCGATGGAGGTCGCCCATCAGGCGGTGCAAGCCATGGGAGGTGCCGGGTTTATGAACGAAACGCCAGTCAGCCGGATCTTCCGCGATGCCAAGCTGATGGAAATCGGTGCGGGCACCTCTGAAATCCGCCGGATGTTGATCGGGCGCGAATTGATGGGGGCGATGACCGCATGACAATCCTGACCACCAATATCTCGCCGCGCAGTGCTGGGTTCCGGGCGAACCTTGCAGCAAATATGGCCGCACTTGATACAGTCCGGGCGGCGGCAGAGTTGGCGTTTGCAGGGGGCGGCGACAAGGCGCGTGATCTGCACCAAAGCCGAGGCAAGCTGTTGCCGCGCGAACGCATCGACCGCCTGCTTGATGCAGGCTCGCCCTTTCTGGAGATCGGCCTATTTGCCGGGCATGGGCTGTACGACGGTGCCAGCCCCTCGGCGGGCCTGATCGCCGGGATTGGTCGGGTCGAAGGCCAAGAGGTGATGATCATTTGCAACGACGCCACGGTGAAGGGTGGCACCTATTATCCGATGACGGTGAAGAAGCATCTGCGCGCACAGGAAATTGCCGCCGAAAACCGGCTGCCCTGCGTCTACCTCGTGGATTCTGGCGGGGCCAACCTGCCCAATCAAGACGAAGTGTTCCCGGACCGCGACCACTTTGGCCGCATCTTCTTCAACCAAGCCAACATGTCGGCGCTGGGCATCGCGCAAATCGCCGTTGTGATGGGGTCGTGTACCGCAGGCGGGGCCTATGTGCCGGCGATGTCGGATGTCACCATTATCGTGAAGGGGCAGGGCACGATCTTTCTCGCGGGACCGCCTTTGGTCCGGGCCGCGACAGGCGAAGTGGTCAGCGCCGAAGACCTTGGCGGCGGCGATGTGCATACCCGGCTTTCCGGCGTGGCCGATCTGTTGGCGCAGGACGATCTGCACGCGCTGGCGCTGGCACGCCGCGCCGTCGCCAACCTGAACCGCAAAAAGCCGCCCCAACTGGTGCTGCAATCGTCGGAGGAGCCGCTTTACGACCCCGCCGAGGTGATGGGTGTGGTCCCGGCCGAGGTGAAAACCCCCTATGACATCCGCGAAGTGATCGCCCGCACGGTGGACGGCTCGCGCTTTGACGAGTTCAAACCGCGCTACGGCACCACCATCATCTGCGGCTTTGCCCATGTTATGGGCATGCCCGTCGGCATTATCGGCAATAACGGGGTGATCTTTTCCGAAGCCGCGCTGAAAGCCACACATTTCGTCGAGCTTTGCTCGCAGCGCAAAATCCCCCTAGTTTTCCTGCAAAACATTTCGGGCTTCATGGTGGGCCGAACCGCCGAAAACCGCGGCATCGCCAAGGATGGTGCCAAGCTGGTGACAGCGGTGGCCACAAGCCAAGTGCCGAAGATCACGCTGTTGATCGGTGGCTCCTTCGGGGCGGGAAATTACGGCATGTGTGGCCGCGCCTATGGCCCGCGCTTCCTGTGGACCTGGCCCAACAGCCGCATCTCGGTGATGGGCGGCGAACAGGCGGCAGGTGTGCTGGCCACCGTCCGCCGCGACGCAATCGAGCGCAAGGGCGGCAGTTGGTCAGCCGAGGACGAGGCCGCGTTTAAGCGCCCCACGGTCGAGATGTTTGAGCGTCAATCGCACCCGCTTTATGCCACCGCCCGCCTGTGGGACGATGGCATCATCGACCCGCGCCGCACGCGACAAGTGCTGGCGCTGTCGCTTTCAGCTGCCCTGAACGCTCCGATCCCAGAGACGCGCTTCGGCGTGTTCCGCATGTGAGGCAAGCAAGATGTTCCGCAAGATCCTGATTGCCAACCGGGGCGAAATCGCCTGCCGCGTCATCGCCACTGCCCGCCGCATGGGCATCGCCACCGTCGCCGTATATTCCGACGCCGACGCGGCCAGCAAACATGTGGCGATGGCCGATGAGGCGGTGCGCATCGGTGCCGCCGCCGTCGCCGAAAGCTATCTGAAGGGCGATGCGATCATCGCCGCAGCACTGCGCACCGGGGCCGAGGCGATCCATCCCGGCTATGGCTTCCTGTCGGAAAACCCCGGTTTTGTCGAAGCGGTTCAAGCCGCAGGTCTGGTCTTTATCGGCCCACCCGCCAGCGCCATCCGGGCTATGGGCCTGAAGGATGCCGCTAAGGCGCTGATGATCACTGCCGGGGTGCCGGTCGTGCCCGGCTATCATGGCGAAAGCCAAGACCCGGCGCATCTGTCCGCCGAAGCTGCCGCCATCGGCTATCCGGTGCTGATCAAGGCCCGCGCTGGCGGTGGCGGCAAGGGAATGCGGCTTGTCACCGATCCCGGCGATTTTGCCCAAGCGCTGGAAAGTGCGCAGCGCGAGGCCCGCAGCAGCTTTGGCGATCCGGCCTGTCTGGTTGAGAAATACATCACCCACCCGCGCCACATCGAGATTCAGGTCTTTGGCGACACGCAGGGCTATGTCGTGCATCTGTTCGAGCGCGATTGCAGCCTGCAGCGCCGCCACCAGAAGGTGATCGAGGAAGCCCCTGCCCCCGGTATGTCTGCCGAGGTTCGCGCCGCGATGGGCAAGGCTGCGGTCGAGGCGGCGCAAGCGATCGGCTATCAGGGTGCCGGAACTGTCGAATTCATCGTTGACGGCTCTGGCCCGCTGCGGCCCGACAGGTTCTGGTTCATGGAGATGAACACGCGGCTTCAGGTTGAGCATCCGGTGTCTGAGGCGATCACCGGGCTGGATTTCGTTGAACTGCAACTGCGCATCGCCGCAGGCGAACCGCTGCCCTTCCGGCAGGAGGATCTTAAAATCGACGGCTGGGCCTTTGAGGCTCGGATCTATGCCGAAGATGTGGAAAAGGGCTTTCTGCCCGCGACGGGCAGGCTGGATCACCTGTCTTTTCCGGCGGGCGTTGAATTCATGCGCGGTACGGTGCGCATCGACAGCGGCATCCGTCAAGGCGACGAAATTTCGCCTTGGTATGATCCGATGATCGCCAAGGTCATAGTCCACGGGCCGGATCGCGCGGCGGCGCTGAGCCTGTTGTCCACGACACTGGAGCATTGCCGGATCGCCGGATCGACCACAAATGTGGAGTTTCTCGCCGCTCTTTCCCGGCATGACGGGTTCCGCGCTGGCCATGTCGATACCGACCTGATCGCCCGCGATCTGGATCGACTGATCAACACGGCCCCGCTGCCCGCCGAGGCCCCGGCACTGGCGGCCCTTGCCGCGCTAAACCTGCTCGACCCACCCGACGCAGCCGACCCTTGGGATCGACTGACGGGCTGGCGAGGCTGGTCAGAGGCCGAAAGCTTTGCCGTGCTGAACCACAAGGATGGCCCGCTTGCCCTGCGTGTCATTCATCTTGGCTCCCGGCAGTTCCATGTCACCGGGGCCGGGTACGACACCACGCTCACCATGCTGGATCATCGCGGCGGCACCGTTCGCTTTGCCCGTGACGGCCTGCAATCCACGGCGCATGTGGTCGCAACCGCAGACCGGATCAGCCTGTTCCTGTCAGGTCACAAGCACGATTTCACCCATGTCGATCCCCTGCTGGCTGCCGAGCACGACCACGCAGGTGGTGACGCGATCTTTGCTCCGATGCCGGGCTTGGTGGCGTCGCTGCGGACCAGCCCCGGCGCTCGGGTAACCAAAGGTGACGCGCTGATCTTCCTTGAAGCGATGAAGATGGAGCATATTCTGACCGCCCCCCGCGATGGTATCGTGGCCGAGATTCTGGTGGCCGAAGGCGATCAGGTCAGCGACGGCACCGTGTTGGTGCGGATGGAGGCCGAAGATGGCTGATCCGGTCACGCTTTACGAAATGGGCCCGCGCGACGGTTTGCAAAACGAAGCGCGCCTGATCAGCACAGCCGACAAGATCAAGCTGGTCAATCTGCTGTCCGACTGCGGCTTCCGCCATATCGAAGTCGCCAGCTTCGTCAGCCCGAAATGGGTGCCGCAGATGGCCGATGCCGCCGAGGTCATGGCGGGCATCACCCGTAAGCCCGGCGTCACCTACGCAGCACTCACGCCCAACCTTCAGGGCTTCGAACGCGCAATCACTGCCCACGCCGACGAAGTGGCCGTCTTCGCCTCGGCCTCGGAAGGCTTCTCACAAAAGAATATCAACTGCTCGATCAGCGAAAGCCTTGAGCGTTTCCGGCCCGTGCTGCGCAGCGCCCGCACCGCGATGATCCCGGTCCGGGGCTATGTGTCTTGCGTCACCGACTGCCCCTATGACGGGCCGATTGCGCCCGTCGCCGTGGCCGAGGTGGCCGAGGCGCTTTTTCAGATGGGCTGCTACCAGATCAGCCTTGGCGACACTTTGGGTGCAGCCACGCCCGAAGGGATCGCGCGGATGCTGGATGCCGTGTTGCAGCGCCTGCCCGCCAGCCGCCTTTCGGGGCATTACCATGACACGCGCGGCATTGCGCTTTTGAACATCGCGGTCAGTCTCGACAGGGGGCTTCGGGTGTTTGACAGTTCGGTCGGGGGCTTAGGTGGCTGTCCCTACGCACCCGGCGCCAAAGGCAATGTCGCCACCGAAGCCGTGGCCTCGATGCTGCATGGCCGCGGATTCGATACCGGGCTGGACCTTGACCGACTGGCCGATGCAGCCACCTTTGCCCAAAGCCTGAGGAGACCCGCATGAGCTGGCAAACGCTCGACATCCGCACCGATCCGCGCGGCGTGGTGTATGTCACGCTGAACACGCCCGAACGCCGCAACGTGTTGTCCCCCGCAATGATCGCAGAACTGACCGAGTTCGCCCGCACGCTGAATCAGGCCCGCGCCGTGGTGCTTTCCGGTGCCGGCCCGATCTTTTGCGCAGGCGGGGATCTGGCTTGGATGCAAGCGCAGATCGAAGCCGACCGCCCGCAGCGCCTGCGCGAAGCGCGCAAACTGGCCGAGATGTTGCAAGCGCTGAACACCATGCGGTTTCCGCTAATCGGTCGTTTGCATGGAGGTGCTTTTGGCGGTGGGATCGGCATGGCCTGCGTCTGTGACGTCGTTGTGGCGGCACGCGGCACGCAGTTCTGTTTCTCAGAAACCCGGCTGGGGATCATCCCCGCTACCATTGGCCCCTACGTGCTGGCCCGCATCGGCGAAGGCCACGCGCGGCGCGTTTTCATGTCGGCCCGTATGTTTGCCGCAGAGGAGGCCGCAACCCTAGGCATCGTTTCCAGAGTGGTCGATGCAGATGACCTTGACGCCGCCCTAGAGGCCGAGGTCACGCCCTATCTGTCAACCGCCCCCGGTGCAGTAGCCGCCGCCAAGGCGCTCACCCGCGCCCTTGGGCCTCGGGTTGATGCCGATGTGATCGACGACAGCATCCGGCGTCTGGCCGACATCTGGGAGGGACCCGAGGCCGTGATTGGCGTCCGGGCCTTTCTGGACAAGAAGATCCCGCCTTGGAGCTGAAGACGACGAAGAATGAGATTGGGACGGGGGCATCCGGCCGTTGATCCGGCCCGATGGCTATATCGCGCAGATCACACGACAGGTCGCCCAGCCGCCATCGCCCGCGCTGTGGCACTGCTGACTGCTCGGCAGGGTGATCGGGGGGCTGATAAACAAAACAGGACGTATCAGCGCCAAATGCGGGGGCTATATCGCCCAACCTGTTTCTGGAATATACTTACAGAGGAACGGCTTAAGCTTTGGCTTGTCGGTTTTGGCTGTCGGCTGCCGTGCTTGGGTTTGCGGGCGCTTGGACTTTGCACTAGTGTCGCGCAAATTCGGATCAGGAGTCTTTCATGCAGTCTTACACGTTCAGCCATGCCATCACCCGCAGGCCCGCGGCCAGCATCATCGCGGGATTGCGGGCGGTGGATACCGGCACCCCGGATCTGGCGCTGATGCAGGCGCATCATGCGGATTATATCGCGGCGCTGATCTCAACCGGGGCGGAAGTGGTCGAATTGGGCGCGCTGGAGGCTTTCCCGGATTCGGTGTTTGTCGAAGATACCGCGTTGTGTCTGCCCAAAGGTGCTGTGGTGATGCGGCCCGGTGCGCCGTCGCGTCTAGGGGAAGCGGCAGAGATGGCACCGCATCTGGAGACGCTTTACGGCCACGTGCTGCGGATTGAGGGGGCAGATAGCTTCATCGAAGGCGGCGATATCCTGACCACCGAGACCGAAATTCTGGTCGGGCGTTCGGCGCGCACCAATGCCGCCGGGGTGGCGGAACTGGCGCGGCTGGTGGCCGACTGGGGATACACGGTGCGCGAGGTCTTCACGCCGCCGGGGGTGCTGCATTTCAAAACCGATTGCTCGCTGCTCGACGCCGAGACGATCCTTTCGACCAAACGGCTGGCGGACTCGGGCTGTTTTGACGGGTATAAGGTGATCCATGTCGCCGATGGCGAGGAAGCTTGCGCCAATTCGATCCGCTTCAATGATCTGGTGATCATGCCTGCAGGTTTTGCGAAAACCCGCCGCATCTTGGAACAGGCGGGATATAACGTGCGCGAGATCGGCAACAGCGAATGCGCGAAACTGGACGGCGGGATGTCTTGCCTGTCGTTGCGGTTCACGCCTGCGCGCTGAGGATTTGCTCTTTTAAAAATTACTCCCGCCGGAGGCTCCTGACGATATCGGGGATGCCTCCGGCGGGAGTATTTTTGCCAAGATGAAATCAAGGCGTCATCACATCGGCGCGCTTGAAATCGGCGCTGGCCTCGGTGCCGTCATCGTAGGTGACACTGATCGAGATGGTCTGGATCGAGCCTAACGGTGCGGTGAGAAAAATCTCTGCCCCCTCCATCTTCAGCGCGTTGGGCTGCGGCTCGGTGTCATAGCAGGGTTCCATCGCCCACACCTTGTCAGCGGTGGCCCCATTCAGGCCGTAGCGGATTTCGCTGAGCCCACAACGCCATGACAAAAGCTGGGTGAAATACAGCAGATCCTTGCCGTCAAATTCGCGCACCGCGATCCAGTTGGCGCGGGTGGCATCGAGGATCGGTTTGATCTCGGCGGCGGTGGTGAAGTTTTCGGCCAAGGCCGCAGCGGGGATTGTCGCGATGACGGCAACAATCAGGGAATTCCTGAACATCTGAACCTCCTTTTGCTTTTGCTGCCCTGCAATCGCGCCTAATGTCGCGCCAACAGCAGCAGCACGGGGGCCAATCCCCGCGAGAGAAACATGACCGATCCCAAGCCTGCGCGGCAAGCGTTCAATATCGTCGCGGTGGTGCAAGCGGGGCGGCTGCAATACGAGGCGTTGTTGCTGGCGGCGAGTTTGCGGGCGACCAATCCGGATTTTGCCGGCAAGCTGTATCTGGCCGAGCCGCAGCAGGGCGGGGCTTGGCCGAAATCTGTTGGTGTGAGTGACGCGGCGGTGCGAGCGATGCTGGTGGAGCTTGGGGCAGAGTTTCTGCCGTTTGAGGCGCGGCATTTCGGGCAAAGCTATCCGCATGGCAATAAGATTGAGGCACTGACTGCGCTGCCGGATCAGCCATTCTTGTTTCTGGACACCGATACGCTGATCACCGGGGATTTCGGCAGCGTGGTGTTTGATTTCACGCGGCCTTCAGCCTCGATGCGGCGCGAGGGGACTTGGCCGAGCCAAGAGTTATATGGGCCGGATTTAACGGCAACATGGCGCGCGCTCTACGATCGGTTTGGGCTATCGTTCGACGATACGATTGATCCCAGCCAGCCCGAGAATTACTGGCAAAGGTTTATGTATTTCAACGCGGGGTGGTTCTTCCATGCCAGCCCGAAGGCCTTTGGGCAGCAGTTCTTGGACTATGCTTTGGCCATTCGCGATGATCGGCCCGAGGCTTTGATCTGTCAGGAGATTTATCCTTGGCTGGACCAGATCGCTTTGCCCTTGGTCATCCACAGCTTTGGCGGCGGGCGTCCGGGGCCGACATTGGCGGGGCTGGATGGCGACGTGACTTGTCATTACCGCACTTTGCCGCTGCTTTATGCGCGGGAAAGTGACCGGGTGGTTGAGGTTTTAGAGCATGTGGCGGGGCAGAAAGAGTTGCGGCGGATTTTGCGGGATCACGAGCCTGCACGGCTGATGATTTATCAGAATCGGGGTAAAAAGGTTCGGGCGTTGTTTGACCGTAACGACCTGCCGCGGCGCGAGCAGGCGATTAGGTTTGTGCTGAAGCGTGAAGGGTTGTGGCTGCGTTAATCTCGCGGCAGCTTATGCGTCGTCTTCAAGAGTGCCGATTTTGCGGCTGTCTTCCTGCATCTCCAGCCACATCGCGTTGACCACGGCGAACATCGCGGCCAGCGGCAGGCCGAGCATCCAAGCGAAATACCACATCTATCTGTCCTTTCAGTAGAGGCCATGGGAGTTTTCAGACACGTCCGCCTCGGTGACTTTGCCCCACAGCACTTTGTAAACCCATGCGGTGTAGATCAAGATCAGCGGCAGGAAAATCGCCGTGACCACCAGCATGATGAACAGGGTCAGGTGCGAGGAGGATGCGTTCCAGACCGTCAGCGAGGATCTTGGGTCGCTGGAGGATGGCAGGATGAACGGGAACATCGTCAGGCCAACCGAGGCGATCATGCCGAAAATTGCCATTTTAGAGGCAAGCAAGGTGGTAATTTCGCGTCCTGCCCTCAGTCCCAAAAATGCCTGCAAGCCGCCGACCACGCCCATCGCGGGGGCAATCGCGATCCATGGGCGTAAGGCGTAGGCATCCATCCAGCTGCCACCCTTGTTCACCTGAAAATGCAACGGGTTGGAGGGGCCGTCGGTGACGTAAGCGCCCGCGATTTGGTAGCCGTCAAAGCCGTAGGCCAGCCAGAGGCCTAAGCCTATATAGCCGCCAACCGCCACCAATGCGGCCCACGAGCCGAGACGACGGGCGCGGATTTGCACCGGACCTTCGGCTTTCAGGGTCAGCCAAGCCGCGCCGTGCATCACCAGCATCGACAGCGAAACCAAACCCGCACACAAAGCGAATGGATTGAGAAGGCTCAGGAATTTCATATACCACACGCCTTCGTAGATCGCGTGCAGATCGTCGGTGAAATGGAACGGCACACCTTGCAGTACATTGCCAACCGCCACACCGAAGATTGTGGCAGGCACAGCGCCGCCCGCAAACAGCGCCCAATCCCACACCGCCCGCCAGCGCGGATCATCGCGTTTCGAGCGGTATTTGAACGCCACGGGTCGGACGATCAGCGCCGCCAGTACGATCCACATCGCAAGGTAGAAGCCAGAGAATGACACCGCATAAAGCGGCGGCCACGCGGCGAAAATCGCAGCGCCGCCCACGATGAACCAGACCTGATTGCCCTCCCACACCGGGCCGACTGTGTTGATGGCCACCCGGCGCTCGGTATCGGTTTTGGCGACGAAAGGCAGCAAGGCCCCTACCCCCATATCGAAGCCATCGGTCAGCGCAAAGCCGATCAGCAACACACCGACCAAGACCCACCATGTCAGGCGCAGGGTTTCGTAGCTGAGAAGTTCATGCAAGATCATGGCGTTACTCCCTTACCATCGCGATGGCATCGGCGTTTTTGCGCCCTGCCAACCGGGCATCGTGGCGCTGCATCCAAGCCTCGGTTTCCGCGACTTCAAGGAAGGGGCCTTTGCGGATGTATTTCAGCATGAGGCCCATCTCGACGACGAACAGCACGGAATAAAAGATCACAAAGCCTGCCAGCGTGATCGCCACCTCGGTCATCGACAGCGCTGACACTGACATCGCGGTGGGGAGCACCCCGTCCACCGTCCAAGGTTGGCGGCCAAATTCGGCAACAAACCAGCCCATTTCAGCGGCAATCCATGGTGCCGGGATCATCCAGACCGCCAGATGCAGCGCCGGGCGCGGGAATTGCATCCGCTTGAACGAGGCGCGATAGAAGAAATAGATCATGGTGCCGATGAAGGCGAAACCCAAGCCCGCCATGATGCGGAACGCCCAGAACAACGGCCAGACCGTGGGCACGGTGTCATTGGCGGCCATTTTGATCTGCGCTTCGGTCGCCAGCTGCGGCGTATCGGTATATTTGCGCAACAGCAGAGCAAAGCCGAGATCGGCAGAGTGCAGCTCGAACGTATCTTTCACCACCTGCGGCGTAGCCTCACGCTCGGCGCGCAGGGTCAGCAGCGCTTCATAGGCGATCATGCCAGAGCGGATGCGGGTATCGGCTTGGGCGACAAGTTCCGAGATGCCGGGGATTTCGGTGGTCAATGACCGGGTGCCGATCAGGCCCATCACATAGGGGATATGGATGGCATAGTGCGTCTTGCGCGCCTCTTGATCTGGGAAGCCGAAGGCGGTGATCGCGGCAGGGGCGGGTTCGGTGTGCCACATGCCCTCAATCGCGGCGAGTTTCATCTTTTGGCTGTGGGTGGCGTTGTAGCCGGATTCGTCGCCCAAAAGCACAACCGAGAACGCCGAGGCCAGACCGAAGGCGGCGGCCACCGCTATAGAACGGCGAGCGAGTTCGATGTGGCGTCCGCGCAGCAGATACCACGCCGAGACGCCGAGCACGAAGACCGAAGCCGTGACATAGCCCGCCGAGACGGTATGGACGAACTTCGCCTGCGCGACTTCGTTGAACAAAACGGCCCAGAAATCGGTCATCTCCATCCGCATCGTCATCGGGTTGAATGCGGCGCCAACCGGGTCTTGCATCCAGCCGTTGGCGATTAGAATCCACAGGGCCGAGAAGTTGGAACCAATCGCGACCAGCCAAGCCACTGCCAAGTGGGCGGTTTTGCTCAGCTTGTCCCAGCCGAAGAAAAACAGCCCGACGAAGGTGGCTTCCAGAAAGAACGCCATCAGGCCTTCGATCGCCAAGGGTGCTCCGAAAATGTCGCCAACGTATTGGCTGTAATAGCTCCAGTTCATGCCAAACTGGAATTCCATGGTGATGCCGGTCGCCACACCAATCGCGAAGTTGATGCCGAACAAAGCCCCCCAGAATTTGGTCATCTGCCGCCAGATCGGCCGGTTGGTCATCACATAGACCGTCTCCATAATGGCGACGATGATCGACAGGCCGATGGTCAGCGGCACGAACAGAAAGTGAAACATCGCGGTGGTGGCGAATTGCAACCGCGACAGTTCGACGATGCCGAATTCCATAGATGTACTCCTGCTGATCGGGGGGCCGATGTCGCTTGCTGTCTCAAGCCTGCACCCAATCGCACGGGCTAAGCTATATCAGAGATTATAATTTAGGGCAGCATCCGCACAATGTCAGCCCAATCCAGCTCGACAGGGCGATGTGACGCAGTAAGGATCCCTGCATGGGGCAGATAGCGGCGGATGCCGTGCAAGACGTCGCGGGCGGTGGCGGTATCGAGGCCCTCGGTGGGCTCATCCAACAGCAGGATCGCGGGGCAGCGCAGCAGGGCGCGGGCGATGGTCAGGCGGCGGGATTCTCCACCGGAAAGGCCCGCGCCGCGCGGGCCGAGTTGGGCGTCAAGGCCACCTTTGGCGCGGATCACTTGGTCGAGCGCCACGGCTTGCACCGCGGTCCAGAGGCTGGCGTCGTCGGCCTCGGGCGCGGCGAGGGTCAGCGCTTGACGGATGCTGCCCGCCATCAGGGCGGCGCGTTGCGGGATTAGGGTCAGTTGCGCGCGCAGGGCGGTTTCGCTCCAGTCGGGCAGCTTGTGGTCGCCTAGCCAGATCGCGCCGCTGGTGGGGCGGAGCAGACCTGCGGCCAGCAGCAAAGCGGTGGATTTTCCCGCACCGCTGGGACCGGCAAGGGCGAGGGTTTCGCCGGGGTGCAGGGTGAAGCTGAGCGGGTGCAGGCTGGGGCGGCTGGCTCCGGTGCGGTGGTGGCTGACGGCCTCAAAGCGCAGCGTGGTCGCCGTGTCGTTTTGTCCGATTTGGAGGGCCGGTGCAGACAGGCCCTGCACCACGCAGCGGGCGGCGAGGGTCATCCGGCCCAATTCGGCCACCGCACGGCGCAGCGGGGACACGGTTTCCGACAAGGCGAGGGCAGCGAAGAAGCCCATCGCGGCCAGCGCAGGGCTGAGTTGCCCGTTTTGCGCCAGCGCCATCCCTAGCGCCAAGGCCGCCGTCGCCAGCCCAGTGCCGAGGCAGGACAGCGCGAGGCCTGCGCGGCGCTCGACACGGTCTTGTGCAAGGCGGGCGGCTTGCCTGCGATTGTCTGCGGCCAGAACCGCGTTTTTCTGCACAGTCAGTTGGCCGTAAACTGCAAGATCGCCACGCGCTTGCACCAGATCAATGAAGCGGCTGCGGAAGGCTTGGGCGGCCAGTTCGGCGCGGCGCGAGGGCGCAAAGCCCACCCTGCCCGCCCACATCAGCACCACAGCGCCACCGCCGATAAAGCCCAACGCCAAGGTAGCGGCAACGCCCATCCCCACCAGCGCCCAAAGTACCGCGAAAGTGAGCAGATGTGTGGTGATCCCAGCGATCAGTGGCAAGATCAGCCGCAATGGCAGGCCATCCAACGCGTCAATATCTGCGGTAAGACGGTTCAGCATCTGCGGACCACGCAAGCGGCTCAGGCGATCATAAGGCGCGCGTGTATAGCTTTGCAGCAGGCGCACCCGCAGCGTGGTAAAAGCGCGCAAGGTCGCGTCATGCGTCAAAACCCGCTCTCCATAGCGCGCAGCGGTGCGCCCCAAGGCGAGGAAACGCACCGAGGCCGAGGGGCGGAACACGTCAAACGAAACCCCGACCCCGGCCAGCCCTGCCGCAGCGGCAGCGGTGATGAACCAGCCAGACAGCCCCAGCAACGCCACCCCAGCCAGCAGCACCACCACGCTCAGTAAAGCCCCTCGTAACAGGGACGTGCGCTGATCGCGCCAGATTAAGTGAAACACCTGCCACAGCGCAGTCATACCAGCGCCTCCAGCCGGATCACCCGATCCATCCGGGCGGCCAGCGCCTCGTCATGGGTGGCGACGATCAGGCTGCACCCGGTGGCTGCCAGCGCCATCAGGCCAGCGGTGACAGCCTCGGCGGTGGTGGCGTCAAGATCGGCGGTTGGCTCATCGGCGAGCAGCACATCCGGGCGGGCGTGCAGGGCACGGGCAAGGGTCAGGCGACGCGCCTCGCCGCCCGAAAGCCCGCCGCCGCCCTCGCCCAGCCGGGTTGTCAGGCCCTGCGGCAGCCCCGCGACCACGTCTTGCATCGACACCACCCGCAGCACGGGAGCCAGATCGCCGGGTCGCCCGAAGCTTAGATTGTGCCGCAGGCTGGCGTTCAGGAAATGCGGCTGTTGTGGCATCCAGCCGAGGCGCGCGCGCCAGCCATCGGCGGTCTGGTCGTTCAAGGGCTGGCCTGCGACACGGATTTGCCCTGATTCAGGTTGCAGCATCCCGGCGAGCAGCCGCAACAGCGTGGTCTTGCCCGCGCCGCTTAGCCCGAGCAGCGCGAGCGTCTCGCCTGCGGCAAGGCTGAAATCCGGCAGGGTCAGCAAATGCTGTCCAAGGCGTACCTGCAGCCCGGTGGCGACGATATCCGCCGGTCCTGCCAATCGCGCCGCCGTAGCGCCCTGCCCCAGCTGCGACGGATCGGCGCGCGCCTGCCATTCGGCCCATTCCGAAGCTACCGCCAGTGCCGCCGCGCGGTCATGCCATGCCGCCGACAGATCGCGCAGCGGTTGGTAGAATTCTGGGGCCAACAGCAGCAGGAAGATGCCAGCGGCGGGGGTCAGAGGTGTTGCATAGCTGCCAAACCCCAGCAGGCCCAACAGGGAAAACCCGACATAAACCGCCACCATCGCAACCCCGATGGCTGCGAACAACTCCAGCACCGCCGAGGACAGAAAGGCCACCCGCAGCACCGCCATGGTTTGCGCGCGCAGACGGTCGGCAGCTTCGGCAAAGCTGCTAACCACAGCCTCGCCCGCGCCAAGCAGCCGGATGTCGAGCAGCGCTTGCAGGCGTTCAACCAGTAGATCGTTCAGGCTGCCGATCTCCGCCATCTGACGTTGGCTGGCGGCTTGTGCGGCCCAACCGATCAGCGCCATGAACACCGGGATCAACGGGCCGGTGATCAGAAAAATCACCCCCACCGCCCAGGATTGCCAGAACGCCAGCGCCAAGATCAGCGCGGGGACCACCATCACCCGCGCCTTCGCCGGGGCGTAGCGGCTGACATAGGGCAAAAGCGCCTCCAGCTTTTCGGTGGCAAGGGCGGCGATGGGTCCAGCGGCGGGGCCATCACTGCGGCAAGCCTCGCGCGCCACAATCGCAGCCCGGCACTGGCTGCTGACGCGCAGACCTGCGGTGAAGGCGATGCCCTCGGCCCAGTGGTTCAGAAGCGCACGCAGCACCCCCAGCAGCGCAAATCCGGCGACATATGACCAAAGCGGCGCGGTATCGGTCAGCAATCCGGCCAGAGCGCCTGCCACCAAAGCCGCTTGCAACGGCCAGATCAGCGCCGCCAGCCCGGACAAAACCGCCGCCCAACGCAGCGCACGCCGCTCGGGTGCGACCAATTCGGCCAGCACTTTGGCACTGCTCTGATCGCCCTGCTGCGTCATGTCCCGCCCGGTCTTAGATCGGGAAATGCCTAATCTGTGCCGCATCATACAGCAATGGAATCCAGCCCTCGGCGGGCTGCCTGCGGCAATAGGCCTGGGTGTGGAGCGGGGTGCCAAGCGCAGAACTAGCCTCTCAGTCGTGGGAAAAGACTATGCCGTCCTCGGTCCCTTGCAGCAGATGCCGGAATGGAATCACTGGGTCAAAGGGGGGCCGTGGCAGCGATTGGCACTGTCAAAGCGGCTTCAAATCCCGACGCTGTGCCGGGTCGGGGGGAGGTGAGAATGAGCCGTGTCGATATGCGGTCGGCAATGGCTGCGACAATCGCAAGGCCAAGACCGCTGCCCTCGGTGCCAGCGTCGCCGCGCTCAAATCGTCGGGTGAGCAGTCTGAGGCTTTGCGCTGGAACGAGCGGGCCATCATTGCCAACGCGGAATGTGCCGTCTTGCGCCAAAGTCACGTCGATTTGTCCTTGTGGCGTGCCATGCCGCAGGGCGTTCTCGACCAGATTGCGGCAAATGATGCCAAAAGCATCAGGGTCCAGGTCCGACAAAACCGGCTGATCCGGTAGGGTCAACCGGATTTGGGAGGCGGTTGCGCGCCGCATATCCTCGACGATCAGCCGCGCCACCAGCCCCAGATCGGTCGCGTGATCCAAGCGCAGCGGCCCGCCCTCGGCACGGGCCAGTTGCAACAGCCGTTCGGCCATCCGGGTCAGCCGCTTCAGCGCGGCTTCGATATCCGCCGCGCGGCGCACTGCACTCGCATCCTTGGTTTCCACCTGCAACCGCTGCGCCTGCGCGATGGCCCCCGCCAAGGGTGTGCGCAACTCATGGGCGGCATTGGCGGCAAAGCTGCGCTCGGCCTCAAAGGCCGCCTTCAGGCGCTCTAACACGCCGTTCAATGTGGCGGCTACGGGCAGGATTTCAGCAGGCAAGCCGCTAACCGTCACTGGCGACAAATCGCGCGCGCTGCGAGCGGACAGCGTTTCGCGAAAGCGGCGCAGCGGTGCGAGGCTGGCGCGCACTGCCAGTATGATCGCCAGCAAAGCAATCGGGATCACCAGCAAGATCGGCAGGCCCAGCACCATCTGGATTTCCCAAGCAACTTTGGCGCGTTGTTCTAGTGGCTCGGCCACGGTGATCCGCACGCTGCCCTGCACGGCGTCCTCACTATAGAAGCGATGGCTGTCGGTCTGCCGGAACCCCGCCCCGTCATAGGCCGGAAAATCCGCAGGGTCCGCCGCATGGGATTGCAACAAAATCCGCCCCTGCGCGTCGCGGACGATATAGGTGAAGAACTCGCCATGTGTGCGGATCGCGCCAAGCCGTTGGGTCACGCCATCATCATCGCGGCCGAGAATATCCAGCACCGCCAGTGGAAGCAGACGTTGCGCGGTTTCTTGCAGCGCCGAGTCAAAGACCTCGTCCATCTCGTGACGCAACACCAGCCCGGTCACCCAAGCCGCCGCCAGCCACAGCACCGTCAGCAGCGCCCCGAGCGACAGAGCGAGCCGGGCTTGCAGGCTGCGCGGGCGGCTCATGCCGTGCCCAGCCGATAGCCAAGCCCGCGCTCGGTCTCAATCACCGCGGCACCCAGCTTTTTGCGCAGGCGGCTGACATGCACCTCAATCGTGTTGCTTTCGATCTCGGTATCGAAGGCGTAAAGCTTTTCTTCCAGTTGCGCTTTCGACAAAAGCTGACCGGGACGGGCCAGCAATGCCTCAAGCAGCGCCCATTCGCGCGCGGTCAGCGGCACTGCCTTGCCGTCACGCCGTAAGCTGCGCGCGGCGAGATCGATGTCGAGCACGCCGTGGCTGATGATCGGGTTCGGATTGCCGCTATAGCGCCGCGCGACCGATCCGATTCGCGCTGATAATTCTGCCAGATCAAAGGGTTTGACGAGATAGTCATCCGCCCCGGCATTCAGCCCTTCGATGCGGTCAGACACCTGATCCAGCGCAGTCAGAATGATCACAGGGCTGACATCGCCGCGCTGACGCAGGGTTTTCAGAAACCCAATACCGCGCCCATCAGGCAGCATCAGATCAAGCAGCACCAGATCATAGCCCGCCACCGCCATCGCATCTGCCGCCGCGTCCAGCCGCGTCACCCAATCGACCGAATGGCCATCGCCTGCGATCTGGTCGCGCACCGCAGCACCCAGAACCGTGTCGTCCTCGATCAGCAAGATGCGCATGGCGTGTGTCTTCCTTTGGTGTTGGACCCGTCTATGCGCCGGGGCTGACGCCAAGCTGACGTGAGCAGATGCACAGCTTCAGGCTCACGTCAGCTTCATGGTGCAAACCTACGCAAGACGGCCGCAACCCGGAGTTTGGCCCATGATGAAGACATTGACAATTCTAACCTTTCTCGCCGCTTTTCCGGCGAGCCAGGCGCTGGCTGACGACGACTGCTTTGTGCCAATGGCCGATTGGCAGCCGCGTGAGACCGTGGCTGCATTGGCCGTCAAGAACAACTGGAGCGTGCGCCGCATCAAAATTGACGACGGCTGCTATCAGATTGATGGCAGCGACGCGTCTGGTCGGCGGATTAAAGTGACGGTGCAACCCGCAACACTTCAGGTGCTTCAGATCGAATTCGAAGGTCACGACGAAGATGGCGCCCGCAAAGGTGGCAAGGTCAAAAGTGACGACTGAGTCCAGCCGCGCAATCGTCTTGTCGCCTCCCCCACCGGTCGACTGTCCCACGGCCCAACCTCGCCCCGCCGTTTTGGCCGGGGTTTTTCTTCCTGACGCCAAGCTGAAGCAGAAACTGCGCGGCTGTCAGGAATCGCTCAGGTGAGACGGCCAAATTGGCCACATCGAAACAGGAGACTGACCATGAAAACCACGCGCGCCCTGCTGGCTGCTTCTACCGCCTTCACCGTTTGCCTTGGCTTACCAGCCTTCAGTGCCACAAGTTCGCCGCCCACCCCGGCAGATTCCGTCGCTTCGATGATGCCGGGCGGGGCGCAGGCGCTTCCGCTCGTGCTGATCGACAGCGACGAAGACGATAATGACGACGAAAGTTCGGAGGATGACTGTGGGGATGATGGCGATGGTGGTGCCGCTTGCGGTGGCACAAGCAATCCTGCCCCCGCTGGCACCGTAGCGCCCCCTTCGAACGGGCTGTTCGGCACGGGTGCGCCGCCGAAGGTGCAAGTGAACTGAGCCACCCCTTCCCCAACCCATAAGGCAGATCTGCTATGAAATCCTTGCTCACCGCCCTTGCCCTAACCACCGCGCTGACGCTTCCCGGTCTAGCGATGGCCCGCCCGGTTACGCTGACCACCACGCTGAACGATTACGGCGGCAACGGCGCTTATCTCGCGATCTATGTCACCGATCCACAAGGCGCTTATGCGGGCAGCTTGTGGATGGCAGGTGGCAAATCGAAGTATTACCCGCATTTGTCAGACTGGTATGCGGCCACGAGCGGCGATACCGCGCAGATCAACGGGATTACTGGCGCCAGTGTGGGTGCGGGTCGCTCGCTTGAAATCACGCTTGATCTGGCCGATGCGCTGTTTGATGCGGGCTACACGCTGCATATTGATGCGGCGGTTGAAGACATGCGCAACAGTCCGAATGAGATCGCTGTGCCGCTGACCACGGCGGGGGCCTCGGCACAGGGGCGGCGCTACATCGCCAGCTTCGCCTACGGTCTTTAAGGAGGCGACTGCAATGATCCGCGCGCTTCACCGCTGGCCAGGGCTGTTGGCCCTTGCCCTTCTCACCGTGCTGGCGCTGAGCGGCGCGGCGCTTTCGGTGTTTCCCGCCGCCGAGCGTCTTGGCGTTACCCCGGCAGAGGCTGGCTTAACCGTGGCCGAGCTTGCCCAGCGGGTGCAAAAGGCCATCCCGGCGGTGGAGCAGATTGTCCGCGCGCCGTCGGGGCGGATCACCGCCTATTGGTTCGATGGCGGCACCCCCGGCTCTGCGCTGGTTGATCCAAGCACCGGGCAAGCCATCGCCTCGGCAGATCCCAATCAGACCGAGCGTTGGCTGATCAACCTGCATCGCGCGCTGTTTCTGGGCGATGGCGGGCGGATCGTCACCGCAGGCGGCGCGGCGGCGATGCTGGTCTTGGCGCTGTCGGGCATGGTGCTGGTGGCGCGGAGGGCGGGCGGGTGGCAGCGCTGGTTTGCGCGGTTGCGTGGCCCGCTTTCAGGGCGGCTGCATGTGGAGATCGCCCGTATCGCGGTGATTGGGTTGCTGCTGTCGTCCAGCACGGCTTTGTGGATGACAGCCTCAACCTTCGATCTGTTGCCCGATAACGCAGCCCCGCCGACCGTCTTGGCCGAGCCGAGTGGCAAAACCGGGATCGCTCTGACGTCCATCCAGCAGTTGCAGCACACCCCGGTGAACACGCTGCGGGAATTATCCTTTCCCTATGCGGGCGACGCCAGCGATGTTTTCACCCTGACGACAGAGTCCGGTATCACCACACTGGATCAGGGCACCGGGGTGCAGCTTTCCTGGGCAGGGCTTTCGACATGGCAGCGTGTCTCGGAAACCATCTACATGCTGCACACCGGCCAAGGTGCGGCGGCATTGGGGCTGGTGTTGGGGCTGATGGCCTTGGGCGTGCCTGTGATGGGTGGCACTGGGGTGATCCTGTGGCTGACAGGGCGGCGCGTGCGCCCGAAGATCAAAGGCAATGTAAGCGCTGCCCATGCCGAGACGATCCTGTTGGTTGGCAGCGAAGGCGGCAGCACTTGGGGCTTTGCGGCCACGCTGCAGGCAGCGTTGACGGCAGCGGGGCAAAGCGTCCATGCTGCGGCGCTTTCAAGCTATGACCCGGCCCGCTACGCCAAGGCCCAGCGCATCTTGATACTGACCGCGACCTATGGCGACGGTGACGCCCCGGCATCGGCCAAGGGGTTTCTTAATCGCTTGGCGCGGTCTGATACGCCCGCCGCCGCACTGGCCGTATTGGGCTTTGGCGACCGCAGCTTTCCAGCCTTTTGCGCTTTTGCCAAAACCATCGCCGCAGAGGCCGCGGCCAAGGGCTACGCCATTCTGTTGCCCTTCGACACCATCGACCGCCAGTCACCGCAGGACTTTGCCCGCTGGGGTCAAGCGCTGGGCGCGGCGCTGGATGTCCCGCTCACACTTGCCCATCAGCCCATCTTGGCTACCACCCAAAGCCTGACCCTGCTGTCGCGGCACGATTATGGTGCCGAGGTGCAGGCCCCGACGTCTATACTGCGCTTTGCCTTGCCCAAGACCTCGCTGTGGCAGCGCCTTGTCGGGCGCGGTATCAGCCGTTTTCAGGCGGGTGATTTGCTGGGCATTCTGCCAGAAGGCGCTGATGTGGCGCGGTTCTACTCACTGGCCTCTGCCAGCCGGGATGGTTTTGTTGAAATCGTGGTAAGGAAACGCACAGGCGGGCTCTGCTCGGGCCAACTTCTGGCGCTGGAGCCCGGTGATACTGTGCGCGCTTTCCTGCGTCACAACCCCAACTTCCACGCCGGACGTGATCGCGTGCCACTGATCCTGATCGGCGCGGGCACGGGCATAGGGCCATTGGCTGGCATCATCCGGGGCAATCACCGGCTGCGCCCGATCCACCTGTTTTTTGGTATGCGCCACCCTGACAGTGATTTTCTCTATGGTGCAGAGCTTAGCCGGTGGCAGGTCAAAGACCGCCTTGCCATGCTGACCACCGCCGTTTCGCGCGGCACTAAGCCACATTACGTCCAAGACGCGCTGCGCGGCGAGGCCGCCCAAATCGCCCGTCTGATCCGCGACGGGGCACGCGTGATGGTCTGCGGCGGGCGCGAGATGGCGGCTGGCGTGGCCGTGGCATTGACCGAAATCCTAGCACCCTCGGGCCTGACCCCGGCGGCGCTGAAAGCCGAGGGACGCTATGTTGAAGATATCTACTGAGCTGACCCGCCATGCTTTGAACGGGCAGACGATGGGCACGCGGTGGCAGGTTTTGTTCGATATGCCACAGGGCTTTGCCCCCGCCCCACTGACCGCAGCCCTCCAAATTGCCGTGGCTGAAGTTGATGCGCAAATGTCGACATGGCGCGCCGACAGCGCCCTAATGCAGTTCAATGCAGCCCCACCGGAGGTCTGGCGACCTCTGCCCGCCCGCCTGATGCAGGTGCTTCAGACCGCGCTTACCATTGGGCAAGCCTCGGGTGGCGCGTTTGACATTGGCGTCGGCGATGCCGTCACTGCTTGGGGTTTTGGGGCAGCACAGGTGGATCAAACCGCCATTCGTGCCGCACTTGCGCGCCCCCGCCGCCCTGCGCACGACGTGGTGGAACTCGATCCCACCAACCTGCGCGCGCGCAAACACGGCCCGATCAGCCTTGATCTGTCAGGCATTGCCAAGGGCTACGGCGTGGACCGCTTGGCCGAAGTTGCGGCAGACTTTGGCATCACGAACGCCCTTGTTGCGATCGACGGTGAACTGCGCGCCATAGGCCTGCAACCTGACGGCGCGCCGTGGACCATTGCTGTCGAGCGTCCAGATCGCCAGATCCGGGCACCCCATGCCATGCTCGCCCTGCAAGACGCGGCGGTGGCCACTTCGGGGGATTACCGCCACTGGATCACGCTTGGAGCAAAGCAGCTGTCGCACACAATTGACCCTGCGCGCGGCGGTCCGCTGGCAGAGTCACCTGCCTCTGTCACGGTCATCGCCGCCACTTGTATGCAGGCCGATGCTTGGGCCACAGCCCTGATGGTCAAAGGCAGCGTGGAGGGCGCGGTAGTGGCGCGCAGACACCGGATTGACGCGCTTTTCCTTGATCGTACAGGCGAGGGTTTTCGTGAAACCCGGGTGGGCGCGCTGTTCGGCCCGCGTCATGACCACCGGGGCAAGGTATGAACGCAGTCACACCGCGGATGACAGCATTGCATCACGATTCCTGAACATTGCACGGTTGGTCGCTCCAGCCTGCTGGCGTGCGAAATTCAATGGCATGGGGCGTCTTGTCGCTCTGCGAAAGTCGGAAAGGCGACTGCGGCAGGCCGTTGGCAGGCCGGGCATCGGGCTTTTCAGGCACCGGTCCGTCGTGACACACACCTAATATTTGATAATCATATCTTACAAAAGAAAAGATGTGATGAATTTGGAGCAGATCAAACGCTTCAACCCAATGAGCCCATGTCCGAAATGCTGCCCCCTTCTATCCTGACGTTTCGCGAGGCTGGGATTGCCCGGATTACGCAGAGCCTTGCCCCCGAGGTGCTGGTGCTTGGCGGCGGGGTGAATGGGGTGGCAGTTTGCGCTATCTTGAGGGGCGCGAATTCCGCCTCGTTGCCGAAGCGGCGCGTGAACGTAATCTGCTGTTGCGTCATGCGCCGCATCTGGTCAGGCCGCTGGAAATCGTGGGGGCGCTGAATGGGATCCCACGCGGGCTGTTTGGCGAGGCGATGCGCTTTGTCGGCGTGTCGCAGAAATCCGGTCCGATGCGTCTGTTCGCGTTGAAAGCGGGTCTGGTGCTCTACGAATGGTTCGGTGCCATCGAGCGTATGTTGCCAGCCCATAAGGCCACAACCGACACGGCCAAATTTCCCATCAGCTTTCGCAGGGGCACCCGCGCCGTGGTGCAGTATTTGACGGTCAGATCAGCAATCCCGAAGCGCTGATCTTTGAGGTGCTGGCGGAATCGGTTGCGGCCCATCCCGCCGTGGCGGCGCTGAACCATGCCCGTTGGACTGTATCGGCAGATTGTGACGTCGTGGTCGATCGCCCCAGTGGTCCGCTGATGTTGCGGCCAAGGGTGATCCTGAATGCGACCGGGGCATGGATTGACCGAGTCAATGCACGGCTTGGCGTGGAGATCCAGCATGTGCGCGGCGTCAAGGGCGCGCATATGATGCTGCACCATCCGGCCTTGCACGCCCGTCTGGCGGGCCAGGGGTTTAACTTTGATGACGGGCGCGGGCGTATGGTGATTTGCCTGCCCTTGGCGGAAATCAGCTATCTGTTGGCTGCGATCTCACGGCTGTTCGACGACATCACCGTGATCATAGCGCATCTGGTTTCCGTGGCACCGGGATCAGGCCATTGCAGAACGCTGACGGCTCGGTCAATCGCGCCCCGCGCGACCACGCTTTGCACGAGGATCACTTGCCACAGAGCGTGGCTGTTGCTGTCACTGGTCAGTGGCAAGTGGATGACGTTTCGCTCGTTTGCAGAACTCGCCTCTGATCGCATGCTGGCGCATTTGGGCCGCGCACGACAGCTCTCGACGCGCGACCGCGGCTATACCGGCGCAGGGGCGGCGCTATGACCGGATTGGCGCGGAGGTCGCGCGGTTTTCCGACGAGGCCGTGGATCGGCCCGTGGTGGATGCACCCAGCTATACGATGCGCGAAACCCTGTGATTGATCCGCAACCGCGCGGCCTGTTATTTGGACGATCTGGAGTTGCGGCGCACCCAGTTGGCGCTGGGGGCCCATCTCGGCGCGGCCACGCTGCAGGATTTGGCAGCGATCCTCGCAGCCGCGCTTGGCGAAGACCCGGAGCGGCGGGCGGCAGAACTGGCACGCGCCATGGCCGACCCGCGGATCTTTGCTCTGCGCCACCCGGATCGGGGTGCCGCGCATGGCTGATCTTGTTCTGGCGATTGATACAGGCGGAACCGGCGTAAAGGTCTTGCTGACCGCTGTGACGGGGGCTGATTGGGCTGCGCATGGCCTCGGTAGTGACGATGCATCACCCCGATGGTCGGGTAGAACGCGACCCCGAGGCGTTCTGACTTGCTACCGTCGCCGCCATTTCGGCACTGTTGGCCGAGGATTTCAGCCACGCGGGTAGGATTGCGGCGCGCAGCGGGCCTTGGGCCCAGATCTTTGCCGACATCTACCAACTTCCCGTCGAGATTTGCGAAGCTGAAGAAGTTGGCGCGCTGGGGGCGGCGATTTGGTGCCGCGGTTGCGGGCGGTCTGCACCCCTATCTGACCCGCGCCACAGCTGCGATGCCTAGCGTGGGGCGCAGGTATGATCCGAACCCGGACCACGCTGGGTTTGACGACCAAAGGTTTCAAGAATTCGTCAGGTTTGATCTGGGGATGCTGGCGCTGACTGCCTGAGGGAGTGGCGCGCTGGGATTGCGAAAAACGGACTGCAACAAGGAAGAGGGAGACATGAAACTGACACATCTGCTTTTGGGCACGGCATGCCCGATGATTCTAAGCCTGCTGCCGGGGATTGCCTCCGCGCACGACGCCGACGCCTGCATCGGTAAGGTGCCGACATTGGGGGTGATCGCCCAAGGCGTGCCCGCCGTAACCGCACTCGATGTACATCTGGTCGCGCTCAACGCCAAATGGGGCACCGAGGTTAAGATTACCCCGCTGGGCGAGAACGAGCGCCGCTCAAAAGCCCGGTTGGATGCCTCGACCGGGGCGGGTGCCTATCAGGTGATCTATATCGACGAGGCCAATCTGGCGGAATGTGCTAGCGCGGACTGGGTCTATCCGCTGGCGGAGGTGGTGCCGGATCCCAATGATATCAAAAGCTTCCATGTCGATCTGGCCAATGTGGCCAGCTACAACGGCGTGCAGTATTTCACGCCCTTCGTCGGCGGCGGCGACGTGCTGATGTATCGCAAGGACGTTCTTGAGGCCAAGGGCATCGCCTTGCCCAAAACACTGGACGAACTTGTGGCAGCCATCAAAGCCACCAACGATCCTGACAACAAGCTGGTCGGCACGCGGTCAGCGCGGCTCGGGGATGAACGTCTGGCGCTGGACGCCGTTCATCCGGGCGGTGGGTGGTGAGCGGCTGAACGGAGACTGCAGCCCGGCCTTCGCCTCGGAAGCCGCCGAAGGCGACCAAACTTTACATGGATCTGATGCAGAACGCGCCTCCGGGCGGTGGCACCTTCAACTGGTCGGATTCGGTTGAGGCGTTCCGTGGCGGCCAAGTTGCCTTGCTGATTGAATCCGATGTGTTCGGGCCTTGGATAGAGGATGCCTCAAAATCAACTGCGGTGGGCAAGGTTGGCTATGCGCCGCCGCCGGACCCGCTGCGTTCGGCGGGCTGGGGCCATGGCTGGGCGGTGTCGACAGTGGGCACGAAGGACGATTGCACCAAGATCGTGGCGGGTGATTTCGTGTGTTGGGCCGCCTCGAAAGATATGGAAGCCAGCCGTCTGGCGGAAGGGATTTCGTCCGACGTTGGCCGGGTTTCAACCCTGCAAAGCGCGGCTTACAAGAAATTGGGGCCTGCGGAATATATTCAGGCGCTGCTGGATACCAACCCTAAAACCAACCTGCTGATCATGGCAAGTCCAGCGCGGCCAGAGATCGGCGACAATCTGGATCTTGCGCTGGAAGAGCTGTTCACTGGCAGAAAAACCGACATCAAAGCCACCCTGGATAAGGTGGCTTTTTCCGCCGAAGACAGTCTCGCCGCCGTGAAATGATCCCTCTGCTCGCCGGGAGGATGTTCCGGCAAGCGCTTTTCGCATCGGAATTGACCATGACCCGAAGCCGTTTTCTGAACACTCGCGCCTACCACGCTGGAGCAGGCCAGTCTTGCCTTTGTCTCCACCGCAGGTACCGTCTTGGCAGGCGCTGATGAACCGCACCTTGCGCAATGCGGATGCGGATTTTGTCGGTCTTTATAACTTCGCCCGACTGCTGCGCGATCCCCGCTTTCTGACTGCGCTGCAAATCTCGGCGCTGTGGGAGGTGATCACCGTCACTGGCACGTGTTACTACTGGCGATGGGCATGGCGGTTTTGATGCATGAAACCGTGAAAAAGCCCTAGTGGCGCAACCTGATCTGCTTTGCCTTTCTGGCCGATCCGTCCATCGCTTTGATCGCGGTGCCGGTGGTGGATATCTGGCAATGGGGGCTGTTTTTCACCGTGATCTTTGTGAAGCTGCTGGAAACCCTGCCCCGCGCCCCGGTCGAAGCCGCGATGCTCGACAATGCCCGAACATAGGAAATTCATGCCTATATCACCCTGCAGATGCTGAAAGCGCCGCTGATCAGCCTGGCCTTGGTCAAAGCCGTCGAGTCGCTGCAATCCTTCGATCTGATCTTTGTGATGACAGGCGGCGGCCCCCCGGCACCGCGACCGAGACGCTGGATGTTTATGCCTATCGGGTTGGCATCAACATGGGCGGCAAGATCTCTTACGCCTCGGCGATGGCGATCTTGCTGATGATCACCACCACTGTAGCTTTCACAATCGTTTTACCGATACTGAGCTCGGTTCCACCGACGCCCTGCGCGGCTACCACTCCGATCTGGCCGCCCTTGGTTTGACCGCTGATACCGCATTGGACTTTGACCTGACAATCACTGAAGATGCGCTCCGCCCCGGCGCACACTGACCCGCCGCGCGCTGACCCATACCGGAAGCCCCATAACCCGCGTCAATCACCCGTCAAACCGCAATGTGGCCGAGGTCGCTTGGCTTTACTACACCAAGGAAATGACTCAGGGCGATATCGTCAAGGCGCTGAACCTGTCGCGCCCCACCGTGATCAGCTATTTGCGCTTGGCCCGCGAACGCCAGATTGTCTGCGTCAAGATTGCGGGGACCATTTTCGGGTCAATGCCGCTGCGGATGCGCTGAAGGAACGGTTCAGCCTGCAAAGCGTGCCGTGGTGGCCAGTGGCGGATCTGACGGTGCGCCAGTTGATCGGATCAATGGCCAACCCGCTGCTGCCAACCTCGGAAAGCTGTTAAAGCGAAATCGCCCGGCGGCTGTCTGCGGCTTGCATCAACCTGAACGCACCTGCGGTCTGCACCCCCGCCGATTTGGCCACGATGCTGCGGGCCGAGCCGATCATCGCCGAACAACTGATCAATCTGCGGCGCTGCAACAAGGTAATCTACTCGCTGAGCCCCTGCACGCCTGACACGCATGTGGTGCAGTTCCTGATCGCCACCAAGGTGCTGCCCTGCTTGGGCCGCTGGATGATCGGTTGATTGGGGCCGATCATGCCACTTTGGCCGAGATGATCGGGCTGCTGGTGGTCAGCGGCCTGCACAAAGCCGCAGCTACCCGCGCGGCGCTGCGTGGCGGCTTTGTCGATCATCTTGTCGTTGACGTGAAGCTTGCCGAAGTGCTGCGGTTAGCAGAGGTTTAGCCGCCGCCGCGTCGAAGCTGTGACTCTTCAAGCCCACCGCCGCGCAAGGCGATGCGCGGCGGTGACTCTTGCCCTCAACGCAAATGGTGCGGTGGCTCCAGCCCCCAGACCGAGGTATCCAACCCGGCATGGCGCGCCTTCAGTTGCAGTGCAAGATAGCGCGAGTAGTGCCGCGACTGGTGCAGGTTGCCGCCATGAAACCACAGCCCGGGTTGCATCGTCGGTTTCCACATGTTGCGCTGCTCGCCCTCCCACGGGCCGGGGTCTTTGGTGGTATCGGAACCAAGGCCCCAGCATTTGCCAACCTTATCGGCAACCTCTTGGCTGATCAGATCGGCGGCCCAGCCGTTCATCGAACCATAGCCGGTGGCATAAACCACCAGATCGGCGGGCAGTTCGGTGCCATCATCCAAAACCACAGCGGTTTCTGACAAATGGCTGATGCCCTTGCCCGATTGCAGCTTGATCGAGCCGTCGATGATCAGATCACACGCCCCGACATCAATGTAATAGCCCGACCCGCGCCGCAGATATTTCATGAACAGCCCGGACTCATCATCGCCGAAGTCCAACTGGAAGCCGGCCTTTTCCAGCGCCGCATAAAACCCCGCGTCGCGCTTCTTGATCTCGTCATATTGCGGCACATGGAACCCCGCCATGATGCCATAGGGCACCGAGGCAAAGATCATATCGGCCTTGTCATGCGTGATGCCATTCGCCACTGCCTGTTCCGAGTAAAGCCCGCCCAGACAAACCTCCATCAGACTGTCGGATTTGACGATATGGGTGGAAGACCGCTGCACCATCGTCACATCCGCACCATTCTCCCACAGGGCGGCACAGATATCATGCGCTGAGTTGTTGGCCCCGATCACCACCACCTTCTTGCCGCGATAGGCATCCGGGCCGGGGTGTTGGCTGGAATGCTGCTGCTCACCTTTGAAGATGTCCTGCCCTTTGAAGACCGGCACATTCGCCTTGCCCGACATGCCGGTGGCCAGCACAAGCTGTTTCGGGTGCAGAATAACCTCCTGTCCGTCACGCAGAACGGTGACGGTCCATTCGCCTTTCGCCTCATCATAGCTGGCGGATGTGGCAGTGGTAGAGGACCAGTAATTCAGCTCCATGACCTTGGTATACATCTCCAACCAATCGCCGACCTTGTCCTTGGGCGCGAACACCGGCCAGTTGTCGGGGAATGGGATATAGGGCAGGTGATCGTACCAGACCGGATCATGCAGGCAGAGCGATTTGTAGCGGTTGCGCCACTGATCGCCGGGGCGGGGGTTTTTGTCGATCACGATGGTCGGCACCGATAACTGCCGCAACCGCGCACCTAGAGCTATGCCGCCCTGCCCGCCGCCGATCACCAGCACATAGGGCTGATCGGCGTAACCAAGTCGCGCGGCCTCGTCCTCGCGCTTTTCCTTCCATGTCTTACGCTCAGGATCATGGCCATGCTCGGCCCCCATCGGGCGGCGCAGCTTGCGCGGTTCTTCATGGCCTTTGAGTTCATGCAAGGTGGTCAAAAGCGTCCAGATCTTCCCGTCTTTCATCCGAATATAGCCCTGACCGCGCCCGGTGGCGGTTTCCACCACTAGCCAACCTTCGGTGACGCCATCAGCGTGGGCGACCGCTTCACTAGGATCAAGTGTAAGCGATTTCGGCGCGATTTTTGGCAGTTGCGCCTTGGCCATCGCGCCGATTTGCGCCCAACCTTCGCAGGTTTTCAAATTCCAAGTGAAGGCGGCAAGATCGCGCCAATATCCGGTTTCCAGAAACAAATCCGCTACCGCATCGCCGTCCTGCGCCACCAGCGCGCGATCCAGATCAGCCACAAGCGTCGCAAGTGCGCCCTGAGGGGTATTATCAAGCATATGGTTTCCTCCCTTTTGCTTTCGTGTTGAAGTGCCGCGCGCAGGCCCTCCCAGACCCGTGACCTGCGCGGCGATTGCGTGTCACCCAAGATCAATCAGGATCTTCAACTGCGTCCCGGCAGGATCGAGCAGGGCGTCAAAGCCCTGCGCCACCGCGTCATCCAGCCGGATTTTCTTCGTCACCACCTTCATCGCCGGAATCGCTCCACTGGCGATCAGGTCGATGACGCGCGGCCAAAGGTGGGTCGGATAGGCCCAAGAGCCGCGAATATCGACATCCTTGAAGGTGACATTGTGCCAGTTGATCCCCGAGTTCCCCGGATGCAGACCGACCTGCACGATGGTGCCCTGCTTGCGCACAGCATCGAGGCAGCTTTGCAGTGCCTTTTCATTGCCGACACATTCCAGTGCCACGTCGCAACCGACACCGCCCTCGGTCTGCGCCCGGATCACGGCGCCGATATCGTCACGTTTGGGGTTCAGCGTGATGACTTCGGGCAGGATATTGCGCGCAAGCTCCAGCCTTGTGTCGTTGAGATCGGACAGAAACAGCTTGGTTGCCCCAAAGGCTTTGGCGGCGAGCAGGGTCAGAATTCCAATCGGCCCAGCCCCGGTGATCAGCACCGACTGACCCGCCGAAACCTGCCCTCGATCACAGGCATAGACGGCAACGGCGGTGGGTTCGACCAAAGCGGCCTCCTCATCGCGCATCGCATCGGGTATTTTCACCACGTTGTAATCGTTCAGCAAAGCGGCTTCCGCCATGCCGCCCGAAATCCAGCTTAACCCCGCCAGTGCCAGATTTTCGCTCAGGTGAAACAGCCCGCGATCTGCGAAGTAATCCCCGGCGCGTGGCATGATCAGGGGTTGCACCGACACCCGGTCGCCCACCCGCACATGGGCAACGCCCGTGCCCACGGCTGTCACCACACCGCCAAATTCATGGCCCAGAACCTGCGGCAGCTTGGCTTTGGTGAAGGGATGCGGTGCGGAAGGAATGAAGATCGGCCCATAGGCGTATTCATGCAGATCGGTGCCGCAGATGCCGACAAAGCGATTGCGGATTGCCACCTGCCCCGGTCCGGGAGTGGGAACAGCGTCGATCTGCTCAATCCGCAAATCCTTGGCGGCGTGGAAACGTAAGGCTTTCATGTGGTCCTCCCTCAACTTGGGGGACAGAGTGGCGCGCGGCCTCACCGCGCCGAAGCTTGAAAACCACCGCAAGCGATTTCAACGGCTTAACCCGCCCGCCTGTTGCAACCTTGCGCGCACCTGTTGCATCGGCTGCAACAGGTGCGCGCGCGGCATGGCGGAATGCTGCGCCATGCAGACGGCTGGGTTATGCAATCGGAAATTGTCGGCTAGGATCGCGCCGAACCTATCGGCAAAACCGGGGCCGTGGCGGGAGGGACAATGCAGAGCGATATCGAGCATATCCGCGAAATCGAAGGTGCCGCCCGCCATGGCAGCGGCAGCCGTGATCCGCTGGTGGTGCAAAGCTGGCTGCGCTGTCTGGACAAACACGGGCTGGACCCGACCGCACGGGCAGAGGCCTATATTCTGCCCGATACTGCGCTGCGCCAGCATCGGCAACGCTCGGAAGATCTGATTTCGATTGCGCGCTCGGGGATTGATGACCTGTACAAGCTGGTCGCCGGGCAGAATTATGTGCTGCTGCTGTCGGACCGCGATGGCGTGACGGTGGAATATCTCGGCGAGGATAACCACAAACAGGACCTGCGCCGCAGCGGGCTTTACATGGGTGCGGAATGGTCCGAGGCGCGGGCGGGCACCTGTGCGCTGGGGGCCTGTATTGAGACGGGTGAGCCGCTGATCATCCATCAAAGCGATCATTTCGATGTGACGCATGGCGGGTTGTCCTGCACCGCCGCGCCAATCTATGACACCGCAGGCAGTCTTGCGGCGGTGCTGGATATCTCGCTGCTGTCCTCGCCCTTGGCGCGGGCCAGCCAGTTCTTGGCGCTGAACCTAGTGCGCCAGACCGCGCGGCGGATCGAGATGGCCAATATCATGGCCGAAAGCCGATCCGATTGGGTGCTGCGACTGGCCAGCAGCCCGGATTTTCTGGATGTCGACCCCGAGGCCGCGCTGACGCTGGATGCGGGCGGCCATGTCATCGGCATGACCAATGGCGCAGCTCGTCTAATGGCCCGCACCTTGGGGCAGGATTGGCGCAAGGGGCTGGGCTTGATCGGGCGGCATGTGTCCGAGGTGTTCGAGCTTGGCCTTGAGACGCTGGAAGGCCTAACCCGCCAGCGCGCTGCGCGGGATCGCCTGATCCAGACCCGCGACGGTTATCGCCTGTTCGCCCATGCGATTGAGCCGCGCCGCACCACGATGCCGCAAGTCATGCGCAGCCCAACGGTGCCGCCTGCCCTGCGCGCTTTGGCGGGGGATGATCCGGCGATGCGGCAGCTATTGAACCGCGCCACCCTGTTGGCACCGGGGCAGATGCCGCTGCTGATCACGGGCGCAAGTGGCGCGGGCAAAACCAGCCTTGCGCAAGCCATCCATACCATCAGCCGCCAAGGTCCCTGCATCCCGGTCGCCTGTGAAAGCTTGACCGAAGATGAGGCGGCGGTGCTGTTCGGGCGCGGCGATCCGCGCGGCCACAGCCCCGGCCTGATTGACGCGGCAGAGGGCGGCACCTTGCTGCTGGAGAACCTCAATGAACTGCCGCCGCGCTTGCAGGCCAGGCTGCTGACGTTGATCGCGGCGGGCAGCTATCGCCCGGTGGGGGCGTTGCGCGAGCGCCGCTCAAACGCGCGGATCATCGCCACGCTGAGCACCGATCAGCAAAGCGGCATCCGGCCGGATCTGCTGCACCGCTTGGCGGGCGCGGCGCTGCATCTGCCCCCCATCGGGCAGCGGCAGGATTTGATCGCGCTGGCCGAGCGGCTGTTCGCGCGGGCGTTTGGTGTGCCGGTGTGCTTTGATGCCCAAGCGGCGGCACTGCTGGCGGCACAGGACTGGGGCGGCAATCTGCATCAGATGGTGGCGCTGGCCGCATGCCTTGCCGCCAATTACCCGCTGCAGGCAGGCGAGGCGACACTGGGCAAGGCCGATCTGCTGCCGCATCTGCCGCGGGCGCAGCCCGATCGCACCACCACCGGGCCCGCGCTGTTGCAGCATTTGCTGACCGAACAAGGCTGGAATGTGTCTGCCGTCGCCCGGCAACTTGCGGTGGACCGCAGCACGGTGCATCGCCAGATCCTGCGCTTTGGTCTGCGCCGCAGCTAAAGCGGTTACGGACTCAAGAACTGCCCACCTTCGGCACGGGTGGCGCTGCCGAGGGCGGCGAGGCTTTCCAGCAGGGGTTGCGCCGAAGTGGCGTGGGCGAAGTGGCGGGCGAACTGGTCAGGGGTCGCCTCGCCCATCGCAGCAAGGGCTGCACGGACGGCGGCGATTTGCTCGGGCATGGTTTTCGGCCATGGGGTTTTGTCGGTGGTGAGGACGGGGCCGATGTCCATGCTGGTTTGCTCGCCCTGTGCTGCGGCGGCTTGGCCTGCGGTGTTTTGATACTCGGGGCGCAGCCAGCGGATTTGGCCGTTGGCTTCTTCCGCCGTGCGGCTGCGGTTCAGGGCGACAAGGTTGTGCAGGATTTCATCGTCACTCAGACTGGCGGGCCAGCCGTAGGCTTCGGCCACGGCGGCGTCGATCTGGTCAAGCAGATCCCGCAGGCTGCCGATCAGGCCTTGGTCGTCGGTTTCTTTATCGCGACCCTCAATCCGATCGCCCGCGCGGAGTTTTTTTCGAGGCAGTTATACATCGCCGTCGGCGTCAGCTTGGGGTGCTGCACCTGCCGCAGCTTGCAATGCGCGTCGAGGTCTTCGCCGCGTTGCCGCAGGCGCGGCTTTGAGCGGCTCGGACGGGGTTGGGAAGGGGAAAGGGTTGAAGCATTGAGCGTGATTGTAATTAGGACGATTTTCTAGGAATGCACCGGAAGCGGGCGCCCAACTGATGTGAAAGCGCGATGATAACACGGCAAGCAACCAAGCATCATCGAGGCATATTGCGATCAGTTTTGCGTCTGGCAAAATATCAGCGTCAAGAAAACCAAAGACCCTGTGTTTTGCAGTTCTGCAAGTTGCAACAAAACGTGCGAGGCCCGCTGAAGACTTTCTGAGGTTCACGCGCGTTTCAGCAAATTGCCACCAGCCTGTTCTGTAGCTATCCCGCTTCTGTTCCGCTCTTGCGGGCTTAACCCTATCAAGAACCTGTTGAAAAAAACTCCGGATATTGAACGCGCGCCTCTGCTTCAGTATTTCCAATGAAATCAATAATGTATCCTGGCACTTTGGCGGCTATGAACTGCTTTCCGTTTATGTAGCGGCGCAGTGCGCCTTTCTTTATTGCTAGCTGATGTTGCTGCGCCTCTTGCGCGGAGACGCGGAATCCTTCGCCCAATGGCGTAACTCCCTGATAAGCAATATCCTGATTGGCACTTAGCGTCTTCGCCCCCGCCACCTCCGCCCCCAACCCGCAGCTTAGCGAAGATCATGCCGCGTTGCATATTCAGCGACACATCGCGGCTTCGTTGGCATCGGCGTTTTTGACTCGGTGGCTACGGTGAACAGGCGACCCTCGCAGCGACCCTTTTCGGCGACGGTCATCGCAATCCCCACCGCAGCCCCGTCGCCTGCATCGACCCAAGCGTGGTCAGGGATGGCAAAGATCAGGCTGGCGGGGGTTGTGGGGTCGTTCAGATGCGTCTCCAGCACCTTGCGGTTAAAGGTTTGGCGCAGGGAATTGGTGGCGATCAGCCCAAAACGGCGGCAGCCTTTGTCGTGGGCAGGCGCATAGGCGCGGGCGGCCAAAGCGGCTTTCTCCCACCAGAACATCACGAAATCGGCAGAATCCGGCACCTTTGGATAGGCCGCCCGGATCGCCTCGGTATAGCCATCGCCCAAAGCCTCGCGCATCCGTGAGGCGCCAAAAAACGGCGGGTTGCCGATGATGAAATCGGCCACGGGCCATTTGGCGGGGCGGAGTTTAGTGTAATCCAAGACTTGGGTGCGGGCCTGCGGATCAGGCACCCGCTCACCTGTGACATTATGCACAAAGGTGCCGATTTCGTCCCAGCGGGTGACCAGCGCGCCGGTGGTATCGCGGCGTTCGCGCCTTGCATCCCAATCCAGCACGACATCGCGGTTTTCGATATTCTTGAAGTCGCGCAGCACAGGCGCGGCGGGGCTGGCCTTGCCATGGGTGCGAAAATGCCATTGCAGATAGCCGATCCACAGCACAAATTCGGCGACGGCAGCGGCCCAAGGGTTCAGCTTTAGCCCCAAAAACTGATGCGGATCGACGGTATGGCCGACAAGCCCCAAGGCGGCCTGATCCTGCCCCAGATCGCGCAGCAAGGCGATCACCTCACCCTCCAGCCGTTTCATCAGCTCCAGCGCGACATAAGGGAAGTTGCCCGAGCCACAGGCCGGATCGAGCACCCGAATGTCACACAGGCGGCGGTGGAAAGCCTCCACCGTGGCGCGGACGTCCTTGAGGTTGTCTTGGGTGGCATAGGTCAGTGCCGAGGCCTGCACATCCCGCCAATCGGCCCGCAAAGACTCCATCACGGTTGGGGTCACGAGGCGTTCGACATAGGCGCGCGGGGTGTAATGCGCGCCCAGCTTGTGGCGTTGACGTTTGTCCAAGGCCCGCTCCAACAGGATGCCGAAGATCGCGGGTTCGACCTCGCGCCAGTTGTGAGAGGCGGCTTCGATCAACAGGCCGAGTTGCAGGGCGTTCAGCGGGAGGGCCGTGGCGTTCTTGAACAACCCGCCGTTGAAGCGTTTCAGATCGGTGGACAGCACGGTGGAAAACCCACCTGTGTCCATGGTCTGCCACAGGGATTGTAGCGTCGGCTGCGCATGCTGCGGATGGCCGCGCAGGTCTTGCAGTTTGGCGGTAAAGCTGCCCTGCAGGATCAGTTCGACATCTTCAGCAAACATGGTGAACAGGCAGCGGATCAGGAAGGTGGCGACATCTTCGGGCGCATGGCCCTGCCCCTCAAAGAATTGGCCAAGTTCCACCAGATGCCCCGCAACCTTGCGGGTGACAGCGGCGCTGATCTTGGCGGGATCGAGCGACAAGGGGTCATTCCAGATCGCGATCAGCCGAGCGCGGACCTCAGGGTTGTGCAGATCGTCGGGGAACTGGGTATAACCTTGGCCTTGGCGCAAGAAATCGGCATAGACCTCAATGACATGGCCGACATCGACCGCCGGCAGAAACGGCGGCCAGCCATCCTCTTTCGCCACCGCGCGGGCATAGCCATAGGCCTGATTGCGGGCGCGCAGCATGGTGTCATCCCATTTCGCCGAGCCGCGCCGGGCATGGCCTTTCTGGGTGATGGCGTCGTCGCCCAGCAGCGAAAGCTGGGTGGTCGGGTGGGATCAGGGTTGGCACCCTGCTTGGCCTCTAGGATGAAACAGCCCCGGCGATAGAGGTCGATGCGCCCCGGCTGATCGCTCCGGTATGGGTGAAGCTAACCGGGCGCTCAAAGCGGTAGTCGTTGTTCTGGCCATCACTGGTGGCGGGCTTTGGCGGTTCACCCCCCAACACCAGATGATGCGCCACCCATTCCAGCAGGAACGGGCCTTCGTCTTTGACGCTGGAAATCAGAGTGTGGCGGGGCGGCAAGCGGACCTCTTGGTTTTGTGTCAGATGCAGAAAGCACGCAGGGAAAGTCAGTGCGGCTGGGGGTGACAGGGCAAGCGCCACGCGCCATGATGCAGCCAAACCAAAGCAGGAGTCCTCCGATGCCCGATCTTCGTCTTGCGCTGATGCAAGCACCCTCGTCCGCCGGCGATTGCGAGGCTGCCTTTGTGGCCGTGGAGCGTGCCCTGCGCGCAGCGGGGGCGGCAGGGGCCGACATGCTGGTGGTGCCGGAAAGTTTCGCGCCGGGCTATAACAGCGATGCGATTGCAGAATTGGCGCTGCTGCATGGCGGCGCGTGGCAGGATCGTCTTGCCGATGCCTGTCACGGCGCAGGCTGCGGGCTGGTGTTCGGCTATGCCGAGCGGGATGGTGATGTGGTCTATAACGCCGCTTTGGCCTTGGGGCCGGATGGCGCAGAACTGGCGCATTACCGCAAAATCCAGCTTTATGGCGCGCGTGAGGCGTCGATCTATCGCGCGGGCGACGCCTATGTCACCTTCGATCTGGCCGGGCATAAGGCCGCACTGCTGATCTGCTATGATGTTGAATTCGCGCCCCATATCGCGGCTTTGGCGGCGGCAGGCGTGACGGTTCTACTGGTGCCCACCGCCAATATGCTGCCCTATACCCATGTGATGCGTGCCACGGTGCCCGCGATGGCGGCCAATCATGGCATCAGCATCGTCTATGCCAATTACTGCGGGATAGAGGGCGATTTGACCTATGCGGGCGGGTCTTTGATCGTGGGGGCAGACGGTGAGCTGTTGGCGCAAGCCGGGATGGGGCCTGCCTTGCTGATTGCCGATGTACCTCAGGTAGAGGCGGGGAGGCTGTCGAGCCAAGCGCAGGATTATCGCGACATCGCCCTGCCCTAAGCGCGTGGGGGCTGTCTGCCCCCAAACACTATTGGCGAAGGGCCAATAGTGCCCCCCGAGGATATTTGCGCACAGAGGATGACAATTTTAGCTAAGTTTTAGGAATTAGCGCAGAAATCCCGGCGTCTGACTCCAGCCCAGCGCATCACGGATCATCTCGGGCAGGGTGGAGCGTATTGGCTCCCACCCCAATTCGGCGCGGGCGCGGTCCGAACCCGACACCAGCGCCGCCGCATCGCCTGCGCGGCGCGGGCCTTGGAGGATCGGTACGTCGCGGTTGGTCACAACACGACTGGCATCAATCACCTGACGCACCGAAAAGCCATGCCCGGTGCCCAGATTGAACGCCCGGTTGCCGCGTCCGTCGAGCAGCCAATTCAGCCCCTTCACATGCGCGTCGACCAGATCCATCACATGCACATAATCGCGCACGCAGGTGCCGTCGGGTGTCGGATAGTCCTGCCCAAACACCGTCAGCGCCGGGCGGCGGCCCTCAATCGCATCCAGCATCAGCGGAATCAGATGGGTTTCCGGGCGGTGCTGTTCGCCCACCTCGGCCTCGGGGTCGGCACCTGCGACGTTGAAATAACGGAAGATCACATGGTTCAGACCGTAAGCCGCGCCAAAATTCTTCAGAATTTCCTCGATGGCTTTCTTTGACGCGCCATAGGAATTGATCGGATGCTGCGGGGTGTTTTCATCCAGCAGCACGCCATCCTGATCGCCATAAGTCGCGCAGGTCGAGGAGAACACGAAGTTCATGCAGCCCGCCGCCACCGCCGCCTCTACCAGATTGAGCGAGCCGTTGACATTGGTGCGCCAGTAGCGCCCCGGGTCGGACATCGACTCGCCAACCAGCGACAGCGCGGCAAAATGCATGACGGCAACGGGGCGATAGCGCAGGAAGGCCGCGTCGATCTGGGCACGATTCAGCAGATCGCCTTGCACAAATGGCCCGAATTTAACGGCCTCCGCCCAGCCGGTCGACAGGTTGTCAAACGCCACCGGCACAAAGCCCGCCTGCGCCAAAACCTTGCAGGCATGCGCGCCAATATAGCCCGCCCCGCCCGTCACCAACACATGCTTTTGCATCATCCGCTTTCGCCCATCCCCAGCCAATGCCGCGACTAAACGAGAGTTTTAGCGCCAAGGTCCAGCGCAATCGCCGAGACTGCGGGCAAATTTACACGTCACGCCGCCGCTGTTTCCACCGGATCGACGGCGAGACTGCTCAACTGCGCCAGCAGCGCCTCCGCCATCGCGGCAGGCACACAGGCCAGCGCATCAGCGATGAAGGTGGCGTGGAAGTCGAGCCGCTTCAGATGGACAAAACGGTGATAATGGATCAACCGGGCCTTTTTCGCGCGGTTCAGCTTCAAACGGTCCGCGATCGAGAAGTTCCACAGCTCATGCAGCACCTGATAGGAAAAGCCGAACCGCTTCATCGTCAGCGGCAGCGTGATCTGATCCAGCCAAGGCCGCTTGCCCTTGATCGGGCAGCCATGGTCAAAGTCGATGGCGGTCTGCAACCAGTCTTGCGCAAAATTCGTGGTCGAACCGGAGCGCGGCAGGTCGCTAAAGCTGATAAAACCGCCGTTGAAATAGGGCAGATAATCCAGCTGCCGCCCCCGCGTCAGTTGCACCCGATCTTCCGGCAGCGGCAGGCCAAAGAAATCATAGGCGCGCGGCCATTTGTCGGGCTCTTTGCCCCAAGTCGGCAGACCCTCCGGCACCACCGCCACCGCATCAGGACCCACCAGATCAAGCCCGGTCAGCGGGCCAAGGCAGACCGTATCGGTGTCAATGAACAGGCTGCGGTGTGAGCTGCGCGGGGCCGCACAGGCGAGGATCTTATTGCCATGCGGATAGGGCTTGGCCCAAACACCGTCAGCCGAGGGCAAGGGCTGCACCTGCACACCGCAATCGGCGTAAAGCGCCCGCGTCACCTCTGACAAGCTGTCCGCCGAGCGTGGCGAGACATAGGCGATCAGGTCAACCTTGCTGCGATCGGGGTGATACTTGGCCAAAGACGCGGCCAGCAGCATAGACTGCGCCTCAAGCCCCGGGCCATCCACCACGAAAAGGATCGAGTCTTTCGCCTCAGACATCCGAGCACCTCACTTGCACCAAGCTTTGCCAGAGCCTGTCGCCCCGGCAAAGCTTAAACCACTTCCCTCGGCTTAGCGCCCCACCGCGACATAGGTTTCAAACCCTGCCTCGGTGGCTTCTTCCAGCGAGTATATATTGCGCAGATCGGCCATCCGCGGCGTGACCATCTTCTTCGCCAGCTTCGCAAGATCCAAGGCGCGGAACTCGTTCCATTCGGTCAGCAGCACCACCAGATCAGCACCATGCGCCGCCTGATACGGGCTTTCGACCCATTTCACCCCCGGCAACAGCGCCTCGCCCTCGCGCTGGCCCTGCGGATCAACGACGCGCACCTTCGCACCACCGCCCACCAAGGCGGGCACAATGGTCAAACTGGGCGCGTCGCGCATATCGTCGGTGTTGGGCTTGAAGGTGACACCCAGCACGGCGATGGTCTTGCCGTTCAGGCTGCCGTCACACAGATCAACGATCTTGTCGATCATCCGGCGCTTGATTTCATTGTTAACCTTGATCACGGTCTCTGTGATCTGCATCGGCACAGCATGATCCTGACCAATACGGGCCAAAGCCATGGTATCCTTGGGAAAACACGACCCGCCATAACCGGGGCCTGCGTGCAAGAACTTATTGCCGATGCGGCCATCCATCCCCATGCCTTTCGACACATCCTTGATATCCGCGCCAACCTTCTCGCACAAAGCCGCGATTTCGTTGATGAAGGTGATCTTGGTCGCCAGAAACGCATTGGCCGCGTATTTGATCATCTCGGCGGACTCAAGCCCGGTGTAGACCACCGGAAATTCGCGCAGGAACAACGGGCGGTAAATATCCGCCATCACCTTGCGCGCGCGCTGAGATTCGACCCCCACCACAACCCGGTCGGGCCGCATGAAGTCGTCAATCGCAGCGCCTTCGCGCAGGAATTCCGGGTTTGAGGCCACGTCGAACTTGGCATCCGGGTTGGCCGCAGCAGCAGCCTCGGCCACCTTGCGGTTGGTCCCCACGGGCACCGTCGATTTGGTGACAATCACCGCATAACCCGTCAAGGCGCGGCCGATTTCTTCCGCCGCCGTCATCACATAGGTCAGATCTGCATGGCCGTCACCGCGCCGCGTCGGGGTGCCCACCGCGATAAACACCGCATCTGCGCCCGCCACAGCCTCGGCCAGATCCAGCGTGAACGACAACCGCCCGGCGCTGACGTTCTTCGCCATCAAGGCCTCTAGCCCCGGCTCAAAGATCGGCACCTCACCCGCGCGCAAACGCTCGATCTTGCCGGGATCTTTGTCGACGCAAATCACCTCATGCCCGAAATCCGAGAAACACACGCCCGAAACCAAACCGACATAACCGGTTCCGATCATCGCAATCTTCATGCCAAACGCTCCTGGCTGTTCCAGTCTTGTCTTAGGCAGAGCCGGGCACTGTGTCAAATCCGCGAACAATCAAAGCGTGGAAAATCAAGCGAAAAGTCGCGAGCCATGCAAAAGGCCGGAGGACTTGCCCCCGGCCCCGCGCGCTTGCCGCAATTTACGAAATACAGGTGATCAGCACAAAGCCGTCGCCGCCGCGCCCACCCTGACCTGCGGTAACGCCAGCCCCGCCGCCGCCGCCGCCCGAGCCGCGCGCGCCCGCGCCACCCGTCCCGCCCGCAGCAGTGTTCGAAGCCCCACCGCCCGAACCACCCGAGAAGGTTGGCGGCAACCATAGCTCATAGCCCGCCGCACCGTTGTTGCTGCCCGCCGCACCGCCTGCAAGCGTCGGGCACAGCCCAGCCCCATTCAACGCGCCGCCCGCGAAATCAGCCGAGGTTGCCCCGCCCCCCCCTGCGCCGCCTGTGATGAAAATATTGACGCCACCAAACGCCACCGCCGTGCCAGTGCCACCCGCCACAGCCCCACCCGCGCCGCCCGCTTGCCCCGCGACGCTGATAAAACTGCCCAGCGCCGAATAGGCCCCGCCGGTGGAGATAGTGCCCGCAGCCCCCGCAGCCCCCACCGCCGCCCCGGTGCCCGTGCCACCCGCGCCACCGCCATTGGCGCTGGCCAAGCCGCTCGCCACCGCCGCAACCGGGGCGACACCGATGGTTGAGCCCCCCCCCGCCCCCCCACTCGCACCGCCCGCGCCCGCCGATACGAACAGCGTCCCCGGCAGCAGTGCCGCCGCGACGACGATGCGCGACACCGCCCCACCGCCACCGCCACCGCCACCGCCGCGCGCCGCAGCCGCTGCCGCTGCAAAGCCAGCCCCACCGCCGCCCCCCCCGCCGACCAGCACGATCTCCAGCAGCACAGCGCCCAGCGGCACCGTGTAGCTCTGCCATTGGCCCGCCGCACCCGAAGGATCAAACCGCCGGGTCTGTCCTGCCTCTCGCGGCAGGAAATGCGGAAAACTCATCAGTAATCCCCCCCCAAACCTGCCACCGCATAACCGCCCGCCACCGCCGTGCCCAAAGCCACCTGCACCCGGTAGCCGGGGGGAACCGGGATGTTCAGCGGCAGTTCATTGCCCGACAAAGCCGCCGCTTCCGAAAGCGTGGTCGCAGGCAGCGACAATTCCGCGATCAGCACGTTATTGGCGGCCGTCGCATTGGTCGCACCATTGTTCAAAAACACCCGCAGCACCGAGGCCACATTGGTGCCTTTCGGCCTCACATTCAGCTTTTGCAGATACGAGCCATTCGTCGCATCCGCCGTGAACACCGTATCGACAGTGCCAGTGCCATCCTTGGCGGTATTGGCCGCCGTAATGCCGCCCGCCCACTCGACACGGGCAACTTTTGAGAAAATCGGGGAAGTATTGCCGGGCATTGCCGCTCTCCTAGTTGATGAATGCTTGTTGATTCAGCGCGACCTGCACGCCGTATTTTGCCGAAGCCGCCAGCGTCCAAACCGTGCCGCCGCCCGATACCGTGACATCGCCCTTGACCCCATCGCTGATCCCGGCGCTGATCACTTGGCTGACCCCAGCGCTGCGCACCTTGACCTGTCCCGAGGTGGTATTCAGCCAGACCATGCCATTCACCGGGCTGGCAGGATCCGCCGCCTGCCCGCCCAAATTCAGCACCTGCGGCAGTGTCGCTTGCCCCGTCGCCCGCGCCACCGTCAGCGCAGTGTAAAACGTGCTGCCATCCGGGCTGACCTTGATCGCGAAATCATCCGAGCCGGTGGTCCCCATCTCGGCCCGCCCGGAAAACCCAGTCTGAAACGTCAAGCTGGCGGTATCTGTTGCCGCCGCCTTGTTCAGCTTGACCTGATGCCCGGCTCCGGCATGGTTCAACAATGTCGCGGCTGCATTGACCGACAAGCGGTTGGTCGCATCGGGGGTAGCCCCCCCCAGACCCAGCTTATCCGCCGTGACCGCCGCCGCTGGGGCCGAAATGCTGGTGACGCTCGCCGCAAAGCTGACGCTGGGCGAGTTGATCACCGTTGTGCCCAGCGCCCCCGTCACGCTCGATCCGATATTGACCACCGTGGTCGAGCCACTGATCCCGCCAGTGCCGAGATTGATCGTCGAGGTATTGCCCGCAGCCGTAGCCCCGCTCCCCATGCTATAGGTACTGGTCGCAGTTGAAGTGCCAAGGCTCGCCGTGGCCCCGCTGATGGTAAAGCCGCCCGAAAACGTCTTGGCTCCGGTGAAGGTCTGCGTCAGCGCCAGCCCCGCCAATTCAGTCGCGCCATTCGGCAGCGTATAGCTCCGCGTCGTGCCCGTCGTCACCGACGCCACCGAGAAACTCGCGCGCTTGGTAGGGTCCGTCGGATCGCGCAGGCTGAACCCACTTGCCAGCATCCCCTGCGGCATCGCCACATAACCCGTCGCCGCCGCCACTGTTACGGCATCGAGAAAACTGCTGCCATCGGGCGAGACTTTTAGGCTGAAATCATCCGAGCCTTGCGTGCCCAGCATAGCGCGGCTGGAATACCCGGTCTGAAATGCCAGACTGGCGCTGTCCGTCGCACTGGCCTTGTTCAGCTTCATCAGATGCCCAGCGCCCGCATGATCGAACAGCGATGCAGGCGAGGAGACGGCCAGCCGATTGGTCGCATCCGGTGTCGCCGACACGCCAAGCTGCCCCACCAACAACGGCCCATCGGTCAGCGCAAGCCAAGCCGTGCCGTTGTAAACCGCCATCGCCGCTTCGGCCACGACATAGGCCTGCCAGCCCGCCAGTGGCGTGAAAAACTGCCAAACCCCGGTCTCGAACAGCGCAATCTTCCCCGCCTGCCCCGCCCAAGCCCCGCTCGCGCCCACAGGCACGATATAGCGGTCGCCCAACACCGGACCAACAGGCGGTGCGCTGACAGCCCGCGCCTTGACCGACAGCTGCACCATCAGGTCCAGCAACCGCACAGCCTCATTATGCGTCACATGTTTTTGCGCTTGCGCGGGTTGGATCAGGGGCAGCGACAGGATTGTCGATGTATCGGGCATATAGACCTCCGCAAAACGCTCGTGGAGGCAGAAGCTATGAAAACCCCGTTAACACCGCCGCACCAGAGCGCGCGGTGGTTACTCTTGCTGCAACGCCGCGCTATCGACGGCATCCCGCCATGTCACAAAGGTGATCGCGCCAATAATCATCGCACCGCCCAGCAGCACAAACACATCCACCGCCTCGCCAAACAAGATAGCCCCCAAGGCCGTCGCCCAGATCAGCGACAGAAAGGTCACCGGCTGCGTCACAGTCAGCGGAGCCGCCCGGAATGCCCGCGTCATGCAATAATGCCCCGAGGTCGCACAGCCCGCCACCACCGCCAGCCAGCCAAGCTGCGCCCAACTGACCGGAACCCAAACCCACCATGCGAGCGGTGCCAGCCCCAAAGTCACCGTCACCGACATCATCGCCACGATCACCGAGGCATTCGCCAACCCCGTCAACCGCTTGGCAAACAAATAACTTCCGCAGAAAAACACCGCAGCCCCGATCTGACTGAAATGTCCCATATTCAGCGCCTGCACCCCCGGACGCAGCACAATCAGCGCCCCCGCCAACGCCGCCCCAACCGCGATAATCCGCCGTGCTGTCAGCCGCTCCCGCAAAATCAATGCCCCGGCGATCAGCATCAAAACCGGGTTCAGATAGCCAATCGCCGTGGCATGGGCGACCGGGATTCGCGCCATCGCATAGAACCAGAACAGCACCGCAATCGTGTGCATCACCCCGCGCCATGCGAACAGCTTCAACACCTGCCCGCTCATCCCGCGCGCCAACCCCGGCAAGACCGGAGCCAGCAACACCACTCCAAAGGCAAACCGCAAAAACGCCGACTGTGCAGCAGGCAGATCAGTGCCGAGATAGCGCACAATGCCGTTGACCCCCACGAAGGAAAGCCCCGACAGCACCATCCACATCACCCCCTCGCGGGGGCGCCCCAAATCAGTCATATTCATCCGCGGACAGAACCAAGCCTAACCGCCAAAGGCAAGCCCTGCCGCAATCGCCCACATCGTCGCCCCGACAATAATCTCCAACACCACCCAAGCCTTCGGGTTGGCAAACACCGGGGCCAGAAGCCGCGCACCATAGCCCAAAGCGGTGAAAAAGCTGAAACTGCCGCAAGCCGCCGCCGCCCCAAACGCCAGCCGATGCCCCGGATACTGCGCCGAGATGGATCCCAGCAGCACCACCGTATCCAGATAAACATGCGGATTGGCCCATGTCAGCACCAACACCGTCGTCAGCACTTTTGACACGCTGGTTGCCGCCCCATCCCCCGGCTTCAAAGCCTCACCCCCCGCCAAAGCCGCCTTGAACCGCAGGCCACCATAAACCAGCAGAAAAATCACCCCACCCCAGCGCATCGCCTCACCAATCCACGGCACCGATGCGGAAACCACGCCAAACCCCGTCACGCCAAGCGCGATCAGAATCGCATCCGAAATGGCGCAAGCCAGCACCACCACGCCGACATGCTCGCGCCGCAAGCCCTGCCGCAACACGAACGCGTTCTGCGCCCCAATCGCCAAAATCAGGCTGAGTGACACCAAATAACCCTGAACCGCCGCCTCAAGCATCGTTCAACTCCCGCAGCGCCGCCATCGCCTCCAAGCGCCGCTCCCAAGGCACAAACACATGATCATGATAAAACCCCGCCCCCACATTGGCGCTGATCCCTGGCCCCGCCAAAGCCGCCGAGATCGTCGCCGTCAGTCCCACCGCCGTATCGGTCACCACATATCCGTAAGCCACCGCATGCAACTCCGGCTGCATAGACCGCAACCACATCGCCAAATCCACCTCACCCGCCATCACATCCTCCACTTTCGGCTTGACCTAGCAGCCTGTCGCAACTTCACTCAAGTTAATCATTCTCCAATTAGATAAGCCTAGCTAATGTTCGATCCCGCCCAACTCGCAGCCCTCGCCGCCGTGCATCGTCGTGGCTCGTTTGACCTTGCTGCGGCTGAGCTGCACGTCACCCCCTCGGCAATATCCCAACGCCTCAAAGCGCTGGAGGAAACTGCGGGCACCCTGCTGATCCGCCGCGCCCAGCCCTGCACCGCCACCCCGGCGGGCCTCAGGATGATCCGCCACCATGATGAGGTGACGCTGCTGGAACGCACCCTCGCCACCGACCTGCCGTGGCTGTCGCCTCGCCCCGCCACGCTACGGATCGCGGTCAATGCCGACAGTCTGGCCACTTGGGTGATCCCGGCGTTGGCGGCAACCGAGGGCTTCCTATTCGATCTGGTGATCGACGATCAGGAGGTCAGCCAAGACTGGCTGAAGCGCGGCGAGGTTGCCGCCGCCATCACCGCCCATCCCGGCCCGTTGCAGGGCTGCGATACGATCCCACTGGGAGCTTTGCGCTACCGGGCCACGGCCTCGCCCGCCTATATGGCGCGCTGGATGGCCGAGGGGGTGACGGCGGCCAGCCTTGCGGCGGCACCTGGGCTGAACTTCTCGGATCACGATCGGCTGCAAGAGATTTGGGTGGAGCGGCAGATCGGGCGGCAATCCAAACGGGCGTTTCCAAGCCATCGGCTGGCGAGCAGTCAGGGCTTCGTCGATGGCTGCTTGGCGGGCTTGGGATGGGCGTTGAACCCGGAGGCTCTGGTGGCCCCCCACCTCGCCTCGGGCGCGTTGATCGAGATGGTGGCGGGCACACCGTTGGATGTCGCCCTGCACTGGCAATTCAGTCGCCTGACGGCCCCGGCTTTGGCTCCGCTGACTCGAGAAATTCGGGCGGCGGCGGGGCGGGTTTTGGTGTAGGGATAGCAGTGGTCCCAACTCGGGACCTTTTTTTATTGTTTGATATCAGATGGATAGGGTGGGTGATTTAAGGGATTTTTAACGTTTGATCCCAAAAGCTGCCAACCTGAGCCGCAGGATTGTTCTGTTTTGCCTGCCATAAGCGTTCTGTTTTCCGAAGCGTATCTTGGGGAGCCCGATTTTGCGTGCTAAGAGCTTCTAGGCCCGCTTGGTCCGCCTAGCACTCATTCCCAAAAACTCCTTCTTCCGCCCTCACAAGCAAACAACCCGCCCGGAAACAAGGCGCGAATGCGCCGCCGGGCAGCGCCTGACCGCCCCCTCGGGCGGGCGCTATTGCGCTGTCTCGCTTAGAACTGCTGGGGCTCGCCCACCCGGCGGTCAGGCGTTGCCCTCGTGTTGTGACCGTTCAGAGCGCGCAGCATCCGCAATGCCCTCATCTGGCAACGCGCGGGCTCCCGGCCTTGCGGTTCAGGGCTCGCCAAGATGGCATCGGCGGGCCGGATTTGCGGCTTGGGGGCTTGGTCTTGCTTGGCGGTGGTGTGGGATAATGCATGCGCCAATGAAGACCAGCTCTTGCCGCCGATCGCCCCAAGGCTCAGTCCACTTCGCGGCCATTTCTGCCAGCGCATCAGGATGTGTGGGCCAGCGCGTCGGCGGCACGCTCGCCCACCAGCCGCCGAGCGGCGTGACGCTGGACAAAGCCCCGGCAAGGCTGAATTCCAGCGCCAGATTCGGGCGGCTGGCGATCCAGAAATGCCCCTTGGCGCGGATCACCCCCGGCAATTCACCATTCAGCACGGTATGGATGCGGGCGGGATCAAACGGCGCGCGGGCGCGGTAGACGAAAGAGGTAATGCCGAATGCCTCGGTTTCCGGCGTGTGATGCGCGAAGCCGTAGAGTTCTTTCGCCCACAAAGGATGCTCTTGCGCGCGGTCAAAATCGAACAGGTTTGTGTCAAAGATCACATCGGAGCAGACGATGCTGTGGTCGGTTTCAATCAACCGTGCATCCGGGTTCAGCGCCCGGATGATCTTGCGGACGGCATCGGCGCGCGCAGGCCCGGCATCGCTGATCTTGTTCAGGATGATCACATTGGCGAATTCGATCTGCTCGGTCAGCAGGTTGACCAATGTGCGCTGATCGCCCTCGTCCGTGGTTTCGCCGCGATCACTGAGGAAATCTTGGCTGGAGAAATCGCGCAGCAGGTTCAGCGCATCCACCACCGTGACCATCGTATCAAGCCGCGCCACATCCGACAGGCTATCGCCATGCTCATCGCGGAAATCGAAGGTGGCGGCGACGGGGAGCGGCTCGGCAATACCCGTGGATTCGATCAGCAGGTAGTCAAAACGGCCCTCGGCGGCCAGTTTGCGGACCTCAATCAGCAGATCATCGCGCAGGGTGCAGCAGATGCAGCCATTGGTCATCTCAACCGGCTTTTCGTCTGATCGTGACAGCGAGGCGCCGTCGCGGATCAGGTCTGCGTCAATATTGACCTCGGACATATCGTTGACGATCACCGCCACCCGGCGGCCATCGCGGTTGTTCAGGATATGGTTCAGCAAGGTGGTTTTGCCCGCGCCGAGAAAGCCGGAGAGGACGGTGACGGGGAGTTTGGGAATAGCGTGATTCCGTTATGTTATACTATAACATAACAAGCGGAAGTGAAGGCTGCAAGGCGAGATCGTTTCTGCCGTGCAGAATGACTCACCCCCCAGACTTCAAGGCGCGAAAGCGCCGCCGGGCACAGCGCCTGACCGCCATCCACCGACACGCCTGCGTGATCCAGACGATGGGGCGCGACTGCGGGCCGCATCCGTGCTAAAGTGGCTTCAGTGTTGTTGTCCTTGGATGCGGTCGCATTCTTGCGATGTGCCCGCCGAAACAGGTGGAGGAAACGTCATGGCAGAAACAATCGGCAATCCGCTCTCATGGGCCGCGCGGCAACTTGGCGCGGGTTTTCATCGCATTGAGGACGGGACGGCAGAAATCGCCGGCAGCGACCGCGCCCCGATCGTCATCACCGGCTTGCAGATCGCCGATCTGCGCATCGCGCTGAAAAAGGGGCTGCAGGATTTCTTGGCCCTACGCACCGATGTGATCTTTGTTGTGCTGATGTATCCGATCATCGGGCTGGCGCTGGCAGGATTCGCACTCAACCGGGGCATGTTGCCGCTGCTGTTTCCGATGATTTCGGGCTTTGCCTTGCTTGGCCCCGTCGCCGCCATCGGACTTTATGAGATGAGCCGACGGCGCGAGTTGGGGTTACCGACGACTTGGGCCGATGCATTTGGCGTGCTTGGATCGCCCTCGCTGTTCCCGATCCTGACGCTGGGGGTCTACCTGTTCGGGATCTTCTTGGCTTGGTTGCTCAGCGCGAATGAGATTTACAACGCCACGCTTGGCCCGGCAGCACCCGCCTCGGTGCAGGGGTTTCTGCAGGATATTTTGATGACCTCGGCGGGCAGGACGATGGCGGCCGCGGGCATCGGGGTGGGATTTCTGTTTGCTTGCGTTGTGCTTGCGCTGTCACTGGTGTCTTTCCCGCTGCTGGTCGACCGCCATGTCGGCGTGGTGCGGGCGGTGATGACCTCATTCAGCGTGGCGCGGCGCTCTCCGCTGGCGGCAGCGGCTTGGGGGGCGGTGGTGGTGATCGGGCTGGGATTTGGGGTGCTTACCGCCTTCGTCGGGCTGATGTTCGTGTTGCCGGTGCTGGGCCATGCCAGTTGGCATCTCTACCGCCGTGCCGTGGCCCCGCCGTTAAATCAGGTCAAGCCGTAAGGCGAATAGCGCCGGATTGCTGACGCGGGGCCGTTAAAGCATTGAAAAAGCCGCGCAGGATGTGCGCGGCTTTGGGTTTGGGCGCGTATGGTGCGCTGAAGCGCACCCTACTCCAGCTGTGCCGCCACTTCCTCAGACATATCGAAGTTATGGGTGACGGTTTGCACATCGTCATCCTCTTCCAGCATGTCGATCAGTCGCATCAGTTTGGTGGCGGTGTCCAGATCCACCTCAGTCAGCACTTGCGCCTTCCAGATCAGCTTGGATTCCAGCGACTCGCCCAAGGCTTTTTCCAAAGCGTCGGAAACCTCGTTCAGGCTTTCGACCGAGCAATAAATCCAGTGGCCATCCTCATCGGATTCGACATCATCGGCCCCGGCATCCAAAGCCGCCATCATCACGTCATCAGCAGAGCCAGCCGAGGCGGGATAGGAAATCTCGCCCATGCGGTCAAAGCCGTGCGAAACCGACCCGGTTTGCCCCAGATTGCCACCGCATTTGCTGAAATAGCTGCGCACGTTCGAAGCGGTGCGGTTCAGGTTGTCGGTCATCGCCTCAACCATGATGGCGATGCCGTTGACGCCGTAACCTTCATAGCGGATTTCGGTGTAATCGGCACCATCACCCATCTGCGATTTCTTGATCGCGCGGTCGATCACGTCTTTCGGCATCGACACCGCTTTCGCGGCCTTCACGGCCAAACGCAGACGCGGGTTCATATCCACGTCGGGCATCCCCATTTTGGCGGCGACGGTGATTTCCTTCGCCAGCTTTGAGAACACTTTCGAGCGGGCTTTATCCTGCTTGCCCTTGCGGTGCTGGATGTTCGCCCATTTTGAATGGCCTGCCATGACCCGTCTCCGATCCCTAATTCAGGTGTTGGATTGCCTTACACCAGCCAAGGGTGCGGCTGCAACCCCGACCGCAAATCCACGCTATTCGTTCAACGGTTGCAGGGTTTGGTGCCGCAGTTTCGGCTGCACAAGGCTGAGACCCGCCAGCATCACCGCCGCCGCTGCCCAGACCCAAGGGCTGAAGCGCTCGCCCAACAGCAGCATCGCCCAGATCACGCCCGAGGCGGTGACGATGTAGCTTGATTGCGAGGCGAAGACGGCTCCGGCCTTGGCGGCGAGCCAGACGAAGGCGGAATAGAGCAGCGCGTGCAGGGCAGACGAGGCGATCAGCGCCCATTCCGCCTTTCCCGGCGGCAGCGGCATCGCAAAGCCGTGGCCCAAGGCCAGCATGATCGGCGTGCAGAGGATCAACCCAACGAGAGAGGCCCCGAACATCGCTTGCAGCGCGTCCATCCCAGCGGTGCCGGTCTTGGCGACATAGGTGCTTTCCATCGCGTAAAACAGCGGCCCGATCATCGCCACCGGCAGGAAGGCAGCCATGGCCGGATCAGGCAGGCTGGCATTGGGCAAAGCGATCAGCAGCACTCCGGCCAGCCCCATGCCCAGACCCGCCAAACGGCGGGGTGAGAAATTGTCCATCCCCAAGGCCATCGCCATCGGGAAGGCCAACAGCGGCACCATCGAGATCAGGATTGACATGATCCCCGACGGCAAGCGCGCCACCGAGATGTAGAAGGTGGCATTCGGCACCAGCGTGCCAAGCACGGCGACGACGACGTAGAACCGCAAAGCCTCGGGCCGCAACGACAGGCGTTTGCCGCGCAGCAAGGTTACGCTGCCCAAGACAAGCGTGCAAACGATCAACTGCCAGAAGATCAGCCCGAACGGCTTATGCCCGGTCGAGGCCGCGATCTTGCCAAGCGGTTGCGTCAACCCCCAGCCGAGGCCAAGGCACAGTAGGATCAGCAACAGTTGCAGGCGTTTTGGCGCGACTTGAGTCTGGGCGTGGGGTGGGGTCGCGATCATGGCGAGGATTGCTCTAAAGTGCCACCATTGCGGATCATCTTGATTTTCAGCGCCTTGCCAGTGCGATCATCGGTTTCGACATAGGCACCTGACAAAGTGGCGGGGCCTTCGGCGGGGGTAAACCGCGCGCTTGACATGCCGGTGATGAAGCGGCGCAAAGGCTCCAGCTTTTCCATGCCGATCACCGAGTTGTAATCACCGCACATCCCGGCATCGGTCATATAGCCCGTGCCACCGGCCAAGATTTGCGCGTCTCCGGTCGGCACATGGGTGTGGGTGCCGACAACCAAGGACGCCTGCCCGTCGCACCAATGCCCCATCGCCATCTTCTCGGACGTGGCCTCGGCATGGACATCCACCACCGCCGCCTGAACGCTTGCGCCCATGCGGTGGGTTTTCAGGATGGTTTCCACCGCAGAAAACGGATCGTCAAACGGGCGCTTCATAAACACCTGCCCCAGCACCTGCGTCACCAGAACTTTGCGCCCCTGCGTGGCGTCGAAAATCTTCACGCCCCGCCCCGGAGCGACCTTGGAGAAGTTCAACGGCCGGATGATCCGGGGTTCCTGCTCGATATATTGCAGCATGTCTTTTTGGTCGAACGCATGATCGCCCAAGGTCAGACAATCCGCCCCCGCGCCGAGCAAGACGCGGGCGTGCTCCGCCGTCAAGCCCGCGCCCTGTGATGCATTCTCGCCATTGACCACGACAAAATCGAGACCCCAATCGCGGCGCAATGTGGGCAGGCGATCCACAATCGCCGCCCGCCCTGCCCGCCCCATCACATCGCCTAAAAATAGTATTTTCATGGCAATCGGCTTAGGCTGTGATCGCGGTGGCAGCAAGTCCATCCGCGACATTGTGGCGGCGGTGGGAGCCTCCGGCGGGAGTATTTAGGCCAAGATGAAATTGCGCGGGGGTTTTCTTTGCATGGCTTGCGCTTAGGTTAGCGGGATGGAATTGCCCGCAGCCCTTGCCGATTGGTTTGCCGCCCAAGGCTGGGCCTTGCATCCGCATCAGTTGGCGATGTTGGAGCGGGCGGGGGATGCTTCGACTTTGCTGATCGCGCCGACTGGCGGGGGCAAGACCCTCGCGGGGTTTTTGCCGAGTTTGGCAGAACTGGCGGATGGCAAGCACAAGGGGCTGCACACGCTGTATATCTCGCCGCTGAAAGCGCTGACGGCGGATATTCGACGGAATTTGCGCCGTCCGGTCGAAGGTGTTGGTCTACCGATTCGCATCGAGGATCGCACCGGGGATACCACTTACACCCAGCGCCGTAGGCAGCGCGCCGATCCACCGCATATTCTGCTGACCACGCCGGAAAGCCTTGCGCTGCTGCTGAGTTACGAGGATGCGCCACGGATATTCGCCGGGCTGTCGCGGGTGATTGTCGATGAAATCCATGCCCTCGCCGAAAGCAAGCGTGGCGATCAGTTGATGTTGCAGCTGGCGCGGTTGGAGACTCTGGCCCCCGGCCTGCGACGGGTGGGGCTGTCGGCGACGGTGGAGGACCCGCCTGCGCTGGCGGCATTTTTGGGGGCGGGCACGCAGGTGATGCAGGCCGATCCGGGACCGGACCCGGACATTTCAATGCTGATCACGCAACAGCCGCCGCCTTGGGCGGGCAACGGTGCGCATTATGCGATTCCGGCGATCTTGGATCAGGTGAAGCTGCATAAAACCACGCTGATCTTTCACAACACCCGCGCGCAGGCCGAGATTTTCTTTCACCGTTTGTGGCTGCTGAATACCGAGGATTTGCCGATTGGCATCCATCACGGCTCGCTGTCGCGCGAACAGCGCGACCGGGTGGAGCAGGCGATGGTGGACGGCAGGCTGCGGGCGATTGTCTGCACGGGTAGCCTCGATTTGGGCATCGACTGGGGCGATGTTGATCTGGTGATTCAGGTCGGCGCACCCAAGAACGTCAAACGTTTGGTGCAGCGCATTGGCCGCGCCAACCACCGTTACAACGCGCCATCAAAAGCGCTGCTGGTGCCCGCCAATCGCTTTGAAGTGGTGGAATGTCAGGCGGCTCTACAAGCGGTGAAAGCGCATCAGCTCGATGGCGATCCGCGCGGGCCGGGGCCGTTGGATGTTTTGTGCCAGCATATTCTGGCAACCGCCTGCGCCGCGCCGTTTGACGCGGGTGCGCTTTACGGCGAGGTGATCACGGCGGGGCCCTATGCGGGCCTGACGCGGGCGGAATTCGACAGCTGTCTGGATTTTGTCGCCACGGGCGGCTACGCTTTGCGCGCCTATGACAAATGGCAGCGGCTGATGATCCGCGACGGCAAATGGTCGCTGCGCGATCCGCGCACAGCAGCGGTGATCCGGCAGAATTTGGGTACGATCATCGACACCGAGACCCTGAAGGTGCGGCTGAAGGGTCGCATGGGTGGCACACCTTTGGGCGAGGTGGAGGAGGCGTTTGCCAGCACCCTGACCCCCGGCGATACCTTTCTGATCGGCGGGCAGGTGGTGCGCTACGATGGCTTGCGCGAGATGACGGTAGAGGTGACGCGCCAGCCCGGACGTGATCCGAAAGTGGCGGTGTTCTCGGGGACGAAATTCGCCACCTCGACCCAGCTGTCCGAGCGGATTTTGCAGATTTTCCAGCAGGGGGACTGGCCTGACCTGCCCTCCCACACCGCGCAGTGGTTGAGCTTGCAGCGTGAAGTCTCGCAGCTGCCGCAGCCGGGGCGGCTGCTGGTGGAAACCTTTGGCTATGAGGCGCGGCAGCATCTGGTGCTCTATGGTTTCGCGGGGCGCAATGCGCAGCAGACCTTGGGGCTGCTCTTGACCAAACGCATGGAGGATCAGGGGCTGCATCCTTTGGGCTTTGTCGCCACCGATTATGCCACGATGATCTGGGGGCTGACAGAGGTGCTTGATCCGGCGGCGTTGCTTGACCGTGCCAGCTTACGCGCCGATCTGGAGGGCTGGCTGGGCGGCAATGCGGTGATGAAGCGCACCTTCCGCAATGTGGCGATCATCGCTGGGCTGATCGAGCGCAGCCATCAAGGGCGGCGCAAATCCGGGCGGCAAGCGACGTTCTCCAGCGATATCCTCTATGACACGCTGCGCAAATATGATGCGGGCCATCTGATGCTGGCGATCACCAAGGATGCGGCGATGCGCGGGCTGGTTGATTTCGGGCGGTTGGAGGCGATGTTGCAACGGATTGGCGACCGGTTGGATCATGTCCGGCTGGAGCGCCCCTCGCCCCTCGCGGCGCCGCTGTTTTTAGAGATGGGCAAGGTTCCAGTCGACGGCAAGGGTCGCGAGCGTTTGGCGGAAGATGCGGCGGCACAGCTGATGCGGGATGCCGGGTTGACCTAGCAACAGATGCCGCTTCGGGGGGCATCGAGCCCCCACTCATCGGCGTTGCCACGGGATGCGGGCAGGTCTTGTCAAGTTGACCATCACAGGGCAAAGCTGCTCGCCATGTATCGGTTTTCCCTGTCTTCGGCTGATCTGCACGCCCTGCCCTCGGGCGCATTGCATTGGCCTGCCGAACAGCTGTTGGTCGTCTCTGACCTGCATTTCGGCAAGTCGGAACGCCTCGCGCGGCGGGGTGGTGCGCTGCTACCACCGTTCGAGACCCGCGACACCTTGCAACGGTTGGATGATGATCTGGAGGCGACGGGCGCGCGGGGGGTAATCTGTTTGGGCGACAGCTTTGATGATCTGCGCGCCGCCGAAGCGATGGACCCCGCCGATCAGCTTTGGCTCACCCGCTTGATGGCGGGGCGCGATTGGGTCTGGATTGAGGGCAACCATGACGCGGGCCCGTTTGCTTTGGGCGGCAGTCACCGGGCGGAACTGCAGATCGGGCCGCTGGCGTTTCGCCATATCGCCACCACGCAAACACCTGAAATTTCCGGCCATTACCACCCAAAGCTGCGGCTGGCGGGACAGGCGCGGCGCTGTTTTCTGCTGGACCAAGCCCGGGTGATCTTGCCCGCCTATGGCAGCTATACGGGCGGGTTGTGGAGCCATGATCCTACCCTGACCGCGCTGATGCAGCCGCAAGCCTTGGCGGTGGCGATTGGCAAAACCGCCCTGCCCTTGCCGATGCCGCGCTAGCCCTACAGCAAGCCGCGCGCCACCAGTTTTTCACGGTGGTTTTTCGACACCGGCAGACGATTGCCGCCCTCCAGCGCCACGAACAGCTTGGCACCGTCGCGCTCTACCCCCTGCACCGCCTCCCACGCCACCCAATGCGAGCGGTGGATTTGCGCACCCTCAACCGGAGCCGTCTCGACCATCGCATCGCTGAGCCGCATCAGCAGGCTGGTGGTGCCACAACTGGTCTGCACGTCAACATAGTGATCGCGCACCGAAATCGACCACAAAGCGCCGGGGGTCACGACATCCAACCGTTGCAACAGCCGGGGCAGAGGCGGCGCTTCGGGTTCTGGTTCCGGCGCGAGCGCGGGCTCCGGCGCAGCGGGCGGCGGGTCAAAGTCTAACGCGACCGTGCGGCGCAACGACGACAGCCCTAATGACAGCGAAAACACCAGCAGCATCAACTCACCCAAACCGGGATAGCTGACGGTGTCGGTCGGCGGGATCTGGTGCAGAAATTGATCCAGCATTGGCGCGATGATCAGGCTGGCAAGGCCCGCATTCAGCGCCGAGGCCCAGCGAAACCGCCGCGGCGGCAGCGTGCTGAACACCAGCACCCGGATCGCCACGCCCACCAACATGATCGCCGCCAGTAGGGGGGCGACCGCCAGCAAACGCTGGCCAAAACTATAGGCGGCATAGGTGCCAAACGGGCCCGTCAAAGCGACAAAAAGCAGCAGGACGGCCCAAAAACTAATGGACACGCCCGAGCTTATTTCCTGTTTAAATCTTTGGGCGAACGCCGACATGGGCCTCTGGCGCGTTACTGGTTACTTCGGCGGTGCTTAGCGACTGGTTAACCTTGTGGCAATCATTTCAATTATCCAAATGGATAACTGCTGCGTTTTAACAACGCTTTACAGGTTTCAGGCCGTCAAACCCTCTGGTTCGGGCAGGCCATTGGCGCGGCAGCATGCCGTCAGGGCATTGGCCAGCAGGCAAGCGATGGTCATCGGGCCAACGCCGCCCGGAACCGGGGTGATCGCGCCCGCCACTTTCGCGGCTGATTCGTAGTGTACATCACCGACCAGCTTGTTTTTGCCATCGCGTTCAATGCGGTTGATGCCGACGTCGATCACCGTGGCACCGGGTTTGACGAAATCTCCGGTGATCATTTCCGGGCGCCCGACGGCGGCGACGAGGATATCGGCGCCCCGGCAGACGACGGCGAGATCCTTGGTGCGGCTGTGCGCAATGGTCACGGTGCAGCTGTCGCCCAGCAGCAGTTGTGCCATCGGTTTGCCGACGATGTTGGAGCGGCCGACGACAACCGCGTTGAGGCCCGCCAAGCTGCCATGATGATCGCGCAGCATCATCAGACAGCCGAGCGGCGTGCAAGGGACCATGCTCTTTTGTCCGGTCCCCAGGAGACCAACGTTGGAAATGTGAAAGCCGTCGACATCCTTAGCGGGGTCGATGGTGTTGATGATCAGTTCAGAATTCAGATGAGCAGGCAGCGGCAACTGCACGAGAATGGCATGAACTTTCGGATCGGCGTTCAGGCTGTTGACCAAGGCCAGCAGATCGGCCTCAGAGGTGTCCGCAGGCAAGCGATGTTCGAAAGATGCCATGCCGACTTCGATGGTCGAGGCGTGTTTGTTGCGCACGTAAACCTGAGACGCCGGGTCTTCACCGACCAGAACCACCGCGAGGCCCGGCTGGATGCCATGGCTTTCGCGCAATTTGGCGACATGCGCCTGCACCTGCGCGCGCACTTTGGCCGCGAAAACTTTGCCGTCAATCACTGTAGCGGTCATGTTATTCTCCTAGCTCGCAGCCGCGAAGGCGCTGCGATAATGGTCCATTTGCATCCGGGTCGCCAGAACGGCGTTTTTCATCAATGTGGCGACGGTCACCGGGCCAACACCGCCGGGAACCGGGGTGATCCAGCCAGCGACCTTCGAGCAGCTTTCAAAATCCGCATCCCCGACAGTTTTGCCATCGACGCGGTTGATGCCAATGTCGATCAAAGCCGAGCCGGGCTTCAGCATCGCTCCGGTGACAAGCCCCGGCTTGCCCACCGCGACGAACACCGCATCCGCCGCGCGGCTATGCACGGCAACCTGACGGGTCATGTGGTGGCAGACGGTCACGGTTGCCCCCAGACCCATCATCAGAAAGGCAATCGGTTTGCCGACGATTTCAGAGTGGCCGATAACGCAGACATCAAGGCCTTCCAGCTTCAACGGCAGGGTTTTCAGGATTTCCACGGCGGCAACCGCCGTGCAGGGGCCAAGCGCCAGATCGTTGTAGACGATATTGCCAATCGAGGCCGGGTGCATCCCCTCAACATCTTTCAACGGATGCACCGCCTTTTGCAACGCCTTCACCGGGATATGCGCAGGCAAGGGCCGCTGAATGATGATGCCGTTCACCCGAGGATCAGCGTTCAGGCCGGCCAAAACCCCGGTAAGTTGCTCTAAACTAATGCTTTCCGGATAATTCCGCGCCTCAAACCCAACGCCCGCATCCTGCGCTTGGCGCTGCTGGTTGCGCACATACAATTCCGCAGCAGCCACATCACCGACCGAGATCGACACCAGCTTCGGCGTCCAGCCCGCGTCCGTCAAAGCCTGCGCTTCGAGCAAAGTCTCGCCGCGCATCCGCGCCGCAATGGCTTTTCCGTCAATCAGCGTCGCCGTCATACCGCCCTTTCAGGGGCTGTCCGGCCCCAGAACCTGTTCCTCGCGGGCGATCGACCATTCGATGATCCGCCGCCAGAGATCTTCTGCAAGCGCCGGGTCCAGACCTTCGGCCTCTGCCCCTGCCCGCACCCGATCTACCACTTGCTCCACCCGGTCATTGATCCGCGCGGGCAGCATTTCGGTTTGTTTGAGCACAGCAGCGCGGTCGATATAGCTCGCCCGCGCCGCCAGTTTTGCAACGATTTCCGCATCCAGAAGATCAATCTGCACACGCAAATCTTGCATCGTTAGGCAATCGGCGGGGGCCTTCATCGCGCTCTCCTTTGGGCTGGCATGGAGTTAATTCCGATGCGGTCCAAAGGCAAGGCGACGAATGGCCCCAGCCTGTTTCAATCGTGGCTTAGAACAGTCCTTCGACATTGCCATCCGCGTTCAGGCGGATCACTTCAGCCGACGGCACTTTCGGCAGACCCGGCATGGTCATGATCTCACCGCAGATCGCGACGATGAAACCAGCCCCTGCCGACAGCCGCACTTCACGCACCGGCACGGTATGGCCAGTCGGCGCACCGCGGACGGTCGGATCGGTGGTGAAGCTGTACTGGGTCTTGGCCACACAGATCGGCAGATGGCCGTAGCCCGCCGCTTCCCAAACGCGCAACTGATCACGGATCGACTTGTCGGCGATCACAGCGTCAGCATGATAGATCCGCTTGGCGATGGTTTCCAGCTTTTGGAACAGAGGCATCTCGTCGGGATACAGCGGTGCGAAGTTGGCCGCACCAGACTCGGCCATTTGAACGACCTTATGCGCCAGTTCTTCAATGCCTTCCGACCCCAAGGCCCAGTGTTTGCACAGGATCGCCTCTGCGCCCTGCTCGGCCACATAGGCTTTCACGGCTGCAATCTCGGCATCGGTGTCGCTGAAGAAGTGGTTGATCGCAACCACAACCGGCACGCCAAAGCCTTTGACGTTGCCGATGTGACGGCCCAAATTCGGGCAGCCTTTTTTCACCGCTTCAACATTTTCCGCACCCAAGTCAGCCTTGGCCACGCCGCCGTTCATCTTCATCGCGCGCACGGTGGCGACGATGACAGCCGCAGAAGGCTTCAGGCCCGCTTTGCGACATTTGATGTCGAAGAATTTCTCAGCGCCCAAGTCAGCACCGAAACCAGCTTCGGTCACCACATATTCGCCCAGCTTCAGCGCGGTCTTGGTGGCGATCACCGAGTTACAGCCGTGGGCGATGTTGGCAAACGGGCCGCCATGCACGAAGGCGGGGTTGTTTTCCAGCGTCTGCACGATGTTCGGCTGCATCGCGTCTTTCAGCAGAACGGTCATAGCGCCGTCCGCCTTGATGTCGCGGCAATAGATCGGGGTTTTGGCGCGGGTGTAGGCCACGACGATATCGCCCAAACGCTTTTCCAGATCTTCCAGATCGTTCGACAGGCACAAGATCGCCATGACTTCCGAAGCCACGGTGATATCAAAGCCAGTCTGACGCGGGAAGCCGTTCGACACGCCGCCCAAGTTGACCACAATATCACGCAACGCGCGGTCGTTCATGTCCATCACGCGACGCCAGACGATGCGGCGGGCGTCGATCTCAAGGCTGTTGCCCCAGTAGATGTGGTTGTCGATCATCGCCGACAGCAGGTTGTGGGCGCTGGTGATCGCGTGGAAGTCGCCGGTGAAATGCAGGTTCATTTCTTCCATCGGCACGACTTGGCTGTAGCCGCCGCCCGCAGCGCCGCCCTTCATGCCGAAGTTCGGGCCCAAGGACGCCTCGCGAATACAGACCACGGCCTTTTTGCCGATGCGGTTCAGGCCATCGCCCAGACCCACGGTGGTGGTGGTCTTGCCTTCGCCAGCGGGCGTCGGGTTGATCGCGGTGACAAGGATCAGCTTGCCGTCTGGGCGGCCGGCCAAAGATTTGATGAACTCTTGGCTCACCTTGGCTTTGTCATGGCCGTAGGGCAGCAGATGCTCAGCCGGGATGCCCAGCTTCGCGCCAATCTCCATGATCGGCTTTTTCTTGGCTTCGCGTGCAATCTCGATGTCGGTTTTGAAGGCCATTTCATTCTCCCAAGGGGCACGGACTGTCCCGTTGGCGACGTGATACCGGAGAAAATGACGATTCAAACGCGCTTTTCCGACTTCTTCCCATGCAAAATCGCCAGCCGATGTTTCCGATCGGAAAGTGCGGGGCGGGTGGAGGAAAAATTCTACGCTTGGAACACATATTCCATAACGGCGCATGACAGCAGTTGTCATCTGAACGCGGCTTTGCAGGCTTGAGCCAAGTCAAAACCTGGCCTAACCTGAGATCAATTTAGCACCCAAAGACTTGAAATTGGCTTTCTCGCCCGACTTAAACACACTTTTCACAGGAACATGCATATGAGCAACGACATCTATAACGCCGACATTTTGGCACCAACCACCGCAACGGTGACCGTGAACGACCCCAACAACGTCGGGCTGGATTGGCTGGTGGTGGGTGGCAGCTACGCTTTGGCAACGGACGTTCGGCTCAGCTGGTGGGCGGTGGACGGCATCTCAACCCAAGCCTCGGCGCGGTTTGACACCTCGGCCACCGACAGCCACCGCTTGGTGGTCAATGGGCTGATCGAGAACGTGCGCGGCGCGATCAGCGCCGATTTTATCCAAGGCAACGAGGTTGCGAACATTCTTTACGGCGACGCGGCTGCCACCGGACCGGGCGGCAATGATACGATTTCGGGTTTTGACGGCAACGACAGCATCTATGGCGGCGCGGGGGATGATACGGTCAACGGCGATCTCGGCAATGATCGGCTGTATGGCGGCACCGGGGCCGACAGCCTCAACGGCGGCGGCGGCCGCGATCTGATCATCGGCGGCGCAGGCGCGGACGTGATGTTTGGCGGCGCGGATGGCAACGACACGCTGTCTTATGCGGGATCATCGGCGCGTGTCGTTGTGGCCTTGACCTTTGGCACCACCACCACCGGCATTGGTGGCGATGCTCAGGGGGATGTCATCGGCGGCTTCAGTGACATCATAGGCTCCAGCTTTGATGACCGTCTGACAGACACTATCAAGACCACGGTCGCCTTTGGCGGCAATGCCAACAGCTTTTACGGTGGCTTGGGTAATGATGGCTTGATCCTTGGTGGCGGCGCAGATGATGGCCACGGCGGCGCAGGCAGGGACACGTTACTCGGCGAGTTGGGCAATGATCTCTTGTACGGCGACGATGGCAATGATGCACTGGTGGGCGGCGCGGGCGCAGACCGGCTCTATGGCGGGGTTGGATCGGATCGGTTTGTGTTTGAAAAAACGTCAAGTTCGACGGTGGCTGTCGCTGGGCGCGATACCATTAGCGATTTTCATCGTGCCGAGGCTGACCGCATCGACCTGCTGGATATAGACGCCATCCCGGGCGGCACAGATCAAGCATTTACTTTTATCGGCACCGATCCGTTCGATCATCGTCAAGGCTTGCTCCATTACACCACATCGGGCAATGATGTGATCGTCAGTGGCGATCTGAACGGCGATCTGACAGCGGATTTCGCGATACTGGTGAAGAATGTCAGCGTGTTGGTCGATACCGACTTCATGCTGTAGCGTGTGCAGCCTCAGATCAGGCTATGACCGCTTCTGACGCGGTCAAGCTGGCTCCACGCCGGTTGATCAGGCACGAACAGCCGGATTTTCGCGCCAATCCGCAACATGCCCTCGGCTTCAACCCAAGCAGTGATGCCACGCAGACCTTGCGCGGCGGGCTTGAAATGTTTGCCATATCCGGAGTGATTGCTCTCAATCGGGCGGGCGGGCAAAGTGCAGGGGCGGTTTTCCATATCGACCACAAGCGTCGCCCCGCCTTCGGCCTGCAAGCGGCTGGAGGGCGGCAGATGGCTGAAATCCGGGATACCTGAAATCACAAGGCTGGTGCCGAGCAGCGCGGGGTCAAGACTGTCGAGGCCCATCTTCGCCGCGATCTGCGCCAAATCCTCTGCCGCCATCACCGCGAATTGCCGTGTGTTGCGGATGGTGTGGTTGCGTTTGTAAAGGGCTGCGACGCGGCTACAGGCAGGGCGGTTGATCCCGCCATGCGCCTCACCCTCGGGGCCATCGAAGCCTGCGAAAATCTCGGTCAGCGCGGCACTTTCCAGCGCCGCATCGCGGTCCGCCACGCGGCCCAGCCAAGTGATGGTGCCGTAAAATTCGGTGGGGATAAGTGCGGGCATCTCAGATCTTTAGCGTGAAGAACACCCGCTTGAACGGGAACAGCACCGCGCCATCCTTTTGCAGCGGATAGGCGGCCGAAAGGCTGGCTTCATAGGCGGCACAGAAGGTGGCCAACTCCGTCACCGACAGCTTGTCGGCAATCGGTCGCATCGCGGTGGCTTGAGTGAAAGCGCGCACCGGATGCATCGCAGCAGTCGGATCAAGCCGTTGGATATATTCGGTTTCCCAAGCCTCTACCGCGCCCAAGGGCGAGAGCAGCGCGTGATACTCCTCAGCCTTGGCGCAGGGCGAGGTTTCTTTCGAGAAATCAAAGCGGTCGGGGAACATCGACCCCGCAATGTCGCGCAGAAACCGATGCGAGGCGGCTTTGAACTGTCGCGGCATCTGCACCGCCAGCACACCACCGGGCGCCAAATAGCCCGCAAGACGAGGCATCAGGCTGGCGTGATCTGGCAGCCATTGCAGCACCGCATTTGAATAAATCAGCGCGGGCGGTGTTTCAGGCCGCCAGCCCGCGATATCAACCGCCTCAAGGCTGGTATAAATCCCCAAGCCCCGAGCCTGTGCCAACATCGCCTGCGAGCTATCCACGCCCCGCAACACGCGCCCCGGAAGCCGCACAGCCAAAGCCTCGGCCACCGCGCCATCGCCGCAGCCAAGGTCAACCACCTCACCCTTAGGCAATTCCCCCACCTGCGCCAGCAAATCCAGTGCAGGGCGCAAACGCAAACCCCGAAACCTTGCGTAGGTTTCGGGGCTCCAGTCTTTGTCGTCTGCGCTCACGCAGAGGGCTCCGGTGCCACCGGAGGCACCGCTTTCGGCTTGCGCGCCCGGGTTTTCGGGATCGCAATCACCCCCGAGCCGCCGCTTGGCCCATCGCCCATACCGTCATCGACAGCACTCGGTGTATCGCCCGCGACCACTTTGCGAATCTCTTCGCCGGTCAGGGTTTCATATTCCAGCAGCCCCTTCGCCAACCGCTCAAAGCCTTCGGCCTGTTCGATCAGGATGCGGCGCGCGGTCTCGTAGCCCTCATCAATCAGGCCCTTAACCTCATGTTCGATCAGCATTTTCGTCTCAGCCGACACCGAAAGCCCGGCGGTTTTGCCCTGATAGCCTTCATGTGCTTCGGCATAGTCGATATTGCCAACCGCATCCGACATTCCCCAGCGCATCACCATCGCGCGGGCAAGGCCCGAGGCTTGCTGAATGTCGCCCGACGGCCCGTTTGAGACGGTATCTTCGCCCCATTTCATAATCTCAGCGGCTTTCCCGGCCATCGTCATGGCGATCTTCTGCTTGCACTCATCCTTGTGCCAGTTCAGCCGATCAATCTCGGGCAAAGACACCACCATGCCCAAAGCGCCACCGCGCGGGATGATCGTGGCTTTGTAAACCGGATCGCATTTCGGCAAAGCCATGCCAACAATCGCGTGGCCGGCCTCATGGTAAGCTGTATGCTCTTTCTGCTCATCGGTCAGCACCATCGAGCGGCGCTCGGCCCCCATCATCACCTTGTCTTTGGCAGATTCAAAGTCCGACATGGTGACAAAGCGACGGCCAACGCGGGCGGCCAATAGAGCCGCCTCGTTCACCAAGTTCGCCAGATCAGCACCCGAGAATCCCGGCGTGCCGCGTGCAATCACCCGCAGGTCCACATCCGGGCCCGAGGGCACTTTGCGGGCATGCACCGACAGGATTTTCTCGCGACCTTTGATATCAGGGTTCGGCACATGGATGGTGCGGTCAAACCGGCCCGGACGCAGCAAAGCCGGATCCAAAACATCCTTACGGTTGGTCGCAGCCACAATGATCACGCCTTCATTGGCGTCAAAGCCATCCATCTCCACCAGCAGTTGGTTCAGAGTCTGCTCGCGTTCATCATTACCGCCGCCGACGCCGACGCCACGCGCGCGGCCCACGGCGTCGATCTCGTCGATAAACACGATGCAGGGCGCGTTTTTCTTTGCCTGTTCAAACATATCGCGGACACGGCTTGCACCCACACCCACAAACATCTCAACAAAATCCGAACCCGAGATACTAAAGAACGGCACACCGGCCTCGCCCGCAATCGCCCGCGCCAGCAGGGTCTTACCGGTGCCCGGAGGGCCGACCAGCAGTGCGCCCTTCGGAATTTTGCCGCCAAGCCGCGAGAATTTCTGCGGATTGCGCAGGAATTCAACGATCTCTTCCAACTCTTCCTTGGCCTCATCAATGCCCGCCACGTCGTCAAACGTCACCCGGCCTTGCTTTTCGGTCAGCAGCTTGGCGCGCGATTTGCCAAAGCCCATCGCCCCGCCTTTGCCGCCGCCCTGCATCCGGTTCATGAAGAAAATCCACACCCCGATCAGCACGATGAACGGCAACCAGACCGACATCAGCGACAGGATTCCCGACTGCTGTTGGCTTTTCGCGCGCACTTCCACGCCCTTGGCCAGCAGCCGATCGGTCAGCATCGGGTCATTCGGCGCGATGGTGGCGTAAGAGCTGCCATCCTTGCCTTTGACGATCACGCTTTCACCATCCAGCGTTGCCGAGGCAACCTCACCCGCGTCAACCCGCTGAATAAATTCAGAATAAGGCACGTTGGACGACCCCGACGTGCCCGCCCCGGTGTTGAACATTTGAAATAGCGCAAGGATCAGCAGAAAGAGGACGACCCAGAATGCAATGTTTCGTGCGTTACCCACGAACTTCTCCGTATGATTGGCCGGGAGGCCCGAACGGGGCCAGTTTCGGCGGTTGTTCTTAAGATAGAGATAAGTCCGCCGGGTTCAATGCGATAAGACAAAGGAAGCGAAGCTGGGGCCGCAATTCGCGCACCAATCGTTCGGAAACCCGGCGAGGGGTGCGGCAATAAGCGTCTGACCCTGCCAGATCGCCGGGGTCACCAGCAGCGCATCGCGGGGATGGCCAAGGCTGCGCCAGTCTTTGCAGGCGGCCAGACCTGCGGTGCCAAGCGCCCGGATGGTTAGATTGGGGGCATGTGGGCCGATCAGTTGCCAGCGATGATCCCACAGCTGTGTGGTCGGGCAGGCAAGGCTTTGCACCGCCTTCGCCTCGCGCAAAATCTGGATCGTATCGGCGCGGGCCTTAAAGCGCACACCGCCGAGAGTCGCGTCTTTCCCCGCAGCAATCGCCCATTGCACCGCCATCAGCCCACTTTCGCGCGGCGGATATTCGACGCCCGACGTCCAGCGCAGCGCGGCAATCAACAGGCGGCGTTGAATTTCCATAGGGAGCGCGAGATATTGGTCACGCGAAAAGCTCAATGATTCCGCCGCCGTCTGCGTGACCATCTGCGCCGTCTTGGCGAGTTGCCAGCCAATCGCCCCGCGCGCCATAGCAAGATTTTCACTGACCGCCGCCAACGTGGCCGCAGTAATTCCCAAAGGACGCAGCGCCTGTAGTACACGGCGCGCTTTCACGCGGGCAAAGCCCTCATCGTCATTGCTGGGGTCTTCCACCCAAGCTAAACTCCGCGTGCGTAAATACTGGCGCAATTCCGCGCGCGTCACCGACAACAGCGGACGCAACCAGCCAATCTCATGCTCTGGCCAAGCCACCCGCATCCCGGAAAGCCCGTCCAATCCGGCCTTCCGCGCAAGCCCCATCAAAAATGTCTCGGCCTGATCGTCAGCGGTATGACCCAAAACCACATCGGCAATGCCGCGCTGATGCGCCCAATCGGCCACCAACTTATAGCGGGCGCGCCGAGCCTGATCCATCAGGTTTCCTGGAATATCGCCATGATCCCAAACGCTTGTCTGATGCGCAATCCCAAGACCTGCGCAAACTTGCGCCACCATCGCGGCCTCTGCCGTCGCCTCGGCGCGCAATCCGTGATCTACGGTGATCGCTTCCACTCGCCAGCCGCGCAAGACCCCTGCCCTGTGCATCAAATGCAGCAGCGCCATCGAATCGCCGCCGCCCGAAACCATCACCCCCACCACCTGCGGCACAGGGTCTCGCCACGCATAGCTTTGCGCGACTTCATTCAGCAGGCGCGTTTCTAAGTCAGAGGCTGGCGCGCCTATTGGCACCCTAGCCCCTGCATGGAAACCTGCGCATTGGTGGCGTGAATCGTCCCCGGAAAGCGGTTGCCCACTTCGGCCAAGGTCACGCAAGCATCCGGCACCTGACCCAATGCGCCCAAGGCCTGCCCCAGCTTCAGCAGCGACTCGGCAGCAAACGGCCCATCCGGCTTGCCGGAAAACGCCTCCAGATAAGCCCGCGCCGCGTTGGCGGTATCATCCAGCTTGGTCAAAGCCTCGCCGCGGTTGAAATTGGCTTCCTCGCTTAATGGGCTGCCAGGATAGGATTGCGTAAAGGTCGCAAAGAGGTCCGCGGCGGCGCGAAAGTCACCTTGACCGAGCACCCCCTTGGCCCGGTCAAAATCGTTCTTTTCGCCCATTGCCAATTCCGGCGCATCGCTGGCCGGAGCGGTCGCAGCCGGAGCCGTCGCCGCCGGAGCTGCCGCTGCCGTATTCCCACCCAAAACCGGCGTCTCCGGGATATTCGACGGATCGCAGCCCTCGGTCTGCTCGCACAACCGGAACTCGATATCGCCAATCCGGTTGGTGCCATCGCTGATCACCCGGTTCAGCTTGAGCTCAATTTCCTCGGCCTTCGCTGTCACCCGTGTCAGCTCGGCTTCCATCGCATCCATCCGCTGCAAGGCGTCACCGCCCGCAGCCCCGGTCGAGGCCGCCCCCGATTGCACCAGCTCGGCCTTCAAGCCATTGAACTGAGCCGACAACTGGCCCAACTCGGCCTTCAGATCAGCAAGGGTCTGCGCCTTGTCCTGCGCAAGCGCAGGTAAGGGAAGCAGAGCAAGACACAGAACCAGCCAACGCATCAGATCAGTCTCCGTTTCAGATCGGGGCCCGCCCTGCGGCAAGCCCCTGTTAGTTTAAACCGTCAAGTTAGGCCCCGGTTCCCATCGACAGCACCGTCACAGCGCGGCGGTTCTTGGCATAGCAGGCTTCTTCCGAACACACCTCAATCGGGCGCTCTTTGCCGTAGGAAATCGTCCGCATCCGGCTGGGTTTCACGCCTTGGCTGATCAGGAAATCCTGCACCGAAGCCGCCCGACGCGCGCCGAGTGCAAGGTTATACTCGCGGGTGCCCTGCTCATCGGCATGGCCTTCGATGATGATCGCGTAATCGCCGTTCGTCGCCAGCCACGCGGCCTGCCCCGCCAGCACGCCACGCGCTTCCGGCGTCAGGGTCGAGGTGTCCACCGGGAACAGCACGCGGTCGCCCACCGATTGGTTGAAATAGGCGATGGAGCGCGGATTGCTCGGATCACCCAGACCATTGGTGTTGATGCCAGAGCCCGCGCCATTGTTCATGCCATCGGCACCAGCGCCGTTTTTATAGCGGTCGGGGTTGTTACAGGCGGCCAAACCAAGGGCAGCGACGATCAGAAGGGCTTTCGGAAGCAGGGTCATCAGGGGTTATCCTTTTCTTATGGGCTCGATTGCGCCCGTTATATCAGCTTTGCACGGCTAAGGGAATCAGCCGCGCTTTAAGAATTATGGCAACATCGGCGACCAGGACGGGTCCGAGGCCGGGCCTTCGGTCGGGATCGCCTTCAGGTTCCGCCCCGAGACATCCACCGACATCAACCCCGCCTGACCGCCCGCGCCCGCACCTTCACGGGTGAACATGATCACCCGGCCATTCGGCGCCCAGGTCGGGCCTTCATCGAGGAAAGACGCCGTCAGCAGACGTTCTTCGGTGCCATCGGTCAGCATCGCGCCAATGTGGAAGCGGCCCTCGTTTTGCTTGGTGAACGCGATCATATCGCCGCGCGGGCTCCACACCGGGGTCGAATACCGCCCCTTGCCGCCGGAAATCCGCACCCCTTCGCCACCGCCCGCGGGCATCATATAGATCTGCTGACTGCCGGAACGGTCGCTCTCAAACACGATCTGCGACCCATCCGGGCTGAAGCTGGGCGAGGTTTCAATCGACGGCGCATTGGTCAGCTGGCTCATCGCGCCCGAGTTGATATCCATCGAGTAAATGTCGGTATTGCCGCCCTTCTCAAGGCTGAACACCACGGTATTGCCATCGGGGCTGAAGCGCGGCGCGAAGGTCATCGTGCCGGGCACTTCGCCCAGATTGCGGGTTTTCAGATTGCCGACGTTCATCACATAAATCGCCGGAAAGCCCGAGGCATACGAGGTGAACAGAATCCGGTCGCCATTCGGCGAGAACCGCGGCGCCAGTACGATGCTGCTGCTGTCGGTCAGATATTTCACATTCGCGCCGTCATAATCCATCACGCCGAGGCGTTTCTGGCGTTGGTTTTTCGGCCCACTTTCCGCGACATAGACCACGCGGCTGTCGAAATATGGGCCTTCCCCGGTGATCCGGCTATAGACCGCATCCGCGACCTTATGCGCCATCCGCCGCCAGCTGGCCGGCGTGCCCGCAAATTGCAGCCCCTCGCCCAGCGGCTGCCCCGAGGCCACGTCAAACAAACGGAACTTCACCACAATCCGGTCGCCACCGGCCTGCACTGCTCCGGTGATCAGGGCTTGGGTGTTGATCGCCTGCCAATCGGGATACGAAATCGGTGCATCAAACGAGGTGACTCGGCTGATATAGGCATCCTTCGGCGTCTCAATAAACAGCCCCGTGCCCGCCAAGTCTGCCGCCACCACCCGCGAGATATTCGCGGCCAACTCTCCCGCCCCGCCCTCATCAATGAAATCCGGCACCGCGAACGGCATCGGTTCGATCACCGGAGAGTTGATGTCGATGGTGATTTCGGCTTGGGCGGCTGTGGTCAGGCTGGAAAGCCCAATCAGCAGGGCGGCGGTCAGGGATTTGAAAGGGCGCATCTTGTCCTCGTTTTTCAAGGGCGAATTATGTGGCCTGCTCTGGCCTTGTAAGTCTGTGGGTTTGTCGCGGAGTTTGCAGGGGAAAGTTAAGAAAATCATCTCAACCTCATGCCCGAAGCGTCGAAATTCAGGTTCATCACGTTCCACTCGGCGTATTTGGCAGGGTCAAGGTCGTAGCCAGCCTTGCCGCCACAGCCCTTAACACCCCGGATCACGGCGCGGCGGGCGGCTTCAAAGGCTTGGCTCGCTGTCGCCTCATCGCCACCCGAGAAGGTGGTCATGGTGATGCCATTGCTATCCGGCGTGCCGTCTTCCTTCATCTCAACCCGCAAGGTCAGCTTGATCCGCTGCGCCGCCGTGGAAAGCGTGCCGATGTTCCAGCATTGGTTGATTGAGACCCGCAAGCCTTCTTTCTCACCCGCCGTCATCGGCGGGCCTTCGGGAATATCGGTCTGACCGCCATCGGTCGCCGGAGCATCCGAGGCCGCATCGGCCAAAGCCGCATCAATCGCCGCCTGATCCGCTGCCTCAGCATCAGCCTTGGCTTGCGCATCGGCCTTCTCTTTGGCCTTTTTCGCCGCCTTTTCATCCGCCTTGGCCTGCGCGTCAGCCTTGGCCTTGGCATCCTTCTCGGCCTGCGCATCCAGCGCAACCTGCGGGTCTTCCACAGGCGTCTCGACCACAGGCTTGTCCGGCCGGGTCTGCGGGCGACGGCTGGAGGTCGGGGCCAGTTCCGGCGCATCCGTCACCACCGCATCCGGTGCAGTCTGGGCTGCGGCCTCTTCCGGGGCGGCTGCGGGTTTCGGCTCCTCGACCACCGGCTGATCGGTCGGCTGATCCGTCACCTCCGGCGTGGCTGTATCGGCCATTTCCGGGGTTTTCTCAGGGCTGACCATCGGCGTATCGGTGATCCGCGTCGCAGGCCGGGGCTTCGGTTTCTCATTCACCGTCGGCACCGGGATCGGCTGTTCTGCCTCGGCAATCGGGGCCACCGGCGGCGGCGCTTCATTCGGCTGCGGATCGGCGGCCACCGGAATATCGGGCGAGGGCTGCGCAGGCTTCACCGGAGCAGGTTCCGCCACCGCCACCTCAGGCTCGACCGGAGCAGGCGCTTCAACCTGCGGTTTGGATGGAGGCTTGGCAGGCTTCACCTCAGGCTTATCCGCCTTCGGCTTGACGGATTTAGCCGCCGCATCCTGCATCGCCTTCAAATCCGACTCGGACACCATCGAGACCTGCACCGAATCCGGTGGCGGTAACTCACGCGGCGCAAACAGCCAATCGCCCAGGACAACCCAGGTGATGACGACCGCATGGCCGATGCCGGAAAGGATCTGGCTCTTGTCCATCGCGCCCTAGTTGCCGTCCATCTTCGGCCCGCCCGCATCGGTGACCAGCCCAATATTGCTAAACCCGCCCGCTGAAAGCGCGCCCATCACCTCGGCGACACGCGTGTAAGGCAGCGCCCCATCGGCGCGCAGGAAAATCTTGTCGGATTTGCGCTGCGAGGCAATCGCTTGCAGCTTGGCGATCAGATCGGCGTCCGCCACTTCCGAGGTCTGGATCATCAACACACCCTCCTTGGTGATCGACACCGTCAGAGGCTCCTCTTGCTCGGTCGGCAAGCTGGCCGCCGCCGTCTTCGGCAGCTCCAGCGGCACCCCAACCGTCAGCATTGGCGCTGTCACCATGAAGATGATCAGCAGCACCAGCATCACATCGACAAACGGCGTGATATTGATATCGGCCATCGCCGCCGACGAACCCCGCCGCCGCCTGCGCCCACCGCCACCGGATTTCTTGACCACCCCCGCGCCCATATCAAGCGTCCAACTGGCGCGACAGGATCGTCGCAAACTCGTCGGCAAACGCCTCATATCCACTGGTGATATGCTCGCTATCCGCATTCAGCTTGTTGTAGAAAATAACCGCTGGAATAGCCGCAACCAGACCAATCCCGGTCGCCATCAAAGCCTCGGCAATACCCGGAGCCACCGTCGCAAGATCGGTGTTCTTCGTCGCCGCAATCTGGGTAAAGGCGTGCATGATGCCGTAGACCGTGCCGAACAGCCCGATGAACGGCGCTGTCGCCCCCACGGTGGCCAAGAACGACAGGCCTTTGTTCAACACCCCGGCCTCGCGCGCAATCGCCACATCCATCGCCCGGTCAATCCGCGCCTGCGCCCCCGCGATCAAGCCGCCATCCTGCCGGTGTGAGCGTCGCCACTCCAGCATCCCGGCAGCGAAAATCTTCTCGGACGGACCCTGCGGATCGCCACCGATCTTCTCGAACAGACCATCCAAAGGCTCTCCCGACCAGAACTCGCGGTCAAACACCGTCGCTTCGCCGCGCGATTTGCGGAACAGGATGTGTTTCTGGATGATGATCGACCATGACCAAAACGACATGATAATCAAGCACATCATCACCAGCTTCACCGTGAGGGTTGCGCGAAAAAATAGGGCGAGCATAGAGAAATCAATCTCTTGCGCCATGCCGACGGCTTCCGTGTTCATTATGCCTGCTCTTGTTATCGGGGCTCTTTGGCCGCTTATTGCCCTAATCTTAACAAGAATTGAACCCTATTGCCAACACAATGGCGCGATCCAAGCAACAAACCGCCCCCAAAGTTCGATTGCGTGAACAGGTGCTTAAATTTGCCGCGCGGCTTTAATGCCGCTTTGGCAACAGCTTAGCGCGGATATCCACGGGAATCCGCGCAGGCTGGCCCGTTTCCGTCAGACACACCAATGTAACCAACGCCACAAACAGCCGCTCACCCGCGCGCAAAACCGCTTGACTGAGCTCAATGCGCGCACCGGAAACGGCCAAACATTCCGTCGTCACCTGCAACGCATCGTCAAACTTCGCGGGCCGCAGATAATCGGCCTCGACCCTGCGCACCGCAAACACCAAGCCCTGTGCGGCTTTCAGCGCGACCTGATCCACCCCCAAAGCCCGCACCCATTCAGACCGCCCACGCTCGATGAATTTCAGGTAATTGGCGTAATAGACGATGCCCGCCAGATCGGTGTCCTCATAATACACCCGCAAATCAAACTGATGCATCTTGCCCCCCAAGCCGCGCGATCTCGGCAGCCTCAGAGACAATCGCCGCCTGCCCCTGCGGCGTCAAAGCGTAAATCCCCACCGAGACGCGCTCAAACCAGCCATAATGATCCGCGCGCAAAATATCGCCTGCCCGTGCAACACCTGCAACTTTGGCGATGGCGGCGGGTTTCACTGCCCCCGCCTGCAGTGCCAGCAAACACCGCAACGCATCCTGCCGATACGCCGTCACCCGCTTGATCCCAGTGGTGCCACCCAAATTCGGATCGCCCACCCGCCGCTCAAACTCGCGCAACAACCGCCCCGCCCGCAGGGTGTTCTTGCGCGGGCTATACGGGCCGGGGTCCAGATGCGCCTCAACCAGCCCCGGCTTCACCGCGAGCAGCCCCAACCCCAAGCGCCGACACAAAGCCACAATATCCTTATAGCGCAGCCTCCAACCTTTTTCCGTCACCGGAACCGCCAGATAGACATCGTCAAACAGAGCCTGCCGCGCCACACCCTGCATCACCAAAGCGAGGCTGAAGGACAGTTTCATCTCGACCACCACCGCAGGTTCATCTCCCCGCCGCGCCAGAATATCGCAAGCGCCAACCTCGCCCTTCACCACATAACCCTGCGCCTCCAGATAGGCCTTCAGGTCCGGGTAAAGATCGGCTTCTTTCACAGCCGCGCCGCCAAACGGAACGCGTGGGACGCATCCCGCGCCACCACTGGCATATGCCGCGCATAGCCCGCCCGGATCAGCCCCGCCACATCGGGCCGCAAAATCACCTGACCGTCGATCAACGCCAGCGGCGACACCTCGGCAAACGCCCTATCCGACCACAAGCAAATCACCTGCGCCGCCTGCGCAAGCGCCAAATCCGCCGCCGCAATCGCCTGTAAATGCTCATCCATCCGCAAAAACACGAAACCCGCCTTGATCGCGCCGTCGGGATCAAAACGGAAAAACCGATACTGATTTGCCCCCGCTTGCTCCAGCCGCGCGCAAAGCGGCCCCAAATCCGGCACCAAGCGTTCCAGATTAGGAACCTGCGGCAACTCCGCCCAATCGCGGAAGAAAAACACCATCAGGTTCGCGCCCAGTTCCGGGTCATGCTCGGCCATCTTGTGATCCGCCAGAGTCACAACCGCCTCAATCGCGCCCTTGACCACGCTTAACGTCGCGTCCTCGACCCCAAATACTACCGGCACAATCGGCCGCCCCCAGCGCGCGAACAGATAGCTGCCATCCGAGCGGGTGAAAAACGTCTGAACCTGTTCCGGCGTCATGCGGGCCTCCCTCTTGCGCCCCTCCGATAGCGCGGCTTTGGTGCAGGCTCAACCATGTGGCGCGGATCCCGTGGAAAGCTGCGTCTCCGACGGGGATATTTTAGCGCAGAGGATGACCTAAGAGCCTCCGCCTGCCCAGTTCACATTGGCCTAAATATCCCCGCCGGAGGCTCTTAGGGATCAACAAACGCCCCGCATCAAACCTTAATAATCTATGAACAAGGCCCCCATAACCCCTTGATTTCATATAAACCAACAGCCTGTCCACGCGTGGACACTAGCCCTCAAACAAATCCTGTTGCCCCGGTGGCTTCGGCGCATCCAACCCCAAATGCCGCCAAGCCCGAGCTGCCAACATCCGCCCCCTCGGGGTCCGCTGAAGCAATCCCTGTTGCAGCAAATAAGGCTCGATCACCTCCTCCACCGCATCCCTTGCCTCTGAAAGCGCCGCCGCGATCGTCTCCACCCCGACAGGCCCGCCTCCATAATGCTCGGCCAGCAGCATCAAATACCGCCGATCCGCGCCATCCAGCCCGATCTCATCCACCCCCAGCCGCGTCAGCGCCCGGTCCGCAATCGCCCGCGTCAGCCGCCCGTCGCCCTCAACGGTCACGAAATCCACCACCCGCCGCAACAACCGCCCCGCGATCCGAGGCGTCCCCCGCGCCCGCTTGGCGATCTCTCGGGTGCCTTCAGGATCGGACGGGATCCCCAGCAGTCGCGCACCACGGGTCACGATCAAATCCAGCTCATCCTCGGTATAAAACTGCAAGCGCGTGGGAATGCCAAACCGATCCCTGAGCGGCGTGGTCAGCAGCCCCAACCGCGTCGTCGCCCCCACCAGCGTGAACGGCTGTAACTCAATCCGCACCGTCCGCGCCGCAGGGCCTTCGCCGATCACCAGATCCAGCGCGAAATCTTCCATCGCCGGATACAACACTTCTTCCACCACCGGAGACAGCCGATGAATCTCATCGATGAACAGCACATCGCGCGGCTCAAGATTGGTCAGGATCGCCGCCAGATCGCCGGGTTTCGCCAGCACCGGGCCAGAGGTCATCCGAAACCCGACCCCCAATTCGCGCGCCATGATCTGCGCGAGGGTGGTCTTGCCCAGACCCGGCGGCCCATGAAACAGCGTGTGATCCATCGACTCGCCACGGATTTTCGCGCTTTCGATGAACACCCGCAGGTTCGCACGGGCTTCTTGCTGGCCGACAAAATCCTCCAACACCTGCGGGCGCAGGGCACGGTCAAGGTCTTCCGGCAAAGCTTCGGGGCGCAGATCGGGGTCAGGTTGCATCAGCGCGCCTTCGGAGCCAGCAGTTTCAACGCCGCCCGTATCAGCGTAGCGGTGTCAGCCTCGGGCTGATCCATCGCGATGGTGGAGATCGCCTGCGCGGCCTCGCCATGCGCATAGCCCAAATTCACCAGCGCCGACAGAGCATCCGCCGTGAACCCAGCGCGGTTTTGCGCAGCGGTTGGCGCGACTGCTTTGCGCGGGGCCATCGGCGTCACAGGCTCCAACACACTATCATCCGCCACAGCCGCCACCGCCAAATTGGCCCCCATCGCCATGATGCCGGGTGCCTTCGATTTCAACTCCAGTATCACCCGCTGTGCCAATTTCGGCCCCACGCCCGGAGCCGCCTGTATCGCCCGTTGGTCGCCCAAAGTCAGCGCGCGGGCCACACCATCGGCACCCAGAGTGCCCATGATGGCCATTGCGGCCTTTGCGCCAACCCCTTGCACCGTGGTCAGCAGCTTGTGCCATTCCTTATCCAGAAGTGTTGCGAAACCAAAGAGTTGCAACAGATCCTCGCGCACCAGCAGATCGGTATACAAAGACACCGCCTCGCCCACCGCAGGCATCGCAGCCAAAGTGCGTTCGTTGACATAGACGATATAGCCCACGCCGCGCACGTCGATCAACACCTGATCCGACCCGCGCCAATCCAGCCGCCCCGAAAGCTTCCCGATCATCCAACCGCCCTTTTCATCGCCGCCTGCAAACGGCCCGCGCTTTGCAGATGATGCGCGTGACAGATCGCGATGGCCAGCGCATCCGCCGCATCGGGGCCGGCAATTTTCACGCCGGGCAGTTGCACCCGCACCATATGATCCACTTGGCCCTTGTCGGCGTGGCCCACACCCACCACGGTTTTCTTCACCGCGTTCGGGGCATATTCGCCCACCGTCAGGCCAAATTGCGCGGGCACCAGCAAGGCGATGCCGCGCGCTTGGCCCAGCTTTAGCGTCGCCACCGCGTCTTTGTTGACAAACGTATGTTCGACCGCTGCCGCATCGGGGCCATATTGTCGCAGAACTTCCGTCAACTGGCCGTGCAAGGAGAACAATCTTTGCGCCAAATCACCCTCCCCCTCGCCGGGGGCCGAGTGGCAAATGCCATTGGCAACATGGGTGAGTTTCGAGCCCACCACATCAATCACCCCCCAGCCGAGGTTGCGCAAACCGGGGTCGATTCCCAAAACCCGCATCCCCGCCCCTTTTTCTTTTGTTTTTACGCAGATTTTCTGCTTCCCCCAGAATTAGCACGAAAAGAGAACATCCGCCAAGGGGCAATTGAATCTTGCCGCAGATGCAACCCGAGACTATGCAGACGCAGCAAAGCGACATCCGGCGCATGAAAAACGACCAATCCCGTCGTTGTTTTCAAATCGCCTATAAATTAACGAAATATCGGTGCCGGATGGCTATGCAATGGGCGCAATGCAGACATGCTAGCGCACCCATTGCTTCGCACTTGCAGCATAGCTAGATAGGCCTCACCGGAAGCAAGGGGCTTGCCGGAGATAAAGTTTGTAAAGGATAACCGCTATGGCCGCCTATGAGTCGTCCCGCGCGGCGCCGTTTGGTGCCATCTCGATTTTCCGCTCTGTTCAGTTCGTTTCGACGTTCGCGAACGGCTTCGCTGCTTGGAATGATGCACGCATCACGCGTCGCGCTCTGGGCAAACTGTCTGACCGTGAGCTTGATGATATCGGTCTGTGCCGTGGTGATGTGGAATTGATCGGTCGCTAACTGCTTTTGAATTGATCTGAAATCAGATCAGTTCATACGCAGGCGCCTGATCTTATCGGATGTAAAAAGGGTCGGTGCCGCGTGGCATCGGCCCTTTGCGTTTGTGGTGTTGAACAAATAGAAACGCAGGCAAGGCCGCCGTGGCCCGCCTGCGTTCTGCTAGAAATCGTCCACATGAAAATGGATTATTTGAATGCCTTCAGGCCTTCGCTGATTTTGCCTGCCACGAACACCGTCGCCGGATCAGCCTGCATCAGCCAACCACCCAAGCGGTCAAAGCCTTCGCCGACCTGTAACGCCTGCACGCGTTGATCATAGGCTTTCGCGCCAACCGATTGATAAATCATGCCTTTCAGACCGATGCCTGCGCAAAGCACCATGATCATCGGCACCAGCCAAGAGCGGCGTTTGCGGGCAGGAGGGTTGAAATAGGAACGCCCGAGCGTTCCGGCGGCATCAAAGCCATAGCCTTTGGCGCGCTTTTTCTCAAAGCGCGCAACATTGTTGTAGAAATCTACCAGATTCGGGTCGGCCATCCGAATAACTCCGTATTCACTTGCCCCCGCCTTCGCACCTTTTACCCACAGATTATGGCAAAATTTGGGCAATGTGTAAAAGCTGCCGTCATTTCGCCGTTAATCTTGTGTTAAGCGTCTTAGTTCCGCCGCATCATCAGACAGGACCACTCACCCAGGTCTTCGCGGGCTTCCGGTGTGAAGCCGTTGGCGACATAGGCGGCGGTGATCGCTTCGGCCTGCACCACCAGCAGCCCTGACAGGATAATCAGGCCGTTGTGCGCCAGATGCTTGGCCATATCCGGGGCAAGTTCGACCAGCGGGCCTTTGAGGATATTGGCGAACACCAGATCATAGGGCGCAGCCTCGGCGAGACGCGGATGCGCGAAACCTGCGGCCTCCATCGTCTCAATCCGGCCTTCCATATGGTTGATGGCAACATTGGCTTCGGCGACGTCCACCGCGACTTCGTCAATATCGCTGGCAATGACCAAGGCATCGGGCAGCACGGCAGCGGCGGCCAGCGCCAGAACGGCGGTGCCGCAACCGATATCGGCGACCTTAGCGGGGCGGAAGCCTTCACCATAGAGCCGATCAAAGGCCCGCAGACATCCCAAGGTGGTGCCGTGATGGCCAGTGCCAAAGGCGACGGTCGCCTCAATTTGCAGCGCGATCTTGTCAGCGGGGATTTTGTCGGCGTCGTGCGAGCCAAAGACGAAAAACCGACCCGCCTCGACAGGCGAGAGTTCGCGGCGCACTTTGGCGACCCAGTCGATTTCCGGCAATTCCGACAGCGCGAAGGGCTTGGCATCAAACGCCATCGCCAGCAGTTCCAACACCGCCTCGGACGGAGCCTCAAGGAAATAAGCGCCAACCTCCCACAGCCCCGAGTCGTCCTCGATCTCAAAGACGCCAACCCCGGTGGGCTCTGGCTCCATCTTCTCAATGGCCTCGGCGAGCGCATTGGCGGCGTCTTCGCCCATCAGGGTGGTCAAAGCGGTGTAGGTGGGCATGGGATGATCCGTTCTAGGGTTGCGCGCCTAGTAAAAGCTTTGCGGGTCAATGTCGATGGAAAGCCGCAGATTGTTCGGCAGTTTGAACTGGCCCACCCATTCGGCAATCGCAGCCTGCAGCGGGGCGGTTTTCTCGGCCTTGATCAGCAGCCGCACACGATGCCGCCCGCGCACCCGCGCAACCGGTGCAGGCGCCGGCCCGTAAACCTGCGCGCCAACCTTGCGCAAGGGCCCATCGCGGCGAGCGAGTTCAGCGCCGAAATCAAACACCTGCGCTACATCGGGCGACGATAGAATAATCCCCGCCATCCGGCCATAGGGAGGCACGCCCGCCATCCTCCGCTCGGTGGCCTCGGCCCGCCAGAAGGCTTCCTCATCGCCACCAAGGATAGCGCGGATCACCGGATGCTCGGGCTGAAATGTCTGCAACAGCGCGGTGCCCGGTTTATCCGCACGCCCCGCCCGCCCCGCAACCTGCCGCATCAGTTGAAACGTCCGCTCGGCGGCGCGCAGGTCTGAGCCTTGCAAGCCAAGGTCAGCGTCAATCACCCCCACCAAAGTCAGCAGCGGAAAGTTATGCCCCTTCGCCACAATCTGCGTGCCGATGATGATATCCGCAGCCCCCTCGGCAATCGCCACGATCTGCTCTTTCAGCGCGCGGGCGGAGCCAAACAGGTCCGACGACAGCACCGCCACACGGGCATCCGGGAACAAAGCCACCACTTCCTCGGCCAGCCTTTCAACGCCGGGACCAACCGGAGCCATCTTGCCCTCGACCTTGCACGCCGGACATTCGGTCGGGATCGGCTTGGTCGCGCCGCATTGATGGCATTGCAGCCGCTTCAAAAACCGATGCTCCACCATCCGCGCATCGCAATCGTCGCAGCCAACCTGATGCCCACAAGCACGGCACAAAGTGATCGGCGCAAAGCCGCGACGGTTCAGGAACAGCAAGGATTGCTCTTTGCGCGCGATCCGCACCTTCACTTCCGCCGCCAGCTTCGGCGAAATCCACGTATTTGACGCCAGTTTCTGCGCCCGCATGTCAATCGCCTGCATATCCGGCAGCTCCGCCACGCCAAACCGCGCGCCCAGATCCAAGCGGCCATACTTGCCCGCCTCGACATTCGCCCAAGTCTCCAAACACGGAGTAGCACTCGCCAACACAATCGGCGCGCCGACAATCGCCGCCCGCAGCACCGCCATATCGCGGGCATTATAGAACACGCCTTCTTCCTGCTTATAGGACGTGTCGTGTTCCTCATCGACCACGATCAACCCCAGATCGCGGAACGGCAGGAACAAAGCCGACCGCGCGCCCACTACAAATGAAGCCTCGCCCTGCCCCACCATTCGCCACAACCGACGCCGCTCGGTCATCGTGACACCCGAGTGCCACTCCGCGGGCCGCGCGCCAAACCGCGCCTGCACGCGGGTCAGGAAATCCGCCGTCAGCGAAATCTCGGGCAGCAGCACCAGTGCCTGCCGCCCCTTGCGCAGACATTCCGCCACCGCCTCGAGATACACTTCCGTCTTTCCCGACCCCGTGACGCCCTTCAACAACGTCCCCGAATACCCCCCTTGGGCGACCAAAGCGACCAGCGCATCCCCGGCAACAACCTGATCCCCCGCCAGCCGCGTATTCGTTACCGGGTTGAGGGCCGGATAGGGCAGATCACGGGGCGCATCCTGCTCCAACACCACGCCCAGCTTGACAAGGCCCTTGACCACCGCAGGCCCACAAGCCGCTTCTTCGGCCAATTCGCCCAAAGTCACCGGGGCGCTACCAAACCGCCGCAAAGCCTCAACCACTCGAAACCGCGCTTCGGTCATCTGGTTCGGAATCACTGGCCCCAAAACATAGGTCTTCTTCATCGACGGCGGGTCACCCAACCCCGGCGCGCGGGTCGCCAAGCGCAGCATCGCGGCCATCGGCGTCAGGGTGTATTCGGCGGCGCGGGTCAAAAACGAGCGCAACTCAGCCCGCATCGGGGCGGCATCCAGCACGCGGTAGACGCTGCGAATACGCGCTGGATCAAACTTGCCCTCACCCTTGCCCCAAACGACGCCAATGACTTTGCGCGGCCCAAGTGGCACCTCGACGAAATCGCCATCGCCGCAGCCGCCCTCGGGCGCCTTGTAATCCAGCATGCGGCCCAAAGGCTCGGTGGTCAGCACGCCAACCAAATCACCCGCCTGATAGACCCGCTCGACCAGCATCCACTCTTTCCTTGTTATGTGGTTTTGAGGTAAACCCCCACCCAAGCCACCGCAACCCACCCCAATCTGCTATAGTTACAAAAAACCAAGATAGGCCAAGCATGATCGACCAAGAGCTGCGCGACAAAATCCTCGCGGAACCCGAGGTTCTGCTGGAAGACCGCGATGTGATGAACGCGCTGATCGGCGCGAATGAGCGGTTGATGGGCAGCAATATCGTCGATCTGCGCGGCATCGCGATGGAGCGTCTTGAGGGACGGCTGGACCGTTTGGAAGACACTCATCGCACCGTGATCGCGGCGGCCTATGAAAATCTCGCGGGCACCAATCAGGTGCATCGCGCAATTTTGCAGATGATGGACCCGCTGAGTTTTGAGGAGTTTCTCAAGACTTTGGCTTCGGACGTGGCGGGCACCTTGCGGGTGGATTGCGTGCGCTTGGTGCTGGAATCGGTGCAAGACGCCGAAGACCCCGCCCTGCGCAAACTGGGCGACGTGCTTTATGTGGCCGAGCCGGGCTTCGTCGGCGAATATATTTCAGGCGGGCGCAATGTACCGCTGCGCCCGGTCGTGCTGCGGCAGGTGCTGCCACAATCGGACGCGCTTTATGGCGAACGCGCGGGCTGGGTTAGGTCAGAAGCCCTGATGAAACTCGATTTCGGTAAAGGCCGCCTGCCCGGCATGTTGGTGTTGGGCGCTGAAGACCCGCATCAGTTCAAACCGACGCATGGCACCGACCTTTTGGCCTTCTTCGCAGGTGTGTTTGAGCGGACGATGCGCCGCTGGCTGTCTTGAACAGCCTCGCCATCCCGCCCGCGCAACGCGACGCGCTCGCGCGCTGGCTGGATCATCTGCGGGCTTTGGATGCGGTGGCAGTGAACACCCTCACCGCCTACGCGCATGATGTGACAGGATTTCTAGGCTTCCTCGCTATCCATCACGGCGAATCCGAAGGCCTGAAAGTCATCGCGCAGATCGATCAGTCCGACCTGCGCGCCTGGATGGCGTATGAGCGTGAGCGCAAACTCTCGTCGCGCAGTCTGGCCCGCGAACTCTCTGCGGTGAAGAACTTCATTGCCTGGGTCGCCGATCGTGAAAACATAGACGCAACCGCCGTCCTCTCCCTGCGTGGCCCAAAATTCCGCCGCAAACTGCCGCGCCCGCTGACCGTCGATGGTGCGCGCGATATGATCGCCCAAGTCGGCGAGCAAGCCCGTGAAGACTGGATCGCCGCCCGCGATATCGCCGTGGTGACGTTGCTCTACGGCTGCGGCTTGCGGATATCCGAGGCTTTGGGCCTGACCGGAGCCGCACACCCTTTGTCCGACACCCTACGCATCTTGGGCAAAGGCGGCAAAGAGCGCTTAGTCCCGACCCTCCCCGCCGCGCGTGATGCCGTGGCCGCATATGCCCGGCTCTGCCCCTACGATCTGACCCGCACCGAACCGCTGTTCCGGGGCGCGCGCGGCGGTGCCTTGAACCCCCGCCTGATCGCCTTGGTGATGGAGAAAGCCCGGATGCAACTTGGCCTGCCCTCATCGGCCACCCCGCACGCGATGCGCCACAGCTTTGCCACCCATCTGCTGTCGGCGGGCGGCGATCTGCGCGCCATTCAGGAATTGCTTGGCCATGCCTCGCTGTCGACAACCCAAGCCTATACGGCGGTAGATGCCGCCCGCCTGATGGAAGTTTACGAAAAAGCCCATCCCCGCGCCTGATTTACGCCCCAAGCCTTGCCCCGAATCCCAATTTGAGCGATCACAACGCATGGATATTCGCCTTAAAGCCCTTTCCGTCCACCTGCTGACCGCCTCTGGCGCGGTGCTTTCGATGTTCGCGATGCTCGCGGCGGTTGAAGGCAACTGGCGCGTGATGTTCCTCTGGTTGGTGGTGGCGTTGTTCGTCGATGGCATCGACGGCCCCCTCGCGCGGCGCTACGACACGCCGAACAACTTTCCGATCTACGACGGCGTGTTGATGGATCTGATCGTCGATTACCTGACCTATGTGTTCATTCCGGCCTATGCTTTGTTCAAATCCGGCATGCTGGATGGCTGGACCGGCTGGCTGGCGATCATCGCGATCTGCTATGGCTCGGTGATCTATTTCGCCGATACCCGGATGAAAACCAAGGATAAGTCGTTCTCGGGCTTTCCTGCCTGCTGGAACATGGTGGTGCTGGTGCTGTTCGCCGTCGCACCCTCGCAATGGGTGATCCTGATCGCGGTGATCCTGCTGACCGTGGCGATGTTCCTGCGGTTGAAATTCGTCCACCCCACCCGCACCAAACGCTGGCGTTGGATCACCCTGCCGATGTCACTGGCTTGGGTGATCTTCGCCGGATGGGCGGCTTGGATGAACTTCGCCGAAGGATCATTGGCGCATTGGGGCTTGGTGATCACCTCGCTGTATCTGTGTTTGGCCGGGATCGTGCAGCAGATCGTGCCGGATCGCTCGGCGCACTAAGTCTGGCGTGGCGTTTTGGTCAGGCCAAGCCGGGGCCAGCCCCGGACCCCGGGATATTTTTGCCAAGATGAAACAAATTTTAGTCAAATTGTAGCGGTCAAAGCCGTGTCAGGATGACCCCAGCCACGATCACCGCCGAGGCTATAGCCTTGCCCTTCGTCATCCGCTCGCCAAACGCCAGCCAGCCGATCAGCACTGCGAACAGGATCGAGGTTTCGCGCACCGCCGCCACCACCGCAATCGGCGCTTTCGTCATCGCCCAGACCGACACGCCATAAGCCCCATAAGACGCCGCCGCCGCAATCATGCCAACGCCCCAGGCCTTGCGGTCGCGCGGCAGCACGTCAAGGCCCCGATAAGCCAGCATGCCCGTCGCAAACATCAACCCATCGGCGACGAAAACCCACGCCACATAGGCAATCGCGTCGCCCGCCACCCGCGCGCCGTGACCGTCCAGCAGCGTGTAGCTCGCCGTCGCGCAAGCTGATCCCAGCGCAAACGGCAGCATCTTGCGGCTTTCACCATTCGAGAAAATCCCCTGCGCCATCAGCAAAATCCCGCAGCCCAGCACGAAAATCCCGGCATATTCATGCAAGCTCAGCGCATCCGCAGGCATCGCACTTGGCCACAGCATCGCCAGTACCGGCCCCAACAGCGCCACGATCAAAGGGGCCGATCCGCGCGCAATCGGGTAGACGCGCGAAAGATCGCCGTGCTCATATGCATAGGTCAGGAAGGATTTGTAGAAGAAATGCGCGCAGCCCGCCATCAGCACCCATTTCCACACCTCGGGCGCGGGCAGCGGGCAGAAACTGGCAACCGCAAGGCCAATCGGCACCTCGCCAATCGACAGGATGATCATCGCCCCCATCCGAGAGGTTCCGGTTTTGATCAGCGCGTTCCAGAGGGCGTGCAGGAAGGCCGAGCCGAGGACGGCCAGCAGAATAGCAAAGCTCAAGATCAATCCCGCCTGTAAGTGTTACCAAACTGTTACAGAGCGGCCTTGAATAGGCAAGGTCCGGCGCAAACTGGACTTACCGCTTTCTCAGCCAGATCGAGCCGTTGTTGCGCACCATCTGATTGGTTTTCATCCGCTCAAACCGCTCAAACATGTCGCCCTTAGCTTTCAGGCTGGGCCCAAGCTTTTGCAGCACGGCATCGTTGAAGAACAGCACCTCAAAAGCGTTGCCATGGGTCAGCATGGCATCCACCAGATAGACCTCGTTCCACGATCTGTTGTCGTTAAACACCCAACGCTCGGGATACTCGAACGGGTAAAATATATCATGAATATGCACGATCACGCCGGATTTCAGCGCCGGCAGGATATGCATATATTCGTAATGCACATCGCTACCGGTCTTCAAAACATGGGACGAGTCGATGAACAGGATGTCACCCGCCTCCAATGCCGTGAAGGTTTCGAGCGGCAAGGATTGAACAGGCGCTTCGATCAGACAAGAGCTGTCGGGCGGGTTCAGTCCCTTGATGCGCGTCAAGTCGATGTCGATCGTGGTGAATTTTTCCAACTTGGCATCGGTCATCCGATCCAGCGTGTCAAACATCACCGCCGAGGAATAGCCCGCACCGATTTCAATGATCTGGCGTGGGTTCAGCCAGCGCAGCATCGCGGACAGGATAGAGGCATCGTAATACATAAACTGTGTGTTGCGGCCATAGTACCGAAAACCTTCGGTGGGTTTAAAGGGAAACGCCACGACCAGCGGCGCAATCTTTTCGTACAGCGCTCGCATTGCGTCATAGTCCAACAGCGCATCCACGCGGTCATATTGCCGGGCGTGATGGTCTGACTGCCAAAAGGCCTGCAATTCCGCCTGATTGCCAACCGGGCTGTAGTAATGCCCCGGCTTTGCAAACAGTTTGACGCGCTGTTTCTCGTCATCCATCGTCGCGTCTCTCCACTGCAGAGCTGAACTTTCACCAGAGACTAGGTGCAATTTTTGCCCTGTACAACAGACACCTCTGGCCATTTGACCGCTCAAATCAGCAGGCCCGATCAAATTAAAAGACTGGCCGCGCCTTCCAATTTGAGCAAGAACACTTTGCTCTCCACCCCGCCCTTCGCCGAGAATCCACCCAAGCCTTTGGCGGCCAGAATCCGGTGGCAGGGGATCAGCACCGGGATCGGATTTGCCCCGCAAGCCTGCCCAATCGCCTGCGCAGGTGCCCCGATTTCCCGCGCAAGATCACCATACTGCCGCGTCTCGCCATAAGGAATCGCTGCCATCGCGCGGCGGACCTGCTCGGCGAAACCTCTGCCAAAGTCCAAGGGCAGATCAAACGTGGTCAGGCGGCGGTCAAAATAGGCGGTCAGTTGATGGATCGCCTCGATCAGCAGCGGCGTCTCGGGCGCAGGCCCCGCGTGCCACTGCAGTGCCGTGATCACACCGTCCGTTTCCGTCACACTGATCGGCCCCAGCGGGCTTTGCATCCCCGCCTGCATCACGCCACCGCCCCCCCTGAAGCCAAAGGCCGAAACGCCTCGCGCAGCATGTCGGCCAGCCCCTCAATCGCCGCCGATCCGCCGCGCGGGTTGCGTTTCAGCACGACGCGGGCGCGATCCACGATGGGGAAGCCATCTGCATTAGTTAACTCGCGACACCCCGGTGGGATCGTGCTGCGTGAGAGGGGTGAGATCGCAAGCCCCGTGCGCGCCGCCACCCGCAGGCTGGCCGAGGTGTCACATTCAAACGCCGCCCGCCACGGGATGCTTTGCTGATCCAGGGACCGCAACGCGAAATCCCGGCACCAGTCAGAGCGGAAATACACCCCCACCGGCACCGGCTGTTGCAGGTGTTGGGCATGAGCGATGGAAGTCACCCAAACCGTCGGGTCCAGACACAACACCTCATCACCCGAGGTATGGCTGCTGTCATAAATCACTGCCAGATCAAGATGATCCTCGTCCAGAGCCGCCTGCTGGGGTGCGGTGAAATCGCAGCGCACGGTGACTTCCACGCCCGGATGACGCTCGGAAAACGCAGCCAAAGCGCGGGGCAGGATGGTTTCCGCATATTCATCCGGGATGCCGATCCGCACTGGGCCTTGCAGCGGTTTTTCCCGCAAAGCCGTCGCCGCTTCCTCCAGCAGACTGGTGACGCGGCGCGCATAGGGCAGCAGTTGCGCCCCCCTAGGCGTCAGCGCTACGCCGCGCGGCAGCCGGGTGAACAGCGGCTGACCAAGGCTCTCCTCCAGCTTGCGAATTTGCATCGACACCGCCGATTGCGTGCGCCCAACCCGGTCTGCCGCCGCCGTCACCGAGCCCGTATCCACCACCGCCAGAAACGCCCGCATCAAATCGCTATCAAGGGGGACCATTGCGCATCGCCATCTATGAAACCGATGGCTGGCATCATTTCTATTCGTTTGTCTTATGTCAAGGATTCGGGCAAAACAGGCTTATCCGAAACGAAGCCGTCCGATCAAAACCGCGCCATGAAGGAGTCCGCCATGATCCGTTCCACCCTCGCCACCCTGCGCCAGCGCCATGCTTTGCGTCAGTCCATCGGCAGCCTGCTGCGCCGCGCCGATGATCATTTGCTGGAGGATATCGGACTGACCCGTTGTGAAGTGCAGGGTTTGATCGCTGGCAGCGCGCCTGCCCAGCCGAAATCCGGCTATTTCGCGCCGTTTCACGCCTAAGATTTCCCTACCCTGGCAACTTGAACGGGCAGAGGCACCACCTCTGCCCGTTTTTTTGCATCAAGTGTTCAACCCCAAAACCCACACCGCCCCGGATCAAGTCCAAGGCGGCGGCGGTTTGCTTAGCCCAGCGCGTCGTTGCACCGTTTGCAGGTGCCGGGGTGTTTGTGGCTGCCCACGTCTGGCAAAATCCGCCAGCAACGTTGACATTTCTCACCGGGAGCGGCGCGGTACTGTATGTATCGGGCCATTCCTGCGTATTCGACACCCGGCGGCTGTCCAATCTTCAGTTCAATTCCTGAAGTAATGCAGAATTCCGCAAAGTCTTTGCCAAACGCCTCAAGACCACCAAACTGATCCGGCATAGCTGAGTCACCAGCAAAATAGACAATCGGACTAGCCTCAAGACTAGACCCAATTTCCTTCTTGACGCGATAAACTTCAATAGCCTCTGTCACATCTTTTCGGACCAAGCGCTTATAATCCATCATGGCACCCAAGTCAGGGTTCAACCACTCCGCAGGGGTTTCCGACATATCGACCAGATGCACCGACGAGTCCTCACTGGGGAAGCGGCACAGCCAAACCTCCTCCATCGTGAACACCAGCACTGGGGCGAGCCAAGTGGTCAAACGGTGGAACACGATGTCCAACACCGTGCGCGCGGCGCGGCGGCGTTGGCTGTCTGCCGGGTCGCAATACAGGCAATCCTTGCGGATATCGAAGTAGATCGCCGACAGATCGGTGGTGGCAAAGGTGAACAGTTTCTGGAACACGCCTTGGAAATCGTAGCGCGCATAACCGGCCCGCACCTCGGCGTCAAGTTCCGCCAGACGGTGCAAAACCCACTGCTCCAGTTCTGGCATATCGGCATGGGCGACCTTTTCTGCCTCGCTAAACCCCGCCAAATTCCCCAGCAAAAACCGCATCGTATTGCGCAAACGGCGATAACTGTCGGCGACGCCTTTCAGGATTTCCTTGCCGATGCGCAGATCGACGGTGTAATCCGACAACGCCACCCAAAGCCGCAGAATATCCGCGCCATACTCATCAATTACCGCTTGCGGGGCGACGGTATTGCCGACCGATTTGGACATTTTCATGCCCTTCTCGTCCAGCGTGAACCCATGCGTCAGCACGCCGCGATACGGCGCGCGGCCCTTGGTGCCACAGGCTTGCAGCATCGAGCTATGGAACCAGCCGCGATGCTGGTCGGTGCCTTCCAAGTAAAGATCGGCAATGCCGTCGCTGCTGCCATCCTCGCGGTCGCGCAGCACGAAAGCATGGGTCGAGCCGCTATCAAACCACACGTCCAGCACGTCGAAGACTTGGTTATATTGCGACGGATCAACGATGCCATGCAGCATCTTTTCCTTGAATCCTTGCACATACCAAACATCCGCGCCTTCAGCCTCGAACGCTTCCTTGATCCGCGCATTCACGTCTTGGTTGCGCAACAGGAAGTCCGCATCGGTCGGCTTCGCACCCACTTTGGTGAAACAAGTCAGCGGCACACCCCAAGCGCGTTGACGGCTGAGAACCCAATCCGGCCGCGCTTCGATCATCGAATGCAGCCGGTTGCGCCCCGCAATCGGCGTCCAAGTCACCAGTTGGTTGATGGAATTCAGCGCGCGCTGGCGGATCGTCTCGCCATAGGTCGACATGCCATCGTCGAGCGGCTTGTCGATGGCAACAAACCACTGCGGCGTGTTGCGGTAGATCACCGGAGCCTTCGATCGCCAGGAATGCGGGTAGGAGTGCTTGACCTTACCCTTGGCCAGCAGCGCCCCTTGCGCGTGCAGGGCCTTGATATTGCTGACGTTGGCCGCACCCTCTTTGCCCTCGGCATTGATGATGAACTGGCCGCCGAACAGCGGCAGATCGGCGCGATATGATCCATCGGCTTCGACGTTATAGGTCATCGGCAGCTGGAACTTGAGGCCCATCTGATAGTCGTCATCGCCGTGGCTGGGGGCGGTGTGAACAAAGCCCGTGCCTGCGTCGTCAGTGACATGATCGCCAGCGATCATCGGGACATTATAATCCCACTCGCTATCTCCGCCTTCAATGCCGCGATAGGGATGGGCAAAGTCCATCTGCTCCAATTGAACTGCTGGAACGTCCCGACGCTTAACAAATTGCGTAACTTTTGCAGCCGACATCACGCCTTCAGCAAGTTTATTTGCGAGAACTAAAAGTTCTCCAGCTTTGGCCGTCGAGTTTTCGGCAACTTCGGCAACCTCGTAAAGGCCATATTGAATGGTAGGATTAAACGCGATAGCCCGGTTCTGAGGGATGGTCCAAGGAGTCGTCGTCCAGATCACGACAGATGCCTGACGCAAATCTTCGTGCGTCCGCAAGTCGGTGTCATTGTGCTGTGGAACTGAATGCGGCTTAAACCGCACCCAGATCGTGTGGCTGGTATGATCGTGATACTCGATCTCCGCCTCGGCCAAGGCCGTTTTCTCCACTGGCGACCACATCACAGGCTTCGACCCCTGATACAAAGACCCGTTGCTCACGAATTTCATAAACTCATCCGCGATCACCGCCTCGGCGTGGTAATCCATCGTGAGATATGGCTTTTCCCACTTCCCCGTCACGCCCAGCCGCTTGAATTCCGAGCGTTGCACGTCGATCCAGCCCTCGGCAAACTTGCGGCATTCCTGACGGAAGGCCACCACATCCACGTCGTCCTTGTTCAGACCCTTGGCGCGGTATTGTTCTTCGATCTTCCACTCAATCGGCAGGCCGTGGCAATCCCAACCCGGCACATAACGGGCGTCTTTGCCCATCATCTGCTGCGAGCGCACCACCATATCCTTCAGGATTTTGTTCAGCGCATGGCCGATGTGCAGATGGCCGTTGGCGTAGGGCGGGCCGTCATGCAGGGTGAACGGCGTGCGGGCATCCGCCACGGCCTTTTCGCGCAGGCGGTCGTAAACCCCTATCTTCTCCCAACGCGCCAGCCAATCAGGCTCGCGGGCAGGCAGGCCCGCCCGCATCGGGAAATCGGTTTCGGGCAGAAAAACGGTGTTGGAATAGTCAGTCGTATCAGCGCACATCGCGGCAGTCCTTGGAAGGTGGGCCTTGGTCGCAGGCCTTAGGAAGGAGGGTATCGGAGGGGTGCAATGCACCAGAATCCCGGCGTCTGAAACGTCAGAGCGCCGGGCCGATAATTCGGATTATGCTCACGAATATGCGGTCCATGCGGGCCTTATAGAAACCTCGCGCGGAAAGGTCAAAGCCCCTGCGTCAGCGCGCCCTGTTGCAGCGCGCCGGGAAAACCCGCACCCTAGACGGATAGGAGCCTGATATGTCCCCCCTCGCCCGCTTTCCGATCACGCCCGCCCAGATCGACGCCGTTGTATCGGCGTTTTATGCAGCCGTCCGCAGCCACCCGACCTTGGCCCCGGTTTTCGCCTCTCACATCACCGACTGGCCGGCACATGAGGCGAAAATCGCCCGTTTTTGGCGCAACGCCATTCTGCTAGAGGGCGGCTATGACGGCAATCCGATGGCCGTGCATAAGGCCGCGGGCAACGTCCGCCCCGGCATGTTTGATCCCTGGCTGGCGCTGTTCGATGCCACCCTTACGCGCGAACTGCCGCCCGAAACCGCCAAAGCATGGTCCACCCTTGCCCATCGCATTGGCCGGGGCCTGCGCTATGGGCTGGTCGATAGCGCCAAGACCGACTCAGGCGTCCCGCTTCTGCGTTGAAACCTCGCCCGCCCAGCGGTTCAGCCACGCCAGCCCCGCCAAACACAGCCCCAACCCAAGGAAGCTGACCACCCGTGTCAGGCCCGTCAGGCCCGCTGCATCCAGCAGGAACACCTTGGCAATCGTCAACCCAATCACCGCCATCGCCACCCGCCGCAGCAGACCCGAGCGCCGCGCAATCGCCTGATACAAAAGCCCCGCCCCCAGCAGCATCAGCGCGAGGGTGTAGCTGTAAAGCTCGCCCTGCACGACGCCCGAAGCGCCCAGCCAATCGCCCTGCCAGAACCGCCGGATCTCCAGCCCAAGATAAAGCGCCAGCAAGGCCAGCCCCACCACAAGGAACCCCAGCCGCAAGCGCCGCCCCAGCCCCGGCAGCTTCCACACCGCCGCCAGCAGCATCAGCCCCGGCACACCGTAGGCCAGAAGTAGCGTATCCAGCACCCGCGGCCCCAGCACCAAAGCCCCCGGCGTGGTTGGGCTGTAGAAAAACATCGGATTAAGGGCGATAGCCAGCGCCAACCCGGCCGCAGCCAAGCCGCCTGCGACCACCGCAACGCCTTGACGCAAGCGCACAAGCGGCCCACCCAACCGCGCCCGATAGATCTGCATCAGCATCAGCACCAGCCACGGCAGGGCTTGCAGGCTCATGCCCCAATGCGAGAATGTGTCACCATCCTCCTGCACACCGGCGCGCAAAATCAGGCTTGAAATCAATAGGGTAGCCAAGATCGCCCCCAGCCCCGCCGCCGCCGATTCCAGCACACCTTTCGGCAGAATCCGCCCCTCTGGCAGTGTCCGCAACGCCGCCAGCAGGGCCATGATTACCCCAACAAATGCCAGCAGCACCTGCCCAAGCGGGGCCTCAAATGCCCAATCCAACCCCGGATCGGCCAGCAAGCGGTAACCCAACACCGCCACCGCGACCTGAATGAACCAGCCCATTTCCGGCAGCTTGAACCGCCGATCCAAGCCCGCCGCGACCAGCGCCAGCAGCGCCAAGGCTAGGGTCAGCGCGGTATGCGTGGTGACCAAGAACAGCGCCAAGGCGATCAGCGACAGCGCCGACAGCGTGGCATAGGCGGGGCGGCGGCGATCCGGCCCGCGCGCGAACATTACCGCCAGCCCGACCATCCCCACCGCCACCGCCATCACATGCAGCGCCCAAGGATAGGCCCCGATCACCCGCTCCGGTATCCACAGCAGCGCCAAAATCGCCACCGCCACAGGCGCGACCAAAGCCGCGGCCGCCCCGTGCAGCAGCGCCAACACGCCCTCCTGCCTTGATCGCCACGCAAACGCGCCCGAGATCAGCGCCGCCATCCCGACCAGCAGCGTGATCGTCATTGGCGCCGCCACCTCGGGTGCCCGATCCGCCGCGTCCAGAAACTCCCAGAACAGCGGCATCTGCGCCGAGCCGATCTGCACCAGCATCAGCCAGAACCCCACCGCCGGGGCAAAGCCCAGATCGGCCAGCCCCTCGGCCCGCTCTGCCCACAAAACATAAGCCAGCGCCAACAGCGCAAGCCCGCCCAATGCCAGCATCGCCTCGGCCCCCGCAGCCCCCGCCAACAGCACCAGCCCCAGTGTCGAGGCCAAAGCGCCCCCCGCCGCAAGCAGCACCGGGAACGGCGGCCTGACTTTGCCCAGCATCCCCGCCAGCAGCACAGACGGCCCGTTTTGCCGGGGCACCAAGCCGCGCTCAGGAATAGCCACCGCCAGCAGTGCTAGCCCCAGCAACAGCGCAACCCAGCCCAAAACCCCCGCGCCCGCCGCCATAGAAAGCCAGCCGCCCGCATAGCCCAACACCAGCGCCAGCACGGAAACCCAAGCCCAGCGCCGCATCGTATCGACGCCCAAGCCCAACGCCGCGATCAGAGCGAAATAACCATAAAGCCAAGGCGCGGCCTCTGCCCCGCCCCCCACCACAAAGGGTGCGGCAAACGCCCCCAACAGCCCCACTGCGATCAGCAGCGGCCCATAGAACCAACCCAACACCAGCGCCAACACCGCCGTTGCCACCAACCCGGCAAACGCCATCTGCGGCCCGATCAACCCATACATCAGCCGCGCCGACAGCACGGCAGCAAACACCGACACCAGCCCCGCCCCCGCGAAAACCGACGGCAGATAGGCGGTCGAAACATCCTCGCCGTCACCAGACCTGCGCCGCAGCCATTCGCCCGCCGCAATCAGGCACAGCCCAAACGCAATCCCCGCCAACACGCGCAGCCCCGGCGGCAACAGCCCGTTTTCAATGCCATATTGCACGAAAAAGACCCCCGCCAACGCCAGCGAGGCGGCAGACACCGCGTAAACCCAATTCGCCTTTAACCAATCCGCCAAGCGCGAGACCACACTCGGCCCCGCAGGCAGCCGCGCCGCCACAGGCGCAGGTGCGGCAGGTGTCGCGGCCGCGCCACGCGCCGCCGCCGCCCGCTCCCACGGCGTCATCGGTCGCGCAGCTTCCACACGCGCAGGCTCGCCAGTTTTGGCTTCGACAACAGGCGCAGCCGCGTCACCCTCAACCGGCCCCGCTTCATTCAGAACCGAATCAACTGGCGCCGCCTCAGCTATCACCGTCGCCGCACCCCCCGTGGGGGCAAGCCGGTCCGGCACAGGCGCTTGCGCCACATCCACCGCACCCAGCATTGCATGCAACCGAGCACCTTGCGCAGCCAACTGCCGTTCCAAATCACCGACCCGCCTGCGCAAGCCGCTTTGCCCGATCAGCAGCACGATGATCAGCACCGGAATGGCAAGCGCCACCAAGGCCAGCAGAACCAGCAACCCATCCATCCGCGATCTCCCACACGTTTTGGGGTACACTAGCCGCAGCCAACCGCTCTGCACAGTGGGGAATATCCCACCCGATAAGGCCTTGCCGCCGCTGAAATAACCCGCACAAATGCGGCTATGAGCAGCCAATTCCCCCCGCTAACCATCGGCATCGTCGGCGCAGGCATCGGCGGTTTGGCCGCAGCCGCCCTTTGCGCCCAATCCGGCCACCGCGTCACGCTGGCGGAGCGTTTTGCCACCCCCCAGCCGCTCGGCTCCGGCCTCGTGCTGCAACCCGTAGGCCTTGCGGTGCTGGAGACAATCGGCGCAGACGCGCGCGCGTTCGGAGCATCCATCACCCAAATGCTGGGCCACGCCGGAAAACGCAAAATCCTCGATGTCGCCTACAAACCCGATGCCCCCGGCCTTGCCATCCACCGCGCCAGCCTGTTCTCGCTGCTCTGGCACGCCGCCACCGCCGCAGGCATCACCCTGCAAACCGGTGCGGCCTGCATTGATGCCCCTCTATCCAAAGGCAAACGCCTGATCCTGCGGGATAATGCCGACCCGCTCGGCCCGTTCGATCTGGTGATCGACGCCTCAGGTGCGGGCTCGACACTCTCGCCGATGCAGGCCCGCCCACTGAGCTTCGGCGCGGTCTGGGGCACCGTACCTTGGCCGACAGACACCGACCTGCCGCGCGATCAGCTGACGCAACGCTACCAAGCCGCCCGCCACATGGCTGGCGTGCTGCCGATCGGCCAACTTCCCGGCAACCCGACGCCGCATGCCGCCGTGTTCTGGTCACTGCCCCGCGCCAAGCTGGACGATTGGCCCAGCCAAGACCTGAGACAATGGAAAGCCGAAGTTACCCAGCTTTGGCCGCAAATGGCCCCGTTCCTCACCACCCTGCGCTCCCCCGCCGACCTCACCCCCGCCCGCTACAGCCACGGCACCCTGCGCCGCCCCTACGGCGAAGCGCTGGCGTTCATCGGCGATTCCGCCCACCGCGCCAGCCCTCAACTTGGCCAAGGGGCCAATATGGCGCTGCTGGATGCCTTCGCGCTGCGCGAAGCCCTGCGCCTGCCGCTGAGCGAGGCCCTGCCCCGCTACGCCCAAATGCGCCGCTGGCATGTCCGCGCTTATCAAGCCATGTCCGCCGCCTTCACGCCGATGTATCAATCCGCCAGCACCACCCTGCCGCTACTGCGCGATCACCTGCTGGCCCCAATGGCGACGCTGTGGCCGATCAACCGGATGCTGACGGCGCTGGTCTCAGGCACCATGCTACCCGCCGTCGCCGGGATGCACTGGCCGCAAACCGCTGGACAGCAGCAGCCAGCGCGCTAGGCTACAGACAAAGGAAACCCGATGCGTGACCCCTCTCTCAACGTGCTTGGCAGCGTTTTGGAAAGCTGCTCCACTGCCCCCATCACCGGGTTTTTCCGCGATGGCTGCTGTAACACCGGACCGATGGACCAAGGCCTGCACACCGTTTGCGCGCTGATGACGGCAGAGTTTCTGGCCTATTCCAAATACTTAGGCAATGATCTGTCCACCCCGCGCCCCGAATACGGCTTTGCGGGCCTCAAGCCGGGCGATCAATGGTGCCTGTGCGCGGGCCGCTTCCTGCAAGCACATGAAGAAGGCGTCGCCCCGCAAATCTTGCTGAAATCCACCCACCACCGCACGCTGGATGTGGTGGCCTTGCAAATCCTGCAAACCTACGCCGCCGACTGATTGGCCTGCCGACTGATCACGCGGCGGTTTGCGGTACTGGCAGCCGCAAGGTGCCATCTTCATCCCGCATCAGATCCTCGATGAACAGCGACAGAAGTTGCGAGCGCCCGCTGACCCCCGCCTTGCGGTAAATCGCATTGGTCTGTGCTTTCACCGTGCCCTCAGACGTGCTGCGCAAAGCCGCAATCTCGCCAGTAGACATGCCCTTGATCGCGAACAAAGCCACATCCTTTTCCGCAGGCGTCAGCCCCCATTCGGCAAACCGCTCGGCCAATAGCACCATGAACGCGCCCGAGGCCCGCCGCAGCCGGGTTTCAGCCTCACGCCGATCCACAATCGCCCGACGCAACAGGATTGCCCCCAAAACCACGCCAACAATCAGGCCGAACGCTGCCCAGATCTCCATGATCTCGCGCAGCTCCCACGGCAGAGGCGTGGTGGTGATGCCAACAAAAGACGACAAAATATCCGACACGAAAAAGATCGCGCAAGCCGCCTGCAACAGAAAGATCGCAAAGACGAAAGCCGGATGTCTCACTTACGCTCCAAATTTTCCACGATAAATTATTCTGCGCGGCCCCGTCACCGAGCCGCGCATCTTAGTTCTCGTTGCCGCCTTTGCCCGAACCGCTGTTATCGGAATCGCCGTGATCCTCCGAACCATCATCGCCCGAGTCATGATCCTCCGAGCCATTGTCACCTGATCCGTTATCGCCTGACCCGCTGCTGTCAGAGCCATTATCATCTGACCCGTCATCTCCTGATCCGCTGCTATCCGACCCATCACCCTGCGAGCTGCCTTTGCCCGAATTATCGCCGCCCGCAATCTCCGGCAGCACCCGACCATCCTCGGCAAGCAAAACATCGCGCAAAATCTCACCTGTGCGCGGGTTCAGGATGATCTCGCGTGAGGCCCCACCGCGCGCGGCGACAATCCGCACCCGCCCCAACATCGTGGTTTCCACATTGATCTCGCGATAACCTTGGCCGCGCAACTGCGCCACCACCGAGCTTTGAAAGCTGTCCGCGCGCGCGGCGCTGGCCATAAAGACAGCGCCAAGTACGCCGCCAGCGCACTGCCCCAAGAAAGCTCTGCGCCCTAAGAAAACTCTGCGGTTCATCCCGTTTCCCTTCGAGGCCTAAACCTGCCCCGGCTGCACCCACATTATCACCCATGCCAAGCCCCCCGGCAAGGCCGGGGTGCTTAGTCCTTGCAAAACCGGTCTCAATCGTCTGAGCTGCCCTCGCCGCCACCATCATGGCCGCTGTCGTCATGGCCGCTGTCGTCGTGGCCGGTGCCGCCATTGTCGTCGCCTGCATCATGATCCGGGCCATCATCCGACGCGCTGTTGTCATCGGCACTGTCGTCACCCGTAAAATCGTGATCGGTGCTCGATACTTCCAAACCGCTATTCGTCTCACCCGCCCCAACGGTTTGGGATTCGTGTTTGATCACCTCACCCGTGGCTTTGTCATAAACCACCTCGACCTTGACGCCATCTTTGGCGGCCTCAACCTTGATCTGGTTCGGGCTTTCCTTGACCTCGATGCCCGAATAGGCTTGGTCCTGATAGGTTTTCACCACATCCGCCACGGTGATCGCCTGCGCCATGCTGGCGGAAAAGCCGAGTATGACCGTGAAAATCAAGGGTTTCGCTGTCCGTATCATCCTGTGTTCCTAACTTTGCTGAACTGCCAAACGAAGCCGCATCCGGCGACAGGTTCAGCGATGACAGCCCAAACCGCCGCTGCCTATTGGCGCAGAGTTTAGCCCGATCAGATCAGCCCAGAGTTTGCGGATATAAACCGCAGTTTAGGCAAAACCCGACGTAAGCGCGGGTTATGGCGAAAGGCAGCGCCAGAAGCATAGCGGGAAACTATCCTCGAAAATCCAGAAAAATAAGCCTATATCAAATGCTTAAGACATTGGTCTGAAGCTTCCGCGCCCATGCTAAGACCATGGTCTGACCGGGCAGCAGAGTGATTCGGGCAGCACAACGAAAAGCCGCGCCAATCTGCATCGCCGCGGCCCTTCAACGTTCAATCCGGCTTCAGATCTTCATATCAAAGCCAAGGTGCTTGGCGACGGTGAAGATATCCTTGTCGCCGCGCCCACACATGTTCATCACAATGATATGGTCCTTCGGCAGCGTCGGCGCGATCTTCATCACATGCGCGAGGGCATGGCTCGGCTCCAACGCCGGGATGATACCCTCCAGCTTGCAGGACAGCTGAAACGCCTCCAAAGCCTCGGCATCGGTGATGCTGACATATTGCGCCCGACCCATGTCATGCAGCCAAGAATGCTCCGGCCCGATCCCCGGATAATCCAACCCCGCCGAGATCGAGAAGCCTTCCAGAATCTGCCCGTCATTGTCCTGCAACAGATAGGTGCGGTTGCCATGCAGCACACCGGGGCGACCGCCCGTCAGTGAAGCGCAATGCTGCATCCGGTCGTCAACCCCTTTGCCGCCCGCCTCGACGCCAATGATATTCACCGACGGATCGTCCAAGAACGGGAAGAACAGCCCCATCGCGTTCGAACCACCACCAATCGCCGCCACCAGAGTATCAGGCAAACGGCCTTCGCCCTCTTGTTCCGCCAACTGCCAACGCACTTCCTTGCCGATGATGCTTTGGAAATCCCGCACCATCGCCGGATAGGGATGCGGCCCCGCCACCGTGCCGATGCAATAGAACGTGTCGCGCACATTGGTCACCCAATCGCGCAGCGCATCGTTCATCGCATCCTTCAGCGTGCCACGGCCCGAAGTCACCGGAATAACCTCCGCCCCGAGCAGCCGCATCCGAAACACGTTCGGCGCCTGCCGTTCGACATCATGCGCGCCCATATAGACCACGCATTTCAGCCCGAACTTCGCGCAAACCGTCGCTGTCGCCACGCCATGCTGCCCCGCGCCCGTCTCTGCAATGATCCGGGTTTTCCCCATCCGCCGCGCCAGAATGATCTGCCCCAGCACGTTGTTGATCTTATGCGCGCCGGTGTGGTTCAGCTCGTCGCGCTTCATGTAAACCTTGGCCCCGCCAAGATGCGCGGTCAGCCGTGGCGCGAAATACAGCGGGCTTGGGCGACCGACATAGTGCTTCCACAGATCATCCATCTCTGCCCAAAACGTCGGATCGGTCTTGGCGAATTCGTAGCGTTCTTCCAGATCAAGGATCAGCGGCATCAGCGTTTCCGACACGAACCGCCCGCCGAACTTGCCAAAGCGGCCTTGCTCATCCGGCCCGGTCATAAAGCTGTTGATGCCGTCTTCCATCGCTGATCTCCCCGTTTGTTGCAAAGGGTGTAGCGCCCTTGATCGCCGGGGAAAAGGGGCCTTCCGGCCCCCTCGCCCTATCGGGCTCACCCCCGAGGAGATTTGAGCGCAGAGGATGGGCTTAGAGTGTCTTTTTGTAGCCGATATGAGAGGGCAAAAACCCAAGCCGATCATAAAACGCATGCGCCCGCAGCCGGGTTTTGTCGGTGGTCAGCTGGATCACATTCGCCCCCGCCGCCCGTGCCCGCATCTCACATTCCGCCATCAACGCCTCGCCAATGCGTTGCCCGCGCAGATCGGCCACCACCCGCACCGCTTCCACCAGCGCCCGCTTCGCCCCTTGCCGCGACAGCCCCGCCAAAATGGTCAGCTGGCAGGTCGCCACAATCCGCCCGTCGCTCTCCCCCACGATCAGCTGATGCATCGGATTGGCCGCGATCTCATCAAACGCCGAAAGGTAAGGCGCAAGATCACCGCTCTCCCGCGCCTGCCCCAGTGGATCATCGGCCAGCAGCGCCACCACAGCCGCCACATCTGCACGAATGGCGTCGCGAAAGCTTACAGCCATTGCGCCCGCCCCTTGCCCACCGCATCGGCGACCGAGGCATAGCCTTCACGCTCCAGCAGCACATCCAAGCCCCGCGCGATCTTTGCCGCCAAGGAAATCCCCTGATACACCATCGCCGTATAGAACTGTACAGCCGAGGCCCCCACAAGGAGCTTCACAAACGCCTCCTCGGCGCTGGCAATGCCGCCGACCCCGATCAGCGGCAGCTTGCCTTCGGTCAAAACCGAGAGTTGCGCCAGCACCCGCGTCGACTTTTCAAACAACGGCGCCCCCGAAAGTCCGCCCATCTGGGCCTTATCAGCGCTTACCAAACCTTCGCGCGACAAAGTCGTATTGGTGGCAATGATCCCCGCCACCCCCGACGCCAGCGCAACCTCGGCAATCTCGGCCAGTTCATCCTCATTCAAATCCGGCGCGATCTTCAGGAACACCGGGATCGGCTGCGCCAAAGCCGCCCGCGTTTCCATCACCCCCGCGAGCAGTGCCGACAACGCCGCCCGCCCCTGCAAATCGCGCAATTTCTCGGTATTCGGCGAACTGACATTCACCGTCGCGAAATCGACATGCGGCCCGCACACCGCCAGCACCCGCGCGAAATCCTGCGCCCTATCCGCCGAATCCTTATTCGCCCCTAGGTTCAGCCCCACCGGAACCGGCCCCCGCACCCTTGCGGAAAGCCGCGCCCCAATCGCCTCGGCTCCCTCATTGTTAAAGCCAAACCGATTGATCGCCGCCCTATCCTCGGTCAGCCGAAACAACCGGGGCCGCGAATTGCCCGGCTGCGGGCGCGGCGTCGCAGCCCCCACCTCGACAAAGCCGAACCCCGCGCGGGACAAAGGCCCCACCACCGTCGCATTCTTGTCAAACCCCGCCGCCAGCCCGACCGGATTGGGCAAATCCAACCCCGCAACCGTCGTCCGCAACCGATCCGACGTAATCACTCCCGGCAAAGGCACCAGCCCCGCCGACAGTGCTTTCAACGACAACCCATGCGCGCGCTCGGGGTCAAACCGATGCAAAACCGCCAGCCCCAAAGCCTCAATCACGCTCAAAACACGCCCTCCGGGAAGATATGCCCCGCCGCCCCCAAAGGCAGCGATTTGTCCCACACCACATCGGCCAAAACCAAATGCCGATAGAGATGCGGAAACAGCGCTCCGCCGCGAGACGCTTCCCATTTCAGCGTCGCCCCCAGCCGGTCGGCATCACAAGCCACCAGCACCAGATCAGACACATCCGCGAAATACTTCGCTGCCGTCTCGGCCAGTTGCGGGGCGGCCGAGAAATGCACAAAGCCATCCGCCAGATCAACAGGCGCACCCGCCGTCTCGCCAGCTTCGCGAAAAGCGTCCCATTCGACGCGCAGGAATATCTTGTAAATCAGCATGACCGCCTCATGCCCTGCCCTAAGCTTTCGGTCAAGCATCTGTCATCAGCGCGTCACCGCCAAGCCCAATGCTCCAGAAATCCGGGCTTTGACAGACTCAAGCTCAGGTTGCACTGTACCCGCATCCAATCCCGAAGTGGAGATCGCCATGCCCCTGTCGCAAAGCATCCGTGCCGCCCTGTTGTCCGCCACCGCCTTGTTGCCGCTGAGCGCACACGCCGAAACCGTGAAACTCACCCTGCTGGGTGTCGGCGATGTCTATAACTTCACCGAGGAAGACGGTCGGGGCGGCTTTGCCCGCCTGAACGCGGTGGCAAAGGCCGAGCGCGCCGCCAACCCCAACACGCTTTACCTTTTTGACGGCGATATGCTGTCGCCCTCCTTGCTGTCGGGCTTCGATAAGGGCCAAAACACCATTGATCTGACCAATATCGTGCCCTTCGATCTGGCGGTTCCCGGCAATCATGAATTTGACTTTGGCCCGGCGAACTTCCTTGAAAAGGTCAAAGCCTCGAAATACCCTTGGGCCGCGATTAACATCACCAATGCGGATGGCTCAGGCTTGGAAGGCGTCGGCGGGGTGACGGTCAAGGATATCGCAGGGCTGAAAGTCGCCCTGATCCCGGTGGCGCAAGACACCTCGCCCTCGGTCGCCTCAACCGAGGATCTGAAATTCCTGCCCACCGTCGATACCGCGATCAAAGCCGCCAAAGCCGCCCGCGCGGATGGGGCCGATATCGTGGTCGGTGTGGTGCAGACAGATATGGACAATGACCGCAAGCTGCTGAAATCGCACGTCTTCGATGTGATCCTGTCGGGCGACGACCATTCCTATGCCACCGCCTATGATGGCGTCACCGTCTATGTCGAAACCTCACTGGACGGCCAGTTCCTAAGCCCCGTCGATCTGACGGTTGAGGTGGGCGAGAAAGACGGCAAGCGCACCATCGCCTGGACCCCGGCCTTCCGCTTCATCGACACCGCCACCGTCGCCCCTGATCCCGAGACGCAGGCCATGGTCGATAAACTCTCCGCTGGCCTTGATGAAACCCTGAACGTCGAGATCGGCACCACCGAAACCCCGCTCGACAGCCGCCGCAACGTGGTGCGGGCCGAGGAATCCGCGATGGGCAACCTGATCGCCGATGCGATGCGCGACGCCACCGGCGCAGATGTAGCGATCATGAACGGCGGCGGCATTCGGGCTGATCGCACCTATGACGCAGGCAGCAAACTGACCCGCCGCGACATTCTGACCGAACTGCCGTTCGGCAATGTCACCGTGCTGACCGAGCTGCCGGGCAGCCAGTTGCTTGGTGCGCTGGAAAATGCCGTGTCACAGGTCGAAAAAGGCGCAGGCCGTTTTGCGCAGGTCTCGGGCGTGACCTTCAGCTATGACGCCTCCGCCGAACCCGGTGCCCGGGTCTCTGAGGTGATGGTGAATGGCACCGCCCTGAACCCCGATGCGCTCTACAAAGTCGCGGTCAACGACTACATTCTGGGCGGTGGCGATGGCTACAGCAGCCTAGGTGGGGGTCGTCTGATCACCGACACCGGGGCGGGCAATCTCGTCGCAACCGATGTCATGCGCTATGTCGAAAAACTCGGCACGGTGAAACCCGTAGTCGAGGGCCGCATCAAGAAGCTCGGCCAGTAAGGCCGGGGCTAACCAAGATCACGAAAGCGTGAACGCACCGGGACGGCTGAAACTTCCCGGCCCACAACCTCGTTTCCCTTTCATACGGCACGGAATCAACCGGCCGATTGAAAGGGAAGCTGCCATGAAAACCTCTGGGAAAACCTCTGCTCTCGTCCTTGCCTTCGCGTTGATCTCTGGCCCAGCACTCGCCGAAAACCCGATGGTCGGCGGCGCTGCGATGTATGAAAATAAAAACATCGTCGAAAATGCGGTGAACTCAAAAGATCACACCACCCTCGTCGCCGCCGTCAAAGCCGCAGGTCTGGTCGATGCGCTGCAAGGGGCTGGTCCGTTCACAGTGTTCGCCCCGGTCAATGACGCCTTCGCAGCGCTTCCCGCAGGCACGGTTGACACGCTGTTGAAGCCCGAAAACAAAGACATGTTGACCAAGATCCTCACCGCACATGTCGTTGCTGGCCACTTCACCACCGCGCAGATGGCGAAGAAAGCCAAAGCCTCGAAAGACGGCTATTTCAACATGACCACCCTGTCGGGGGATCATCTCTCGGCCAAGATGAAGGGCGGTAGTCTCTATATCTACGACGAATCCGGCACCGCGGGCAAAGTCACCATTTCCGACGTGGAACAGTCGAATGGCGTGATCCAAGTCGTGAACAAAGTTTTGCTACCGAAGTAACCAGTCGCACAAGTTTGTAACCAGTGACAGGCCAGCACAATTCTCCTCCCGTGCTGGCCATATGGCGCGGTCTGCCCCCAGGTAGATCGCGCCTTTTGTTATGCAAAACCGAGCCTCGTGCCACATCCCGGCGGAGACAAGCGGCGGCACGCCGCGCAGGCGACCTAAAATAATGCGGTGCTTGCCGCGCAATTTGAAAACCGCTGGTGGCAGGATCAGGCTGACAAGATCAGTCGGGGCAGGCTCAAGCCCGCTTCAACCGGATCACCACATCGACACGGCTCACCGCCATGCCCTCGGGTGCCTCTGGCAGCCCCGCAATCATCAACTCCTCCGCAGGCGCATCGGTCAAGGCGTGCGTGTCTTCCCAGTAGAAATGCGGGTGATCATCCAACCGTGTGTCGAAATAGCTGCGTGCGCCGTCCACCACGACCTCGTTCAGCAACCCCGCCTCACAAAACGCCCTGAGCGTGTTGTAGACCGTGGCCAAACTCACCTTCGCGCCAGACACCCCGACCGCCGCGTAGAGGCTCTCCGCCGTGACATGCCGGTTCATGCCATCGCCGACCAACAACCCCGCCAAAGCCAACCGCTGCCGCGTCGGGCGCAATCCGCCCCTCGCCAACCATGTCGTGCTGCGCTGTTGTTCGCTCAAACCCATCGCCACTTTCCAAGGCAGGCCATAGCCCGCATCCATCCTAGCCCCCTATATAGAGTGTAAAAGCCGTGCGTTTCAAACGAAAACCCCAAACTCCCCTGCCCAGCCCCGCCGCCCCACACTTGTTCGCCCTCTCGCTGGGTGTTACATGGGGAAAAAGGCCAGCCACTGGGGGGATTTCGAGGGCATGAGCGGTTTTCCAACTTCGTTCGACAAGGACGACCTGCTGAAATGCGCGCGCGGAGAGCTGTTCGGCCCCGGCAACGCACAACTGCCCGCCCCGCCGATGCTGATGATGGACCGCATCACCGAAGTCTCCGCCGATGGCGGCGCACATGGCAAGGGCCATATCGTCGCTGAGTTCGACATCACGCCTGACCTGTGGTTCTTCGAATGCCACTTCCCCGGCAACCCGATCATGCCCGGCTGCCTTGGCCTTGACGGCCTCTGGCAGCTCACCGGCTTCAACCTCGGCTGGCGCGGCTGGCAGGGGCGCGGCTATGCTCTGGGCGTCGGCGAAGTTAAGCTGACCGGCATGGTCCGCCCTGACCGCAAGCGCCTGACCTATTATGTTGATTTCACCAAAGCCATCCAAACCCGCCGCCTGACTATGGGCGTCGCAGATGGCCGGGTCGAGGCTGATGGCGAAACCATCTACCTTGTCAAAGATATGAAAGTTGCCCTGTCAGAGAATTAATCTGACAAAATCGGCCCTCAGATTCGTTGTCTGATGGCGCTTACGACACCAAAGGAGATAGCCCATGCGTCGCGTCGTCATCACCGGGATCGGCATCATTTCCTCGATCGGCAACAATGCCGCCGAGGTCGAAGCATCGTTGCGCGCAGGCAAATCCGGCATCGTGTTCGCGCCCGAATATGCCGAGCATGGTTTCCGCAGCCAAGTCCACGGCATGCCGCAGATCAACCTTGCCGATCACATCGACAAGCGCGATCTGCGCTTCATGGGCCCCGGTGCCGCCTACAACTTCCTCGCCATGCAGCAGGCCATCGCCGATTCCGGTCTGGAAGAAAGCGACGTATCCAACGAACGCTCCGGCCTGATCATGGGGTCCGGCGGCCCCTCGACCTCAAACTTCTTCCTCGCATTTGATGCGGTGATCAACAAGGGCGCGCCCAAAAAGATGGGTCCATTCATGGTCACCCGCTGCATGTCCTCGACCAACTCCGCCTGCCTCGCCACCCCGTTCAAGATCAAGGGCGTGAACTATTCGATCACCTCGGCCTGCTCGACCTCGGCGCATTGCATCGGCAATGGCGTGGAACTGATCCAGATGGGCAAGCAAGACGTGGTGTTCGCAGGCGGCGGCGAAGAACTCGACTGGACGCTGTCCTGCCTGTTCGACGCGATGGGCGCGATGAGCAGCAAGTATAACGACACCCCGGAAACCGCCTCGCGCACCTATGACGCTACCCGTGACGGCTTTGTCATCGCAGGTGGCGGCGGTGTTGTCGTGCTGGAAGAACTCTCCCACGCCCTCGCGCGCGGTGCGAAAATCTACGGCGAAGTCACCGGATATGGTGCCACCTCGGATGGCTACGACATGGTCGCCCCCTCCGGCGAAGGCGGTGAACGCTCGATGAAACTCGCCATCGCCACCCTACCCGAAGGCCGCAGCGTGGATTACATCAACTCCCACGGCACCTCGACCGTGGTGGGTGATGTGACCGAGATGGAAGCGATCCGCCGCGTCTGGGGCAAAGGCCACACCCCGCCCGTCGCCTCGACCAAATCGCTGACCGGCCACAGCCTCGGTGCCACCGGCGTCCACGAAGCGATCTACAGCCTGCTCATGATGAACGGTGATTTCATCGCCGCTTCCGCCAACATCACCACCCTAGACCCTGCCCTAGACCCATCCGAAATCGTGATGACCCTGCGCGAGGGCGTCAAACTCGACTCCGTCCTGTCGAACTCTTTCGGCTTCGGCGGCACCAATGCGACCCTTCTGATGAGCAAGTATCTGGCCTAATCCGCCACTAAAAGGAGTGCCAGTATGGCTGATCTGATGAAGGGCAAGCGCGGGCTTGTCATGGGCGTAGCGAATGAGCGGTCCATCGCTTGGGGTATCGCCAAAGCGCTGGCCGCTGAAGGGGCCGAACTGGCATTTTCCTACCAAGGCGACGCTTTCGGCAAACGCCTTGCCCCCCTCGCCGCCACCGTGAACAGCGATGTGATGGTCGATGTTGATGTCACCAACGACGACTCCTTGGATGCCTGCTTTGCCACGCTGAAGGAAAAATGGGGCACGATGGATTTCCTGATCCACGCCATCGCCTTCTCTGACAAGAACGAGTTGACCGGGCGTTTCATCAACACCAGCCGCGAGAATTTCAAAAACTCGATGTGCATCTCTTGCTATAGCTTCATCGACGTCGCAGGCCGCGCTTCGGAGTTGATGCCAAACGGCGGCAGCCTGATCACCCTGACCTATGGCGGCTCCAACCGCGTGACGCCGAATTACAACGTGATGGGCGTCGCCAAAGCCGCCCTCGAATCCGCCACCCGCTATCTGGCGAATGACCTTGGCCCGCAGCAAATCCGCGTCAACGCCATCAGCCCCGGCCCGATGAAAACCCTCGCCGGCGCAGCCATCGGTGGCGCCCGCGCCACCTTCCGCCATACCGAGGCCAACGCCCCGATGCGCACCAACGCGACCCTAGAGGCCATCGGCGGCACCGCCGTCTACCTCTGCTCCGACTTCGGCGCTTGCACCTCTGGCGAGATCATCCACGTCGATTCCGGCTATCATGTGCTGGGGATGCCGCAGCAGGAAAACCTGTAAGCTCAGGTGCTTGCCCTTGTCCTCTCCCTCGGCCTGATCGCCGTCACCGGCCTTGCCCTGCGCGGCGGCTTTGCGGGCGCGGGCTGGAATCGCGTCGGCTTTGATGTCAACGCTTTGGGCCTGTCCGCCGTCGCTGTCGCCGCCGCGATCTGGTTTTTCGGTTGGCAATATGGCGCGGCCTTCATCGCAGCCATCATGATCCACGAGATCGGCCATGTAGCCGCCTTCCGGGTCTGCGGCCACAAAGACGCGCAGTTCCGGCTGATCCCATTGTTCGGCGGCGTCGCAGTATCCCGCAGCCTGCCCGCCAGCCATGACCGTGACCTGTTCATCAGCCTGATGGGCCCAGCGATCTGCCTCGGCCCAATGGCCCTATGCTTTGCGGTGGCGCAGTTGATCTTCCCACAAGCCCCCGCTGTGGCAAGCTTTCTCTACATCCAAGGCCTCGTCCTCGGCGGCCTTAACCTGTTCAACCTGCTGCCGTTCTGGCCGTTGGACGGCGGTAAAATCGTGCGATTGCTGACCTACACCTTCTTCCCCAAAGCCACCCGCACGGTGTCGATCCTGATGTCCGCCGCCGCCGCCGCGCTCTGTGTAGCAACCCATTCCTACATCCTGTTGTTCTTCGTGCTTCTGGGCTGGCAAGGCCTGATCCAATCCGAACAACTGATCGAACTGCAACGCCCGATGCGCAAATCCACCGCATGGGTGGCGCTGGCCGCTTACCTCTCCACTGCAGGCGCGCTGTATTTGGGTGCCGCTCAGTTCGTGCAAAGCCTGTTTTAGCGTCAGCGAAACCGGATTTTGCAGAAAAAATCCGTGCAAATTTCTGGAACAGAAATTCAGCCCCGGCGCCGCGCATCGCGCCAAATCGTTAAATTCCCCTTAACGGCGTACCCCCAAGCCCTTGGAAACGCACAAAATAAAAAGGTCCCGAGTTGGGACCCTCACTTTTCAATCCAGAATTTTTGGAGCGGGCGGCGGGAATCGAACCCGCGTCTTTAGCTTGGAAGGCTAAGGTCTTACCATTACACAACGCCCGCGCAGCTGCCTTCTAGCACCGCTGGAAGGCAGGCTCAACACCCCTCACCCACATTTAGAATGCCCGCAATCATTGCAGGTCATGCAGCCCTCTTTCATCTGCAACGCATAGCTGCCGCAAGAGGGACAAGCCTTGCCCCGCGGAGCCTCGCCCACCGCCATCACCTGCGCATGAGGGTCAGATTTCAGCCCCATCCCCTCGCCCGCGATAAAGCCGATGGAGACAAGATGCCGCTCAATCACCCCGCCAATCGCGGCCAGGATCGAGGGAATATACCGCCCCTCCATCCAGGCCCCGCCGCGCGGATCGAACACCGCTTTCAACTCCTCGACGACAAACGAGATATCCCCACCACGCCGGAACACCGCCGAGATCATCCGGGTCAGCGCCACGGTCCAGGCGAAATGCTCCATGTTTTTCGAGTTGATGAACACTTCAAACGGCCGCCGATGCCCAGCAATGATGATGTCATTGATGGTGATATAGAGCGCGTGTTCGCTGCCCGGCCATTTGACCTTATAGGTCTGCCCCTCCAGCGCCGCAGGGCGGTCGAGCGGATCGGTCAGGTAGACCACCTCGCCCCCCGCCACCATTGCCGGGGCTTCCGCCGGAACCTTATCCGTGCTTTCCGAAACCGTCAGCACCGAGCCGGTCACCGCATTGGGCCGGTAGGTGGTGCAGCCTTTGCAACCTTGATCCCAAGCGGCCATATAGACCTCTTTGAACGCCTCAAAGCTGATATCCTCGGGGCAGTTGATGGTCTTGGAAATGGAACTATCAATCCACTTCTGCGCCGCCGCCTGCATCCGCACATGGTCCAGCGGAGGCAAAGTCTGCGCATTCACAAAGTAATCCGGCAGTGCCGCATCGCCCTTCAATTCACGCCACAGCCGCACCGCATAATCAACAACTTCTTCCTCGGTCCGCGAGCCATCCTTTTGCAGCACTTTCCGGGTGTAGGCATAAGCAAACACCGGCTCAATGCCCGAAGACACGTTCCCCGCATACAAAGAAATCGTCCCCGTTGGCGCAATCGAGGTCAGCAACGCATTGCGAATCCCATGCGTGCGGATCGCGTCGCGCACATCATCATCCATCTGCATCATATTGCCCGAAGCCAGATACCCCTCCGCCTCAAACAACGGAAACGCGCCCTTTTCCTTCGCCAGATCAACCGACGCCAAGTAAGATGCCCGCGCGATCGCATGCATCCAATCCTCGGTCTGGCGGGCGGCCTCAACCGAGCCGTAGCGGAGGCCCACCATCAGCAACGCATCCGCCAGCCCGGTCACGCCCAGCCCGATCCGCCGCTTCGCCTTCGCCTCAGCTTGCTGCTCCGGCAACGGGAAGCGCGAGGCATCCACCACGTTGTCCATCATCCGCACGGCCAGCCGCACCAGATCATCCAGTGCCACCAGATCCAGCTTCGCGCCCTTGGTAAACGCCCCCGCCACCAGCGTCGGCATGTTGATCGACCCCAGCAGACATGCCCCGTAAGGCGGCAAGGGCTGCTCGCCGCAAGGATTGGTCGCGGCAATCGTCTCGCAATAGCCCAGGTTGTTGGCCTTGTTGATCCGATCGATGAAAATCACCCCCGGCTCGGCAAAATCATAGGTGTTGCGCATGATCTTGTTCCACAGATCGCGCGCTTGCAGGGTGCGGAACACCCTGCCCTCAAACACCAGATCCCAAGACGCATCGGCCTTCACCGCATCCATGAACGGATCAGTGATCAGCACCGAAAGGTTGAACATCCGCAGCCGGGCTGCATCCTTCTTGGCCTCGATAAACGCTTCCACATCCGGGTGATCGCAGCGCATCGTCGCCATCATCGCCCCGCGACGCGACCCCGCCGACATGATGGTGCGGCACATCGCATCCCACACATCCATGAAGCTCAAAGGCCCCGAGGCATCCGCCGCCACACCCTTCACTTCGGCGCCACGCGGGCGAATGGTCGAGAAATCATAGCCAATGCCGCCACCCTGCTGCATCGTCAGCGCGGCTTCTTTCAGCGCATCAAAAATCCCGCCCATCGAATCAGGCACAGTGCCCATGACAAAGCAGTTGAACATCGTGACGTTGCGGCCCGTGCCAGCGCCCGCCGTGATCCGACCCGCAGGCAGATACTTGAAGCCTTCGAGCGCCTTGTAGAATCGCTCCTCCCAAACCGCAGGCTCGGCCTCGACCTCAGCCAAAGCCCGCGCGATTCGCCGCCAGCTGTCTTCGACCGAGCCATCAATCGGCGTGCCATCCTGCGCCTTCAGGCGGTATTTCATGTCCCAGATTTGCTCGGCGATAGGGGCGGCGAAGCGCGACATTAGGCGTTCTCACTTATCTTGATAGGGGGCAAAATGCAAAAGCCCACGACAGCAAAAGCGGCCACGGGCAGGTCGACAGGATACGCGCAACTTCCTGCGCGAGCAACCCTTGAGCATACCAGATTTAGGTCTATTCTATGTCCTCTATGCCACGAGGGACTCAATGACGCTCAATATCCTAAAACTCAGCGTCGGGACGGAATCGGTCGATGACCTCACCCAATGGCACCGCGCCCATGCGCATGTCTGGGCCCCCGGCACCACCGAACATGTCACCCGGATGTGGCCGAAGCGTGAAGACGAAATTCTCAACGGTGGCTCGCTCTATTGGGTGATCAAAGGCGTGATCCAAGCCCGCCAGCGCCTGCTGGGCCTCGCCGAGCGGCGCGGCCAAGACGGCATTCTGCGCTGCGCCCTTGTGCTGGATGCCGAAGTCATCCGCACCGAAAACGCCCTGCGCCGCCCGTTCCAAGGCTGGCGCTACCTCGATCCCGCCGAATCGCCACGCGATCTGCCAAAAACCCGCGCGCAGGACGACACCCTCCCCCCGGCCCTCGCCGCAGCCCTGGCAGAAATCGGCCTGCGCTAACCGCCAAAACTTGTCTAAAATTGTCATCCTCTGTGCTCAAATATCCTCGGGGTTTGGGGGCGAGCCCCCAATGCGCGGCATCCACCCTTCCCTTCGCCTAAAATCCGCGCCACAACCCAGATATGATCAAACGTCCGCTCTGGCTCGCCGCCGCCCCCGTGATCTTCCTGCTGCTGTGGTCGGCGGGCTTTGGCATCGCCAAACTTGGCCTGCAACACGCCGAACCGCTCACCCTGCTGGCACTGCGCTACACCTGCGTCTTGGCGCTGTTGCTGCCGCTCGCCCTGATCATCCGACCCCCAATGCCGAAAACCAAACGCGCTTGGGCCGACATCGCCATCACCGGCTTTCTGATCCAAGTCGTCTATTTCGGCCTCTGCTACATCGCCTTCAAAGCCGGAGTCTCGGCTGGTGGCGTCGCGATTATCGTCTGCCTGCAACCGATTCTCGTCGCCCTCGCCGCGCCCTATACCGTGGGTGAGGCCACTTCCCGCCTCGGCTGGATCGGCCTCGCCCTCGGCCTCGCCGGGGCTGCCATCGCCATCCTGTCGCGCTCCAGCCTACAGGCCGAAAACCCATGGGGCATCCTGCTGGCGTTCGGCGGATTGTTGGGGATCACCAGCGGCACGCTCTACGAAAAGCGCTTCGGCACCCATCAGCACCCGATCACCGCCAACCTGATCCAATACGCCACTGGAGCCATCTTCACCCTACCCGCCGCCTACCTGACCGAAGGCATGGCGGTGCACTGGTCGCCCGCATTCCTGCTGATCTTGGGCTATTTGGTGATCGGCAACTCCATCCTCGCGATCAGCCTTTTGCTGGCAATGATCCGCGTCGGCGAAGTCGCCCGCGTCTCGGCGCTGTTCTACCTTGTCCCAGCCCTGTCAGCCCTGTTCGCATGGCCGCTGCTGGGCGAGGCAATGCCGCCCTTGGCATGGGCAGGCATGGCATTGGCGGGTCTGGGGGTGGCTTTGGTGAGCCGAAAACCCGCTGCAAAACCCTGATCACCAGCCGCCCGGATTGCCCGATTTTATCTTGCCATGGCCTTCTTCGCCAGCTTCGCTCATCCAAACCACTTGCGCGCCACTGATCGCAACCGACCAGCACACTTCCGGGTCTTGGCCATAGGTGAAGCACATCTTATTGCCCTTCACCGCCCAGGCCCCGGTGTAATCTGCCGCGTGCAAACTGCCATCGGGGGCATAAAACTCGGCATAAGCGCCCGAGGCCGCCATGCTGCCGGTCACGGTATTGCCAACCAGTGCAGAACGAATCGCATCACCCGTCGCCAGATCGGCCGCCACAACGGGCGTCGCGAGCAGCATCAGCGGCAGAATATAGCGCACGGCAGGCCTCCTCGGTTGCCGCCAGAGTTAACTCTTCGCCCCGCAAGGTCAAGCCGCTTCAAGCGCCGTCAGATCGCGGGCAGCGTCAGCCCCAGCTTCATCGCCAACCGCTCTAGCACGCCGCGCGCATGCGACCAATCGGCCCCACGGCTGGCGAATAGCACCGCCTGACTTTGCAAAATCACCGAATCCGACAGGACTTTCAAATGGTTCGCCCGCAGGGTCTCGCCCGACGACGTAATGTCTGCAATCGCTTCAGCCGTCAGGTTCTTCACCGTGCCCTCAGTCGCGCCCTGACTGTCGACCAGCTGATAATCCGCCACGCCCTGCGCGGTCAGAAACTCACGCACCAAGCGATGATATTTCGTCGCAATCCGCAACCGAAAGCCATGCGCCGCGCGAAACGCCGCCGCCGCCGCGTCGAGATCATCGACAGTATCGACATCAATCCAGCACGCAGGCACCGCGATGATCAGATCGGCATGGCCAAAGCCCAAGGCGGCAAGTTCCGCCACCTGCACATCCCAATCCGCCAGCTTATCCCGCACCAAATCGCTGCCGGTGACCCCGAGATGAATCCGCCCCGCCGCCAATTCGCGCGGAATTTCCCCCGCCGACAGCATCACCAATTCCACCCCGTCAATGCCCTCGACAGCGCCGGAATACTCCCGCTCCGCCCCGGTTTGCCGCATCACCACACCGCGGCGTCCGAACCATTCAAAGGTCTTTTCCATCAACCGGCCCTTCGAGGGCACCCCGATCTTCAACATCAGATCGCCCCCTTCAATGCCGCCACCAAGTGGGGGCGAATGATCCCCCCCACCGCCGGAATAGACCGCCCAGCCCCCAGCACCGCCGTCAGCGCATCATACCGCCCGCCCGTCGCCACCGCAGGCATCCCCTCGGCATGAAACGAGAACACGAAGCCGTCGTAATATTCCATCGAGGTCCGCCCAAGGCTCGCCTCAAACGCCAGCGTATCTACCGCCACCCCACGCGCACGCAGCGCGTCCAACCGAGTCGCAAACCGATCCACCGCAGGCGCAATCGCAGGCAACAAGGGCGTAATCCCACTCAAATGCCCCAAAGCCGCCTCAGCTGGGGCCTGCAACCCCAAAAGATCATACAGTAACGCCGCCTCAGGCGCCTTGATCGGCGCAGCCTGCGCATCTTCAATCAACGCCTCGGCCCGCGCCGCAATATCTTCCGGCGCACGCAGCCCGATGAACGCCCCCGCCGCCGCAATCAATGCCTCCGGCGCACCGCCCGCCAACCGCTCCAGCAAAGCCAGCCGCCCCGCTGAAACCGCCGCCCGCCCGGCAAACCGATCCAGCAGCGCCCGGAACCGCTTCGGCCGCCAGATATGCCGCAACAACGCCGCCCGCCGCCGCTCGGTCGTCTCCAACCCCCGCACCGCCGCCATCAGAATGCCGATGTCGCCCGTCACCGCCCGCAAGCCCAGTCCGCTGACCAGCCCCGCGAACAACGCGAACACCTCGGCATCGGCCGCCTCGGGTGCCGCACGATCAAACACCTCAAACCCCACCTGCAAATATTCGCTGGCCCGGTTGCCCAAATGCTCCTGCTTGCGAAACACCTCGCCCATGTAGCAATAGCGCGCCGGGTCCGCCCCATCCGCCATATGCGCCTGCACCACCGGCACGGTGAAGTCAGGCCGCAGCATCATCTCGCCGCGCAACGGGTCGGTGGTGACATAAGCCCGCGCCCGAATATCCTCGCCATACAAATCCAGCAGAGTTTCCGCCGGCAGCAGCAAATCCGCCTCAACCGCCACAGCCCCCGCCGCCTGAAACGCTGCAAACAGCAGCGAAGCCTCGGCCCGGATTGCAGCTTTGTTAACGGGCTGGCTCATTGCCCCAACATCTTCCGCACTGCCGCCACCAGATCACCGCGCGGCACTTCCACCTGCGCAGGCTGATCCTTCCATTCCTCCAGCGTCGCAGATTGCGCAATCTTCGCGCCGAGGATCAGGTCTTTCAGGATCACAACGCCCTTCTCAGCCTCATTCCCACCCTGAATAACCGCAATCGGAGACTGGCGTTTATCCGCATATTTCAACTGGTTGCCGAATTGCTTGGGGTTGCCGAGATAAACCTCCGCCCGGATACCAGCCTGACGCAACTCCCCCACCATCCCCATATAATCCGCCATCCGGTCGCGATCCATCACGGTCACCACGACAGGCCCCGCCGTATCCGCAGCCAGCCGCCCCTTGGCAGCCAAAGCCGCGAGCAACCGATCCACCCCGATGGAAACCCCCGTCGCAGGCACCGCTTGGCCCGTGAAGCGCTTGACCAAATCATCATAGCGCCCCCCGCCCGCCACCGAGCCAAAAGACCGCTTGCGGCCCTTCTCGTCGAGGATTTCAAAGGTCAGTTCCGCCTCATAGACCGGGCCAGTGTAGTAGCCCAAACCCCGCACCACGCCCGGGTCAAGCACGATCCGATCCGCGCCATAGCCCTGCGCATCCAACAACGCCGCGATGCTTTCCAACTCGTCCACACCCTCAGCGCCGATCACCGAACCGCCCACCAATTCGCGCAATCGCGCGACCGTCGCAGCCCCAGTGTCGCGCTTGGCCGAGGTGAACCCCATCACCACATCCGCCTGCGCATCACTCAGCCCCGCGCCCTTGGTGAAATCGCCGCTCTCATCCTTGCGGCCAGCACCCAGCAAGGCCCGCACACCCGCGTCGCCCAAGCGATCAATCTTATCAATCGTCCGCAGCACAATCCCGCGCTCGGCTTCCTTGTCGTCGCCCGCCAAACCGGCGACTTCCATCACCCCGTTCAGCACTTTGCGGTTGTTGACCTTGACCACATAATCGCCGCGCGGGATGCCAACGATCTCCAGCGCATCCGACAACATCGCGCAAATCTCGGCATCCGCCGCCACCGAAGCCGACCCCACCGTATCGGCGTCGCATTGATAAAACTGCCGGAACCGCCCCGGCCCCGGTTTCTCATTGCGCCAAACCGGACCCATCGCATACCGCCGATACGGCGACGGCAGATCGTTGCGATACTGCGCCGCCACCCGCGCCAGTGGCGCTGTCAGGTCATAGCGCAGCGCCAGCCAGTCGGCGTCTTCATCCTGCCAGCCGAACACGCCTTCATTCGGGCGATCCACATCGGGCAGAAACTTGCCCAAAGCCTCAACCGTTTCCACAGCCGAAGTCTCCAGCGGATCAAAGCCATAGCGATGGTAAACCTCGGCAATCTTGTCCAGCATCGCCTTGCGGGCGGTCACTTCCGCGCCAAAGTAATCGCGAAAGCCCTTGGGGGTCTCCGCGCGCGGGCGACGTGCCACTTTTGCGCCTTGGGTTTTATCATTTGCCATAGCTTACAGCCTTCGCTTTTTCTCGCGCTCCGTGTAACGGATGGGGGCATCCGCAGCAAGCAGGGGACGAAGATGGACCGCACCGAAGCCCTTGAAGAACGCATCGCCCATCTGACCCGCGCCGTCGAAGACCTGTCGGACGTGGTCGCGCGCCAGTCAAAAGACCTAGACCGCCTGCTGCGCCTGACGCAACTTCTGGCCGAACGAGAGGCGGAACGCGAAGGCCCCGGCCAAGCGCCCGAAGCCAACGTCCGCCCCCCCCACTGGTAACTACATATTCACCAAACGGTAAACCGCCACGCCCAGCGCAAACAGCCCGACCGCAATCGTCAGCGGCCTGCGTGGGGCCATCTTGGCCAGATAGCCGCCAAAAAACGCCGCAGGCAAGCCGCCCAAGGCCAGACCAAACACCGTCATCCGCACTTGGCTCCAGTCGGTTTCCTCGCCCCACCAGCCGAAATAATAGGCCACGCCCAGCGCGGTAAACACCACAAAACTGACGATAAATTCCGAGAAATTCGTCGATCCAATCGCATAGCGCGACTCCACGCCCGAGCCCAACAGCCCGGTGTTCACAATCGGCCCCCACGATCCGCCGATGCCTTCAATCACCCCGCCCGCAAAGCCAATCGCCTGAAACCGCCGGGTTTTCACCACTTTGACGGCGATGCCATAGATGCCGCGATAAACGATATAGCTGCCCATCAGAACCAGATAGCCGTTCACCAGATATTGCAAAGCATGGCCCTTCAGCCCCGACAGCAGGGTAGCCCCAAGGATGCCGCCAATCGAGCCAAACAGCGCCAAAGCCCCCACAATCCGCCAGTCAATATTGCGATGATAGAGGTTCGACAGCGCCGCCGTCCCCCCCGTCGGCAGCTTCGCGGCATTGACCGAGGCAGAGACCAACGGCGGCGGCACACCTTGCGCCAGCAGCACGGCGGACGAGATCACCCCAAAGCCCATGCCCAATGATCCATCAATCAACTGCGCAATAAACCCGATGAGCATGTAATCCCAGATGCTGTCCATGCAGATTTCGCCCCTTAATTACGACAATTCCCGTAGATATTTACTGATTAAGCCCAGCAAACAACTATTTTTTTCTCTTTTGCAGGAATTTGGCAGAGATTCGACCCTTCTGCTCACAAAAGCGTCATCATCGGCGAGGTTTCGCACAACCTAGGGCGGGGGTTGTCGGTGGCTAGACGTGGCGGCGTCACACTTCCTCGACCATCACCACGCCCTGCATCGCCTTGATCGCGCCCTTGATTTGCGCCGTCACCGGATAGCTTTGCGGCAGGGTCAGATCAATCTCGCGGCCCTGATCATCCGGCACACACAGCGTGATCTGCGCCTTGTTGCGCCCCTCAACCTTGCCCAAAAGCATCGCTATCGACACCGCCGCCTCAGCCCGGTTCAGATGGATCCGCAACGCCTGCGCGCCTGCCGCATCCGCCACCTGATCAATCGGCTGCACCGCATTGGCCAGCAGCTTCAGCGTCTCGCCCTCAAGCTCGGCCTTCACCGTCAGCACCACGTTCATCCCCGGTTCCAACAGATCACGCGCGGCTTCCAGCGTGTCGGAAAACACCGTCACCTCATAAAGCCCGGTCGGATCGGAGAGCGAGACGAAAGCAAAGCGGTTGCCCTTCGCCGATTTGCGCTCCTGCTTGCTGGCCACCGAGCCCGCAATCTTGGCAATGCACATCCCCCGCTCGGCTTTCCGCGTCACTTCCGTCAGGGTCAACACGTCCCGCCGTTTCAACGCCGACATATAGTCATCCAGCGGATGCCCCGACAGATAAAACCCAATCGCCAGATGCTCTTGCGTCAACCGCTCTACCGGCAGCCAATCGTCCCGGTACGCCAGCCGAGGCTCCGGAATATCCGCCCCAGCCTCGCCAAACAGGCTGACCTGATTGGAGTTTTGCGCCTCATGGATCGCCGCCGAATAGGCCACCAGCGCATCCAAAGCCTCAAACACCCGCGCCCGGTTGCCGTCCAAAACGTCAAACGCCCCGGCCCGCGCCAGCATCTCTAACGGGCGTTTTCCCACCCGCTTCATATCCACACGGCGGGCGAAATCGAACAAAGTCGCGAACGGTTTCTGGCCCCGCGCGCTGACAATCAGCCCCATCGCGTCCGCGCCCACACCCTTCAACGCGCCCAAAGCATAGACCACAGCGCCATCCCGCACCGTGAACGTCGCCAAAGACGCATTCACACAGGGCGCCACCGTCTTGATCCCCAGCTTGCCGACTTCGCGCTTATACACCGCCAGCTTGTCGGTCAGATGAATATCGCAGTTCATCACCCCGGCCATGAACTCGACCGGATGGTTCGCCTTCAGCCAAGCGGTCTGATAACTGACCACCGCATAGGCCGCAGCATGCGATTTGTTAAAACCGTAATTGGCAAACTTCTCCAGCAGGTCGAACACCTCCCCGGCCTTCTTCACATCGACATTATGGGTCTTCTTCGCGCCCTCAACGAACTTCGGCCGTTCCTTCGCCATCTCCTCGGCGATCTTCTTGCCCATGGCGCGGCGCAGCAAATCCGCGCCGCCCAAAGAATACCCCGCCATCACCTGAGCAATCTGCATAACCTGCTCTTGGTAAACGATAATCCCCTGCGTCTCGGCCAGAATATGATCAATCGTCGGATGGATAGACTCCAGATCCTTCAGCCCGTTCTTCACCTCGCAATAGGTCGGAATATTCTCCATCGGGCCGGGTCGATACAAAGCCACCAGCGCCACGATATCCTCGATGCAGGTCGGCTTCATCCGCCGCAAGGCATCCATCATGCCGCTGGATTCCACCTGAAACACCGCCACGGTTTTCGCCGCCGCATAAAGCTCATACGACGCCTTATCGTCCAACGGGATCAGCCCGATGTCGTTCTCCGCCCCCGGTTTCGCCTCATACAACACCCGGCCATCCGCCGACTGATTGAGCGCCCGCTTGCCATTGTTGATCTGGTCAATCGCGTTCTGGATCACCGTCAGCGTCTTCAGCCCAAGAAAGTCGAACTTCACCAGCCCGGCCTGCTCGACCCATTTCATATTGAACTGCGTCGCAGGCATGTCCGATTTCGGGTCTTGATACAGCGGCACCAACTCATCCAACGGACGGTCGCCAATCACCACCCCGGCGGCATGGGTAGACGCATTCCGATACAGCCCCTCAATCTGCGCGCCATAGTCCAAAAGCCGCGCGACAACCTCCTCCTTCGCCGCCTCGCGCAGCCGAGGCTCATCCGCCAACGCCTTGGTAATGCTGACGGGTTTAACCCCCTCCACCGGGATCATCTTCGACAGCCGGTCCACCTGCCCATAAGACATCTGCAACACGCGCCCCACGTCGCGCACCGCCGCCTTCGACAGCAAAGCGCCGAAAGTGATGATCTGCCCCACCTTATCACGGCCATACTTGCCCTGAACGTATTGAATAACCTCGCCCCGACGATCCATGCAGAAGTCGATATCGAAGTCGGGCATCGACACCCGCTCGGGGTTCAAAAACCGCTCAAACAGCAAAGCATAGCGCAAAGGGTCCAAATCAGTGATCGTCAGCGCATAAGCCACGAGGCTACCCGCACCAGAACCCCGCCCCGGCCCCACCGGAATATGCTCTTTCTTCGCCCAACCGATGAAATCCGCGACGATCAGAAAATAGCCGGGGAACCCCATCTTCTCGATGATGCCCAGCTCAAAGTCCAACCGCGCCTGATATTCCTCGACGCTCACCGCATGCGGAATAATCGCCAGCCGCGCCTGCAAGCCCGCATTGGCCTGCCGCCGCAATTCATTCACCTCATCATCGGCGAACTTCGGCAAAATCGGCGCGCGCTTGAACGCCGCAAACGCACAGCGCCGCGCGATCTCTACCGTATTCTCCACCGCCTCCGGCAGATCGGCGAACAAAGTCACCATCTCGGCCTCGGTCTTGAAATAATGCTGTGGCGTCAGCCGCCGCCGAGGCTGCTGCTGATCCACATAAGCCCCCTCGGCAATGCAAATCAGCGCGTCATGCGCCTCATACATCGTCGCCGCCGGGAAATAGACGTCATTGGTCGCCACCAGAGGTAGGTCCAACTCGTAAGCCGTCTCAATAAACCAGCGCTCGGTGCCCGCCTCGGCATCCGTCAGCCGCCCACCCTCGCCCGGATGCCGCTGCAATTCCACATAAAGCCGCCCCGGATAAGCCGCCGCCAACCGCTCCAACAACACCCGCGCTTTCGGCAGCTGCGCCGTCTGCACCAACCGCCCCAAAGGCCCATCCGCCCCGCCAGTCAAACAGATCAGCCCATCCGAATACCGCTCCAACTCCGCAACCGTCACCTCCGGCAAAGCCCCGCCCTTGTCGATATAAAGACAAGAGTTCAGCTTCATCAGGTTCATGTAACCCGCTTCGTTCTGCGCCAGCAGCACAACCGAAGCCGCCGCCTTCACCTTCTCCCCCGCCGCCCCCGGATCATAAGCGACAGACACCTGACAGCCCACAATCGGCTGCACCCCGGCGTCTTTCGCGTAAACCGAAAACTCCAGCGCCGCGAACATGTTATTGCTGTCGGTGACCGCCACCGCAGGCATCTCATGCTTGGCACAAAGCTTCAAAAGCGCCTTCACAGGCACAGCACCCTCCAACAGTGAATGTTCGGTATGGGTGCGCAGATGGATGAATCGAGGTGCTGACATGGGCCTAGCCTAACCAACCGGCGCCCGGAACAAAAGCCCGCCCTATTCGCAGGCAAATCCTGAAACTGCTATCCTCAGCGCCAAAAAGGTAATGCTTGCCAAACGATGTCGGTGCAGGCTTGATAAATCCTGACACGGACCAATCTTAAGGTCGCGCGACCCGCTTTACGCCGCATCGGGCGGGCGCGCACAAGGCCCAGTTGAGACAGACAGCGGCAGGATAGACCATGACCGAGACAGCGTTTCTCTTGAACGGAACGCCGGTGCGCATCGCAGGCGGCAGTCCGACGCGCACCCTGCTGGAATACCTGCGCGAAGATAAATCCCTTTGCGGCACCAAAGAGGGTTGCAATGAAGGCGATTGCGGCGCCTGCACTGTCATGGTCACCGATGCCAATGGCCCGAAAGCCCTGAACGCCTGCATCCTGTTCCTACCACAACTGCACGGTAAAGCCGTCCGCACCGTCGAGGGCATCTCTGGCCCGAACGGCACCCTCCATCCTGTCCAAGCCGAGATGATCGCCCACCACGGCAGCCAATGCGGCTTCTGCACCCCCGGTTTTATCGCCTCAATGGCCATCGCCCACACCCTGAACCGCACCGACCACGACACCACCCTCGCCGGAAACCTCTGCCGCTGCACCGGCTACGCCCCGATCATCCGCGCCGCAAAAGCCGCCGAATCAGCCCCGATCCCCGACTGGATGCAAACCGACCAACACAGCCTGCCCGACACGGTGGGGACGGGGGAGGCGCATAGCCTCCCCGGCGCGTTCCGCCCCACCAACAGCGATGATCTCGCCGACTGGTATCAGCAAAACCCCAACGCCACCCTGATCGCCGGGGCCACCGATGTCGGTCTCTGGGTTACCAAACAACTGCGCGACCTCGGCCCGGTGGCCTTCCTGAACGCCGTCACCGACCTGCAACAGATCGAACACTCCCCCGGCCAGCTCCACATCGGCGCGGGCGTCACCGTTAATCAGCTGCGCGAGGCCTTGCTGCCGCACCACCCCTCCTTCGCCGAACTGCTGCGCCGCTATGCTTCCGAGCAAGTCCGCAACGCCGCCACCATCGGCGGCAACATCGCCAATGGCTCGCCGATCGGCGACGGCCCGCCCGCCCTGATCGCCCTCGGTGCCACGCTGCACCTGCGCAAAGGCCACGACCTCCGCTCGATCCCCCTCGAATCCTTCTTCATCGAATACCGCAAACAAGACCGCCACCCCGGTGAGTTCGTCGCAGGCATATCCATCCCGTCAAACGCCCCCGCCCTACGCTGCTACAAACTCACCAAACGCTTCGATCAAGACATTTCCGCCGTGCTCGGTTGCTTCAACATCACCGTTGAGGCCAACCAAATCACCCAAGCCCGCATCGCCTTCGGCGGCATGGCAGGCATCCCCAAACGCGCCAGCCATGTCGAAACCGCCGTCCTAAACAAACCCTTCACCCTAGAAACCCTGCAAACCGCCCTCCCCGAATTCGTCAAAGATTTTCAACCCCTCACCGACATGCGCGCTTCGTCCACCTACCGCCTCACCACCGCACAAAACCTGCTGATCCGCTATTTCCACGACCTCAACGGCACCGCGACAAACGTTTTGGAGGTCGCGCTATGACCATGGGCAAACCCCTCCCACACGACTCCGCCCCCCTGCACGTCACAGGCCAAGCCCGCTATCTTGACGACATTCCGCTGCCCGCAGGCACCCTGCACGCCGCCTTCGGCCTCTCCATCTGCGCCCACGGCAGCATCACCGCCATCGACCTTTCCGCAGTCCGCGCCGCCCCCGGCGTGATCAAAGTCTATAGCACTGCCGACTTCGCCGAGATGCCGGATTGCTCGCCCTCCATCCACGACGAGCCCCTGCTCGCCGTGGGTAAAGTCCACTACTTCGGCCAACCCGTTTTCCTCGTCATCGCCGACACCCATCTCAACGCCCGCAAAGCCGCGCGCTTGGGCCAAATCACCTACGCCGACCTCCCCGCCCTGCTGACGGTAGACGACGCCCTCAAAGCCAACTCCCGCTTCGAGCAAGGCCCGATCATCTGGGCCAAAGGCGACGCCGCCAAAGCCATCGCCACCGCCGCCCAGATCATCGAAGGCACGCTAGAAGTCGGCGGCCAAGAACACTTCTACCTCGAAGGCCAAATAGCCGCCGCAGTCCCGCAAGAAGACGGCATACATATCTATTCCTCCACCCAGCACCCCACGGAAATCCAACACAAAGTCGCGCACGCCCTGCACCTGCCGATGTCTGCCGTCCGCGTAGAAACCCGCCGCATGGGCGGCGGTTTCGGCGGTAAGGAAAGCCAAGGCAACGCCCTCGCCATCGCCTGCGCCATCGCCGCCCGAGACCTGAACAAGCCCTGCAAAATGCGCTACGACCGCGACGACGATATGATGATCACCGGCAAACGCCACGATCTGCGCATCACCTATCGCGCCGGAATTGACGCCGAAGGCCGCATCCTTGGCATGGATTTCACCCATCTCGTCCGCTGCGGTTGGGCGCAAGACCTGTCGCTTGCCGTTGCCGACCGCGCCATGCTGCACGCCGACAACTGCTACCATTTGCCCGACATTCGCATCGAGTCACACCGCCTGAAAACCAACACCCAATCCGCCACCGCCTACCGCGGCTTCGGCGGCCCGCAGGGCATCATCGGGATTGAGCGAGTGATCGACCACATCGCCCACACGCTGAAAAAAGACCCCAACGATATCCGCAAACTTAACTATTACCGCGCCGCTGGCCCCACCGGACCCGGCACCGGCCACCGGATTGGTTCAACCTATTCCCCCGCGAACTCCGCCCCACAAACCACCCCTTATTTCATGGAAGTCGAAGACTTCGTCGGCCAAGACATCCACGATGCCTTAGAAAAATCAAGCAATTACCAGTCCCGCCGTGCTGAAATCACCGCTTGGAATAGCACAAACCCGATCCTAAAACGTGGCCTCGCGTTCACCCCGGTCAAATTCGGCATCTCCTTCACCCTCACTTGGCTGAACCAAGCGGGAGCCTTGGTGCATGTCTATCAAGACGGCTCGATCCACCTCAACCACGGCGGCACCGAGATGGGCCAGGGCCTGAACCAAAAGGTCGCGCAAGTCGCAGCCTCGGTGTTCGGCGTCGACACATCCCAAGTAAAAATCACCGCCACCGATACCGCAAAAGTCCCCAACACCTCCGCCACTGCCGCGTCATCCGGGGCTGATATGAACGGCATGGCCGCGCAAAACGCCTGCGAGATCATCCGCGCCCGCATGGCCGATTTCCTCGCCGACAAGCTTGGCACCCACCCCAACGAAGTCCGGTTTGAGAACGGAACCGTGCGCGCAGGCGGCGAATCCTACCCCTTCGCCCAAGTCGTCGCATGGGCCTACCAAGCCCGAATTTCCCTCAGCTCCACCGGCTTCTACGCCACCCCCAAAATCAACTGGGACCGCGTCAAAGGCAAAGGCCGCCCCTTCCTGTATTTCGCCTACGGAGCCGCCATCACAGAAGTCGTCATCGACACCCTCACCGGCGAAAACCGCATCCTGCGCACCGACATTCTGCACGACGCCGGAACCAGCCTGAACCCCGCGCTCGACATCGGCCAAGTCGAAGGCGCTTACGTTCAAGGTGTCGGATGGCTGACCACCGAAGAACTGGTCTGGAACGCCAAAGGCGCACTCACCACCCACGCCCCCAGCACCTACAAAATCCCCGCCTGCTCGGATCGCCCGCCAATCTTCAATGTCGCTTTGTGGGATAGCCCCAACCGAGAAAACACCGTCGGCAAATCCAAAGCCGTCGGAGAACCCCCCTTCAACCTCGGCATTTCTGCCTTCCTCGCCCTATCCGACGCGATAGCCGCCTGCGGAGACGGTACGCGCTACCCAAACCTCGACGCCCCCGCCACCCCCGAACGCATCCTCGCCGCCGTGCAAGGTCAACGCGCATGACCCGCCCGCAGCCGATTTTTGAGAAAAATCGTGGCCCCGGCTTGCAGATTGTGCGCCACGTCGCTCTGTCGCAAAGCACGGCTTGTCACGGCCCAGCCACCGCATCACATCTTTTCCACTGCGCGAAACCAATAACCGCAAGCCACCGCCCCACCCCTTTGGCGGCTGCACGCGCCTGCCCCCGGCCCCGCCATGTTTGACCTTGCCAGCCTCAGCCAAACCGTCACCCAACACGGCCCCACCGCCCGCATCGTCATCGCCGCGCATCAGGGCTCCTCCCCCCGCGAAGTCGGTGCATCCATGCTGGTCTGGTCCACGGGCCAATCCGGCACCGTCGGCGGCGGCGCGCTAGAGCATCAAGCCACCCAACACGCCCGCACCCTGCTGCAAACCCAAGAAAAATCCGTCACCCACACCGCCCTCGGCCCAAAACTAAACCAATGCTGCGGCGGCGCGGTCACCCTGTTCACCGAAGTCTTCACCAGCGAAACCCTGCCCGAACCCAGCCCGCTGATCGCCCGCCCCACCACCGACCAGCCGATGCCGCTCGCCGTCAAACGCCTGCTGGCAAACGCCCGTAACCAAGGCACACTCCCCAGCCCCCACCTGCTGCAAGGCTGGATGATCGAGCCCCTCGCCCGCCCGATGCGCGAACTCTGGATCTGGGGCGCAGGCCATGTCGGCCGCGCCCTCGTCCACACCCTCGCCCCGCTGCCTGACCTCCACATCACTTGGATCGACGTAGCCCCCAGCCGCTTCCCCGACGCCGTCCCCCACAACGCCACCGCCCTCCCCGTCGAAAACCCCGCCAACGCCGTCGCCCTCGCCCCCCATGGTGCCGAGCATCTGGTCCTCACCTATTCCCACGCCCTGGACTTAGACCTCTGCCACCGCCTGCTGCTGCACGGCTTCCAATCGCTGGGCCTGATCGGATCACAAACCAAATGGGCCCGCTTCCAAAGCCGCCTGAAAGCCCTCGGCCACGCCCCCCAAACCATCGCCAAAATCACCTGCCCGATCGGCGACCCCAGCCTTGGCAAACACCCAAATGCCATCGCCATCGGCGTCGCCGCCCACGTGTTGCGCCCCACCGCACAGGCTGGCTACAGCCTAACCGCCCCCAGCCGCACCGCTTGACGCCAAAGCGAAAACCCTCAACCCTGCCGCAAACCTCCAAGGGGTGCCCATGTTCGATCTGATCCTAAGAAACGCCAACCTCCCCGATGGCCGCAAAGGCCAAGACATCGCCATCTTGGCCAACAAAATCGCCGAAATCGCCCCCCACATCCAAGCCGGCGCCCGTGAAGACATCGACGCCACAGGCCGCCTCGCCTCGCCGCCCTTCGTCGACCCGCATTTCCATATGGACGCCACCCTGTCGCTCGGCCTGCCCCGGATGAACCGCTCTGGCACCCTGCTAGAAGGCATTGCGCTTTGGGGCGAACTCCGCCCGACACTGACCATCGACGCCCTCGTCACCCGCGCCCTGCGCTACTGTGACCTCGCCGTCACCCAAGGCCTGCTGGCGATCCGCACCCATGTCGACACCTCTGACCCCAAACTCACCACCGTTGAGGCGATGCTGGAGGTCAAACGCCGCGTTGCCCCCTACATCGACCTGCAACTGGTGGCTTTCCCGCAAGACGGCTACCACCGCGCGCCCGAAGGGGTGAAATCCCTCACCCGCGCCCTCGACATGGGCGTCGATATCGTCGGTGGCATCCCGCATTTCGAGCGCACAATGGCCGAAGGCCAAGCCAGCGTCGAAGCCCTCTGCCGCCTCGCCGCCGAGCGCGGCCTGCCGGTCGACATGCATTGTGACGAAACCGACGACCCAATGTCACGCCACGTCGAAACCCTCGCACAGCAAACCATCCGCCACGGATTACAAGGCCGCGTTGCGGGCTCGCACCTGACCTCGATGCATTCGATGGACAATTACTACGTCTCAAAACTGATCCCGCTGATCGCGGAATCCCAGATGAACGTCATCCCCAACCCGCTGATCAACATCATGCTGCAAGGCCGCCACGACAGCTACCCCAAGCGCCGTGGCATGACCCGGGTGCCGGAACTGATGGCCGCTGGTGTCAACGTCTCGTTCGGCCATGATTGCGTGATGGACCCGTGGTATGCGATGGGTTCTGGCGACATGCTGGAGGTCGGCCATATGGCCATCCACAGTGCCCAGATGGCCTCTCTGGAAGACAAAACCAAGATCTTCAACGCCCTGACGGTGAACTCAGCCAAAACCATGGGCTTGGAAAACTACGGGCTGGAGAAAGGCCGCAACGCCGACCTGATTCTGCTGCAAGCCCGCGATCCCGCCGAGGCCCTGCGCCTGAAAGCCACTAAACTGCTGGTGATCAAAGCGGGCAAAATCATCGCCCGCACCGCCCCGCGTGTGGGAACGCTGTTCCTAGAAGGTCGCCCGTCTGCAATCGACCCCGCGATTGACTTCGCACCAGATTACTAGCGCCGCGCTTGCGCCGCCTATGCAAGCCTCCGGCGGGAGTATTTCAAAAAGAGCAATTCTCTCAAGCAGTTGCTCTTTCCGAAATACGCGCAGGGGTGAGGCGAAGCCGGGGGGGCTGACAGCCCCTCCGATTTATGGCCTCATAAATCGCTATCCCCAGACCCCTTCATGCACCAAAGCCGCTTCATCCTCTAGCATCGGCCCAATCACCTCGACCTGCCGCTGCCCGGCGTCAAACACCACCCGGCAAGGCAAATCCAAGGTCGGATTCTCGGGGTGATTGCCAGTGATCTGCTTCAACTGATGCTCTGACATGCCGTAGACAACCCGCTTCAGCCCGGTCCAATAAATTGCCCCCGCGCACATCGCGCAGGGTTCGGCCGAGGTGTAAATCGTACACTCGCGCAGCAATGCGATCGGCAGCGATGTCGAGGCCCGCGTCATCAAAACCCGCTCGGCATGGCCGGTCATATCGTGATCCGGCATGAAGGCGTTGTGCTGCGTCATCAGCACCGCGCCATCCGGCCCGACCAAAATGGACGCAAACGGATGCACCCCGGCCCGTTTGGCTTTCTCCGACTCCGCAATCGCCAGCCGCAGCAGTGCCACATGATCCAATTCCGCCATCGCTTGCTCCTTTTCCGCCCAATCTGTTGGCGACAGAGTCGCGCCATCCCAACCGTCAATCAAGCCAAGTTTCACCCTGAAACTGCATCAAAAATCCGCAACTGCTTCTGTCTTCGCCTGATAATCAAGCGCGCCCTCGCGTCCACCCGGACCGAAACTGCATAAAATACCGTCTACACCATTGATATATATCGAATATCTCTACCTGCGCCTCTGTCATAATTCTCACCCATCCCCCGAGCCAACGCTTGCGAGCCTGCGCGCATCCGGTCTAACCTCACTCAGCCCATCTGCGCAAAAATCGGGCATCTGCCGTCCGTTGGGAAACCCAAAAAACCATGCCGCTTTCAAGAAAAACCAAGGCCATTACCCAGAGAAATCTTGAAAGTCTTTCAACCTCAATCCGCATAGCCACCCAAGCCTGTCACAGTGTCCACTACGCCACCACGTCCCAGCCTTAAGGACCAAGCGCCCGATGCAAACCCCGCCCCGCCTTGATCTTTCGGGCATCACCAAACGCTTCCCTGGCGTGCTCGCCAATGATCAGGTCAGCTTTGCGGTGCAACCCGGCGAAATTCACGCGCTGCTCGGCGAAAATGGCGCGGGCAAGTCGACGCTGGTAAAGATGATCTACGGCATCATGCAGCCCGACGCGGGCGAGATCGCGTGGAACGGCGCGCGCATCACCATCGCCAACCCCAAAGCCGCCCGCAAACTTGGCATCGGCATGGTGTTCCAGCATTTCTCGCTGTTTGAGGCGATGACGGTGCTGGAAAACATCGCGCTTGGCATGGACGCCAAAATCCCCGCCCGCGATCTTGAGGCAAAAATCGTCGCTGTGATGCAGCAGTATGGGCTGAAACTTGAGCCTCACCGCATCGTTTCGACGCTTTCCGTAGGTGAGCGTCAACGGATTGAGATCGTCCGCGCCCTGCTCTTGAACCCCAACCTTCTGATCATGGACGAGCCGACCTCGGTGCTGACGCCGCAAGAGGTCGAACAGCTGTTCGTCGTCTTGCGGCAACTGGCCAAGGAAGGCTGCTCGATCCTTTATATCTCGCATAAACTCCACGAAATCAAAGCCCTGTGCGACACCGCCACTATCCTGCGCGGCGGCAAATTGGTCGATACCTGCGATCCGGCGAAGGAAACCTCCCGCTCGATGGCAGAGAAAATGATCGGCGGCAGCCTGAAGGACATTCAACGCGGCGAAGGTCGCGCCTTGGGGACTGCCAAGCTAACAGTCCAAAACCTCAGCATCCCGAAAGACGGCCCCTTCGGTATCGCGCTGAAAGACATCTCCTTTTCGGTGAAGGCAGGCGAAATCTTCGGCATCGCAGGCGTCGCGGGCAATGGCCAGAACGCCCTGCTGCTCGCTCTTTCAGGTGAAACCCCGTCGCTAAAACCCGACGCCATCCAGATCGACGGCAGCAAAATCGCCGCCCTCACCGCCAAACAACGCCGCCTCGCTGGCATGGCGTCTGTCCCCGAGGAACGCAACGGCCACGCCGCCGTGCCCGATTTCAGCCTGTCCGACAACGCCATCCTCACCGCGCGCGACCGCATGGGCATGGTGTCAGGCGGTATGGTCAACGCCCGATCCGCCCGCACCTACGCAGGCGAGGTGATCGCCGCCTTCTCAGTCAAAGCCACCGGCCCCGGTGCGATGGCCGACAGCCTTTCCGGCGGCAATCTGCAAAAATTCATCATGGGCCGCGAGATCATGCAAAAGCCGCAGGTTCTGGTGGTCAGCCAGCCGACCTGGGGCGTCGATGCCGGGGCTGCCGCCGCCATCCATCAGGCGCTGGTAGACCTTGCCGCCACCGGATCGGCCATCGTGGTGATCTCCCAAGATCTGGATGAGCTGCTCTCGCTCTGCGATACCCTCGCGGTGATCAACGAAGGCAACCTCTCAAAACCGATGCCTGTCGCGGGTGCCAATATCGAGGAAATCGGCCTGCTGATGGGCGGCGTCCACGGCGACCCCAATGCGCCCACCCATATCTCCAGCGAGGTCGCCCATGCGTATTAAGCTGGAAAAACGCCCGGCCCCCAGCACCTTCATGCTGATCGCCACGCCCATCGCTTCGGTGTTATTAACCATGCTGATCGGCGTCATCGTGTTCGACGCCATTGGCATCGAGGGCGAACGTGCGGTGATCGACATTTTCCTGACCCCGATCCTCGCCAGCTACAAATGGCAGGACGTCGCCGTCAAAGCCGCCCCCCTGATCATCATCGCGCTTGGCCTCTCCATCGGCAACCGGGCGCAAATCTGGAACATCGGTGCCGAGGGCCAATATGTGCTGGGCGCGCTGTTTGCGGCGGGCGTCGGTATTGCCGCAGGCCCAACGGGCGGCCCCTTCACCCTGATCTTAATGATCCTCGCCGGCATCGTCGGCGGTGCGGCTTGGGCAGCCATCCCGGCGTTTCTGAAAACACGCTGGGATGTGAACGAAATCCTCACCTCGCTGATGCTCACCTACGTCTCATTCCAAGTCTTGGGCTATCTCGTCGGCGGCCCGTGGAAAGACCCCAATGGCCGCAACTTCCCCGCCACCGCCCCCCTGCCTGAAAGCCTCACTCTGCCGATCCTGTTCCCCGGCACCACTGTCCACCTTGGCGTCGCCATCGCTTTGATCCTGCCCTTCGTCTTCTGGGTGCTGATGTCCAAATCCGTCTTCGGCTTCCAGATCCGCGTCGTCGGCTCCGCCCCGCACGCCGCCCGCCACGGCGGTTTTGACGCCAAGCAAACCATCTGGATGGCCCTCTTGATCGGCGGCGGCATGGCAGGCCTTGCCGGAGCCTTAGAATTCACCGGAAGCCTGAAAGCCATCAACCTCGGCTTCCCCTCCGGCTACGGCTTCACCGCGATCATCGTCGCCTTCCTCGGCCGCCTCAATCCCATCGGCTGCCTGATCGCAGGCTTTGTGCTGGCCGTCACCTATGTCGGCGGCCAAGTCGCGCAAACCACCGTGCATATCCCGAATTCCACCGCGGGCATCTTCCAAGCCATGATGCTGTTCTTCATCCTCGCCTCAGACATCCTGATCCGCTACCGCGTCCGCTTCATCGCCAAAAAACCCGCCAACTCAACGGAAGCGCACACATGAGCCCGGAATTCGTCATCGCCTCCATTGTCACCATCATCGGCCTCACCACGCCGATCCTGCTGGCGGGCTTGGGCGAGTTGATCACCGAGAAGTCCGGTGTGCTGAACCTCGGCGTCGAAGGCATGATGCTGATGGGGGCGATTTCGGGCTTCGTCATCACCGCCCTGACGTTCAATCCGTGGCTTGGCGTCATCGGTGCCGCCGCAGGTGGCGCGCTCTCGTCGATGCTGTTCGCCGTCCTCGTGCTGCAACTCAACTCCAACCAAGTCGCCACCGGCCTTGCGCTGTCGATCTTCGGCACTGGCCTGTCCTCGCTGATCGGTGTTTCGTTCACTGGCCGCATCGTGCCGCAGTTCGGCTCAATCTTCCCCGATGCGCTCGCGAAAGACCCGATCCTGAAATTGTTTTTCGGCTACTCGCCGCTGGTCTATTTCGCCCTTGCCATGGTGCCACTGACCGCATGGTTCCTCAAATCCACCCGGGCCGGCCTGATCCTGCGCGCGGTGGGCGAAAACGACCATTCCGCCCATTCTATCGGCTATTCCGTCACTGGCGTGCGCTACGCCGCCATCGCCTTCGGTGGTGCTATGGCAGGCATCGGCGGCGCATACTTCAGCATGGTGATCACCCCAATGTGGGCCGAGAAAATGACCGCCGGGCGTGGCTGGATCGCGCTGGCGCTGGTGGTCTTCGCCGGATGGCGCACCGGGCGCTTGCTGGCGGGGGCGTATTTCTTCGGCTTCTTGATGTGGCTGGAATTGTTCGCCAAGGCCAATGGCTTTGGTAACAGCCTGCCGTTTGTCCAAGCGATTCCCTCGCAATTCTGGGCGGCTATGCCATACGTTATGACAGTGGTGGCCCTGACCCTGATTTCGTCCCGTGGCAATGTCGGGGCCTCTGCCCCCGCCTGCCTCGGCAAACCATTCCTACCCTCTACCTAAAACACCAACAGGGAGACTAAAATGACGACACTCAACCGTCGCAGCCTGATGAAAGCCGCAGGCGCTGCTGCCACGCTTTCGCTGGTCGGCACCGCAGCCCGTGCCGATGACAAGATCAAAATCGGCTTCATCTTCCTTGGTCCGATTGGCGACTATGGCTGGACATGGGCCCACAACAAAGGCCGCGAGGCGGTGGACGCCGCGCTTGGCGATAAGGTCGAGACGATCTATGTCGAAAACGTCATGGAAGACGCCTCTGCCATCCCGCTGATCCGCGATCTGGCCCAACAAGGCTGCAAGCTGATCTTCACCTGCTCTTACGGCTACATGGACCAAACCCTTGCCGTCGCCGCCGAGTTCCCCGATGTGAAGTTTGAACATTGCACGGGCTTCAAGCGCACCGATAACGTCGCGACCTATAACTCCAAATTCCACGAAGGCCGCGCCGTTCTGGGCACCATCGCGGGCAAAATGTCTAAATCCGGCACTCTGGGCTATCTCGGCTCCTACAAGGTTCCCGAGGTCGTCTTGGGCGTGAACGCCTTCGCCCTCGCCGCGCAAAAGCAAAACCCCGCTGCGACCGTGAAACTGGTGCTGATCGACTCTTGGTTCGACCCACCGAAAGAAGCCGCCGCGACCGAAACCCTGATCAACCTCGGCTGCGATATCGTCACCACCCATACCGACAGCCCAGGCCCGCTGCAAATTCTTGAGCAGAAAGGCCTCTACGGCTTTGGCCAAGGCGCCGATATGTCGGCCTTCGCGCCCACCGCCCACCTGACCGCGATTGAGGATATCTGGGGCCCCTATTACGTCGCCCGCGCGCAGGCGATTGTGGACGGCACCTGGACTTCGACCGACACTTGGGATGGCATGAAAGAGGGCACCGTGGTGATCGCCCCCTACAACGCCGCCGTTCCCGCCGACGTGGTGGCCTTGGCCGACGGCGTGCAAGCGGGCTACAAAGACGGCAGCTACGACATCTTCACTGGCCCGATTTTCGACCAAGACGGGGTGGAAAAGGTCAAAGCCGGTGAGATCATGACGCTGGAACAACTCGCCAGCATCGACTGGTTCGTCAAAGGCGTCGAAAGCGCTTCCTAAGCCAATCGTTGCCACCAAAGGAGGCCCGCGCACCCAGCGCGGGCCTTTTGCTTGCCACACGTCCGTTCAGGTGGAAAACTAAGCCCATCCCCGCAGACCGAAAGGACCGCCCAATGGCAAAGATCGCCAAAAATACTATCTGCATCTGGTATGACAAAGACGCAGAAGCCGCCGCAAACTTCTACGCTTCCGTCTTCCCCGACACCAAAGTAAACGCCGTCTTCCACGCCCCCGGCGACTACCCCTCGGGCCGAAAAGGCGATGTCCTCACTGTCGATTTCACCGTCTGCGGCATCCCCTGCATCGGCCTGAACGGCGGCCCTGCGTTCAAACACACCGAAGCCTTCTCCATGCAGATCGCCACCGATGACCAAGCCGAAACCGACCGCTACTGGAACGCCATTGTCGGCAATGGCGGCCAGACCAGCGAATGTGGCTGGTGCAAAGACAAATGGGGCATCAACTGGCAAATCACCCCGCGCACCCTGACCGACGCGATGACCGCAGGCGGCGCGGAAGCCCAGCGCGCCTTTGCCGCCATGATGACGATGCAAAAGATCGATGTCGCCAAAATCGACGCCGCCCGACGCGGCTGACCGCTCCGCCCCGCCCCCAAACCGAACCAACACAGAATTGCTCTTTCTCAAATACTCAAACTGCGCGGACCCAACCCGCACTTCGCCACAGCTCACTTCGCCGCACCCGCCATATCGCCGAAATCCCACACCATTTTGCCGCCGCCCCCTTGCATTCCGCCCCCCAATACCAACCAATCGCGCAAAATCACGGGGGCGGATATGCAGACAGATTTCCTGATCATCGGCGGCGGCATCGCAGGCGTTTCCGCCGCAGCGCGCCTGTCACAGCACGGCAAAGTCACTTTGCTGGAAGCTGAATCGAACCTCGCCCACCACGCATCGGGCCGCTCCGCCGCCCTCTATGAACCCCGCTACGGCCTCGCCCCCGTCGTCGAACTCTCCATCGCCTCCGGCGATTTCTTCCGCGCGCAGGCCAACGTTCTCTCCCCCCGCGGCATCATGATCTTGGGCCGACCCGGCGAAGACAAAGCCTTCGAGCATGACATCGCCGACATGCAACTGCCCGAAATCGCTTTTGAGCAAGCCCGCGCCATCGTCCCCATCCTCAACCCCGAAACCGTCACCCGTGCTGCCCTCGCCTCGCACGCATGGGACATCGACACCGATCTCCTGCTGCAAAACTTCGCCCGCGAAGCCAAAGCCAACGGCGCAGAATTCCACCTCAACGCCCGCGCCACCGCCATCAGCAAAACCGCCAAAGGCTGGCGTGTCAGCACCGCGAACGGCGAATACGAAGCCGCCATCCTGATCAACGCCTCCGGTGCTTGGGTCGATCACACCGCGCAGATGGCAGGCATCACCCCCTTAGGCTTCCAACCGAACCGCCGCTCTATGGCCCGTATCCCGGCCCCCGGCGGCCATGATGTGACAAACTGGCCGATGATATTCGGCTGTGGTGAGACATGGTATGCCAAGCCCGACGCAGGCGCGCTGATCGTCTCGCCCGCCGAAGAACACCCGATGGAGCCGCATGACGCTTGGGCCGACGATATGGTGCTGGCCGAAGGCCTCGCGCGCTACGAAGAATTTGTCACCGAACCCGTCACCAAGCTGCTGTCGAACTGGGCCGGCCTGCGCACTTTCTCGCCCGATCGTGTGCTGGTGATCGGCCCCGACGCCACCGATCCCAGCTTCTTCTGGCTCGCAGGCCAAGGCGGCTACGGCTTTCAATCCAGCCCCGCAGCCAGCCAACTCGCCGCCGATCTGATCACCGCCACCCCACCCAGCGCCAGCGCCACGCTGATCGCATCGCTGTCGCCCTCGCGCTTCGGCTAACCCCCTCCGCCAAGGCGCCCCGGCGAAAGCCGGGGCCTCCTGATCCCCACCGCATGAGGCCGCCGAAAAACCGCCGGGGAATCCCGCCGATCTCACAATTTCCCCCACTGACAAATCCCACAGGCTCTGGCATTTTGCCCTAATGCGCCACGCCCTCACCCTCGCCCTGATCCTCACCCTCGCCGCTTGCGGCGGTCGCCGTGAAACCCACGAATCTACCGCCTCGCACACAGCCACCCCCAACCGCGCCAATTTCGGCGATGGGCATCCGCAAGATTTCGGTTCGGTTGCCCCCCAAGACCACCGCATCCACGGCATCGACGTCTCGAAATTCCAGACCGCCGTTGATTGGCAAACCGCGCAAGCCAATGGCGTCAGCTTTGCCTTCATCAAAGCCACCGAAGGCGGCGACCAAGCCGATCCGCTGTTCACCCAACACTGGCAAGGCTCCGCCCGCGCTGGGATCCCACGCGGCGCCTACCATTTCTTCTACCACTGCCGCCCCGCCATCGAGCAGGCGCGCTGGTTCATCGCCCATGTCCCCCGCACGCCCGGAGCGCTTCCCCCGGTCCTCGACATGGAATGGACCCCGACTTCCCCCACCTGCCGCATCCGCAACAGCCCCGAACACATCCGCGCCGAGGCGCAAATCTTCATCCGTGCGCTGCAATCGCACTACGGCCAGCGCCCGATCGTCTACACCGCCATCGACTTCTTTGAAGACAACCAGATGTGGAAAGTCCAAGGCGCCGATTTCTGGCTGCGCTCGGTCGCAGCCCATCCGCGCGACCTTTACGCGGGCCAGCGCTGGACCTTCTGGCAATACAGCGGCACCGGTCAAGTCCCCGGTATCACAGGCAAAGTTGACCTAAACGCCTTCGCGGGCAACGCCCGCGATTGGCAAGCATGGCTGGCGGCCAGCCAGCGCTGACGCCCCTTACACCCTACGGAATTCCATACCTGCCACAGACTCGCCCTAAAGGCGATTCTCAGCTAGCCTGACCCTGCGCCGCATATTTCAAGCGCATCGCGATTTTCAGGAGGCTCGCATGACCCGTTTTGTGGTTGATCTGGGCGATATTGCCCTGTCGAAAGAGACGCAGGCCGCCATCAGTGGCGACATGCAAAAGCTGGTGCTCGGCCATTTGGCGGGCATCCGGTATGACCAACCCTTCGTGACCAAATTCCCCCGCGATTGGTGGGGGCTGGTTGCCCGGCATGATTTTGACATGCTGTTTGACGCTGAAAAGCAACTCAACCGCGCCTTCGTCACCGCAAGGGCCGGATTATGAGTGCCGCGGGCGGTGATCCCCCCACCGCCCGCGCGCCCTACACCTGCCCCAGCGCCCCCGCGAACGCGGGCGCTGGTCTCATCGGCGTGTTGGGCCCGGACGGTCGCATCCACAACCTGCGTACACCGATGACGGTCGACGCAGATTTCCTGAACGCCGCGAAAGCCGCAGGCCCACCCGAAGCCCGCATGCGCTTCTCAGGCACCTGCCAAACCTCGGCGTGCGTCCAATGGACAGGCAGCCGCTGCGGCGTGATCGACCGCGCGATGGAAGCCCTGCAAGCCCATGCAACTCCCGACCTGCCCCCCTGCACCATCCGCGCCAGTTGCCGCTGGTTCGCTCAAACCGGCCCGAAAGCCTGCGCCACCTGCGCGCTGATCGTCACGGATACACGGATTGCTGCCGAGTAACCCCGGAAAGACTCTCAAAGCACATCCAGCACTGGACAAGCTGCCAAAGTGCTCCCACCTTGGCAGCCTTCTCATTCCCGGCAACACAAATGTGCAATCTCTACTCGCAGACCAAAAGCCAAGACGAGGTACATCAAGCCTCCAAAGAGATCGCCGAAGACGATGACGTGATCGAAGATTTTACCGGCAATCTACCGCCTCTGTCAGGCATCTACCCCGACTATGCCGCGCCAATCCTCCGCCCCGCTGCCACTGGCGGTTGGCAGTTGTCGATGGCCCGCTGGGGCCTGCCAACGCCGCCGCAGTTTCTACACGGCAAACGCACCGATCCGGGGGTGACGAATATCCGCAACCTTGCCTCCCCGCATTGGCAAAGATGGCTGGGGGTCGAACATCGCTGCCTGGTGCCCTTCACCAGCTTTGCCGAGCCGGACAGCCGATCCGGCCCGAACAAAGGTAAGCCAGTTTGGTTCGCTCTTGGCGCGGATCGTCCGCTGGCTTTCTTCGCAGGCATTCGTACCGAATGGACCTCGACCCGCAAGCTGAAAGAGGGCGAGGTCACGGTGGAGGCCTTCGCCTTCCTCACCTGCGAACCAAATCGCGAGGTCGCACGCATTCACCCCAAGGCGATGCCTGTCATCCTGCTACGCCCCGAGGAATGCCGCCTCTGGCTGACAGCTCCGATCAAACAAGCGCTGCACCTGCAACACGCCCTTCCCGATGGTGAGTTGGATATCGTGCTGGAAGGCGCGCGAGAAGACGCGACATGATCTTGCACCCCGCGCGGTATCTACTGCGTCCCTCAACTTGACCGATACAGTCCCACCCTCAAACCCCAACAATTTGCCTAAAATTTTCCCTGCCCTACACACGCGGCTCTCTAATTTCACATTGGCTCAAATATCCCACGGGGTCCGGGGTGTGAAACCCCGGCGACCAGCAACAAAAGCCAAGGGCGGCAGGATTACTCCCACCGCCCCCAATCCTTAACAATTCGCAAACACCGAAACCTAACCCTTTGATCCTAAAAGACTAGCCCCAGCGCCCACGCGCGGACAAATCAGCCATCCACCCGAATCCGAGCGTTGCTTGGATCAAACGGCGAATCCTCGACCACCACACAATCCCAAAGCTCGCGGTTCATCCGAACCTTCAGCTTGGTGCCAACTTCCGCCAGATCAGGCCGCACATAGCCCATCCCGATCTGCTTGCCGAACGCCACCGAATAGCCACCCGAAGTCAGCCGCCCAATCTTCACGCCGTCCAGCAACAAAGCCTCTTTACCCCACGGATCAGTATCCGACGGCCCATCAATCAACAACGTGCAGCACTTCGAGCGAATACCCACATCCAGCATCGCCTGCTTGCCCTGGAAATCCTTCTTCAGATCGACAAACCGATCCAAAGCCGCCTCCAACGGCGTCGCATCGCGACCCAATTCGTTGCCGAACGCACGGTAAGATTTCTCCTGCCGCAGCCAGTTCTGCGCCCGCGCGCCGACCAGCTTCATGCCATGCTTCGCCCCAGCGGCGATCAACTGATCCCACAAATAGCGCTGCATCTCGATCGGATGGTGCAATTCCCAGCCCAACTCGCCGGTATAAGCCACCCGGATCGCATTGACTGGGCACATCCCCAGTTCAATCCGCCGCGCCGACAGCCACGGGAAGCGCTTGTTCGACAGGGCCGTCGCCGGGTTTTCATCCTTGATCAGCTCGGCCAGAATCGCCCGCGCCTTCGGTCCCGCAATCGCGAACACCCCCCACTGCGTCGTCACATCATGGATCTCGATATAGCCGAACTCCGGCGCTTTATCCTCGGCACATTTGCGCAGATAATCCGCGTCATAGGCCGTCCAGGCCCCGGCGCTGACCAGATAATAGTCATTCTCGCCATTGCGCACGATGGTGTATTCCGTCCGCGTCGTCCCCGCAGGGGTCAGCGCATAGGTCAGGTTGATCCGGCCCACTTTCGGCAAAGCGTTGCAGGTGAACCAATCGAGGAACGCCGTCGCCCCCGGCCCCTTCACCACATGCTTGGTGAACGCAGTTGCATCAATCAAACCAGCGGTTTCGCGGATCGCCTTGGCTTCCTCGACGGCATACTGCCACCAAGCGCCACGGCGGAAACTGCGCGACTTGTGATCGAAATCCTCCGGTGCATCCAAAGGCCCGTAATAAATCGGCCGCTCCCAGCCATTCACCTGACCAAATTGCGCGCCCAAAGCCTTCTGCCGATCATAGACCGGAGCAGTCCGCAGCGGACGGCACGCCTCACGTTCTTCATCCGGGTGGTGCAGCACGAAAACGTGGTCGTAACATTCCTCGTTCTTGCGCGCCGCATACTCAGTCGTGATCCACGAGCCATACCTGCGCGGATCGAGCGAGGCCATGTCGATCTCAGCCTCGCCATTCACCATCAACTGCGCGAGGTAATACCCCGTGCCGCCCGCCGCCGTGATACCGAAGCTGAAACCCTCGGCAATCCACATATTGCGCAAGCCCGGCACCGGGCCAACCAGCGGGTTGCCATCCGGTGTGTAGCAGATCGGGCCGTTGAAATCGTCTTTCAAACCAACCACTTCCGAGGACGGCAAGCGGTGGATCATCGCCATATATTCGGCCTCGATCCGCTCTAGATCCAGCGGGAACAGGTCTGCCCTAAAGCTATCCGGCACCGAATATTCAAACCGCGCGGGCGCACCCTTCTCATACGGCCCCAAAATCCAGCCGCCGCGTTCTTCGCGAACATACCATTTCGCATCGGCATCGCGCAAAACCGGATGCTCCGGGTTGTTCTTGCGATACTCCACCAACATCGGATCAGGCTCGGTCACGATAAACTGATGCTCTACCGGAATCGCCGGGATCTTCACGCCCAACAGACGCGCCGTGCGCTGTGCGTGGTTGCCAGTTGCCGTCACCACATGCTCAGCCCGGATTTCAAACTTGTCGTCCGAGGCGACCAGATTGCCGCCCTGCTCGACCATCCGGGTGCACGAGACAATCCACTCGCTGCCGGTCCACTTATAACCGTCCACCTGCACCTTACGCTCAATCGTCACGCCATGCTGACGCGCGCCCTTGGCCATCGCCTGAGTCACATCCGCCGGGTTAATATAGCCGTCCTGCGGGTGGTACAGCGCGCCAACCAGATCATCGGTGCGCAACAACGGCCAACGCTCTTTCATCTGCGCAGGGCTAAGAAACTCGTGATAAACCCCCGCCGTCTCGGCCACCGATGAATAGAGCATATACTCATCCATCCGTTCCTGATGCTGCGCCATCCGCAAGTTACCCACCACGGCGAAACCAGCGTTCAGCCCGGTTTCAGCCTCCAGCGATTTATAGAAATCCACCGAATACTTGTGAATATGCGTCGTCGCATAGCCCATGTTGAACAAAGGCAGCAGCCCCGCCGCGTGCCAAGTTGACCCGCTCGTCAACTCATCCCGCTCCACCAGCATGGTATCCCATCCGGCCTTCGCCAGATGATAGGCAATGCCATTGCCGACCGCACCACCGCCAACAACCAGCGCTTTGACATGAGTCTTCATCGAGTCTCTCCGAATGGGATTTGCACCCATATGTGCCGCAAGCACGCTCTGGCGAGCTAGGGCAGCCGACATTCGACAGACGAAAACGACATAGTCGCCAGAAAGCGGCATCGCTGCGCGCGCAACCGAGACGATTTTTGAGAAAAATCGTGGCCCGGTTCTACGCGCGTCGTATCCTGCCAAACACCGCCACCAGCGCAAAAATCACCGCAGCCGCACTGACAATCGACGGCCCCGCAGGTGTATCCTGCCACAACGACAGCCGCAGCCCGACCAAACAGGCCAGCCCGCCAAACCCCGTCGCATAAGCCGCCATGCTTTCCGGCGTCCGCGCCAGCCCCCGCGCCGCCGCCGCCGGGATGATCAGCATCGCCGCGATCAGCAAAGCCCCGACGATCTTCAACGCCACCGCCACCACCAAAGCCAAGGCCAGCGTCAAAACCAACCGCTCGCGATCCGGGTTCAGGCCAGAAGCATGGGCGAGATCTTCATTCAGCGTGGCAGTCAGCAGCGCCTGCCAACGCCAGACCAGCAGCGCCACCACCCCCAAAGACCCGGCCCATATAAACCCCAGATCGGCCTTGGACACCGCCAGAATATCGCCAAACAGATAGGTCGAAAGATCGGCCCGCACCCCAGGCACATAGGAAATCGCTACCAGACCAAACGCCAAAGCCGAATGGGCCAGTACGCCCAACGTCGTATCCATCGCCCAACCGCGCGCGGCCAAGGTCGAAACCGTCCCCGCCATCGCCAGCGCCACCAGCAGCGTGCCCACCCCAATCGGCAACTGCAACGCCAGCGCCAAAGCCACGCCCAAAATCGCCGCATGGCTGGTCGCATCGCCAAAATACGCCATCCGTCGCCAGACCACGAATGACCCCAGAGGTCCGGTCGCCAGCGCCAAGCCCAGACCGGCCAAAGCCGCCCGCACCAGAAAATCGTCAAGCCCCAGCAGGTTATCAAGCATGATTATGTCCATGATGCGGGTCCGACGGCGCGCGGCCATGGGCATCAACCAAATCCGGCTCGTGGCTGTGATCATGCCGATGCTGATACAAAGCCAGCGCGCCTTGCGATCCCAGCCCAAACAGCGCGCGATATTCCGGCGCGTTTGAGACCACCACAGGCGAGCCCTGACAGCAGATATGGCCGTTCAGACAAATCACCCGATCCGACGCCGCCATCACCACATGCAAATCGTGGCTGACCATCAAAATCGCCGCCCCAGTCTCACGCCGCACTTCCTCAATCAGCCGATAAAACCCGGCCTCACCGGGCTGATCCAGACCCTGCGTCGGCTCGTCCAAGATCAGCAGTTGCGGCGCAGACAACAACGCCCGCGCCAACAGCACCCGCTGAAACTGCCCGCCCGACAGCCCCGCCATCTGCCGCTGCTCCAGCCCCGGCAGACCCACCCGCGCCAGCGCCAACGTGGCCTCAACGTCCCCCACCCGCACCGGAAGCGACAAAAACCGCCGCACCGTCATCGGCATCGAGCGATCAATGCTCAACTTCTGCGGCACATAGCCCAAACGCAGCCCGGCAGCCCGCGTCACAACCCCCGCAGCCAGCGGCAAAATCCCCAGCAAAGCCCGCAACAACGTCGATTTGCCCGAGCCATTCGGCCCCAGAATCGTCACAATCTCCCCCGGCTCAATCGCCAAGGACACATCCGACAGCACCGCCTCGCCGCCAAACCGCACGGTGATATTCTGCGCCGCAAGCAGGCTCATGCTGCCACCTGACAGCTTGGGCACAGCCCCAAAGCCTCGATGGTGGAGCGTTCAATCACGAACCCACTCTGCCCCGCTGCCGCCTGCAAAGCCGCCATCACAGGCGCTGCGGGGGCTTCGGCCACCACATTACAGCCCCGGCAAATCAGAAAAGCAGGCGCATGCGCCTCGCCCGGATGCATACAGGCGGTGAAGGCGTTCAAACGCCGAATGCGATGCGCAAGTCCTTGTTCTTCCAGAAAATCCAGCGCTCGATAGGCCACAGGCGGCTGATTGCCAAAGCCCTCGGCGGCCAGCCGTGTCAGCACATCATAGGCCCCAAGCGCCCGATGCTCCTCCAGCAAAATCTCCAGCACCCTCCGGCGCACCGGTGTCAGCCGCAGGCCCTTTTCAGCCACCAAAGCCTCAGCCCGTGCCAGCGCATCCGCACTGCAATGCGCGTGGTCATGCGCCGCAAAGGCCAGATCCGGCGCTTCGCAGCCGGGGCAAGCGTCGATATGAGAATGCGCCATGCGGCCCCCTTGACATGTTATACTATAACAATCATACCGCCTCTTGCCGCCAAACAAAAGGCCCTCCCGATGCGTTATATCATATCTCTCGCCCTTGCCACCCTGCCCACCGCAGCCCTCGCCGAAGTTCCCAATGTCGTCACCGACATTCCCCCGGTCCACGCGCTGGTTGCCCAGGTGATGGGCAACCTCGGCACCCCAATCTTGCTGCTGGAAAAGGGCGCGGATGAGCATGATTTCCAACTCCGCCCCAGCCAGATGCAAAGCATTGCCGACGCCGACACCGTGATCTGGATCGGCCCGGAACTGACGCCATGGCTCGACCGCGCGATGACCGACAGCAAGGCGGTATCCTTGGTGCTGCTGGATGCGAAAGACACCGAAACCCAAGCCTATCCCGAGGGTCAGGGCGAGGAAGAAGAAGCCCATGACGAGGCCGCGACCGACACCGAACATGACCACGCCCACGATGGCACCGACCCCCACGCCTGGATGAACCCCGTCAATGCCGCGATCTGGGCAGATCTGATCGCCGCCGACCTCAGCGCGCTAGACCCCGAACACGCCCCCACCTACGCCGCCAACGCCGCCGCGACCAAGGCCCGCATCCAAGCGATGGATGCAGAAATCACCGCGCAACTATCTGCCATCAAAGACAAACCCTTTGTCACCTTCCACGCCGCCTACGGCTATTTCGCCGCCCATTACGGCCTTGCCCATCACGGATCACTCGCGCTTGGCGACGCCACCACCCCCGGTGCTGCCAAGCTGACCGAACTGCAAGCCGAGCTGAAATCCGGTGCCTACAGCTGCGCCTTCCCCGAAGTGCAACACGACCCCGCGATGCTGACGCAACTGATGCAAGGCACCGCCACCAAACTCGGCGCAGCCCTTGATCCCGTCGGCTCCTCGCTGCCCTTCGGCCCCGACGCCTACGACAATCTGATGCGCAGCATCGCCAACACCCTGACCGATTGCCTGAACGGCTGACACGCTCCAACGCCACCGCCAAACCCGCTTGACCTCGCGGCGGCGATACAGCTTCATCGCCGCAGGTTAGGATCAAAACGGCAGGCACAGATGGCATATTTCGGCACCACCACCACAGGCGAAGCGGTGGAGAAAATTACCCTCACCGCAGGCGATCTCAGCGTCGCGATCCTGACTTGGGGTGCCGTCCTGCAATCCGTCCGCCTCGGCCAAATCCCTCACGATCTCACCCTAGGCTCCAACACCCTCGCCGATTACGAAGGCCCGTTGCGCTATCACGGCTCGATCATCGCCCCCGTGGTCAACCGCCTGACCCGCGCGGCAGCCCCGCTCCACGACAAAACTCTCAACTTCCAAGTCAATTTCAACGGCCAGCACTGCCTACATTCCGGCGACGCAGGCACCCATCTGAAGGTCTGGCACCTCATCCACGCGACCGAAACCGAGTGCCTGCTCGCCCTCACCCTGCCGCACAACGAAGGCGGCTTCCCCGGCAATCGCCGCATCACCGCTTTGTTCCAACTTGCCGCCCCTGCCACCCTGCGCCTAACCATCACCACCACAACCGACGCCGACACCCTGCTGAACGCCACCAACCACAGCTATTGGAACCTCGACGGCACAGCGGATTTCACCGGCCACAGCCTACAGATCAAAGCCGACCACTACCTCCCCGCCACCGCAGACTTCATCCCGACCGGAGAAATCCGCCCCGCCACCGAACTGTTCGATTTCCGCAACGCCAAGCCCGTCGCCCCCCACACCCCCGACCTCGATAATTGCTTTTGTCTCAGTACCACGCAGCACCCCCTGCGCGATGTCCTCACCCTAACCGGCCAATCAAACCTCGAAATGACCGTCGCCACCACCGAACCCGGCATCCAGATCTACGATTGCCGCCACGACGCCTACAAAGGCCTCGCCATCGAAGCCCAAGGCTGGCCCGATGCCCCCAACAAACCCGGCTTCCCGCCGATCACCTTGGCGAAAGGCGAAACCCTGACCCAAATCACCGAATGGCGCTTCAAGGCGGTCGCATAAAACCAAACCCTTAAGATCAGGCGCAGACTCCTACCCCTGACAGCAAACCGGCGGGCCACAGCGCAGAAACCCGCGCGCCGCCCTGAAACAGTTGAAACAAAAGGTGCAGCGCTGCCCCTTTCCCTCGCCCGCGCCAAACCCTAAGCCTGTCAGCGCTAACGGGAGGGCCACGATGCAACAGATACAATCGGCACGCTGGGCTGTGGCGGCGATGTTTGCCACCAATGGCTTCGTGATGGGCGCATGGGCGCCGCAAATCCCGCTGCTGCTGACCCGCCACAGCATCAGCGCCACCACGCTTGGCCTGCTGATCCTCGCGCTCGGCCTTGGTGCGGTCGGAGCCATGCTGTTCGCCGGTCGCCTGATCCAAACCTATGGCTCGCGCCGCATCGCCTGCGCCTTCGGCCTTGCCGCCGCACCGACCCTGCCGCTGGTGGTGCTTACGCCAAACCTCTGGCTGCTGGCCCCGGCGATGGCGCTGATGGGCGCGGTGCTCGGCTCGATGGATGTGGCGATGAACGCCAATGCGGTCGAGGTCGAACGCCGCATGGGTCGCGCCATCATGTCCTCCAGCCACGGCTTCTGGAGCTTGGGCGGCTTCATCGGCGGCTTTGCGGGCAGCTATGTCGTAGCCCATTGGGGGGCCGAGACCCAAGCCCTGATCGTCGCCTGTATCGCGCTTGGCACCGTGCTGCTGGCAAGTCCAAAACTGATCGCCGACGCCCCCCATCCCGTCGAGACCAAACCCAAACCGCACGCCCTGCTGCCCCGTGATGCCAGCCTGTGGATCTTGGGCTTCATGGCGCTGTTCTGCATGGTCCCAGAAGGGGCGGTGCTGGACTGGGCCGCGATCTACCTCAGCCGAGAACTAGGCTCGGATTTGTTCCGGTCGGGCCTTGGCTTTGCCGGATTCGCTGCGGCGATGGCTGCGATGCGCTTTGTAGGTGATCGTTTGCGCAATCGCTTTGGCGCGGTAAAAACTCTACAAATTTCGGGGCTTATCTCTGCCGCTGGCCTGCTGGGCGGCGCGCTGGCCCCGAATGACATCATAGCCATCGCCAGCTTTACCTTTGCAGGGCTGGGCGTCGCCAACATGGTGCCAATCCTGTTCTCCGCCGCAGGCAACCACCCCGGCATGACCGCCGGAGCGGCAATTTCCACCGTCACCATGGTCGGCTATGCGGGCATTCTGGTGGCCCCGTCCAGCATCGGTTTCATCGCCGACCACATCGGCTTTCGCGCCACCTACGCCGCTCTCGCCGTCGTGCTGCTGATCGTCACGGCGCTGGCGCATCGCACCGCCGCCGCCGACGGGCTGAAGCCGCTCTGACGGCTGCGGCGACCGTAGGTCAGCTCGCCACCTGAGTCAGAATCTCATTCACCGAGGCGATATGCGCGAACTCGCCGTCCAGATTGGCCAAAGTCAGCGCCAGCACATCGCTCGCCGCCATTTCGCGGCCATCGCGCAGGCGTTGGCGGAAGTTGATCAAGGCATCGCCTACCACCGTGGTGGCATAACCCAAATTCCCCGCCATCCGCGCGGTGGATTCCACACAGTAATTCGCCGCCCCGCCGACAATCACCAACCCGGTGATGTCCTCGGCGGTCAGATGATCCGCCAGCCCCGTGCCAATAAACCCAGACGAGCCCTGCTTGATAAACACCGCCTCGTCCGCCAGCGGAGCAGCCAACGGCTGCACCGCCGATCCGGGCTGATCGGCATGAAAGCTATCGCCGGGGTTCGGGTCGTTGTGATGCACATGCAGCACCGGCAAGCCCTTGTCGCGAAAGGCGGCCAACAGGGTCGCAATACTGGTGTCGGCGTCAGGATTGCCCCAGACAAAGCCCGCCTCACGCCGCGCCACAAAGGCCATCTGCACGTCGATCACCAGCAAAGCCGTGGACATGGTTATGCCCCCAAGAAATCAGTCTTGCCCACATCCACGCCATTGGCGCGCAGGATGTTATAGGCTGTCGCCATGTGGAAATAGAAATTCGGCACCGCATAGCCGTGGTAATACTTCACCGCCGGAAACGACAACTCGCGCGGCCCCGCCTTAACGCTGATGGTGCGCGCCTCGGCCTCGTCAAACGCCTCTGCCGGAATGGTGGCGAGGAACGCGATGGTCTTGGCGATCCGCTCTTTCAATTCAGCCAGCGTTGTTTCGGTATCGGCAAAGCTCGGCACCTCAACCCCCGCCAGCCGCGCAGGGGCGCCTTTGGCGTGATCACAGGCAATCGTCACCTGCCGCCACAGCGGCAACATATCCGCGATCAACCGCAACTGCGGGATCACCTCAGGCTTGATCTTCTTGGCTTCGGCAAAAGCCTCGGCTTTATCAAGGATCTTCGACAACGCGGTGAGGGAATGGGTGAAGAACGGAACCGGATTTTGCATGGGAGAGGCCTTTCGGGTGATAATTTATCCCCAGCAGATGGCCGCACAAAGCCCAAATATGCAAGGGGGGCTATCGCTCCCCTCAATCCGGCGCTGGTTAACAAAATGTAAACCAGCGCCGGGTAACTCATTGACTCTTATGAATCAGCACCCATGTCCACGCGTGGACAGCCAAAACCTCAAACCCCCAAACACCAGCGCATCACCGCCTTTTGAGCATGCAGCCGATTTTCCGCCTCATCGAAAATCACCGAATGCGGCCCGTCCATCACCGCAGAAGTCGCCTCATCATTGCGATGCGCGGGCAAGCAATGCATGAACAAAGCATCCGGCTTGGCCCGGGCCATCAAAGCCTCGTTGACCTGATAAGGCCGCAACTGATTGTGCCGCCGTTCCTTGGCCGACTCCGGGTCGTGCATCGACACCCAAGTATCCGTCACTACCAAATCCGCCCCCGTGACCGCCTTGGCTGGATCGCGCTCAATCGTCACCCGGCTGCCCTTCTCGCGGGCAAACCCGATGAACTTACCCTCCGGCTCCAAAGTCTCCGGCCCGGTGAAGGTGAAATCAAAGCCAAACTGCCCCGCCGCATGCAAGAAGCTGCCGCAGACGTTGTTGCCGTCGCCCGCCCAGACCACCTTCTTGCCCGCAATCGGCCCGCGATGTTCTTCATAGGTCATCACATCCGCCATGATCTGACAGGGATGCGTGCGGTTGGTCAGCCCATTGATCACCGGCACCGTGGCATGCTCAGCCATCTCCAGCAGCGTGGCCTCTTCAAAGGTGCGGATCATGATCAGATCGACATAGCGCGATAAAACCCGCGCGGTATCGGCAATCGTCTCACCATGGCCCAACTGCATTTCCTTGCCGGAAAGCACCATGGTCTGCCCGCCCAACTGCCGCACCCCGACATCAAACGACACCCGCGTCCGTGTGGAGGGTTTCTCGAAAATCAGCGCCACCATCCGCCCGGCCAGAGGCTGGTCATCATCCGGCGTGCCTTTCGGGCGATTGTTGCGCGCGGTTTTCATCGCCAGCGCCGAGTTGATCATCGCCCGCAACTCGGCGGCGTCGGTTTTGTGGATATCGAGGAAATGTTTCATGAAGCGTCTCTTTGGTTGAGAGCGCCGAGGGCTTTCCGCCCCCGGACCCCCGAGGATATTTGAACACAGAGGATGACCAAAGGGTCAGCCAAAGACTCGTCGGGACGCACAAAGTGCTGCTTCGGCGCTGGGGTGGATCAGTCGCATTATGCCGCCTCGATCCGAAGCGCAGTGCGATCCAGCCGCGCCAAAGCCTCGGCAATATCCGCCTCGGGGATGTTCAAGGCCGGTAGCAGCCGCAGCACATTATCCGCCGCAGGCACGGTCAGCAGATGTTCGGCATAGGCGGCTTTGACGATATCAGAGTTCAGCGCCTTGCACTTCAACCCCAAGATCAACCCTTGCCCGCGCACCGCTTCAAACACGGTTGGGTGCGAAGCGACCAAGCCTTCGAGGCCCTGCCGGAACTGCGCCGCCTTGCGCGACACCGCGTCAAGAAACGCGTCATCAGCGACAATCTCCATCACCTTCGCCCCCACCGCACAGCCCAACGGATTGCCGCCATAGGTCGAGCCATGCGTGCCCGCGACCATGCCGCTTGCCGCATTTTCGGTGGCCAGAACCGCGCCCAAAGGAAAGCCGCCGCCAATGCCCTTGGCGACCATCATAATGTCGGGTGTGACGCCCGCCCATTCATGCGCGAACAGCTTGCCAGTCCGGCCCACCCCACATTGCACCTCATCGAAGATCAGCAGCGTGCCCGTCTCATCGCAGAGATCGCGCAGCAACTGCAAATAGCCGTCGGTGGCGACCCGAATCCCACCCTCGCCCTGCACCGGCTCGATGATCACCGCACAGGTCCTTGTGGTGATTGCCGCCCGGATCGCATCTTCATCGCCCCATTTCAACTGGCGAAACCCCGGCATCAGCGGGCCGAAGCCTTTGACCATCTTCTCAGACCCCGATGCCGCAATCGCCGCCGTCGAGCGTCCGTGGAACGCACCCTCAAAGGCAATGATATCGACCCGGTCGGCCATATCATTGTCATAGTGATATTTCCGGGCCATTTTCACCGCCAATTCGCAGGCTTCGGTGCCGGAATTGGTAAAGAACACTGTGTCGGCGAAGGTCTTGTCCACCAACATCTGCGCCAGCTTTTCCTGCTGCGGAATGCGATACAGATTCGAGACATGCCACAACTGCCCCGCCTGCTCGGTCAAAGCCGCCACCAACGCCGGATTGGCATGGCCCAAGGAATTCACCGCAATCCCCGCGCCCAAATCCAGATATCGGCTGCCATCCTCCGCCGTCAGCCAAGAGCCTTCTCCTTTGACGAAAGCCATCGGCGCGCGGTTATAAGTGGGCAAAACAGCGGTGATCATGGGCAGGGCCTTTCACGGGAAAGCCTAGGCGTAGCCAAGGACTGTATGGGAAGTCAACGAGGGAAGGCCCATTTCGCCGGGCCAAAGCGGATCAATCGCCTAAGCTTTTCAGCGCAGGCGTCGGGGACGGGCAATAAGGGCGGTCCGGGTGATCATGATCTGGGGATTAGCCGAAACCCGCAGGGCTGTAAATCAAAACCTGCGAAACGATAACCGGCGCCGGAAAAATGCCCCCGGTAAAAATGCCATAGGGCCGGGATCACCCCGGCCCTGTGCATTCGTGGTTTAGCATGGATCAGACGAACAGGATGTCGCTGCCTGACAGCAGGAAGTCCGCGCCAACGAAGCTGCCGGTGAGGTCGATGTTCAGATCCGCCCCCGCAGTGGCATCCAGCCCGATATGCAGCGTGCTGACGCCGCCCGCGCTGGAAACCTGTACCCCGCCGGTCAGAAGCGTGCTGCCATCGCCAGCCCCAACCGATCCGGTGACGGTATAGCCCGTCAGACGGATCAGATCACCGTCGTCGAAATCCGAGATCAGATCATGCCCCGCGTTGTAAAGATCGCTGAAGATGAACAGGTCAGCCCCGGTGCCGCCGGTCAGGATGTCATCCCCCTTGCCGCCGTCAAGGAAGTCGGTGCCCGCCTTGCCGTTCAGCGTATCCGACAAATCAAAGCCGTAGATGTGATCGCTATAGGCCGACCCCGCCACGTTCAGATGATCCACACCGGCCATATCGGCGGTATAGCTGCTGTCGGTGGCTTGGATACGGGTATAGCCGCTGCCGATATACCACTCGCGCAGGCCCGCCGTTGCCAGCGACGCATCCAGTGTCAGCGTGTCGGTGCCAAGCCCAAGATCTACGCTTTCATAGATGCCGCGCCCCAAGTTCACCACATCATCGCCGTTGCCGGTGGCAAGCGTATCGCTGCCAGTCGCCGCGCCGAGATTGATCACGTCAGCCCCGGCCCCTGTGCTCAGGTTGATGTTCTCAACCGTGACCAGCTTTGTGCCCGCGCCGCCAATGGTGCCCGCCCCTGCCGCCGTCAGCGTCAACGTGACCGCCGTGGCAAGGTTGGAATAATCGCCAATATAGGTATCACGGCCATTGCCACCGACGATGCTGTCCATCCCGCGATTGCCGTTAAGAACATCATCGCCGTTGTTGCCGATCAACGTATCGCCCGAGGCACCCCCATTGAGCGAGTCATTGCCAAGCCCACCGGTCAGTGCGAACCGTTCCATGTTGATCCAATCCACGCTCGCCGTGCCGTCGGCCATTTGGTAGCGGTTATACCCACTTCCAACGTAGATATTGCTGACAGCACTGGTCGCCGTGGCATAATTCACCGTCATGATGTCAATGCCACTGCCACCGTCCAGCGTGTCAAAGCCCAAGCCGCCGTTCAGTTTGTCATTGCCACCCGAGGTGCCAATGTAGTCGTTCAGCGCAAAGCCTTCGGTGCTGATCACATCGGCAAAGTTGCCGGTGGTCAGGCTCAGCCGCTCGATGGCGCTGACCGAAAGCCCAAGGCCCGTCATTTGCGCAGCGGTCTGGCTGGTCACGGCGTTGAACAAGGCAATGCCTTGGGCCGACAGATCAGCCGTCCACAGATCATTGCCTGCACCGCCATCAAATGTGCCGTCACCGATGCCGCCGTTCAGCGTATCATCGCCGCCGTTACCGATCAGCGTGTCGTTCAGCGTCCCTCCGGTCAGCGCGTCATCCCCTGCACCACCGCGCAGGTCATAGGTCTCGAAGTAACGGAAATCCAAGCGGTCGCCACTTGTCGCCTGATAACGCCACCAATCCGAACCGATATAGCTCAGGCTGATGCCCTGACGCGGATCGGTGATCGCGCTCCAGTCCATCACCAACTTGTCAACGGTGCCAGCACCGCCGTCAGCGCCGTCCACACCGCGCCCGGTTACCACCAGATCGTTGCCGTTACCGGTCGAGATCGAGTCGTTGTAAACTCCAGCCAGTGCCGTGACCTGATCTGCGCCATTGCCGCCGGTGAACTCGATCCGCTCGATCCCGGCAAGAACCGCGCCATAGTTGGTGGTCTGCGTTTGCAGGTTGATTTGCGTCGCCGTCGAGCGGGCCGAGGTATCGACCCGCCAGATATCAATGCCGTCGCCGCCGCTGACATTGTCCACACCGCCGCCCGAGGCCAACAGGTCGTTACCCGCATTGCCCGTCAGCGTGTCGTTCAGCGCAGCCCCATAAAGCACATCGCCGCCCGCGCCGCCGATCAAGTCATAGCGCTCAAAGCCCTGATAATCCAACCGGTCCGCGCCATTGCCATAGCGATACCAACCGCTGCCGACATAGACATTGCTGATGCCCGCATTCGGGTCGGTCATACCCGACCAATCCATCCGCAACGTGTCGATATCGTCGCCGCCATGCGCGCTATCGACGCCACGGCCAAGCGCCACATAGTCGTTGCCCGCACCGGTCGACACATCATCATTGGCGCTGTAGGCTGCGGTGTTGATCACATCCGCCCCCGCCCCCGTGCTCAGCGAGATCGCCTCCACCCCGCTCAGCGTCACGCCGCTGCCGACCACTGTCGAAACCCCGACACCCAGCAGGTCCAGGCTCACGGCACTGGCAAAGGTGGAGTAATCCGCGACCCAACGGTCCATCCCCGTGCCGCCGATGACCGTATCGGCCCCCAGTCCGCCCTCAAAACGGTCATTGCCCGCGTTGCCCACCAAACGGTCGGCCAAAGCGCCACCGACCAGCAGGTCAGCGCCCGCGCCACCCGTGATATCATAGCGTTCAAAGTTCAGAAAATCGACCGTGGTGCGCACGCCATCCGTGTAGCGGTAATAGCCGCTGCCGACATAAGTGTAGCCGATATCCCCGCCCAAAGACGAGAAATCCAGCACCAGTTTATCGTTCCCCGCCTGCGCGTCGATCGAATACGAACCTGTCGGCGTGACCGTGACGATGTCATCCCCGATCGTCGTCGGCGTTCCGGTGATTGCCATGATATCCTCCAGAGTTTTCCCTAACTTTCGCATTCTGCTCTTTGAATGCGAGGGCAGGCCATGATCTGGAACAACAAAAAAAACCGGGATCCATGGTAAAATAAGGGCAGCAATTACACGCTGGAATTTGGATTTTCAGCGCCAGTGCCGGGTCAGCCCGCCGCTTTTAAAGGGTCGGACAAACCGCGCAATCTTGAGTTGTTAATTTCCGCAAGTACAACCCTTTAGGTCGATCTCGCGCTGGCACTAAGGCCCGGCCAGCAGACGAATCAGGCTCAGATCAGGCCGCGTCAAATTGTCCCGTGGCAGGGGTCAGCCGACCAATCGCCGCGCCAACTGATTTTGCCGCGCGATCACCTGCGGCAGATCAATCGTTGCTATCCGGCCATCCCGCACCACCGCGCGCCCCTCAACAAACAAATCCCGCACACGGCTGGGCCCGCAGAGGATCAAACTCGCCACCGGATCCCAAGATCCCGCCGCCTCGATCCCCGACACATCCCAGATCGCGATATCGGCGCGCTTGCCGACCTCAAGGCTGCCACAGTCGCCCCGCCCCAGCACCTTTGCCCCGCCCAACGTGGCGATCTCCAACGCTTCGCGCGCCGCCATCGCATCCGCGCCCCGGCTTACGCGCTGCAACAACAACGCCTGCCGCGCTTCCAAAATCAAATTCCCCGCGTCGTTGGAGGCAGAGCCATCCACCCCCAGCCCCACCTTCACCCCCGCGTCACGCATCGCCCGCACCGGCGCAATCCCCGACCCCAACCGACAATTCGAGCATGGGCAATGCGCCACCCCAGTGCCAGACCTTGCAAACAGATCAATCTCACCCGCGTCCAACTTCACGCAATGCGCGTGCCAGACGTCGTCGCCCGTCCAGCCCAGATCCTCGGCATATTGCCCCGGACGGCAGCCAAACTTTGCCAGCGAATAGGCGATATCCTCCTCATTCTCGGCCAGATGCGTGTGCAACATCACGCCCTTATCACGCGCCAAAACCGCTGCTTCGCGCATCAGATCGCGCGAAACCGAGAACGGCGAACACGGCGCAATCCCCACCCGCACCATCGCGCCCTCGGCCTTGTCGTGAAAGCGGTCCACCACTCGGATGCAATCCTCAAGGATCAAAGCCTCGCGCTCCACCAAAGCATCCGGCGGCAAGCCTCCATCCGAAACACCAATACTCATGGCCCCACGCGTCGGATGAAACCGCAGCCCCACCTCGCCCGCCGCCGCAATGGTATCATCCAACCGCGCGCCATTCGGGAACAGATAGAGATGATCCGAGGTCAAAGAACAGCCCGACAAAGCCAGCTCCGCCAACCCGACTTGCGCCGAGACAAACATCTCCTCCGGCCCAAACTTCCCCCAGATCGGATAAAGCGTCTGCAACCAGCCAAACAGCAAGGCATCCTGCCCGCCCGGCACCGCCCGCGTCAGGGTCTGATAGAGATGATGATGCGTGTTCACCAAACCGGGTGTGACCACGCAGCCGCGCGCCTCCACCATCGCGCCTGTCGTCGCCAATCCCTGCCCCACCGCCGCAATCACCCCACCGCGCAGCAACACATCACCCCGCGCAATCTCGCGGCGCGCGCCATCCATCGTCACCACGACATCAGCGTTCTTGATCAGAATTTCGGACATGATTTCCCCTTAGCACCACCCCCTTCGGTGGATCAGGGAATGCGCGACAGAAGGGGGAGTTAAGGACTCGCGCCGCCAAACCTACCAAAGCCAAGCGCAAGCGCCAAGTGCTTTCACATTGGCGCAAATATCCTCGGGGGAAGGCAGATTGGCAGCGCCAAGCTGCCTTGGGGGCAGACAGCCCCCACGATTTTTCTCAAAAATCGGCTACGCGTTCAGCAAAGCCAAAGCCTCGGCATGGATCGCCGCATTCGCCGCAGCCAACACCCGCCCACCCTCCAGACAAGGCCGCCCCGACCAATCGGTGACAATCCCGCCCGCCGCTTCAATCACCGCGATTGGCGCTTGCACGTCATAGGCCTGCAAGCCCGCCTCGATCACCAGATCAATCTGCCCCGCTGCGATCAGGCCATAGGCATAGCAATCCATGCCATAGCGCACCAACTTCGCCTTTGGCGCCACCCGGCGGAACGCAGCACCCTCATCAGGCGTCCCAACCTCCGGGAAGGTCGAGAACAAAATCGCCTCCGACAAAGGCCGCGCCTCACGCGTGCGCAAAACCTTGCGCCCCATCGGCCCGTTCACTTCCGCGCGCCCCAACCCCCCCTCAAACCGTTCGCCAATATAAGGCTGATCAATCACGCCATAAATCACGCCAGACGCATCGCGGACCGAGATCAGCACCCCCCAAGTCGGCGTACCCGACAAATACCCGCGTGTGCCATCAATCGGGTCCAACACCCAAGTCAGCCCCGAAGACCCAACCACCGGCGCAAATTCTTCACCCAGAATGCCATCCAAAGGCCGCGCCTGCGCCAAAATCTCCCGCATCCGCTGCTCAGACAAGCGATCCGCCACCGTCACCGGATCAAACCGCACGGCTTCCTTGTTATCCGCCGTCAACCCATCGCTGCGAAAATGCTGCAAGGTCGCGACGCGCGCCGCATCCGCCAGCAGCGCCGCCGTGCGGATGATATCCTGCGCTTCAATGTCTGAAAATTTCGTCATGTTTTGCCCCATCACCGGGGCCTAAAACGCCCGTCGCCCACAAGTGTCTAGCCTTGGCTAAGCACTTGCGGGCGAACGGTCAAGCTTTGTAACCGGCGTAATTGGGGGCAATTCACGCGCGGATCACAAAGCTATGTGCGCAGCGGTTACGCAGCTTCACTCAATACGCGCGCCAGATCAAACAGGCGCCGCCGCTGTGCTTCGGGGATCGCGTAATAAGACCGCACCAGTTCCACTGCTTCTTTATCCGCCATCATGTCATGTCCGGCTGCTGCAGCTTGTGCGCCATCGGCCAGACCTTCAAAGAAGAATGCAATCGTCACCCCAAGCGCATCTGCAATATCCCACAGCCGCGAGGCAGAAACCCGGTTCATCCCGGTCTCATACTTCTGGATCTGTTGGAACTTGATGCCCACCTTATCCGCAAGCTGTTGCTGCGTCATACCGATCATCCACCGGCGATGGCGGATGCGCTTGCCGACATGAGCGTCAACGGGGTGCTTCATAACAGTCTCCACTTTCAATGCTACCTAACACCCTCATACAAAGCAATTTCCGTGCCAACTTTGCCAAAACTGATTTTCTCCTCAGATTCCCCGAAAGCTTTCTGAAAACCTGTCTTTTTGGATATGTCCAATTATACAGGCGGAGAAGAAACAGCCCCCGGATGTGGGCTACACCCCCATGCGTTTACGCTTATCAGTCAACTCTCCCTGAACGTGTATCCCATTTTGCATTGCATTTTGCAATTAAATACACTCAAAAGTTGCATATTGCCATAATACATCCGCATGGCATCGTTTCCAGTTCGAATGGGATCGTTTCCATGCCATGAAATTGTAGCCCGATAGGCAATTCAGCCAATTTTCTTGGCGTTTCCAAAAAAATCTGACACCACCTGCTCAGCAATCGGAGACAGCAGATGCAGGTTTGGAAAGTCGCAGCTTTGGGCACCCCAGCACATCAGGCAGAGCATCCGCTGCCTACACCCGAACCGGGACAGGCCCGGTTGAAAATCGCCGCCGTCGGGTTAAATTTTGCCGACCTATTGATGGCCGAGGGCAAGTATCAAGAGCACCCGGCGCTGCCGTTCATCCCGGGGATGGAGTTTGCCGGCATCCTTGACGCCCTGCACCCCGACACATCCACCACGCTCAAACCCGGTGCCCGCGTTGCAGGCTTTGCCAGCCATGGCGCTTTGGCCGAATACCTCACCGCCGCCGCCGCCCAGCTGATCCCCCTACCCGACAGCATGAGCTTCCAGCAAGCCGCCGCCTTCCAGATCGCCTATGGCACCTCCCACCTTGCTCTGTCGCACAAAGCCCGCCTGCAACCCGGCGAGACTCTGTTGGTGTTTGGGGCTGCCGGAGGCGTCGGCCTGACGGCAGTGGAAATCGGCAAACGCATGGGGGCAAAGGTGATCGCCTGCGCCCGTGGCCCCGAAAAGCTGGCCATCGCCCGCGCAGCCGGAGCCGATATCACCCTCGACAGCGAGACGCCTGATCTGAAAGCCGCCCTCAAAGCCTTGGGCGGCGTCGATGTGGTCTATGATCCGGTCGGTGGCCCCGCCTTCACCGCCGCGCTCTCGGCTTGCCGCCCCGAAGGCCGCCTGCTGACCATCGGTTTCGCCTCGGGTCAGTTGCCCGAGATCCCCGCCAATCACCTGCTGGTGAAAAACCTCAGCGTGATGGGCCTGTATTGGGGCGGCTATCTGACTTTCGCGCCGCAAGTGCTGACCGACAGCCTGCGCATTCTATTCCAATGGTTCGCGGAAGGTGGCCTGCGCCCCCACATCAGCCACGAACTCCCTTTCGAGGATTACCCCAAAGGCCTAGACCTCCTGCGCACCCGCGCCGCCACCGGAAAAGTTGTGATCACCCTTTAGCACCCACTCCTCGCCGCCCCGGCCTTGAGCCGGGGCGGCGAGGAGAATGGGGTCACGCCGCCGACCTAATCGCGCGCGACAGATACACCTGCCGGATCATCGCCGCCAGTGCCGAGACCGCCTCGGAATGTACCGGATCGGCGACATACATATTGACCTTGATCACCGCCAGTTCCGGCAGCGTCCCACCATGCGCGATGCGTTCCACAAACGGCGGCTCTGACCCCGCCAACACCGCATGTACCGCCAGATCGGCGGAAACAGACGCCTCAATTCCGCGCGTGTCATCGCTTTCCACCGCCATCTCCCACGGCATCCCCGCTGCGTTCAACGCCGCCTGCACGCCTTGGCGGAAGATGCAGTTATGCGCGAAGGCCAACCGCAACGGCCGCCCCTTCCACGCCGCGCCATCTGGTGCCCCCACCCAAACCAACGGCAATTCCGCCAAAGTCTGCCCATCCGGATCGACCGATTCCTCGGTGGTCAGGATCACATCACATTCGCCACGCGCGAACTGCGCCTTCAACACCCGCGTAAACGACGATGTCAGCGACACCTTCATCTTCGGATATTCTTTGGCAAACCGCCGCAGCACCTGAGGAATAGCCGGATAGACAATATCATGCGGCACCCCCAGCACGATCTCGCCCTCGTGCTGATCCTGCGTCAACCGCCCGAACACCTCATCATTCAGCGCCAGCATCCGCCGCGCATAGCCCAGCAACTGCTCGCCCGGGGCGGTCAGCCCCACCTGCCGCGCGCTGCGATCCAGAAGCTGGGTGTCCAGCATCTCCTCCAGCCGCTTGATCTGCATCGACACCGCTGATTGCGTCAGGTTCAAAAACCCCGCCGCGCGGGTGACGCCGCCCGCATCAGCAATCGCCACGAAAGAGCGCAATGAAGTGAGGTCGAGATTCCGAGACATATCACAATCCTTGATGCGTGAAGTCAAAACCATTCATTTTCATAATGTCACCGATTCGGGCATAAGGATCAAGTGTTGTGATGAAACAAACGACTCACATCACCGACGCCGATGAACCCTGAAAGGATACCACCATGTTCGCCTCGCTCCACACCTCCACATTGGCTGTTGCTCATGTGCAGTCGCGCGGCACTCTTGCTGATCTCACCAAACGCCTGCGTTTGGCGATGACCGCCCGCCGTCAGCGCGCCCAACTGGCCCGCCTTGACGACAATATGCTGGCCGATATCGGCATCACGCCGCGCCAAGCCGCAACCGAAGCCGCCCGCCCGGCATGGGACGTGCCCTCCACTTGGCTGCGCTGATCGGGCTGCGCTAACCTCTGGTTATTGCAAGATTTACGCCTCAAGGATTTCCCGCAGCGGAAATCCTTGAAATCACCGCCAACAGTGCCGATATTGACAGCATTAGGCAGCGCGAACATCCGCGCCTGACCTTCAGTCCATAATCGGAGGCTTCCATGGCTGACTATCAGACGATCCGCCCCTCGGGCCAGACCGCCGGCGTTGGTGCGCGGAGCGCCGACATCGACGCAGGTTTGCGGGCACATATGAATAAAGTCTACGGGCTGATGTCCGTGGCGATGCTGATCACCGCCCTTGCCGCTTGGGCGGTCGCTGGCCTTGCTGTCACGGATGTGCCGTCGCAAGCCGTCGCGCAGATTGGCGATCACACCTATCTCACCAGCTTCGGCTCGGCGATCTACATGTCGCCGCTGAAATGGGTGCTGATGTTCGCACCGCTGGTGATGGTGTTTGCGTTCGGCGCGCTGATCCCCCGTCTGTCGGTCGCGGGCGCACAGCTGTTCTTCTACGTCTTCGCGGCGGCGATGGGCATTTCGCTCAGTTCGGTCCTGCTGGTGTTCACAGGCGCTTCGGTTGTGACGACCTTCCTCGTGACCGCCATCGCCTTCGCCTCGCTGTCGCTCTACGGCTACACCACCAAGAAAGACCTGTCGGCGATGGGCACGTTCCTGATGATGGGCGTGATCGGCTTGGTCGTGGCGTCGATCATCAACATCTTCTTGGCTTCGTCGGCTCTGGCCTTCGCAATTTCGGCGATCGGTGTTTTGATCTTCGCAGGCCTGACCGCCTATGACACCCAGTCGATCAAAAATACCTACCTGCAACACGCAGAGAGCGGTGACAGCGACTGGCTGGGCAAATCGGCGATCATGGGCGCGTTGAACCTGTATCTCGACTTCATCAACATGTTCATGTTCCTGCTGCAATTCTTGGGCGACCGCCGCTAAGCCCCAACAACAGCGCTAAACGGTCAGACCCTGCCAGCCGCGCGCTGGCAGGGTTTTTCTTTGCCCGGAACCCTTGCGCGTCCTGTGCGTTAACTTACCACAGGAGGACGCAACATGAGCAAACTCGAACACACCAAACAAGCCGCCGATACCAAGTTCACCGTGCAAGCCGAGGCGCAAAAGCACAAGATGGACGCGGCAGCCACCAAGCACGCGCATAAGATCCCCGGCAACACCGAGCCGAACGCCGGTGGCCAAAACCGCGAAGCCGGAGACCGCAAAGCCCGCCAGAACGACCGCGCCACCAATGGCGGCGAATAAAAGCTGAACAGCAGGGCCGGGAAAATCCCCGGCCTTTCGCTTTGCGCAAACTGCCTAAAACTTATCTAAAATTTTGCGTTGCTCTTTTGGAAATACTCGCAGGGGGAGGCGCCCTTCGCGCGGGGGGGGCGGCACCCCCTTCTTTCAAACGACGGACACCAGCCCCGGCCTTTGGCCCGAGCAAGCGGCCGTCTAAACCACCGCGCCAAACACCATGCCGACCACTGCCGTCACGCCCATCGCCACAGCCCCCCAGAATGTCACCCTCACCACCGCCCGCCCCATCGGTGCGCCGCCCGCCTTGGCACCAATCGCCCCAAGCACGGCCAGAAAAATCAGCGACAACACCGTCACCCACAGGCTAATCCCCGCCGCGGGCACCAGCGCCGCCGTCGCCATCGGCAAAGCGGCCCCCACCGCGAAACTCGCAGCCGAAGCCCCTGCCGCCACCAAAGGCTTCGCCTCGGTATGTTCGGAAAAACCCAATTCATCGCGCAAATGCGCTGCCAGCGGATCTTTCGCATGCAGGGCCGTTGCAACCTCCAACGCCAGTGCCGGGGTTAAACCGCGATCCTCATAAATCCCCGCCAGCGCGCGCAATTCCTCGGCAGGGTCAGCCGCAATCTCCGCCCGCTCACGCGCGGTATCGGCTTTCTCGGTATCAGCTTGCGAGGAGACGGAAACATATTCCCCCGCCGCCATCGACAGCGCTCCGGCGACCAATCCCGCCATCCCCGCCACCAGCACCTCGGTCCGCCCAGAGGCCGCCGCCACCCCCATGATCAGCGATGCTGTCGAGATGATACCGTCATTCGCCCCGAGCACAGCTGCGCGCAGCCAACCGACCCGCGCGACATAATGTTCTTCGTAGTGGCTGCGTTCCATGATCACCTCTGTGCCCGACCGATACGTTCTGCTTAAGGCATAGAACCTGCCCCGCGCATAACGAAAAACCGCGCCCAAAGGGCGCGGCACTTCCGCACAGCGAAGGGGAAGATCTTACTTGATCTTGCCTTCTTTGTATTCAACGTGCTGACGCTTGACGGGGTCATACTTGTTGACCGTCATTTTCTCGGTCATGGTCCGAGCATTCTTCTTGGTCACATAGAAGTGCCCGGTGCCAGCCGTCGAGTTCAGACGGATCTTGATCGTCGCCGGTTTGGCCATAGTCGTCTCTCCTACATCAAGGCAACACCGTTGCCCTGCGAAATCTCTTGAAGCCTGCCTTTTACGGATCAAGGCGGCAGAGTCAACAGCCAAACCACAAGTTCTGCGATCTAGCGGTGATCTAATTGCGCGCGTGCCGCGCAAGTCGCTTTAGCGCTGACGCGCGGTGGGTGCTTGGGGCGGCGGGACGGCCCGGTTTCAGGCGTAGGACCTGCCAAAAGCCCTAGATTATGAGTATTTAGCAAAGAGCAATCCATAGCCGTTGCAGGTTTTACACTGCGAGGATGCTTTCGCAGATCACTGAGTCCAAGAATTTGCGCGGATGGCCTATAAGCCGGATTTTGTCCCAGGGTTACCCCCTTGGATGACCATTCCTCTGCCACCCGTGTTACCACGGGCAGTCAAGCTGCCAACCCGGGCCTCTGGGCTGAAAGTTCCCTGTGGTGGTCTCCGCTATCGCCGCAGGCTTAGCACCTTTGACAGTCGCGGACCTTACCACGCGAGGCCCCTATTCGGCATTGCTCCGGGTGGGGCTTGCCATACCGTTCTTGTTACCAAGACCGTGGTGGGCTCTTACCCCACCGTTTCACCATCACCGCAGATCCGTCCAGCTTGCGCCGAACACCACGGCAGTCTTTTCTCTGTGGCGCTTTCCCTGGGGTTACCCCCGCCGGGCGTTACCCGGCACCCTTCCTTCATGGAGTCCGGACTTTCCTCGGAGGTTACCCCCCGCGGTCATCCAGCCATCCGCGCGAGGGGCGGCTTACGCTTGCAGCGCTGTCGCGTCAACCGGGAAGCGCAGCGCCAGATCGCAAGCAAGCCCCGCATCCACTCGGCCCAGCGGCCCACGCGCCCAGGGGCGAAACCGCAGCCGAAACGCGGTCAGCAGCTCTGCCTCGGGCGCCTCAGGATAGCCAAAGCGCCGCAAGGCGGGCAGGAACGCGTCTACATCAGCCTCCCCCGCCGAGGGCCATATCGACAGCCCCTGCAACGCCAGCCGCCGCCAGTCAAACTTTGCTCCGGGATCGCCCTTGCGCGCTGGCGCCATATCCGAATGTGCAATCACCCGATGCGGCGGAATAGCCCAGCGCTGCATGATCCCCGCCAGCAACGCCTCCAGCGCCGCCATCTGTGGTTCCGCAAACGGCTGAAGCCCGGTATTGGCCAGTTCAATGCCAATTGAGGCCGAGTTCACATCCGTCACTCCAGCCCATGCCCCCGCGCCCGCATGCCAAGCCCGTGCAGCCTCCGGCACCAAGCCCTCAACCACGCCCGTCTCGGAAATCAACCAATGCGCCGACACCTCAAACGCCGGATCGCACAGCCGCGCCCGCGCCTCAGCGCAAGAGGCCATAGCGGTGTAATGGATCACAATGAGGGATGGCAAAACGCCGCCCCGCCGATCGCCATAGTTGGGCGAGGGCCAAGGCGGCGTATCCGCGATCACGCTCAATTCTGAACGGCAGCCCGGAACGGCGTCGGATCCCAGGCGCAGGCATAGCCGTCGCCATCTGGATCTAGGCCCTTGCGGTCACGGTCCGGCCCGCCTGCCGCCAAGAACGCCTCTTGCGCCAGATCCGGCGAGGGGAACTTGCCGCACGCCGCGTTATAGCTGTTCAGCCGCAAGCCGCCGCGCTTGTACATCTGCGTGCCTTTGGGGTGATTGGTCGAAATCGCAAACTGCACGATATTGGGCGCATCACCACCCACACGCTGCGGCAAAGCCGTCGGCTGATCGACCTGATACTGCGCGCGGTTACGCTCAATCCGGGCCTTGTCACTCTCGATGGACTCGCGCTTGGTCACCGCCTGAAAGTCCTGCTCATCCGAGACGGTGCCGACATTGGCCGCCGACCCCGGTACATTCGCCATCTCGGAGGTGGTCTCAGCAATCCCCGCCGGCGCATTGCCGCGCGCGCGCTCACCGCCACCAATCACCGCACCCTGCGGTTGGCCATAAGGTTGTGCTGCTGGGGCGGCATAGGGTGAGGCCGCCGCCTGCGTGCTGAGCGGCACATTGGTCGGCGTCAGCGCGGTATCGGTATTCTTGCCCTCGGCCTTGTCAATCGCAGCCAGCGCCCCGCCCGGCGTGAAGCCAGCGGCAGGTGCCGCAGCCACCGGGGCAGGCGCGTTATAGGCATTATAATCCTGAAACCCCACGCCCGCACCCGAATCGGGTACAGCGGTTCCACACCCAGCCAGCCCGAGGGCGGCCAAAATCATCACAGCGCTACGCATCGTCTCTGCCTCGGCGGTTTATTCTGATATTGGCGCTTACCACCATTTATCTGGCTTGGCCACAAAGCCCGCAGCCCGCTCCAAAACATAAGCGTGATTGAGCAGACCCGCCTCATCCCAAGGTCGCCCTAGCAGTTGCAGCCCCATCGGCAGGCCTTTGCTGTCGAGGCCCATCGGCACCGCCACCCCCGGCAATCCGGCGAGGTTCGCCGTCACGGTGAACACGTCGTTGAGATACACTTCGACCGGGGTCGCCTGATCCATCTCGCCCAAGCCAAAGGCCGAGGTCGGCGTCGCTGGCGCCAAGATCGCCTCAACCCCTGCCGCAAATGCCTGCTCAAAGTCGCGCTTGATCAGTGCGCGGACTTTACGCGCGCGGTTGTAATAGGCGTCATAGAACCCCGCCGACAGCACATAGGTCCCCACCATGATCCGGCGCTGCGTCTCTGGGCCAAAGCCTTCCGCCCGCGTTTTCTCATACATCTCGGTGATGCCATCACCCGCAGCCAAAGCCGCCCGGTGGCCATAGCGCACCCCATCATAGCGCGCGAGGTTCGACGACGCCTCCGCAGGCGCAATCACATAATACGCAGGCAAAGCATACTTCGCATGCGGCAGCGAGATATCGACAATCTCCGCCCCCGCCTCGCGCAGCATTTCGCGGCCTTGCGCCCAGAGCGCATCAATCTCTGCCGGGATGCCCTCAATCCGGTACTCGCGCGGGATACCGATCTTCTTGCCGCGAATATCCCCGGTCAGTGCCGCTTCAAAATCCGGCACCGCCATATTCGCGCTGGTGGAATCCTTCGGATCATGCCCCGCCATCGCCTGCAGGAAAATCGCCGCATCGCGCACCGATTTCGTCATCGGCCCGGCCTGATCCAAGCTTGAGGCATAAGCCACAATCCCCCAGCGGCTGACCCGGCCATAAGTCGGCTTGATCCCCGTCGTGCCGGTAAACGCCGCAGGCTGCCGGATCGAGCCCCCGGTATCCGTCCCGGTCGCGCCCAAACACAAATCCGCCGCCACCGCTGCCGCCGAGCCGCCCGAAGACCCACCCGGAGTGCGCAACACCTCGTCGACCTTCCACGGATTGACCGCAGGCCCATAGCAACTGCTTTCCGTCGAGGACCCCATCGCAAACTCATCCATGTTCAGCTTGCCGAGCATCACCGCCCCCGCGCCAAACAGCTTCGAAGTCACCGTCGACTCATATTCCGGCACAAACCCCTTCAGGATGTGCGACGCGGCTTGCGAAGGCACCCCCTTGGTACAGAACACATCCTTGATCCCCAACGGAATCCCGCACATATCCGGTGCATTCCCCGCAGCAATCCGCAGATCTGCCGCCCGCGCCTGCGCCAACGCCATCTCCGGCGTCTTATGCACAAACGCGTTCAGCGCATCGCCCGCGTCGATCGCCGTCAAACAAGACATCGTCAGATCAACCGCCGAAATCTCCCCCTTGCGCAGCGCATCCCGCGCCGCCGCAATGGTCCAAGTATTCGCGTTCATTCCACCACCTTCGGCACTGCAAAAAACCCTTCCCGCGCATCCGGCGCATTGGCCAGAATCGCCCGTTGCTGGTTGCCATCCGTCACCACATCCGCCCGGCGCGCCAGCCGCATCGGCGTCACCGAAACCATCGGCTCGATGCCCGTCACATCAACCTCATTCAGCTGCTCCATGAACCCAAGGATGCCAGACAACTGCTCGGCGAGCTTCGGCAAAGCCGCTTCCTCCACCCGGATACGCGCCAGCTTAGCCACCTTGCGCGCGGTGTCGATGTCGATGGACATGGGGTCTCTCCGCAAATGAATTGGCCCCGTTTACCCGCCAAGGCCAGATGCCGCAAGTAGGGCGGGGTTCACCCCACCACTTAGGCCGAACGTAGCGCGCGCTTCAGCGCCCCCCTTCGAAGCAACCCCAGACCAGTCCGCACCCCGAATACCGCTTGCCTGACCAACACAATTCGCCCAAGTTTCAGATAGATACTCCACAAACCACTCTATCACCCGTTGGAATTTGGGAATTATGCTCGATGCAGACTATAGCGTAAAAGCTGCACGACGTGCCTTGCGCGTGTTTTTACCAGAAGAAGAATTCGCGCTGGCCTCGCTCAAAGACCCCACAAAACTGTATGACACATGGGTATTTCGCTGCAAAATACGCGGCAAGAACTCCACATTCGTCTGCAAACTCAGCACACCAGACGCGGCAGGTCGTGCAAAAATCTTAAACCAATATCAACGGCTGAAATCGACCAATGCCGCTTTAAAACACCCGCTTTTAACCACACCGCAAGCACTGGCCTTTGTGGAAAAAGATTGCGCCCTCATCATGGAGCATGTGAAGGCTGAATCGCTGCAACAGCTCCTGCCGCAGTTTTCCAATATCGCCGATGCCAGCACCCATCTGCAAAACGCAGGCCGCTGGATTTCCGGTTTCCAACAAGCAACGATCAAACCTGCCGCATTCGACACTAAACCGCACATGAACTGGCTGTTGAAAAAACTCCAGCGGCACGACGAAAAGCTGATCGTTATTCCTGACTACGACGCCTTCATGGTGGAGTTTCACCAGCTTGAACAATGCGCATCCGAGGCCCAAGCATTGCCATCCACCCGCTGCGTGACGCACAAAGACTTTCATCTCGGCAATGTGCTGTTTGGCCGCAAAGGCGCGGTCTATGGCATAGATTTTGAAAACAAAAAAGAAGATGACGCGCTGCGGGACGTCATCTCATTCCTGTTCGATTTTGCGATAAAATGGCCGGTGAACGCCACGGCGTTTGAAAACTTTCAAACCGCCACCGCTGCCTTTTTGGCCGGATACGCCGACCATGCAACGCCGCCCGTGGTGTTTGAGTTCTTTCAAAAGTTTTCGGCTTTGAACGGATGGTCAGGCTTGGAGGGGCGCAACCTGACAGATCAAAACAAGCGACACAGGCTGGAGCGTTTGAAGCAACTGGCCAAAACCTCCCTCCTCGACATTGCGCGCTAACAGCAAGTCAAAGGCGCGTCCTGTCGCGGGGTGAATATCCACCCCACCACGCCCCCCAAATTGCTCTTTCGCAAATACTCCCGCGCGGAGCGCTCCCCGGCTATGCCTACAAAATCACCGATTTCGCAGCCAAATCCCCACCGCGCCACAAATACAGCGCCGCCAGCGGTTGATCCCCCGTCCGCATCGCATGCGGCGTCCAGCTTGGATGATGTATCGCCTGCCCCACAGGCACGGCGGCATAATCCCCCGCGCCCTTTTGCCATTCCGCCACCCCGGCAATCGGCAGATAAACCTCCTCTGCCGCATGGGCGTGCGACGGATAGCTGATCCCCGGTGCCAGCAGCAACACGCCGCAAGCGATCCGCGCACTGGGCACAGGACCGCGCAAGCCGATAAACTCGCTCCAACCATAGCCGCGCAAAAAATCCGCACCAAAATCGCCCGCGCCATAGGTCTGCCGCCACGCCAAATCCTCCGCCACCTGCTGCAACTCTGCCACCACCGCCGCCGTATCGACCGGGCTGAACCCTGCCTGCAACTCCGGCATCCAGTCGCAAACCGGCAAAGCTCCCGCCACATTCTCGCGTCGTTCACCCGCAGCGGGCCAATCCGCCAAAAATGCCGCCGCCTCCGGCACTGGCGCAAACGCCCGTCTCACCAACTCCAGCAGCCGATCCATCCAGCCCTTACTCCGAAACCCCGTATCCCCACATTGAGGTGCGCCCGTACCGCTTGCAACCCGGTGCAACCTCTTGCCTGCACCCCAATCTTAACCTCCGATTAACCATACCTCCCACCCCCCTAAAATTCCCCCATAAAAACAATGGTCCCGAGTCGGGACCCTCCCCAAACACCCCCTTCCCCTTCCCCGCTTCCCACCCTAAACTCTTCCAAACCCCAATGAACGGACCCCAAAATGCCCCCCATGATCGGCGTAATCGGCGGCTCCGGCGTCTATCAGATCGACGGCCTCGAAGGCGGATCCTGGGTCAAAGTCCCCACCCCCTGGGGCAAACCCTCCGATGAGATCCTGATCGGCCGCTTGAACGGCACCCCGATGGCCTTCCTGCCCCGCCACGGTCGCGGCCACGTCCACTCCCCCTCCTCCGTCCCCTACCGCGCCAACATCGACGCCCTGAAACGCCTCGGCTGCACCGATATTCTCGCTGTTTCAGCGGTGGGAAGCCTGCGCCCCGATTACCACCCCGGCGATTTCGTGCTGGTCGACCAATATATCGACCGCACCTTTGCCCGCGAGAAAAGCTTCTTCGGCCCCGGCTGCGTCGCCCACGTCTCCCTCGCCCACCCCACCTGCCCCCGCCTCGGCCAAGCCTGCCTGCAAGCGGCCCAACAAGCCGGGATCAAAACCCACCCCACCGCCACCTACCTTGCCATGGAGGGCCCGCAATTCTCCACCCTCGCGGAATCCCGCCTCTACCGCAGCTGGGGCGCCGATGTGATCGGCATGACCGGCATGCCCGAGGCCAAACTCGCCCGCGAAGCTGAACTCTGCTACGCTTCCCTGGCCATGATCACCGACTTCGACTGCTGGCACGAGGATCACGGCGCGGTCGACGTGGCGGCGGTGATCCAAACCCTCACCGCCAACGCCAGCGCCGCCCGCAACCTGGTCGCCAACCTGCCTGCCCTGCTGCCCGATCATCCCACCTGCCCGCACGGCTGCGACCACGCGCTGACCCATGCCCTGATGACCGCGCCGGACAAACGTGACCCCGAATTGCTGGCCAAACTCGACGCCGTGGCGGGGCGCGTGTTGAAATGAAAGTGCTGTTGCTGGGGGCGGATGGGTTCATCGGCCGCCACATCGCCTTCTATCTGCGCGAGCAAGGCGTCCAAGTCACCGCCCAAGCCCGCACCCCCGCCCGCCTGCACCGTATGGGCTTTGCCACCCTGCAGGCCGATTTAACCGCCCGCGCCACCCATGCCCCCGCCTTCTGGCAACCGCATCTCGACCAAAACACCCATATCATCAACGCCGCTGGCCTGCTGACCGGCACCGCGGGCATCTTCGAGGCCGTCCACGTCAAAGCCCCCGCCGCCGCCTATGCCGCAAGACACCCCGGCACCCAAGCCCTGCTGATTTCGGCCGTGGGGATAGAGGCCGACACCGCCTTCGCCCACTGGCGCCGCAGAGGCGAAGCCGCCGCCACCACAACCGAGGCCATCATCTTACGCGCAGGCCTTGTCCTCGCCGACACCTCCTACGGCGGCTCATCCTTAATCCGTGCGCTTGCCGCCTTGCCGTTCTTCACCCCGGTGATCGGCACAGGCGAGCAACCCTTCAACCCGATCCACGCCAGCGATCTTGCCGCCATAGCCCTCGAATGCTTGCAAAACCCCGCCCCCGGCAGATGGGAAATCGGCGGGCCGCAAACTGTCAGCCAAACCGGCATCCTGCGCGCCACCCAAAGCTGGCTCGGCCTGCCGCACCACCCCCTGCTCCACATCCCGCTTCCGCTCGCCCGCCGCTTGGGACAGATCGGGGATGCCCTCAGCATAGGCCCGATCTCGGCCACCTCGGTCGCGCAACTGGAGCAAGGCGTACTGGCCGCCCCCGCAGCGTTGCTGGAACACCTCTGCGCCGTGGCGCAAATCCCGCAAACCCGACCCGCTGATGCCCTGCCCCCGCAAGTCGCGCAGGCCAACCCGGCGCCATCGCTGCAACAATTCCACCGCAGCGCGCGCGCCTTCACCCAGTTCCTGCAATCCCGCCCCGCTGGCACGCAAGACCTGTGGCAAGCCCGGCTTTATCTGCTGAAACCGCTGATCCGCCTGACACTCGCCGTGCTCTGGCTCACCTCCGCCACCCTCGGCCTGCTCACCCCACCCGAGATTTACCTGCACCAGATCGCCCTGCCGCCCACCCTCGCGCTGATCCTTGCCAAAGCCGGAGGCTTGGCTGACGCCGCCCTCGGCATTGCCCTGCTGAAAAACTGGCGGCCCAAAACCACCGCCATTCTGCAAATCCTGATGGTGCTGGGCTACACGCTTGGCCTGACCCTGATCGCCCCGGCCCTCTGGCTTGATCCGTTTGGCGGCCTCCTAAAAAACCTGCCCATCCTCGCCTTGCTGCTGACCCACCTAGCGCTGACCGAGGAACGCTGATGGACCCGTATCTGATCGCCCGCTGGCTGCACATCTTGTGCTCGACCGTGCTGTTCGGCACCGGCATAGGCACCGCGTTTCAGATGGTCTGGGCAATGCGCACCGGAAAACTCGAAACCATCCATTCCACAGCCTCTGGCGTGGTGATCGCCGACTGGATCTTCACGACCCCCGCCGGCATCATTCAGCCCCTCACCGGCCTCTGGCTGATCCACCGCGCAGGCTACTCGCTGACCGAGCCGTGGCTGCTGATAACCTATGCCCTCTACATCCTCGCCTTCCTGTGCTGGTCCCTCGTCGTCATCCTGCAACTGCACATACGAGACCTTGCCGCCGAAGCCCTCACCGCAGGCACCCCGCTCCCGGCAAAGGCCCGCAAACTCTACCGGATATGGCTCGCCCTTGGCGTCCCCGCTTTCGCCGCCCTTGTCGCGGTGTTCTGGCTGATGGTAAACAGACCCTACTTCTGAAAGGCTCGCTGATGTCCTCTGCCAAGAAAACCGTCAAAGACTACATCCGCACCATCGTTGATTTCCCGCATGAAGGCATCTTCTTCCGTGATGTCACCACCCTGTTCGCCGATCCGCGCGGCTTTCGGATGTGCGTCGACCAACTGCTCGCCCCCTATGCCGGGATGCGAATTGATAAGGTGGTGGGGCTGGAGGCGCGCGGTTTCATTCTGGGTGGGGCTGTCGCGCATCAGCTTTCGACCGGCTTTGTGCCGATCCGCAAAAAGGGCAAATTGCCGGGCCAGACCATCAGCCAAGCCTATACGCTGGAATATGGCGAGGCGGTGGTCGAGGTGCATGAAGACGCGATGCAGCCGGGCGAGAAAGTCCTGCTGGTCGATGATCTGCTGGCGACCGGAGGCACCGCCGAGGCGGGCATCAAACTGATCGAACGTCTCGGCGCACAGGTGATCGGCTGCGCTTTCGTCGTTGATCTGCCAGACTTGGGCGGGCGCAAAAAGCTGGAAAGCATGGGCATGGAAGTCCACGCCCTCTGCGCCTTTGAAGGGCTTTAACCCGCCGTCCAAACATCCCACGCCGCCCCGGCCTTGAGCCGGGGCCTCAGAGTTCAGGCGCATTTCAGCAGCCTAAACGCCAAATCCGCATCACCGTTAACGGCCTGTTTACCGAATCATCCTACACCAGACTTACTAAGGCCAACCCAGCCTTAGGGTGACGCTGCTTGCAACACGTGACCCACCCAACCCCAGCGCCCTGTCGGTTTTCCGGCAGGGCGTTTCTTGTAATCAGGATGAACTTGCAAAACCTGCCCCAGCCGATTGCTCGCTCTGGGTGTCAAAGATCGGCTCAAACCCGCCCCAGACCATGCGCTGACCGTCAAACGGCATCTCAGGCATGTCTTTCCAACGCGCATCGGTCTGCATTTTCGCGGAGGCCGTCTCATACGTCTGCTGATCCGGCCACTCGATCCATGAAAACACCACCGCCTCATCAGCCGTCGCCAGAACCGCGCGTTTAAAGTCGGTGACTTTGCCATCGGCAATCGTCTCGCTACACGTCTCGACCACGCGCAGCGCGCCGTATTCCTTAAAGATCGGTGCCGCCGCCCGCGCCGAGTCGATATAGGCCTGCTTTTTGGCCTTCGGCACTGCGATCAGAAACCCTTGAATATAGCTCATGATGGGTCCTCCTGTTTCGGGATGATACCAGACCAACCGCAAAACCCGCGATCCATTCCCCGATTTGCCCGCAGATGAACCGATTTCCGCCGACGCGCCGGTTATCCCCGCAGCACCGCGCCCGGATTCATAATCCCCAACGGGTCCAGCGCCACCTTGATCGCCCGCATTGCGGCCAGCTTGCCCGGATCGCCGTAGCGTTCCAGATCCTCCACTTTCAACCGCCCCAAACCATGCTCGGCCGACATCGAACCACCCAGTTCATCGACCAGATCATGCACGCAGGTTTTCACCGCATCGCGCAGGTGTTCATAGTCTTTCCGGCTGCGCCCAAACGCCGGGAACACGTTGTAATGCAGGTTGCCATCGCCCAAATGGCCAAAGCAATTCACCCGGAAATCGCCCAGCTTCGCCAACCGAGGCCCGGCTTTGGCGATAAACTCCGCCACCAACCCCAGCGGCACCGAAATATCATGGCTGCTGACCGCCCCGATCATCCGGTTGGCTTCCGGGATCGCCTCGCGGATCCGCCACAGCCCCGCCCGCTGCGCTTCCGAGGCCGCAATCACCCCGTCTGACACCAACCCGTCCGCCAGTCCCGCCTCAAACAGCCCACCCAAGTGATCTTCGGCCAAACCGAACCCCGCAGGCAGACCGATCTCGATCAGCACCATCCACTCCGGCATCCCGAGCGGCAGCTTCACCTCGGGGATGCGTTCGGCCAAAAACTCCAACCCCATCCGCCCGATCAACTCAAATGCCGAGACCATCCCCGACAGCTGCTCTTGCGCCAGCGACAGCAGTTTCAACGCAGCCGCCGGGCTTTCCACCGCCAGCAAAGCCGTGCCAACCACCCCCGGCACCGGATACAGCCGCAGACTGGCGGCGGTGATCACGCCCAAAGTGCCCTCGGCCCCGATCAGCAAATGCCGCAGATCATAGCCGGTGTTATCCTTGCGCAACCGCTTCAAGCCATTGAAAATGCTGCCATCCGGCAAAACCGCCTCGACGCCCAAACACAAATCCCGCGCATTGCCATAGCGCAGCACGTTCAAGCCCCCTGCGTTGGTGGAAAGATTCCCACCAATCCGGCACGTCCCCTCCGACGCCAAGGCCAGCGGAAATACCCGGCCCAGATCGCCGGCATGGCGCTGCACATCGGCGAGGATCATCCCAGCCTCGACCACCAGCACATTTTCCTCAGCATAGCTGCCGCGCAAGGCTGCCATCCGCTCCAACGACAGCACCACGGGCACGGGGCCCTCGGACATCAACTGCCCGCCGACCAGCCCGGTGCCGCCGCCCCAAGGCACGATGCCGACACGCGCCTGCGCACAAGCCCGCACCACCACCGACACCTCAGAAACCGTCCGAGGCAGCGCCACCACCCCCGCCAAACCCTGCCAGCGCCCGCGCGGTTCTTCCAGATAGCGCGGCTCGGCTGCGTGCAAAGCGCCCTCGGGCAGCAGCCCACGCAGCATTTCAACAAACGCAGGATCGGCAGGGTTCAGCATCTTATCGTCTCACTCAAGGCTCAAAGCCGCGGTTCACACAGTGATCGTGCGCGCCAAGGCCGCAATCGCCGTGGCAGAGGTTTGGTTGCGCGCGGTCTTCACCATGCTCAAACCCGCCTCAAGTTTGGTCGCCAGCACAGATCGTCCGATTCCGTTCGGAGCTAGCAGATAAACCGCCTTGTCAGAAAACAAGATCTGCTCACCATTTGCCGCATGGGCCGACAAAGCCTGCACCGCCGTGGCCGCCGCTGGGCTGGCGAGGAAATAGATATGCACACCAGCGCCATCAGCCGCGCCCTGCTTTTTGAACGGGTTCGCCGCCAAAATCGCATCGTATTCTTTCAGCGTCATCACGAACATCGGCGGCGCAAAGCCGAAACGCTCTTTCATCGCTGTGGTGATTTTCGCCTCAACCCCGGCGACGCCCGGATCAAGATACACCGCATTGCCGCTTTGCAGATGGGTGTGGATTTGCTGAAGCCCTTGTTCCAGCAGCATTTGCCGAAACTCCGGCATCGGCAGGCGATTGGCGCCCGACACGTTCACGCCGCGCAACAGCAGGACTTTGACTTCACTCATTGGGCTCTCCAGACAAGACCCCACCCGCTCCGGCGTAGGATTAGCCCACGTCCGTGCGACCACGTCGGTCGTTCCGTAAGTTGGCGTATAACACATGGTTCCGCCAGCGCCCGTTGATTTGCAAATAAGATTGGGCCACGCCCTCATATTTAAAGCCGGATTTCTCCAAAACCCCACGCGAAGCGATGTTTTCCGGCAAACAGGCGCTTTCAATCCGGCTTAGGTCAAGCTGAGCGAAGGAAAAATGCACCAAAGCCTGCACCGCTTCCTTCATATAACCGCGCCGCGCGAAGGGCGCACCAATCCAATAGCCCATCGTGCCCGCCTGCACCGGGCCACGGCGGATATTGTCCAGCGTCACCGCGCCCAACAACTGCCGATCCTCGCGCCGAAACATCAGCATCGGCAGCGCCGTGCCCGTGGCCTCGGCCCGCCCCGCCCAATACACCCGGTTGGTAAAGGCTTTGCGCGACAAATGATCATGCGCCCAAACTGGCTCCCACGGGGTAAGATGCGTCACCGAAGCCTCGCGCAAGCCTGCCCAAGCTCTGTAATCGCTGTGCGCAGGCAACCGCAAAGTCATCCGCTCGGTTTCAACCGTGGGCCTGCGGCGGAAGGATAGCATTACGCCGCCAAACGCTTGCGAATATCTTCCAGCGAGGGGGCATCCGCAACCGGGCCATACAAAGCCAAAGCCGAATCCGCCTCTGCCAGTTCGCCCGCATAGCGCCGCACATCCGCCACCGTCACCGCATCAATCCGCGCCACCGCCTCATCCACCCCCGGCACCCGATCATAAATCGCCAGCAGACGCGCGATGCGTTCAGCCCGAGACGACGGGCTTTCCAGCCCCATCAACATTCCGGCCTTGATCTGCGTCCGCGCGCGGGCCACTTCGGCCTCAGACATATCATCCGCCGCGCGCTTCAACTCATCCATGGTGATCTGGGTCAGCTCGCCGATTTCCTCAGCGCTAGTGCCCGCATACAAAGTGATCTGCCCGGCATCCTCATAAGCCCCCGACTGGGCGAAGATCGAATAGCAGAGGCCCCGCTCTTCCCGCACCTTCTGGAACAGACGGGACGACATGCCGCCGCCCATCGTCATCGCATAAACCTGCGCGGTATAGACGTCCGGATGCCGATAACCCGGCGCGTCAAACGCCATGGCGAAATGCACCTGCTCCAGATCCTTCACCTCACGGCGTTCCGACCCTTTGAACGTCGCCGCCTGAAACGTGGTCGCGGGCTTGGCCTTCATGCTGCCGAACATCGCCTCGGCTTGCTTCACAATCGCATCGTGATCGACAGCGCCAGCCGCCGCCAAAATCATCTGCCCCGGCCCGTAGTGTTCCGCCACAAAGCCCTGCAAATCCTTGCGGGTAAAGGAAGAAACCCGCTCCTCCGGCCCCAGAATCGTCCGCCCGAACGCTTGATCCGGGTAGGAGGCCTCTTGCAGCCAATCGAACACGATATCATCGGGCGTATCCAAAGCCTGACCGATCTCCTGCAAGATCACATGCCGCTCAACCTCAATTTCCTTCTTATCAAAGGCCGGGTTCAGCACAATATCGCCAATCACATCGAGGGCTAGTCCCACATCAGCCTGCAACACCCGCGCATAATAAGCGGTCATCTCCCGAGAGGTATAGGCATTGATATAGCCGCCAACATCCTCAATTTCCTCGGCAATTTGCAAAGACGTGCGCCGCTTGGTGCCCTTAAACGCCATATGCTCCAGAAAATGCGCGATGCCGTTCTGCGTTGGCTTCTCATGCCGCCCCCCCGCCATCACCCAAATCCCGGCGCTGGCAGACAGCAGCCCCGGCATATGTTCGGTGACGATGCGGAAGCCGTTCGGCAGAGTGGTCAGGCGCAGACCGGCAGATGCGTGGCTCAACGGGCAATCCTTTCGCGGATCAGCGCCTGCAAAGCGCCCAGATCATTCGGAACACGGGTGACACGTTCCGGGCGCGTGAACAAGTCCGCCATGCGTGGAGGAAGCTGGGGCCGTGTGCCCATCGCCGCTTCCACCGCATCTGGGAACTTCGCCGGGTGCGCCGTGGCGAGGGTGATCATCGGCGCTTCCCCAAGATGCTCCTCTGCCACCTTCACGCCCACGGCGGAATGTGGGCAAAGGATTTCCCCGGTCTGCGCAAAGGCGCGCTGGATCGTCGCCGTGGTCTCCTCCTCCGAACATCGCCCCGAAGCAAAGGCCTCGCGCAGCATCCCCATCGCCCCTTGCGAAATGTGGAAACCGCCCGATTTCAACTCCTCCATCAAAGCCGAAACCGCCGCGCCATCGCGGCCATAAGCGTCAAACAACGCCCGCTCAAAGTTGGACGACACCTGAATATCCATCGACGGTGAGATCGAGGCCGTCACCCCATTCTGCGCATAATCCCCGGTCTTCATCGCCCGATCCAGAATGTCATTCTGATTGGTCGCGATCACCAGTTGATCAATCGGCAGCCCCATTTTCCGCGCGATATAGCCCGCGAAAATGTCACCGAAATTGCCCGTCGGCACAGTGAAGCTCACCGCCCGATCCGGCGCGCCCAACGACACCGCCGCGCTGAAATAATACACCACCTGCGCCAAAACCCGCGCCCAGTTGATCGAATTCACCCCCGCCAGCCGCACGCCATCGCGGAAGGCGAAATCGTTGAACATATCCTTCACACGGGCTTGGCAATCGTCAAAATCTCCGTCCATCGCCAAGGCGTAAACATTCGCCTCAGAAGGGGTGGTCATCTGCCGCCGCTGCACATCCGACACCCGCCCATGCGGATACAGAATAAACAGATCGACATTCGCCAACCCCCGAAACGCCTCCATCGCAGCCGACCCGGTATCGCCCGAAGTCGCGCCAACAATCGTCACCCGCTCGCCGGTCTTGGCCAAAGCCGCCTGCATCATCTGCCCGATCAACTGCATGGCGAAGTCTTTGAACGCCAAGGTTGGGCCGTGGAACAGCTCCAGCAGGAAATGGTTCGGCCCCAACTGCACCAAAGGCGCGCGCGCTGCATGGCCAAAGCCAGCGTAAGCCTTTGCCAGCAGCCCCTTGAACTCGGCATCGGTAAACGTGGACCCCAAATACGGCCGCATCACCCGAAACGCGATCTCCTCATAGGGCAGCCCCGCCATCGCCGCGATTTCCGCCTTCGACAAAGCAGGCACGACCTCGGGCACATACAGCCCGCCATCGCGCGCCAGCCCCGTCATCATCGCTTCGCTGAAATTCAAAACCGGAGCCTGTCCCCGCGTCGAGATATACCGCATCCGTCCCCCCTAGATTTGCCGCCTGATACGCCAGACCAGCCCCGCTGTCATCACCGCCCACACCAAGGCCAGCGAAAACCAGGTGATCGCATAGCCCCAATGGTCATTGGGAATAGACGAAGTATCCACTGGCATCGCCTCGATCCCGTCACCCGTTGGCGCGCGCGCGACAATAAATGTCGGCTCTGTGTGCAAAACCGCTGCCATCGCCATCGCATCGCGGGCAAACCACATGCCGGTCTTGGCGTCGGGGGGCGGGGTATATTGATTGCTGTCGCGCGGCCACATCAGATTGCCCTGCACCGTCAGATCGGTCACGTGCAATGCCTTGTGCTTGGCCTCATCCGGCAGAAACCCGCGATCCACCAGCAAGCGCCGCCCGTCTGCCATCTGCAAAACCGAGATCACCTGCACCCCGGCGCCGATCATCGGCTGGCCAGACAGAACATAAAGCGTCTCGCCGGTAAACCGCCCCGCCGCCAGCACGGGCCGATAGCGATCCCGCTCTGGGTCCAACACCGCAGGCACCACCACCGCAGGTTCAGAAATCCCCGCCGTCATCTCATCGAGTTGCGCGCGCTTTTCATACATGCGCTGCACTTGCCAGAGGCCAAGGCTGCACAGAAATCCTACGCCAGCCAAACCCAGCAACAGCGCAGACATCAGACGGAATTTCATCAGCAAACCCTGAAAAAGCTGCGCGGGCCACCGGGGCCCGCGCAAGTCTTAGATCGTTATGCGCTGCCCCAGATATAGACAGCGGCGAACAGGAACAACCAGACCACGTCCACGAAGTGCCAGTACCAAGCGGCGGCTTCAAAGCCGACATGCTGTTCGGGCGTGAAATGGCCCTTGTAGGTGCGGATCAAACAGACCGTCAGAAAGATCGTGCCGATCACCACATGGAAACCATGGAAGCCAGTCGCCATGAAGAACGACGCGCCATAGATATTGCCCGCAAAGCCAAAAGCCGCGTGGCTGTATTCATAGGCTTGGAAGAAGGTAAACAGCATCCCCAGCACAATCGCCAGGATCAAGCCCTGCTTCATCGCCGCGCGGTTGTTGTTCTCATGCACCAAAGCGTGGTGCGCCCAAGTCGCGGCACAACCCGAGCAGAGCAGGATCAGCGTGTTGATCAGCGGCAGATGCCACGGGTCGAACATCACGATGCCTTCTGGCGGCCAAACGCCATCTTTCAGCGGCGACAGCGGCCCCATCGGATACATCGCGTGTTTGAAGAAGGTCCAGAACCACGCCGAGAAGAACATCACTTCCGACATGATGAACAGGATAAAGCCATAGCGCAGGCCGATCCGCACCACCGGGGTGTGATCGCCGGTCTGGCCCTCATGCACCACTTCCGACCACCACGCGTACATGGTGTAAAGCACGCCCGCGAGGCCGATCAACCCCACGAATGGGTGCGAGCCGTGCATCCACAGCACGAAGCCAAACAGCATGACAAACGCGCTGGCAGCCCCGAAAAACGGCCAGATCGACGGCGGAAGAATGTGGTAATCGTGGTTCTTGGCGTGGGCCATGGTCGGGTTCCCTCGGTTTTCTTGTCTTTATTCTATAAGCTTGGTAGGCGTCTCGGCAAGAGCCGGGGCCACCGTATTGGCAGCCTGCTTTTGCGGAATATCGGCGACGTGGAAGGTGTAAGACAACGTGATCTCTTTGATCAGACTGGCTTCCGGGTCTTTCACAATCGACGGATCGACGTAGAAACTCACCGGCATCTGCACCCGCTCACCGGGTTGCAAAATCTGCTCGGTGAAGCAGAAACACTCAATCTTGGTGAAATAGCCGCCCGATTGATCTGGCGTGACATTATAGCTGGCCTGCCCGCCCACCGCTTTGTCGGTCGGGTTATAGGCCTCAAAGAACGCAAGGCCCGTCTCACCGATGCGCAGTTCCATCGACGGCTGCACCGCGCGGAACTGCCAAGGCATCCCGGCTTCGAGAGAAGCGTCAAAGCGGATTTTCACCGTTTGATCCAGAATTTCATCCGCGCCCGTTGCTGCCACCGAAGTCGTGCCCGCATAGCCCGTCACCCGGCAGAACCAGTTGTAAAACGGCACCGCAGCGAAGGACAAAGACAGCATGACAGCCGCAACCCCAGCCAGCAGGGCCGCGGTCTTCTTTTGTGCGTCGACAGACTTGCTCATGGGCTCACCGCCGGAGCGGCAGGCGCAGGCGCAGGCAATTCCGGCGCAATCGGCTGGGTCGATCCCAGCATCCCCGGCGCATCATTGGCATGGCCCAGATCGCCGTTGGTCACTTTCACCACGGTCAGCGCAAACACCAGCGCGACAAAGCAGGTCAGCGTCAGCCCAACGCCCAGATTGCGCGAAAACCGCCTGCGGTGAATCTCATGTTCGGGTGCCGGAAACGCCATCACCAGCCCCCCATGCCAGAGCTGTGCAGCACAGCCTCTACCAAAAGTGCGGTAAAATGCAGGAACAGATATAGCAGCGAAAAGCGGAATACCGCTTTCTCCACCTTATAGCTATCCGCCTCAGCCATAACCTCATCCCGCTTCCAAATCCGATACGCCCCGCGCAGGAACTCGGCGTTCAGCAACACCGAAACCGCCAGATACACCGGCCCGCCGATCGAGGTGAACCCCAGACCAAGCGCAAACGGGATCAGCGCCAAAGTATAGACCAGCACATGATTGCGGGTCACTTTCTTGCCATGCGTCACCGTCAGCATCGGCACACCCGCTTTGGAATAATCCTCGTTCATGAACAAAGCCAAAGCCCAGAAATGCGGCGGCGTCCACATGAAGATCAGCATGAACATCAACCCGGCCTCAACCGAGATCGACCCCGTTGCCGCCACCCAGCCGATCATCGGAGGAAACGCGCCAGCAGCCCCGCCAATCACGATGTTCTGCGGCGTCGAACGCTTCAGCCACATCGAATAGACCACGGCATAAAAGAAAATCGTGAACGCCAGCAGCGCCCCCGCCAGAATATTGGTCGCCAGCGCCAGCATCACCACCGAGATACCCGACAGCGCGAGGCCAATCGCCAAAGCCTCCCCCGGCTGCACCAGCCCCGCAGGCACCGGACGCCCCTTGGTGCGCCGCATGATCGCGTCAATATCGGCATCCCACCACATATTCAGCGCCCCAGACGCGCCCGCGCCCAAAGCAATGAACAGGATCGCGGTAAAGCTGACCACCGGATGCAGATGCACAGGCGCCACCAACAGCCCCACAAACGCAGTGAACACCACAAGCGACATCACGCGCGGCTTCAACAGCTGCACGAAATCGCCAAATCCCGCTTCTTTCGGGGCCTCAAAAGACCGGATATCGGTCATAACGTCCTGGCTTTCTGGTCTAACGCGGGCCCCCAAAACCGGAGGCCCGCTGTGCCGTAGCTTGGGTCTCAGTTCGACGCGAGCCGCAGATTGCCCGTCGTGGTGGCCTGCGCGATCCACGCATCATAAGCCGCCTGACTTACGACCTTAACCGTGATCGGCATATAGGCATGGTCCTTGCCGCACAGCGTCGTGCACTGGCCGAAATAGATGCCCTCACGATCCGCCTTGAACCACAACTGGCCCAATCGACCGGGAACCGCCGATTGCATCACACCAAACGCAGGCATCGCCCAAGCGTGGATCACATCCGCACCCGTCACCTGCATCACCACGGTTTTGCCCACCGGGATAACCACGGCATTGTCGGTGGCCAACAGGAAATCTTCTTTGGTGTAGCCGTAGTAAGCCAGCTTCTTCACCGCCACATCGCTCATCACGCCCGCGGTCGACATCGGCTGATCATCGCCCCAGCCCGCTGCCGCATCGTCAATCTTCATCGCGCCATCAATGCGGAACGCGTCAAACTTCAACGTATCCGCCTCACCGACCTTCACATCCGGGTATTCATACGACCAATACCATTGGTTGCCCGTCGCTTTGATGGTGATGTCCGACACCGGAATTTCCTGCTGCGTGAACAGCGCGGGAAGCGAGAACGAGCCGATGAACACCAGAATCAGGATCGGGATGATCGTCCATGCCACTTCCAACGGCGAGTTATGCGTGAAGGTCGCAGGCACCGGGTTCCGCTTCCGGTTGAAGCGGATCATGATGTAGACCAACAGCAGGGTCACAAACGCCACGATCACCGTGATGATGACCAAGATCATGTGATCCAGCCACTGCAGATCGCGGGCGATGTTGGTCGCCGCTGGCTGATGCTCGGTGCCATACGGAACCGGAGCCCCCACGGTTTCCAATGCTTGCGCCAAGGCGAAGCTAGGCTGCATAAGCAGACCAAGGCTGGCAGCCGCAACAGCGTTGAAAGTCGACTTAAGACGCATGTTCATTTCCCGTATCCAAGGGCAGCTTTCACGCCACCTTTTTGACCATGCCCAAACAGGGGGCAGAATCCCGTTATCTCTGGCCTGTGAAACCATATTAGCCGCTTCCCGACAAGAGTAAGCTGCGGCAAAACCGCGCCAGTTGACCAAGATCAAAGCAAAAATCCCACGGCTTGGCGCTGGCCATCCGCGCGGGGCGCGCTACGAAAACCCCAAACCCCGCCTTGCGATGCCCCCGCCCGCCGCCTAAGTTCGTTTCAACCGGGCCAAATCGCGCCCTGAAAGGCCCTGTCCTGATGTCCACCGCATCCACCGACGCCCCATTCCGCCCGTTCGAGTCCCATCTGGACGAGGCCACCGCCCTTGCCACCCTACGCGCCGCCACTGCCGGGGCGGACGACGGAGAATTGTTCTTCGAACGCCGCCGCTCGGAAGCCATCGTGCTCGACGATGGCCGTATCAAGAACGCCAGCTACGACGCCTCCGAAGGTTTTGGGCTGCGCGCCGTGCGCGGCGAAGTCGCAGGCTACGCTCATTCCACCGAAATCTCGGAACATGCTCTGAAACGCGCCGCTGAAACCGCCCGCCTCGCAGTCGGCGATGGTGGCGGCACCTTGGCAGATGCCCCCAAACACACCAACATCAAACTCTACAGCGACGCCGACCCCATGGCCGATGCCGTTTTCGCCGTGAAAATCGACCTGCTGAAAGAGATCGACGCCTACGCCCGCGCGCTTGATCCCCGCGTCGTGCAAGTCTCCGCCACCATCGCCGCAGGCCTGCAAGAGGTCGAAATCCTGCGCCCCGAAGGCCTGCGCTATACCGATGTGCGCCCAATGGCCCGGATGAATGTCTCGGTGATCATCGAATCCAACGGCAAACGCGAGCAAGGCGGCACCGGCGGCGGTGGCCGCTACGGCCTCGCAGGCCTGATGGAACCCAGCCACTGGCAGCCGATGCTGAAAGAAGCCCTGCGTATTGCGCTTGTGAACCTCGATGCCGTCCCCGCCCCCGCTGGCATGATGGACGTGGTCCTCGGCCCCGGCTGGCCCGGTATCCTGCTGCACGAAGCCATCGGCCATGGCCTTGAAGGCGATTTCAACCGCAAGAAAACCTCTGCGTTCGCAGGCCTGATGGGCCAAATGATCGCAGCCCCCGGTGTGACGGTGCTGGATGACGGCACCATCCCCAACCGTCGCGGCTCCATTTCTGTCGATGACGAAGGCACTCCATCGCAGAAAAACACCCTGATCGAAGACGGCCGCTTGGTCGGCTTCATGCAAGATCGCCAAAACGCCCGCCTGATGGGGGTTGCCGCCACCGGAAACGGACGCCGCGAAAGCTACGCCCATATCCCTATGCCCCGGATGACCAACACCTATATGCTGTCGGGCAAAGACGACCCCGCAGGCATCGTCGCGTCGCTCAAAGACGGCATCTACGCTGTCGGCTTCGGCGGCGGCCAAGTCGACATCACCAACGGTAAATTCGTGTTCAGTTGCACCGAAGCCTACCGCGTCCGCAACGGCGTGATCGGCGAAGCGGTGAAAGGTGCCACCCTGATCGGCGATGGTGCCACCGCTTTGAGGCAAATCCGCGCCATCGGCAACGATCTGGCTTTAGATCCCGGCATCGGCAACTGCGGCAAAGCCGGCCAATGGGTGCCTGTCGGCGTCGGCCAACCCACCCTGCTGATCGGCGGCCTGACAATCGGCGGCTCGCAAACCTGAGGCGGCCTCCAGGACGATTTTCAACGCGAAAATCGTGGCCCGGCCCAAGCGCTCCACACATCCAGCAGGCCGCAGCACGCGGCCTGTCCACTTGGGCACCACCCCCGGATTTGCTCTTTTCGAAATACTCCCGTGCGGAGCACTCCCGCCGCCGCATCCGAAACAACGGTCCAGAACCCCGCAGACCCGCACCACAAGACCACGATTTTCGGCCTTCCCGAAAATCGGCGCCGTGGCAGTCGAATACTTACCAAAGCGTTAACGCTCCCCCATTAACTCCTTGATTCATAACAAACCCCACCCCTGTCCACGCGTGGACACTCACAAAACCGCGTCCACCCCGCGCCGCAACCGCGCCACCGTCGCCGCCACGTCCGCTAGTTTATCCAGCCCAAACAACCCCAGCCGGAAGGTGCGGAACTCAGCCCCCTCCCCCACCTGCAACGGCACCCCGGCGGCAATCTGCATCCCCAAAGCCCGGAATTTTGATCCGTTCTGCACCGCCGGATCCTCGGTGAAACTCACCACCACACCCGGAGCCTGAAATCCCGCCGCTGCCACCGAAGCCACGCCCTTCTCGGCCAACATCGCCCGCACAGCGCTCCCCAATTCCCACTGGGCCACCTTGGCCTCCGCAAACCCCATCTCCCGCGTTTCCAGCATCGCATCGCGAAACCCAACGATGGCATCCGTCGGCATCGTGGCATGATAGGCGTGGCCACCGCCCTCATAAGCCGCCATGATCGACCGCCACTTCTTCAAATCCAGCGCAAAACTGTTCGAGTTGGTCTCCGCCAGCCGAGCCTCCGCAAGCGCGCTCATCACCACAATCCCCACGGCAGGCGAAGCCGACCACCCCTTCTGCGGCGCGGAAATCAACACATCCACGCCAGTCGCTTCCATATCCACCCAAACGCAGCCCGAGGCGATGCAATCCAGCACCATCAGCGCCCCCACCTCATGCGCCGCCGCCGCCATGGCAGCGATATAATCATCCGGCAGAATGATCCCCGAAGAGGTCTCGACATGCGGCGCAAATACCGCATCGGGCTTCGTCTCGCGGATCTTCGCACAGACCTCCTCCACCGGCGGCGGTGCAAAAGCCGCCTGCGCCCCATTCCCCGAGGCCCGCGCCATCACCACCGTCGGCTCCGAAAACCCACCCGCCTCAAAAATCTGACTCCAGCGATACGAAAACCAGCCATTCCGCACGATCAAAGCAGAGCCCTGCCCGAACTGCCGCGCCACCGACTCCATCGCATAGGTGCCGCCGCCCGGCACCAGAGCCACCGCCGTCCCGTTATAGACCTCGCGCAATAGCCCCGAAACCTCGCGCATCACGCCCTGAAACTTCGCCGACATGTGGTTCAGACTGCGGTCGGTGAACACCACCGAGAATTCTTCCAAACCATCCGGGTCGACATGAGCATGTGGCAGTTTCATCGCGGCACTCCTTGCAAAGCTTTAAGCGCAATCTAGCGCCAATTTCCGCCAAAGCGGTATGAAAACCGACAGCATTCTTTCGCTTTTGACCGAAGGCAGTTTGCTGAAAATCGCGACAATGCGCTACCCCAACGGCCCCGGCCTGCGCTCCTCGGTCAACAACACATTCGCCTCGACCTGCCCCACCCCCGGCAGAGTCATGATCCTACGGCGCAAAACCCGCTCAAAATCCGCAATGTCCCGCGCCACCACCCGCAATCGGTAATCGAACAGGCCCAGCACATGCTGCACCACCTGCACTTCAGGGATCGCCATCACCGCCCGCTCAAAATCTTCCAAGGATACCCGTCCCTTGGTCGCCAGCTTCACCCCCAGAAACACCGTCACGCCAAAGCCCAAAGCCGCGCGGTCGGCATCCACCCGCGCGCCTGCGATCACCCCCGCCGCCTCCAGCCGCTTCACCCGTCGCCACGTCGCTGGCTGTGACAGCCCCAATCGTCGGCCCAATTCACCCGCCGACACCCCGGCATCCAACGCCAAAGCACGCAAAATCGCCCGGTCCAAGTCATCAAGGTCGATCACAGCGGCAACCCCTCGCTATCTTTAATCGTCGCAATCAGCATCAGCGCATCGACCTCGGCGATATGCGGCAAAGCCAGAATCCGCTGCCGATACACCGCCTGATACTGCGCCATATCCCGCGCGATCACGTTCAGCCGCACATCGACCCGGCCCAGAAATGTCTCAATCGCCACCACCTCCGGCACCTCGCGCGCGGCCGCGATAAACTCGTCAAACGCGCGTGGATTGGTCTTATCCAGCGTAAACCGCAGCGAAACCTCCACCTCATAGCCCAGCTTGCGCCAGTCAATCCGCGCCTGCGCAACCCCGATCACGCCCGCCAAAGCCAACCGTTCCAGCCGGCGCGACAAGGTGGCCTGCGTCACCCCGGCCCGATCTGCCAACGCGCTGCGCGTTAACGTAGGCTCGCTCAGGTGATGACGCAAAATCCTGCGGTCGGCCTCGTCAAGCTGCATGATTTCATCACCAATTCAAGATATGACGCATGATCCATCCACTAAACTGCAAAATTAGTCAAACAATGCACGCGAAACACCGCAAAAATCCCTATGCTCCGCCCCATCAACCAAGAAGGAGCGCCCAAATGCGCGTTTATTACGACCGTGACTGCGATGTGAACATCATCAAGGACAAAAAAGTCGCCATCCTCGGCTACGGCAGCCAAGGCCATGCCCATGCGCTGAACCTGCGCGATTCGGGTGCGAAGAACCTTGTCGTGGCACTCCGCGAAGGCTCGCCTTCCGCCAAAAAAGCCGAAGGCGAAGGCCTGAAGGTCATGGGCATCGCAGAAGCCGCCGCTTGGGCCGATCTGATCATGTTCACCATGCCCGACGAATTGCAGGCCGAAACCTACAAGAAATACGTCCACGACAACATCCGTGAAGGTGCGGCTATTGCTTTCGCCCACGGCTTGAACATCCATTTCGGCCTGATCGAGCCGAAAAAGGGCGTCGACATCATCATGATGGCCCCCAAAGGCCCCGGCCACACCGTGCGCGGCGAATACACCAAAGGCGGCGGCGTGCCGTGCCTCGTGGCTGTCCACACCGACGCAACCGGCAAGGCGATGGAGCTGGGCCTGTCCTATTGCTCGGGCATCGGTGGCGGTCGTTCCGGCATCATCGAGACCAACTTCCGCCAAGAATGCGAAACCGACCTGTTCGGCGAACAAGCCGTTCTCTGCGGTGGTTTGGTTGAACTGATCCGTATGGGCTTTGAAACCCTGGTCGAAGCTGGCTACGAGCCGGAAATGGCCTATTTCGAATGCTTGCACGAAGTGAAACTGATCGTCGACCTAATCTATGAAGGCGGCATCGCCAACATGGACTACTCGATCAGCAACACCGCCGAATACGGCCAATACGTCTCCGGCCCGCGCATCCTGCCGTATGATGAGACCAAGGCCCGCATGAAAGCCGTGCTGTCCGACATCCAATCCGGCAAATTCGTCCGCGACTTCATGCTGGAGAACGCTGTTGGCCAGCCGACGATCAAAGCGTCGCGTCGTTCCAACGACGAGCACCAGATCGAACTGGTCGGCAAAAAACTGCGCGACATGATGCCGTGGATTTCCAAAGGCAAGATGGTCGACCGCGCACGGAACTGATCGGGCGACGGGGTAGAACCCCACCCTACGATAATGACAAAGGCCGGAGCATTGCTTCGGCCTTTTGCGTTTACAGCGCAGCGCTAAACCCCAAATACCGCCTCAAACCCCTCCACCCCCGCCGGATTAAACACCACCGCGCGGCCCGCAGGCTCGCGCTTCAGCCAGCTTTTCGACTCCATTGCTGCAAGCAGGGCCCGCCCCAAGCTGCCCGCCAGATGGCTGCGACGTTCTGACCAATCCAGACAGCACAGGCAGACAGCCCCCCGTCCCAGTTGCAAGCGCGCCAGATCAACGCCAAACCCAGCAACAAATGCAGCGCCCGCTGCGGTCAGCGCCACTGTCTCGCCCTCGGTCACAAAGCCGGATGTGCGCAGGAAATCAAACATCTGCACCCCGCGCCGCCCGGCCAGATGGTTGTAGCACACCCGTGCCTCGCGCAAAGCCTGATCCTTCGGCCCGGTGCGCAACCGCAGCAACCCTTGGCCAGAGGCAAAGCCCATCAGCGCCTCCAGCAGTTGCGCCGCCTCTGGTCCAGCCAGCCGAAAATAGCGGTGCCGCCCCTGCTTGTCGCCCGCGATCAGCCCGCCGTCAGCCAGTTTCGCCAAATGGCCCGAGGCGGTGGGCAGGCTGACCCCGGCCTCCTCCGCCAATTCACTCGCCGTCAACGCCTTGCCCGCCATCAAAGCAGTCAGGATATTGGCGCGGCCGGGATCGCCGATCAGCGCCGCGATGCGGGATATGTCTGGACCTTCTTTCATGGTTTGATTTTGGCCGAAGCATTCGCGTGCGTCAATAGGCTAGAACATGAGCAGAAGGAGACCACAATGCTCACCTGTATCATCCGCTACCATATCGACCCGACCAAGAAGCCGCAGTTCGCCGAATATGCCCGCAACTGGGGTCAAGCCATTCCGCGCTGCGGTGCCGATCTGATCGGTTACTACGCGCCGCACGAAGGCTCATCGACCCTCGCCTATGGTATCTACAACATACCTTCGCTGGCCGCTTATGAGGCCTATCGGGCACGACTGGCCGACGATCCGTTGGGCCGCGCCAACTATGAATTTGCCCAATCCGAGAAATTCCTGCTGCGCGAAAACCGCACCTTTCTGCGCTGCGTTTCCACCCCACATGGCGCTGCAGCATGATCGCGGTGATCTTCGAGGTGGAACTGGCCGAGGGCCGCGAGGCAGATTACCTCGCCCATGCCGCGCTGTTGCGCCCGCTGTTGCAGGCTGATCCGGGGTTTCTCAGTGTCGAGCGGTTTCGCAGCCTGACAATCCCCGACAAACTGCTGTCGCTGTCGTTCTTCACCGATGAAGCCGCCGTCGCCCGTTGGCGCGCCCTGCCGCAACATCGCCAATCCCAAACCGAGGGCCGCGCTGGCATCTTCGCCGATTACCGCCTGCGCGTGGCCGAAGTGCAGCGCGACTACGGCTTGATGAACCGCATCGAGGCGCCAACAGATTCACGCATCTTGCATGAGCCGAATGTTTAAAGCGGTTTGGGTTTTATCTGGCGCAAGGAGCAGCACAATTCGCGCAGGCCTTGGCGCGAATTGTGATCCAAGATAAACGCAAACCGCTCTAAGATCGGATTAACACTGATGAAGATGGAGTTAACGCAGATCATCAAGCGATTGATATTACTATATTTTACAAACGGTCCCAACTCGGGACCACCCTTACACCGCAGCCTGAACCGCGCTGACAATCTCATCGACCACGCAGCGCAGCATCGCCTCGTCCTCACATTCCGCCATCACCCGGATCAGCGGTTCGGTACCGGATTTGCGGATCAAAATCCGCCCCTTGCCCTTGATCTCGGCTTCCTTCGCCGCAATCACCGCCTTGACGCCCGCTGCCTTCAAAGGCTCCAACCCCGGCGCATAGCGGACATTTTTCAACATCTGCGGCACGGTTTCGAACTGCCGCACCAATGCGCTGGCCGCCAACCCCGACCGCGCCATCTCGGCCAAAAACTGCAAGCCCGCGATCAAGCCATCGCCAGTCGTCGCATAATCGGTCATCACGATATGCCCCGACTGCTCACCGCCGAGGTTGAACCCGCCGCGCCGCATCGCCTCAACCACATACCGGTCCCCAACGGAGGTCCGCTCCAACCGCAGGCCGCGTCCGGTCATGAACCGCTCCAGCCCCAGATTGGACATCACGGTGGCAACCAGAGTGCCGCCCTGCAACCGCCCCTCATCCGCCCAGCGCCCCGCCAGCAGCGCCATGATCTGATCGCCGTCGGCGACCCTGCCTGTTTCATCCAAAATCATCACCCGGTCAGCATCGCCATCCAAGCTGATGCCGACATGCGCGCCATGCGCCACAACGGCCTCGGCGGCGGTCTGGGTATAGGTGGAGCCGCAACGCTGGTTGATGTTCTTGCCGTTCGGGCTGACCCCCACCGGGATCACCTCCGCCCCCAATTCCCACAGCACCTCGGGGGCGGCTTTGTAGGCGGCGCCGTTGGCGCAGTCGATCACCACTTTCAGGCCGTCCAACCGCAGACCGCCCGGAAAGGTGGTCTTGACGAATTCCTGATAGCGCCCGACCGCGTCGTCGATCCGCTTGGCGCGGCCGATATCCTCGGGCGGGGCGAGTGCGATATCGGCCTCGACCATCGCCTCAATCTCGATCTCGGCGGCATCGGACAGCTTGAAGCCATCCGGGCCGAAGAATTTGATGCCGTTGTCGTGGTGCGGGTTGTGCGAGGCAGAGATCATCACCCCCAGATCGGCCCGCATCGAACGGGTCAGGAACCCCACCGCTGGCGTCGGCACTGGGCCAAGCAGCAGCACGTTCATGCCCGTGCTGGTCAAGCCCGCCGTCAAAGCATTCTCCAGCATATAGCCCGACAGCCGCGTATCCTTGCCGATCACCACCCGATGCGCGGTGCTGCCATCGCGGCGAAAGAACCGCCCGGCTGCGGCCCCCAATTTCAACGCCATCTCGGCGGTCATCGGATAGCTGTTGGCGGTGCCACGCACGCCGTCGGTGCCGAAAAGTTTGCGGGTCATTGCGCGACTCCTGTTGTTGCGGCTTGCCATAGGGATAGCGCCTGCCGGGTTTCGGCCACATCATGCACGCGGATCATCTGCATCCCCTGCGCCACCCCGGCGAGGGCCACGGCCAGACTGCCGGGCAGGCGTTTTTGCGCATCGGCCTCGTCGCTGATCGTGCCGATGAAACGTTTGCGCGAGGCCCCCAGCAAGACCGGGACGCCCAGATTGTGAAACAGCGACAGCCGCGACAGCAGGGTCAGGTTATGCTGCAGGGTTTTGCCAAAGCCGATGCCGGGGTCAATCGCCAGCTTATCACGCGGGAAACCTGCCGCTTCAGCCTCTGCCAGACGGGCGGCGAGGGCGTCGTACACGTCCAGCAGCACATCGTCATAATGCGGGTCAATTTGCATCCTGTCCGGCGTGGCGATGGAGTGCATCAGGATCACCGGGCGGCCCGAGGCCGCCGCAACCGCCGCCATCGCAGGATCGAATTGCAGGGCCGTTACATCGTTCAGGATCGTCGCCCCAGCCGCGAAAGCCGCCTTGGCAACCGATGCCTTACGGGTGTCGATAGAGATTGCCACATCAAGGCCACCGTCGCGCAACGCCGCAATGACGGGAGCCGTGCGGGCAGTTTCTTCATCGGCCAAAACTTCAACTGCGCCGGGGCGGGTGCTTTCGCCGCCGATGTCGAGAATATCCGCCCCTGCCGCCATCTTGCGCGCCTGCATCAGCGCCGCTTCCGGGCGCAGGAACAACCCGCCATCAGAGAAACTGTCGGGAGTGACGTTAAGGATGCCCATGATACGCGGGCGGTCCATCGACAAGCCGCCGAAATCGGGGCGCTTGGCGGAAAGCCTGCGCCGGGTCTCATCATCCAGATCCGACACCGGCACCAGCATTGGCAGCGCGTCCCGGTCGATCACTTCAACATGCGAAAACCAGCACCAACCGCCTGCAATCGGCAAAGCGTCAGCGGGGCGGGCGGGGTCGGTCATCGGGATAGGGCGGATATAGGTCATGACCCTGTGGTAAAACTCTGAACCTTGTGTCGCAAGGGGGAAGCTTCAGGCCTGTTCCACCCGCACGCGGCTTCCCGCCGGAAGTGCAACATCGCCGTGAACCACCAAACGATCCGCCGCCATCAATTCCGCCAGCCACAGTGCCAGCGCCACCGGCTCGCGGCTGTGCGGGCCATCGACGGCATCCAACACCAGTTTCGACGGTGCCCACACCACCATCTGCCCGCGCTTGATCGCCCAGTCGATTTCTGTGCGTGTCGCCATCACCACACAGCGCGGATCGCGGGCGGCGAGCACCCAAGCGTTTTGCTCGATGGCCAGCAAGTCCACGCGGCGCTGGGTTGGTTTATGACCGGTCTGCGGGCGCGCCATGTCGGGCAGTCCAACCGTCAGGATCACCGGGCGACCTTGGGCTTGCCAATGATCAAGGCGGGTTTCCAGATCGGCGGCCATGATCGCGGCATTGTCGAGGAAAACCACCAACGGATGCACGGCGGCTTCTTCGCCATCCTGCCCCATCACCTTGACGGCGGTCTCGGCGCGGCTGCGCACGATTTCCACACCCAGTTTATAGGGGCCGACATCCAGCTTTTCGATCCGCACGAAGACGCGCATCGCTTGCGGCTCGGCGAGGATGCGTTCGGCAAGGCGTTCGGCGAGGGTTTCCAGCAGATTCAGACGTTCGGCGGCGAGTTCCGCCGCAATCGCTTCGGTCAGCGTGTCATAGGACAAGATCAGATCAACGTCGTCGTTCAGCGGCTCCACCGCCGGACGGACCTCGACCACGATGTTGAACAGCACACGCTGGGTGTGGCCACGTTCTTTCTGAAACGCACCAATATCCACCTCGACGATATGATCGCGCAGGCTGATGCGATCACGCGGATCGGCGGTGGCCGAGGCGATGGAACGCTCCTCTGGGTGGGCGAAGGCTTGGTCAATGTCGCTGGTCATGGGACCCCCGAAAGGCGAAACGCGTTCAGGGCAAGCTATAGCCTACCCCGCACAGCGCCTAGTCCGAACCCGACAGGAAGCGCAAGGGGCGCGACTTATGGATCGGTGAAGTCCAGCTTACGGCTGGCGATAAAACAGATGCGAGCCGATGGCGGCGGTGCGAGCAAACTGGCGCGACCACGACGGGCTGACGGCGCGGGTGTGGAAATAGGTGGCCCCAGCGGTCAGCTGACGCGGGGCACCATCCAGCATTACGCGGGCGATGCGGCCAGCCACATCGGCGGGACCGGGTTCGGTCATCACGTCTTTGTTGCCATCGCAGGAATAGGAAAACGCGCAAGACCCACTGCCGCGCTGCTGCACGACGCCGCAGATGGTTTTGGGATAGCGCGGGCTGTCGACACGGTTCAGCACGACTTCGGCCACCGCGAACTGACCTTGCAGGGTTTCGCCACGGCTCTCGAAGTAGATCGCGGTTTTCAGACATTGCCATTGCGCGTCGCCGATAGGCGCGGGTTGCGCCATCAGCCAATCGGCAGTGTAGCTGATCAGAACCGGGTTTTGCAGTTCGGTCTTCTTGTCAGCCTTCGCCGCCTTGACGGGCTTCTGCGCCTCGGGGACGACCGCTTTCGGCCCCACCGCCATCGCTGTCAGTTTGCCCTCTGGCAGCGCATCGAACGCCTTGTGTTCCGCCCCAAACAAGGACGCCATTTGCGAGCCCATCAGCAAGGTGGGGTCGTTGGAATGGCTTACCGTCACATCGGCAAAGGCCGCCCCGCTGAGGACGCAAAGCGCCGCAGCGGCACTCGTCCAGGCTTGGTGGAAGCGCATATATCAGTATCCCGGTCTGTTTCAGCAACGCCGGATGAGAGCAGCCTCAAGCGACGAGGAACTGGCCTAGAGAACGAATCTGCATCGGTCTACCCGCGTGGCAAAATTACCACGGGATTTCCGTACATTTGAGCGGATTTCCGCGCAAACTCTTAAAGCGTTACATTCACTTCGACTTGCAAATTCATGATATTGTGGTGGTTTTCTGGGAATCCACACGATCAGCCAATGCCAGATGTGCCGCCGCCAGACGCGCCAAAGGCACGCGGTAGGGGCTGCAAGACACATAGTCGAAGCCCGCCTTGCGGCAAAACCCAATCGATTCGGGGTTACCACCATGCTCGCCGCAGATCGAAACCGTCAGGTCTGGCCGCGTCGCGCGCCCGCGTTCACAGCCAATCAACAGCAGTTCTCCGACGCCATCGACATCCAAAATGTGGAACGGATCTTCAGGGAAAACCCCCTGCTGAACATAGGTGCTCATGAAGCGGCCCGCGTCGTCGCGCGACAGGCCATAGGTCATCTGCGTAAGGTCATTGGTGCCGAACGACAGGAAATCGGCGTGCTGCGCGATCTCTCCGGCGCGCAAAGCGGCGCGCGGGGTTTCCACCATGACGCCAAGTTTGAAGGCAAACGCCACGCCAGATTTCACCCGAACTGAGGCAGCCACCGCGTCGATATGGGTCTTGACCAGTTCCACCTCGCGCCGGGCTGAGACCAGCGGGATCATGATTTCCGGCACCACGGGCGTGCCTTTACGGGCCAGCACGACGCTGGCTTCAAAAATCGCCTGCGCCTGCATGGCGTAGATTTCCGGCAGCACCACGCCCAAGCGGACGCCACGCATCCCTAGCATCGGGTTGAACTCGGCCAAAGCCTCGGCGCGGCGGACCACATCGGACAAGGGCTTGTCCAGCGCCTCGGCCAATTCGCGCAAGCCTTCACGCGAGTGCGGCAGGAATTCGTGCAACGGCGGGTCGAACAGCCGGATGCAAACCGGCAGGCCCGCCATGATCTCGAACAGTTGCACAAAATCGGCGCGCTGCATCGGTAGCAGGCGGGCAAGGGCAGCGGCGCGGTCTTTCGAGGTGTCGGCGAAGATCATCTCGCGCATCACCACAAGCCGGTCTTCCTCGAAGAACATATGCTCGGTGCGACAGAGGCCAATGCCCTGCGCTTCGAACTGCCGCGCGGTAATGGCATCGGCGGGGGTGTCGGCATTGGCGCGGATGCCAATATCTCGGAAGCTGTCGGCCCATCCCAAGAGCTTGCGGAAGGCATCGTCCAGCGCGGGAGCAAGCATCTCGGCAGCGCCCGCCAGCACGTCACCCGTAGTGCCATCGACGGTGATCAGATCGCCTTCGCTGAAGATGCGACCATCGGCGGCGACAAGGCGTTTTTCCTTGGGGTCCAAACGCAGACCGGACGCGCCCACCACGCAAGGCACGCCCAAACCGCGCGCGATCACGGCGGCATGAGAGGTCACGCCACCGCGTTCGGTGACGACGCCAACCGCCGCGTGCATGCCACGAATATCCTCAGGCGCGGTTTCGCGGCGCACCATGATGCAGGGCTCGCCGCGCGCCGCCGAGGCTTGCGCGGCTTGGGATGAGAACACGATACGCCCCACAGCCGCGCCGGGACTTGCGGCGATGCCCTTGGCGAACACGTCGCGGGCGGCGCGCATATCGACTTGCGGGTGCAGCAGTTCAGACAGCGCGCGGGGTTCCACCCGCAGCACGGCTTCCTCGCGGCTGATCACACCGTCATCGGCCAAAGCCACCGCGATTTTCAGCCCCGCGCGGGCCGAGCGTTGTACTTTGATCGCGTCGAGGACCGAGAGCTTGCCATCCTCGATGGTAAACTCGATCTGCATTTCTTCACGCAATTTTTGCCGACAGACCGCGCCGTGGCGGATCAGATCGGCGAAAATCTCGGGCGCAATGTCTTCCAAAGACGGCCCGCGTTTGTCACGGGTGAGGTAGATCGCTTCGGTCTTTTTCAGCGCATCGCGGCCTTGAGATTGTCCCAGATAGCGGCCCTTCACCAAAGCCAATCCTGTAACAGGATCAATGAATTGCATCACACCCGAGCCGGAAATCCCCTGCCCTATCCCCTGCGCCATTTCTTGCACCACAAGGCCCAAAGCGGCTTCAACTGGCGCACCCTTGGCTTGACGTAGCAAGCGGGCGGAGGTGCCTTCCCATGCGCGGGCCATCGAACGCAGCACTTCCGACAGTTGCTGGGCGGGATCTTCCGGGAAAGGTTCTTCCATTTCTCGCTCATAGTGCCGCAAAGCATCGCGGAGGCTATCCGCGTTGGGCTTGCCGGAATCGAACATATCGGGGTCGAGGCGGGCGACATGGGTGGCATAGGCTTGCACAAACCGCAGGTAGAGCGCGTCGGCGGCTTCACGGCCATTGGTTTCCACCAAGCGGTCATGCTGGGCGGCGTTCATGCCGATATTCAGCACAGTGCCGGGGCCACCCCAATCGGGATTCTCCGGCGAAGGCCGCACGGAAATCAACGGCATCGCGCCAAAATGCGTCAGGATCGCTTTGACGTCCACCGGATGGCCCGCCGCAATCGCGCGCACGGTTTGGGCGGGCAGAGCCACTGTTTCTGGCACGGGAAGTTCAAGCCTGACCAGCCGTTGCAGGCATTTTGCGCGCCACCCGTGGGCTGCGGTGCGGATATCGGCACTGGGGGTGATCTCTGCGAACTCGGCGATTTTCTGCACTGCGGCACCTTTACTTTGCGGGCGCAGGATACACTTGGTGCGGCGTGGTGCAAGCTTATTGGGCGATGTGTGAAGGGTGGGGGCTAGCCCCCACACCCCCAAGGATATTTATGCCAAGATGAAAGCGTTAGCCGTCGATTTTGGTCAGGTCAGCCACGCCCGAGCAGATGGCGCGGATGCGGTGCAGCAGGTTCAGGCGGTTGCGGCGGATGATCGGATTGTCCGAATTGACCTGAACGGCGGTGAAGAAGGCGTCGATTGGCGCGCGCAGGCTTGCCATCGCGGCCATGGCGCCGGCGAAATCTTCGCGGCGCATGGCGGGGGTGATCTGGGCTTCGGCTTGGTCGAGGGCGGCAAAAAGGGCGCGTTCTTCATCGGTTTCGGCGAATTTTGGATCGGCCCCGTAGGAGTATTCTACGCCGTCTTTGACCTCGGCTTGGGACAGGATGGTGTTGGCGCGTTTGAAGCCTTGCAGCAGGTTCGGGCCGTCTTCGGTTTTCAGGAAGGCCGCGAGCGCATCGGCGCGTTTGACCAGCAGGGTGAGGTCGTCATTGCCGGGCATGGCAAGGCAAGCGTCGATCACGTCATGGCGGATGCCTTGGTCTTTCAGGAAGACTTTGAGGCGGTCGTGGAAGAAGGCGAGGAGGTCCAATGCAGGCGTTACAGTATCGACAGCAGCGTGCATCGCCAACCCTTGCCGAAAGTGCATGACCAGAGAGGTGCGGATCGAATTGATCAGGATCAGGCGCATCACCCCCAAAGCCGCGCGGCGCAGGGCATAAGGGTCTTTTGAACCGGTCGGCTTCTGGTCAATCTTCCAGAAACCAGTCAGAACATCCAACTTATCTGACAGCGCTACGGCAATCGAAACTGGAGCACCCGGCACATCATCTGTCGGGCCCAGCGGCGAATAGTGCTCTTTGATCGCTTGCGCGACGGATTCCGTCTCGCCGGCAGCTTGAGCGTAGTACATCCCCATCAAACCCTGCAATTCTGGGAACTCACCAACCATTGATGACCGTAAATCCGCTTTTGCCAATCGCGCGGCACGCAACGCTTGAACGAGATCGGCACCGACCTTGTCGGCAAGATGTCCAACCAAACCTTCGATTCTCGCAATACGATCCATTTGCGAGCCAAGTTCGTTGTGGAAGGTGACGGATTTCAGACCGTCCAGCCATTCCTGCATCCCGGCTTTCGCCATGCGCAGATCGTTTTCCCAGAAGAATTTCGCATCCGACAGGCGGGCGGAAAGCACCTTTTGGTTGCCCTTCAGAATCGTCTCACCGTGGTCGGCGGTTTCGGTATTGGCGACGGTGATGAAGCCTTCGATGCGGCCCGTTTTCGGGTTGCGGACCGAGAAAAACTTCTGGTGCTCCTTCATCGAGGTCTGTAAAACCTCGGGCGGCAGGGTCAGGAACGTCTCGGCAATCCGGCCCATCAGCGGGACGGGCCATTCGACAAGGCCCGCGACCTCAGCCAGAAGGCCTTTGTCTTCAACCACTTCCATGCCTGCGGCAAAGGCGAGGTTTTGCGCGCCTTGCCAGATCTCGGCTTCGCGTTCGGCGGAATCCAGCACGACATGGGCGCGTTTTAGCTTCACCACATAGTCGTCAAAGCCAGTGACGGGGAAGCGGGCGGGCGCGAGGAAGCGGTGGCCTGCGGTGGTATTGCCGGATTGGATACCGTCGATGTTCAGGGCGACGACTTCGCCGCCGGAGTCGTCCGACAGCAGGCAGAGGATGGAATGCAGCGGGCGGACCCAGCGCAGGTTGCCGGACCCCCAGCGCATGGATTTTGGCCATGGGAACGTGCGGATGGTGTTTTCCAGCACCTCCGCGATGATCACGCTGGCGGCGCGACCGGGCTTTTCGACCACGGCGTAAAGCGTTTCGCCCTTCTTGTCGGCACGGCGTTCCAACTGATCCAGCGTCAGGCCAGTGGAGCGCAAAAAACCTTCAATCGCGGCCGGAGGCGCGCTGGCGCTCGGCCCCTTGCGTTCTTCACGGACGGGTTTGCTTTCGGCGGAAAGCCCTTCGATCGACAGCACCAGACGGCGCGGCGTGGAAAACGCGCCTGCCGAGGCGTAGGTCAGGCCAGCCTCGACCAAGCCATTGGTCATGATGGATTTCAGATCGTCACGGGCGCGGGCTTGCATCCGGGCGGGGATTTCCTCGGAGAAGAGTTCGATCAGCAGGTCGGACATTTATTGCTCCGCTACAGGAGAAAGCTGGTGCCACGCATAGGCGCGGCCATCGGGGAAAACCGCGACAACGCGGTCGATTTCGGGGGCCGCTGGCTTGGCGGGATCGACCGGGCTCACATTGGCCTTAGACAGAAAGGCAATGGCATCGCCCTTTTCCAGCGCCTCACCAATCGCATCGGCGTCAAAGCAGCCAAACCATGACGGCGCGATCAGCGGGGTGGGCTTTTCGTAGACCTTATAGGTTTCGGTCAGCATGGCTTGCGACAGTGGTGTGTGGAAACAGGCGCGGTAGCCCAAGGGCGAGGCTTCCGCCGTGATGCCTTCGATCTGATCGACAAGGATGGGCTCGGGTTGCCCGGATTCGATCAGGGTAAGTTCGATCTCGGCACCCTTCTGGAAGCTCGCCGGGGTGTAGTGGGTGCTCTCTTGCAGCTTCCAATACATGGCGATGCCTGCGATGGCGGCGGTGATCACGATGAAACCTGCGACGTATTTTCCATTCACAGTGCAACCTCTGCATCTTGGCCTGCCGGAGTCAGCCGGAAGGCGTCGGCGCATTTCTTCGCCAGCGCGCGGACGCGGCCGATATAGGCTTGGCGCTCGGTGACGGAAATCACGCCGCGCGCGTCGAGCAGGTTGAACAGATGGCTGGCCTTGATGGTCTGGTCATAGGCCGGGTGGGCCATGATGATGGTCTTGCCGGATTTCGGATCGAGCGGCGGGAAGTCCAGCAGGCGCTGGCATTCGGCCTCGGCATCCTCAAAATGCCGCAGCAGTTGCGCGGTATCGGCGCCGTCGAAGTTGTGGCGGGAGTATTCTTCCTCGGTCTGGCGGAAGATATCGCCATAGGTCAGCGGGATCGGTGATTGTGAGTCGTTGAACGGCATGTCCATGACGTGATCGACGCCGAGAACATACATCGCGAGACGTTCAAGTCCGTAGGTCAGTTCGCCGGAAACGGGGCGGCAATCATGGCCGCCGACCTGCTGGAAATAGGTGAACTGCGACACTTCCATGCCGTCGCACCAAATCTCCCAGCCCAAGCCCCAAGCGCCGAGGGTGGGGGATTCCCAATCATCCTCGACAAAGCGGATGTCGTGTAAAGACGCATCAATGCCGATGGCTTTGAGTGACCCAAGGTAAAGGTCTTGCAGATCGGGCGGCGAAGGTTTGATGATCACCTGATATTGATAATAGTGCTGCAGGCGGTTCGGGTTCTCGCCATACCGACCGTCAGTTGGGCGGCGCGAGGGTTGCACATAAGCAGCGGCCCAAGGCTTTGAACCCAATGAACGCAGGGTAGTGGCCGGGTGGAAGGTGCCAGCGCCGACCTCCATGTCGTAGGGTTGCAGCACCGCGCAGCCCTGCGCTGCCCAATAATTCTGCAAGCGCAGGATGATTTCCTGAAAGCTGCGGGGGGCTTTGGGGGCATCAGCCATGACGGACCTCTTGAAATGTTGCCACTCCATAGGCAAGAGGCAGCCAAGGGTCAATGCAAGGCGTGTGTTGAGGGTGGAAACCGCGTGCATCTACGGGGTGCTCTGCTAGGTTCGCCGAAATGTGTAAGCTTTGCGATAGAAGAAGATTGGACGGTTCTATGAGACTTCGGATGGTTTTGCTGGCGCTGCTGGCGGTGCTTGGGTTCAGCCCGATGGCTTTGGCGCAACAGCAAGCTTGGGTGCAGGTTGAAGCCCAGCCCAGTTTGACCGAGGCAGAGGCGCGTGCACGCGACTATGCCGCCGAGTTTCCGAATGTGGCGGGATACCAGATTTCGTCAGGCTGGTATGCGATCGTACTGGGGCCCTATGCGCCGGAAGCCGCTGCGGGCGCTCTGGCTGATCTGCGCAGCGACGGCGCGATCCCACGCGACAGCTTTGTAACGGACGGCGGCACGCATCGTCAGCAATTCTGGCCAGTGGGGGCGATTGCGGGGCTGGCCCCGGCAGATCCGGTGGTGGTTGATCCGGCGCTGGATACGGTGGCCCCGGTGGTCGAGGTGATGCCCGCCGAAGAAACCGTGCGTGAGGCGAAGACTTCGGAGGCGGCGTTGGATGCCGAAGGCCGCAAGGCCTTGCAAACCGCGATGACTTGGTATGGCTTCTACGAGGGCGGCATCGACGGCGCGTTTGGCCCCGGCACCCGCAATTCGATGGCGGCGTGGCAAGAGGCGAATGGCTTTGAGGCGACCGGGGTGCTGACGACCAAGCAGCGCACGGCTTTGGTGGCGAATTATCAGGCGGATCAAGCGGAGTTTGGCTTTGCTTCAGTGTCGGAGCCGGAGGCGGGGATTGAGATTACCCTGCCGATGGCCTTGGTGCAGTTCGACCATTACGAGCCGCCGTTCGTGCATTACAATGAGAAGGCGGGTTCCGGGTTGAAGGTGATCCTGATTTCCGAACCGGGCAATCAGGACAGCCTGTCGGGGCTGTATGATATTCTGCAAACCTTGGAGGTGGTGCCTGCCGAGGGCGAGCGCAGCAAGTCGGAGAAAAGCTTCACCATCAATGCGGCATCGAACAGCGTGCAAAGCTTTGCCTATGCCGAGGTCAAGAATGGCATGGTGAAGGGCTATCTGGTGGTGTGGAATCCAGCCGATGCGGAGCGGATGAGCCGAATTTTGCCCGCGTTGAAAGCCAGCTTCCGGGGCGTGGGCGATAAGGCCTTGGACCCCGGCTTGGTGCCGATGGATGAAGCGACCCGGTCGGGGTTGCTGGCGGGCATGGAAGTGAAGCTGCCGAAACTGTCGCGCTCGGGGTTCTTTGTCGATGCGGCGGGAACAGTCGTGACGACCACTGAGGCCGTCGCGCAATGTGGCCGCGTGACGATTGATCACGCGACCGATGCGCGGGTGGTGGCGCAGGATCAGGCCACGGGGGTGGCAATCCTGCGGCCGATCACGCCGCTGGCCCCGCAGGCTTTCGCGCGATTTGCGAGTGGGGCGGTTCGGTTGGGGTCGGAGATCGCGGTGGCGGGGTATTCTTATGAGGATAAGCTGCCTGCCCCGGTGCTGACCTTCGGCACGCTGGAGGAAGAAAAGGGGCTGAATGGCGAGGCGGGATTGTCTCGACTGGCCGTCCCTGTGCTGCCCGGTGATGCGGGTGGGCCGGTTTTGGACGGCACCGGGGCGGTGCTGGGGATGCTGTTGCCGCCTGCGGTGAAGGGGGCGAAACTGCTGCCCGATGGGGTGGCTTTTGCCGCGCAAGCCGGGGTGATTGGGCAGGCTTTGACGGCAGCGGGGGTGGTTGTGAGCCCGGCCACTTCGACGGATTTGGCCACACCTGACGCTTTGAATGCGGCGGGGCTGGGGATGACGGTTCTGGTGTCTTGCTGGGAATGATGGGCGTGGTCCACGCGGGGACAGGGGCTGCGCGCATGTATTTTCAATGGGTTACGGGGTGGGCATTAGCAGAATTTTAACTTTTGCACCTGAGTGTTTGTGACGCTGTAGATGCCTCCGGCGGGGATGTTTTTACGCAGAGGATGACCTAAGCGCGACGGTTCTTGAGTTGCTCTTTGAGAAATACTCAGCTTTGAAAACGCCGATGCCGCAAACCGGGCTTTCCAGTTTGCGGCATCGCTTTTGGTTTCGTAGGGTGCGTGTTTCACGCACCGTTCCTTACCCAACGTGATAAAGACTCGCGAACAGTTTGGGGTCCAGGCTGTCGGCGGCAAAGGTCGCGCCCTCGGTCAGCACCGACACGGCGTCGTGGCTGTGCAGGCTTTCCTGATGGCTTGCCACAATGCGGAAATCGCCGATGCGGCTGTCTTGCTGCAACGCTTGGCAGAAGCTGCGCGCGGCGTCTTCGACGAAAATCGGGTTGGCGGCGTTCAACTCGGCAAAGGCCTGCTCGTCTTCGCGTTTCACCATCACTTGCGTCTCAGTCGGCACGGCAGAGCGGGCGAGGTCGATCAGGTCTTCAAACCAGAGACACTTGTCGCCGGTCAGTTCCACCGAGATGCGCGCGACAGAGCGTTGCGAGTGCGGCGTCGCCATTTGCCCACGGGTTTGGCGGGCGTGTTCAGACAACTCCAAGCTGCATGGGCAGGTAGAGGAATAGACGAAATCAAGGTGCATCAGGCGTTTGCGCACCCCTGCTTTATCGACCAACTCCAGCGCGATGTCGTAATACTGCCAGCCGGACAGGCCCGACCGCAGGGACTCAACTTTCACCGGGAAGGAGAAACGCATCTGGATGCGTGCATCGAAGCTGCCCAGATCTTTCAGATAATCTTCCAGCGCGTGTTCGATCACCTGATAGGAGAAATCACGCTCGGAATGGGCATAGAACGAGCGCATGATGCGGCTCATGTTGATGCCTTTTTTCTCGGCTTCCAGCGACACGGTGCCGGTCACCGAAGTTTCCAGCGTCAGCGGGCCGTTATCACGGGTGCGGTAGCGGATCGGCAGGCGGAAGTTGGAAATCCCGACGTGCTGGATCACCTGTTTCGCGCCGACAATCAGGCTGGCGGGGCCATTTTGCAGATCGGGCATCGAGTCTTTATAGGTGTCGGACACCACGAAATCGGCGGGATATTCGCGCGACAGCACTGGATAGGTTTCACCCACAAGTGCGCCTGCACCCGGCGCAAGGCCTGCGATTTCGGCATCAGAGGCCCGCTGCGCCCAAGCGCGCAGGGTCGCCAAAGCGGCTTCGGCCTCGGCTCGGCCGGGGCGTTGATCAAGGCCTGATTTTTCTTCAAGGCCGATCATGTGAATGTTCATGGCAGCGCTCCCCAAATTGGTCGCAGAGTCAGGATATAGGGGATTTTTCCCAATTTCCCAAGCCTGTCCGAAGCAATACGCGCGAAAGGCGACATTGGATTAACAACAATGCCGGATTTGCCTGGTTCGGCGGGGCTGCGCGCCCCGCCGTTTCGGTCAGATCGCGCTCAGCGCGGTTTGCAGATCGCTGATCAGATCATCGACATCCTCAAGCCCGACCGAGAGCCTGATCAGCCCCGGCGTGATTCCCAAAGCGTCTTTTTGCGGTTGTGGCAGGCGCTGGTGGGTGGTGGTGGCGGGATGGGTGGCGATGGATTTGGCATCGCCCAAGTTATTGGAAATCTTGATGATTTCTAAAGCGTTGCAGAACTTGAACGCGGCTTCTTTGCCACCTTTGATATCGAAGGTCACCAAAGTGCCGCCCGAGCCCATCTGTGCCATCGCCAATGCGTGTTGCGGATGCGAGGTGAGCGCCGGGAAGATCACCTTGGAGATGCGGTCATCGGTGGACAGCACTTCGGCGATTTTTAGCGCAGAGTCCGCCATTGCACGGCAGCGCAGATCCAAAGTGGTCATGCCGTTCAGCATGATCCACGCGGTGAACGGACTCATCGCAGCCCCGGTGTGCTTCAGGTAAGGCTCTGCCACCTTGCGGATGAAGTCTTTGGTGCCACAGATCACGCCGCCCAAAGCCCGGCCTTGGCCGTCGATGTGTTTGGTGGTGGAATAGACCACCACATCGGCACCTTGCTCGACCGCGCGTGAGAAGACCGGGGTGGCGAAGACGTTATCGACGATCACCAAAGCGCCGACGGCATGGGCGATTTTTGAGACTTCGGTGATGTCGACGAGTTCTAGGGTGGGGTTCGACATGCTCTCAAAGAACACCGCTTTGGTGGCGGGGGTGCAGGCGGCGCGCCATTGGCTCAGGTCTGCACCATCGACAAAGGTGACCTTGACGCCGTAGCGGGTGAGGACTTCTTCGAGGATATAGAGGCAGGAGCCGAACAGGGCTTTCGACGACACCACATGATCGCCCGCCCGCAGCATGGCGGTCAAAGCGCCGTTGACCGCGGCCATGCCCGATGCGGTGGCAAAGGCGTCTTCGGTGCCTTCCAGCGCCGCGATGCGTTCTTCAAACATCCGGGTGGTCGGGTTGCCGTAGCGGGCGTAGATGAATTCGTCTTCACCGGCTTTGATAAAGCGTTCCTCGGCGGATTCGGCGGTGGGGTAGACGAAGCCTTGGGTGAGGTAGATCGCCTCGGCCATCTCGCCATATTGGCTGCGGCGAGATCCCTCATGCACCAGTTTGGTGCGCGTTTTCCAGTCTTTGGTCATGGCGAAGACCCTCCGGTTCAAAGAAAAACCCCGAAACCAAAGGGCTTCGGGGCTGCTGACCCGGACCCTCTTTAGCGGAATGTTTAACGTGGCCCGCAATTCGGAATAAAGCACCACGCGGGTTGGATAGCCTGTCGCCACGGCGAGGTCAACGGTGAGCGGCAGAATTTGCGCGCATTGCGGTGAAAAGGGCGTAGGCTAACCGGATTATCGCAAATTTTTCCACGAGGTGATTCCGATGTCTGGATATGGCTATCAGCCTAAGCCGCTGAATTTAATGACGGGCAAGCTGACGCTTTCGCCCGAAACCCAAGCGATGATCGCCGAGATTGAGGCGAAGATGGCGGCGCGGGCCTGGATGGAGGCGATGCTGGCGCCGAAATGGGAGCTGCTGGCACCGATGTTGCAGTTGTCAACGCTGCGCCCGGTGGTGGTGGGGCCGGTGGCGGGTACGCCTGCGGCCTGGTTGGTGCCACTGCCGGGGACGGCTGCACAGAGCACGCCCAATCCCGGCCCTGCGACCCCACACGCGGGCGAGGCCAAGGACGTGTTGGATGCAGTCTACAAGCTGGAGATCGTGCAAAAGCAGGTCGGCATCGTGCAGGACGAGGCCAAGCGGCAATGGGGGATTTTTAAGGGCGAGTGGAAGGCGGCTCCGACCGGAGAGAAAGCGCTGATCGTCACCAGTTCGGTCATCGTGGCAGGGTCGTTTATCGCGCCGATTTTGGCGGTGCGCGATACGCGGTTGATGGCCTTCGGGCTGATCAAGGACAAATGGCTGCCGGTGCCGGGTTTGGACGGCTACAAGATCAAGCTGCTGGATGAGGGCGCGGGGGTGACGGTGCCGCTGCCGGTGCCGGGGCTGACGGTTGAGGCGGAGTCGCAGTTTTTGCAAAGCGGGACGAAGCCGACCACGATCATGTTCCAATTTGATCTGATGGAGTTTTGGAAGAAAAAGTAGCCGTTACGCTGCTGTAACCCCGCGTTCATGGCTTTGTTGCAGCCTCGTGGCAGCTTACGGGCGTCATGAGGGGGCTGTGTCATGCCGGATCAGGCGGTGTTCCGAGTTGATGTGGGCCGCGCGGGATTGCGGGTGGACCGGGCGGCTTTGGCGGCGGCGCTGGCGGCTTTGCCTGCGGGCGCACCTGTGGTGGTGATGATCCACGGCTATCGCTTTGCGCCGGGCGCGCGTGGCGGCAATTGCCCGCATACGCATATCTTTTCGATGCAGCCGCCGGTGCAGGATTGGACGGCGATTTCCTGGCCACGGCATCTGGGCTTAAGCGGCGGGCGGGCTTTGGCGATTGGCTTTGGCTGGCCCGCGCGGGGGCGGTTTCGCGGCGCTTGTGTGCGGGCGAGGCGCGCGGGGCGGGCTTTGGCGGAACTGGCGGCTTTGGTGCAATGCCTTGATCCGGGGCGGACGTTTGATGTGGTGGGGCATAGCTTGGGGGCAAGGGTGGCATTGGCCGCCCTGCCCTATGCCGAGGCGGGCGATCTGCGGCGGTTGATTTTGCTGGCGGCGGCGGAGACGCGACGTCCGGCGATGCGGGCGATGAGCTCGGCTGCGGGGCGCTGTGTGCAGGTGGTTAATGTCACCACGCGCGAGAATGATCTGTTTGATTTTCTGTTTGAGTGGTTGGCGGGCGCGGGTCTGGATACCGCGATTGGGCAGGGCTTGCGGGAAACTCCGGCGAATTGGCTGGATCTGCAGTTGGATCAACCCGCGAGTTTGGCGGCATTGGCGCGGTTGGGCCATGCTTTGCCCGAGGCTCCGGCGCGGATCAGCCATTGGTCGCCGTATCTGCGACCGGGGGCTTTGGGCCTGTATCGGGCGATTTTGGACGGCTCACTGGCTTTAGGGGTGTTGCGCAATGCGCTGCCCGAACGGCGCGATCCACGTTGGTCACGGTTGCTGGCGGGATGGCGCTGGCCGATGATTTGGCCCGTGCAGAGGGTTTAAGCCGAGGCGTAGCCTTCCTGCACTGTGCGCACCAAGGCAGTGCGGATCAGGTTGGACACCAAGGGCAGAAGACCGAAGTACAAAAGCCATGTGGTTTGTGAAGCATGATGGATCAACGCCTCATTCGCCAACACCATGCCGAGGTTATAGATCACCATCACCCGGGTCATCACCGCGTCGGTGCCGCGCATTTCCGGTTGTGGCCAGCGAAAGCGGTTGATCGCATAAGAGCCGTCCACCACGTCGATGATGTAAAGCGCTGCGGCGAAAGCGAAATACAGACTGAGGAAGCGCTGGCAGAGCAGCGGATCGGCGGACCAGATCAGCAGGGCCAAGGCTCCGGGGCCTGCTAGCAGAATCAGCGCGACGGTGACCGGGGCCGAGACATGCGCGCGGGTGCGGGTGATCATCAGCCGGGATTTCATCGCCAGACGCAGACCCATGCCCAGCACGAAAGCGACCATGAATGTGGTGCTGGCGTCGTCCAGCCAAATCCGCAATAGCGGCCATGCGAACAGGATCAACAGGCCGGGCAGCAGGATTTCAACCGGAAACGGAGTGGTGCGGCGGAAGCTGCGGAAAAACTGCGCGACGTTGTCCAGTGTTGCTTCGAACATCCTGCATCCCCCGGTTGACTGCGCCAGTTGTCAAGGCGCAATCGGGCCGGGGTTGGGCTGGATTGTGGTGAGTTTACGGCGGTTAACCAAGCAGAGGAAACAGCGCGTCAGCTGTTGTCGGTCGGGGCGTCAGGTTCCACCGCATAGCGGCTGAGCACGCCGCTTTGGCTGATGAAGAACAGAAACAGCGCGGCTGTCAGGCCGAAGGTTTTGAAGGTCACCCAAGTGTCGGTGGTGAACATCCGCCAGATCACTTCATTGGCCAAGGCAAGCGCGAAGAAGAAGGCGGTGAGGCGGCGGGTCAGGATCATCCAGCCCTCGGGTTGCAGCGGAAGGGCTTCTTCCATCACCAGCCTGAGATAAGATTCGCCGCGCAGAAGGCCGATGCCAAGGGTGATGCCGAAGGCCAGATAGAGCAGGGTTGGCTTCATTTTGATGAAACGCTCATCCTTCAGCCAGACCGACAGGCCGCCCATGACGATCACCAAGATCAGCGTCATCAGCTGCATTTTCGACAGCGTGCCCGTGAGTTTCCACAGAATCGCGGTGGTGGCGATGATCAGCACCACGAAAATCGCCGTCATCAGGATGAAGCCGGAATAATCGGTGCCGAGGATGTGGAAGGTTTTGTCTTTGAAAAACCGGAAGCCCGCGAAGAACAGTACGATCGGGCCAAGTTCGAGGCCCAGCTTGACCATTGGATTTAGTTTCGTGTTGGCCATTGGTTTACCCCGCCCATTCCATCACCACCGCTCCTAGCGCAATCAGCGCCATCAGGCCAGTGCGGACAAGCCCGACCTTTTCACCCAGCACCAACCAGCCGATCAAAGCGGCAAACACGGTGGAGGTTTCGCGCAGGACGGCGGCTTCTCCGACGCGGTCCAGCCTTGTGGCGATCATGATCGAGCCAAAAGAGAAATAGGCGACGAAGGCTCCGATCAGGCCGCGTTTGAACAGCGGGATGGCTTGGGTTTTGGTAAGTGCGGCGATGCGGCGGGCCATCAGGGCGGGGATGAAGATGCCGTCGAGCATGAAGAACCACGCGAGGAAGGTGAACGGGTCGGCGGTGGCGCGGATGCCCCAAGCGTCATAGGTGGTGTAGATCGCTACGAAAGCCCCGGTGGCTGCGGCGAAGCATAGGGCGGAGACGAGGGTATCACGTTCAGCGGTGAGGTGGCGCAGGTTGTAGACGGCAAGGCCAAGGATGCCCGCGACCAGTAGGCAAACGCCGAACCATTGCAGCGGGTGGTAGTGCTCACCGAAGACCAACCCTGCGCCAATGACGGTGAAAAGTGGGCCAGTGCCGCGGACGACGGGATAGACCACGGTATAGGCGCCACGGTCGTAGGTCATGGCTTGCAGCAGTTTGTAGATCGCGTGGATCACGAAGGCCCCGGCGAAGATCGCCCACATATGCGCTTCGGGCCACGGCACGACGAACAAAGCGAAGGGGGCGGCGATCACGCCATAGGTCAGGTCAATGACGGCGCGCGACAGCCACGGGTCGTGCTTGCCCTTTTGCAGCGCGCCGAAAAGGGCGTGCAGGACGGCGGCTAGCAGGGCGAGGGCCAAGGCAAGGTGCTGGCCGGTGGGGGTGCCTGCGATGGAGACGAGCCAGTTTGACATTATTCACGCTGCGCTTGGGGTTAACCGCCGGGGCCAGCCCCGGACCCCGGGATATTTGAGCACAGAGGATGACCTAGTCGGGTTGGCCTACCAAGGCGCGGGCGAAATCGTCGGGGTCGAAGGGGGCTAGGTCGTCGATTTGCTCGCCGATACCGATGGCGTGGATCGGTAGGCCGAATTTATCGGCCAATGCGACAAGGACGCCGCCCTTGGCGGTGCCGTCGAGTTTGGTCATCACAAGGCCGCTCACATCGGCGATCTTGCGGAAGATTTCGACTTGGTTGATGGCATTTTGCCCGGTTGTGGCATCCAGCACGAGGATGGTGTTATGCGGGGCGGTCGGGTCTTTCTTGCGGATAACGCGGACGATTTTCGACAGCTCCTCCATCAGATCCTGACGATTTTGCAAGCGGCCTGCGGTGTCGATCAGCAGAAGGTCGGCACCATCGGCCTGGGCTTTGGTCAGCGCGTCAAAAGCCAGCGAGGCTGGGTCGGAGCCTTCGGGGGCGGTCAGCACGGGGACGCCTGCGCGGGTGCCCCAGACTTGCAGTTGTTCCACGGCTGCGGCGCGGAAGGTGTCGCCAGCGGCGATCACCACGGATTTGCCAGCAGCTTTGAACTGCGACGCAAGCTTGCCGATGGTGGTGGTTTTACCCGAGCCGTTGACTCCCACCACCAGCACAACCTGCGGCTTTTGTGGGTAGAGCGGCAGGGGTCGGGCAACGGGGGTCATGATGCGGGCGATTTCCGTGGCGAGGGCGTCGCGGAGTTCCGAGGTGGAGATGCGTTTGCCAAAGCGGCCCTCGGCGATATTGGCAGTCACGCGGGTGGCGGTGTCGACACCCATATCGGCGGTGATGAGGAGTTCCTCAAGGCTTTCGAGCATGGCATCGTCGAGCAGGCGACGCGGTTCATCGCTGCGGCCGATCAGGCGGGAGATCAGGCCGGGTTTGGCCTCGGGCGTGGCTTCCGGCGTTGCTTCGGGTTCGGCCACTAAAGCCTCCAGCCCTTCACCGATCTTGTCGGAGGAGCGGAACATCCGGTCTTTCAGCTTTTTGAAGAAGGACATGGGGTTTGGGCCTTTGGCTGGTTTCCCCTCACCTAAGGGATTTATCGGGTCGGGAAAAGGGCGGCTGCAGGGTTAAGCACCGAAAGGCAGCCAATAGAGACCAGCGCCGAGCAGGATCAGCAGTTGCCCGCACCAATAGGCGGGCCAGAGTGCAATCGACAGCTTTTGCGCGGTCGTTCCGATGGGGAACACGAACAGCCGTAGTGCCAGCAGCAGGTCGGACAGGATGAACAGGGCGGCCCCGATTTGCAAATATGTCGCCCCGGCGGTTTCGGGATGCGGCACCAGCAGAAGGGATGTCAGGCCCATCAGACCGATCACAATGACATAGCCGCGCACGGGCCAACGCAACGCGCCAGTGCGGGGGGCCAGCCAGAGTTCGGTGGACAGAAGCAGCAGAGCAAGAGCGATCAGGGCAGCGAGGCTCAGACCGGACGGAGCGGCGGGTGGTAAGGCGTCGGCAACGCTTTGAGCGCGCAGCCAGAATGCGGCGATATAGGCGAGATGGCCTGCGGCAAAGGCGGCCATTCCGAGCAGAAACGCGGTCTGGCTGCGCCGGGTCAGGGCGAAATCGCCCAGCGCGCCGAAAGCGAGGCCGAGGGCGATCAACTGGAAGGAACTGGCCGGATGGGTGAAGGCGACGACGGCGAGCACGCCAGTCGATGCAGTTTTGACCTGTGGGCCGGGGCCACCGATGCCGTCGCGGGCGGCCCAGATGACCCAATAGGTCAGGAAACAGACAAAGGCCAACAGGATGAGCAACAAGCGCGGGTCGTCTGGCATCTGCGGCTCCTTGGCTCTGGCCGTTGTTGGCTCTGGCCCCCGTGATTTCTCCTGTTAGATTGCGGGCTATGCAAGCCGTAACCTCACGTCCCCTGCCAATGGTGCTGTTCGCGCTGGCCTCGCTGCTGCCTTTGGTGCTGTTGGGCGCAGGTGTGGTGTGGGGGGCGTGGTGGTGCGTGGCGGGGCTGGTCTATATGACCGGATTTGCCGCGTGTTTGGACCAGATCAGCGGTTGGTTTCTGGGCGACGCGCCGGAGGGGGCGGAGTTTCCGGCGGCGGATGCGTTGTTGGTGGTGCTAGCTGTGGGGGCGCTGGGGTTGATGCCTGCCGCCGTCTGGGCGGTGGCGGGGCAGAGCGGGCTTTCGGCTGGCGCGCGGGTCGCGGTGTTTGTCGGCGCGGGGCTGTGGCTGGGCCAAGTCGCGAACCCGGCGGCACATGAGTTGATCCATCGGCCGGGGCGCGGGCAGTTTCGACTGGGCGCGCTGGTGTATTGCTGGCTGCTGTTCGGCCATCACACCTCGGCGCACCGTTTGGTGCATCATCGCCATGCTGCGTCAGCGCAAGACCCGAACACCGCACGATCGGGTGAGGGCTACTATGCGTTTCTTGTGCGGGCCTGGGGGGGCAGTTTTCGGCACGGCTGGGCGGCGGAGGATGCCCTGCGCGGGCGCGGCAAGGCCAGTCTGCAAAAGAACGGGCTGCATCCCTATGCGGTTTATATTGGGGTGGCGGGGCTGTGTCTGGCCTTGGGTTTCACGATTGCCGGGGTTTGGGGGGCATTGGCTTGGGCGGCGCTGGCGGCACATGCGCAAAGCCAGTTGATGCTGTCGGATTATGTGCAGCATTATGGGCTGACGCGAGCGGTCAAGGCGGATGGGCGGTTGGAGCCGGTCTCAGCCCGGCACAGTTGGAACGCGCCGCATTGGTTTTCCTCGGCCTTCATGCTGAACGCGCCGCGCCATTCCGATCACCATGCGCATCCCGCCCGCCCCTACCCTGCCTTGCGACTGCCGAGGGCTGCGGACGCGCCGCATTTGCCGTGGCCGCTGCCGCTGGCCTGTATGATCGCGCTGTGTCCTCCGCTCTGGAAGCGCGCGATCCGTCCGCATCTGAAGCACTGGCAGTAGCGGACACGAAGCTGTCACTGGATTTCTCGCTGGGCTGCGGGCAGGATCACTGCAACGGAGATTACCATGCGTCCTTGCCTCGCCCTCGCCTTCCTCGCGTTTGCCGCCCCGGTTTTGGCCGAAACGCCCCCCCCACCCAGGGTTGTCCCGCCTAACCCACCCATGACCGCAGCGGCGTTTGAAGCCTATGTGACGGGAAAAACCTTGACCTATGCGCTGGACGGCACGGTGTACGGCACTGAACAGTATAAACCGGATCGTAAGGTGGTTTGGGCCTTCACCGAGGATGAATGCCGCGAGGGCTATTGGTACGAGAAGGGCCCGCAGATTTGCTTTGTCTATGAAGATCCGAATGATCCGCAATGCTGGCTGTTCTTCATGGGCAGCGCCGGGATGAAGGCCGAGTTCATCGGGGATGGTGTGGGGTCTGATCTGTCCGAGGTGGCGCAAAGTGCCGGGCCGATGGGTTGTATGGGGCCGCAGGTCGGGGTTTGATCTGAGCAGTGAGGCCGCCTCGGGGGCCATCGAGGCCCCGCTCTGCGGCGCTGCCGGGGGATGATTGGCTACCTTGGGTTTGAGTTGCAGCGGCAGAAGCCTGCGGCGCGAGTATTTCAAAAAGAGCAAACCTGAAGCAGTTGCTCTTTTTGAAATACTCCCCCCGGAGGGTCCTACCTCGTAGCCATACCTCTGATTTCAGACTTGGGCCCCTACGGCTCCGCGCTAGAATTTCACGCTTGAAATTCGGCTGGTGAGCCGATGCTTAAAACAAACTGCCTTGCTCTGGGCCACCCGGTTTGGATTTTTTCGCCGCGCGCGGGCCTAAGGTGACTCGGCCGTCGGCGAATTCGATCTCTAGGGCTAGGGCTTTTTCAGCAACGGTTTTGCTGGTGACGACATGGCCGTCGCCGCGCACCACGGCGTAGCCGCGTTTGAGGGTTTCAGCATAACCCAACGTGGTGCGGGTGCGGTCTAGCGCGTCGAGGCGTTGCGACAGGCGGACGAGGCGTTGGGTCGGGGCGACTTGCAGGCGGGTGTCGAGGGCTGCCAGTTTGGCGCGGCCTTCGGCGGTTTTGCGGGTGGCGTCGCTGATCAGACGGGTGAGCGCGGGGGCGAGGCGCGAGGCCCATTTGTCGAAGCTGGCGTGTTTGCGTTCTTGTGCCCGAGCGGTGCGGTCGTTCAGGCGCAGATCCGCGTTGCTGAGTGCCTCGGCGCGGCGGGCGATCAGGGCCAGCAGGGCTTCGGGGCGTAGGCGTGAGGCAATGGTGGCATAGGTGCCGCGTTTCTTGGCGGCGGCGATGCCCAGCGCGCCACCGAGGCGTTGTCCAGCCGTATCAAGGCGTTGGCGGGGGGTGGCGAGCAGGCTCTCCAAGCGTGGCAGCGCGCGGGTTAGGTCGCGCAGGCGTTGGTCGCGGCGTTGCAGGGTTTGGGCGACGCCGCGAGATTGGCGGGCGGTGAGGGCATCGAGGCTGGCGATCAGGTCTAGGCGCACGGGCACCGCCAGTTCGGCGGCGGCGGTGGGGGTGGGTGCGCGCAGGTCTGACGCGTAGTCGATCAGGGTGGTGTCGGTTTCATGGCCGACGGCCGAGATCAGGGGGATTTCTGACGCTGCCGCTGCCCGGACGACGATTTCCTCGTTGAAACCCCAGAGGTCTTCGAGGCTGCCGCCGCCACGCGCGACGATGATCAGGTCGGGGCGCGGGATCGGGCCGCCGGGCGCGATGGCGCTGAAGCCTTTGATGGCGGCTGCGACTTCGGTGGCACAGTTCTGGCCTTGCACAGCGACGGGCCAGATCAGCACATGACGGGGAAAACGATCACGCAGGCGGTGCAGGATGTCGCGGATCACCGCGCCGCTTGGCGAGGTGATAACGCCGATCACTTCCGGCAGGTAGGGGATCGGCTTTTTGCGGGCGGGGTCGAACAGGCCTTCAGCGCTGAGGGCGGCCTTGCGTTTTTCCAGCATCGCCATCAAAGCGCCAGCACCTGCCGGGGCGACATCATCGACGATCAGTTGGTATTTTGACTGGCCGGGGAAGGTGGTCATCCGCCCGGTGGCGATCACCTCCATGCCTTCTTCAGGGCGGACCTGCATCTTGGCGACCTGGCCCTTCCACGACACGGCGTCGAGGCTGGCGCGATCATCTTTCAGGGCGAAATAGAGATGGCCCGAGGCGGGGCGGCTGACGCGGCCCACCTCGCCGCGCACGCGGACTAGGCCAAATTCACCCTCGATCACCTTTTTCACCGCGCCGGAGAGTTCCGAGACGGTGAATTCAGGGGAGTTGGACGGTGCGGGGGTGTCTTCGAATAGATCGGTCATGGGCGAAGTTTCGCATGAAACCTTACGATAGAAAAGCCGTCGCGGATTGCCGTTTAGGCATCACCTTGCGGATCGCCCCAGTGACGGCCTATGAAAATAATGGAGCCAATTGCGAGAAAAGCCAACGCAATGCCGAACCTGATTGCGACACCGGATTGCGCCCAATCACCCATTGTAGCCACTGCGACCCCCATTCCGAGTGCCACAAATGCTTGGTTCCTGCGGCGTGCCTGCAAACGTGTTGGCCAAATATTTCGCGCTGGAATACCGGCGAACTCTTGCTGATACAAATCAACCGCGCGCTGATAGGCTGGGTTATGGACAAAAAACAATGAACCCTTATGGGGCATAGCTGCGCGAACTGACCATCGTTTGATCTCAGTGAACGCGCTTGAGTTTGGGGTGTCCCGCGCTTGAACGAACGTGATGAGCGGAGAAGGCAATAGTGGGCCGTCTGCAATATCGCACAGATACCGAAACTTACGGTATTCTTGCATCGCAATGGCGCAACTTTCTTTGCTAAGGCCGAAAGTCTTGCGAAGGCTCTCGGATATCGCCCACTCAAGGGTTAGGTCGCCCGTTACAAGGGAACTCGGCGCGGCGAGGATTTCTTGCCATCGTTTATCGTCCTGCATTGCCACCTCGCACATCGCCGCACTTGTTCAACCGCAAGCACCACCTTATGAAGCCTGCATCCACAAGCCAAGCGGAGGCAGCTTATGAACATCCTTATTCTGGGGTCAGGCGGGCGCGAACATGCTTTGGCTTGGGCGGTGAAGCAGAACCCGAAGACGGATCGGCTGATTGTGGCACCGGGCAATGCCGGAATTGCGATGCTGGCGGAATGTGCGGATTTTGACATTCTTGATGGCGCCGAAGTGGTGGCGTTCTGCGCCGAAAATGCGATTGATTTTGTGATTGTCGGGCCGGAGGCTCCGCTGGCGGCTGGGGTGGCGGATGCGACGCGGGCGGCGGGGTTTCTGACATTCGGGCCGAGTGCGGAAGCGGCGAAGCTGGAGGCCTCGAAGGGGTTTACCAAGGAGATTTGTGACGCATGTGGCGCGCCTACGGCAGCCTATGCGCGGTTTGATCAGGCCGAGGCGGCGAAGGCGTATATCCGGGCGCAGGGCGCTCCGATTGTCGTCAAGGCCGATGGCTTGGCGGCGGGCAAGGGCGTGATTGTGGCGATGACCGAAGGCGAGGCCCTCGCTGCGATTGACGATATGTTCGGCGGCGGGTTCGGGGCTGCTGGCGCGGAAGTGGTCATTGAAGAATTCATGACCGGCGAGGAGGCGTCGTTCTTCGTGTTGACCGATGGCGTCCATGCTTTGCCGATTGGCACGGCGCAGGATCACAAGCGGGTGGGCGACGGCGATACCGGGCCGAATACCGGCGGGATGGGGGCGTATTCGCCTGCTCCGGTGCTGACCGATGCGGTGGCACAGCGCGCGATGAATGAGATCGTTTTGCCGACGATTGCAGAGATGGCGCGGCGCGGCACGCCCTATCAGGGCGTGCTTTATGCGGGCCTGATGATCAAGGACGGTCAGGGGCGGCTGGTGGAGTATAACGCGCGGTTTGGCGACCCGGAGACGCAGGTGCTGATGATGCGCTTGGGTGCGCAGGCGTTGGATTTGTTGTTGGCCTGTGCCGAGGGGCGGCTGGACCACGCGCAGGTGAATTGGGCGGATGATCATGCGATTACCGTGGTGATGGCGGCGAAGGGTTATCCGGGGGCGTACCGGAAGGGTTCGGCGATCGAAGGGCTGGAGCGGATGCCCGAGGACAGCCGTCACATGGCGTTTCACGCGGGCACGGCGATGAAGGACGGTCAGGTTGTTGCCAACGGCGGTCGGGTGCTGAACATCACTGCACGAGGCGATAGTTTGGCTGATGCGCGCAACCGGGCCTATGCAATGATTGACCTGCTGCGCTGGCCGGAGGGGTTCTGCCGCTCTGACATCGGTTGGCGGGCGCTGTAGGCGAATTCCGTAGCGGAATTCGTCCACGGAATTCGCGCGAATTCCGCTGCAGCCTGTGGTTGCAGCGCGAAATGCCGACGATTCGATGCAAATTGCACTGAAAACAGTTCTCTGGCATAGTCATCTCTGTTCTGTTGTAGGGTCTTGCCTGCGTATCGCTGATATTGTTGCTCGTTTGGGTTGCAATTAACCAAAGGTGGCTGATTTGGCCGAACCTAACCTTACCCGTTCCGCGACGGGAACGACTGGCGATGATGTGCTGAACGTGCAGCAGGTGTTCACGGCGGGCGAGAAAGTCGCCACTGGCGCGGTGCGCAGCTACTTCACCACCCTGACGGGATATTCCGGCGACGATACGTTGACGGGCTGGCAAGGCCCGGCAAATTGGCCCACCTTTGCCACTGCCGGGCGGCTGCCGGACGAGAGTTTGACCCTGCGCACGGTGCTGTTGGGCGGCAATGGTCAGGATATGCTGATCTCGGCCAAGCGGTTTGCCGGGCTGACCGCAGCGCAAGAGGCGGCCTATAGCCTTGCCGAAACCCTGTCGGGTGGCTTTGGCAATGACAGCTACGAATTGAACCATACCGATGTCACCTTGATCGAGGTGGCGAATGGCGGCAGTGATCAAGTGATTGTCACGCCTAGCTATTTGCTGCGCGCGGCGGCTTTGGGACGCAGCGGCGTCGACATGGCCTTGATGGTGAATATCGAAAATCTGACCTTGCAGGGAGGCCGGGACTTTAATGTCGACGGCTCGGATCTGGCCAATAAGATTTATGGCAATCTGGGCGGCAATCGTCTGCTGGGGGGCTTGGGCAAGGACTCACTTTATGGCGGCGGCGGCGCGGATCAACTGTGGGGCGACAGCGGGCTGTTGGCAGGCCCCGGCGGCGATGATCGGCTGTTTGGTGGCACCGACGCCGATACATTGTGGGGTGAGGCGGGCAACGACTATCTCGATTCCGGCTATGATGCGGATTGTCTCTATGGCGGCGACGGTGACGATACCCAAAACGGCAATGTCGGCGATGACAGCCTGTTTGGTGGCGCGGGACATGATTCTCTGATCGGGCTGAATGGCTTGGATTGGCTGAGTGGTGATGCGGGCCATGATCAGCTGTTCGGTGGCCGCGACAGTGATGTGCTGTCGGGCGGCGATGGCGACGATACTCTGCATGGCGGCTCGGAAGACGATACGCTGGAGGGGGGCAGCGGCAATGATCTGTTGCTGGGCGATGGCGGCATTGATGTGATGCGCGGCGGCTTGGGCGATGATGTGTATGTCATGGATCGCGCGGCGGATCAGGTGGTTGAGCTGGGGGGCGAGGGCTACGACATCGTGCGCTCCTCGGTGATCGCGCTGAGTGGCGGTGATTTGGCGCAGGTGGAGGTTTTGCAACTGCAGGGCGCGCAAAACCTCGATCTGTCGGGCGGTGGTCAGGTCATCCTGATGATCGGCAATGCGGGGCGCAACACGCTGACCTCGGGCGGGATGGACGGCGAAAGTCTGTATGGCGGCGCGGGCAATGACGTGCTTTTGGCGCTGACCGCGTTCAATCGGGTGGAGCTCTATGGCGGCAGCGGCGATGATCGCTACTTTCTGTATGACCCGGCGCTGGATCATGTGCATGAGGCGGCAGATCAGGGCTTTGATGTGGTCGAGACCGAGAGCGCTTCACTGGATGCCAGTTCGGCTGCGGATTATGGCCAGAATATCGAAGTGCTGCGGTTGCTGGGCACGGCGCTGCTGGATCTGACCGGCGGCGGTGCGGTTCAGAGGTTGGAGGGCAACGCCGGGGCGAATCATCTGACTGGTGTGGGCAATGCTGAATATCTCAGCGGTGCGGCGGGCAATGATACGCTGGATGGCGGGGCTGGCAATGACACGTTGAGTGGTGGCGCGGACACGGACGAGTTGCATGGCGGCGCGGGCATTGACCGCTTTGTGTTCGATCTGATCGGCAGCGGCGGCGTCGATTATCTCGATGATTTCGAGCTGGGCGATGTGTTGGACCTAAATGATGCGTCGGCAACGGTTGGCCCCGGCCTGCCGCTGATCGGCGCGAGCATTGGCATCTACAATTCGATGGCAGTGTTGCTGTACGAGTTCGATTTCAACGGTGATGCCACGGTCGATCTGGCGTTCTATTCCCGCAACGTGATCGGACTGACGGACTTGCTGGCGGGGTTTGGGTAAATCCCTTGCGTGGCACGGGCTGGCATCTGGACCGTGCGACGGGTGCGCCCTTGAGTTGTCCGTAGGGGATGCCGCAGAGATATGGCTAGTATGCGGTTCAGTCACCACCTGCATTTCAACGAACGTTGATATTTGACCTGACAAACCTGCCGTGCGGATGCGGGCACGCAACCACTTCTTCGCAATTTGCGTGGATTAACGAGGCCCGAAATGCCCAACCCAATTCCAGTCGGCCCAGAAAACTTGGTTGCTGGCTGGCCATCGGCGGCAGCGTTGTTTGCGCCAATCGTGTCCGAACTCAGCGATGGCCGCTTTGCCGGCGTTTGGTTTCAGTCGAGCGATGCGTCGCCGCAAAAGGTCTGGACATGCATACTCAATCCAGACGGCACCTTTGCAACGGCCCCACTTCTGTCGAGCCAATAGGAACAGAAAGCATCACCCTGGCCACAGTTACGACACTAGAAAATGGGCGGTTTGTCGTCTCTTGGCGGGATGAAACTTTTGTCGGTCCGGATAGGGCGAGCCTTGCCTTCAAGCACCAAGTTTTTGCTCTGGACGGAACGCCAGTGGGCACAAAAACCGTTGTCGCTTCATCGCCGACACACCATCTGGGTTCGGAAAACACGACAATGCTTCCCGACGGACGCTTCATGACAATTTGGTCAGATGACGGCTCTGCCGATCAGGGACATATTGGCAGTCTAAACGGCCAGATATTTACCGATGCCGGCGTCGCGGACTCTGCGGTCCTCACCTTTGCGACGTCGCCCCGTGGTTTTGGTCGCCGTCACTCTGTTGCTATGCTGCCGGATGGAGGTCTCGCATTGAGCTGGGATAGCGACCCCGCAGGATTTTCAGTTCAGATCATCAATGCTGACGGGACACTGTCGGGCCTGACCCAGCATTTCACCACTTCTACCGCTGGAGGGGGGGGCGTATGTGCAGATCGCCGCACTGGTAAACGGAGACCTCGTCGTTGCATGGCAGGAACAATCCACCAGCGGGGGCGATCTTCAGTTGGCTCCCTGCATGCCCAACTGCTGGATGGCAACGGCGAAGCAATCGGCCCACAGTTTCAAATAAGCGCGACGACATCAGACAATCAGACTGACGTTGAGATCAAGGCGCTTCCCGACGGGCGGTTTGTGGCAGTCTGGTATTCAATAGCGTCCGACTTCTCTATCGAAGGTCAGGTTTTTAATGCTGATGGCACTATGTCCGGCACCGAGTTCCACGTCGCTTCGGCCGGAGCCAATGGCTATATCAGCGGGCTAGCGTTGCAAGTTTTGTCCGATGGACGCTTTACCGTGAGCTGGCAGGATGACGAGGCACATGCGCGAATTTATGATCCGCGTGTTTTAGCCATGCATTTGGAAGGTAAGGCTGGCAACGACACGCTGTTTGGCTGCGCCGCCAACGACACCATTGCCCGGAATGCTGGCAATGACATCCTTTATGGCCGCACCGGAAACGACGGACTCTTTGGCAGCGATGGAAATGATCAGGTCTATGGAGGAAACGGCAGCGACTTGATTTATGGCGGTGCGGGCGCTGACGTGTTGAGCGGTGAAAATGATGGCGACGTTCTTTTCGGAGACGTCGGTAGCGACACTATGGACGGTGGCACCGGAAACGACAGCCTTGTGGGCGGCGCGGGTGACGACACTTATCCGATCGAAACGGCGTTGGACCGGATTTTCGAGCTGGTCAACGAGGGAGTGGACGAGATTATCGCTTCAACCACTGGAATCGACCTGACCAGCTTCGCCAATGTCGAAAAGGCCAAGTTGGACGGGGATCAGAAACTCAACCTGACTGGCTCTGCTGTTGGCAATGGATTGATTGGCAACGGCGGGGCGAACGACACTGATGCTGGCGCGGGGGCGGATTTCTTTGTGTTCCGTTCGGCGGCTGAGGCGGGCTTGGGGGGCGGCGGCGTTCAGTGGGGCGCGGCAGGTGCGCTATGACATTGGCATCCGTGCGATCTCGGGTGACAACGTTGGCAGTGGTGTGGCGGATTGGCAGATTGTGCTGCTGAACAAGCCGGTGCTGACGGCGATTGATCTGATCCTGTAAGCCTTGCCCTCGCGGGTGCTTCTGTTATGAAGCCCGCGATTTGAATGGCGGGAAAAGGCGTACCATGCCGCTTCTGGTGATGAAATTTGGCGGCACCTCGGTGGCCGACCTCGCGCGGATCGAAAATGCCGCGAAAAAGGTGCAGGCCGAGGTCGCGCGCGGCTATGACGTGATTGTCATCGTCTCGGCGATGTCGGGGGAAACCAACAAGATGGTTGGTTTCGTGGAAGGCACCTCAAAGCTGTATGATGCGCGCGAATATGACGCGGTGGTGTCGAGCGGCGAGAATGTGACGGCGGGGCTGATGGCGTTGCGGTTGCAAGAAATGGGCATCGCAGCGCGGTCTTGGCAGGGTTGGCAGGTGCCGATCAACACCACCTCCGCCCATTCCAGCGCACGGTTCATCTCGATCCCGCGCGAGCATATCGACGCAAAGTTTGCTGAGGGCTTCAAGGTGGCCGTGGTCGCGGGCTTTCAGGGCGTGTCGGCTGAGGGCCGGATCACCACCTTGGGGCGTGGCGGGTCGGATACCACGGCGGTTGCCTTTGCGGCGGCATTCGGGGCGGAGCGGTGCGATATTTATACGGATGTGGACGGGGTCTACACCACTGACCCGCGCATCACCAATAAAGCCCGCAAGTTGGACAAGATCGCGTTTGAGGAAATGCTGGAGCTGGCATCCTTAGGCGCGAAGGTGCTGCAAACCCGCTCGGTTGAACTGGCGATGCGCTATAAGGTGCGGCTGCGGGTGTTGTCCTCGTTTGAGGATACCGATGAAAACTCTGGAACGCTGGTCTGCGACGAGGATGAGATCATGGAATCGAAAGTAGTTTCTGGCGTGGCGTATAGCCGGGATGAGGCCAAGGTGACGCTGGTGCGGGTCGAGGATCGCCCCGGCATCGCGGCGGCGATCTTTGGGCCGCTGGCCGAGGCTGGCGTCAACGTCGACATGATCGTGCAGAATATCTCGGAAGTTGAGGCTGGCAGCAGCAAGGGCGCGACCACCGACATGACGTTCTCTTGCCCGGTCAATCAGGTGGCGCGGGCGCAGAAAGCGATGGAGGATGCTGTCGCGGCGGGCACGATCACTTATGATGGCATCGTGGTGGACAGTGATGTCGCGAAGATTTCCGTGGTGGGGATCGGGATGCGGTCTCATGCTGGCGTTGCCGCGACGATGTTCAAGGCGCTGTCGAAAGAGAACGTCAATATCAAGGTGATCGCGACGTCTGAGATTAAGATCTCGGTGCTGATCGACCGGAAATATATGGAGCTGGCGGTGCAGGCTTTGCACGATGCTTTTGAGCTTGAAAAGGCCTGAGAGGATCTTTTCGGTTGAGAAATGGACGCCGGGTGGCTTGGCTGCCCGGCGTTTTTCTATGTGGTCCCGAGTTGGGACCGGATAGAGTTTTGTTTGTTATCAGTTGTTTGAACTTTTAGGTTCAGGGTTTGTTAACCCCTGCCCGCCACACATACCGCCCCGGTCCTTGCGCAGCGAGGATCAACAATCCGCCGGCGATAGACCAGTTTTTCACCATGATGGTGATTTGCCACGGATCGGCGCGGAGTTGGTAGTGGAAGTAGCTGGTGAAGAGACAATAGGCGGCGAGGATCAGCGCCCAAGCACGCACGTTAGGGCCGAAGATCAGGCCAAGGGCGGCGATCAGATTGAAGGCGGCTGTGGGCCAGACCAGCCATGCGGGCAGGCCGATGGAGGTGATCATCTCGGCGACCGGGGCGGGGTCGCCGAGTTTTTGCAGCGCGCCACCGAGGAACAGCACAGCGATCAGGATGCGGCCGGTCAGGTTGAGGGCGTCGTTCATCTTGAGAGTGTCATTCATCGGCGGCAGGATTGCAGAGTACGGCGGTTCGGACAAGCTGGTTGTCGGCGGGCAGGCAAGCACGCTTGCGTGTGGGCAGCGCGGCTTTCCCGCTGCCCTGCGGGCCTTAGTATGGCACCTCGAACTGCGACTTGCCCAGCGAGGCTAGCACCACCACCTTGCAGCCATCTTGCACCCGGTCGTGCAGGTCGATCACGTCTTGATCGAGCATACGGATGCAGCCCGAGGACACGGATTTTCCGAGGTATTTTGGCTCACATGCGCCGTGGATGCGGTAAAGCGTGTCTTGGCCGTTCTGGAACAGATAGAGCGCGCGGGCGCCCAAGGGGTTGCCGGGGCCACCGGGCATCCCGCCATTGGCGACGGAATAGGGCGCAAATTCCGGGCGGCGCTCGATCATCGAATCCGGGGCTTTCCAGACCGGCCATGTGCGGCGGAACTGCATGCGCGCGATACCGTTCCAACCGTAGCCAGCGGCACCGACGCTGACGCCGTAGCGCAACGCACGGCCCGGTTCGGTGACGAGATGCAGAAACGCGGCATCTGGATCGACGATGATGGTGCCGGGGGGCTCGGCGGGGAACGGGTTCTCGACCTCTTGCCGCCAGAGTTTTTCATCGACCACGCCATCGGGCACGGCGGGGACCGGATGTGGCTCGGTGTAGATCGCGCCATAGCGGGCCGGCATCGGCGGTGGCGGTGGTGGCGGGATCACTTCGGAGGGGTTCGGGGCGCAGGCGGCGAGCGATGCGGCGGAAGCCGCGGCCATGAAGGCGCGTCGGGTGAGCATGGGGGTATCCTTATCGGCTGGAGTTTGAGCAGAACGGGGCCGCGATCAGGCGCGGCAGTGGCGTTCAGGCCAGCCTTGGCGGGCCGAGGGGCAGCGCGGGTTTGTGGCCGATCTTTGGTGGCCATGCGGCGGGGTGAACCGTCGTCGCCGGGGCGTTGAAGGCGAGTGTCAGCTCGGTTGGCCAAACCACCAGCGCCGGGTTGCAGGGCGAGCCGGGCAAGGCCGGACCTTTGCAACGGCTTTGCGCCGAGGCGAAGGTTTTCTCGCTGGGGGTGGCTGCGACGGCTGCGTCATCAAGCTGCGCAGAGATCACCGCGACGGCGCGCAGGCCTGTGTTGAACGGGCCTGTGTTGAACGGGTCTGTGCCGAATTTGGCGGTAAAACTGCCGAAAGGCAGCAGCGCCAACACGGTCAGCAGCAGGAAAAGGCGAGTCAACATCGACATGAGGTTTACCTGCCATGAGAGGGCTGGGGTGTCGAGGGGCCGGGGCGGCGATCTTACGCCGAGGGTGATCACCTGTTGTCACATGGCCGTGAGGCCGGCACGCTTGCGCGCAATTCTGCCGCGATTGCTGCGGCTTCGGGCGGTTTTTACGCAGACGGGTGATAAACTCGCCCGCGACAACGGTTTGCCCACTGACTTTTGTCACATAACTCGCCTATAGAGAGCAGATTGGATTTGATCGGATTGAGGCTATGCCCGCAGAGCGCAGTGACAGTGACAGTCGTAAACTTCTCCGCCGCCTGCGCGATGTGCTGGGCACCAAGGCGAAGGGGCAAGAGCGGCTTGACCAGATCACCCATCTGATCGCGGATTCCATCGGCACCGAAGTGTGCTCGATCTATCTGTTCCGCGACCCCGAAACGCTGGAGCTCTGTGCGACGGAAGGGCTGAAGAAAGCCGCCGTACATAAGACCCGGATGAAGCTGGGTGAGGGTCTGGTCGGTCGGGTGGCGCGAATTGGTCTGCCGGTGAACACGGCTGATGCGCCCTCTGAAAAAGGCTTTCGGTTTATGCCGGAAACCGGTGAGGAGCTGTATTCGGCCTTCCTTGGCGTGCCGATCCAGCGGGTGGGTGAAAAGCTGGGCGTCTTGGTGGTGCAATCCAAGCAGGCGCGGGCCTATTCGGAAGATGAGATCTACGCGCTGGAAGTGGTGGCGATGGTTTTGGCCGAGATGACCGAGCTTGGCGCGTTCTCGGGTGAGGGCGGCGGCGGCATGGGGCGGTTGCACAAGCAGCCGGTGCTGTTTCGTGGCACCAGCGGGCAAGAAGGTGCGTCCGAGGGCCGGGTCTGGCTGCACGAGCCGCGCGTGGTTGTCACCAATCCGGTGGCGGATGATCCATTGACCGAGATTGACCGCATCCGCGAGGCTGTGGGGGTGTTGCGGGTATCTGTGGATGATCTGCTGGCGGCGGAAAGCCTGGACAAGGATCAAAAGGCGGTGCTGGAGGCCTACCGGATGTTTGCCCATTCGCGCGGCTGGTTGCGGCGGATGGAGGAGGATATTTCCTCGGGCCTGTCTGCCGAAGCGGCGGTGGAAAAAGAGCAATCGGCGACACGGGCGCGGTTAAGTCAGGTGCCAGATGCCTATTTGCGCGAGCGACTGCATGATCTGGACGATCTGTCGAATCGGCTGCTGCGGATTTTGACCGGGCAAGGCAAGGATACCGGGGCAGAAATGCCGGACAATCCGGTGCTGGTGGCGCGCAATATCGGGCCTGCGGAATTGCTGGAATATGGCCGCAAGCTGAAGGGACTGGTGCTGGAGGAAGGCTCGGTTGGCAGCCATGCCGCGATTGTGGCGCGGGCGCTGATGATCCCGATGGTCATTCACGCCGAGCGGATCACCAATGAAGCACTGAACGGCGATCCGATCTTGGTCGACGGCGATCAGGGCATTGTACATTTGCGACCCGAAGACGCGGTGGCGCGCTCGTTCCGCGGCACGATGGCGATGCAGGCGAAGGCGCAGGAACGCTATGCCTCGCTGCGCGACCTGCCTGCGACGACGCGCGACGGGGTGACGGTTGCCTTGCATATGAACGCCGGGCTGATGGCGGATTTGCCGTCTCTGGTGGGCTCGGGGGCCGAAGGGGTCGGGCTGTTCCGCACTGAATTGCAGTTTCTGGTGCGCAATTACATGCCGCGCCGCGATGAATTGGCGGCGCTGTATTCTCGGGTGATTGAGGCGGCCAAGGGCCTGCCGGTGGCGTTTCGCACGCTGGATATCGGCTCGGACAAGGTGCTGCCCTATATGAAGCCGCAGGACGAGCCAAACCCGGCGATGGGCTGGCGGGCGATCCGGGTGGGTTTGGACAAGCCGGGTGTGCTGCGGATGCAGTTGCAGGCGCTGATCCGGGCTTCGGCGGGGCGTCCTTTGGCGATCATGTTTCCGTTCGTGTCTGAGCATGGCGAATTTGTTGAGGCGCGTGCGCATGTGCTGCGCGAGATTCATCGAGAGAAATCTCTGGGCCATGCGGTGCCTTCCGCGCTGGAAGTTGGCGCGATGCTGGAGACGCCGAGTTTGGCCTATGCGCCGGATGCGTTTTTTGAGATGGCGGATTTTATCTCGATTGGCGGCAATGATCTGAAACAGTTTTTCTTCGCGGCAGATCGGGAAAATGAGCGGGTGAGAAAGCGCTATGACTCGCTGAACGCCTCGTTCCTGACGTTCCTGGAAGTGGTGATTGCGCGCTGTGCAAAGGCGGGGACCAAACTGTCGTTCTGTGGCGAGGATGCCGGGCGGCCCGTTGAGGCGGTAGCCTTTGCGGCGATAGGACTGCGGAATTTGTCGATGCGTCCGGCCTCGATTGGCCCGGTGAAGGCTTTGCTGCGGCGGGTGGATTTGAGTGAGGCGCGGGCAGTGATTGACCGCGCGCGGAGTGAGGGGGCCGAGACGATCCGGCCTGCGCTGATGGAGTACTTGGCGTCAGTGGGGGAGTGAGGGGATTGGTTGGGGCGGATGTAGTCTTGTGGGCGATGGGCAGTTAACAAGATCATCGTTCATAGACTAATTGCGACATACCAACAATTTGAGTGATCAATGGATTTGCTGAGCGAAATAAGCGAGCATTGGGGCTGGTCAGGACTTAAAGCCATTGAAATCGCCGGGCAAAATGAGTTCGGCAACTTTCTGATTGAACACGAAGATGGGTCTTTTTGGCGGATATGTCCTGAAGAACTGGGGTGTGAAGTCGTAGCAAAGAACGCCGGTGAATTTTCCCGATTGACCAAAAATCATGACTTTCTCTTGGATTGGGAGATGTCTGAGCTTGTAGAGTTGGCTCGGCGAAACCTTGGGGCATTGGAAGCAGGTTGGGTTTATTACCTCGTTATTCCAAGCGTGTTTGGTGGGGAGTACGAAGCTACAAACATTCGAGCGGTTCCCTTGGGGGAACTGATTGAGTTTTCGGGCAACTGGGCCTTGGCCGTAAAGGACTTGCCCGATGGGGTGCAGGTTGAAGTACGGATCATAGACTGAATCATAAAACTCTGATGGCGCAATGCAATGGTTGCCCCCCGCGCACAACACAGGGCAGCGCCTGACCGCCGGGTGGGCGCGGCGACCGCTGTTCTAAGCGGTTTATGGGTCAGCCAATCCCCCAGAAGTTCTAAGCGGGACAGCGCAGAAGCGCCCGCCCGTGGGGGCGGTCGGGCGCTGCCCGGCGGCGCAAGCGCCTTGCTTCCGGGCGGGGACTTTACCTGAAAGGGTGCGGCTTAGGTCTCGGTGCGGCCTGTGCTGGCTCGATCCTGCTCGTAGTGCTTGAGCGGAAATTCTGGCAGCCATGTCTCGCGGCGGAGGGTCCAGAGTTCGTAGGTCGGGGTGAATTGGTTCGGGGCGTCTAGTGTGCCGAGATAGACCTCGATCTCATCACCGCTGCGGGCGAAGACGGGGGAGCCGCAGGTGGGGCAGAAGTTGCGGTCCTTGTAGGCGCGGAACTCTCCGGTGATCGTCACGGCGGTTTCAGGGAAGATCGCCGAGGCGTGGAATAATGCGCCGTGGTGTTTGCGGCAGTCGAGGCAGTGGCAGATCCCTACGCGGTAGGGCTCGCCTGTGGCTACGATGCGCAGTTGGCCGCAGAGGCAGCCGCCGGTGAATGTGGTCATGTCGGCCTCCGTGGAGTCAGGCTTTGGTGATTTTCGGCGGCAGGGTGGCTTTGGCGAAGGCGGCGACCACGGCTTCGCCGCCTTGGGTTTCGGCCAGACGCATCAGCGCGAAACGGATGCGGGCCATTTCGCGGTAATAGCTGAGGAAGGCCGCGTTCAGGGCAGCACCCGAGACGGCTCCCAATACGGGCACGGCTTGGGCGGCTAGTTTTTGGCCCATGGTCGCGGCAAGCCGGGGGGCGACGGTTGCGATGAGTTTTTGGATCGCGGGGCCGGTCAGGGTCATCCGCGCCGACAGGAAGGCGGCGTTGACACCGTCGTCGCCTTGCAGCGGGGTGCCTGCGGCGAAAACCTCAAGACAGGCGGCGCGGATGCCCGGTTCCGTGGGATCAAACCCGGCGCGGATCGCCTCGGCCCGGATCGTATGCAGCATCAAGGTGATGGTGACGGGGAGTTCGGCGAGCGAGGTCAGCAAGCCGCCTGCCCCACCAGCGGCCCCGGTCGCCATGGCGGCGAAGGTGCTGGCCCGCCCGCCCATCTTCGGGCCTTGATCGGCGAGGCCTGCGAGGCCGTGGGCGGCGGTCAGCGCGCGGATCACCACCTGTTCGATCTGGGTACGCAAAGCATCGGGGATGAGCGCGGCTTGTTTTTCCAACCCACCACCGATTTTGTTCACCAGCGTCATCAGCGGGCCATTGGCACGCTTGTAGGCGCGGGCCAGCTCGGCGATTTCGGTGTCGGCAGAGGGGGCGCGCAGGGCGGGAAGTTGGGTCATAGCCGTAATGTGGGGGGTTTACGCGGCTTCGGCAAGAGTGCTGATCAAGTAGGGGATCAGGCTTGCGGCAGGGTCGCGCCACTGGCCTTGATGACATGGCCCTTGATGCCATCCCAAGCGCCCTTTTTCAGCTCTAATCCCAGCACGCGGTCGGGGTTAGTCGGCGGCGGCATCACCACGCCGTCGAGCTTTTTGAAACCGAAGCGGGAGTAATAGGGCGCGTCGCCGACCAGAAGCACGCGCTCCCATCCCAAGCGGCGGGCTTCGACAAGGCTTTCGTTGATCAACAGGCCACCGAGGCCCTCGCTTTGGCGGGTGGGATGGACGGCAATCGGGCCGAGCAGCAAAACGTCTTCACCATCTTCGCCATCGCCCTCGTCGATCTCAGCGGGCCAATAGCGGATGGCGGCGGCCAAGGTGCCGTCTTCATCGCGCAGGATCAGGCAGAGCGCCGCGACGGTGGGCACGCCATCGCGCAGGCGGTAGGAAGACAAAGCGGTGCGACCGGGGGAAAAGCACAGATCATAAAGCGCCTCGACTTCCCACCAGTCAGCCTCGACTTCTTCTTCAAGCTGATACACGGGCGGCCCTTCCAGAATCATCTGGAAACGCGGGTAACATGGGATAGATGCAGGATCAAACCTGAAGGGGATGTGGATGTTTTATGAGCCGAAGGTGGGGCCCCGAAATGGCGGGCTGCCGCATAATCCGTTCAAGGCGATTGTGGCACCGCGTCCGATTGGTTGGATTTCGACGCGCGGCGGATTGGGGGACAATTTGGCACCCTATTCGTTTTTCAACGCGGTGAATGATGCGCCGATGCAGGTGATGTTTGCGGGCGGGATGAAGGATTCGATCTCTAACCTGCGCGAGACGGGGGCGTTTGCGGTGAATGTGGTGGCCGAGAGTATGATCGCCGAGATGAACGCCAGTTCGGAAAGTGTGGCGCGCGGGGTGGATGAGTTTGCGCGGGCCGGGGTGGAGAAGGCGGAATGTGTGGCGATTGATTGCCCGCGGGTGGCGATGGCTCCGGCGGTGTTGGAGTGCCGCTTGGTGCATTTGCTGGAGTTGGCGGGCGAGAACTGGATGGCGGTGGGGGAGGTTGTCGGCGTGCATATCCGCGAGGAATATCTGCGCGCAGGGCGGTTTGATCTCGGCTTGGTGCGGCCTGTGGCGCGGTTGGGCTATATGGATTACGCGGTTGTGAGAGAACCGTTTGAATTGCGGCGGCCGGATGAGTGAGGGGCCGAGCGGCACTTGGTCATCCTCTGTGCGCAAATATCCCCGCCGGAGGCATGCTCCGCTTGCCACAGCAGCGCGACGCGCAGGAGTATTTAGGCAATGTGAAAGCAAATTATAGATAAATTTTAGAGAATTAGGGTCTGTTGATGTTCATCTTGTGCGCATCACGGTTGCCGCGAGGGAGATGAACGCGCTGAAGCTTTCGTCTGTTTTGCAGCAGCGCATGGCGATGCCTCTGTATTCCTTTAGTTTTCCGAAGAAGTTCTCGATCAGGTGCCGCCATGTGTAGGTGTGGCGGTCGAACTCCGCCGGGAAGCGGCGGTTGCATTTAGGGGGTATGACCGCTTCGATCCCTGCGCCGGTCAGCGCATCGCGCAGCCAGTTGGCGTCGAAGGCGCGATCCGCGAGGAACTGGCCGCAGGACAGCCCTTCGATCAGGGCCGCGGTGCCACGCAGGTCGTGCGCCTGTCCGGGCAGCAAGCGGAAGTCGATCATGTTGCCGAGTGCGTCGGTCAGGGCCATGATCTTGGTGGTTATGCCGCCGCGAGAACGTCCGATGGCCTGGCTCTGAGTCCCCCTTTTGCGCCCTGACCGTGGCGGTGGACCTTGACGATACTGCCGTCGATCATGGCGTATTCGAAGTCGGCATCTTCGGCCAACATCCTGAACATACGATAGAATGCGTCGGCCTTCACCCATCTGCGGAACCGTTTGAAGACTGAGTTCCACTTCCCGAAATCCTCGGGCAGGTCGCGCCAAGGGCAGCCGGTGCGCGCGCTCCAGAGAACGGTCTCGACAAAAAGGCGCGGATCAGGTCCCGTGCGACCGGGATCACATTCCCGGCCAAGACAGTGCGGGGCGATGGTTTCCCATTGGGCGTCGGTCAAAGCGGTGCGGATCAAAGTTGCCTCCCATTTGGCAACCTTGAATCACTCAGAAACTGATGTGGGAATCCTCAAACGTCAACAAACCCTAGCGGCGCTGGGTGAAGAAGGTCTTTAGCAAGGCCTCGGACTCGGCGGCGTTGATGCCGTCGTAGATTTCGGGGATGTGGTGGCATTGCGGGTGACTGAACACCCGCGCGCCGTGGAGGGTGCCGCCGGATTTGGGATCGGCAGCGCCGTAGTACAGGCGGGCGATGCGGGCGGCGGAGACAGTACCTGCGCAGATTGGGCAGGGTTCTAGGGTGACATAGAGGTCGTATCCGGGGAGGCGTTCGGAGTTTGCGAGGCGGCAGGCCTCGCGGATGGCTAAGACTTCGGCATGGGCGGTGGGGTCGCAAAGCTCGCGGGTACGGTTTCCGGCGGCGGCGATGATTTGGCCGTCTTTGACCACGACCGCGCCAATGGGGACTTCACCGCGCGCGCCTGCGGCACGAGCTTCGCTTAGGGCGGCGTCCATGAAGGTTTTGAACACCGTGCTTGCCCCTTGGCGGTTGAGAGAATAGTTTGATCCAATAGCCCGCATGTCGCGCGCTGAGCCCGTTGAAGGATAAGAGACTATGGCCGAGAATACAAATCCCCCGAAATCTGCACCGAAGATCGCTGGCCCCAAGGTTGAGGGCCCCCGGACTGAAGGCAAAGCCGTTGAGCGGAAGTCTGCGGTGGCGGCGAAGCCTGCGGCGGGAACGCCGGAGGGCGACCGGATTGCCAAGGTTTTGTCTCGGGCTGGGGTGGCTTCGCGACGGGAAGCCGAGCGGATGATCGAGTTGGGGGAAGTTTCGGTCAATGGCAAGGTGATTACTTCGCCGGCGCTGAACGTGACCTCAAAGGATAAGATTGTGGCGCGTGGTGTGGTGGTGGGCGAGCCGGAGCAGGCGCGGTTGTGGCTGTATTACAAGCCGGACGGGCTGGTGACTTCGGAAAGCGATGAAAAAGGCCGCGAGACGGTGTTTGACAATCTGCCCGCCGAATTGCCACGGGTGATGTCGGTGGGGCGGCTGGATTTGAACTCGGAAGGCTTGTTGCTGCTGACCAATGACGGCGCGTTGAAGCGGCGGTTGGAGCTGCCCTCGACCGGGTGGCTGCGGAAATATCGTGTGCGGGTGAATGGCAATCCGGTGGACCCGGATCTGGAGCCGTTGCGCAAGGGCATCGTGGTTGAGGGCGAGCGGTTTCAACCGATGATCGTGGTGATTGACCGGATTCAGGGTGCCAATGCTTGGCTGACGGTGGGTTTGCGCGAGGGCAAGAACCGCGAGATCCGCCGCGCGATGGCCGCGATTAACCTGACCGTGAACCGGCTGATCCGTGTCAGCTACGGACCGTTCCGGCTGAACGATTTGCAGCCGGGTGAGGTTGATGAGGTCAAGGGCAAGGTTTTGCGCGATCAACTTGGCCAAGGGGCGACGGTGGATGAGGATGCGCCGAAGCGGACGCGGACACCTCGGCCTGCGTCGCGGACCACGACGGGCAAGGCTGAGGGTTCGGCTTCGGGCAAAAGATTGAAGGCGGGTGAGGGGCTGAAGCAGTTGTCAGAGGCTTGGGGTGAGGCGGTAAAGCCGCGCACATTCGGGACGGCGGCGAAAAAGGCCGAGGCTGAGGCGGGCAAGCCGCGTAGCTTTGGCACGGCGGCCAAGAAGGCTGAAGGCGGGGCTTTGCGGCCGACAAAACCAGCGGCGAAGCGGGCGACGCCGACGCGCGGTGGGCCTACGGGGCCGAAGCCTGCGGGCGGGCGGCCAAAGCGCGGTGCCTGAATGCGATAATTCCCCGTTTGTGCCCTCTGGCATGGCGGCGCGGCTGTGCCTATAGTCATGAGGTTCCCGGTGTTCGGGTAGGAGGCGTCATGTCTGCCAAGGGTCTGGAATCGGGCGCGTTTATGCTGTTGCTGGCGCTGATGGTCTATGTCGCAATCACTGGAGCCCAATGATGGCAGAGCGGTTTGGCGGTAAGTATTCTCCGGGTAATTCGCGTGTCGACGCGGGGCCGGGGGTTGCACCACAGCCGGGGATGCCGGCGCGATCAAAGTCCACCGGACGGGCGCGGGCGCTGTTCTTGCCGCCGTTTCTGTTTGCGGCTTTGGCGTTCAAGGGCGAACCCCGCGCGCTGATCATGGGGTTAGCTGCTTGCGGGGTTTTGCTGTTGTCGGCTTGGCTGACCCAGCAGGGCGCGCTGGCACAGGATGCCTATGACGCCCGCAAGGTGGCGCGGCGTCCGGCGATACCGCGCAAGGCGTTTGGCGCGGTGCTGATGGGCGTCGGCTTGGCTGTCGGTGCTATGGTGGCGCAGCCGATGGTTTATGCGATTTTGCTGGGGCTGGCCGGGGTGATCCTACATGTCGGCGCATTCGGTCTGGACCCGATGCGCGACAAGGGCATGGAGGGCGTTGACAGCTTTCAGGTTGAGCGGGTCGCCAAAGCCGTGGATGAGGCCGAGGCGCTGTTGGCGGGGATGAAGGATGCGATTTTGCGCGCCAAGGATTCGAGCCTTGAGGCGCGGGTGGCGAAGTTTGCGGGCATTGCGCGCGGGTTGTTTCGCTCGGTTGAAAGCGATCCGGGCGATTTGACGGCGGCGCGGAAGTATCTGTCAGTCTATCTGATGGGTGCGCGCGATGCGACGGTGAAATTTGCCGATGCTTATGCGCAGGGGCGCGATCCGAAAATCCGCAATGATTATGAGACCTTGCTGGGCGAGTTGGAAACCACCTTTGCGGCGCGCACACAGGCCATGCTGCAAGGCGATCACACCGATCTGGACGTTGAAATTCAGGTGTTACGCGATCGCCTGAAACTGGAAACCTAATCTTTCTGCAATCCGCCCCCTACGGGGCTTTGAACGAGTGAGAGCCATGACCGAAGATATCCGCGCTGCAGCTGCCACCTCCTTGGCCGAAGTTGAAAAAGTCACCGCTGTGATCCTGCCTGAACCGGGGCGCGAAGTGGTGGCGCTGGAAGCCGCCCCTGCCCCGGTTGCGGAAGATATCCGCAAGCGGATGGCGGAGTTGGATATGAGCAACACGCAGTCGATCATCTCGTTTGGGTCGGGGGCGCAGGCGGAGTTGCAGGTGATTTCGCAGGAAATGCTGCAGGGGGTGAAGAATAAGGACGTTGGGCCTGCTGGCGACAGCTTGCGCGAGATTGTCACCACCATTCGTGGCTTTTCGGGTGAAGAACTGGATGTGAACCGCAAGCAAAGCTGGTGGGAATGGCTGACCGGGCATGCTGCTCCGCTGGCTGAGTTTGTGGCGCGGTATGAGCAGGTGCAGACCCAGATCGACAAGGTGACCGAGAACCTGTTGGTGCATGAGACGACTTTACTGAAGGATATCAAGAGCCTGGATATCCTTTATGGTAAGACGCTGACCTTCTATAACGAACTCGGCCTCTATATTGCGGCGGGGGAAGCTAAGCTGAAGGAACTCGACGCCAATGATATTCCGGCGCGGGAAGCTGCGGTGAAGGCGGCCCCGGAAGCCGATCAGCTGATCCGGGCGCAGGAGTTGCGCGATCTGCGCGCGGCACGCGATGATCTGGAACGGCGAGTGTATGATCTGAAGCTGACGCGTCAGGTGACGATGCAGTCGCTGCCCTCAATCCGGTTGGTGCAGGAAAATGACAAGTCGCTGGTCGGCAAGATCAACTCGACCCTGATGAACACCGTGCCGTTGTGGGAAACTCAGCTGGCGCAGGCTGTGACGATCCAGCGCAGCAAGGAAGCGGCGGTGGCGATCAAGGATGCCAATGATCTGACCAATGAATTGCTGACCGCCAACGCCACGAACCTGCAAGACGCCAACAAGATCGTGCGCACCGAGATGGAGCGGGGGGTGTTTGATATTGAAGCGGTGCAGAAGGCCAATGCCACTTTGGTCGCGACCATCGAGGAAAGCCTGGCGATTGCCGATGAGGGCAAGGCGCGCAGGGCGGCGGCAGAGATTGAGCTGGTGAAGATGGAGGGCGAGCTGCGCGACACGCTGGCTTCGGCCCGCGCGCGCAATACCGCCAGCGGCGTCAATATTGGCAGCGCCGTCTGATCATGGTGCAAGCGCGGCCCGTCTTGTTGAAACGCTGGTGCGGTCTTCTGGCCGCGCTGGCGCTGTTGGGCTGCGCTGAGGCTCCGGTTTCTGTGGTGAAACCTGCGCCGCGCCCGGTGATGGCGCAGCCGCCGGAACCGGTGGTGACGCCGGAAACCGCAGCGAGTACGGCGGCACGGGCGTATTATGCGCAAGTGCAGCAGGGCTTGCTGGGTCAGGGTCTGCTGCGCACCGATGGCGGCGGGGTGGATAAGCCCTATACCGACCGGATGCTGGCGGATAACTTCATCCGTGTCGCACTTTACGACGAATACGATCGGTCCAACACCAGCACGGTGCAGCGGCAGACCACCTCGGCGCTGCGGCGGTGGCAGCAGCCTGTGCGGGTGGGCTTGCGGTTTGGCGATTCGGTTTCGGCGCAGATGCGCGCGACCGATACCGCGCGGGTGGGGTCTTACTTGCAGCGTTTGCAAGGGCTGACCGGGCATCCGATCCGGCTGGATGACAACCGCCCGAATTTCTGGGTGTATATCGTCTCGGAAGATGAGCGGCAGGCATTAGGCCCGGTGCTGCACGCCGCGATGCCGGGGTTGACGGCGAATGATGTCAGCGGCATCACCGCGATGCAGCGATCCACCTATTGCATCGTTTATGCGCAATCGGCGGGGGCGTCGGGGGTTTATACCGGGGCGTTTGCGGTGATCCGGGCCGAGCACCCCGATCTGCTGCGGCTGTCCTGCATCCACGAGGAAATCGCGCAGGGTTTGGGGCTGCCAAATGACAGCCCGCAGGCGCGGCCCTCGATCTTCAACGACGATGAAGAATTCGCTTTGCTGACCACGCAAGACGAGATGATGTTGCGGATGCTGTACAACCCCGCCCTGCGCCCCGGCATGACCGAGGCCGAAGCGCGGCCCATCGTGGAAACACTTGCCCGTCGTCTGATGGGTGGGGAAAGCTAGGCCCTTGTGGGCAAAGGAGTACGTCATGGTTTTCGGATTTCTGAAGGGCGAGTTCATTGATGTCATCACCTGGCTGGATGACACCCGCGACACGATGGTGTGGCGGTTTGAGCGGCAGGGCAATGCGATCAAATACGGCGCCAAGCTGACGGTGCGGGAAGGCCAGGCGGCGGTGTTCGTGCATGAGGGCCAGTTGGCCGATGTGTTCGGGCCGGGCATGTATATGTTGGAAACCAACAACATGCCGATCATGACGACGTTGCAGCATTGGGATCACGGCTTTGATAGCCCGTTCAAATCGGAAGTGTATTTCATCAACACCACGCGGTTTAACGATCAGAAATGGGGCACCAAAAACCCGATCATGTGCCGCGACCCGGAATTCGGCCCGGTGCGGCTGCGGGCGTTTGGCACCTATTCGATGCGGGTGGCCGACCCTGCGGTGTTCCTGCGTGAGATTGTTGGCACCGATGGCGAGTTCACGGCGGATGAGATCAGCCTGCAAATCCGCAATGTGATCGTACAGGAAGCGTCGCAAGTGCTGGCAAAATCCGGGATACCGGTACTGGATATGGCGGCGAATACCGCCGATCTGGGCAAGCTGATTGCCACTGCGATTGAGCCGAAGATCACGGAATACGGGCTGTCCATCCCGGAATTCTATATTGAGAACATTAGCTTGCCGGAAGAAGTCGAGAAGGTTCTGGATAAGCGCACCTCGATGGGCGTGGCCGGCGATCTGAACAAATACATGCAGTTCAATGCGGCTGAGGGCATGGCGCAACCAAACAGCGGTGTGGGGGCTATGGTCGGGGCGGGCATGGCGGCGGGCATGGGGATGAATATGGCGAGCGGGGTGGGGCCTTGGGGGGCTGCGCCTGCGGCAGCGGCACCTCCGCCGCCTCCGCCTCCACCCGCGGGCAAGGCTTGGCATGTCGCCGAGAATGGTGCTACCAAAGGCCCGTTCAGCGAATCCGATCTGGCGGAGATGGTGGCTTCAGGTGGCCTCAGCCGCAGCGCCCAAGTTTGGACAGCGGGGCAGGATGGCTGGAAGGCTGCGGGCGATACCGATCTAGCCAAGCTGTTTGCGATGATGCCACCACCACCTCCGGCAGGCTGATCTTTCATGGCCGTGATGGAAGCAAATCATTGGCCCTGCGCGCAATGCGGGGCCGACCTGCGCTATGCGCCCGGTCAGACCGAGTTGAAATGTGACCATTGCGGCTTTGTGCAAGCCATCCCCGCCAAAGCCCCGCGCCAAAAGGCGCAGGCGCTGACCGAGCATGATCTGGCCAAGGGCTTGGCCGATGATCTGCCGGATGCCGCAACCGAAGAGGTTCGCAGCACCTCATGTCCGAATTGTGGGGCGGTGGTGGAGTTTCAGGGCGCGAACCACGCCAGCCAATGTCCGTTTTGTGCCACGCCCGTGGTGGTGGATACGGGCAGCCATCGTCGGATCAAACCTCAGGCCGTGGTGCCGTTCGAGTTGACCGAGACGCAGGCGCGCAAAGCGTTGATCGGCTGGCTGGGCGGCTTATGGTTTGCGCCGAATTCGCTGCTGGAATACACCCGCGCGGGGCGGGCGATGGATGGCATCTACGCGCCGTTCTGGACCTATGACGCCGACACCGACAGTCGCTATCGTGGACAACGCGGCGAGTATTATTATGAAACCCAATGGGTGAATGTCACCGTCAATGGCAAGACCGAACGGCGGCAGGAACAGGTACAGAAGACTCGGTGGTATCCAGCCTCGGGACGAGTCTCGCGCGATTTCGATGATGTGTTGGTGATGGCCTCAACCAGCCTGCCCGCGCGCTTGGGCAATGATCTGACGCCGTGGGATTTGGGCAAGCTGGAACCCTATTCCGCCGATTACCTCGCGGGTTTTCAGGCTGAGGGCTATACCGTTGGCCTTGCCGATGGTTGGGGCACGGCGAAAAGCGTGATGGCCGGGGTGATTGAGGATGACGTGCGCCGCGACATTGGTGGCGACGTGCAAAGGGTCGAGACGGTCGATACCGATTACGCCGATGAGACCTTCAAGCATGTGCTGCTGCCGATCTGGATGGCGGCTTATAAATATGGCGGCAAAAGCTATCGGTTTTTGGTCAACGGCCAAACCGGCGAAGTGCAGGGCGAGCGGCCTTACAGCTGGTGGAAGATCAGTTTTGCGGTGCTGGGCGCGGTGATTCTGGCGGCAGGGGCGGCTTATCTCTACGATCCGTCGATCTTCGGGCTGTCGAGGCCGGATTGGATGAATTGATCTGATGGCGGGCAGGTTGACTCTCGCCCGCCCGCGCGCGATAGGCGAAACAGCTTGTTTGGGCAGCTTGGGGGCCAATCCGTGACCGATCTTTCCCGCGTTCTTGACCATGCCCGCATTGCGGAACTGCCGAACCCCTATTTCGGCAAGGTGCGCGATTGCTACGATCTGCCCGCTACGGCAGACCAACCCGCGCGGCGGATTTTGATTTCTTCGGATCGGATTTCGGCGTTTGACCGGATTCTGGCGGCGATCCCGTTCAAGGGCCAAGTGCTGACGCAGATGGCGCGGTTTTGGTTTGACCATACTGCCGATATTTGCCCCAATCATGTGCTGGCCTATCCGGACCCGAATGTGGTGATCGGCAAGCATGTGACGATCCTGCCAGTGGAAGTGGTGGTGCGTGGCTATCTAGCGGGGACGACTTCGACCTCGGTTTTGACGCAGTACAAAAAGGGCGTACGGGCGATGTATGGCCATGTGCTTCCCGATGGTTTGCGTGACAATCAGGTGCTGGCGGCCCCGATCATCACGCCAACCTCAAAGGCATTCGACGGCGCGCATGACGAGCCTCTGACGGCGGAGGAGATTGTTTCGCAAGGGCTTCTGACTGCCGCGCAATGGGCGGATGTGTCAGCCAAGGCGCTGGCTTTGTTCGCGCGCGGGCAGAAGATGGCGGCCGAGCGTGGGTTGATTTTGGTCGATACCAAGTATGAGTTTGGGCTGGATGCTGACGGGAATATCCTGATCGCCGATGAGATTCACACGCCGGATTCCAGCCGCTATTGGATCGCCTCGGGCTATCAGGCGGCTTTTGAAGCGGGCACGCGTCCGCCGAGTTTCGACAAGGATGTGATCCGCTCGTGGGTCGGTGCGCGCTGTGATCCTTATGTGGATGACATCCCGGAAATTCCGGCGGAGATCATCCTCGCGACCTCAAAAGTCTATATCGAGGCGTTTGAGGCGATCACCGGGCAGACATTTGTGCCCGATCTGACCGGTGCGACGCCGCTGGACCGTGTGCGCGCCAATTTGAAACCATTTTTCGCCTGAGCCACTGTTTGCGCTAACAGCGGCGTGTCGTGTAATCTCGCGCAAATGCGCAAGGAGGCCGTGATGATTCTGTCCTGTGGTGAAGCTTTGATCGACATGCTGCCGCGCAGCTCGACCTTGGGTGAGGCGGCTTTTGCGCCCTATGCCGGGGGGGCGGTGTTCAATACGGCGATGGCTTTGGGGCGGCTCGGGGCACCTTCGGGATTTTTCTCGGGCATCTCAAACGACATGCTGGGCGAGATTTTGGCGGATACGCTGACGGCATCGAACGTGGATATCTCGCTATGTGCGCGCTCGGATCGCCCGACCACGGTGGCTTTTGTCAAGCTGGTGAATGGGCAGGCAACTTACGCGTTTTATGATGAGGGCACGGCCGGGCGGATGCTGGCGCTGGCGGATTTGCCAAGCTTGGGCGATGAGATTGAGGCGGTGTTTGTGGGCGGGATTTGTCTAGTGAATGACCCGGCGGCCAGCACTTATGAGGCGTTGCAGGCGCGCGAGGCCCCACTTCGGGTGACGATGATTGATCCGAACATCCGGCCCGGGTTTATCGCGGGCAAAGAGGTGGAATATCGCGCGCGGATTGAGCGGATGGTGGCGCGGGCGGATATTGTGAAGCTGTCGGATGAAGATTTGCACTGGCTCGGGGGGGCGGGCGATCTGGTTGGGTTGGCGCGCGGGATTCTGGCGAAGGGGCCTTCGGTGGTTTTTATCACGGAAGGCGCGGCTGGAGCACGGGCGGTGACGGCGTCGCAGGATCGGTTTGTCGCGGCGCAGAAGGTGACGGTGGTTGATACGGTTGGCGCGGGGGATACGTTCAACGCCGGGGTTTTGGCGGCATTGCATCAGGCGGGGGCTTTGTCGAAGGCGCGGGTGGCCAGCCTGACAGATGCGGAGTTGGATGCGGCCTTATCGCTGGGGACGCGGGCGGCGGCGGTGACTGTCAGCCGTGCCGGGGCCAATCCGCCTTGGGCCAACGAACTTTGAGGGCGCTGCTGCAGCGGGTTTCCCGAGCTTCTGTGTCGGTGGATGGCGCAGTGGTGGGGGAGATTGGCGCGGGGTTGCTGATCTTGGTCTGTGCGATGCAAGGGGACGGCGAGGTTCAGGCGGATAAACTGGCTGCCAAGATTGCCAAGCTGCGGATATTTAAGGATGCGGCTGGCAAGATGAACCTGTCGGTGAAGGATGCGGGTGGGGCGGCTTTGGTGGTGTCTCAGTTTACTTTGGCGGCGGATTTGCGCGGCAATCGGCCGGGGTTTTCTTATGCGGCGGCACCGGAGGAAGGGCGGCGGCTTTATGAGTATTTTTCCGGACGGGTGGCGGCGGAGGGGATCGCGGTTTCCAACGGGATTTTTGGCGCGGATATGGATGTGGCCCTGCACAATGATGGGCCGGTGACGATCTGGATGGATACCGATGATTTGTGACGGTCCCAACTCGGGACCTTTTTTTAGTGTTTTGATTCAGGGACTTGGGGTGGCGGTTTTAAGGGTTTGTTAACGTTTGCACGGGGTGCAGGCAAAGGCTGGGGGGCTCGCCCCCCAGACCCCGAGGATATTTGAGCACAGAGGATGACAATTTTAGATAAAGTTTAGCGGTAGGATCGTGCGGAGCGCCCTGCCCCGCACCGATATTTTGGTCATTTTATGGCGTCAGCACATTCGATCAGCGCCGACATTGAGGCTTTCGAGCCTGCCAGCGGGTAATCGCGCACATCTGCACCATCGGCGTCGCGCAGATGGGCGGTGCGGCCTTCGGCGACTTCGACGAGGAAGCGCACGCCTTTGTCGCCATCAGGCAGATCGAACAAAGCCGAATTGCCGGTCAGGGTGGCGTTGGAAAGGTTCCATTCGCCGCGACGGTCGACTTCGACTTGCAGATCAGCCGTCTCGCCCTCGGTGAAGTTCCAGTCGGTTGAATAGAATTGCAAGCGCACCGATTGGTCCTGAAATACCCAGATCGTGAAGCTTTCCGAGCCCTCATCCACCGCCGCTTGGCAGGCGACCGAGCCATCGTCAAAGCTGTTGACCGCCACCATCCAGTTTTTATGCTGAAACAAGGTTTCCTGATCGGCCTGCGCCAAGCTAGGGGCCAAACCGAGGCCCAACGTCACCGCAACTATTCCCATTTGCCAAAACTTCATGGCGATCCTCCTCACATTTCTGTGAGGAAGATCGGCGAAAATCCGCCGCTTCGCAAATGAATTTGGCTGTCATCTTTCGCGGCTGAGTGGTTTTCAACCTGTGGTTTAAGGCTTTTCCACCCAATCCCAGCTTTGGGTAAACGCGCCCAGCACGGCGGCCACGGCTTCGGTCGAGGCCGGGCCGGAGGCTGTGAGTTTGGCGACAAGGCCGCGCTTTTTATCCTCGACCACTTCACGCACCGTCACCGGCAGCTTGGCTTCCGCCAAGGCGGCGTTGTAGGTGCGGGTGATCGCCAAGCGGCGCAGGTCAGGCTTAAAAACCTTGCCGACGGCGGTTTTTGGCAATTCCGGCAGAATTTCGATGTATTTCGGCTGAGCCGCACGCTCGGCGATATGGGCTTTGGCGTAATCCATCAGTTGCTCGACAGTGACGGTCGCCCCTTTCCCAAGCTCGACATAGGCGCAAGGCAACTCACCCGAATGGGCATCGGGCTGGCCAATGGCCCCGACAAAGCCGACGCCTTCGCAGCCCATCAAGGCCTCTTCGATCACGGCCGGGTCGATGTTGTGGCCGCCACGGATAATCAGATCCTTGGCGCGTCCGGTGATGAAAAGGTAGCCATCGGCGTCGAGGCGGCCCAGATCGCCGGTGCGCAGGAAAATACCATCGGCGAACAGATCACGGTTTTTATCGAGCTCGGTATAGGTCGAACCGGGCAGAACGCCGGGGTTGGAGACGCAGATTTCGCCGACTTCATCGGTGTCGCAGATGCGGAAACCGTCTGGGGTTTTTTGCAGGATGCGGATTTCTGTATAGGGGAAGGCGAGGCCGACCGAGCCGATTTTCTTCGCGCCATCGGGCGGGTTAACGGCGACAAGGCAGGTACATTCGGTCAGACCGTAGCCTTCGACGATCTGCACGCCGGTGATTTTCTGAAAGCGGTTGAACAGCTCGATTGGGAGCGGGGCGGAGCCGGAGAAGGCACCCCGCAGGCTGTCGATTTTGGCGTTGACCGGGCGTTGCAGCAGGGCGGAAAGCGCGGTGGGCACGGTGACAAGATAGGTGGCTTGCCAGCGTTCGATCAGCTTCCACAGGTTGTCGAAAACGCCTTCGCCGCGGTAGCCAGCGGGGGTGGGGAACACCACATGTGCGCCAGATGCGATCATCGACATCAAGATCGGGTAGGCCGCGAAGACGTGGAACAGCGGCAGCGGGCACATCACGGTGTCGGTTTCGCGGAACAGCAGGCGGCCGCCAAGCCAGCCGTTGTAGATCATGCCAGAGGCGCGGTGCTGGGCGACTTTCGGCATTCCGGTGGTGCCGCCGGTGTGGAAATAGGCGGCGGTGTGGTCTTTGGTGCGATCGGCGAAGGTCAGTTTATCGGCGGGTTGGCGGGCGCATTCGGTGGTGAAGTTTTTGACATTGGCGGTGTGGTGGATCGGGTTTTTCGGGCGCACAAACGGCACGATCCAGCTTTTCGGCGGGCTGAGGTAGCAGTTGAGATCGACTTCGAGAATGGTCTTGACGCTTGGGGCGTGTTGGACAGCCTCGGCCACCTTTTGCGCCAGATCGGTCTTCGGGAAAGCTTTCAGGGTGACGACGACTTTCGCCCCGGTTTCGCGCAGGATCGACGAGATTTGCGACGGTTCCAGCAGCGGGTTGATCGGGTTGACGATGCCTGCGGTGGCCCCGGCAAGCAGGGTGACGGCGGTTTCCAACGCGTTTGGCAGCACATAGGCCACGACATCATTGGGACCGACGCCCAAGCTGCGGAACAGGTTGGCGGCTTGAGTGACTTTGGCGTGCAACTGATCCCATGTCAGGGTTTGTGCGGGGTCGCTGGGGCCGGAGAGCAGTTGGTAGCTTATCGCGGGCCGGGGGCCGTGTTTGGCGCGGGTGCGTGAGAGGAAATCGTAGATCGAATGGGCGATGTCGCGGTTTTCCCACGATGATTCCGCCTCAATGGCTTTGAGATCGGCGCGTGATGCGAAGCCGCCTGTCATGATGTTCCTCCCCTGTGGTCTTTCGGATACCGGGCCGTTCTGTTGCGGCCTCGGTGTGGTCAAGATGGGGAAGTTTGTCGGATGGGGCAAGGAAAAGCGGCGGGGAAAACGCAACGTCAGGGGGGAAGAGTGCCGTCTTAGGGGTTTAGGCTGCCGTCGGTGAATTGCAGGCGGGCGAGGCGGGCGTAGAGGCCACCTTGGGCGACGAGTTCGTCGTGGGTGCCGATGGCTGCGATGCGGCCTTGGTCGAGGACGACGATGCGGTCGGCGCGTTTGACGGTGGCGAGGCGGTGGGCGACGACGATGACGGTGCGGCCTTTGGAGAGGTGATCGACGGCGGCTTGCACCGCGCGTTCGGATTCGGCGTCTAGGGCGGAGGTGGCTTCATCGAGCAGCAGCACCGGGGCGTCGCGCAGGATGGCGCGGGCGATGGCGATGCGTTGTTTCTGCCCGCCGGAGAGCATGACGCCGCGCTCCCCTAGGTAGGTGTCATAGCCGTTTGGTAGGCTGGCGATGAAGTCATGGGCGGCGGCGGCTTTGGCGGCGGCTTCGACTTCGGCTTGGGTCGCGTCGGGGCGGCCGAAGCGGATGTTTTCCAGGGCGGAGGTGGCGAAGATGACGGGGTCTTGTGGCACCAAGGCCATGGCGGCGCGGAAATCGGTGCGGGCGAGGGATTTCAGGTCTTGGCCGTCGAGGGCGAGGCTGCCGGATTGCGGGTCATAGAAGCGCATCAGGAGTTGCAGGACCGTGGATTTTCCGGCACCCGAGGGGCCGACGAGGGCGACGGTTTCGCCGGGCTGTACGGTGAGGGAGATGCCGTGCAGGGCGGGGGCATTGGGGCGGGCGGGGTAGTGGAATTCCACGTTGTCTAGGGTGATCGCGCCTTTTACTGGGCGATTCAGCGGGACAGGGTGCGTGGGTTCGACGACGGGATCGGTGGCGTCCAGCATTTCGACGAGGCGCTCGGTGGCCCCTGCGGCGCGTTGGAGTTCTCCCCAGATTTCGGAGAGCGAACCGACGGCTCCGGCGACGAGAACCGCGTAGATGACGAATTGCACCAGTTGGCCGGGGGTCATGGTGCCTGCGCGGACATCGCGTGCGCCCATCCAGAGCACGCCGACGACGCCCGCGAAGACGAGGAAGATCACGATGACGGTCATCGCAGCGCGGGTGGCCATGCGGGTTTTGGCGGAGGTGAAGCTTTGCTCGGACACGGCGGCGAAATCGGCGCGGGTGAGGGCTTCGTGGGTGAAGCTTTGCACAGTTTGCACGGCGCTGAGGGCTTCGGAGGCTTTGCCGGAGCTTTGCGCGATCCAGTCTTGGTTCTCGCGGCTTTGGTTGCGCAGGCGGCGGCCGAGGGTGACGATGGGGATGATGATGGCGGGGACGATCAGCAGCACCAATCCGGTGAGTTTGAACGAGGTCAAGCTCATCAGCACCATACCGCCCAGCACCGTCAGCATGTTGCGCAGGGCGACGGAGACCGAGGAGCCGATGACGGAGAGGATCAGGGTGGTGTCGGTGGTGATGCGGCTCAGGACTTCGCCGGTCAGGATTTTCTCAAAATACGCCGGGCTCATGCCCATGACGCGATCAAACAACGCGCGGCGGATGTCGGTGACGACGCGCTCGCCCAGTCGAGTGACGAAATAGTAGCGGATACCGGTGCCGATGGCCAAGGTGGCGGCGATCAGCAGGGCCGCACCGAAGTATTTATCGACAAGGCCAAGGTCGCCCGCGTTGAAGTTGTCGATGACCCGGCGGACAGCCATGGGCAGGATCAAGCTGACCGAGGCAGTGAGGATCAGCGCGAGGCCAGCGGTGATCATCATCGGGCGATACGGGCGCAGGAAGGGCCAGAGGCCGCGCAGGGCACCGACTTTTTTGGATTTCGCGCGTTGTTCGGTGGTGGTGTCGGCCATGATCTCGCCCTTTTAGCTTCGGCAAGCGTCTAAGCCCGCCCACACGGGTCTGCAAGCTTTGCTGTTGCCGCACCCCCTTTCCCCCCTGCCCTGCCCGTGGCAGGTTGGCGGCAAATGGGGGCGGATATGGTCGAATTTTTCACGGCGGCGGATGGGGCGAAGCTGGCATATGCCGATGAGGGTGCAGGGTTGCCCTTGCTGTGTCTGGCGGGGCTGACGCGGACGATGGGCGATTTCGACTATCTGCGGCCACATCTGCCGCCTGTGCGGTTGATCCGCATGGATTATCGTGGGCGGGGGGAAAGTGCTTGGACGGGGGCTGCGAGCTATACCGTTTTGCAAGAGGCGCAGGATGCTTTGGCGTTGCTGGACCATCTGGGGGTTTCGCGGGCGGCGGTGTTGGGGACATCGCGCGGCGGGTTGATCGGGATGTTGCTGGCGGTTTTGGCGAATGATCGGCTGGCGGGGTTGTGTTTGAACGACATTGGCCCGGTGATTGAGCGCAAAGGGTTGGAGCGGATTTTCGATTACGTCGGGCGCAATCCGTTTGTGAAAACGCATCAGGCTTTGGCCGAGCGGTTGCCGGGGGCGATGCCGGGGTTTGTGGTTGGGGCGGAGCGATGGATCGAGGAGGCGCGGTTGCATTATCGCGAGGAGCCGGAAGGGTTGCGGATCACCTATGATCCGGCGCTGCGCGAGAGTTTTCTGGCGGGGTTTGAGGGGCCAGCGGTGGATGCTTGGCCGTTGTTTGACGCCTGCGCGGGGCTGCCTTTGGCGCTGATCCGGGGGGAGAATTCGGATTTGTTGTCGATGGAAACGGTGGTTGAGATGCAGGCGCGCAGGCCGGATATGATGTTTGGGCAGGTGCCGGACCGGGCGCATATTCCGTTTCTGGATGAGCCGGAAAGTTTGGCGGTGGTGCGGACGTTTCTGGAGGCTTGCAAATGAACATTGAGATGATCCGGGCGGCGGCGGGGCGGCTTGAGGGCCATGCGCGGGTGACGCCTTTGCTCAATGCGCCGTTGCTTGACCGCATCGCCGGACGGCGGGTGTGGGTGAAGGCGGAGTGTCTGCAATGGACTGGCAGTTTTAAATATCGCGGCGGTTGGGCGGCGGTATCGAGCTTGAAGGATGCCAAGGGGGTGATCGCGTTTTCCTCGGGCAATCATGCGCAGGGGGTGGCTTTGGCAGCGCACCAGCATGGCTTGGCGGCGGTGATTGTGATGCCCGCGGATGCGCCATCGGTGAAGATTGAGAACACGCGGGCCTATGGCGCGGAGGTGGTTCTCTATGATCGGGAGACCGAGGGCCGCGATGCGATTGGGGCCAGTCTGGCGGCGGAGCGCGGTCTGGTTTTGGTGAAGCCCTATGATGAGCCGGAGGTGATTGCGGGGCAAGGCTCGGTGGGCCTTGAGATTGTGGCGCAGTTTGAGGCGGGGTTTGGCGGCGAGGCCGAGGTGTTGACCTGTTGCGGTGGTGGCGGGCTGACATCAGGGGTCGCGCTGGCTTGCGAGGGGCGGTTTCGGGTGCGGACCTGTGAGCCTGCGGGGTTTGATGATGTGGCGCGGTCTTTGGCTTTGGGCGAGCGGGTGCGGAATATCGCGCTGGCGGGGTCGATCTGCGATGCGATTGTGACGCCGACTCCGGGCGAGATCACCTTTCCGATCATGCAGCGGCTGTGCGGGCCGGGGTTGGTGGTGACGGATGACGAGGCTTTGCGGGCGATGGTGCTGGCGTTTCAGCATTTGCGCATCGTGTTGGAGCCGGGTGGGGCGGTGGCTTTGGCGGCTGCTTTGTTTCGGGAGGCGCTGCCCGAGACGGTGATTGCGGTGGCTTCGGGGGGTAATGTCGATCCGGCGGTGTTTCGGGGTGCGATGGAGCGGTTTGGCTGATGGGCTTGGTCTATCTCGACGATATTCGGTTGAATGCAGAGGTTTCGGGGCCAGTGGGCGGGCCTGCGGTGGTGCTGTTGCACGCTTTGGGGACCAATCTGACGATCTGGGATGAGGTGGTGAGTTTGCTGCCCTCGGGCTGCCGGGTGTTGCGGTTTGATCAGCGCGGGCATGGGCTGTCGGACGTGCCAGAGCCGCCCTATGCGATGGGGGCGCTGATCCGTGACGGCGAGCGGATGATGGCGCATTTTGGGCTGCGCGATGCGGTGGTGGTTGGGTTAAGTCTGGGCGGGCTGGTGGCGCAGGGGCTGGCGGTGAAGCGGCTCGATTTGGTGCGTGGGATGGTGTTGTCGAATACCGCCGCCAAGATCGGCTCGGTGCAGATGTGGGGCGCGCGGGTGGCTTCGGTGCAGGCCGAGGGGCTGGCGGCTTATGCGCCGGGCGCGATGGAGCGGATGTTTGGGCGGCGCTGGCAGGAGGTGGCGGGGATGCCGCGGGTGCGGGCGATGCTGGAGGGCATGGATGTGCGGGGGTGGGTGGGCTGTGCGAGCGCGATTGCGGGGACGGATTTTTATACGCCGACAGCGGGGCTGACTTTGCCAACTTTGGCGATTGCTGGCGCGCATGATGGCACCACGCCGCCGGATTTGGTGCGCGAGACGGCGGATTTGATTTTGGGCAGCAGGTGGCATCTGATGCGCGGCGCCGGGCATCTGCCGATGGTCGAAAAGCCTGCGGAATATGCTGGGGTGATTGCAGAGTTTTTGCGCTCGATTGGCCATGTTTGAGGTCGTGCTGGTGCATGGTGCGGGCCATGGCGCTTGGGCTTGGGCGCGGGTGATCCCGGCTTTGGCGGCGTTGGGCGTGATGGCGCGGGCAGTGGATTTGCCGGGGCGTGGGGAAGCGGCGTCGCTGGAGGCGCAGGTGGAAGCGCTGGTGGAAGGGTTGCGGTGCCCGAGCGTCTTGGTGGGCCATTCGGCGGGCGGGTTTGCGATCACGGGGGCGGCGGTGTCGCCCTTGGTGCGCGGGTTGGTTTATGTCTGCGGCTATGTGCCCGAGGCGGGGCGGTCTTTGGCCGAGATGCGCAAGGGCTGGGTGGAGCGGCCTTTGGATGGGGCCTTCGTGGTGGACCGGGCGCGCGGGGCGTTTGGGTTTGATCCGGCACTCGCTAAGGATTTGTTTTTTCATGATTGCGCGGATGAATGCGCGCGGCTGTGTTGGGAGGCGTTGGATCCGATGGAGACGGCGCTTGCGGATGTGACGGCTGCGGAGGCGCTGCCTCGGGGCTATATTTCCTGTCTGGACGATCGGGCTATTCCACCGGCGTTTCAGGCCCATATGGCGCGGGGGATTGATCCGCAGAACGGCCTGCCCTGCGGGCATTCGCCATTTTTGGCGATGCCGGAGCGGTTGGCGGGGGAGATCGCTACGATGGTGCGGGGGTTTGGTTGAGGCGTTAGAGCGGGGGCCAGCCCCCGCACCCCCGGGATATTTGAGCACAGAGGATGACAATTTTAATCGAATTGTCGGGAATTTGGTTTATGTCAGACATTCGTTTGATTTGAGGTTTTCATGTTCGCCCGCGCCAATCTGAGTTTGCTGTTCATACTATTTACTGTGGCGCTGGATGCGATTGGCATTGGGCTAATCTTTCCGGTGATGCCAGATTTGATGGAAGACGTGACGCACGCGGGCTTGGGCGAGGCGGCACTTTGGGGCGGCGTTTTGGCGGCCTCGTTTGCGGTGATGCAGTTTTTGTGCGGGCCTTTGGTGGGAAATTTGTCGGACCGCTATGGTCGCAGGCCGGTGCTGTTGGTGTCGCTGGCGGTGATGGCGCTGGATTATGTCGCGATGGCTTTGGCGCATACGGTTTGGTTGTTACTGGCAGCGCGGCTTGTGGCAGGGGTGGCGGCGGCGACACATTCGACGGCGAATGCTTATGTCGCGGATATCTCGCCCCCGGATCAGCGGGCGAAACGGTTTGGGCTGATCGGGGCGGGGTTTGGCATTGGTTTTGTCGCGGGGCCGATGCTGGGCGGCTTGCTGGCCGGGATTGATGTGCGCGCGCCGTTTTGGGCGGCGGCGGGGTTGGCTTTGGCGAATTTGGTGTTTGGCTGGTTTGTGATGCCGGAGAGTTTGGGTTTGCAGAATCGGCGGGGCTTTACCTGGGGTCGCGCCAATCCTTTGGCCTCACTCAGGGCGATCCGGCGGTTGCCAGGGTTAAAGCGCTTGCTGCTGGTCAGTTTTCTTTATGCGGTGACCTTCAACGTTTGGCCCGCGATCTGGTCGTATTACAGCAAGGCGGCGTTTGGTTGGAACGCGCAGTGGATTGGCTTTGCGCTGGCAGCGTTCGGGGTCTGCATGGCTTTGACGCAGGCGTTGCTGGTGGCTCCGATGATCCGGCATTTGGGCGAGCGGCGGACGGCGGCGGTGGGGATGGGGCTAGAGGTGGTGTCCTACGGGTTTTACGGCTTTGCTACCTCGGGGTTCTGGGCACTGGTGTTCACGCCGATTGCGGCTTTGGGCGGGGTGACCGGGCCGAGTTTGCAGGCGATGATGTCACGGGCAGTGCCGGAAAATCAGCAGGGCGAGTTGCAGGGGGTGAATTCGTCGCTGAACGCATTGGCGATGATTATCTCACCCTTGGTGATGACTTGGGTGTTTGGGTTTTTCACTTCGGCTTCCGCGCCGCTTTATCTGCCCGGCGCGCCGTTTCTGCTGTCTGCGACACTTATGGTCGCGGTTGTTATACTCTTTGTCGCGGGAACGCGCGAAGCGGAGCGATCCTAAGTTAGCCTGACCCCAAACAGGGGGTGCTTTATGAAGCTGCGCGATCTTGAGATTTTCACTGTAGCGCCACCAGCGCCGGGCTGGGGCGGGCGCTATTGGACCTTTGTCAAGCTGACCACGGACAATGGCATCGTCGGTTATGGCGAGTGCTATGCCTCGACCGTTGGCCCGCGCGCGATGGATGCGGTGATCCACGATGTGTTTGAGCGGCATATGCTGGGTGAGAACCCGGAGAACATCGAGTTGATGTATCGCCGCGCCTATTCTTCGGGCTTTACCCAGCGGCCTGACCCCACGGTGATGGGGGCGTTTTCGGGGTTGGAGATTGCCTGCTGGGATATCCTTGGCAAGGCGCGTGATCGGCCGGTTTGGGCTCTGCTGGGCGGGATGATGAATGAGAAGGTGCGCTCGTATACCTATCTTTATCCCGAGGCGGGCGAGATCCCGGCGGATTTCTGGGTGAATGCGGATATGGCGGCGGAGGCTGCGGCGCGTTGCGTGAAGCAGGGCTTTACGGCGGTGAAGTTCGATCCGGCTGGCCCCTATACCATTCGCGGCGGGCATGAGCCTGCGATGTCGGATATTTCGCGCTCGGTTGAGTTCTGCAAGAAAATCCGCGAGGCGGTAGGCGACAAGGCCGATCTTTTGTTCGGCACGCATGGGCAATTTACCACGCCGGGGGCGATCCGGCTGGGGGTGGCGATCGAGCCCTATAACCCGCTGTGGTATGAAGAGCCGATCCCGCCGGACAATCTGGCCGAGTTTGCCGAAGTGGCGCGCTCGGTGCGGGTGCCGCTGGCGACGGGGGAACGGTTGACCACCAAGGCCGAATTTGGCGCGCTGTTGCGGCATGGCGGGGTGCGGATTTTGCAACCGGCTTTGGGGCGGGTTGGCGGCATTTGGGAGGCCAAGAAAATCGCGGCGATGGCCGAGGTTTATAACGCCGAGATGGCGCCGCATCTTTATGCGGGCCCGGTGGAATGGGCGGCGAACGTGCATTTTGCGGTGTCGATCCCGAATATCCTGATGGCCGAGACGATCCAGACCGGCGGGGAATTTCATCTGAAGCTGATCAAGAACAGTTTGAAATGGGAGGATGGTTATATCCTGCCGCCCATGGCTCCGGGGTTGGGGATTGAGTTCGACGAGGATGTCGCGCGGGCACATCCTTATACCGGGACAGGCTTGCATTTGCAGATGCAGGAAGCGCCGTGCGATTATCGCCATGGCAATCGGTTTGAGGGCGGTGCGCCTGCGCCGACCACGGTTTGACCGCCTGGTATTGCGGCAGATGATCCAGATATGCGCCGCTTCGGTGCGCAAGTGGCTCCGTTGTGGCGGGGCCACGATTTTTCTCAAAAATCGGCTGTTTGCGGTAACGATTCTCGCGTAAAACACGGCAGTCCTTGAGGATTTCCGCATGACCGATTTTCTGTTGCTGGCGTTCATCTTCCTTGTCGCCGGGGTGTTTGCGGTGCCGATTGCGGCACGGTTGGGCTTGGGCTCGGTGCTGGGTTATCTGATCGCGGGGATTTTGATCAGCCCGGTGTTGGCGATTTTGCAGGTGGATCTGGTTTCGATCCAGCATTTTGCCGAATTCGGCGTGGTGATGATGCTGTTTCTGGTCGGGCTGGAGCTGGAGCCGAAGAACCTGTGGGACATGCGGGCGCGGCTGCTGGGCTTGGGCGGTGGGCAGGTGGCCTTAACCGTGCTGGCGGTGATGGCCGTGGCGATGGCGGTGGGTCAGGTCTGGTCGGTGGCGATGGCGGTGGGGCTGGTGTTTTCGCTGTCATCGACCGCGATTGTTTTGCAGAGTTTGGGCGAAAAGGGCCTGCTGAAAAGCGACGCGGGCCAAGCCAGTTTCGCGGTGCTTTTGACGCAGGATATTGCGGTGATCCCGATGCTGGCGCTGATCCCGCTGCTGGCTTTGCCGGAGTTGCAGGGCACGCATAGCGTGACCGATCATGCCGAGGCGTTCACTTTGGTCGCGGGAATGAATGGCTGGCAGGTGGCTTTGGTCAACATTGCCGCAATCATCGGCGTGGTGCTGGGCGGCAGTTACCTGACCCGTCCAGTGTTCCGGTTTGTCGCCTCGGCGCAGTTGCATGAATTGTTCACGGCGACGGCGTTGATGATGGTGATTGGCATTGCCTTGCTGATGACGCTGGTGGGGTTGTCGCCCGCTTTGGGGACGTTCCTCGCGGGGGTGGTGCTCGCCAACTCTGAGTACCGGCACGAGTTGGAATCCGACATCGACCCGTTCAAGGCGCTGCTGCTGGGGCTATTCTTCATGACCGTTGGGGCCGGGGTGAACTTTGCGCTGCTCTGGGGCAATCTGGGGCAGATTCTGGCGCTGACGCTCGGGCTGATCGCGGTGAAGGTGCTGGTGTTGCTGGTGCTGGGGCGGATTTTCAAGCTGGCTGCGGCGGATAAGTGGTTGTTCGGGCTGGCTTTGGCGCAAGCCGGGGAGTTTGGCTTTGTGCTGATCTCGCTGATGGTGTCGTCGGCGGTTCTGCCTGCGGAAATTGCCGATAAGCTGCTGTTGATCGTGGCTTTGTCGATGCTGCTGACGCCGGGGTTGTTCATCTTTTACGACAAGGTGATCGCCCCGCGCTTTGCCGAGACGGCGCAGCGCGAGGCCGATGAGATCACCGATCCAAGCCATATCATCATCGCAGGGATCGGCCGTGTTGGCGGCTTGGTCAATCGGATGCTGCGGGCGGCAGGGTATCATACCACGGTGATCGACTTCAGCTCTAAACAGTTGGAAATGATGGCTAAATTTGGCGTGAAGGCCTATTTTGGCGATGCCTCACGCCCCGATATTCTGCATTCAGCCGGGATTGCCGAGGCCAAGTTGTTGGTGATTGCGATTGATGATCGCGACCAGATCACCGAAATGGTGCGCCATGCGGTAGCCGCTTATCCGAACCTTCATGTGATCGCGCGGGCGGTGGATCGTAACCATGTTTATGATCTGTGGGCGGCGGGCTGCCGGGATATTATCCGGGAAACCTATGACAGCTCGATCCGCATGGGGCGTTCGGCGTTCGAGGCATTGGGCGCGACACCCGAGCAGGCCGAAGCCATGCGGCAGGTCTATCATGTGGCGGATCAGAAGATCATGCGGGCGATGGCGGATCATTATGACCCGACGATTCCGAACTTTGAGAACGCTGCCTATGTGGCGCGGGCGCGGGAGTTGACGACAGAGGTAGATCAGAAGTTGATCGTGAAATTCGCCGAGATTTTGGGCAAGCCCGCTTTTGAGACGCTGTTGCCGGGGGCCGAGCGCGGCGGGCTGGAGGAGCGCTCTGAGCCGCCGTTGGAAACCGTAGAGCCAGAGCAAGTTTCTGGCTAAGGCCACGTTTGCGGCTAAGCCCACGCTTCCGCCAAAGCCTGTTCAGCCAAGCTGCGACAAAAGCTGTGCCAAGGCTTTGGGATCGGTTGACGCTTGGGTTTCGGCCAGTTCGGCATGAAGTTTGCCGTGCTCGGCGCACCAGAGCGGTGCCGCTTGCGCAATAAGAACGCGCCCTGCCTCGGTCAGCACGGGGCGGCGGGCGCGGGCGTCGGCTTGGTCGGGGATCAAGTGCAATAGCCCGCGTTTCTCAAGGGTTTTCGCGGCGGCGGTCATCGTGGTGGCATCCATCGCCAGAAACTCGGCCAGTTCGCCCAAGCGCGGCTGCCATTGGCCACTGAGGGCCACCAGCATGGAAAATTGACCGTTGGTCAGACCCAAGGGGGCGAACAGGCGGTCAAATCGGCGGGCCAGTTTGCGCGCCGCGCGCTGGGCGGCAAGGCACAGGCATTGATCGCGGATCTGAAGGACGGTTTCGATGGGGAGGCTTGATTGCTGCATTTTATATTGATATCAAACTACTTGGAGCAGGACAAGCGGCGGGTTGTCGCAGGAGGGCAGCATGGCGGATGCACAGTATCGCTGGGTGATCGTGGCGGCGGGCGGGGTGATGGGCTGCGTCGCGATGGGGGCTTTGTTTTCGCTGCCGGTGTTGCTGACGCCGATGGTCGCGGCGACGGGATGGTCGCGGACGGGCATTTCGGCGGCGATGACCTTTGCGTTCTTGTCGATGGCCGCGATGGCGATGATTTGGGGGGCGCTGTCGGATCGGTTTGGCGCGCGGCCGGTGGTGATGGCGGGGGCGGTCTTGTTCTCGACCAGCTTGTGGCTGGCGGGTCATGCGCCGTCTTTGCTGGCGTTTCAGCTGATTTTCGGCGTGTTGGTGGGCGGGTCGGTGGCGGCATTTTTCGCGCCGATGATGGCGACGGTGACGGGGTGGTTTAGCACGCAGCGCTCGCTGGCGGTGTCTTTGGTGTCGGCGGGGATGGGGATGGCGCCTGTCACCATGTCGCCTTTGGCCGCGTGGTTGGTGCAGGGGTATGACTGGCGCACGGTGCTTGCGATTTTGGCGGGGATTGTAGCAGCGGTGACGTTGCCGCTGGCGTTGCTGTTGAAGCGGCCTCCGGTGCAAGCGTTCGCGACGGGGTTTGACGTGCCGGATAGCGCGATGACGGTGCGAGGGGCGGTGCGCTCGCCGCAGTTCATCGTGCTGGTTTTGACGAATTTCTTCTGCTGTGCCACCCATTCGGGCCCGATTTTCCACACCGTCAGCTATGCCGAGATTTGCGGCATTGCGGCGCTGGCAGCGGTGTCGATTTACTCGGTGGAGGGGATCGCAGGCATGTTCGGCCGGATTGGTTTTGGCGTGATGGGGGATCGGTTTGGGGCGAAACGCGTGCTGGTGACGGGACTGCTGGTGCAGGCGTTTGGGGCTTTGGGCTATTTCTTTGCCCGCGATCTGGGGCAGTTTTACGCGGTGGCGGCGCTGTTTGGCTTTATCTACGCCGGGATCATGCCGCTGTATTCCGTACTGGTGCGCGAGAATTTCCCGATGAAAATGATGGGCACCATCATGGGCGGCACTGGCATGGCGGGCAGTTTGGGAATGGCGACCGGGCCAGTGCTCGGCGGTTGGATTTTTGACCAGACGGGGAGTTACGGCGGGCTTTACATCACCTGTTTTGCGCTGGGTTTGGCGGCGTTTGCGGTGGCGATGACGTTCAGGCCGTTTGCCAAGCCGCCTGTGGTGGGGGGGGCTTTGGCGTAGAGGGTGGCCCTGCCCTATCCGGGCAGGGCTATGGGATTAAACCTCAACGCCGCCCTTGACGCCGGTGATGTAGCTGACAATGTCGTTGCCGTCAGTTTCATCGCGGCGCAGCGAGGCCACGATGCGACCGCGACGGAACACCACGATACGGTCGACCAGATCGAACACTTGCCGCAGGTTGTGCGACACAAGGATCAACGGCACGCCGCGCTCTTTCAAACCGCGGATGATATTTTCGACCTGCGCGGTTTCCTGCACGCCCAGCGCCGCCGTGGGTTCGTCCATGATCACCAGTTTGGAAGCAAACGCCGCCGTGCGGGCAATCGAGACGCATTGGCGCTGACCGCCCGACATGTTGCGGATCGGGTTGTCGACGTTGGGGATTTTGACGGCGGTTGTCTTCAGCGCCTCCATGGTCTTTTCGCGCATCGCCTTGCGGTCGAGGATTGAGAACGGGCCGAGTTTCAATTTGAACAGCTCGCGGCCTAGAAACAGGTTCGAGGGCACGTCAAGATCGTCGGCCAAAGCGAGGGTTTGGAACACGGTTTCAATACCGGACTCACGGGCTTGCAGCGGGCCTGCGAAATGCACAGGCGCACCGTCAAAGATCACATCGCCTGCCGAGCGTTGCTCCACCGCCGTAATCTGGCGCACGAAGGTCGATTTGCCGGCACCATTGTCGCCGACCACAGCCACATGTTCGCCGTGGCGCAGGTTGAAATTGGCGTCTTCTAATGCGTGCACACCGCCGTAGCGTTTGGTCAGGCCACGGGTTTCCAGAATGAATTCGCTCATACCCGTGCTCCCCGGCTTTTTTGCCGCCATTGATCCAGCACCACCGCGCCGACGATGATCGCGCCTTTCACCATCTCTTGGTAATAGGCGTCGAGCCTAAGGAAGGTGAAGCCCGAGATGATCACGCCGAAGATCAACGCGCCAATCACCGTGCCGATGATTGATCCCCGCCCGCCTTGCAGCGAAATCCCCCCGATCACCGCCATGGCGATGGCGTCGAGTTCATACATCACCCCCATATTCGCCTGCGCGGTCTGGCCTTTCGACGAAACCACGATGGCGGCGATGGAGGCCAGCATTCCGGCGATGACATAGACCAGCACCTTGTGACGGTCGACGTTGATGCCGGACATCCGCGTCGCTTGTTCATTGGAGCCAATGGCATAGGAGTGTTTGCCGTATTTGGTGTAGGTCATGATCAGATGGAACAGCACCGCCAAGGCGACGAACACGAACACCGGGCGCATCCCGGAACCGATGGCGTTGTAGCTTTCGGTCGGGAAGGAAATCGGGTTGCCGGTGGACCACCAGCGGGCGAAGCCTCGGGCGGAGACCATCATACCCAAAGTGGCGATGAAGGGTGGGATTTTGGTATAGGCGATCAATGCGCCGTTGATGAGACCCGCCAGCAACCCGCAGGCGAGGCCGACGAGGATTGGCACCAGAATGGGCAAATCCATCGCCCAATCGCCGAAGATCGCTTTCGGGTTGGGGTTGCCGTTGACCAGAGCGGTCTGTGCGAAGCTCATCGCGACCATGGCGGTGGCGCCGACGATGGAGCCGGACGACAGATCAATGCCGCCGGTGATGATCACTTGCGTCACACCAATGGCGATGATGCCGACGGTGGCGACTTGCAGGATGATGATCGACAGGCGCTGGGTGTTGAACAGGCCCGTAGTACCCTCGCGGCTATTGAACAGAAAGCTTTCACCGATGATCAGGCGGCCGAGGATCTCAAACGCCGCAACGATGATCACGAACGCGATAAACACGTTCAACTCTTGCGGGCGGGCTTTCTTCGATGGATCGTATTTCAGGCCACCTAGGCCATGCGTCGGCTCTGCCACGGGCTTCTCTCCCCCATATGTCACATGAAAACGGTCTTCGCCCTGCGTTTCCCTGCGCGGGGTAAGACGAAGGGCGATACCTTGACGGTATCGCCCCTCTTTCCCGTTAAGGATTAGTTCTTGGCGGCGTAGTCAGCGACGTTCGCCGGGGTCACCAATTCGAACGGCACATAGACCTTATGCTCGACAGCTTCGCCTTTCGACAGCTTGACGGCAGCATCCAATGCGCCTGCGCCCTGCCCTGCTGCGTTCTGGAACACGGTTGCGTCCAGATCACCCGCCTGCATCGCGGCCAGAGCGTCTTGGGTGGCATCCACGCCGCCGACGACGACCGACTTCATGTCGATATTGGCGGCTTTCATCGCCTGAATCGCACCAATCGCCATCTCGTCATTGTTGGCGATCACGCCATCAAACGCAGCGCCAGCCGACAGCCAGTTGGTCATCAGGGTTTGCGCTTGGTCGCGCGACCAGTTGGCAGTTTGCTCGTCAATGATGTTGATCTTTACGCCGCAATCCGGGCCGCCGATCACATCATGGATGTCTGCGGTGCGCTGTACGGCGGCTTGGTTGGAAAGCTCGCCCATCATCACATAAACATTGGCTTCGGTCTTGCCCGCTTCTTTGAACAGGCGGCACACTTCTTTGGTCTCCAAGGTGCCACTATCGACTTCATTCGAGGCGACGAAGGCTTGGTTGGCCGGAAGCGTGTCAACGTTGATCGGCTGACGGTTGACATAAACCAGCGGGATGTTGGCAGCGGCAGCGGCATCCGACATCGCTTGGGTCGCGGAAGTGTCCACCGGGTTGACGATGATCGCGGTGACGCCGGAGGCAATGAAATTGTTGATCTGGTCCAACTGCTTGGCCACGTCGTTTTGCGCATCTTCGATCTGCACTTTCAGACCAGCAGCATCGGCTTGCTTCTGAATGCCGTTGCGCAGAACGGTCAGGAAGTTGTCGTCAAACAGCGCCATCGACACGCCGATGCCGTCCGCCATCGCGCTGGTGCCCATCAAAGCGATGAAGCCCGCGGTCAAAAGGGTCTTTTTCATGTGTCTCTCCTCCACAAGTCGGTGTCCGGCACACCGTTTTTGGCCGGACCGCCCTCTCCCAAGGGCGGTATTCTGCCGCGTCAGGCTGTAACGCCCGCGCGGATGAATGCGATAGATGCCGTCAGCGCGGATTTGGGGTCAGCCAGATCGTGCACTGATGCGGCGAAAGGTTCGTAGCTGATCGCACCCGTGTAGCCTGCGGCACGCAAGGCGCGGATCTGGGCGACGTTGCCGAGCAGGTCATCGGCATCGACCAGAACCCGGTGCGGGTCGCGCATGTCATTGACATAGATGCTGTCCTTGACGCCCGAGACATGCACGATGCCGGTCAGCTCCGGGTAGATCGGGCCACCACCCGCGAGGGCGTGGTGGAAGGTGTCATGTACGATGAAATAGGTGCCTTTGCCGCCGACGGCTTCGATCACTTCGGCCAGAATATCTTTGTAGCGCAAGCTGCACACTTCAAAGCCTAGCGGTTCAACCATGGCTTTGAGACCGTAAGATTGCAGCATCGGCAGCAGGGCGCGCAGGGCGGTTTCGGTGACTTGGCGGCTGTCTGCGCGCGAGGTCGCCACATTGTCGTTGCGCGGGATCAGGCTGATGGCCTCGGCCCCGCAGGCCTTGGCGATTTTCATCAGATCGTCGGCCTCGGCGCGTTTGGCGTCCGACCAATCGTTGAACATTTTGACCTCGGCCAGCGCGAGGATGCGCAAACCGCGGGCTTTGGCGGCGTTGCCCACTTCGGCGGGGTCGGCACCGTCGAACAGCGCGGTCTTGAAATCATTGCGGAATTCGACGCCGACGCAGCCCAAGGACTGCGCGAGATCAAGAAAGGCCAGCCAGCCCAGTTTCGGTGTGGTCATATGGTTCAGCGCGAAAGGCAGCATGTTCGGAGATTCCTCGACTCAGAACCCCTCCTCGGGTCCGTTTTGACACTGTCGTGGAATTGATATTCTATTTCAAGTCGCAATTCTTCTATTGGTTCTATTTAGAGAGGCGAAGTCTGATGTGTTTTGACGATATTTTCGCGCGATCCTCTGATCGCGTCCAGAATATCGGGCCAACGCTGTGGGTTAGACAGACTCGGCCACATGCAGATCGGGTGGCAGGAAATGCTGCAAGCCGCCGGGACCACGGCCTTCGGTGGCGGCGCGGGTCATGATCAGCATCAGATCGCGGCAGAGCTTTTCCAGCGGGGTATCCACCGTCAATGTAATCAGCCCCTCAGCCAGTCCAGCGCGCGACTCCGGGGTCAGGGCAGAGACCACCAGTGCGACATCGCCCGCAGACCGGGCCTCGCGCAGCGCCGCGATGGCGCCCTCCATGCCGCCACCAGCCACATAGATGCCGCGCAGATCGGGTTGACGGGCCAGCAGGTTGAGGGTGGCTTCATAGGTCAGCTGGCGGGTCTCAAGGTTAACCAGCGTGTCCAGAACCGTCAAATGCGGCGCACATTCGCGCAGGTAGCCGCGAAATCCGGTCTCACGCAGTTCATGGCCGTGCCAGCGGTGGCCGCCGACAAACAGCGCCATCACGCCGGGTTTTCGGGCGGTTTGATGCATGAACCAGCCCGCAGTTCGGCCCACTTTCAGGTTATTCAGCCCCAAATAGCCCGCGCGTGCGCCTTGGGCGAAGTCCGACAGCAAGGAAAACACCGCGAGGCCTGTGCTGGAAAGTTCCTCGACTGCCGCCGTCACTTCGGGGTGGTTCACGGCGGTGGCGGCCAGCACATCGCAGCGCCCCGCCATGGCGCGCAGGGCTGCTGCCATCTCGCCGGGGGCTTGGCTGCTGGAAAATTCCAGCACCAGACGGCCTTGCACGCCGGGAGCCTGTGCCACGGCACGATGCAGGGCCTCGGCGAAGGCTTTGTAGAAATCCTGCCCCTGTTTGTGCAGCACAACGCCAAAGCGGATTTCGCGCAGATCAACCGGGCGCGGCGAAAGGCGGCGCGCGGCAGGATGGCCGATGCGCTCGGCGGCGGCAATGATCTGGGCGCGGGTGTCTTCGCGCACAGGCTCGCGTCCGTTCAGCACGCGGTCCACCGTGGCGATGGAAACCCCCGCCGCGCGCGCCAAATCTGCCATGCCCAAACGTTTCATCACGACCCCCTGATGGGTTTTCATCACCAATACGGGCATTCTGACGAGATATGATGAGAAATGCCAGAGCCTAGCTTGGCAGAAATGGAATATATCTTCTATCCTAGCCGCAGAATTGGTCGGAGAGGGGGAGCTTCTATGACAAAGCGCGATTATTCACTGCTGGGCCCGGACGGGGCGCGGGCGGTTGAGACAGGGTTAGCGGCAGCCGAATGGTATCACACAGAGGTGCCGCGCAAAGAGATGAAGGCGCTGATGCAGCGTTCCGATAGCCCGGCGATCCGGGATACTGTGTTGTTGTATGGGCTGATGATCACCTTTGCCGGGATCGGGATCTACCTGTGGCCGTCGTGGTGGTCGGCACCGTTCTGGCTGGCTTATGGCGTGCTTTATGGCTCGGCTTCTGACAGCCGTTGGCATGAATGTGGCCATGGCACGGCGTTCAAAACCCCATGGATGAACAATGTGGTGTTTGAAATCGCCAGTTTCATGATCATGCGCAACTCGGCGACATGGCGGTGGAGCCATGCGCGCCACCACACCGACACCTATATCGTCGGGCGTGACCCGGAGATTGCCATCATGCGCCCGGTGGTGTTTGCCAAAATAATCGCCGGGTTCTTCGGGCTACCGGATGTGGCCGCCTTCATTCCCCGCATGTTATACAATGCCTTCATCGGCGTGCATCCGACCGAGAAAACCTTCGTGCCGGAAAGCGAATGGCCAAAGGTGGTGCGGGTGGCACGGATTTCGACGCTGATTTATGGCGCAACGATTGCACTGGCGCTTTGGATGGGCTCCATTCTGCCGCTTATGGTGATCGGCCTGCCCCGGCTTTATGGCGCGTGGCATCATGTGATGACCGGGTTGTTGCAGCATGGTGGGCTGGCCGACAATGTGATCGACCATCGGCTGAACTCGCGGACGGTGTATATGAACCCGGTCAGCCGGTTCATCTATTGGAACATGAATTACCATGTCGAGCATCACATGTTCCCGATGGTGCCGTATCACGCCCTGCCCCGGCTGCACGCAGCGATCAAGCATGACTTGCCCGCGCCGAATACCTCGATTGCGCAAGCGTTTAAGGAGATGTGGCCTGCACTGCGGCGGCAGTTGGCCTATGAGGATTATTTCCTGAAGCGAGATCTGCCCGCCAGTGCCAAACCCTACCGTGAAGATTTCCACCTGGCCGCGCTTGGCGCCGCCCCTGCTGCTGCGGAGTAGAACATGACCCAATGGATCGACGCTTGTGCCACCGATGACATCGACGCGGAGGATCTGATCCGCTTCGATCATGCCGGGGCGACCTATGCGATTTATCACGCGCCGGATGGCAAGTTTTACGCCACGGCGGGCAAATGCACGCATGAGGCGGTGCATTTGGCAGACGGGCTGGTGATGAACTATGTGATCGAGTGCCCGAAGCACAACGGCCAGTTTGACTACCGCACCGGAGAGGCAAAACGTGCCCCGGTCTGCGTCAATCTGAAAACCTATCCGGTGAAGGTTGAGGACAATCGCGTCTTCATTCAGGTGGCTTGAATGGCACGCTTAACCGTTAAGGATTTGCTGGATGCACGCGGCAAGCATCAATTTGCCATGCTGCGGGTGGAGACTCTGGACGAGGCGGAGGCCGCGGAAAAGGCCGGGGTTGAGTTGCTGTCGATCCCGCCCGCGATGATCCTAGATCGGCAGTTTCGCGATGCCGCCCCGAACGCCTTCGCGTTTCCGGGGGATAATTTCTACGAGATCGGCGATACGGCGGATTTCCTGAAATGGGCGTTTCCCCTGTTTAAGGCGGGGGCGGATGGATTCTATTGCTCGGGCTCGTTGCAGACGGTGAAGGCGATGGCGGATCATGGTTTTCCGGTCTGCGGCCATGTCGGGCTGATCCCGTCAAAGCGGACGTGGACGGGGGGCTTTAAGGCGGTGGGCAAGACTTTGGCCTCGGCTCAGCTGGTCTATCAGCAGTGCAAGGCGTTGGAGCAGGCCGGCGCGTTTGCGGTGGAGATTGAAGTGGTGCCGCATTCGATCACCGAAGCGATTGCCGCGAAAACCGGGCTGTTCCTGATCTCGATGGGGGCCGGGCCTGCGGGCCATGCGCAATATCTGTTCAGCGATGATGTGTTGGGGCAAACCTCGGGCCATGTGCCGCGCCATGCCAAACGCTACGCCGATTTCGCCAGCGAACACGCGCGGTTGCAGCAAATGCGGATCACGGCGATGACGGCTTTCGCCAGCGATGTGCATGGCGGAGCCTATCCTGCGCCGCAATATATGGTGGATAGCGATGCTGATGTGGTGGCCGAGTTTCGCGAGTGGCTGGAGCGGCAAGACTAGCTCCGTCTGGAACGAAAGCGCGGGTGGCGGGTTAACGCCCGCTGCCCTTTGAATTGGAACACACCATGACCCTGCGCCTCTGCCTTGCAACGGCCCTTATCCTGTCCAGCGCCGCAGCTGGGGCCGTTACCCCGGATTACACTGATGATCGCTCTACACCGTTGGCCGTGGTGGCTTCGCTTTACAATGCGCTGAACCGACAGGAATATCTGCGGGGCTGGAGCTATTTTGCCGAAGGAGCCGTCACGGATTACCCCTCATTTCGAGAGGGTTATCAAGATACCACGGTGATTGACGTGGCCTTTGGTGCGGTGACATCCGAGGGGGCGGCGGGCACGATCTTCAGCACGGTGCCGGTGGCGATTGGGGCACACCGGGCTGATGGGTCAGAGGTCTTTTTCAATGGCTGCTACACGCTGTCGCAGGTGCAGCCCGCCGTGCAAGAAATTCCGCCGTTCCGCCCAATTCAGATTAAGGAAGGCCATCTGCGCCCGGCCAAGTCGCTGGATATTCCAGCGGATGCTTGCAATGCCAATGAGCCATAAGAGTGCCCGCCGAATCGGTCGACGCAGATAATCATCATAAAATACCAATATAAAACAATTAGTTAAAAGACTGCGATCTGATCTCTGGCCATAAACGTGTACATTAGGTGTTTGATCCCACGGTTTGATGGTGCGATCCTTTCTCAGGCATGGAAGGAAGCAACATGGGACAGGTTCGTCCCGGGAGCGCCACGATCCCGTTGCCCGGTAGGTGAATGCATGCATTCGCCGAGAGGGGCGCACGCCGTCAGAGCCGCAATACAGCGATCACAAGCTTCGCTCGCGCAGTTGAGCCGCGAGCGGGGCATCAACCCCAAGACGGTGGCGAAATGGCGCAAGCGCGCGCCGGTCGAGGATATGAAGACCGGGCCGTCGGAGCCGCGGTCCACCGTTCTGACAAAGGCCGAAGAGGCGATGGTCGTCGCATTCCGGCGCCGTACGCTGCTGCCGCGGGATGACTGCCTCTATGCATTGCAACCGTCGATCCCGCACCTGACCCGTTCGGCGCTGCACCGGTGTCTGCAACGGCACGGCATCTCCCGCCTGCCTGATGTCGAGGGCGAGAAGCCGAAGCGCCAGAAGTTCAAGCGCTGCCCGATCCATTGGCCGACAGGCGGGTTCTTTCACATCCGCTGCCCTCTCGTGGTTTGCGTGCAAACCACGAGAGGGGACATCGCTGAGATGCAGACCGCTGAAGGCAAGCTCTCGCTCTTCGTCGGCATCGACCGGACTGCCAAGTTCGCCGTCGCGCAACGCGTTGCAACGGCTGACAGACGCACCGTCTGGGAGTTCGTGCAACACATGCTCGAAGTCGTGCCCTATCAGGTTCATACCATTCTCCCCGATCGAGCCATTGGAAGCGCCACGGGTTCAAGCCCAATGGCGAGGGGCATCCCGTTCGCCGAGCAACCCCGGAACCGCAATACGAT
>NZ_LGIC01000032.1 GCF_001294535.1 Cypionkella psychrotolerans | reverse complement strand
CGCCCGTGCCTGCCGACGGAGGCCGGGATACAGTATTGTCGCCATGTCGAACAAGTGACACTTCTTCAACAAGAACTCGATGAACGCATGCGCGCGCTGGTGGGGGGCGACATTGCCGGGGCGGCAACGATCCGTCTTGGAGTGAACAACGACAGCTTGGCGACATGGTTCCCAAATTTGATCAAGCGAGCGTCACGGGAACTGGGGATCCGCTTAGACGTCCTTCCTGATGATCAGGACCATACCGAAGCGAGCCTGAAGTCAGGAGACGCGCTTGCGGTGATAACGGCCCTCGAAACGCCGATACACGGGTGCCGCAGGCTCTCTCTCGGATCGATGGATTACATCGCCGTAGCATCGCCCGAATTCTTTCTCGCGGAGTTTTCGAAGGGGGTGTCGCTCGATACTCTGCGTGGATCGACCTGTCTTGCCTACAATCGTAAGGACAATATCCAAAACCAATGGATGACACTTTGCTTCGGCCAAACCGTGCCTTTGTCTACCCATTTCGTGCCATCTTATGAGGGGTACATTGCTTGCTGCAGGAACGGGACGGCATGGGGACTTGTACCCAGCATCTCTGCAATACCCTTGGTCGAGCTTGGCGAGCTGGTGGAGTTAAGTCCCGGCAAGGCAGTGCGGGTGTCGTTGCATTGGCAGGCGAGTATGCAATCAAGCGAAATCCTAACGCGCCTTGGCGATCTCGTGCTTGAAGAGGCGACCAAGCATCTTATCCCTGATGCATTTAGGCTTGAGTGAAACCCCAAAATTTTTGGTTCTGTTGGCTTGACACAAGCCAAAGGGAAAAGAGCACCGTACGGTCGATCGTACAGTCTCACTCCTGGCAGCCCATGGTTAACAGCTTGGCAGGTCGCATTGACCCGACCCTTCGGTCTAAAATGCCCAAAGCTTACCGCTCCACAGCCATCATCGCGCCACATTGATCAACGCTAGTAAGGTCAGCGTAGTGTCGAAGTTCTGCAAAAGATCTTTGGAAAGTGGAGTATCGCATTTTGTTCCCACACATGTTGCAACTCTACGCTTGGAGATTCTCACGCCCTGTACAATTCGCTCCGTTTACCGCGGCCGTCCCCTATATTGCGCGAGCGAGACACAGCGAGTCGGCTGTTACAGGGGATGTCGGCGTTCATGTTTTGGTTTTGCGCACGCTGATTGAGGAATTTGGAGGGGAGGCGGCCCTCGCTGACTTGTGCCGGCACATGGCTGCCGCAAACTTATCATCTGTTGGACGGAACCAAACTCAGTCTCGGGCTTCCATTCGCGCGGCCCTCAATGAACTCGCAAGCTGCGGTGCCTTAGCAATCGAGGACGTGAACGGGACAGATGGCATCGCGCGGATGGCATTCGACGGAATCATTCTTGCATACGGGCAGCCTCACTCTGAAATCTTATTCAGAGCGGTCTGAGCGCTGTTGCTGCGGTGTGTGCTGCGATTTGCCCGCGCAGATTACCCAGTATGCCCTCGTCTAACGATATGCTGGTCTGCAGAGGTTCTGCAAAAAAAAGGCCGTTATCGCATCCGACCAGGCCTGCATCTTAGCTGGTAGCCCCAGAGGTTCGGCAAACCCATTTGCCTTCATACAGCGATTCAACACGAGGCGGGCGCGGTCTCCGGCGCGCAATGATCCGAGTAGAGGGAGGATCGAATCCAACAGCAATTTTTATCAACAAACTGTTTCGAAAATCCGCGCTATTATATTTTCTTATGTTGCATTAGTCTTACACAACTAACCCATCGCAGATAACGAGTCGAAGTGCTTTGAAAGTGTAGTTAACGAGTATGGCCGCGCAGGTCACCCCGCGCGGCCTTTCCCAAGCACGAACTTTCTTGGGGATGCAAAAAATGGAGTAGCGATGGACTATCAACACGAGGTGTGTGTGACTGAGCATCGAAGCCGTCTGGACGAAGATTTCCTTAGGCAGATTCCAGCCGCTTGCGCATCAGTGAGGCCCATCAGAAGACAGGCATATTTTATCGGTATTTTCATCACGGCCTGCGTGTTTTTTCAATGCTTAATGACAACATAGACTCCACCAATGCCCACTACGTGAAGCCTGCTCAATTGGATTGACTAGGACAAAGCGGTTTCGCGTCGTGGCAGTTCAACCGCGAAGGTGCTTTGATAGAGCGCGCAAAGTTTGCCACCGGCGTTCACAAATCTTGGAGCAATCCACTTCAAGCGACGATCCTTCCGGGTCGACAATACATTGATCTGTGCAACTACTCACTCCCAGATTGCCTGCGGCAAGACGCTGTGAAAAAGGGTTTCAGATCAAAGGGATGCCGTGGATCCTGCTGGAACCAATGGAAGGGCGCCTTCCTTAGAGATTCGGTTCACAACCGCAGGTTACACATTCAAAGCAAACTGGTGGCGCTGCCGCCCCACTCCGCTGGAAACGTTTCCAGCAACATTGCCAGCGTTACCCCGCCGATTTGCCGCCCCTCTACGATGGCCTCAATGCCGTCGGGCGCGAGATTGTTCAGGCGCAGAACCCTGCTCTGGTAGGAGCGATCGATCTTCTCGGCGGCGACGAGTTCGGTAACCCATGCCGCGGTGCTGACGCCCGAGCAAGTCGCAGATCACTTTGGCATCGGCCGGCGCACGTTCTATTCGATGATGGCGCGGGATGAAGAGATTGCAGCACGCTATAAAAGAGGCAAAGCCAAAGCGGTCGGCGCCATTGCGCAGGGGCTGATCGGCAAAGCGCGCGGCGGCGACACCGCCTCGATGATCTTTTTTCTCAAAACCCAAGCCGGATGGCGCGAAGCGAGCCCGATTGAGCATACCTTGCCTGAGCCACCCCGCCAGTTGGATCCGAGCAATCTTAGCGATCAGACATTGCAGGAAATGATGGCGGTGATTGATCTCACCACTGAAGCGGAGCAGCAAGAAGACCACCTGCTCTAGATGATGCCCGGGGTCCGCCATGCAATCCGATGAGGCATCGCTTTTTCATGACGCATCGCTCTGCGGGGTATTGCCCAAGGTTGCCCTAGGCTTCGCTCTGTCGCGGCAATGGTGGCATTCGATGGAAGGGATTGACCTTGTTCTGACCCCCGCATTGAGCGAGAACCCCGCGCCACTGGACAGTTTGACATATGCGGCTTGCGGCTCAGACCTTGATCGCTGGGTAGAGCGTGGATACCGTTTTGCGCCGTTTGCGGTGCCTGCAAACTTGGCCGGGCAACCGTCTGCCGTGTTGCCAATTTCTCTGACCGATACCGGATTGCCCGTCGCAGTGCAAATCACCGATCGGCCGGACGGTGATGCGCTTGTCTTGCGTGTGTCTAACGCACTTGAAGACGCTATCGGATGGGCTGGATTGGGTTTGATCTGATCCCCGGAAACCGAACCGTTTGAAGCTGGAATTTTCCGCCATATTTTTCTCGGTTGGAGTGAAACATGAAATCGAGAAAATTCACGGATGGGTAGAAGGCGTTTGACGTTGCCCCCAACTTTTATCCAGCGTGAGCGAGACTCCGGGTTTGAGTTTTGCCCATTTGGGCGGGTTGGGCAACGGGGGCTGGCGCGGAGCTTTGCGGATTGTGCCGGTTCAGGCCCCGTTGCGGGGCGAAGGTTTGGGCAAACTCGGCTGGGGTCTGCCAGCCGAGGCGGGAGTGGGGCCGTTCGGTGTTGTAGTCCGTGCGCCAGGCGGCGAGCGTGACGCGGGCATGGTGCAGAGATGGGAACAGGGTCTCGTTCAACAGCTCATCTCGCAGACGGCCGTTGAAGCTTTCGATGAAGGCATTCTGGGTCGGCTTTCCGGGCGCGATGTAGTGCCAGTCAAGCTTGCGGTCATCCACGAACTTCAGGATCGCGTTCGAGGTGAACTCGGTCCCATTGTCGCTTACGATTGTCTGTGGCTTGCCACGGGCGTCGAACAGCGTCGCCAGTTCACGCGCGACCCGAGCTCCCGACAGTGAGGTGTCGGCGATCAGGGCGAGGCATTCGCGGGTGCAGTCATCGACCACCGTCAAGATCCGGAAGCGGCGACCGTCGGTCAGCTGGTCGGACACGAAGTCGAGCGACCAGCGCTGGTTCGGCAGCAATGGCAGCACCATCGGGGCCCGTGTGCCCATGGCCCGCTTGCGCCCGCCGCGGCGACGGACGTGCAGCCCTTCCTCGCGGTAGATGCGGAACAGGCGCTTATGATTGACCTCATGGCCTTCACGTCGAAGAAACACGTGCAGCCGCCGATAGCCGAAACGCCGTCGGGCTTTGGCCAGTTCCTTCAATCGTTCCCGCAGCACAGGGTCGTCTTGGCGGATCACCTCATATCGCATGGTCATCCGGCAGCAGCCGATCACCCGGCACGCCCGCCGCTCGCTCATCTCGTGACTGGCCACCAGATGCGCAACCGCTTGCCGCTTCGCGACGGGCGCCACCACTTTTTTCCAAGCAGATCCTTCAGCGCGGCATTGTCGAGCATCGCATCCGCAAGCAACCGCTTCAGCCGGGCGTTTTCGTCCTCGAAACCCTTCAGCCGCTTGGCCTCGCTGACATCCATGCCGCCATACTTGGCTTTCCACTTGTAAACGGTCGCATCGCTAACACCGTGCTTGCGGCACAGATCGGCGACGGAAATCCCGGCCTCATGCTCTTTCAGAATGCCAATGATCTGGTCTTCGGTGAACCTGCTGCGCTTCATCTCTGGTCCTTTCGGTTGGGCCAGAGTCTACCTCAAACTGGATTAGGCCGAGGGGGCAACGTCACGTTCATCCTCCAGCGCGGCGATGAACGCACGCTGGTTGCCGATATCTGCCGAAAGGCTTGGAACAGCCAAGCGACCCACTTCAATTGAAGGAAAAGTATGCCGATCTATCGACGACAGCGATGCAACGGTTGAACCCGCTTGAGGATGAGCTTGGTCAACTGAAGATGATCGTGGCCGGTTCAAGCGACCGTCAGATCTGCCCTGAGGCCAAAAAAGATCGACCATAGACGTTTGGGCTCACGGCCGTCTGAGAGCCCTTATGAACTTTGAAAACAATTCTCCCTGCGACGAGATCTGCAGCTTGGCATAAACGTTGCGACGATGGATGCGCACGGTGCCCGAAGCAATGCCGAGAATCTCTCCGATCGCCTGAGCGGAGTTACCCTTCAGCGTGTGTTCGGCGACCTCGCGTTCCCGTGGCGTTAAGGTACCCTGACCAAAACTGGCGAAGGATTCCTCTACCTTTGTCTCGTCTCCGCCGTAGTTGGTTCGCGTCAGATCCGGCAGGCTTCCCCAATGCTTACGCGCGGCAGCAATTACGAACGGGGTCACGTTTTGCAGATTGCGCATCTCCCGGGCGCTAAAGGGCTTTTCGGCGCGCATCAACGAAACAACGATGGTTGTTGACTGCGCCAGTTCAATGAAAACGCCGATTTCTTCCGCCAAACCTGTCTGGGCGTAATAGTTGCGATAATATTCGCCCTGATAGAAGCGGTCAGGCGCCAAATCCCGCATCCGATATAGTCCGGGCGCAACAGGGCGCTTCGCAGCCCGGAAAAATGGATCTAAGAGATAGGGCCCTGCAAGATAGTCGGTCACGAATATCTTCCGTTTGCTGACCGGAAAGTCGTCGAACAGGTCCACAGGGCGGGCCGCATCACCATACCCGAACACCACCGTATAGCTGTAAGGCACCGTCAAACGCAGCAAGTCTGCGAGTGCCGCAGGAAAACCCTTGGCCCCGACCGCGTCAATGAGAAGACCGGCTTTTGTAAAAAGTTCTGCCTGATTCATTTGCGTGTTTAGATCGCCTCTATGCTTTTTGAGGTATATACAATGAAAAGCCACTTGCCTAGGATTTACCTCAGTTCAATGCATAGGCACGGATGGGCGGATGGGCGAGCAAAATGACCCGATTGCCGAATTGCGGAATGCGTCAAAGCATTACGGCGACGTTATCGCTGCCGACAATGTTTCCCTGACCATCCATCGCGGCGAGTTCCTATCGTTCCTCGGCCCGTCCGGCTGTGGCAAGACCACGGCTCTGCGAATGTTGGCCGGGTTTGAGGTTCCCACCTCGGGCGATGTGCTGCTAGACGGGCAGCGGGTGAACGACCTGCCGCCCTATCGCCGCCCGATCAACATGGTGTTTCAACACTACGCTTTGTTCCCGCATCTCAGCGTTTTTGACAACATCGCCTACGGCTTGCGTCAGCAGCGCCCGCGCCTGCCAAAAGCTCAGATCGCCCGCGCCGTCGATAAGGCGCTGGAAACCGTGCGCCTTCCCAACTACGGCAAGCGGCGCATCCACGAAATGTCAGGCGGCCAACAGCAGCGCGTGGCCTTGGCGCGTGCCATCGTCAACGAACCCAAGCTTTTGTTGCTGGATGAGCCGATGGCGGCCTTGGATAAAAAGCTGCGCCGCGACATGCAAATCGAACTTCAAACCCTGCAACGTCAGCTTGGCATCACCTTCGTTCTGGTCACCCATGATCAGGAAGAGGCGCTGTCGATGTCGGATCGCATCTGCGTGATGCAAGGCGGCAAAATCGTTCAGATCGGCTCGCCCCGTGCGCTTTATGATAACCCCAGCACGCGTTATGTCGCGGATTTCGTCGGCAAAACCAATTTTTTCGAAGGCATGGTCACCGCCACGGGCGACAGTTGCCAGATCCGTGTCGCTGGGTTCAACCTGTCTGCCAATGCGCCGCGCGCGTTGGCCATTGGGCAAACAGCGTCGCTTTGCCTGCGGCCAGAACAAATTGCCCTGCAACGCAACCCGTCCAGCGAAGACCGTATCACCATTCCGGTGACGATCGCCGCGCGTATCTTCCTTGGCGAGCATACCGAATACCTCGTCAAGAATGCCGACCTTGGCGCGTTTCTGGTGCTGGTTCCACGCCAGGCCGAAGCTGTGGAGGGTGGATTCGAGCCGGGGCAAATGGCGCAAGCAAGCTGGCGTGACGGGGTCGGGTTGATCCTTGGCAATGACTGAAAACAAGAAACAAAACTGGGAGAATGAAAATGACTGACCGCAATGACTTCATATCTCGTGAAAAGTTTATGGAAGAACTGATGCGCTTCAAGAAAGGCTCGGTTTCGCGCCGACACTTTCTGGGCGTGACAGGTTTGGGTCTGGCGACAACGGTGCTTGGCTCGACGTTTGCACGTCAGGCGATGGCGCAGGCAAACATTGGCGATCGCGTCGTGCTTGCCAGCTGGCCAAACTACCACGACCCGGCCGATTTCGAATCCTTCAAAGCGGCAACCGGTGCTGCCGTGGATTTGAACGTGTTTGGCTCGAACGAAGAGATGCTGGCCAAGCTTCAGGCCGGAGGCACCGGCTGGGATGTCTTTGTGCCCACCAACTACACGATCACCACCTATGTCGAATTGGGGCTGATCGAACCTTTGGATATGTCGAAGATCCCCAACTATGATCCCAATTCCTTTGATCCCCGCTTTGCAAGCCCGGGTACCGTCGATGGCAAGATCTACGGCGTCTCGAAAGACTGGGGCACCACCGGGATGGCGACCAACACCGCCAACAACAACGGCAAGGCCCTGACCAGCTGGAAGGAGTTCTGGGACATCACCCGCGCTGAATTCTCGGGCCGCACCACGGTGCATGATTATCAGCTGACCACCATCGGCAACGCCCTGAAGTACTTCGGCTATTCCTTCAACTCGGTTGATCCGAAAGAACTTGCCGAAGCCGAGAAACTGCTGCTTGACGTCAAACCACATTTGTTTGCAATCACCTCGGACTATCAGCCAGCGATGCGCAACGGCGATGCGTGGCTGGCAATGTGCTGGACGGGCGACGGCAAGCAGTTGAACCGCGATATGCCCGAAATCCAATATACCTTGGGCAAAGAGGGCGGCGAGATCTGGAGCGATTTTTACGCCGTCCCGGTGGGCGCCCCGCACCGCGATGCGGCCTATGCGTTGATCAACTATCTGCTCGATCCGATGATCAACATGAAAGAGACGCTGTTCCATGGCCAACCCGTGGCAGACGCCCGCGTCAACGCCATGCTGACGCCCGAGCGTCTGGCCGACCCGATCTTGTATCCCGCCGCGGAACTGCTGAACGCGCTGGAATTTGGGGCTGCACGAACCCTGACTAACCCCGATCGCGCCGAGCTGATGGCGCGGTTCAAGTCGGCCTAAGATGATGAAACCACGGTTTACGACAGCCCTGCTTTTGCTACCCGCAGCCGCTTGGTTTGTGGCCATGCTGGTGCTGCCGTTGATCGTGGTTTTCGTCTTCTCCTTCGGTGAAAGGGGGCCCGCCGGTGGCTACGTCCCTGCGTTCAGCTTTGACAACTTTCTAAACCTCGGCGCGCGCTGGACCGCGTTCAAGAATACGATGGTGCTGGCCCCGATCGGCACCATCGCCTGCCTGTTCATCGCCTATCCCTTGGCGTATTTCCTTGCCATCCGCGCCAGTGCGAAATGGCGGACAATGCTGTTGATCCTGGTGATCGTACCGTTCTGGACCTCGATCCTGATCCGCAGCTATGCGTGGATTTTCCTGTTGGGTGGCAAGGGTTTGCCAAGCCTGATCGCCGCCTTGGGGCTGGGGCATATCCAGCTGATCAACACGCCTTTCGCGGTGCTGGTCGGCATCGTTTACGGCTACCTGCCGCTGATGGTGTTTCCGATCTACGTCAGCCTTGAACGGCTGGACAAACGCCTGCTGGAAGCCGCAAGCGACCTTGGCGCGCCGCCCTTGAACACCTTCCTGACCGTCACCCTGCCGTTGTCGATGCCGGGTGTGGCGACGGGCTGCATGTTGGTGTTCATCCTGTTGATGGGTGAATTTCTGATCCCCGCGATGCTGGGCGGCGGCAAGGTGTTCTTCGTCGGCAACGCGCTGGTCGATCTGTTCGTGCAATCGCGCAACTGGGCGTTTGGCTCGGCGGTGGCGGTGGCCTTGGTGCTGGTGATGTTGGTGACCGTCACCGCCTATATGCGTTTCACGCGTCGCTGGTCGGGTGGCCGCGACGATATCTCGTTGATGTGAGGGATCATGCGCCTTTATGCCCTTGCCGTTTATCTTTTCCTTTATGTGCCGATTGGCATCATCGTGCTGTTTTCCTTCAACGCCGGAAAGGCGGCCAGCCAGTTGCAGGGTCTTTCGGTGCAGTGGTATGGCAAGGCCCTGTCCAACACCTTTGTGGTTGAGGCATTTCAGACCAGCCTGACCGTTGCCCTGACCTCGTCAATTTTGGCCACGGTGTTTGGAACCATGGCCGCACTGGCGCTGCAAGGCGTCAAGGGCAAGACCCGCGCCCTCTTCGATGCGATGATCTATATCGCCGTCATGGTGCCCGGTATCGTGATCGGGATTGCCACGCTGATCGCGATGGTGACGCTGTTTGACCTGCTGAACCCACTGCTGAAAACGCTGTTTGCCCACGCCGAAAACGCGCCGCAACTGGGGCTTGGCTATGGCTCGCTGATCGCAGCCCACGGGCTGTTTTCGATGTCGCTGGTGATCATCATCGTACGTGCCCGCATCGCAGGCATGGATCGCAGCCTGATTGAGGCCTCGGCTGATCTGGGGGCCACCCCCTTTGGCACTTTTCGGCAAGTGACGCTGCCGCAGATCTTTCCGGGGATCCTTGCGGGCTTTCTCTTGGCCTTCACGTTTTCCTTTGATGATTTCATCATCGCGTTCTTTGTCGCAGGCTCCAACACCACGCTGCCGATCTATGTGTTTTCCTCGATCCGGCGCGGGGTCACGCCCGAAATCAACGCCATCGGCAGCATGGTGCTGGCGGTGTCCCTCTGCCTTCTGATCACCGCCCAAAGCATCTTGCGGCGCGGTGCGACCAAATCTTGAAAGGGCCGCTGATGCTTTTGCAGGGCCGCGTCGCCTTTGTTACCGCCGCCGGTGCCGGCATTGGACGGGCAGGCGCACTGGCACTGGCTGCAGAAGGTGCCAGACTTGTTGTGAGCGACCGCGACCCTGCCAGCGCATCTGCAACCGCGGCAATGATTTTAAGCAGCGGCGGCGCAGCCGAAGCTATGACTTTGGACGTGACCGACGACGACGCGCTGACGCGGGCCATAAGCGACACGGCTTCGCGGTATGGCAGGCTCGATATCCTGCATTCCCATGCGGGAATTCAAATTCCGGGCAGGCTTGACCAGATCACCACCGGCGACATGGACGCGTCATGGCGGTTGAATGTGAGGGCTCATTTCGTTGCGGCTCAGGCGGCTGTGGCGGTAATGAAGGTGCAGCGCAGCGGATCCATCATCATCACCGCGTCCAATTCGGGCGTGCAATATGACCGGGAAATGATCGCCTATGCCACGACCAAACATGCGGTGATCGCGATGTCCAAACAGATCGCAGTCGATTATGCGCGTCATAACATTCGCTGCAATGCGCTTTGTCCCGGCTTTATTGATACCACGTTCAACGCTGGTTTTGAGGCCCAGATGGGCGGTCGGGCCGCATTGGAAGATTACGTCGCAGGCTCGATCCCAATGGGCCGCTTCGGCACGATGGATGAAATTGCTGACAGTATCGTGTTTCTTGCATCAGACAGATCGTCCTTCATGACTGGCCACGCTCTTGTCATTGACGGTGCCGAGTCGCTTTGAGCAACGACCAATTCCAACTGCGGTAGCGGGTCGGTGATGTTCTTGCTCATGAAGCCTGCCTAAATACACGGACTCACGATCTGAATCGTCCATGATCAGGGTTCTGCAACTACGCCGGCTTTCATGCCAGTGACCACCTGGAAGCACCAAAGCTCATGGATCGTTCATTTCTGAATGTTGTGGGTGACGTGCCGGGTGTCAACGGCAGAGTAAAAGTGGACCAAAGGGCAGCGCAAAATGTTGCCACTTTGGGGTTATCAAGATTGCCGCATAGGCGTGCGCTAGCATCTGGGCGGCCGCGCTTGTCACAGAGCTGGCGGTTGCCCGGATGCTTTGGCCCGTGAGGGCCAACTGCTTACGATGTTGGTATTGGGTTAAGCCTTGTCTTGGCGGGCTTTGCTCTGGCCGAGGCGATAGCTTTCACCGTTCATCTCGAGGATGTTCACGTGGTGGGTCAGCCGGTCGAGAAGTGCGCCTGTCAGTCGCTCAGACCCGAAGGTTTCGGTCCATTCGTCGAAGGGCAGGTTGCTGGTGATCAACGTGGCACCCCGCTCATAGCGTTGCGAGATCAGTTCAAACAGCAGTTCGGCGCCAGTTTTGCTGAGCGGCACAAAGC